>NZ_KK211340.1:62347-127695 GCF_000621745.1 Clostridium beijerinckii HUN142 | reverse complement strand
GGATCTTTAGCTCAGTTGGTTAGAGCAACCGGCTCATAACCGGTAGGTCTAGGGTTCGAGTCCCTGAAGGTCCACCATGGGGGTATAGCTCAGTTGGGAGAGCACCTGCCTTGCACGCAGGGGGTCAAGAGTTCGAATCTCTTTATCTCCACCATTAAAAAGTTATGAAGTAATTCATAGCTTTTTTTATTATACAATTATTTAATTATGTTTAGGATGAATAGATATTTAGGAGATAAATATGTTTTTATATAGAATAAGACAATTTTATTGGGCGATAGAATCTATATTTATTAAAGAAGATTTAGAACTACTAAAAATATATCTTAGTGCTTCTGAGTTGAATTTATTTATGAAACTTACTAAATCAGAGCGGCAACATTCAATAAGAGTATATAAAACAGCAATAAAATACATAGAAGATAATAATATAGTTGATGTTGATAAAAACAAAATGTCTAAATGTGCACTATTACATGATATAGGAAAATCAGAAGCTAAATTAAATATATTTTATAAGGGGATCATTGTTATTATAAATAGTATTACTTGCGGAAAATTTTTGAAGTATAATAAGAATAAGAAAGTAATAAGTTATTATAATCACCCTGAAATTGGAGCAAAGTTGCTTGAGAGTATTAATACTGACGAATACTTTGATATAATAAATTCAATTAAGTATCATCATAATGAAAGTAGCATTGGTACAACAAATATATATTTAAAGATATTAAGTATATCTGATAATTGCAATTAAAATGGGAGGGAAATATGAATTCTATTGAGAGAAGAGAAGCTATAATTAAGTTACTTATGGAAAGTAATGAGCCATTGAAAGGTAGCCTTATAGCAAATAGATACTCTGTAACTAGACAGGTTATAGTGAAGGATATAGCAATTCTTAGAGCTAAAGGCAAAAGTATAATAGCAACTCCAGATGGATACATAATTAATGCAAATAGTGATAAAGCCAAAGCAATTATTGCAGTAACTCATACTGAAGATGAAATGTTTGATGAATTGAGTATAGTAATCAAATATGGTGGAATGATTGAAGATGTAGTAGTTGAACATCCATTGTACGGAGAAATAAAAGGAATGCTCATGATTAAGAATTATAATGAATTAAATAAATTTATTGAGAGATATGAAGAACAAAAAGCAAAGTTACTATCTGCATTAACTAATGGAGTTCATCTTCATACAATAGCAGCTGAAACTCAAGATGATATTGACTTAATTATATTAGAATTGAAAAAAAATAATTTTATAGTTTCAGATTTGGAGGACTAGTAATGGATTATGATGTTTTAATTTTGGGCGGTGGAATAATTGGATGTGCAGTTGCCTATGAACTTTCAAAATATAATATAAATATAGCTTTAATTGAAAAAGGATATGATGTAGCAAATGATATTTCATTTGCTAATACAGCTGTTGTTTATGATGGTTCAGAATCATATAGTAGTCAGATGGCTCTTTTGGAGAAGAGAGGTATAAATATAATAAGGAAACACTGTAAAAAGTTTAATGTTAGATATAATAAGATCGGTTCATTAAGGTTCTTTTTAGATGAAAGTAGTGGAGCCTTAGATAATATGTATAGTAATTCTAAGGAACATGGAATAGATGGAGTACGCATAATAGAGAATGATGAGCTTTATAATATGGAGCCAAGATTAAATATAAAGGCAAATAAAGCTATTTATTCTGAGAATACTGCAATAATATCTCCATATAATTTAGCTGTCTCATATGCGGAGATAGCTGTAGATAATGGAGTTAATTTTAGATTAGAAGAAGAAGTTATAGATATTAAAACTATCTCTAAGGGATTTAGGGTAACTACAAATAAAAATAAATTCACTTGTAAGCTTGTTATTAATACAATACCAAATGAATCATTTAATGATATGTGTAACACTGTGGCAAGCGAAATGAAAAATAAAAAAATGAAGTGTATAATAGTTAGGAAAAGCATAAATGATAACTTGAATAAAATTGTTATTGAAGATATAGAGGATGGGAATTCAATGATAACAGTTCCAATATCTGAAAATGAAAATTTAATTGGCGTTAAATTTAACAATAATTTAAGTAGTAAATTAGAATTACCAGAAAATATATTGAAAAATATAAAAAGGGAGTCAATAGTTAATATATTTACAGAAGTATATAGTGAAAATGACATGTTAATAGATGATAGTAATTTAGAAGAAGGTTATATAAAGATTATAGGAAATCATTATGCTAAAATATCAATTGCACCAGCTATTGCTCAGGATATTGAAAACAAAGTTAAGATAAGCATGAATGTTACGAAAAAAAAGGATTATATCGATAGGAAAAGAGAGACATATATATTTAGAGAGATGACTAAGGATCAGATAAATAGAATAATCTCTCTTGATAAGCGTTACGGTAATATTATTTGTAATTGTAATAATATTTCAGAGGGAGAAATAATTGATTCAATAAGAAGGCCTTTAGGTGCAAGGACAGTGGAGGGTGTAAAAAGGCGCACAGGAATAGGTCTTGGAAATTGTAATGGTTCGAGTTGTAATATAAAGATAATAAAGATATTAGCTAGAGAGATGAATAAAAGCGTTTTAAATATAGTAGATGATTCCATGGATTCACAAATTTTAGTGGGAAGAATTAAAGAATTTAATGAAATTTAGATTGGAGTAATTAGTAATGCCTAAAAAAGATGTTTTTACGAGTTTAGTTAGAGTTAAAGGTGATATCAATTATAAAGTTGTATCAGTAAAAAGCAATAAAAGTATAGAGAAATATTTATGGAGGGAATTTTCAAAAGTTCTTAGTAGAATTTATGTAAGTACACCTACAAATATTGGGGACATTATATGTAAGAATATACTTAATACTGGTGTAGATATAATATGCACAAGAAAAATAAATTAATATTTTAATAGATAAAATATTAATTTATTAGGTTAATATATATAAGTCTATTATTAATCAATGTGAGCGTACTGCGATATTATAATCATATAAGTGATTAGATTACTGTCAGCAACAAGGTATAAATAAGATATGAACTTTGAGGATTTTAAATATATATTTTATATAATAATTTGATTTTAATATAAAAATTTATATTAAAGTAGTTGACATAAATATAAATAGCTGATATAATCATACTTGTCGTAAGACGTGGAAAGATGGTCGAGTTGGTTTAAGGCACCGGTCTTGAAAACCGGCGTGCGTGTGAGCGTACCTAGGGTTCGAATCCCTATCTTTCCGCCATTAAAATAGAAGGCACATGGAGGATTACTCAAGTGGCTGAAGAGGCGCCCCTGCTAAGGGCGTAGGTCGGGTAACTGGCGCCCGGGTTTTTTCCAGTGTTTTTTTATGTAATTATATTAATTTTGTTAAAATACGTATTCTTATTATATAAATATTTATATATAAAATAAATTCCAAATAAGCATAACTTATTATGCTAAATTATCTTATCTGACGTGACTTATAGTTTAATTTAAGTTTTGATGAGTCAAACTCTACATAATATATATTTTAAAATTATTGTAATAAATGTATTGACATAAACAAAATTAGTTGATATAATCATATTTGTCGTGAGACGTGGAAAGATGGTCGAGTTGGTTTAAGGCACCGGTCTTGAAAACCGGCGTGCGTGTGAGCGTACCTAGGGTTCGAATCCCTATCTTTCCGCCATTAAAATAGAAGGCACATGGAGGATTACTCAAGTGGCTGAAGAGGCGCCCCTGCTAAGGGCGTAGGTCGGGTAACTGGCGCCCGGGTTCAAATCCCGGATCCTCCGCCAAACATCTAACAATTTGTTAGATGTTTTTTTTGTTTTTAATTAATTTGGTGGAGTAAATAAATTAAAAATATTATAATTAATATATATGCTTATAAAATAAATTAATTATTCTTATAAGAAGGTGAATTATGCTCAGTGGTAGTAAAATACATTTAAGATTATTAGAAAAGGAAGATATAAGTATATTATTCAAGCTACATAATGAAAAGAAGGTTAAAAAGTATAATATAATAGTTGATAATATAGATAGCAAGGTAAGTTTAAGAAAAGCCTTAAGTATAGTGAATGAAGAAAATGCTTTAATTGGTTTCATAACATATAAGGAAAGAGAATATTATAGTAGAATATATTCTATTGGAATAACGATAGGAAGTGAGTATTGGGGAAGAAGATATGGGTTAGACTCCATAAGAACGCTTCTAAGGTATTTATTTAAAAAGCTGAATGCTAGGAAAGTAGAATTATATGTTGCTAGCCATAATATAAGAGCTATAAGTTGCTATAAAAAGTGTGGTTTTATAGAAGAGAGTATTAAAAGAAATTTTATTTATGTAGATGGAGAATCTATAGATATTATAATTATGGGGATAATTAGAGAAAGATATAATTCGTATTTAAAATGTGAGGATGGAAAATACATATGAGTATAAGATTTGTTTACGGGAGATCTGGAACAGGCAAGAGTAAATTTTGTATTAATGAGATAAAGGATAACATTAATGCAAAATTAGATTCGAATAAATTAATTCTATTAGTTCCTGAGCAATATATGTTTACGACTGAAAATAGAATATTGCATAACATTGGTGAGCAAGCTTTTTTTAGAACAGAAGTACTAAGTTTTAAGAAAATGGCTCATAATATTTTTGAAGAATATGGTGGACGGATTAAAGAGATTATTAAGGAATCTGGAAGGAATATGCTAATTCACAGAGTTATAAATGAAAATATTGAGTTTTTGGATTATTTTAAGAGAATGTCCAGAGAACAAGGATTTAATGAAATTATATCAGAAGTGATTTCAGAATTTAAAAAATATAATATTAGCATTGATAGCGTAAGAGCAATAGATGAGAAAATAAATGATACTGAATTATATCAAAAGATTAAAGAATTGATGATAATTTATGAAGCATTTGACTTAAAAATGCATGAAAATTATATTGACGGAGATGATCAATTAACATTATTAAATAAAAAGTTATTAGAAAGTAGCGCGTATGCAGATTCTGAAGTATGGATAGATGAATTTACTAGCTTTACGCCTCAACAGCTGGATATTATAAAGATATTAGCCAAAAGATGCAGAAGAGTTAATATAACTTTTTGTATTGATAACAAATCTCTAAATAACAGATCTGAAGATATAACCGATGTATTCAATATCATAAAGAGCACTGAAAATAAAATATTAAAGATAATGAAAGAAAACAATATAGCCTATGATAAGCCAGTCAACTTAAATAGTACAATTCCCTATAGGTTTAAAGATAATCTGGAGCTTGATCATGTAGAAAAATATTTTTTTTCTTACCCATTTAATGAATATGATAAGGACTGTGAGAGGATAACGCTTTACAAAGCAAGTAATATTTATGACGAGATAGAAAAAGTGTCAAAAGGCATTACAAGTTTGGTGAGGGAAAAAGGTTATAGGTTTAGGGATATATCCGTAGTTTGTAGAAATATAGATGATTATGAAAAATTAATATCAGTAATATTTAAAGATTATAATATTCCATATTTTTTAGATAAAAAGATTCAATTACTAAGTAATCCGTTAATTGTGCTTATAAGCTCAGCTTTTGAAATTTTACTTAAGAATTGGTCTTATGAGAGTGTATTTAAATATCTAAAGAGTGGTTTAACCGGCATAGATAATACATATATAGATAGACTAGAGAATTTCATATTAGAGTATGGAGTAAAGGGGTATAAATGGACTTCAGAGGAAATAGTAAATGAGAAGTGGTTTAACGGAAATAGTGAATTGACAGATGATAAAGTTTTAATATCTGAAGTTATGGAAGAGGTAAGGCGTCCTTTAATGATTTTTCATAATAAAATAAATGGAAAACATAAAGTTAAAGATATATGTTCAGCCATTTATGAGTTCCTAGTTGATGTTAAGGCTTTTGACAGAATTAATGAGTGGATTGAAAATTTTGAGAAATTAGGATTAGAAGATAAGGTTAAAGAATATAGTCAAGTTGAAAGTATAGTTGTAGATATTTTAGATCAAGCGGTTGATGTTATTGGTGAGGAGAGATTAGAATATTCAGAACTTTTTAGAATATTAAATTCTGGTTTTGCAAATGAAGAAATAGGAATCATACCTGTAGCATTAGATCAAGTTAATATTGGTGATATAGCAAGAATAAAAGGCAGAGAGGTGAAAGTTCTTTACATAGTAGGAATTAATGATGGGATTCTTCCAGCTTCTAAGAAAGAGGAGGGGTTGCTATCTGATAGAGATAGAACAACATTAGGTGAAGTAGGAATAAGTTTATCATCAACAACTAGAAATAAAGTTTTTGAAGAGCAATATTTACTATATATAGCATTAACAATTAGTAGTGAGTATTTAATGCTTTCATATCCAATGGCTGATTTTGAAGGCAAATCATTAAGGCCATCTATAGCAATATCTAGAATGAAAAAGATATTTCCTAATTTAGTTGAGGAAAGTGCAATTTACAATTTAGGAAATCAAAAAAATAGACTTAGCAAAATTGTTGCGCCAATTCCAACATTTAATGAACTTATAATTTCTATGCGGAGAGATTTTGATAAAGAATGTGTAGAGCCTTACTGGCCTGAAGTATATGAATGGTTTAAAAACAATGATGAATTTAAAGATAAAGTTAAAAATATATTTAAAGGTCTTACTTACTCAAATATTGGAGATAAGGTTTCTAAAAACAAACTTAGAAAGCTTTATCAGAATGATTTAGAAAAGTTAGTATTTAGTGTTTCACGATTAGAAAAATATGCAGAATGTCCTTTTTCTTATTTTGTTCAATATGGATTAAAGGCTAAGAATAGAAAGGTGTATGAATTTACGCCGCCAGACTTAGGATCCTTTGTGCACGAAATGCTTGATTCATTTACTAATAAAGTTAAAGAAGATGGAATACTATGGTCTGATTTAAGTAATGAAAAGTGCAAGGAGATGGTATCTAATCTTATTGATAAAAAGCTAATGGAGGAAAGTAATTCTATATTAAATAGCACCAAGAAATTTAAATATTTAGCCCAAAGATTTAAGAGAGTAATATCCAAATCTGTTTCAGTTATTGCAAGTCAAATAGGAAAAGGGGAATTTGAAGTATTTAAAACGGAATTTGATTTTGGAAGCTATAATTCTGGAGAAGCTATAACGTTGGATTTAGATAACAACGAAAAGGTATATCTTCAAGGAAGAATTGATAGAATAGATAAATTAGATTTAGATGGTGAGACTTATATAAGAATTATAGACTATAAAACTGGAGCTAAAAAGTTTGATTTAAATGAACTTTATTATGGATTACAAATTCAGTTATTAGTATATTTAGATGCACTTATAAAGAATTCGAAATATATACTTGATAAACAAGTAAAACCAGGAGCAATACTATACTTTAAAATAGATGATCCTATAATTAAAAGTAAAAAGGAAATGACAGATGAGGAAGTAGAAAAGGAAGTACTAAGTGCTTTAAAGATGAAGGGATTAATCTTAAAGGATGCAAGAGTTGTAAAAGCTATGGATAAAGATATAGAAGGCTATTCATTGGTTATACCAGCTTCATTTAAGGCTGATGGAAGCTTTAAAGCAAACAGTGATGTAGTAACAGAAGAGGAGTTTAAAATACTTAGAGAATATGTAAATAAAAAGATGATTGAAATATGTGAAGAAATGCTAAGTGGAGATATTAAAATTCAGCCGACTAAGAATTCTAATATTGCCCATTGTGAATATTGTGATTTCTCATCAATATGCCAATTTGATACAGAGATAAAAGATAATAAATACAAAATTATAATAAACAAATCTACAAATGATATATGGAGTAGTATAAAAAAGGAAATTGATAATTCTAATAAATTAATTAAAGTTGAAAATGAGGAAATATAGTACCTAGTATATTTTTTATTAAAATTAATTATATTTTCTTATAGTTAAAGTGATTTTAATTAGTACAGGAGAGATTTATATATGGGTAATACAAAGTGGACTGATGAACAATTAAGTGCAATCGAAACGAGAAATTGTAATCTACTAGTTGCAGCGGCAGCAGGTTCAGGTAAGACTGCTGTTTTAGTAGAGAGGATTATAAGAATAATTACTAATGAAGATAATCCAGTTGATATAGATAAATTATTAGTTGTAACATTTACTAATGCAGCAGCTGCTGAGATGAGGGAAAGGATAGCAGATGCAATATCAAAAGAATTAGAGAATAATCCTAATTCCAAAAATCTTCAGAAGCAATTAACACTGTTGAATAGGGCTAATATAACCACAATGCATTCATTTTGCCTGGACGTAATTAAAAATAATTACCATAGGATTGATTTAGATCCATCGTTTAGAATAGGGGACCAGACTGAAGGTATACTAATTAAATCGGAAGTTATTGAAGAACTTTTCGAAGATAAATACGAGGAAGAGGATACTGAATTTACTAATTTAGTTGAAATATTTAGTAGCTATAAAAATGATAATAATTTGAAAAACTTAGTGTTAGATCTGTATAGCTTTATAATGTCTGGTCCATGGCCTGAAAAATGGCTCGTTAATAGCGCAGAGGCTTTTAATGTTAAGCAATTAGATGAGTTGAATAGAACTAATTGGGTAAAAATTTTGTCTCAAAGTGTAAAGATTGAGTTAGATGGATATGTTAAAATGTTAGAAAAGGCTATTGAGGTTACAAACAAAACTGATGGATTGGAGCCTTATATGGATAACTTGGTAATGGAGTTAAGTGGTATAAAATCTGCTTATGAGTCTACTGATAAAGGACTCGAATCAATGTTTAATACATTATCATCAATAGAATTCAGTAGATTAAAATCTATAAAGAAAGATAAAGTTTCAGATGAGCTATCTCAGAATATTGTAAAGAAAATTAGAGATGATGTTAAAAAAGGAATATCTGAATTATTAAATAATGCATTTTCAGCGAATCCTCAACAAATGTTAAGGAATATTCAAGGATCATACCTGTATATAAAAAGATTGATAGAACTAGTTTTAGAATTTAGTGAGAGGTTTAGTAAACGAAAAAGGGAAAGAAATATATTAGACTTTAATGATTTGGAACATTTGTGTCTAAAGATATTAAGTGATTATGATGAAGATAATAATATGATTCCATCAAGTATTGCAATGAATTTTAAAGAATATTTTGATGAGGTACTTGTTGATGAGTATCAAGATTCAAATAATGTTCAAGAAACAATAATAAATTTAGTATCTAGAAAAAAAGATAATAGTCCGAATGTATTTATGGTTGGAGATGTTAAGCAAAGTATATACAGATTTAGACAGGCAAAACCTGAATTATTCATTGAAAAATATAATACATATGATTCAAGTAATGGGATGAATAAAAAGATTCAATTATATAAGAATTTTAGAAGCAGAAGAGAAATATTAGATGGAGTAAACTATATTTTTAAAGAGGTAATGTCTGAAGTTGTTGGAGAATTAGAATATACAGACAAAGAAGCTTTGAACTTAGGTGCAGATTTTAAGGAAAATAACTTCAAAGATACAATTGTTGGAGGTCCTATTGAAATTAACATAATTGATAAAAGCTACAATGAAATGGTTGAGGAAAATAATGAAGATCAGGAAGAAATAAATAATGTTACTTTAGAAGGAAGAATTGTTGCGAAAAGAATTAAGGAACTAATGTCAAAGAGCGAAGACGACGAGACATTTAAAGTTTTAGATAAGGAATCTGGCGAATATAGACCATTAAGATATAAAGATATCGTTATTCTTCTTAGAGCAACTAAAAACTGGTCAGAGTCATTATTGGATGAGTTAAGTGCAGAAGGAATTCCGGTGTATGCAGATACAGGATCTGGTTATTTTGAATCAATTGAGATTAGAACAATGATTTCCCTTTTGAAGGTTATTGATAATCCAATGCAGGACGTTCCAGTAATATCGATAATGAGATCTCCAATTATGGGATTTTCATCAGAGGAGATAAGTGATGTTAGACTTATAAATAAAGATAATTATTTTTATGAAAATATAAAATATATAAGCCAAGAAGATTATAACTCAATTGATGAGTTTTATTCTGATGCTTTAGTAGGTAAATGTAAGTATTTTATTAATTCTATCGATAAGTGGAGAAAAAAATCAATTTATATGGCAATTGATGAATTTATATGGTACTTATATATGGATACTTCTTATTATGGATATGTTGGAGCTATGCCTAATGGAGCACTTAGACAAGCAAACTTAAAAATACTTTTTCAAAGAGCAAGACAATTTGAGAAAACGAGTTTTAAGGGATTATTTAATTTTATAAATTTTATAAATAAGCTTATAAAGTCTTCAGGAGATATGGGAAGTGCGCAAGTGTTAGGTGAAAATGAAGATGTAGTAAGAATTATGAGCATCCATAAAAGCAAGGGATTGGAGTTTCCAGTGGTATTCTTATGCGGATTGGGAAAGAATTTCAACCTTATGGATTTAAATAAAAGCATATTATATCATGACGAATTAGGGCTTGGACCAGACTTTATAGATATAGGGAAAAGATTTAGTACAGGAACTTTAGCTAAGGAATCAATAAAGAAAAAAATGAAATTTGAAACATTATCAGAGGAAATGAGAATACTATATGTAGCATGTACGAGAGCAAAGGAAAAGTTAATAATGACTGGAACAGTAGGAAATATTGAAAGATCAGCTGAGAAATGGCTAGCATCAGCATCTTTAGAATATGATCGCATATCGCCTTCAGAAGTTTTAAAAGGAAAGTCATATTTAGATTGGATTTGTATGTCACTATGTCAACATAGAGATGGAAGAATTTTTTCGGAAGGTTTTGGAATTGAAAATCTAATATTAAAGAATGATGATTCTAGATGGAAAATAAATTTTTGGAATAAAAGTGACTTGATTGATAAAACAAGGACAGAAGAGTCAGAACAAGAAGAAAAATATGAATTAACAATAATAAATAATAAATCATTGGATAATCTTCTAAGTGAAGAAGTAGATAGAATATTATCATATAAATACCCATTGAAAGCCTCAACAACAATTAAAAGTAATATTTCTGTTTCGGATTTAAAAAGAAGGCATGCAGAAGAAGATTATGATACTGAACAATTATACAGGGAAAAAGTAAAGGTTGTACCCAAGTTTCTTCAAGAAAAGAAAGGTCTTACTCCTTCAGAAAAAGGTACTGCGGTTCATTTTGTAATGAAAAAAATAGATTTTAATAGAGTATCATCCGTAGAAGAAATTAAGGAACAGCTGCACGAATTATTTGAAAAGGAGCTTTTACTTAGTGAAGAATTAAAGGTAATTAATCCTACTAAAATATTAAATTTCTTTAAGTCTGATTTAGGCAAAAGGATGCTTGAATTAAACAGTAGTGGAGAAAAGATTTATAGAGAAATACCTTTTTATACAGAGATAAGTAGTTTAGAAGTAGATAGAACACTGGATGATAGATACAGGGATGAAAAGATAAGATTACAAGGAATAATTGACTGTTTTTTTGAATATAACGGAGATATTATACTTATAGATTATAAAACAGATTATGTTATAGAAGGTCATGAAGATGAATTTAAAGAGAAGTATAGGAAGCAATTGGAATATTATAGTGATGCAATATTTAAGCTAATAGGCAAAAAGGTTAAATGTAAGTACTTATATTCGTTTTATTTAGAAAAGGAAATTCAGATATTATAAACATATTTAGTTAAATAATCAGAAAAGCAAGAAGATAAACAATATGTTTATTTCCTTGCTTTTTTATATTTATTTTATTATAACCTTACTTCCTTTAGGGATATTAGTAAAAATCCATTTGGAATCATCTATAGAGAGTCTAATGCAACCATGAGAAGAAGGCTTATTCATTGTGTAATCCGCAACTGTAGCTTTATCTTTAGCAAAGGGAACTGAATGGAATAAAATATCTCCAGTAATTTGAGTCCAATACTTACCTCCTTGTTGATACTCTTCTGAAAAGAACCAATCCCCTCTTTCCTTAATAGTAAATGATCCAGAAGGTGTGTCTTCTCCACTTATTCCTGTAGAACAAGGAAATGTTTTAACTAATTGCCATTTGTCAGCTTTTCCTTTATAAACATAGGTCTTTTGATCTTGAAGGCTTACGTTTATAAGATAAGGCGTCATACTCTCTATATTTAATGTATTAATATTTTTTGAGGAGATAGTAGAGGTTAACGCGCGCGATGAAGCTTCAGCAATAGCTGAATTCTTATCTAAATATTCTTGTTGTTTTGTTTTTATATCTGCCATCTTTTCTTTTGCATCAATGTCATCACCTAAAAGGTCACTATTATCTGAAATTTTAGACATAGCTTCACTGTAGTAATCATTGTCGATTAAATTATCACAGTAAGCAAACAAATTTTCTTTTAGTTTGTTTTTTGATGCATCTAGGTATATGAGTGAATCCGTATAGTTAAGATCTAAAGCAGAAACCTTTTTGAAATATGAAATTGCTTCTGAATATTGTCCATTATTAAAAGAATTAATACCAGAATTATAACTTTTAATAGAATCTTGAATTAAGTCTATTGAATCTGAGGCATTATGTATCTCATCATCATTTACTAGATTATAGCGTTCTATCTCCTTAAACTGAATTAATGCATCTTCAGAAGAAATTTTCTTGCTTTGGATTTCCTCTGACAAAGTGTTAATCTTAGTGCTAAGATATTTGGAAACGTCATGATTAATCATAGATAATTTAAATGGGTTAAAGTTTTGCTTAGTTATCAATAAATTATTAGCTTCAGAGAATTTATAATTATCAAAATCTGATTTGAAGTTATCTAAAAACTTATTGTAATTGTATAACTCATAAAAACAGCTAGAAGATAATAATATAAACAGCGCGAGTATATATATGATTCTTTTGGATAATTTTTTGGTTTTTAACCTTTTATAATAAAATTTATTTATTCTCAAATAAATGCCTCCTAATGAAGTAACTAATATATTTAGAGTTAATTTGAATAAAATATTTTCTGTTAATATTTTATTTAATTACAAAGTACTCTTTTATTTATATAATATTGACAATAAAAGTAAATAATAAACCTTGACATTTAAACTAATTTTAATATATGTTAATATACTTAATAGGTCTTATGAAAGTAGAGAATATTAATCTGGAGGGGAAAATGACTAATAAAACTATTTTTTTTATAAAGCTTATAACTTCTATATACGACATAAAGGTTTTTTCTAAATATGCGAAAGAAGGAATATTAAGATCAATTTCATATGCAATATTGCTTAGCCTTTTATTAGGAGGATTGAAGAGTGTATTTGTTCAATATAAAACGTATAACTTGGATGCAATATCTCTCGTTCATCAAATGGTATCATATTTTGCAATAATACTTTTTAATCTATTCTTTAATTCTTTAATTGTAGCAATTGTTTCAAGGCTCTTTACGGTATTTTTAAGAATGGTAGTTAAGTACATAGCTTTATATTCTTTAACCTTGTATGCGGCCACATTACCTTTAATAATTCAAACAATATTAGAAACAGTTAACCCTAATATAAGTTTTGATGCGATGTTTATTGTCGGAACATTAACTTATGTAATATTAATACTAAAGTACATAAAAGATGAGATAATAAGGAACTACACTTAGTAATAGCAATAATTATATATACTTCTCAAATAATATTTAAATTTATAAATATTCTATTATTAAGCTTGAATGAATTAATTATATTACCTTTTAACATTAGAAATATCCTATCAAATTTATTTAATATGGTTGTTAGCTGGGAAGTTATATGATATTATATATTAAGGGTATATGGTAAAAAAAGTAAAAAAAATTACAAAAGGGGATTTAAAAATGGTTGAGGTTAATATTTTGAAAGATAATCAGATTGATAGGGAAAATATATTAAATAGAAATGACCTTGTTAAGTTGTCGAAAGATGAATTAATTAGCAAGCTTATTAATTTATCAGAGTCTAAGAAAAATCAAGAAGATTTTATTTTAAATATTTCACATGATTTAAGATCACCATTAAATATAATTTTAAGTGTTTTGCAATGTTATAAGGATGATTATAAAGATATCAAGAAGTATGGCAAATGTCAGGATCACATGGATGTTATAAAAAGAAATTCATATAAAATATTAAAGCTTGTAAATAATCTAATAGATACAACAAAATTAGAAAAAAATCATTATGGCATTATAAGAGAGAATTTGGATGTAATTAATTTGATAGAATGGAACATATCTTCTATAGATAAATATGCTAAGCAGAAAGATATCTCTTTAGTTTTTGATACAAATGTTGAAGAGTGCATAATGGCGGTAGATCCAGAAGCAATAGATAGAATAATAATGAATTTGATTTCTAATGCAATAAAATTTTCGCCAAAAGGAAGTAATATATATATAAATGCGTGGAAAAGTATAAATCAATTAACTATTTCGGTAAGGGATGAAGGGATTGGGATACCCAAGGAAGAGCAAAATACAATTTTTAATAGATTTGTTCAATCTTCAAGAAATAAAAAGTCTGAGAACTCGGGCAGTGGAATAGGTCTTGATTTAGTTAGATATTTAACTCAAGCTCATAATGGTAGTATCGAATTGAAAAGTGAAGAGAATTCTGGTTGTGAATTTATAATTAAGCTACCAATAGAAAGATTACAGGACGATGAAAATAATAGAGATAAATGTTTAAATATTAAAAGTAAAGTGGAAGTTCTTGAAGTAGAGTTTTCTGATATATACTTGTAGAAGTTAGCATAAATAAGATAGTTATCTAAAGATTATTAAGTTAACTTTAATTTTTAGATAACTTATTCTAAATTGTAGATGGAACTAAGTTGAATAATAGTATTAAATTTATAAAATTATAAGAATAATCAATTATAAACTTGATTATTCTAACTGCTTGTGATAAGATAAACTTGTTGCAAAAATTGAATATGGAGCGTTAGTTAAACGGATATAACTTACCGCTACGGACGGTACATTGAGGGTTCGATTCCTTCACGCTCTGCCAAAATAAAAAAGAATGGTTTAACCATTCTTTTTTATTTTATAAAATTTTAGTACCAATATTTTCACCAAAAATAACTTTACATTCAAAGCCCAATTTAGATTGTTCTATAATATCAGGATCTATTTTTATGGCCCCTTCTTCAAAAAATAATATAGTCGTGGACCCTCCAAATTTAAAATAACCTTTTTCATCACCTTTATCTACTCTAACTCTAGGAGAATAAGTCTGAATTATTGAACCCACACATGTAGCACCAACTTCTATATGAAGTATATCTTTAAAATTATCTGATTTAAATAAAGACCATTCTCTTTTGTTTTCACAAAAAAGCTTAGGAACAGATTTTAAAGCTATTGGGTTTACAGAATAGTAGTGCCCTTTTATATAATGACTTTCATAAGGAATACCTGAATCTATGAAGTGAAATCTATGATAATCAGTAGGGCATAAGCGTAATACAACACATACTCCATTTTTATATTTATTAGCCACAGTATTATCATTAATTAACTCTTTTAAACTATAAGTTAATCCCTTAATTTGAATTATATTATCTAAGTCAATATCCACATAGGCGGTTATTCTCCCATCTCCTGGAGAGATTAATATATTATTATCTGCATTTATTGGTCTAGCATCAAAATTTAATTCTCTTGTAAAGAAGTCATTAAAAGAATTAAATTCATTAATTTTCTTCTTCGACATAGTCATATCAATATTAAAGCTCTTTACAAACGGTGAAATTTTGGATGTGCTTAGTTTTGTATCACAATACTTCCCATATAACTTAGAAAATAATCTTTTCTTTGCAATAAGTTCAGTAATGGTTTTACCAACTGGTGATTCATAGGTCCATTCGATATATTTCTTTCCGGCGATAAGCTCTTCTTCATAAGATTTTGTAGTTCTATTATATACTTGAATCATAAATACCAATGCCAAAACTTTATGAAATAATTTAGAGATAATAGCCCTAAATATTTATAATGTTACAGTTGTGACAAGTATCCTCCATTTCTTATTTTAATTAGATATATATAGTTAAATCTATAAATGTGATTAGCAAGTAAATAGCATAGAATAACTAATATATACAGCGAATAAATTATGTGTAACATACATAGTTTATTTTTTACCTTAATATTAATTTTATCACAGATAATGAAAAATTCAAAAGTAAGATTAGATGGTTGAAGGTTTTACTTTTTACAGAAATAGTAATATGTAGAATTGTGGTTTAATAGTAAACTAAATGATATAATATATTGATAATATTAGCATAAGTAATTATTGAAAAATGAGGAGAAATGTTATGAACAAAACAAAGAACTTGATTTTTAAATCTGCAATAAAAATATTTTCTGAATCCGGATATAGAGGTGCTACTATGGATGATATAGCTGCCAATGCTGGTCTTGTGAAAGGGACACTATATTATCATTTTAAGAGTAAAGAGGAAATATTTAATTTCATTGTTGAGGAGGGATTGCAAATATTACAAAATCAAGTTATTGAAGTTCAGAATATGAATATAGATCCTATTGAAAAATTAATAAAAATATGTAGGATGCAATTAACATTTTTATATGGGTATACAGATTTTTTTAAAATAGTAATGAGTCAGTTGTGGGGAACTGAGGATAGGCAAAATGAATTGCGTCATAAAATCCGAAGGTATATAAATGAAATTGAAATCAATATAAGAACAGCAATGGAAAGTGGGGAAATTAAGAAAGGAGATGTAGAACTTATTGCATTCCAATTTTTTGGATCGCTATGTTCATCTGCAATATATGAATCGATACATATAGAGAAGATAAACTTAGAAGATATTATAGAGAGTACCATTAAGTTTACATTAAATGGATTAGGAATAGATATAAAAGGATACATATAGAATAGCGAATTTAGCTACAAGTTTTGAATAAAAACAGATAAACAATTTTGATAACGGTTAGTAATTAGGCGAAAGCAGCAACTACATAGAATTTTTTAATGGAGTAATATATGCAATTATTAACTAAATAGAATTATGGAGGAATTAGGAGGATACTTATGAAGTTTTTAGCGAGTGATTTGGATGGGACGCTATTTAGGGATAATAAAATTGCACAGAAGGATTTAGAAGCATTAAATAGATTAAAAGCATTTGGAAATAAGATAATAATTTCAACAGGAAGAAGTTTAAACGGAGTAAATAGTATTCTAAATGAATATCCATTTGAATATGATTATTTGGTTATGTGTAATGGAGGAGTAATCATGGATAATAGAAACAATATTATACATAAGAAATCAATACCAAATAAGATACAGAATAGAATAATATCTGACTTTTATAATATAGGAGATTCTTTAATATATTATGATGATGGAAATGATACATGCATGATAGAAAATAAATTGGTTGATGTTTCAGGTATAGATGCTGATTTTTTTAATCATTTTTCTAATAAGGTAACATTAGAAGAGGCTTTGAATAGCACATCAGATTCGCAAATTATGAGTGTATTTAATGTATCACAATCTATAGAAAGATCTGAATTGGTAAGAGAAAAATTGCTAAATGAATATAAAGAATACATAGAAGCTTTTAGGAATCAACTATTTGTAGATATAGTTCCGAAGAATTGTTCAAAAGGGAATGCAATTATGATGATTTTAGAAGATGAAAATAAGGGTGTTGATAGCTTATATACAGTTGGTGATTCTATGAATGATATTTCCATGTTTAATATTACTAGAAATAGTTATACATTTAATTCAGTGGAAGAATTAATTAAGCCATATGCCAATAATATTGTAGATCATGTTTTTGAAGTAATAGAAGATATGCTAACATAGAATAATTATTATAAATTACTTAGTGATTTAAATTAAAATAGAAAATTGTTTATTTAAAGAATGTAAAAAGTTCAGCAATTTATAAGAATGCTGAACTTTTTATTATAGATTATATATAACTTTAATTTACACAGTTAATTTATTACTTATTAGAATTAGAAAATTCTAAGTATTCATCAAATGTCATACTTCTATCTATTATAGAACCATCATCTTTTATATCTATGATTCTATTTGCTATAGTTTGAACAAATTGATGATCATGAGAAGCAAATAATATATTACTGTTATAATCTTTCAAACCATTATTTACAGCTGTAATTGATTCAAGGTCAAGATGATTTGTAGGTTGGTCTAACATCAATACATTAGCATTGGAAAGCATCATTTTAGACAACATACATCTAACCTTTTCTCCTCCTGATAATACATTAGCCTCTTTTAATGCTTCATCACCAGAGAATAACATTCTGCCTAGGAACCCTCTGATATAGCTTTCAGATTTTTCCTCAGAATATTGTCTAAGCCAATCTACTAAAGAAAGATTGCAATCGTCAAAGTATTTTGAGTTATCAGCTGGGAAGTACGCATTAGTTATAGTTATTCCCCATTTATATTCACCGTTATCTGGTTCCATTTCCCCAGATAATATTTTGAATAATGTAGTTACAGCAATTTCATTACCAATAAGAGCAATTTTATCACCTTTATTAACTATGAAATTTACATTATCTAATACTTTAACACCATCAACTGTTTTTGATAGATCTTTAACCATTAATATATCATTACCAACTTCTCGTTCAGGTTTAAAGCCTACAAAAGGATATTTTCTACTTGATGGTTGAATATCATCTAAAGTAATTTTATCCAAAAGCTTCTTACGAGAAGTAGCCTGCTTAGATTTAGAAGCATTCGCACTAAATCTTGCAATAAAGTCCTGTAATTCCTTAATCTTTTCTTCCTTTTTTTTGTTTTGATCTTTTGACATTTGAAGAGCTAATTGACTTGATTCATACCAGAAGTCATAGTTACCTACATAAATTTTTATCTTTCCAAAGTCAACATCAGCCATTTGAGTACAAACTGAATTTAAGAAATGTCTATCATGGGATACAACTATAACAGTTCCATCAAAATTACCTAAGAAGTCTTCTAACCAGTTCACAGCCTTTAAATCCAAACCATTAGTAGGTTCGTCTAGAATTAAGATTCCAGGGTTCCCGAATAGAGCTTGAGCTAAAAGAACTTTAACTTTTTCTCCACCAGTTAACTCTGATACATTTTTAAAATGCATTTCTGTGCCTATTCCTAATCCCTGTAGAACTGAAGAAGCTTCAGATTCAGCTTCCCAACCATTAAGTTCAGCAAATTCACCTTCTAATTCAGAAGCTTTAATTCCATCTTCATCAGAAAAATCAGGCTTTGCATATATCTCATCTTTTTCTTTCATTATTTCATATAATCTTTCGTTACCCATTATTACAGTTTCTAAAACTTGAAAGTCATCATATTTATTATGTTCTTGCTTTAATATGGACATTCTTAAATTTGGAGCAATTGTAACTTCACCAGTATTAGGTTCTATTTCACCTGATAATATTTTTAGGAATGTACTCTTTCCAGCTCCATTAGCACCAATAACTCCATAACAATTTCCAGGAGTAAATTTAAGGTTGACATCTTCAAAAAGTTTACGTCCACCAAATCTCAGACTAACATTTGATACGTTTATCAATATATTTCGACCTCATTTCTTCTTAATTATAATAATGCACAATTAGGGAAAAAATCCTTTTTATCGTTAAAATATGTTATCATAAATTAATTTGGAATTTCATCCTTAATTGTGCATCGTATAAATAGTTTAACTACATGTTGCTTATTATATCATATAATTAATGATTTTTGCATTTTTAAGTATTTCTATAATTTTAAATTTTTGTATTATTGTCTATTTTAAATTAATATTATTTACAATCCTTAGGACTTCCAAAACACTCATCTATTATTTTTTCACTCATACGTCTATAAAGATTACTCATACTAACGTATGCACAGATAAGCAGAAGCTTTTCTTCATAATCGCCTAAAGAATTACCTTCATTAGTTATGAGTTCTGTTATATTATCATAAATTTTAGCTGAAGAAGATTTTAAATCATCTAAATTTGAATCATATATATTAAGAAAAGATTGATATATATCATGTAATGGATATTCTTGTTCTTTCTCAAAAGCATCAATTATGGGGCTCAAGATAGTTTTTATATCAGTTAGAGATAATGCACCTTTTAAATTATAAATTAATCCCATTAAAATAAGATGGTTTTTAGTATATTTCTTATTTTTAATTTTCATTAAAAGATTACCTTTTGCATAATTGTTAATCATAGTTTTAGTAAGAACTTTATCATTATCATTTCTTTTAGTGTAACTTAATTTACTTTCAAATAGCTGCATCACTTGATCCATATATAAATCAATTTCAGGAAAATCATTCAGGTTAATATTGTTAGATGATTTTTGTGAATTTATATAGTTATCAATATTAAAGTCATTCATATAATTTCACTCCTCACATAGTAATATAAACTATGTTTTTATTATAATTTTAATATTATCGAAAAGAAGTAGATAATTCAAGCATTTATGGGTAAAATACTAATTAATAATAAAAAATAAACAAAAATAGGTTTTGCAATAAAAAAAAATATATGAAATAATTCTAATATAGCAACACATAGTTATCAAAACTACGTGGGAATAAATGGGAGGGTAAAAAATGGAGAAATATTTAAGAGAGCCTATTAATGGATTAACTCATTTTATTGGTGCGGTTTTATCAATATTTGCATTAATAGCAATGTTAGTAAAGGTATATACAAGAGGGAGTTCTACAATAACATTTGTATCAGTTTTATTTTTCGGGGTAAGTATGATTTTATTATATAGTGCATCAGCAACATATCATTCAGTAATAGCAAATGATAAGGTAATAAAGATTCTAAAAAGATTAGATCATTCTATGATATTTATATTAATTGCAGGATCATATGCACCATTTTGCCTAGTGGCATTGAATGGAAAGGTAGGAATAAATTTATTTCTAGCAGTAACAGTGTGTGCAGTAGTCGGAATTGCATTTAAATTATGCTGGGTAACTTGTCCTAGATGGCTTAGTAGCAGTATGTATATAGGAATAGGTTGGTTTGCAATATTTGCAATATATCCAATGTCTCAAGTTTTATCTTCGACTGGGCTACTATGGTTGGTTCTCGGAGGAATAATGTATACAATCGGCGGAGTAATATATGCATTAAAATCAGATAAGATAAAAATATGGCTATTTGGAAGACATGAAATATTTCATGTATTTATTATGTTAGGAACTCTTTGTCACTTTATTTGTGTATTTGTATATATAATCTAAATTAGAACTTTAAGTTTTATTAATCTAGCAAATTATATAAGGATAGAGGAAACACTTTTTTTAATAAATTTAGTATTTCCTTTATTCTTATTTTTTTATAAAAATATAATTATTTTTGTATAGAGTATATGTTTTTATTATAAAAAGATTTTAAAACTTGATAAGATATATTAGGTATAGTAAGATAAAATATAAAGAATAAATAGACTTTAAGGGGATGGAAAAATGGGCTTTCGTCAAAGGTTAAAAGAGGCTAGTAGAATAGTTGTAAAGGTTGGATCATCAACATTAACTTATGATAATGGAAATATTAATTTAAGTAGAATTGAAAAGCTAACTCGTGTATTATCTGATGTAGTTAATGCAGGTAAGCAAGTTACGCTTGTTACATCAGGCGCGGTTGCTGTTGGTGTCAATAAATTAAAATTGAAAGAAAAGCCCGAAAGTATAAGAGAAAAGCAAGCGGTAGCAGCAGTTGGACAATGTGAACTAATGCATATATATAGTAAGTTTTTTGGAGAATATAGCCATGTAGTTGGTCAAGTATTGCTTACAAGGGATGTTGTAGAAGACGACCATATTAGGGAAAATGTATGTAATACATTTGAAACTTTATTACACAATAAAATAATTCCAATAGTAAATGAGAATGATACAGTTTCAATAGATGAGATTGAGAATATAGTTAGATTTGGTGATAATGATAATTTATCAGCAATAGTAGCATCATTAATTAACGCAGATTTACTAATAATATTATCTGATATAGATGGATTCTATGATTCGGATCCAAGAAGTAATGAAAGTGCAAAATTGTTAAATGAAGTTAAAGAAATAACTCCAGAGTTAGAAGATTGTGCTGGAGGAGCAGGTTCAAATTTAGGAACTGGCGGAATGATTACAAAATTATCAGCAGCTAAGACAGCTACAAATGCAGGAGTAGATATGGTATTAGCTAATGGAAGTGAACCAGATATAATAATTAATATTTTAAAGGGTGAAGAAATAGGAACTTTATTTACAGCATAAATAAAAAATAGAAATGGGGGTTAAAAAATGAGTAAATTAATAGTCATGGGGCAAAAAGCTAAAGAGGCATCATATGAATTAGGTATTTCATCAACAAAGGAAAAAGACAATGCTTTAATTTTTATGGCTGAAGAGTTAATTAAAGCAAAAGAAGAAATAATAAAAGCAAATAAAATAGATTTAGAAATCTCAGAGTCAAAGGGTACATCAAAAGCAATGTTAGATAGATTATCGCTTAACGATGAACGAATTGAAGCAATGGCAGCTGGGCTTAAAGATGTAGTTAAGCTTCAGGATCCAATTGGAGAAGTAATATCAATGTGGCAAAGACCAAACGGATTACAAATAGGTCAAAAAAGAGTGCCATTAGGGGTTATAGGAATAATTTATGAATCTAGACCGAATGTGACGTGTGATGCGGCTGGATTGTGCTTGAAAACAGGAAATTCTGTTATTTTGAGAGGCGGTAGTGAAGCTATAAATTCAAATAAGGCTATAGTTAAAGCATTAGTTAAAGGAATAGAGAAGGCAGGATTACCTAGAGAATCGGTTCAGTTAATTGAAGATACAAGCAGAGAAGTTGCAACTGAGATGATGAGATTAAATGAATTTATAGATGTTCTTATTCCAAGGGGAGGATCTGGATTAATTCAAGCAGTTCTTAAAAATGCAACTGTTCCAGTTATAGAGACAGGTACAGGTAATTGTCATATATATGTAGATGAAAATTGTGATTTTGAAATGGCAAAAAATATAGTAGTTAATGCAAAAGCATCAAGACCTTCAGTTTGTAATTCTGCTGAAAAGTTATTAGTGCATGAAAAGATAGCAGGTGAATTCTTACCAATCGCTGTTAGAGCATTAAGAGAAAATGGAGTTGCAGTTAAAGGCGATGATGCATCGCAGGCCATAATTAATGATATTGAGAAGACCAATGAAGAAGATTGGAAAAGGGAGTACTTAGATTATATAATGGCTGTTAAAATAGTTAAAAATGTGGATGAAGCAATTACTCATATTAATAAATATGGAACAGGGCATTCAGAAGCTATAATTACAGAAAGTTATAAGAACTCTCAAAAATTCTTGCAAAGAGTTGATGCAGCAGCAGTTTATGTAAATGCATCAACAAGATTTACGGATGGTTCAGAGTTTGGTTTTGGTGCTGAAATAGGAATAAGTACTCAAAAGTTACACGCAAGAGGACCAATGGGACTTAAGGAACTAACAACAATTAAATATATCATTTATGGAAATGGCCAGGTAAGATAATACAGAGAATATAAAGGACGTTATTACCTAATGTCCTTTATATTATGATAATCAAAGATAATAAATTAATATTTTTATGAATAAGCTACCCAATTAGGTATTGCCAAGGAAATAATCGAGGAATATGTTGTAATAATATATAAATATTTATATGATAAAGCAATAATATTAAATAGACTTTATAACTATAAAAAAGTATAGTATAATCCAATGTGAAAACGTATTAAATAGATATAAAAAGGGGGATAACAATTGTGAAAATAGCGTTAATAGCACATGATAAAAAGAAGGAAGATATTATTGGATTTTCAAAGAAGTACAAGGATGTACTAGCTAAATATGAGTTGGTTGCTACTGGGACAACGGGAAAAAAGATATCAGAAGCAACTGGTCTTGAAGTTAAGAGATATTTATCTGGTCCATATGGAGGAGATCAACAATTAGGTGGTCGTATTGCGGAAGGAAAGATTGACTTAGTAATATTCTTTACAGATCCATTGACTGCGCAACCTCACGAACCAGATGTATCAGCATTGCTTAGAGTTTGTAATGTACATAACGTAGCTGTTGTTACTAATATAAAAACAGCAGAACTTATAATTAAACAATTTTAAATTATAGACAAGTAGTCTGAAAATATATACAAAAAACAAAATGTACTTATCATTATTTTGATAAGTACATTTTTAGAAAAAGTAGTGTTAATTTTGGATAGGTCAATTCAGAATTAACTGTAACTGCCTAAATATTCTGAATATTTGCTTAATTATATAATAACATAAATTACATGAATTTGCAATTAGCAATCATTGGTGTATAAGATAGAGTGTAAATAGAGTAAATATAATTATAATTCTAAGGTAATAGTAAGAAGTCATAGATTATAAACTAATACTATATGTTAGAAAGAAGGATTATAATGATTAATTTAAACAGATACACATTAATAACTGGTGGTAGCGATGGAATTGGATTTGAGTTAGCAACGATCTATGCTAAAAATAAAAAGAATTTAATTATCGTAGCAAAAAATGAGAATAAGCTGAAGAATGTTAAAACTAAGTTTGAAAATGAATATGGAATAAGTGTAGAGATAATTCAATGTGACTTATCTGTGGATAAAGGTTATCAAAAGATAATACAAGTTGTGGAAGAAAAAAATTTCACTGTGGATAATTTAATAAACAATGCAGGTATAGGTAGCTTTGGTTTTCTTCATGATTTAGAAGATGGACTTGAAGAAAAGATAATAAATATAAATATTGTTGCATTAACTATGCTTACAAAATATTTTTCTAGGAAAATGATTGAGAGAAGGCAGGGTGGGATCTTAAATGTAGCGTCAACGGCAGCATTTATTGGCGGTCCTAAAATGTCTATATATTATTCAAGTAAGGCTTATGTTTTATCACTAACAGAAGCAATTCATGATGAATTAAAGGGTTTAGGTATTAGGGTAAGTTGTCTTTGTCCAGGACCTGTAAAGACATCATTTCAAGAGAAGGCAGGTATAAGAAAGTCAGAGAAATCTAAAAGATATTTAATGGATGCAAGTGATATAGCACAATGTGCTTATAGAGAATTTGCAATGGGCAAGGCAATAATTATCCCAGGATATAAAAATAAGTTGCTGATTTTGGGAAATAAATTAATTCCGCGAGCATTAAGTAGAAGAATTATATTAAAGAATAATAGCTAGTATAAATACTAGCTATTATTCTTTATTTTATTATATAAATATGCACAGATTATGCCTATTTAAATATGGTATTAGAAAAATAACTATTGAGTTAATTAATTAGGTATACATATTATAATTAAGGTTTAATATATAAAAGAAATTATTTGAATTAATGGTATATTAATATCTAAAACAAAAATATT
The DNA here is from genome assembly GCF_000621745.1 of Clostridium beijerinckii HUN142. GTDB lineage: Bacteria > Bacillota > Clostridia > Clostridiales > Clostridiaceae > Clostridium > Clostridium beijerinckii_A. The sequence goes on along the minus strand of NZ_KK211340.1, from coordinate 102,148 downwards.
TATGAATAAAAATTCAAATAAGTGTATTTTTATGCTTTATATAATCTTATTTTTGTGATAAGATTTATATATTGAATAAATTAAAAATAAATAAGCAATAAATAAAAATAATTATATTAAACTATCCTTAATTTATCTTGACATAGGATTATCTATCAACTAGAATAGTTAGAAAGAGAAATTTTAAAAGTTAAGATACACTTTAACTTGGTCCTGTGAGGCCAAAAAGGGAAGCATAACTATGATATTTGAAAGCTGAATGAAAAATTTCATAGCTTATTTTTTGAATTCAAATATTTGTATGGTATATCACAGGATAGTAACGAGATCAGGTTTTCTGAAATCTCTTTATTATCCTTTTGTTTTATATTAAACAAAGATTCATAAGGTGTAGTTTTAGCAAAAATATATTTGTAGGAGGCTTAAGTATGAAAGCGAAGCTTATATTAGAAAACGGCATGATTTTTGAAGGAAAAGCTTTTGGATATCTAAAGGAAAGCGTTGGAGAGGTAGTATTTACAACTGGAATGACAGGTTATCAAGAAGTACTTACTGATCCATCTTATTACGGGCAAATAGTAACGATGACTTATCCTTTAATAGGGAATTACGGAATTAATCTTGAAGATATGGAGTCTAATTCAATAAAGGTGAGGGGCTTTATTGTAAGAGAAAAATGTAATATGCCAAGTAACTTTAGATGTGAATTAGAACTTGAGGATTTTTTAAAGCAAGGAAAGGTCATCGGATTAGAAGGAATAGATACAAGAGCATTAACTAAGGTTTTAAGAAATAGTGGTACTATGAGGGGAGTTATCGCACTAGAGGATATTGATGACGAATATATTAAGGAGAAAATATCTGGATTCTCTACAAAGGATGCGGTAAAAACTGTCACTACAAAAAAATCTTATACGATTGAAGGAAATGGAAAACACATTGCTGTTATGGATTTTGGCATAAAGACTAATATAATAAGAAACTTTAAAAAGAGAGGTTGTAAGTTGACTGTATTCCCAGCAACAGCAACAGCGGAAGAAGTATTAAGTGTTAACCCAGATTTAGTATTCTTATCTAATGGCCCTGGAGACCCAGAAGATTTGGATTTTGCTATAGAAAATATAAAGAAGTTAGTTGGAAAGAAACCATTAACAGGTATTTGCTTAGGACATCAATTATTAGGCTTAGCACTAGGTGGTAAAACCACTAAATTAAAGTTTGGACATAGAGGATGTAATCACCCAGTTAAGGATTTAGAAGCTAATATTGTGCATATAACTTCCCAAAACCATGGGTATGTAGTAGAAAAGTTACCAGATGATATGGAAATTACTCACGTTAATATAAATGATGGAACTGTAGAAGGAATGAAGCATAGGACGCTACCAATATACTCAGTTCAATTCCATCCAGAAGCATCAGCAGGTCCGAAAGACAGTGAATATATATTTGATAAATTCTTAGAATATGCACTATAGGAGGTTTTAGTAAAATGCCATTAAATAATAATATAAAGAAAGTTTTAGTTATAGGATCCGGTCCAATAGTTATAGGTCAAGCGGCAGAGTTTGATTATTCAGGAACTCAAGCTTGTGAAGCTTTAAAATCAGAAGGAATAGAAGTTGTACTTGTGAATTCAAATCCAGCAACAATAATGACAGATAAAGAAGTAGCAGATAAAGTTTATTTAGAGCCGTTAACGTTAGAATTTGTTGAGAAAGTTATTGCTAAAGAAAGACCAGATAGCCTGCTTGCAGGGATGGGCGGTCAAACAGGACTGAACCTTGCTGTAGAATTACATGACTCTGGTATTTTAGAAAAGTATAATGTAAAAGTAATTGGAACATCTATTGCATCTATTAAAGAAGGTGAAGATAGAGAATTATTCAGAAATATGATGAATAAAATTGGGGAACCAGTTATAAAGAGTGAAATTGTAAATGGATTAGAAGAAGGGATGGATTTTGCAAGTAAAATTGGATATCCAGTTATAGTTAGACCAGCGTATACTTTAGGTGGATCTGGTGGTGGTATTGCTAATGATGAAGAAGAACTTGAAACTATCTTAAGATTAGGACTTCAATTAAGTACAATAGGTCAAGTTTTACTTGAAAAGAGCGTTAAGGGATGGAAAGAAGTAGAATATGAAGTAATGAGAGACTCTTATGGAAACTGTATTACTGTATGTAACATGGAAAACATAGATCCCGTTGGTATACATACTGGGGATAGTATAGTTGTTGCTCCATCACAAACTCTTTCAGATAAAGAGTATCAAATGCTTAGAACTGCATCAATAAATATAATAAATGCTGTTGGAATTGAAGGTGGGTGCAATGTACAATTTTCATTAAATCCAAATTCTTTTGAATATGCAGTTATAGAAATCAATCCTAGAGTATCAAGAAGTTCAGCTTTAGCATCAAAAGCAACAGGATATCCTATTGCTAAGCTTGCTGCAAAGATTGCACTTGGATATGGATTAGATGAAATAAAAAATGCAGTAACTCAAAAGACTTATGCCTGCTTTGAACCAACACTTGATTATGTCGTAGTTAAAATACCAAAATGGCCTTTTGATAAATTCTTCGGTGCAGATAGACAATTAGGAACAAAAATGATGGCTACTGGAGAAATTATGGCGATAGGAGCTAACTTTGAGCAAGCATTCCTAAAGGGTATCAGAAGCTTAGAAATAGGAAAGTATTCGTTAGATCATAAAAAGTTTAAAGAATATAGTATTTCAAAATTAAAGAGTATAGTAATGAAACCAGATGATGAAAGAATCTTTGCACTAGCTGAAATGATAAGAAGAGACTATATGATAGATAGAATAAATAAAATTACTGGAATCGACATGTTCTTCCTAGAAAAGATAAAATGGATAGTTGAAGAGGAACAAAGATTAAAATTAAGTAAAATAGAAGATTTAGATAAGGAATGGTTGCATCATTTAAAGAAAAAAGGATTTTCAGATAAAGCTATAGCTGATATGTTAAAAGTTAGTCCAGATGATGTATATAGATTAAGAGATATATGGAGTATAAAACCTTCATATAAAATGGTTGATACTTGTGGAGGAGAATTTGAAGCATTATCACCATATTATTACTCAACTTATGAGCAATATGATGAGGTTGAAGTATCAGACAATAAAAAGGTTATAGTTATAGGTTCCGGTCCTATAAGAATAGGTCAAGGAATTGAGTTTGATTATGCATCAGTACATTGTGTAAAGGCATTAAAGAAGCTTGGAATTGAAACTATTATAATTAATAATAACCCAGAAACAGTAAGTACTGACTTTGATGTATCAGATAAATTATACTTTGAACCATTAACTGAAGAAGATGTTTTAAATATAATAGAAAAAGAAAAACCAGATGGTGTAATACTTCAATTTGGAGGTCAAACAGCTATTAAGCTTGCAAATTTCTTGAAAGAACAAAAAATTGTAACACTAGGGACTACAGCAGATCAAATAGATTTGGCTGAAGACAGAGAAAAATTTGATGATTTACTAGAAAAGTTAGGAATATCAAGACCAAAGGGTAAGGGCGTATGGTCAGTAGAAGAAGGACTAGAAGAAGCTAAAAAATTAGGATTTCCAGTACTTGTTAGGCCTTCATATGTAATTGGCGGTCAAGGAATGGAAATAACTCATGATGATGAAGAGCTAACATATTACTTAGAAAATGCTTTTGCTAAAGATAATAAAAATCCAATTCTTATTGATAAATATTTAATGGGTAGAGAAATAGAAGTAGATGCTATATCGGATGGAGAAGATATTTTAATACCAGGTATTATGGAGCATTTGGAAAGAGCTGGAGTTCATTCAGGGGATAGTGTAACTATGTACCCAAGCCAAAATATCTCTGACAAAATTAAAGCTGATGTATTAGAGTATACTAGAAAATTGGCATTAGCGATCGGAATAAAAGGAATGATAAATATTCAATTCATAGAATTTGAAGGAGAATTATATGTGATTGAAGTTAATCCAAGAGCATCAAGAACAGTACCATATATAAGCAAGGTAAGTGGAGTTCCAATAGTAGATTTAGCAACACGAGTAATGCTTGGTGCTAAATTAAAGGATTTGGGATATGGAGTAGATGTATATAAAGAGCCTAAATTGGTTTCAGTTAAAGTACCTGTATTCTCAACTCAAAAATTACCTAATGTTGAAGTAAGTTTAGGACCGGAAATGAGATCTACAGGAGAAGTTTTAGGTGTTGGTAGAAATATAAAGGAAGCACTATATAAAGGATTTGTTGGAGCTTATATGTATCCATCAAAAGAAAAAGGAAAAATACTTGCTACAATAAATAAACATGATAAGGCAGAATTTTTACCAATAGCAAAAGATTTAGCATCAGTAGGATACAAATTTATTGCAACTGCAGGAACTTGTGCCTTACTAAGGGAAGCAGGTATCGAAGCAGAAGAAATAAGAAAAATAGATGAAGAAGAACCAAATATATTAAATATAGTAAAGAATAGAGAAGTTGACTTAGTTGTAAATACTCCAACTAAAGGAAATGATTCAAAAAGAGATGGATTCTTAATAAGAAGAGCTGCAGTTGAAAGAAATGTAGGAGTAATTACTGCGCTTGATACTCTAAGGGCAATTGCAGATGTTGAACTTGAGAAGTTCGATGAGAATGCGGACTTGGAAGTATTCAATATAGCAGAATAAAAAGTTAGTGAATTAAAAAGATTAGTCAAGTTACTGCATTTATTTTGAAACTGAAACTAGGATATGAAAGACAGTATCCTAGTTTTTTTTATATGAAATATATTAATTAAAAGGAAATATTGACAAGTGAACATATGTTCTGTATAATACAATTAATGAACATATGTTTGCTAAGGAGATGTGTATTGTGGAAGAATGTGGGAACTTTTTTGTTAAGTTAAACTGTAAGAGTATTGATAATATTAGAAGCTTAATTATAGATAAACAGGGTAATTATATAAAACAACAAGAAAAATACATAATGTGTGCTGGAAAGTATGATAAAAATGGTTGGACGTTAGTTTTTAGAGCTAAAAGCTTTAAAGAAGCTGAAGCATTGGCAAATTTGAATCCATTTCTAAATAGAAGGCAAAGCATAAATTAAAAATACATAAAATCTAGATAAATTTTCATATTATATATTTAAACTTTTATTCATCAACTAGTGCAAAATTAAAAATATATAAAAAAATAAGCTACAAATTTTATAATTAGTAGCTTATTTTATATTTCGTATTTTATATCGGAAATAACAACTGAAAGATTTTCTATTAAATTGACCTTAGAACCAATTTTATTAGGATAATCACTCTTGAGTATCTTTATCGTTGGTCTTAGTGGGAAGTTAGGCATAGTCTCCTCAACGACTCCTATATCACCATTACTAAGGCTTACAATTGTTCCTTGAGGAAATGGTATAACAATTTTACAGAATACGTTAAGCATATCATGATCAAAAAGTGTACCAGCATTTGACATTAAGTATTCAAGTGCATCACTTGGACACATGGCTCTTTTATATGGTCTATCAGAAGTTAATGCATCATAAACATCTGCAATACTTACAATCCTAGCTAGATAGCTAATTTTATTACCAGATATGCTATTAGGATAACCTAATCCATCGAATCTTTCATGATGTTGTAGTACTATCAGCTTGATATGAGAACTTAAGCTAAAAAAGTTATTCAAAAATTTATACCCATATCTTGAATGGTTCTTTATCACTTCAAATTCTTCAGATGTTAATTTACCTGGCTTTTGAAGAATCTCGCTTGGAATGAATGACTTTCCTATATCGTGAATTAGTGCACCAATACAGAGATAAGTTAAATTGCGCTTAGAAAGATTTAAACTAATTCCAAGTATAAGTGATATTACAGCGACATTTACACAATGAGCATATGTATAATTATCCATGCTCTTTATATCAACTAAAGAAATTAATATATTTTTGTTTGATAAAACATTTTCTAATAATTCTTCCGCTATATTAGTAATTGAATTGAAATATTGCTGCTCTTGTTTTGTATATTCGCTAATACTTCTCTTTTCGAATTTATGAACAGAAGCTATTCTTTCTATATCGGAAAACGTCTCTTTAATTACAGATATAGATTTTTGCCTTAATTCTGGCTTTATAACATCTTCAATTTCAGCAGAACTATAGTCATCAATTATATATAAAGAGAATATTTTATATTCCTTAATTTTTTTCAATATAATATCGTTTAATAGAATACCGGCTCTAAGTAGACATCTACCATCAGGTGTATATATATCTTTGCCTAGCAATGAATTTTCTCTTACACATTCAATTGGAATTAATCGCATGATTATACCTCACCAAATTAATAATAATCATTATATCATAAATAACATGTAAATTTATACAATGATAATGCAAAAATGTTAAAATAATATCTAAAATACTCATATATATATAAATTTTTCATATAACATATAGGTTTATTTTGAATGAGATAGATTTTTTTGATAAAATTATATTTAATAATATGAATGAAGTAATTAATTAAATTAATTACTTTATTAATTATCAATATGGGTGAATGAAAACCAGAAATTATAGACATTAGGTAAATAAAGTAATAAAATGTTTGTAGATAAAATATGTTAAAGAATAATAAATCAGATTTATGTTTAATTTTATTATATTTAATTTTAATATATATTAATACTTGAAATCCAATCGCAATTATATTTATATATAGAATATAGTTTCTTATATCTGATTAGTTATTTGTGCATATCTAAATATTTGGAAAAATGGAGTGAGGACGTTTTGAATATAAAAACTAACCCCATAGGATTTTTTGATTCAGGGGTGGGAGGCTTAAGTGTGATGAGAGAAGCAATATCCATCATGCCTAACGAAAACTTTATATATTTCGGAGATTCACAGAATGCACCCTATGGAACTAAGAAAGTAAATGAAGTAAGGGATCTTACGCTTGATGCTGTAGAGTTTTTACTAAGTAAAAATGTTAAAGCAGTTGTAATAGCTTGTAATACTGCAACTAGTGCAGCAATAGAAGAAATCAGAAGTAAATATAATCAGATTTCAGTAATAGGAATAGAACCAGCATTAAAGCCAGCTGTTAAATTAAATAGAAAAGGTCCAATAATAATAATGGCAACTCCTATGACATTGAGAGAAAAGAAATTTAAATCATTAATGGATAAATATAAAAATGAGGCTGATATAATATCATTACCATGTGCAGGATTAGTAGAATTTATAGAACAGGGAATAGTAGAAGGCGAAGAACTAGAGAGCTATTTAAAGGAAAAATTTAAAAATTATTTAGATAATGATATAAGTTCTATAGTTCTTGGGTGTACTCATTATCCATTTATAAAAAAGGCCTTATCAAATGTTATTGGAGAGAAGATACCTCTTATTGATGGTGGACTTGGTACAGCTCAAGAATTAAAAAGAAAGTTAACAGAAAAATGTTTATTAAATGATTCTAAAGAAAAGGGGAATATAGAAATCTGTAATTCTATAAATGATGATAAAGTTATAGATTTTTGTTATAGTTTAATTAATTTTAGAATGTAAATATGATTCAGATTTATAGAAATAAATAATTATGAGTATGAATTGAAATTTACATTTTAGATAATAATATTAATTAAGATTGATATCGAGAGGAGAAATTTTAAAGATGAAGAATCCAATTATTACAATGACTATGGAAAATGGTGGGGTTATAAAAGCAGAATTATATCCTGAAATAGCACCAAATACAGTAAGAAATTTTGTAGATTTAATCAATAGAGGATTTTATGATGGACTAATATTTCATAGAGTTATTCCGAATTTTATGATTCAAGGGGGATGTCCAGAAGGAACAGGTACTGGCGGTCCTGGATATTCAATAAAGGGAGAGTTTACAAGCAATGGCTTTAAGAATACTTTAAAGCATACAAAAGGAGTTCTATCAATGGCTAGAGCGATGCATCCAGATTCAGCAGGAAGCCAATTTTTTATTATGGTAGCTGATGCTCCACATTTAGATGGTCAGTATGCATCATTTGGTAAGGTTATTGAAGGTATGGAAATAGCTGATAAGATTGTTTCTCAAAAAACTGATATGTCAGACAGACCTTATGAAGATCAAGTAATAAAAAGTGTTACAGTAGATATGCAGGGAGAGGAAATTAAAGCGCCAGAAATAATCGAAGATTAAAAAATATCATTCCATAATGTTATAGTCAATTAAAAGAAAAGAGGTGTCATGAATGATGGCTACAAATAATAAATGTATATTAGCATATGGACTAAAGGAAGATGAAATTAAAAAAATTGAAAGTCAAAATATTAAGGTCATAGAAATTAGTAATAATATGACGCTAATGACATTAGAAGATATAATTCATGGAAACAAAAATGAAGATTCTTATGAAGAAATGCAGTTGAGTGAAAAGGCACTTATTTTCAATGGCTTTAAGGATGAACAATTGAAAGTTACTATTAGATATATAAGAGGCTTTATTCAAGGTGGTGTGCTAGCTGTATCTACACCACAGAATTATAAATGGACTTTTAAATATTTATTAGAACACTTGGTTGAAGAAAGAGAATGGTATAAAGAACAACAAAAGGGGAGAAAATAAAGTGAGTCGTGTAGGAGAAAATATAAAACAAGCTAGAGAAAAGAGTGGACTTACAGTTAAAGCTTTAGCAAAAAAGCTAGGTGTAGCAGAAAAGTATTTAAATGAAGTTGAAATGGGAAGAAAAGTTGCCCCTGAATCATTAATAGATAAAGCAGCTAAGGTATTAAAAGCTGATTTAAATGATATAAGCATGGTTGTTACCGATGAAGTGTTAATGGAAGAAAGAAAAACCTTAAAGGAAATTCCAAAAAGAAATACAGAGACTTCAGAAGTTTGGACAGATGCGTTCTCATCAGTACTTAGAAGTGTTCCAATATATGATTACTCACTATCCAATAAAAAAGGTTCTAAAGAGATGCCTGTTCATTCGAATAAAATCGAGAATTATGCTCAAGATAAAGTATTTTATTTAGAAATTGAAGACGATGAAATGAATGGTTTTAGAATGCTAAAGGGAGATATTGCTTTTGCACATACTGTGAAGGATATAAGTAATAGTGGATTTTTCTTAATAGATTATAAGGGGAAAAGAAAAATAAGACAAATAAAAGTCTTAGGTAACTCTAAATTACTTTTAGTAAGTAATGCAGGAAGTCTTCTTACTGAAACTATGGAGCTAAAGGAAGTGGAAGTAATTGCTAAATTAGAGAGATTAGAGATTACTTTATAAAAAACTAATGTAAAAGCTCTTATATCAAGAATATTAAAATATAGCTAGAAACAGAGAGTAGTTGAAATTTTCAATTATTCTCTGTTTTTGTTACATTAAAACACTTTATTGCATAGTATATCTATGAATATATTTAATTAAGGTGTGGTAATTATGCCTGAATTGGAGACACAAATATCTTCAAAGGTAGATGCATCAATAGGATTATTAACTAACGTGCCCAAAGCTATATTAGATGAATTAGGTTATAAGTACCAGAGCCAGGGCAATAATGTAGAACTCACTATTTTATATAGAGATACTCAAGAACAAACAAAATCATTTGTTGAAAGTTTAGGAGGAACTTTTCAAGATTTGGGATTTAACTTTGCTGTTGTTAATATACCCAGAGATAAGTTAGAACAATTATCTATGAGTAATACCATTCAATATATAGAATTGCCAAAGAGCTTATATGAGCAGGATCAAGAAAGTAATAGAGCATCGTGTATACTTCAATTGTCTCCAGATTTTGATGTTTCAGGTGAGGGAGTATTAGTTGGATTTGTAGATTCAGGAATAGATTATACACATCCAGCATTTATGGATTCAACAGGAACATCTACTAGAATAGAATACATTTATGATTTAAGCACAGGAGGAAATGTATATAATAAGCAAATCATAAATGAAGCAATAAAATCTAACAATCCATTCTCACTAGTTCCATCAATAGATAATAGTGGACATGGAACTCATGTTGCAGGAATTGCATGTGGTGGAGGAAGAATAAATCCTATGTATAGAGGGGTGGCTCCTAATTCTTCAATAGCAATGGTTAAGGCTGCTAGAGGGACTGCTATTCTAAGTTCGCAGATTATGCAGGGAATTAAATTCCTTATGGATAAAGGTAAAGAGTTGAATATGCCACTAGTTATTAGTATTAGTCTTAGCACTAATGATGGAGCTCATGACGGAAGCAGTTTACTAGAGCAATACATTAGAACACTATCTAATTTAGAAAGAGTATCTATAGTTATTGCTGCAGGAAATGAAGGTGATGCAGGTCATCATGTTGGAGGACAATTAGTTAAAACACAAAGGCAAATTTTTAATATTGCAAGCGAAGAAAAATCAATAGTCATGAATTTTTATAAGACAATATTGCCGAATATATCAGTTAATATAATAAATCCAACAAGCCAGAGCAGCGGGAATATTAACATACAGGAAGGTTATATTCAAGGAACAATAGGTGGTGATAGATATGATATATATGTATCTGGACCTAAACCATTTGAATTGAATAGTGAAATCAGAATAATTCTTTCTGCTAGATCAGGCTTTCTTGTTGAAGGTGTATGGACATTGGAGATAAATGTTACTAATGAATACTTAGGAACATATTCAATATGGCTTCCAGTCTTAGAAGGATTAAATCCTGCAACTAAGTTTTTAGAACCCAATCAATATAATACGCTAGGTATACCAGCGACAGTAGATAATATAATAGCTGTAGGAAGTTATAATTATAGAACTAATAACTTATCATCATTTAGTGGAAGAGGTGCACAAGATCAGAATATAGTAAGACCTGATTTAGTAGCTCCAGGAGAGGATATTGCGGGACCAGTACCCAATGGGGGGTATGACAATAAAACAGGTACGTCAATGGCTACGCCTCAGGTGGCTGGAATATGTGCATTAATGATGCAATGGGGAATAGTTAAAGGAAATGATCCATATTTATTTGGTCAAAGGTTAAAGTATTATTTATTAAGAGGAGCTAGAAGAAGACGTACAGATGTAACATATCCAAATCCTTTATGGGGATATGGTGAAGTGTGTATATTCAATAGTTTAAGAGCGTTACAAAATGATTTAAATGCTATTTTGACCAGGGGAAATATAAATTGGAGAGATATACAGGTAACAAATAATACACTTAATAAATATAATATCCTGAGAAAAAATATAAAGAGGAAAGTTATGGAGAATACGAGTAGTGGAAATACGTCAACAAATATCGGTAGATTAAAGATTCAATGTTTCAGAGGGGATGATTATATTCCAATTGATGGAGCCAGAATAACTGTAAGAACACCAGAAGGATCTGAAAGTGTTAATAGTATTCAGCTAGTTACAGATTCAGTTGGATTGACACAAATAATAGAATTAACAGCACCGCCTTTAGAATATTCTTTGAATCCCAATAGCAACCAAGTACCCTATAGTTTGTATGATATAACAGTTGAAAGAGATGGATTTAATCCAATAGTAATAAGGGGGTGTCAAGTATTTCCTACACAAGTTGCCTATCAAATTTGTAATTTGACAAGTAACTCAGGAAGGGGAACGATGAGACAAGAGGTTATAAATATACAACCAAATACTTTGAATGGAAATTTCCCACCCAAAATACCAGAGGATCCAGAAAAGCAGTTGCCACCACCAAGTTCGGGAGTTGTATTGCCTCAGCCAATAGTTCCAGAATATATTATTGTACACCAAGGTGGACCAAATGATCCATCAGCACCAAATTATAAAGTACCTTTTAAAGACTATATTAAAAATGTTGCTTCCAGTGAAATATATTCAACTTGGAATGAGTCTGCTATAAGAGCAAATATCTTCTGTATTGTATCATTTACGCTAAATAGAATTTATACAGAATGGTACAGGGGGAAAGGAAAGAATTTTGATATTACTAGTTCAACAGCTTATGATCACGCATTTAATTATGGAAGAAATATTTACGATAGTATAAGTGCTATTGTAGATGAAATATTTTCTACTTATATAAGGAGAGTTGGTGCTAAACAACCACTTTTAACACAATATTGTGATGGAAAGAGTGTTACTTGCCCTCAGTGGTTAAGCCAATGGGGAAGTCAGCAATTAGCTCAACAAGGAATGGTTCCATATGATATTTTGAAAAATTATTATGGAAATGATATCGAACTAACTACAGCTGAAAAGGTTTCTGGAAGCCCACAGTCATATCCTGGTGAACCACTTACTATAGGATCTTCAGGTCCAGCAGTAAGAACTATTCAGAATCAATTGAATAGAATAGCTAGAAATTATCCATTGATCCCTAAGGTTGCTGAGGATGGACAATTCAATCAAAAGACGGCAGATGCAGTTAAAACATTTCAACAAATATTTACCTTACCACAGACTGGGATTGTTGATTATGCAACGTGGTATAGAATATCGGACATCTATGTTGGAGTATCAAGGATAGCAGAACTTAGAGATTCTTCAAGTTTAAGAAGCACGCTTGGAATGAATGAATTTATACCTCCGATTATACCAGGTTTAGATAATAAAAGAGGAATTCCTAAGTTTTATTATTAGAATTATATTAGGATGGTTTTTAGATGTAGAAGCAGTTCCCATTTTCTCTGTCAGCTATATTATATAGCTGTGATTAGAATAGGAGCTGCTATAATTAATGAAATTACTAGAAGATATATGTATGATAAAATTTTATTTTTCTATTCCTTCTAGATTAAATTCAGGAATGAAATCAGAGATGTTAGCACCTTCATCTTGTATAAATCCATTAACTACGCCAATATCTAAAGCATAATTGATTAGGCTATCGTAGTGTTTTGGATTAAGTTTCTTATTTATTTCTGGATAATTGCAAGCATTAAACATAGGAATATATTGATTCATTAGGCTTATATAAATATCAGTTTTATATCTATTATATAGAAGATCTATTATTTTTTTTGAATCAAAAAGTAGTCCAGGAAGCATCAAGTGTCTTACAATAACTCCCTTTAGTATATTTCCTTTTGAATCAAACTTGGGAGTGCCAACCTGATTTAGCATTTCATCTATTATTTTAATAGCATTGGAAGCATAATCATTAACTTTAGAGTATTTTAGAGAATACTTATTATCAAAATATTTGAAGTCCGGCAAATAAACATCAATATATCCATCCAATAATTTTATGGTTTCAATAGAATCATAACTATTGGTATTATAAAGGATTGGGATAGTTAACTTATTTTTTTTAGCTATTTTTAAAGCCTCAATTATTTGAGGAACATAATGTGTTGGAGTAACTAAGTTAATATTGTTTGCACCTTTTTCCTGAAGTTCTAAAAAAATTTCAGAAAGTCGTTCAATAGATATTTCAGCGCCAACAACTGGTGTATTTTTAATACTATTAGTATTAAAATCAGAAGAAGATGAACTAACATTAATTCCCTGACTTATATTATAGTTTTGGCAAAATACGCATTTTAGATTACAGTGAGAAAAAAATACAGTACCAGAACCATTTCCTTGAGAAATAGGTGGCTCCTCCCAAAGGTGAAGGGAAGCTTTAGCGACTTTTATACTATTCCCGGCTTTACAATATCCTATTTCACCATTATTTCTATTTACTTTACAATTTCTATTACACAAAGTACATTCATTTAATAAATCTAAATAATTCATTTATATCAAATCCTTTAAGAATAATTATTAATATATTTTATAAAAATTATATCATAATTATTTGATTTGAGTTGTGTTAGTGAAATCCTTCTTATGTTTAAGAAAGAATAATATACATTGGAATATAAAAATCAAACTTAATAGCCCGAATATAGGATATAACTTAGTTATAAGATTTCCAAATCCAAATTGAGAAATTAAAAGAGCAAGACTTATTACGATAAAAATAGCCTTTTTAAATTTTATATTAAATGTTTGTTCTAAGGTTTTACTTATAGAATATATGTCAGAAACTTCAGTTGAAAACATCTCTAACCAGATTATAACAAGTAGCAATGCTTGAATTAAGTTACCAAATCTATTAGCAACAAAAAGTAAAGGAATCTCGTATTTGTATATATAAGGCTGATTAATTGTTAGTAATAAGTTTATCATCAAACAAAGTATAGTTAATCCAATTGCACCGGTAACTATTCCAGCAATCATTATCTTACTTTTTTTCATCTGAGTGCTAAGTGGTACTAGGACTCCTGAAGCTGAAAGTGTATTATATCCAGCGTAAAGCACTGTAGAAAAAAATATTCCAGTTTTTTGTTTTGGAAAACTAGCGATATTAGTTAACGAAACTGTATTTCTGCAAAAGGCAAAATACAAGACTGTGATCAAAGTAAGAGTACAAATTAAGCCTGGAACAATAAAGGAATTAACCTCAATTAATCCTTCAGTATCTCTGAGTAGAAAAAATATCGCTATTGCAATCATTATTAATGATCCAATTATTTTGGGTATCCCAAAAAACTGATGGATCAAAGCACCACTCCCAGCAAGTATTATAGATGCGCTGGAAATAAGAAAAAGGGTTGTTATAAAACCAGTAATCTTACCAAATATATTAGGACTTATTATATTCATAACATCACTATAAGAGCTAAGATTATAATTAATACTTATTCTAGAAATTATAGAACTTATTAAGATGTAGAAAATACCACAACCTATAATTCCTATGAAACTAGATATACCGTATTGAGTAAAAAATTCTGTAATTTCTTTTCCAGAAGCAAGACCGGCACCAACGATTGTTCCAATAAATACCGTGGCAACTTGAAATACTTTTATCATTTCCTTTTTCAATATTTATCCCCCTTAAAGAATGTTCCTTTTACTAAATATATAAGGTTTACTTTTAATTTATTCTTTAAATGTTACAATATTTAAAGAAGGTATATTAAACACATAAAAAAGGAGGAAACATGAACAGTTTTTGGGATGGAAAAAGATATCATAGTTTAAACTATTTTTTAAGAAATAAATTTGGCGAAAAAGTATTTAAAATATCTTTAGATGGAGGCTTTTCTTGTCCTAATAGAGATGGGAAGATAAGTAACGGAGGATGCCTTTTTTGTAGTGAAAGAGGTTCAGGGGATTACGCCGGTGACAGGGAATTGTCTATTTCAAATCAATTTCATAATATAAAGGGTATGATGTCACAAAAGTGGAAAAGTGGCAAGTATATAGCTTATTTTCAGGCTTATACAAACACTTATGCACCTATTGATGAATTGAAAGAAAAATATGAAGAGGCATTAAATCAGGAAGGAGTTGTAGCCATTGCAATAGCTACAAGACCTGATTGTTTAGATGATGATGTATTAGATTTATTACAAGATATAAATAATAAGATCTATCTTTGGATAGAACTTGGACTTCAAACTTGCAATGATGAGACTGCTAAAAGAATTAATAGAGGATATAAATTAGATGTATTTGAAAATGCAATGAGAAAATTAAAAGAGAGAAATATTGATGTAGTAGTCCATGATATCTTAGGATTACCAGGCGAGACTAAAGAGGATATGTTAAGAACAATAGATTATATAGCTCATTCAGGAGCTAAAGGAATCAAGCTACATTTATTACATTTAATGAAGCAAACACCAATGGTAAAGTTATATGAGACAGGAGACCTTAAGTTTCTATCACAAGATGATTATATAGAACTTGTGACTCACGGAATAACATTGCTTCCCAAGGATATGGTAGTCCATAGATTAACGGGTGATGCACCTAGGGATCTTTTGATCGGACCAATGTGGAGCTTGAAAAAATGGGAAGTTTTAAATTCAATAGACAAGACTTTAGAAGACAACAACTCATGGCAAGGAAAAAATTTCAAAGAGTAACTATTTATTAATTCTAATGATTAGAAATGGAGTAAGTAAAATGAAAATAGATATTATAATCTCAGCAGATGATATAGTTGAAAGTAGAGTAAAGGATAAGATTGCAGTTATAATTGATATATTTAGAGCTACCTCTGTAATTATTACAGCACTAGATAACGGGGGAAGAGCAGTTATTCCCTATTTGACTATTGAGGAAACACTGGAATATGCAAAGAAACTTAGTAGAGAGAATTATATTTTAGGTGGAGAGAGAAAAGCTGTTAAAATTGACGGCTTTGATCTATCAAATTCACCATTAGAATATACAAAAGAAAAAGTCGAAGATAAAATAGTGCTTATGACTACAACAAATGGAACAAGAGCTTTAACAAAGTCAGTTGAGGCTAAAAGAGTTTTTATAGGAGCTATGATAAATGGAGAATCAGTGGCGAAAAGGTTGATTGATATAAATGATGATGTGGTTATTATTAATGCAGGAACAAATGGAAACTTCTCAATGGATGATTTTATTTGTAGTGGATATATAATTAATCAAATGCTAGATGTTAATAGAAATATAGAGTTAACAGATATAGCAAAGACAGCCTGTATGATATATAAAAAAAATATAAATATCTTAAGCTATGTACGAGAAGCATCTCACTATTCAGTAATGAAATCCTTAGGATTAAATAATGATATTGAATATTGCATAAAAAAAAGCATCATAGATATAGTTCCAGAATATAAGGATGGAAAAATAACTTGTGAATGAAAAACTGTTTAAGATTATAATTAAAAGCAAAACACATACATGATTTATTTAATCTGTATGTGTTTTGCTTTTCTAATTTACTATGAGTAAAAGTTTAATGATTATATGTTTTCTCTTGATTGCTTTAGTAAATCATTTATTCGCGGAGAACAATTTCTACCTCCGCATGAACCACTGCCTGCCCCAGTAGCTTTTTGGACCTCTTTTATAGTAGAAGCACCATTTCTAATGGCCTCTTTAATTTTTGATCTAGGTATTGCCTTACAAGTGCAAGTTTTTGTTAATTTATCTAAAATTGCTTCATTCAAATTATTTTCCATAATAGTATCTCCTAAAAACATTTTTTAAGTTAATTGAAAAACTAACTTTATCTTAATTATACATTTTATAATCTAAAATAAAAGTATAGTTAATTAATATTATAACAATAATTATAAAAAAATATCCTATATTAAATAATAATTTTTATTATTATATTAATATCGTCTTAAACAAATTAAGCGAGTGTTAAGAAAACTAGTATATAATTAGGCTGAGTTTAAAAAATTAATTATAGGAACTTTATTTTAAATATTTGGTTTGGAGTGAAAATAATGATAAAGGTGTTACTTGTGGAAGATAATATAGAAATAAGTCAAAATATAGTTGAATACTTTAGAGATGAGTTAGAAATTAAAGCAGTGTATAATGGGTCAGATGCAATGGAATGTTTAAGCAGTTATAACTATGATATTGTTATATTAGATCTTATGTTGCCAGAAGTAAGTGGAATGAGTGTTTTGAGTCATATATCTAAAAATTGTTTAAATACAGGTGTGATTATACTAACAGCAAAAGAAGAGCTTGGTGATAAGCTTAAAGCTTTTAGTTTAGGAGCAAATGATTATCTAACTAAACCCTTCTTTATGGAGGAGTTGAAAGCACGAATTAATTCAATTCTAAAGAGCATGGGTAAAGTTAAAAGAGCTAATCTTCTTGAGTTCAAAGATATGCAAATCGATATGAAAGTGAAAAAGGTATATATAAGTACAAATGAATTGGAATTAAATGAAAAGCTATATAAGCTATTAGAGTATATGGTTATAAATAAAGGTGTATTACTATTTAAGGAACAAATATTTGATAATGTATGCGGATATAATAGTGATGCGGCAACAGAAATAATTGAGGTTTATATAAGCAGATTAAGAAAACAGTTAGGAACTTTTGGGTATGGAAAGTATCTTATAACTAAAAGAGGAATGGGATATTTGTTGGATGAAAGTATAGAGGATTAATGTATGAAGAAAGATATATTTTTATCTACAAAGAAGAAAATCATAGCTACGAGTACAAGTATAGTTTTTGGGTGCTTAATAGTATTTGCAATAATAACACAGGTATTATACTCGTCTAGAGTACTAGATGTTATAGATCATCAGCTTTTAGAGCAGAAAGAGATTTTAACTAAGGAACAATTTAATCCAAATTACTATGAATATATTTTTAATGAAGATAGGCATAATTTAGATGGAGATTTACATAAAGATGAATTTAAAAATCCAGATGTAGGAGAAAATTCACATAGACCAGAGAATTTTGATGGAAAATTAGATTCAAAGCCTAAGCATATACCTCCAAATCTTATTGTTATTGTGTATAAAAACAATGAGTTTGAAACAATGAGTAGAAATTTATATTTTAGTAAAGATAATCTGCCAACAATTTCAAATGATGCGAAAAATGAAGTGGTTACGGTAATAAATAATGGCTATAACTTTAGAGAAATTGTTATTAGTAGTGGTGATTATAAGATACAAGTTATTGCTAATATTGATTCAGAAGTAAATTCTATAAATAGATTGAGATATTCGATAGCAGTAAGTCTTATAATACTAATTATAATTGCAATAATTCTTTCGGCTTATCTTTCAACAAAAGTCATAAGGCCAGTTAGGGAAGCCTATGAAAAGCAAGTTTATTTTGTTCAAGATGCTTCTCATGAAATGAGAACACCGTTAGCTGTAATAAAGGGTAAGTTAGAGCTATTAGCCCACTCTTGGGGAGATACTATAGATGATCATTTTGAGCATATTTCAAAGATGATGAGTGAAGTTAGGGGGCTAGAGAAGTTGAATAGCGATTTGTTATTATTATCTAAAGAAGATCTAGACTTGTCTATAAATATAACAAAATTTAAATTAAATGATTTAATTAATGATATAAGCGAATTTTATTTTGATTTAGCAGAAATTAAGGAGAAAATATTTAAAGTTGCTAAGCCAGAAGAAGAAATATCAGTTCAGTGGGATTATGATAAGATAAAGAGAGCAATTATAATATTAATCGAAAATGCATTTAAATATACAGGTGAAGATGGTGAAATAAACCTTGTTATTGAGGATGTAAATAAGCATATTAAGATCATGATTATAGATAACGGAATAGGTATTAAGAAAGATGAACAAAAGCGAATATTTGATAGATTTTATCGAAGCGATATAGTTAGAGGACAAAATATTAATGGAACAGGAATTGGTCTTAGTCTATTGAAATCCATCTCAAAGAATTTTGGTATTAAGTTAAAAGTAAATTCAGAATATGGGGTCGGATCTGAATTTATATTATTGATTCCTAAAATAATTAAATAAGATAATACTGAGAAAAGTTATTTAATTGCTAAAAGGTCTATAAAGTTATTTTATACAAAAATGTAAAGCTATCTAAATCATTGAGAATATCAGATTTAGATAGCTATGTTTTATATTAGTATTATTATAACTGTAATAATAAATTAGTACGGTTATATATGAATAAAATTATAAAACCAATGCCCAGATTGAAGGCCTAAAACTATTGCCAACCTAAATAAACATATAGTTGATATGCCTGCTAAGATTCCGGTAATTAATCTCCTTGTATTAGTACTCTTAAAGTACATGAGATATTGACCAAATCCATCAATTAAAAGAGGGATCATTAGTAACAATTCTATAATTATATGAATGTTCTTAGATAATATTACGTATGTGAGCCCGAGAATGTATCCTAGTAATATTCCTGTGCATCGTGCACATAGTGGAAACTGATAACCTCTAAAAAAGAATGATCTTTCAGGTAACTGATGGCAGAAAAACATATAGTTTAAAACTTTTTTACGACTAAACATTTAATTTAGTATGACGATAAGCTTCCTAGTATTCCGAATACAAAAGCTAGAACATAAAAGATTATCCAGACAATTATTCCACCGATCATCCATTTACATACGAGGCTGGCACTTTGAGGCTTTTCATCTTTCCATAAGAAGTATAAGATTATGCCTACTACTGGAAAGCAGCAAGATGCAATTCCAGCTAGATGAGATGGATTGTCTAAAGCATTTTTAGAAGATAGATTATTACCAGTAGCAACACCACAATGTATACATACGGCAGCGTTATCATCTATTTGTTGTCCGCAATTCTTACAAAACATATATTTCCCCCTTTAAGAAGATACTGTTATATTAGTAGAGTATAGTATTGTCAATAATACAACTTATGAACAAATATGTAGTTATATTCATGAAAATATTTAAATTTATATCTTAGTTAAGTTATAAAATTACTAAAATGACATCACATTAATTTGAGGAAATTAGGATTCAATTACTTTATTACATTAATTAGTAATAAAAATACAATTAATGGTGATCATGAATTGACATTTAAAAATCATTAATATATAATTATTAAAATAAAAGACGATGATTAGGAAAAGTATCTTAGATATTATTTTTAGAGAGTAGCTGGTTGGTGTAAAGTTATAATAGATCTTAGAGAAAATCACCTAGGAGTTGGAGGCTGAAAGGTTTAATGCCGAATAAGTTATCACGTAGAGCCTGCGTTAAAGGATAGAGTATGTATGTACTTGAAATAAAACATTTAATTTTGTATTTAAATGTTTTAACCTTAGGTGGTTTGCGAATTCAACTTCGTCCTTTAGGATGGAGTTTTTTTATGTTTAGAAAAGTATGCAATAAGGAAACAATTCTTAAAGAGAACAATATAATTTACTCAGCTGAAAGGGGAATTTTTAATGTACAATAAGGTAGATTCATCAAAAGGTACCGTGAAAATTGAAAAAGACATAGCAAAGCTTTGGACAGAAAAAGACATAATAAAAAAGAGTTTTGATTCAAATTCAGATGGAGAATATTTTACTTTTTATGACGGTCCACCAACGGCAAATGGAAAGCCACATGTTGGACATATTTTGACAAGAGTTATGAAGGATATAATTCCAAGATATAAAGTAATGAAAGGGTATAAGGTTCTTAGAAAAGCCGGATGGGATACTCATGGGCTTCCAGTAGAGTTAGAAATAGAGAAGAAACTTGGAATTTCAGGAAAAGAGCAAATAGAGGATTTTGGTGTAGAGAAATTTGTTCATGAATGTAAAGATAGCGTATTTTCATATGTAAGTCTATGGAAACAAATGTCTGAACAAATTGGATTCTGGGTAGACATGGATGACCCATATGTAACATATCATGATAACTATATTGAGTCTGAATGGTGGGCTTTAAAGCAAATGTGGAATAAGGGATTATTGTATAAAGGGCACAAGGTAATGCCTTACTGTCCACGATGTGGAACAGCACTATCATCTCATGAAGTTGCTCAAGGATATAAGGATGTTAAGGATTTAACTGCAACTGTAAAGTTTAAAGTTAAAGGCGAAGAAAATAAATATATATTAGCGTGGACAACAACTCCATGGACTTTGCCATCTAACTTAGCATTATGTATAAATAAATCTTATACATATGCAGAAGTAAAGGTAGGAGAAGAAATTTATATCTTAGCTAAAGATTTAGTAGGTAAGGTCTTAGGAGATACTGAATACGAAATAGTTAAAGAATTTAAAGGTGAAGAATTACTAGGTACTGAATACGAACAATTATTACCTTTTGCAAAAGTTGAAGGAAAAGCTTTCGTAGTAATTCATGGAGATTATGTAACATTATCAGATGGTACAGGAATAGTACACATTGCACCAGCTTATGGTGAAGACGATAGTCTTGTTTCAAAGAAAAACGGAATTGCATTTATAAATCTAGTAGATACAAATGGTAATTTTGTTGACGAGGTTACTCCATGGGCAGGAAAGTTTGTTAAGAAGTGTGATGAAAGTATTGTTAAGTATTTAGAAGAACGTAATCAATTATTTAAAGCACAAAAGCATACTCACTCATACCCACATTGCTGGAGATGTGATACACCACTTTTATACTATCCAAAAGATAGCTGGTTTGTTGCAATGACTAAAATGAGAGATAAATTACTTGAAAATAATAATAAAATAAATTGGTATCCTGATAACACTAGAACAGGAAGAATGGGTAAGTTCCTTGAAAATGTTATTGATTGGGGTATCTCAAGAGATAGATATTGGGGAACACCACTTCCAATATGGCAATGCGAATGTGGTCACCAAGAGTGTATTGGTAGTAGAGAAGAACTAGAAGAAAAAGCAACTACAGATTGTAAGGGAATTGAACTACATAAGCCTTATGTAGATGGAATAAAATTAAAATGTCCACATTGCGGTAAGGAAATGAAGAGAACTCATGAAGTTATAGATTGCTGGTTTGATTCAGGATCAATGCCTTTTGCACAATGGCACTATCCATTTGAAAACAAGGAAACCTTCGAGAGGAATTTCCCAGCACAATTTATTTCCGAAGCAGTTGACCAAACAAGAGGTTGGTTCTATACATTGCTTGCAATTTCAACATGCTTATTTGACACAAATTCATTTGAAAATTGTATAGTATTAGGTCACGTTTTGGATAAAAAGGGACTTAAGATGTCTAAACATAAGGGAAATGTAGTAGATCCTTTTGAAGTATTAAATAGTCAAGGAGCGGATGCTACAAGATGGCACTTCTATACTGCAAGTGCACCATGGCTTCCAACAAGATTCTCTGTTGATGATGTTGCAGAAGCTCAAAGAAAGTTCTTAGGAACATTATGGAACGTTTATTCATTCTATGTTTTATATGCAGAAATAGATAATTTTGATCCAACTAAGTATGCTGATTTCGTTTCAGATAATATAATGGATAAATGGATAATATCTAAATTAAATACATTAATCGAAACAGTTGATGATGGATTAAATACTTATAAAATTACTCAAGCAGCATTAGCTATTGAAGACTTTACTGATGAATTATCAAATTGGTATGTAAGAAGAAATAGGGCAAGATACTGGTCACAAGAATTAACAAACGATAAGATAGGAGCTTATGTAACTTTATATAAGGTACTAACAAATTTAATTAAGGTGGCATCACCATTTGTACCTTTTATGACTGAAGAAATTTACCAAAATTTAGTTGTTAACCTTGATAAAAATGCTCAAGAAAGCATTCATTTATGTACTTGGCCAGAAGTTGATAAGACTGCAATAAATAAGGAATTAGAGAAAGAAATGGATTTAGCATATACACTTGTTAAGCTTGGAAGAAGTGCTAGAAATGCTGCAAATGTTAAGAATAGGCAACCACTTTCTGAATTACTTATATCAACAAAATCTCTTCCAGATTATTATGGAGATATTGTAAAGGAAGAATTAAATATCAAGAAGGTTGAGCTTGGAGCAGATCTTTCAAAATATGTTAACTTTGAAATAAAGCCTAATCTACCTGTTATAGGTAAGTTGTATGGAAAATTAATTCCTCAAATTAGAAAGGCAATTTCTGAAAAGAACCAAATGGAATTAGCTCAAAAGATTCAAAATGGTGGAAGTGAGACTATAAATGTTAATGATACAGAAATAGTCCTTACAAATGAGAATCTTTTAGTTACAATGCAAGGTTTAGAAGGTTATGCATTTGCTGGAGAAGGTGAACTTGGAGTTGTTTTAGATACAACTGTAACACCAGAACTTCAAGAGGAAGGGCATGTAAGAGAAGTTATTTCAAAGATTCAAAATATGAGAAAAGATAAAGGATTTGAAGTTGCGGATAGAATAAATCTGTATGTATCAAATAACGAGATGTTAATTGATATTATTAAGAAATTTGAACAAACAATAAAGAAAGAAACTTTAACTTGTGAAGTTCTTTATAATCAAGAATCTAATTATTCAGAAACAGTTATAAACAGCGAAACATTAAATATGAATGTTGAAGTTGTAAAATAAAAACTAAAATGACTAGGAATAAAAGATTTTATTAAAATTCCTAGTCATTTTGGTATCTATATACATATTCTATATGATTTTGATATATATTTCTTATATAAGATTGTAAATTAGTTAATATGTTTATAAATTTAAGATTAAAAACTATGATTTTTGACAAAACTTACAATAAAATAATAATTTATTTTAAGTTATGTTGATTTATAAGGTAATATGTTAGTATAATGAGATTATCTAGAAAAATTCAAAGGAGGAATAATAATGGCTACTTCTATTAAGGATGTTGCAAAAGAAGCTGGAGTATCAATTGCAACCGTTTCTAGAGTTTTAAATGATATCGATGTAGTAAACGAAGATACTAAGAAAAAAGTTTTAGATGCAATAAAGAAGCTTGGATACAGACCTAATATAGTTGCAAGAAGTTTAAAAACTCAAAGAACAAAGACAATAGGGATTCTACTTCCTGATATATCAAACCAGTTTTACCCAGAAATTGTAAGAGGTGCTGAAGATGTTTCAAATATATACGATTACAATATAATACTTTGTAATTCAGACCTTGATATAGAAAAGGAAAAAGAATACTTAAGGGTACTTAGAGAAAAAATGGTTGATGGTGTAATTTATATGAGCAGTTCTCTTAATGAAGAAATATTAGAACTAATCAATGAATTAGATATAAAAACTGTTTTAGTTGAAACTAAGGACAAAGAGGGAGTTCTACCAAGTGTAACAATTGATAATGTTAAAGCTAGTTACGATAGTACAAAGTTATTAATTGAAAAGGGAATAAAAGAAATTGCTTTTATAGGAGCTGAAAAAGAGAGCAAAAATGCTTGGGGTGATAGATACATTGGCTATGAAAATGCAATGAAGGAATCAGGAATAGAAATAGATCCTGAACTAGTTTATCTAAGCTCAATGAAAGTAAAGAGTGGATATGAAGGCATACAAAAATTCATAAAGCAAAATAAGAAATTTAGAGGTGTTGTATGTGCGTCTGATGATATTGCAATGGGAGCAATTAATGGACTAAGAGATAATAACTTAGATATTCCGAAAGATGTAAGTGTAATTGGATTTAATGATAATTTTGCAGCTTCAATTTTCTATCCAAAGATCACAACAATTTCTCAACCGACTTATGATATGGGATCTGTTGCTATGAGAATGCTTATAAAACTTTTAAATAAAAAAGAGTTAGATGAGCCACATTATGTTTTAGAGCATCAACTAGTTGAAAGAGAAAGTACAATTTAATAGAAAAAGAACCAAGTTTTATAACATAGTATATATGTTTATAGAAGACTACTTCAAGATAGCTTAAAGCTATTCTGGAGTAGTCTTCTATTTTTTAAAATCTATAATTAGTTGCGTATGTAACTAATTCGTGATAATATAGTTTGTATGTAATTATTTGGATATGAAATGAGATTATTGTTAATACTATAATAACATGATTAAGACAGGAGAGAAGTAATATGGATTGCTATCAGCATATAGGAAAATATATTGGTGAAATTCACAGAGCCAGCTGTATGTATTTTGGCAAGAAATTTAGTAAATTTGGAATAGGTGCTGGTCAATACTTGTTTCTGTTAAATCTTTATAAAAATGATGGTATAACACAAGAAGAATTAACGGAGAAAGTTAAATTAGATAAAGCTACAACAGCCAGAGCAATAAAAAAATTAGAGGACGAAGGTTATGTAAGGAGAATAAAAAAGGAAAGTGATAGGCGTGCCTATAAACTCGAACTAACCGAAAAAGCAGAACAGATTAAAGATGATGTATATTATATAATGAATGAATGGGAGTCTAAAATTAGAAAATGTTTTACTGATGCGGAATCTCAAGAATTAATGAATCTTTTGAATAAGCTATCTAAGAGTTCTTTAATTAATAAGGAGGATGTTAATGAATAAGCAGAATAGATTAGGAGAAATAAGTGTAGGAAAACTATTACTTGAGTTTTCAATTCCTGCCGTTATAGGAATGTTAGTCAATACATTATATAATATAATAGATAGAATATTTATTGGACATATAGAAGGCATAGGTGAACTTGCCATGGCAGGTGTCGGAATAACAATGCCAATAATGTTTATAATTTTAGCTTTTGGTATGTTAGTTGGAATTGGTACAGCAACTAAAGTATCAATAAAGCTTGGAGAGCATGATAAAGAAGGAGCTGAAAAACTTCTAGGAAATGCATTTACATTAATACTAATAATAAGCATACTACTAACATTACTTGGTCATATATTTGCTAATCCGCTTCTAAAAGCGTTTGGAGCAAGTGAAAATATTATAGGCTATGGTGAAGACTTTATAAGGGTAATTATTAGTGGCTGCATATTTAATATGATTAGTTTTGGCTTGAATCACTCCATTAGAAGCGATGGAAGTCCTAAAATAGCAATGGCTTCTATGTTGATGAGTGCTATTATAAACATAATCTTAGATCCAATATTTATATTTGGGTTAGGTCTTGGTGTTAAAGGTGGTGCCCTTGGAACTGTTGTTGCACAGACAATAAGTAGTATATGGATTTTGCATTATTTTACAAAAGGATCCAGTGTGCTTAAAATTAGAAAGAAAAACTTAAAGTTAGAGAAAAATGCAGTTTTAAGTATTTTTGCTATAGGAATTAGTCCTTTTAGCATGCAGCTTGCACAAAGCGCGGTTCAAGTAATAACTAATAATTCATTACAGTCATATGGTGGAGACTTAGCTGTAGGAGCAATGACCATAGTAAACAGTTTGGCGATGATATTTTTAATGCCGATTTTTGGATTAAACCAAGGGCTTCAGCCTATAATAGGTTATAATTTTGGTGCAAGGAAATATGATAGAGTTAAGCAAGCCGTAAAGTATGGAGTCATCACAGCTACAATAATAGTAGTAATAGGATTTATAATAATTGAAGGAATTCCAGAGACATTAGTTAAGATTTTCAATAATGAATCATCACTTATAGAGGTGACAGCGCATGGAATGAGAATATTTTTGATTATGTTGCCATTTATAGGAGGACAGATTATAATTACGAATTACTTTCAATCAATTGGAAGGGTAAAAATATCGATGTTTTTAAGTTTACTGAGACAGGTGATAATATTAATTCCGTGTCTTATAATAATTCCAAGGTTTAAAGGATTAGATGGAGTGTGGATTGCAGGAGCAACATCTGATATATTATCAGTTATAATTACACTTATCGTATTTTTTAAAACATCAAAGGATTTAATGGGAAATAGAAAAGAACAAAAGATTATTTTAGAAAATTAAAAGAATAGGTATGTCTCAATATAATTTTTAATATTTTGAGACATACCTATTTTATTTAAAGGATTCCTTCGTTTTTTAGAATATCTTCTAATTTCTGAACTCTGTTTGATAAACAAATAAACTTTTCTTTTAACTGTTCTTTTGACGGTTCATCATTGCTTATAACTTTTTCCATGTCTTCTACAGTCTTTAGAGCCTCTTCTACATCTTGTTGAGCTATCTTTAAATTTGAATCGTTCATAAAAATTCTCCTTAAAATAATATAATTATGTTTAGTAATTATATCCTATCACTACTAAAAAATAAGTGCAAGGAATATAAATGTAAAGAATAACTATACTATGGGGGAGAATATGATAAATTATATTTGGTTTTTTCTAATATTTTTTGGAATTCTAGTTGGATTATTGACTGGAAATGGAGAGCTTATTTCCAAAGCAATAATTAGTTCGTCAGGTAACACTGTAACCTTTATAATTGAACTTACAGGAATAATGTGCTTTTGGTGTGGAGTTATGAAAGTTGCAGAAAATAGCGGACTCACCGAAAAATTATCAAAGTTATTAAAGCCTATTCTTAAAAGAATTTTTAAAGAAGCTGCAAAGGATGAAAAAGCTTTAGGCGCTATTGTTATGAACCTTACTGCTAATATGATGGGGTTATCAAATGCAGCAACACCTTTTGGAATAAAGGCGATGGAAGAAATGGATAGGCTTAATTCAGATAAAGAAACAGCTTCAAATGATATGGCGCTTTTTCTTGTCTTAAATGCTACATGTATACAGTTAGTACCATCGACGATAATATCTATAAGAGCAGCATGTAATTCGGTTAATCCTGGAATAATAATATTGCCAACGATAGCATCAACGGCAACAGCTGCAATAGTTGGAGTAATATGCTGCAAGATATTACAGAAATATTTTTAGAAATTTCAACACTAGAATTTAATTAGAAATGCTTCAAGGAGGATTATAGAATTATGTTTAATTACTTAAGTAAAAGCATAATACCAATAATATTTTTACTTATAATAACATATGGGATGTTCAAAGGAAGAAAGGTTTATGAATGGTTTATAGAGGGCGCTAAGGACGGATTGATGGTAACCTTAAGAATATTTCCATATCTTTTAGCTATGATAATTGCAGTACAAGTATTTAGAGAAGCAAAATTAATGGATTTACTAAATAATCTAATTGCTCCACTTGCAAATTTTATAGGATTGCCTAAAGATCTAATACCATTACTAATAATAAAACCACTGTCAGGAAGCGGTGCGATTGGTGTGTTTACAGATATAATAAAAAGTTTAGGACCAGATACGAGAACAGGTCTTATAGCGTCAGTTGTAATGGGAAGTACAGAAACTATATTTTATACAATTACAGTGTATTTTGGAGCAATTAAGGTAAAGAAGATAAGGCATACTTTATGGGCAGCAGTATTTGCTGATGCAACAGCAATAATTATGGCTATATTTATGGTAAATATATGTTTTTAAAATAACAAGTCGAATTATTTGATAAAATTTGTTAGTCAGAATATTTATTAGTTAGAATCATTGGAGTATTATATTAACATAGGAATATATTTTAATAGTAGAAAAGAGGCTAAATTATGAATAAAGATACTTATATAGAAAACAGAAGCAAACTTATGAATAGTGTAGAAGATAATTCAGTAATGATATTATTTGCAGGTAAACCAGCTAAAAAGACTGGAGATGAATTCTATCAATTTACTCCAGATAAGAATTTTTATTACTTAACAGGAATACAAGAAGACGGACATTTGGTTGTATTATCTAAATATAATAATATAGTAAGTGAAAAGTTATTTTTGACAGATTTAGATTTGGATAAAGAAATGTGGAGTGGAAAAACATTAAGAGATTTTGAGGGAAAAGAGATATCTGGAATAAATGATGTATCTTATATGAAGGAGTTTACTTCTTATCTAAATGCATTAATAAAGGGAAAAGAAAAATTTAATTTGTATCTAGATTTGGATAGAGAAGAGTTTGAAGAAAGTGACTCTGTATCAAATAGATTTGCAAAAGAGATTATTAGTAAGTATCCACATATTAATATAAAGAATTTTACAAGTATAATTGCACCTCTAAGAATGGTTAAGTCTGATAATGAAATAAAAGAAATGAGAAAAGCAATAGAAATAACTATTGAAGGTGTAAAGTCTTTAATGAAAAATGTGAAGGCTGGAATGAAGGAATATGAAATCGAGGCTTATTTTGATTTTGAATGCAAAACAAGAGGCGTTAAAGATTATGCTTTTAGAACAATAGCAGCAGCAGGAAAAAATGCAACAATACTTCATTATGTAGATAATAACAGTGAGTTAAAAGATGGAGATTTAATTCTATTTGAC
Source organism: Clostridium beijerinckii HUN142 (assembly GCF_000621745.1). GTDB lineage: Bacteria > Bacillota > Clostridia > Clostridiales > Clostridiaceae > Clostridium > Clostridium beijerinckii_A. The sequence continues at coordinate 72,584 of NZ_KK211340.1, read as the reverse complement.
CTTGGAGCTCAATGGAATTTATATAATGCAGATATAACAAGGGCATTCCCTATAAGTGGCAAGTTCACTCAAAGACAAAAGGAAGTTTATGAAGCTGTACTTAGAGCTAATAAAGCAGTAATTGAAAGAATAAAGCCTGGAGTGGATTCAAGAGAATTAAATGTATGGGCTAAAGATTTAATTGCACAAGAATGTATTGGATTAGGGCTTATAAAAGAAAAATCAGAAGTTAACAGATATTATTGGCATAAAATAGGTCACAGTTTAGGCCTAGATACTCATGATTTGGGGATACTTGGTAGAGAATTCACATTTGCAGAAGGAATGGTATTTACAGTGGAACCAGGTATATATATAGCTGAAGAAAATATAGGCATAAGAATTGAAGATGATATTTTAGTTACTAAAGATGGATGTGAAGTTTTAACTAAGAATATGATTAAGGAAATTGATGAAATCGAAGAATTCATGAAATAATATATTATTGCAAAAAATAAGAACCTAATAAGATTAAGATACATATATGTGTTTACTTATTAGGTCTTATGACGTTCTTAAAAAATTCATTTAAAAGAGGGAATAAATATGAGAGTATCAGAAAGAATACAAAAATTAAGAGAAATAATGAAAAAAGACAATATAGATTATTATATAGTGCCAAGTGAAGATTTTCATCAAAGTGAATATGTGGCTGAATGTTTTAAGTCTAGAGCATATATAACAGGATTTACTGGTTCAGCAGGAACAGCATTGATAGGAATGGAAAAAGCAATGCTATGGACAGATGGAAGATACTTTATACAAGCCAATGAACAATTAAAAGATTCTGGAGTAGAGCTTTTTAAAATGAGAATTCCTGGATGGCCGACTTTAGAAGAGTGGTTGATGGAAAATATGATGGATGGTCAAACTTTAGGTTTCGATGGGAGAGTATTATCGGTTAATCAATATAAAGAAATTCTAAAAATAAAAGAAAATAAAAATATAAACATAGTAATGAATAAAGACTTAATTGAAGAAATATGGGAAGACAAACCTAAAATGCCCAAAGAAAAAGTTTTTTTGCATGAAGTAAAGTATTGCGGAAAAACTGCAAATGAAAAGATTCAAGAAGTAAGAAATGAGATGAAGAAGCTATGTGGAAAGTCATATATAATATCATCATTAGATGATATAGCATGGATTTTTAATATTAGAGGAAATGATGTAAAGTATACACCAGTAGTTTTAGCATATGCATTAATTGATGAAGAGAAAGCTGTGCTATACATAGATAGGGAAAAGATATCATCTGCTGATGAAAAAACATTAACTAAAGAAGGCATAATAATAAAAAATTATGAGGATATATTTGAAGATATAAAAGAAGTACAAGATAGTGTTATATTAGACCCAAGTAAAATAAGTGCGTATATATGCAATCAGATTAATAAAGAAATAAAGAAAATAGAAGAAATGAATATAACTACAAATTTAAAATCTATAAAGAACGAGAAGGAAATAGAAAATCTTAAAAGTTGTCAGCTCAAAGACGGTGTTGCAATGGTAAGATTTATTAAGTGGATTAAGGAAAAGGTAGATAAAGAACCTATTACAGAGATTACCTTATCAGAAAAGTTATATGATTTTAGAAGTCAAGGAGACTTATTTATTGAAGAAAGTTTTGGAACAATTGCAGGATATAAAGAACATGCAGCAATGATGCATTATTCTGCAACAGAGGAAAGTGCATATAAGTTAGAAAAAGAAGGAATACTGTTAGTTGATAGCGGTGGACAATATTTTGATGGAACTACTGATATAACACGTAGCATTGTTTTAGGTAAATTGACTGAAGAAGAAAAACGAGATTTTACGCTGGTTCTAAAAGCACATATCAACCTTATGAAAGCAAAATTTTTAAAAGGAACTACAGGATCCAATATAGATATTTTAAGTAGAAGAGTTTTATGGGAAGAAGGAATAGACTACAAATGTGGAACAGGTCATGGGGTTGGATTCTGCTTAAGCGTTCACGAAGGTCCACAAACAATAAGGCCAGTACCGAATATAATAGAATTAGAACCGGGAATGATATTAACTAATGAGCCAGGAATATATAGAGAAGGCAAACATGGAATAAGGACAGAAAATATTATGCTAGTTGTTGAGGACGAAAGAAATGCTGAGTTTGGAGAATTTTATAAATTTGAAACCATGTCATATTGTCCAATAGACTTGGATGGAATTGATGTTCAATTGCTGACAGAGGATGAAAAAGAATGGTTAAATAATTATCATAAAGAGACTTATAATAAATTAAGTCCATTCTTAAGTGATAGCGAAAAACAATTTCTTAAGGAATCAACTAAGGAAATATAATTTAAACATTATAAATAGGTTATTGCACTTAAGAGCAACAAATAGTATAATGTAAATAATTTGGGGATTAATATATATTATAGGTTAAAAATTTTATCTATAAAGTTTAGATAAAATAATCTCTGAAACAAACTAGTATTAATTAAATAAATTGCTATGAAGAGAAGAGTAGTAAAAGAATCATTCTATAAGAGAGCTAATGTATGCTGAAAGTTAGCGTTTGTGAATTTTATGAAGATGGTCTCAGAGCATGTTTCTTGAGTCAAAGTTATTTGGTTAGGGAAATACGGAAGCGACCGTTATATTGCAGGGTGATGTTGGTCACCTACTAAGTTATTTGCTGTGAGGTAAGTAAGAATTAGAGTGGTAACACGTATAATACGTCTCTATATAGGTTTTAATACTTATATAGAGATTTTTTTATTCTTTAGGAATTTATATTTGAATAAAATCTGTAGATAACTTAAAAAAGGTTGATTGACTAGTTTTTGTATTTTAAAAAGAATAAAAAAGAAATCTTATTCCCCTGCCAAATTTTTATCACATGAGTTCGAAAAGGCAGATGCGTGAAAAAATCTCCGGCTCCACAGTCGCCTGCGATTTTGTTATACTTATGAGTAGACTAAAAGATAACGGCAAGATGATTTGAAAATAAAGACATAAATATGGCAATAATCTTAAGAATATATATTCTAATATTCTGATATTCTGATATTCTGAAGAATATGCTTAAAAAATGCGGGCTAGAGATGTCATGATACAATATATAGAAGGCAAAAATTAATATTATAATAGAAAAATAGCAATAAATAATTGCTTTAATATAAGGAGGACACAAATAATGTGTACAGATTGTAAAAAAACATATTATATTACGACACCAATTTATTATCCATCAACAAAGCTTCATATAGGTAATACCTATACAACTGTAGCTGCTGATGCTTTAGCAAGATTTAAGAGATTAACAGGTTATGATGTAATGTTCTTAACAGGAACAGATGAACATGGTCAAAAGATCCAAAGAATAGCTGAAGAAAAAGGAATAACACCAAAACAACACGTAGATGAAGTTGTTGCTGGTATTAAAGATCTTTGGAGCATGATGAATATAAGTTATGATAAGTTCATCAGAACTACTGATGATTATCACATTAAAGCTGTTCAAGACATATTTAAGAAATTATATGATCAAGGAGATATATATAAGAGTTCTTATGAAGGGTGGTATTGTACACCTTGTGAATCTTTCTGGACTGATACACAATTAGTTAACGGAAATTGTCCTGATTGCGGAAGACCAGTTGAAAAATCAAAGGAAGAAGCATATTTCTTCAAGATGAGCAAGTATGCTGATAAATTAATCAAATATATTGAAGACCATCCAGAGTTCATTCAACCAGAATCAAGAAAAAATGAAATGCTAAATAATTTCTTAAGACCAGGTCTTCAGGATCTTTGTGTTTCAAGAACAAGCTTTAACTGGGGAGTACCTGTAACTTTTGATGAAAGCCATGTTGTATATGTTTGGATTGATGCATTATCAAACTATATTACTGCGCTTGGATATGGCCAAGATAATAAAGATTTATATGATAAATACTGGCCAGCAGATGTACATTTAATAGGAAAGGATATTTTAAGATTCCATACTATTTACTGGCCAATAATGTTAATGGCGCTAGATTTACCTCTTCCAAAGCAAGTTTTTGGTCATGGATGGCTACTTGTTGATGGTGGAAAAATGTCAAAATCTAAAGGTAATGTAGTAGATCCAGTTGTTCTTGTAGATGAATTTGGAGTTGACCCTGTAAGATATTATTTATTAAAAGAAATTCCATTTGGAGCAGATGGATTATTTAATAATGAAATATTTATAAAGAAAATAAATTCAGATCTTTGTAATGATTTAGGTAATCTGTTATCAAGAACAGTTGCAATGGTTGAAAAATATTTTGGTGGAGAAATGCCAGCTCAAGATGAAAAAGAAGCTATTGATGATGAGTTAATAAATTTAGCATTATCAGCACCAGCTAAAATTGAGGAGGCAATAAACGAATTAAATATACCACAAGCTTTAGAATATGTTTTTGAATTAATAAGAAGAGCAAATAAATATATAGATGAAACAACTCCATGGATATTAGCTAAAGATGAAAGTAAAAAAGCTAGACTTGGAACAGTTCTTTATAATTTATCTGAAAGTCTTAGATTTGCGTCAGTAATGATCTCAGCATTTTTACCAGATACAGCGAGAAAAATTAATGAACAAATAAATACAGAATTAGCTTCATGGGATTCATTAAAATCATTTGATGGAACAAAACCAGGCACTAAAATGGTTAAAGCTGATAACCTATTCCCAAGAATAGATGTAGATAAGAAATTAGAAGAATTAGAAGCTTTAAAGGCTGCTCAAGCACCAGCTAAGAGAGAAATTACACCTATAAAAGAAGAAATAACAATAGATGATTTTGAAAAGGTTGATTTAAGAGTAGTAAAAGTATTAGCATGTGAACCAATAAAGGGAGCTAAGAAATTATTAAAATTAAAAGTTGATTTAGGTGGAGAAGAAAGACAAGTGGTTTCTGGAATATCTAAGTTCTATAAACCAGAAGAAATAGTAGGTAAAAATGTAGTTTTAGTTGCTAACTTAAAGCCAGTAAAACTTAGAGGCGAATTATCACAAGGAATGATTTTATGTGCTGCAACTGATGACGATAGTATATTAAAGGCAGTGGATCCAGGTGAAATTCCAACAGGTAGTATCGTAAGATAATTACAAAAAAATAGAACGTCTCACTTAGGGGAGTGAGACGTTCAGTTAACCATTCTAAATAAATGATTAAAAGGGGTAAATAATAATGCTTTAACTACTTTACAATCTTAATTTTAGTACATGAATATGTCATCTAGGTGTCAAATAATAAATTCGTAGAAATTAACTAGTATTTACGAATTTATTTTTATTTTAATTTGTATTGTATCATAGTTTAAGAGAAACTTTGATAAATTAAAGTTTCTAGAATATTTATATTGGATTACATAATTTTAAATAAAGTTACCATAAAGAGATCTAAGTAAAAAACTTTATGCTATTATCTAAGTATGAGTAAGTGATACTAAATTTAAATATAGTGGTTTCAGAATGTAATAATTGGAAACAATATTTAGAAGGAAAGGAATATTTGTTTATGAATCAAAAATTTGAAATAATAGATAGCCATGCTCATTATGATGATGAAGCTTTTAATGAGGATAGAGAGTCTTTGTTAAATGAGATTAATGAAAATGGGGTTATTGGAATCTTAAATTGCGCAGCATCATATGATAGTTTAAAAACAACAGACCGATTGACTAAGGATCATGATTTTATTTTTGGTGCTTTAGGAATACATCCAGAGAATGCAGATGAGATGAAGAACGATACAGTGGATGAAATTAAATCTTATATTAAGAATAATGAGAAGATAGTGGCTATTGGAGAAATTGGATTAGACTACTACTGGGATGAAAATCCATCGAAGGATATTCAGAAGGATGTATTTAGGAGACAAATGAATTTAGCGAAAGAACTAAATTATCCAGTTGTTATTCATGATAGAGATGCACATCAAGATACATTAGAAATAATTAAAGAGTTTCCAGATGTTACAGGTGTAGTTCATTGCTTTTCAGGGAGTGTGGAATTTGCAAGGGAATGTGTAAAACTAGGATATTATATAGGCGTGACAGGTGTTGTTACTTTTAAAAACGCAAAAAAAGTTGTTGAGGTAGTTAGAGAAATCCCTTTAGAAAAAATACTTGTGGAAACTGATTGTCCATACATGGCACCTGAACCAAACAGAGGAAAGAGAAATAAATCAGATTATATTGAATATATAATAACTAAGATAGCAGAGATTAAGAATATTGACCCTTATGAGGCAAATTTGCGATTTAATGAGAATTTTTTTAGATTGATAAGAAAGGAAAAATAAGGTAAAATATTAGTTGTACACTTTAAATATAATTTCTGTATTCAACATAAAAACAAATCTAATCTTAAACTGAAATTACTATTAAGTTTAATAAATGTTTCTATAATTTAATATCATAAATTTTTAATTCTATAATGGAGTAATATTAAAAACCGCTATCATTTTTATATATTATATTTTATGCACAGAGTGCATTATCACAATGCTTCATTATATTGCAAGAGTTTACTAATTTGACAAGTCTAGAATATTAATATATAATTCAAAAGACACTCTTGCCAAAGGAGGGAAAATAATGATAGAAAAATTGAGACAATTTATTAGGCAAAGTTTTTCTAACGGTCCGAAGGCAAAAATTATAATTGGAACAATTGCGTTAGCATTTGTAGTTGTTACAACAGTGACTATAATGAGCATGAGAAAAACGCTCGTAATAAGTATAGACGGTAAAGAAGCGACTTTTGTCACGTACAAGGGGACTGTTAAAGGTGTGTTGCAAGAAAATGGGATAGAAGTATCGCCTAAAGATAAAGTGCAACCATCCTTGGAATCCAAAGTATCTGAAAAAGAAACTATTAAAGTAAAAAAGGCTATTCCAGTAGAAATTAAGGCTGGTGGAATGGAAGTACAAGTGCAAACAGCAGAGGATACGGTTGAGGATATGCTGGATGCAGAGAAAAATACATTAAAAGATCAAGGAATAGAATTTGACAAAGATGTGGATGAGGTATTACCATCCCTAGAGTCTAATTTAGAGGGTAACGAAAGTGTCCAACTTGTCAAAGTGGAAACAAAAGATGTCACCGAGAAACAGCCAATTAACTTCGATACAATTGTAGAAAAAGATGAGAATTTGGACAGTAGTGTTCAGAAGGTTAAGAGTGAAGGAGTTAATGGTCAGAAACAAATTACTTATCAAATAATATATAAAGATGAAGTAGAGATTTCTCGTAATGTAAAGAGTACTAAAACCATATTAGAACCACAAAATGAAGTTGTGGTCAAAGGAACTGGTCAAGTGTACGCAAGTAGAGGTGGAGACAGAGTAACTTATAAGAAAAAGATTAATTGCACAGCAACCGCTTATAGCAATCATTCTACTACAGCTACAGGAAGAACGCCTGTTAGAAATCAAGGTGGTATGAGTACGATTGCAGTCGATCCGTCTGTAATACCATTAGGAAGTAAGGTTTATGTAGATGGATATGGATATGCAATTGCATCAGATACAGGTGGTGCTATAAAGGGCGATAGAATTGACATATACCTTAATTCGTCAAATGAATGTGATTCATGGGGAAGAAGATCAGTTGATGTATTAGTAGTTGCTTACCCAGGGCAATGGTAAGCTATTTTAAGAGATAACAAATGTTATCTCTATTTTTTTCTTTGAATTGTAGGTGTTTTATCATATTATTAGAAATGAGATAAAATAATTAAGGGCTATTTTATAATATAGATATATAATGCATAAAGTAATTATTAAGAAAGAAAGGAAGTAATGTATTGATAAAAGAAGTAATAGTCGTTGAGGGTAGAGATGACGTTGATGCTGTAAAGAAAGCTATAGATGCAGAAATAATTGCTGTAGGAGGATTTGGAATAAATGCAAAGGTAATAGCAAGAATACAGGAGGCCCAGAAAAGAAAAGGTGTAATTGTATTAACGGATCCAGATTTTGCAGGGGAAAAGATAAGAAGAATAATAGCAAAGAGAGTTAAGGGAATAAAACATGCATATATTACAAAAGAAGATGGGTTAAAAAATGGAGATATCGGAGTAGAAAATGCATGTCCAGAAGTTATATTGAAAGCTCTTGAAATGGCAAAAATAACACAAGAAGAAAAAAAGGCATTTTTTACTATGCAGGATATGTTTTATTTTAAGCTTACAGGAGATAATACTTCAAAGATTAGAAGAACTATGCTTGGTAAAATATTAGGTATAGGTTATGGAAATGCTGCACAAATGGTTTCTAGATTAAATAATTACGGAATAACCAAAGAAGAATTTACTAATGCTATAGAAGAAATAGAAAAACAACTGGAAGTAGGTAATAAATAAATGGATTTAAAAGATATAAAAACTCAGGAACTGGTAAAGAAATATAACTTTAAATTTTCAAAAAGCCTTGGACAAAATTTCTTAGTTGACGATTCTGTTCTCGATGATATAGTTAATGGGGCAGAAGTTAATAATGATGATTTTATTATAGAAATTGGACCAGGTGTAGGAACGCTAACTGCTCAACTTTTGATGAAAGCTAAAAAAGTAACATCTATAGAATTAGATAGCGATTTAATTCCAATACTTGAGCAAGAGTTGGGGGAAAATGAGAATTTTAGTTTAATACATAAGGACGCACTTAAAGTGGATTTTAATGAACTTATTGGAGATGAGAAAAGTGTTAAGCTTGTAGCAAATCTTCCGTATTATGTTACAACACCTATAATAGTTAAACTTCTAAAGGGTGGATATAACTTTAAATCATTAACTATAATGATTCAGAAAGAAGTTGCAGAAAGAATTAATGCTGAACCTAATTGTAAAGAATATGGTGCATTATCTGTTTTAGTACAGTATTATTGTGATACAAATATAATAAGAAAAGTATCACCAACTTGCTTTATTCCTAGGCCAAAAGTTGAATCTATAGTAATAAGATTAGATAGGTTGGATAAACCTAGAGTGAAGACTAAGGATATGGGGATTATGTTTGAGCTTGTAAGAGCAGGATTCAATATGAGAAGAAAAACTTTGTGGAATGCAGCGAAGACATTAAGAGTAGATAAAGAAAAATTAGAGGAAGCATTTGAAAAGTCAGGAATTGATCCTAAGAGAAGGGCTGAAACACTAACATTGGAGGAATTTGCAGTTTTATCTGATTTTATATATGATATAAGAAACTAAAAAGTAGAGAATGAGTAATTGCGGAATTATTCGTTCTCTGCTTTTAATTTGCATTAGATTTTCAGTGTTGCATGTATCATAAAAATATAGAAAAATGTTAGCTAAATCATAATTCTAATTTCCAGACATATACTATATGGAATAAATATATGTGGAGGGAATATAGGGTTGGCACACAACAAATTGTATAGAAACTTTATAATATTACAAGAAGATGAGAGAGGATATTCTCAATCTAATGATAAAGCTTTGTCTGGATATGCTAAGGTGGAGGCCAAAGGCGATAAGTGCAAAATCTCATTTTATGCTCAGAATCTTAGGCAAGAAGATAATTACTCCATGGTACTTATCTGTTGTAAAAAGGATTTAAAACAATTAATTGATATTGGACCTTTAGCAATAAATGAAGTCGGAAAGGGAGATACTAGTAAAGAATATTATGTAAATAACATAGCTGGTCTTGGAATATCTTATGAAAAAATATCTGGTGCTGCTATATGCAGGGCGAAAGATAATGAAACAGAGTTTGTAATGCATGGGTTTATGAATGGAGAAGAATCTGCTGATAATTGGAGAAGGTTTAAGATTATAAAAGTCGATTCTAAGAAATACGTTGATAAAACAACATTGCAAACTAAGGAAAAAGAAAATTTGAGTGTAAGTGTAGCGAGTAAAACTATAACTCAGTCAAGTGCTAAAGAAGAGGAAGTAGTAAAGGCACCTAAATTACAAGATGAATCAGTTGAACGAAAAAAGGATGAGATTGATCTTCAACCTAAAGCGAACATAGAATCTAAAGTTGAAGATAAACAAAATAGGATTCCAGAAGATCATCAAAACATAACTGAAACTATAGATAATTTAGATGAGGAAAGAAACAAGAATAAAGAGTGTAAAAAACCTGAAAAAGATTATAAACACGATAAGTGTGATAAAGAAGATAAATATGATAAATGCGATAAACATGACAAATGTGATAAAGAAGA
>NZ_KK211340.1:0-62267 GCF_000621745.1 Clostridium beijerinckii HUN142 | reverse complement strand
AAATATGATAAATGCGATAAACATGACAAATGTGACAAAGAAGATAAATATGATAAATGCGATAAGCATGACAAATATGGTAAAGAAGATAAATACGATAAGTACAATAAATGTTATAAAGATGACAAGCATGATAAGTACAATGAATATGATAAGTATGACTATTTTGAAAAAGAAGAAGATGTAGATTATGTAATTGGTAATATATCTAAGAAATTGGATACTTATGATGGAGTAATAGATCTAAAAGTAAGTCATCACATGTATGAGGATGTTATAGTATATGGATTTATAAAGGATAAGAAGAACCATAATTCTAAATGGAAGAAGTTTAAACTGGAAAAGAAATGTAGAAATGACAATCAGGATATAAATAATGTGCAAGTTAGTTCCAGAAGAATAGAAGAAAACTTTAAATTGGATAAATTCAATGACGTAGATGCTTCAGATAGAATGGACATAATAGATTTTGATGAATATGAAAATAATATTCAGCAAGGAAATTTAGGTGGAGCTACTGGAGCAAATGATACATCTACTATGAATACTACTGGTACAGGGGAGTCGATGGAACAAGTTAATTCAAATTCTGGAATGGACCAATTTGATACAGGAACAATGTGGCAACCATGGTCAGGAAACTCATTAAATCAGACTAATACAGGAGCTATGAACCAGACAAGTACTAATACTGGAACAGATCAAACATCATCAAATACTGGAATGAATCAGACAGGAACAATGGGACAGCCAGAGACTAGCGGTGAAACTGGAGGCATGGGACAGCTAGACTTAAATATGGGAGATACATCAAATGTAAATAGTAATAATCAAAATACTTCAAATCAAGGATTCGCTATAAGTGGAGATATAGGTAAGTACTTTGAAAAGCTAGCACAAGATTTTGAACCATTTATTGGAAAGTTAAATGATATAAATTTCTGTAAATGGTATAAAATCATTGTGAATGGCATAGAAGATTTATCAAATGATTCGAATTATAATAAATATACATTAGCATATTATCCGATGTTAAATTATTACCCTTATATTAGTAAAGCAGGTCATTTCTTATTGGGATATAAGTGCAATAAAGATGGAGAAATGCAATACATTATATACGCAATACCAGGAAGCAAAGAAAAAAATGATCAACCATATGGTGGAAGAACAGGTTTCGTAACATGGACTAATGATAGTAATGATGGTAAGGGATATTGGTTAATGTTCTATGATTTTAAAAATTCTTCGATCGTAATTCCGGCTAGATAGAGAACGTCGTTATGAATAAGAAGCAATTGATTGTTACGTCAATATTGTTATCATTGATGTTGATACTGGTCATAACCCAGGGCTTCTTTAAAGAAAATTTCGAACAGGTAATTCTTATGGATCAGGGAATAAGCAAATTTAAAGAATATTCTTTTGACGATAATAAATATGTTATATCTCTGCCAAGTGAATGGAATGTGGATGAAAAAGAAAGTAAAGGGCAATATGTGAGTTATGAATTAGATTTTAAAGACAAAAATAATAAGCTTACTGGTTTATTGCAAGTAGTAAATACAAAAGAGGATATAAATGTGTTTGCTGAAAAAGATTTAAATAATCAATGTTTAGAATATTATAATTCAGAATTAACACCTTTTAAAAATTCCTATAATTCTGGGGTATTAGTTAAGTATGAAACAAAAGTAAAGAATGGGTATGATTTTAATAATGAATGCTATTATCTAGATTTAGGAGAAGGTAAAACAGCGAAGATATTATTTAATCTTAAGTCAAAGGATTATAAGGAAAATATGAAGACTATTTTAAATACTATTATTTCAAGTATTAAATCATCTCAAAATTAATGTCAACCAATTTATCCCATATAAAGTTCTAGGATTTATAAGTGGTTGATGTGAGATGACTACATTATATGTTTAGTATAAAACATATAATTGTATTAATGCTGAGTTGATAGATTTAAATAAGATTTGCCAAGGATAAGCATAAGTATTATAATTTAAGTATCAAGGAGAGGCCAGGATAGCTTCTCCTTGATACTTATTTGACGTTTGGAGGCGAGCAATGAGGATAATATTATTTGAGATATTTGGGATACAAATAAAGAGTTATGGATTAATGATTGCAATTGGAATAATAGTTGCAGCTGCTATATTTATAAATAAAGGAAAGAAAAAAGGTTATGATGAGGATTCTTTATTAAATTTAGTAATTTTAGCTGTAATAGGTGGAGTGCTTGGTGGAAAAGGATTATTTATAATAACTGAATTTAAAGATATTATCAAAGAGCCAAGCATATTACTGAACTTTGGATATGGATTTGTTATATATGGTGCCATAGGCGGAGGAGCCCTAGCCATGTATTTATATTCTAAGAAAAAGTCATGGAATATTGTTCAAATGTTAGATATGACAGTTCCGGGTCTTGCGATAGCTCAAGGCTTTGGTAGAATTGGATGTTTTCTAGCTGGATGTTGTTATGGAGCAGAAACTAAGTTGCCAATAGGTGTTACATTTCCAAGGGGATCCTTAGCACCAGCAGGAATACATGTACATCCAACACAAATTTATTCATCAATATTTGATTTTTTACTAGGATTTATACTTTTGTATTATGGTAAAAAAGAAAAACAAGCGGGAAAGATAGTGGGACTATATTTAATAGTATATAGCATAGGTAGATTTTTAGTGGAATTTTTAAGAGATGATCCGAGAGGAAATGTCGGGATTCTATCAACATCACAATTTATCGCAATATTTACTTTGGTGATTGGTATTGTTGTATTTAATAACCACAAGATTTTCAAAGGAGCGAAGAGGAACATTGAGAAACAATAAATTTTTAACGATAGTTTTACCATTGGTAGTAGTCTCTAGTATGATGCTCTCAGGTTGTAGCTTCATTGATAATATAGAAGTTAAAATGAATCTTAAAAATCAACAATTTGAGTATATAAAACAGAATAAAGTAGATAAAATTATTATACAAAGCGTTAGAGATAGTGGATTTAGGTTTGTAGTTAATGATCCTAAAGCCATAGATGATATTTACAAGATTTTATCAGACGGAAGTGAAGTTTCAAAGAAAAGCTCATTAGATCCAGATTATATTTTTGAGGTATGTACTGGAGATGAGGTTAGAAAGTATCAGTATGTAGTTGGCGCTAACGAACATGGGACAGGAAACTTTTATGATGACGATAAGGCGTTTTCAGTACCTAAAAATTTAGAGAATACAATAATGCAAAATCTTTCGTTCATAAGAAAACCAAGAGATTTTAATTATATATATTATCAATCAATATTAAAAGTTATTGATAAGAAAAAAGATAGCTTATCTAATGGAAATAAAGTTGGCGTTAACATATCTGGAGATACAGATTGCTTGAAATACATATTTTCTGTGGATTTAGAAGATTTTAAGAAAAGTTTGAACAAAACTTTACCTAGTGTTGATTTAGTAAATAATAATTATGAAGATTTTGATACAATAATTAAAGTGAAAAATAGAGGATATAATAGCACTGTTTTCAAAACACTAATAACAGTAGATAATAAAAAGGATAATTCTTTTGAAAGCTACTATATAACAGCAGAATATAATTATAAAGACTGGGATATCAAAATAAGTGAGCCTAATAAAGCCCCACAAGATTGGTAAGTAAAGGAGCATATATAAATGAGTTGTGAAAATTGTAAAAGTAAAGACACATGTCAATCTAAAGAAACAGGATGTAGTGAAGAAAGCTTAAAATTGACATCCAGATATGGAAGTATTAAAAATGTCATAGGGATTATAAGTGGAAAAGGTGGAGTTGGTAAATCAACTATTACTGGAATGATGGCAAGTATGTTATCTAAGAAAGGATATAAAGTAGGAGTGTTAGATGCAGATATTACAGGTCCATCTATGCCTAGATTTTTTGGAGTTAATAATAAGAGAGCTAAAATAATTCCATTAGAAAATGATATGGTTAAATTTGAACCAGTGGAAACGGAAAGCGGGATAAAAGTAATTTCCATGAATCTTTTAACTGCTGTAGAAGATGAGCCTGTAATTTGGAGAGGGCCAGTGATTACAGGAGTATTAAAGCAGATGTTTGTAGAAACTAATTGGGAAGAACTTGATTATTTACTTATAGATATGCCACCGGGTACAGGAGATATTGCTTTAACTGTAATGCAGGAATTTCCTATTGATGAAATTGTAATAGTATCTACACCACAGGATATGGTATCTATGATAGTTAAGAAAGTTGTTATTATGGCACAAAAGATGGGTATAAAAATTAAAGGGGTAGTAGAAAATATGGCATACATAAACTGTCCTGATTGTGATAAAAAGATAAGAGTATTTAGTAGAAAGTCCTCAGAAGAGAATGCAGAGTATCTTGGAGTTCCTTTAATAGGAGAACTACCAATTAATATTGAACTTACAGAAGCATTAGAGCAAGGAAAAGCAGAGGAATACGTTAAAGAAAATCCATTATATTCACTAATATTTGAAGGATTATATTAATAGAAAACGCCTTTTCCTTAAAATATATTTATTTCATTATTTTAAATTATATTATTAAATATACATAACTTAATATTTCTTAGGAAATAATAAGTTTGTAATTTGATATTAGAGGAGATGAAATAAACTATGAAACCAAAAGTAGATAAAGATACTTGTATAGCTTGCGGCTTATGTCCATCCATATGCCCAGAGTGCTTTGATATGCAGGATGATGGAAAAGCAGGAGCTATAGTTGATGAAGTTCCAGAAGGTTGCGTAGATGAGGCAAAAGAAGCAGAAGAAAGCTGTCCGGTAAATGCAATTGAAATAGAAGAATAAAATTTAATTGCAGATACAACTAAAACGTCTAAAATGAATCACTTATAAATAATAGTGTATATTATTTGATCAAAAATAGGATTAATTTTGTTTTATAAAACAAAATTAATCCTATTTTTATTCTATATATCTTACAGTAATAAATTTAAACCCTAATAAGTCAAATGCTTAATTACTACTAAAATGTAGAAACTTAATTGCAATATATATAAATTGTTTTATATAGTAGCTAATTTGAAATGGTATTTACTGATGATGCATGAAAAATTCTTTCTATAGGAAGAACGGCTAGGATTACTAGGCATATGATTCCTTCTATTCCAACCATCGGACCATTAACAAGTAAGGAATAAACCACCGGAGACATTCCTTCTGGGGCAAATGATCCAAAGAAAACTATACCAGAAATAAGATGACACAAAAATCTGACCAGTACTGCAATACTTACTCCAACTAACTTTTTTTGCTTGAAGAATCCAGCAAGACCTAATGCCGTAAAGGGTAACGGATAGTCAAATAAAACTTGAACAGGATGTAGTATATATGGATCCAGTATTAGGGTTATGACGCCATAAAGAAATCCTGTTAAACATCCAACTTCAGGGCCATATATAAATGCGATAAGTAATACTGGTATCATGCTCCCTAGAGTTATGCTGCCACCTTGAGGGAAATGATATAATCTTAGCATTTTTAATATAGTGGCTAACGCTAATGCTATACCAATTCTAGCAATTAGTTCTGGAGTGAATTTTATCTTTCTTGCCTTAGCTAGTACTATAAGTAGTAAAATGCATCCTAACAAAGTTATAATGGACATTGGACTTGCAAGGATATCTTGAATGTTTTGTGAGAAATTCTGAAAGAGTTTAGAAAATTGTTCAATCCAATCATTAAAAATTGACATAAAAAAAACCTCCTTAATTGTGCTCGGAGATTATCAACCCAATAAATAGTTTTAAATTTTTAAGAGGTTGCATTCCCTACGCTAGAATTAACTAGATCAGGTTTTAAGGGTTTATGAATATCAAATCTCAGCCTCTCGGCTCCCCTAGCACATTATAAATATATTACACTTATACTATTTTATACCTATTATTATAGATAGTCAATTAGATTATATGTATTAAATTTGTTATTATTGCTTAAATTGGAATGAGAATTTGATCTAGTATTAATCAAATTTATAGAGTGATGCGGGATTGTACTATTTGGTAATCTACTTGATGAAATGGTAAAGATATCATCATTTCTATTAACAATAGTAGCATCTTTATAGGTTGAATCTAATATAAAATCTTTCATAATAACAAAACAGTCCCTTCAGTGAAGATTTCTTTGTTAATATTATTTACAAGTAGGAAAGGAAGTATACTTATAAAAGATTTTAGAGCTAAATAAAAAAATATAAGTTTTAATACTTAGCTCTTTGATTGCAAATAAAATAGTTAATATAGATGTTTCTGGATTAATCTAATCTTTCAACTATAAATCCAACAAGACCAGGTCCGGTATGAACTCCAAGAGCAGGTCCTATTGATCCTCCTAAGGTACATTCGATTAAATTAGGAAGGTCTTTTATAGAATCGTAAAGCATTTTGGATTTTTCGGGAGCATTCCCATCTAAGATCCAAACTTTACATTTATGGTTTTCTAGATAATTTATTAATATATTTGTTAATTTAGATATACACTGATTTATGCCTCTGATTTTACAAACCGTATGATATATGCCATCATCACCAACAGTAATAATAGGTTTAAGATTAAGTACACCTGCTATAGTTCCAGCAACTTTACCAATTCTACCTCCTTTTATTAGGTATTCTAGTGTATCTATTGTAAAAAACACGTCAATCTTATTTCTAAAACTAGGTAAAGTTTTTACTATTTCTTCAAAAGATTTTCCTTGCTTTATTAGGTTTAGTGTTTCAACAACCATAGCTCCTTCTGACATAGTTAAAGTCATAGAATCAAATACAAAAGTCTTTACTTCAGGGATATTCTCAGATGCAAGTCTTGCAGAGTTATAAGCACCAGAAAGACCACTTGATATTGTTATAATAATTGCATGTGTATATCCTTGATTTTTCACTTGTTTTAAAGCAGATGTAAAATTATCTACACTAGGTAAGGAAGTTTTAGGAATTTCCTTTGGTAAATATTCATATAGAATTTGGGGAGTTATATCTATTCCATCAATATATTCTCTGTCAGAGAATATAATTTTAAACGGGACTATCTTAATATTATTTTCTATTACGAAATTTGTATCCAAATCAGAAGCACTATCAGTTATTAATGCTATTTTATCCATCTTATTTCCTCCTAGAAATGTATAGTCTTAGTTTAATTATAACACTATTTGTAAAAATTACATTTCCTATTAATTACTAAAGAGATAATTTATATAATATAAATCAAAAAAATAAATTATTTCTTTATAAAATTATTTGGCTTGTATAAAATGATACTTTACAATAAAATTTGATAAATTGAACTTTTTAAAACATATATATAATAATTTTATTATAGGTTATTATGAAAAAATACTTGAAATCATAGTAAATTACAACAATAAAGATTATCTATAATAAGTCAAATATAAAAAGTCTTAAAAATTAGATAAATCGAAAGATAATAGGATGTAAATTAAGATAATTAAAATCTAGTGGTTTAAAAATAAAAAATTAGAAGTATTGCTAATGAATACCTAATACAGTATAATAGTACGGTAGTAAAAATACTATATATTGTGCCATGGAGGGAATAATAATGCTATATGTTGTGAAACGCGATGGAAGAGAAGTAGAATTTAATTCAGATAAAATAGCTCAAGCAATTAAAGGATCAGCTAGTGAAATCGGTTTAAATTTGAAAGAAAGTCAAGTTCTAGATACTGTACATAAGGTGATTACTTATATAGAAGAAGAGTATAAAAAGACTATAACTGTAGAACAAATACAAAATTTTGTGGAGAAGGCATTAAGAGATGAGGGACACAAGGATATAGCAGTCGCTTATTCAGCATACAGAAGTGAAAGAACTAAGGTTAGAGATATAAAGTCAGACTTAATGAAGGCTATAAGACAAATTGGAGTTGAGACTGATAGGGATAACGCAAATGTAGGAAATAATTTCAGTTCTAAGTTATTAAGAATAGCATCTGAATCAAATAAGTGGAATACACTAGCTACTATGCCAAAGAACTTAGCAAAGGCTCATGAGAATGGTGATTTATATTATCATGACTTAGATAGCTATAATTTAACTGTAAACTGCTTGCATATACCAACAAAAGAGATATTAGAAAATGGATTTAATACTGGATATGGAACAATCAATGCTCCTAAGAGAATTGAAACTGCGGCTGAATTGTCATGTATATTATTACAATCAACTCAAAATGATATGTTTGGTGGTCAATCTCATCCAGACTTTGATAATGATATGGCTATATTTGTAGAGCCAACTAGAGATGAAATTAGAGAAGAATTATTGGAACTAGGTGTATCAGAAGAAAAGCTAGAAGCTATGGTAGAAAAGAGAGTAAGAAAAAAAGTACAACAAGCAATGCAAGGTGTAGTTTATAATCTTAATACAATGCATTCTAGAGCAGGATCTCAAGTACCATTTAGTTCAATTAATATTGGCTTACCTACAAGTTTAGATGCGGCATTAGTATGTGAAGTTTTTCTTCTAGAATATGAAAAGGGGTTAGGTAAGGGTGAACAACCAATTTTTCCTAACATAATTTTTAGAGTTAAATCAGGCGTTAATAGAGAAGAGAGCGATCAATACTTTTATTTATATAAACTAGCATGTAGAGTGGCTGCAAAGAGGATGAATCCAACTTTCATGAATATCGATGCAGATTTTAATAAGGAATATTATGATAAAGGCTATGTTCCGGCTACAATGGGATGTAGAACTTATCTTATGAAAAATATAAATGGTGAACCTGGTTGTAAAGGAAGAGGAAATATAGCACCTACAACTCTCAATCTTCCAAGAATAGCGCTACAGGCCAAAAGTGATATAAATAAGTTTTTCAATATATTAGATGCAAGATTAGAATTAGCAAAAGATTCTTTAATGCATAGATATGAGATTTTAAAGAATCTAAGAGTTAAAGATTTACCTTTTGTTGCAGGCCAAGGACTTATGAAAGGATCAGAAGGATTAAAACCTGATGATTCTATAGAGCCAATATTAAAGCAAGGAACTTGGGGAATAGGATTCATAGGTGTTGCGGAAACCTTATTAGCTTTAATTGGAAAGCATCATGGTGAAGATGAAGAAGCAAGAAAATTGGGAATAAGGATTGTTGAACATATAAGGCAATATTGCGATAGGCTTACAGAAGAATATAAATTAAATTGGAGTTGTTACGCTACTCCGGCAGAAGGCCTTTCAGGCAAGTTTATAAAGCAAGATCAAAAGATATTTGGATTAATAAAAGGAGTAACTGATAAGGAGTATTATACAAATAGTTATCATATACCAGTTTCTTATCCAATATCTATTAAAGATAAGATTGATATTGAAGCACCGTATCATAAACTTTGCAATGGTGGGCATATAAGTTATATTGAAGTAGATGACACACCAGATGCAGAAACAATAATGGATATAATAAATTATGCATATAAAAATACTAATATTAGTTATATGGGAATTAATTTTCATATAAGATATTGTAGAGAATGTGGTACTTATCTTCAAAACAATGAAAACAAGTGTCCGAAATGTGGTAGTCAGAATATTCAAGGAATATCAAGAGTTACAGGCTATTTAAGTTTAGATGAAAGATTTGGTGCTGGAAAGTATCATGAAAGAGAAGATAGAATATCACATACTGAGAGACATGTGCACCATTACTAAAAAATACAATGTATAGGTAATAGTTTCTTAATCTATAAATTATAATATATAAAAAAGAGGATGAATTTATTAATTTCATCTTCTTTTTTATTTAAAAAAATATATGTTTTAATCAGGTTTCTACATTATAGTATTAATTGATTACTTTGCTACTAGGTTTTAAATGTAAATTTATTATCGAAATATATATTAAGGAAGTATTGAAAAAACATATTTTCTATAAGAATTATTAAAAAATAGATACATAAAAAGTAAACTTTAATATATTAATGAAATTAAAGGCGAATATGATGTAACTATTTGGTATAAGTACTAAATGTGGTGGGTAATTTTGTTAAAGAAAATGAACTGTTAATTTATCAATGTATTGCAACATCGAAAAAAAAACTTGCAATAATTCAGAGTATTTTCGTTAAAAACAATTAAAATTTGAAAATACATGAAGGAGAGTGGCTGTTTCGTTGCAAAAAAATAAAATAAATCTTGTATAGATTTATTAATATATGATATTATAAATATACAGTAAAAATGTTAATTTATTAAAAATATGCTTTAAGTAATAAGAAAATTATATAAATGGGGGGATTGCAATGACAGTTAGTAATTTAAAAACTAACAAAAAAGTTTCTATAGTAGATACTACTCTTAGAGATGGTGAGCAAACAGCAGGGGTAGTTTTTGCTAATGAGGAAAAAATAGTAATAGCAGAAATGTTAAGTGACTTAGGTGTTGACCAACTAGAAGTAGGAATTCCTACAATGGGTGGGGACGAAAAGAAGGCTATAAAAGAAATTGTAAAAAGAAATTTAAAATCTAGTATTATGGCATGGAATAGAGCTGTAGTTAGCGATATAGAACAATCAATAGATTGCGGAGTTGATGCAGTTGCTATATCAATATCAGTATCAGATATACACATTCAACATAAACTTAAAACATCTAGAGAATGGGTATTAGAAAGCATGGTTAAATCTGTAGAATTTGCAAAGAAAAATGGTCTTTATGTATCTGTTAACGGGGAAGATGCATCTAGAGCAGATAAGGACTTTTTAGTTGAATATATTAATGCAGCTAAACAAGCAGGTGCAGATAGATTTAGATATTGTGATACTGTAGGAATTATGGAGCCATTTAAAATTAGAGATGATATTAAATATATATATGATAAAACAGGCTTTGATATAGAAATGCATACTCATGATGATTTTGGAATGGCAACAGCTAATGCTGTAGCAGGTATTAAAGGTGGAGCAACCCATGTTGGAGTAACTGTAAATGGTCTTGGAGAAAGAGCGGGTAATGCAGCATTAGAAGAAGTTATAATGGCATTAATGCTTGTTTACGGATATAATGGTGAAGCAATAAATACGCAAATGTTTAGAGAAGTATCACAATATGTATCAAGGGCATCAGGAAGAGAACTTCCAATCTGGAAAGCTATCGTTGGAACTAATATGTTTGCACATGAATCGGGAATTCATGCAGATGGAGCAATAAAAGATCCTAAGAATTATGAAGCATTTGATCCAGATATAGTTGGACTTGAAAGACAAATTGTTATAGGAAAGCATTCAGGAAGAGCTTCAATAATAAATAAATTTAGAGAATATAATAGAGAACTAACAGAGGATGAAGCAAAAGGAATACTTGAACTTGTAAGAGCTACATCAGTTAGATTAAAGAGAACTTTATTTGATAAAGAAGTAGTTCAATTATATAAAGAGTATCATAGACAATTAGAAGAAAAAAATAAGCAATAACAGGGGGATTAGACGTGGGAGATAATTTAGTTTATAAGATTTTAAAAAGCCACATTGTTGAAGGTGAATTAAAAGCAGGAGAGCCTATAGCATTAAAGATTGATCAAACGTTGACTCAAGATTCAACAGGAACAATGGCATATCTTCAATTAGAAGCTATGGGAATAGATAGAGTTAAGACAAAGAAATCAGTAGCATTTATAGATCATAATATGTTACAACAAGGTTTTGAAAATGCAGACGATCATAAGTTCATTCAAACAGTTGCATCTAAGTATGGAGTATATTTCTCAAAACCAGGTAACGGAATATGCCATCAAATATTCTTAGAAAGATTTTCAACTCCAGGAGATACATTAATAGGTTCTGATAGCCATACACCAACAGCAGGTGGTGTTGGTATGCTTGCTATGGGAGCTGGTGGATTAGACGTTGCTCTTGCTATGGGAGGCGGAGCTTATAATATTAATACTCCTAAGGTAGTTAAGATTGAGCTTACTGGAAAATTGAATAAAATGGTAGCAGCTAAAGACGTTATATTAGAAGTCCTAAGAGTATTAACTGTTAAAGGTGGAGTAGGGAAGGTATTTGAATACGCTGGTGAAGGAGTTAAAACACTTTCAGTTCCTGAAAGAGCAACTATAACTAATATGGGAGCAGAACTTGGAGCTACAACTTCGATTTTCCCAAGTGACGAAAGAACTTTAGAATTCTTTAAGGCACAAGGAAGAGAAGAAGACTTTATAGAATTTAAGCCAGATGCAGATGCTGTATATGATGAAGTAGTAACAATTAATTTAAATGAATTAACACCACTTACTGCTAAGCCACACAGCCCTGATAATGTAGCTAAGGTTAGCGAAGTTGGCAAGATTAAAGTTAACCAAGTAGTTATAGGAAGCTGTACTAACTCTTCTTATGAAGATTTAATGAAGGTTGCTAAGATATTAAAAGGTAAAAAAGTACATCCAGATGTTAGCTTAGTAATTGGGCCAGGATCAAGACAGGTTATGGAAATGATAGCTAGAAATGGGGCATTAGCAGATATAATCAGTGCGGGAGCAAGAATACTTGAAAATGGTTGTGGACCATGTATTGGTATGGGACAATCACCGGGAAGTGATGAAGTTTCACTTAGAACAGTAAATAGAAATTTCTATGGTAGAAGTGGAACATTATCAGCACAAGTATATATAGTAAGTCCTGAAACTGCAGCGGTTTCAGCTATAAATGGAGTTTTAACTGATCCAACTGAAGTGGATGTAGATTTAACAATAGATATGCCTAAGGAATTTTTAATAGATGATTCTATGATTTTAGCGCCAGCACCAACAAATGCTGAAGTTGAAGTTGTTAGAGGACCAAATATTAAACCATTCCCAGTAAGCAAACCATTAGCTGAAGAATTAGATGGTAAAGTATTAATAAAGGTTGAAGATAATATTACAACTGACCATATTATGCCTTCGAATTCTAAGTTATTGCCATTTAGATCAAATATACCTTACCTTGCAGAATACTGCTTCAACACAGTTGACACAGAATTCCCTAAGAGAGCTAAGGAATTTAATGGTGGATTTATAATCGCTGGAGGAAATTACGGACAAGGTTCAAGTAGAGAACATGCAGCACTTGCACCATTATACTTAGGAGTTAAGGCGGTTATAGCTAAATCATTTGCAAGAATTCATAAAGCTAACTTAATAAACAATGGAATAGTTCCTATGGATTTTAAGAATGAAGCTGATTATGACAAGATTGAGTTAACTGATGACTTGAAGATGGAAGACATTCAAGCAGCTTTAGAATCAGGAATAGTTAAAGTTAAGAACTTAACTAAGGGAACTGAGTTTGACGCTACAGTTGATTTAACAGAGAAAGAAATTGCTGTTATTAAAGAAGGCGGAAGACTTAATTACGTTAAAGCAAATAGTTAATTATAATATAAAGAGTGAAAATGCAGGGTCTTTAAGACTCTGCATTTTTTTATACAAATAAGCATGTAAATGCTTAAGGTATATAATTCAAATTCAAGATAGGTGTAATATGCAGGTGATTTGTAAATGTGATTATACTTACGTTATAATTAATTATCCAATAGAATGTATATAAATAGATTGATGAGAAAGAAGTGTAAGTTTAATGGAAAAGACTATAAGATTAGCAGGAATAGCATATGAGAGTTTAGTTAATGGGCCCGGTATAAGGAGAGTATTTTTTTCACAAGGTTGTAAGCATAACTGTAAAAGTTGTTTTAATCCTGATACTCATGATTTTTATGGCGGAGAGCAAAGAGATATAGATGAATTAGTTAGTGATACATTAAATAATGAAATTATAAAGGGAGTAACATTTAGTGGAGGAGATCCGTGGGAACAGGCAGATAAATTTGCATATATGGCAAAGGAATTTAGAAAAAAAGGTTTAAATATTTGGAGCTATACAGGATATACTTATGAATATATTTTAGAAAATAAGGATTCTAGATTAGGCTGGAGAGATTTATTAAACAATATTGATGTTCTTGTAGATGGAAGATTCGAAGAATGTAAGATGTCAGATGGACTTAAGTTTAGAGGTTCAACTAATCAAAGAATAATAGATGTTAAAGAAAGTATAAAAAGAGATCAAATTGTTACTATAGAATTGTAATATTAACAGAAGATGTTTTTAAAAATATCCACAAATGTGTGGGTATAATTAAAAAAGTTGTGGATTATTATTTGAACTATGTGGATAAATTTTAGAGTAATAAAATAAGCCAATATATCACAACATAAGTTATATTACTTATAGTGAAAGTTAGGTGAATGAAGCTTGATTTTAAATAAAGAATTTTATAAACAAGGTGCATTAATTTTAGCAAAAGAGCTTTTGGGAAAAATTATTATAAGAAAAGTTGATGGAGTAATCCTAAGAGCTAAAATTGTTGAAACAGAAGCGTATATAGGAGAAATAGATAAGGCATCGCATGCTTATAATGGAAGGAGGACTGAAAGAACTGAACCTTTATTTAGAGAAGGTGGCATTTCTTATGTTTATTTTATTTATGGAAAATACTATTGTTTTAATGTTATAAGTGGAATAGAGGATAAGGGAGAGGGAGTTCTAATAAGAGCATTGGAACCGTTAAATGAATTTGATTATCTTGCAAAAAAAAGGTTTAATCAAAATTATGATGAACTTTCAGAAACAAAGAAAAAGGCAATTACAAATGGGCCATCAAAACTGTGCATTGCATTTTCAATAGATAAATCGGAAAACTATAAAAGGTTATACGAGGAAGGCGATTTTTATATAGAAGAAGGAGAAAAAGATACGTTTAAAATAGTGGAAACGAAAAGAATCGGAATAGATTATGCAGAAGAAGCAATAGATTTTCCATGGAGATTTTATATAGAGGGAAATAAATACATATCGAAAAAGTAACAAACTTTCAATGTAAGTCCTATTCAGCATTTAATTTTAATACAAATTTTTACTAAAAAGAAATAAAGAGTAATATATTTAATACGATAAATCTATCATGAGATATTTTTTTATAGGAGATAGATTTATGATTACTAGAGTAATTAATAGAAATTTTAGTACGTATAAATATAAAAAGAGAAAAGCATCTTTAAAAATAAAAGTTACTAAAGAAAATATTATATCGTTTAATGAAATACTTGAGAACGTGCAGATGCTTAGAAAAAAGGGAATTATATCAGTATCAGATCTTAATATTAATATATCCAAGTCTATAAAAAAATAATAATATAGAGATGACAGTACATAGATTAATTAAATTATGTATTGTCATCTTTATATTATTTATTTTCTTTATCTGTATTGATTAATTTATCTGAAATAATATATCGAGGTCTTTGTTTAGCTTCATTATATATTTTTCCGATATATTCTCCTATTACGCCAAGAGATAAGAGTTGCACTCCGCCAAGTACCCAAATGGAAAGGGTTAATGAAGTCCATCCAGTAACTGTACGCCCTAAAATTTTAACTATAAGAGTATAAATTAATGCTATGCCTCCAGCAAAAAATATAGTAAAGCCAAGGAGCGTTATTAACCTTATAGGCTTTATGCTAAAGGATGTAATTCCGTCTAAGGCAAAAGCAATCATCTTTTTAAGAGGATATTTAGATTCACCAGCAAATCTCTCATGACGTTCATATTCAACAACTGAATATTTATAACCTATTAATGGGATCATTCCACGAAGAAATAAATTGACTTCTTTATATTGACTTAGCCCTTCTACAACACGTTTGCTCATAAGTCTATAATCTGCATGATTATAGATCATATCTACACCGAGAATACGCATTAATTTATAAAAACCTAAGGCAGTTGTTCTCTTAAAAAAAGTATCAGTTTCTCTAGCGGATCTTACGCCATAAACAATATCGCACCCATCATAATATTTTTCTACAAATTTATCTATGACATCTATATCATCTTGTAAATCTGCATCTAATGATATAGTCATATCTGAATAATCTTTAGCAACCATGAGTCCAGCAAGTAAAGCATTCTGGTGGCCTCTATTTCTTGAAAGATTAATGCCTGAAAATATATTGTTTTTAGAATGAAGATCATTAATTATGCTCCAAGTTTTATCTTTTGAACCATCATTAACAAAAAGTATTTTGCTCTTATTAGATATTAAGTTATTTGAAATCATGGTGTTAATTTTTACTAGCAACCTTTTACCGGTTTCATGTAAAACCTCTTCTTCATTGTAGCAGGGAATTACAAGATATAGTATATCTTTCATAAAATCGCCTCCAATGATTAGTATAACCAAATAACTTAACAATATTATTCAATTAAAATCTTAATATTGATTATTTTATAATTCATATCTTATATTTGATATAACTACTGAAGTTTCACTTATCAAATTAATTTCAGTGTTAACTCTATCAGGTTTAGAACTTTTAAGAATTTTTACAATAGGCCTTAGTGGGAAGTTAGGTATAGTTTCTTGCACAACAGCTATTTCACCATTACTTAGGTCAACTAAAGTTCCTTTTGAGAAAGGAATTACAATTTTGCAGAATATATTAACAATTTCATAGTCAAACTTTTTGCCTGCATTAGACATTAAATATTCAAGAACATCACTCGGAAACATTGCTTTTTTATTAGGTCTTCCGGTTGATAAAGAGTCATATGCGTTAGCAATACTTACAATTTTACTTAAGGTATTTATCTCATTATTATTTAGCTTACTAGGGTAACCTAATCCATCAGGTCTTTCATGATGTTGTAGTGTTATTATTTTGCTATTAGCGCTCAGATTATAAGATTCTGATAAATATTTATATCCGATGATAGGATGTTGGTCTAATATGGTATTTTCTTCATCCGTTAGTTCTTCTTCTTTCATAAGAATTTCTTTTGGAATAAATGTTTTCCCAACATCATGAAGTAAGGCTCCAATAGAAAGATATTGAAGTTGTCTTTTTGGAAGCTTTAATGCAATTCCAAGAACGAGTGATATTACAGCAACGTTCACAGAATGGGAGTAAATATAGTTATCCATGCTTCTTATATCTATTAGTGAAAGCAATACACTTTTATTATTTAGAACATTCTCAATCAAATCTTCAGCCATAGACTCAATGCTATTAAAATATATTGACTCTTTTTTTGAAAACTTGTCAGCAACAGTAAGTCTGTTTATATTTGAAAAAGCTTCCTTTATTGTTAAAATTGCTTTTTGTCTTAATTCAGGCTTAATAATATCTTCAATTTCATCAGAACTAAATTCATCAATTATATATATTGATAAAATATTCAAATCCTTTATTTTGAAAATAATTCTTTCGCTTAAGGCCATCCCAGCTCTTACTAATACTCTACCATCAGAATCATATAATGTCTTACCAATAACTGTATTTGGTTTTACACATTCAATTGGAATTAATCTCATATTACCTTCTCCTCAAATGTTTGCTTATAGTACAATTTACAACATAATTCTCAGTTAAATATTAAACATAATAGTAGTATATCAGTAAAATTAATGTATTTATAGTATTATAAGAAAAAAATATTATTTTGCTTAACATCTATTAAAAAATAGAACTAACTATTAATTTAGAAAGTAAGTCTGATAAGTGGATTTTTATACAATAGATTTAATATATAATACTAAACTAATATTAATAATAAAGTCAGCATTTTAGCAGATTTGAGTGTATATAATTGCATTAACTTTTTATATCAATAAATGATAATTTTGTTACTTGATATTTAAATTGTGTTATAATATTATAGATTACAAATAAAAATATCAAAGGGGGCTTTTTTAATGTCAAGAGTTTATAATTTTTCAGCAGGACCAGCTGTATTACCGGAGGCAGTTCTAAGAGAAGCAGCGGAGGAAATGTTAGACTATAAGGGGACAGGCATGTCAGTTATGGAGATGAGTCATCGTTCTAAAGCATTCGAGGGAATCATCACAGATGCTGAAAAGACATTAAGAGAATTAATGAATATTCCGGATAACTATAAGGTATTATTCCTTCAAGGTGGGGCGTCACAACAATTTGCAATGATTCCGATGAATCTAATGAAAAATAGAGTTGTGGATCATATTATTACAGGGCAATGGGCAAAAAAAGCAGCATCAGAAGCAAAAATATTTGGAAAAGTTAATATATTAGCATCTTCAGAGGATAAAACTTTTTCATATATACCAGATTTAAAAGGTTTAAAGGTTTCAGATGATGCAGACTATGTTTACATATGTCATAACAATACAATCTATGGAACTACGTATAAAGAATTACCAAACGTTGGAGATAAAATCCTAGTGGCAGATATGTCATCAGATTTCTTATCTGAGCCAGTAGATGTATCAAAATATGGACTAATATTCGCAGGAGTACAAAAGAATGCAGGACCAGCTGGGGTTGTTGTAGTAATAATTCGTGAAGATTTAATTACAGATGATGTATTACCAGGTACTCCAACAATGTTGAAATATAAAATCCACGCAGATAATAATTCACTATATAACACACCGCCAGCATATGGAATATATATCTGTGGAAAAGTATTTAACTGGATTAAAAACAAGGGCGGATTAGAAGCTATGAGGAAAATTAATGAAGAAAAGGCTTCTATTCTATATGATTTTCTTGATTCAAGTAGTATGTTTAAAGGAACTGTTGTAAAGAAAGATCGTTCTCTAATGAATGTGCCATTTGTAACTGGTTCAGATGAACTAGATGCTAAATTTGTAAAAGAAGCTAAAGCAGCAGGTTTTGAAAACCTAAAAGGACATAGAACAGTTGGTGGCATGAGAGCAAGCATATATAATGCTATGCCAATTGAAGGTGTTAAGGATTTAGTAGAATTCATGAGAAAATTTGAAGAAGATAATAAGTAATAGTATAAAAATGAATTAGATTTAAGGGGATAATCAGATTTTGGTTATCTCCTTAATTAATTTTATAAATAAAATTATACGAATACATGAATTATAATACGTGTATTGTATAGATAAGCAATACAATATATACAATTTTAAGTATTATTAGTACGTATAATGTTTTTATAAGTTAATATTGTATTAATTGCCATATAAAAGACATACATATGAATATTCAGGCATAGATTACAGATAAAATAAAGTGCATATACATATATATAGGTATAATCACCATATAAAGATATTCAAGCGGAATACAAAGTAGAAAACTTTAATATAAATAGTGCTTTAAGTCAGTTCGTACATTCTAATTTTGTTGCCTAGTTTATTAAAGTTTTAAATGTAAATTTATTATTGAAGCATATATATTAAGTTAATAGTAATAGAAAATCAAAAAAAGGGGCTATCGTATTAATCGATATGCCCTTTTTGGATTGAAGATTATGAAATAATATAAAATTAACAATGAAGCAATTAAAATTCGCTAGTTCCTGGAGTCCTAGGGAATGGAACTACATCTCTAATGTTAGTCATTCCTGTTATATACATAATTAATCTTTCGAAGCCTAAACCAAAACCAGCGTGTTTAGTTTCTCCATATTTCCTTAATTCTAAATACCACCAGTAATCATCTTCAGATAAGTTTAATTCGGCCATTCTATTTTTTAGGACATCTAGTCTTTCTTCTCTTTGGCTGCCACCTATAATTTCTCCGATTCCTGGTACTAAAAGGTCAGTAGCTGCTACTGTTTTTTCATCATCATTTAATCTCATATAGAAAGCTTTAATATCTTTAGGATAGTCTGTTACAAATAGAGGCTTTTTAAAGTGCTCTTCAGTAAGATATCTTTCATGTTCTGTTTGTAAATCAATACCCCATGATACATCGTAATCAAATTTCTTTCCACACTTTTCTAGTATTTCAACAGCTTCTGTATATGTAACCTTAGCAAAATCTGATGAAACTACGTGGTTTAATCTTTCCAATAAACCTTTGTCAACAAATTGATTAAAGAATTCTAATTCTTCAGGACATTCATCCATAACATATTTTATAACATATTTAAGCATATTTTCAGCAAGTTCCATATCGTCTTGTAAATCTGCAAATGCAATTTCAGGTTCAATCATCCAGAATTCAGCAGCATGTCTTGTAGTATTAGAATTCTCTGCTCTGAATGTTGGTCCAAATGTATAGATATTTCTAAATGCTAAGGCAAAACACTCCGCATTTAACTGACCAGATACAGTAAGGTTAGTTTCTTTACCAAAGAAATCTTTGCTAAAATCTACATTTCCATTTTTGCTTAATTCTGGAGTTTTAGGATCAAGAGTTGTTACCCTAAACATTTCTCCAGCACCTTCACAATCGCTACCAGTTATTATTGGTGTATGAGTATACACGAAGTTTTGATCTTGAAAAAACTTATGTATTGCGTAGGCAGCAACAGAACGAACTCTAAAAGTTGCAGCGAATGCATTACTTCTAGGTCTCAAATGAGCTATTGATCTTAAGTATTCAAAGGTGTGTCTCTTTTTTTGAAGTGGATAATCAGAGTTTGACATACCTTCGATGATAATATTCTTAGCCTGAATTTCAAAAGGTTGTTTTGCTTCAGGAGTAGCAACTAATGTACCGATAACTGAAATTGATGAACTTATAGGTAATTTAGATATTTCTTTGAAGTTGCTTAATTTATCATCAAAAACCACTTGAATATTTTTAAAGAAAGAACCATCATTAACCTCTATAAAGCCAAAGGCGTTAGATGATCTTAAAGTTCTTATCCAACCTGATATTGTTATTTCATTTGATAAGAAATCATCAGTATTTCTGTAAAGACTTCTAATTAAAATTGATTTTGCCATATTGCATGACCTCCATTTTATAATTAATCTTGTGATTAAAACATATTCTTAATGAAAAAATTTTTTCATTATATTAAGATATCATTTATTTAACCTACTACCCTTGATAATAAATAGATTTTACAATACTTTTTTTGTGAATGCAACTTAGTACCTGTCCTGAAATACATAATAAATTAGTGCTTTAGGCAGCACGATTATAAATATTATATAAAATAAATATATAATTTATAAATACAGGTGACTTTACTATAAAAAGGCTTTACTTTTTATAGTAAAATTATAAAAAATAAAGCTTTTTTTATAGTAAAAGTATTTATTTAGCACGCTTGTCTACTCTAAGCCACTTTCAAAACTTTGGATTAGTTCTTTCGGAAAGTTTAACATTGTCATATCTTTAATAATTCTTTTATATGCGTAAGGAATTTCTTTTATTTGAACTTTCATTCCATATTCCTTACTAATATTTAAAATGCAATAAGTGCTATTTGGTCTGCCAATTTTAGGCTTACCAACGCTACCAGAGTTTATATAGACCTTATTTTTATATTCCTTCATTCCAGGTATATGTGTATGTGCACAAATTAACACATCATGAGCAATAGAGCTCATAACTTCTGAAGTATTATCTCCATCTTTTAAAAGATATTCGTTTATTTTATCTGGACTTCCATGAACAAATAAGAGACTTCTATTAGCAATATTTAATGTTAAATTTGTAGGTAAATTTGCAAGAAAGAGTCTATTTTCTTCTCGCAATTCCTTAGCAGTCCAAGGGAGAGAAAAGGCATTAATAGGAGTTTCTCTTATATATGAATATTCATTATCAACTACAGAACTATCATAATTTCCTTTTATGCAAAGAATATGTCGTCTCCTAATCATGGAAATTACTTCATTAGGATGAGGACCATAGCCAACCAAATCGCCAAGGCAAATAATCGTGTCAACTTTCTCAATATCAATATCTTCTAAAAGATTAATAAGAGCATAGACATTAGCATGAATATCTGAAATTATTGCTATTTTCATAAGCATTCCTCCTAAGTTGCTTAGCAAAGTAATTAAGTGTAAATATTTAAGATTCTAGATATTTTTCTCCAACAATAACTACATCACCAGCGCCTACTGTTAGTAGTAAGTCACCAGAGACTAGTTTTGATTTTACATAATTAAGTGCTTCATCATGTGAGTGAACATTAATGCATTTCAAGCCTTTATTTCTTAAGGCATCACCAAGTTCGTCAGAAGATACAAGTCCGGTATTTTTTTCTCTAGCTGCATAGATGTCCATTAATATAAGCTCATCTGCATCGTTGAAACATTCTGTAAATTCATCAAATAGGGCTTTTGTTCGAGTATAAGTGTGAGGTTGAAAAATACAATAAGTTTTATGATGATTCATTTGTTTTGCAGTACTCAATGTAGCCTTAATCTCTGTAGGATGATGAGCATAGTCATCTATTACAGTTACACCATTTAATTCTCCCTTATATTCAAATCTTTTATGTGCTCCTTTGCAGCTTGATAAACCTTCAATAATGGAATTATCAGAAATATTGAATATAATAGAAACACAAATTGAAGCAAGGGCATTTAATATATTATGCCTACCTGGTACATTTAAAGTAATATTGAATAAGTTTTTATTGTCCCTATACACATCAAAAGTTGCACATCCATTTTTATTAAAGTAGATGTTTTTAGCAGTTAAGTTAGCATTATCACTAAATCCATAACTTAGAGTATTACAATTTGCCTTAGATAAAATTTCATTTACCCTTTGATCATCAGCATATCCAACAAGATATCCATCTTCTGGGATAAGTCTTGAGAATTGTAAAAATGTATCAGCAATTTCATCTATATCTTTATAATAATCAAGATGATCTGAATCAATATTTAGAATTATTCCAACGTAAGGTGGGAATTTTAAAAATGAACGTTTATATTCACAAGCTTCAGTTAAGAAATATTCACTATTACCAATCCTAAAGTTTCCTCCTATTGCATCCAATTCACCACCAACTAAGATAGTTGGATCTAAATTACCAGCAAGTGTTATATGAGAAAGCATGGATGTACATGTGGTTTTTCCATGGGTTCCTGATATTCCAACACTGTATTTATGCCCCTTCATAATTTGTCCTAAGAATTCAGCTCTGTCCATTAATTTAATATTTTTTTCCTTAGCCTCTAGAAGTTCAGGATTGTCAGATGGAATTGCAGCGGTATAAACTACTAAATCTACATTTTTAATATTTTCTCTTCTATGACCTATGTAAATTTCAGCACCTGAAAATCTTAATTTATCAATGATTGGAGAATCTTTAAAGTCAGAGCCCGATACACTGTACCCGCTATTTAATAAAACAGCAGCAAGCCCGCTCATACTGATTCCACCAATACCAATGAAATGAATTTTTTTATCTTTATCTTTTATAAAATTGAAAGACAAATGATCAACTCCTTTTTAATTAATAAAACTAAACATTATTATAAGCTTTAAAATTTGAGTATAGAATTTTTAGTTTCATACCTTAACTATAATTATATACATTTTTCGAAAAATCAACCATAGGAAAAAATAAATACACAATATTTTATGCATATTTAGCGACTTTGTGAACAAGTTATAAATATAAATTAACTTTATAACTAAAAATATTGATATTAACTTGAATTTAGCATAAAATATGAATATTAAAGCGATTTAATATAAAAATAATTCGTGTGGGTGATTTTATGGAGAAGTTTACAAGAAATAATAGGGTAGTTGCCATAACAAAAATATTATTAGAAAACCCGAATAAAATATTAGGATTAAATAAATTTTCAGAATTACTAAATGCGGCAAAATCTACTATAAGTGAAGATATTGTTGTTGTTAGAGAAATTCTAGAAAGACTTGAGATGGGTAAAGTTGAAACAATTGCAGGAGTAGCAGGCGGAATAAAATACATTCCTCAAAGTGGCGAAGAAGAAAAGAAAGCTTTTGCATTAGAATTATGTAAACAGCTAAGTGATGATGGAAGAGTTATACCAGGAAATATAATATATATGACGGATTTAATGTATGACCCTAAGATAATAAATAAAGCAGGAGTTATGCTTTCATCGTGTTTTCAGGGAAAAGAAACTGATTATGTAATAACAGTAGAGACTAAAGGTATTCCTTTAGCTTATGAAGTTGCTAGAAATTTAGGAGTGCAATTAGTTATTGCTAGAAGAGATAGTCAAGTAACAGAAGGACCAACAGTTACTATAAACTATGTATCTGGAAGCAATGGAAGGTTGCAACAAATGTCACTATCAAAAAAGTCAATGAAACCATCAAGTAAATGTATATTTATTGATGATTTCATGAAAGGTGGAGGAACCGCAGTAGGTATTAAGGATTTACTTAAAGAGTTTGATAGTGAATTAGTAGGAATAGGTGTACTAGTAGATAATAATCAAATTGAAAAGAAATTAGTAGATGAATATGTTTCTATTGTAGAATTAAAGGCAGTTGATAAATCAGCCATTATAGGAATACAACCTTCAAAAACATTTTCTTAAAATTAATAGAGAATTTTATTCTAAAAAGTATGCCTAATTTCGAATGCTTTTAATTTCACATAAATAAATATTAAATTTGTGGTTGAACTCTACAAATAATTATAAGTTTCATCATGAATAGTTATTATTACTTCAAGTTGTCATGAATAGGGATTGTTCTGAAATTCAAGTAGGACAATCTTAGATATATAGTATTTGTATAAGATTACACAAAAAAATAAATTTTATAAGGATTTATCAAATATAAAAAAGGAATTTAGAAATTTGTGGAGAAATTATATAGTATTAAATATTTTTAAGGCAACTGGGAGGGGTGGAGTAAAATGCAAATAACAGATGTTAGGATTAGAAAAATTGCATCAGAAGGTAAAATGAAAGGAATAGTTTCTGTAACATTTGATAATGAATTTGTAGTTCATGATATCAAAGTTATAGAAGGACAAATGGGTTTATTTATTGCTATGCCTAGTAGAAAGACACCAGATGGAGAATTTAAGGATATAGCTCACCCAATAAATACAGAAGCAAGAGAAAAAATACAAACTGCAATTTTAGAAGCTTATGAAAAAGCTGTTTCAGAAGAAGTTGTAGAGGGCTAGGATTTTAGCAAAACAAAAGGAAGTTTTAATGACTTCCTTTTGTTTTGCCATTAAATAAGATTTTATATTCCAATATTAAATATACTAATGGGTTGAAATAAGGGTGGCTTTCCAATATAATTAAATTGATATGAATATTTAACTGATTATTGTAAGTAAATAATCGTGTTAATATAAATTTATAAATGAGGTGTGGTATATAATGTATAAATGTGCACTGGTTTTAGCAGCAGGTCAAGGTAAAAGAATAAAGTCTGATTTACCTAAAGTATTACATAAAGTATGTGGTAAAGAAATGCTAAAACATGTTATAGATTCGATAAGAAATTCTGGAATTGATGATATAGATGTAATTATAGGAAAGGGTGCTGAGCTTGTAAAAGAGAAAACATTAGATAGAAATGTGAGTTATTCACTACAATCTGAGCAATTAGGAACTGGCCATGCTGTCAAATGTGCTGAAGAGTTCTTAAATGATAAAAAAGGAGTAGTCGCAATTTTTACTGGTGATACTCCTTTAATAAAGCAATCAACAATTGAAAGACTATTTAATGAGCATATAGAGGCAAAAAATTCAGCAACTATATTAACAGCAATAGTTAATGACCCTACAGGTTACGGGAGAATTGTACGGTTGAATGATGAAGTATCAAAAATTGTAGAGCATAAAGATTGTACTGAAGAAGAGCTTAAGATCAATGAGATGAATTCGGGAATATATTGTTTTGATATTGAGTTACTGGTAGATGCATTAAATAAGATAACTAATAATAATGGACAAGGCGAATATTATCTTACAGATGTTATAGGAATATTAAAATCTCAAGATAAAAAAATAGGTGCAGTTATAACTGAATATGAAGAAACCATTGGAGTAAATTCAAGAGTTCAATTAGCAGAGGCAGAAGAAATACTTAAGAATAGAATAAATCTTATGCATATGGAAAATGGAGTTACTCTAATTGATCCGAGAACAACATATATAGGAATTGATGTTGAAATAGGAAAAGATACAATAATATATCCTAATAATATTTTAGAGGGAAATACAAAAATAGGTGACAACTGCTTAATTTACCAAAATTCAAGAATTGTTGATAGTAATATTGGTAATGAAGTAGAGGTTCAAGCTTCAGTTATATTAAATAGTAATATTGGTGATAATACTACTGTTGGTCCATTTGCATATATAAGACCTGAAACCACAATTGGCAAGCATGCAAGAATAGGGGATTTTGTAGAAATAAAGAAATCTACTATTGGAGATGGAACTAAGGTGTCACACTTAACCTACATAGGAGATGCAGAAGTGGGATCGGAATGCAATTTCGGATGTGGTACAGTAGTTGTAAATTATGATGGCAAGAATAAACATAAGACTATTATAGGAGATCATAGCTTTATAGGCTGTAATACCAATTTGGTATCACCTGTCACAATTCACGATAATACTTATATTGCGGCAGGATCAACCATTACATCTGAAGTAAAAGAAGGTGATCTTGCAGTTGCAAGAGCTAAGCAAAGAAATATCAGTGGATGGGTAGATAAAAAAGGATTAAAAAAATAAGTTTTTAATGATAAATCAGCCAAAATTTTAAGGAGGTCTTCTCAATTATGATAACTCATGGAAGAAATATAAAAGTATTTACTGGAAATTCGCACTCACAGTTAGCTCAAGATATAGCAGATATTTTAGGAGTTCCAGTAGGAAATTCTAAGGTTTCAACTTTTAGTGATGGTGAAATATCTGTTGATATTAATGAAACTGTTAGAGGGAATGATGTGTTCATAGTACAATCTACTTCTTCACCTGTTAATAACAATCTAATGGAATTACTGATTATGATTGATGCATTTAAAAGAGCGTCAGCAGGTAGAATTACAGCGGTTATTCCATACTACGGATATGCAAGACAGGATAGAAAAGTTAAGTCAAGAGATCCTATAACTGCAAAGTTAGTTGCCGATTTATTAACTGCAGCAGGAGCACATAGGGTTTTAACTATGGATTTACATGCAGCTCAAATTCAAGGATACTTTAATATTCCTGTAGATCATTTACTTGGAGCACCAATACTTGCTGAGCACTTTATATCAAAAGGATTAGTAGATCAAGATGATGTTGTTGTAGTTTCACCGGATTTAGGAAGTGTAACTAGAGCAAGAAAATTTGCGGATAATTTACATGCTCCAATAGCAATCATAGACAAGAGAAGGCCAAAGGCGAATGTTTCAGAAATAATGAATATTATTGGTGACATTGAAGGAAAAAGATGTATATTAATTGATGATATGATAGATACAGCAGGAACTATTGCAAATGCGGCAAATGCACTTAAGGATTTAGGAGCTAAGAATATTTATGCTTGCTGTACACATGGAGTATTATCTGGTCCTGCAATGGATAGAATAAATGATTCAGCAATTGAAGAAGTAGTACTATTAAATACAATTCCGTTAAAGGAAGAGAATGATAATAGTAAAATTAGATCTATATCAGTAGCTCCTTTATTTGCTGAAGCAATAAAGAGAATTTATGATGATCAGCCAATAAGTAAATTATTTGAATGCCAAAAGTAGTTAATAATTTAAAAAAGTTGTTAAATAAATAAGATATTGAAAAGAATGTATATTTACTCTAAGCAATTAAAGTAGATATATATTCTATTTTTTATAGTTAAATAAATTTATTTTATTAAGTTGATATTAGGAGTGTAAACGAGAAAACTTTTATGATTTAATTAGATTATAATCTATTAAATAATTATTATACTTATATATTTTTAGAATATTTATTATAATTAAAGGATGATTTTGTTTTCTATAATAAATAGTATATTTATGTTATATTAGGATATGAATGTTTACGTAATAATAATAAATTAAGGAGGAAAGAAGTGTGGATGGAGTTACAACTAAGGTATTGATTGTGGACGATGATGAAAACATTAGTGAAGTGATAGATATGTATTTAAAAAGCTCTGGCTATAATACAAGAATAGCATTAAACGGAAAAGAGGCTCAAGAAATTTATTTAGAGTATAATCCGGATATTGTCTTGCTTGATGTTATGATACCTTACATAGATGGAATCGATGTTTTAAAATGGATAAGAAAGCAAAAGGAAACGCCAGTTATAATGATTACAGCGAAGGGAGACACCTTTGATAAGGTTTTAGCACTAGAAATTGGCGCGGATGATTATATAGTAAAACCTTTTGAACCTAAAGAATTGTTAGCGAGAGTAAAAGCTGTATTAAGGAGATATTCCCCAGAAAATATTAAAAACGAGGTGATAAAATTAAGTGATTTATCAATAGATTCAACCTCATATAAAGTCATATATAATGGAGAAGAAATAAAAATGCCACCGAAGGAATTTGAATTACTATATTATTTGGCTAATAATAAAAACAAGGTGTTCACAAGAGAACAATTACTTTGTGAAGTCTGGGGATATGATTATCCAGGAGATTCTAGAACTGTAGATGTTCATATAAAAAGATTAAGAGAGAAATTAAGTAGTGGAGAGCAGTGGGAAATTCAAACAGTATGGGGTGTGGGATATAAATTTGAGGTAAATTAAATGAAGAATAATGGAAGTTTACTTCAAAAACTTATAATAACATTTATAGTTATTTTGACTATTGTTTTGGTTTCGTTAGCTTGGTTATTATCTATATGGTTTAGAATAACATATTTTGCTGAGAAGAAGGTACAATTTCAGAAGGATGGGGAGTATATATCTGAGTCTATAA
Source organism: Clostridium beijerinckii HUN142 (assembly GCF_000621745.1). Classification (GTDB taxonomy): domain Bacteria; phylum Bacillota; class Clostridia; order Clostridiales; family Clostridiaceae; genus Clostridium; species Clostridium beijerinckii_A. Next base: position 33,539 of record NZ_KK211340.1, on the reverse strand, counting down.
AAACATATAATTCTAAAAAAGATTCATTGGAATATGATAAGTTACAGGCCATAGTAGATATGTCAAGTGTTGGAGCAAATGCGGATATTACTGTTTCAGATAAATTTGATAATATATATATATATTCTAAAACTGCAAATACTACTGAGATAAATAATAAACCGGATGTTTTAGATAAGAATAAAGATTCTTTAATGAATGGAAAATCAGTAGAATATATTGGAGACCATTATACCTATATATATCCCGTATTAGAAGAAGATCAATTTCAGGGATATATTGTAATGACAGCTCCTTTATCAATAATAGGTAAACAACTGCATAGAATATATCTTATAGTATGGATATCAGCATTAGGAGCAATGGTATTTGCATCTGTAGTTTTATCCTTAGTTTCAAAGAAAATATTGATTAATCCTTTAGCTGAAATAAACAAGGCAGCCAAAAGGTTTGCTAATGGAGAAGTTAATAAGAGAGTTTATATAGAATCGCGTGATGAGATTGGTGAGTTGGCAAGTTCATTTAATATAATGGCAGAGTCATTAGAAAAGGTTGAGAATAATAGAAGAGACTTCATATCAAATGTTTCTCATGAATTGAGATCACCAATAACCTCTATAAAGGGATTTATTGCAGGAATAATAGATGGTGTGATTCCAAGAGATAAAGAAGGATATTATTTAGATATAGTATATGGTGAGATAAAAAGGCTTACAAGATTAATTAATGATCTGCTAGATTTATCAGCTATTGAATCAGGTAAATTAAAATTCAATATGAGAAAGATTGATATAAATGAGTTAATTAGATTATGTATTATAAATAATGAACAAAAGATAAGAGAAAAGCAGATAATGCTAAAAATAGATCTGAAAAATGAGAATTACTATGTAAAAGCTGATGAAGATAAAACAATGCAAGTCATAACTAATTTATTAGATAATGCAATAAAGTATTGTGAAAACAGTGGAATTATAAGAATCAGTACGTATTCCAAGGGATCTAAAGTATTTGTTGAAATATATAATAATGGACCTAAAATTGCAGATGAAGAGATAAGGCATATATGGAATAGATTTTACAAGTCAGATAAGTCTAGAACAAATAAAGTTAGCACTGGACTTGGATTGCCAATCGTGAGAATGATAGTTATGCAGCAAGGTGAGGAAGTCTGGGTTAAGAATCATCCTAATATAGGAGTTACATTCACATTTTCACTTACAAAATATAAAAATAATAAAAATAATAAAAATAGATAATAACGCTAAGGAGGAAACAAGTATGTTTTTAATAGTAGGCCTTGGGAATCCAGGAAATGAATATGAGAATACAAGACATAATATTGGGTTTAAAGTCATCGATAACATTGCAAAAGAGTATAATATTGAGATAAACAGGCAAAAATTTAAAGGTATGTATGGAGAAGGATTTATCAATGGAAAAAAGGTTATGCTTTTAAAACCAACTACTTACATGAACTTAAGTGGTGAAAGCGTAAGAGAAGTAGTTGATTTTTATGACCTTAACAATGATGAGATACTAGTTATATATGATGATATTAGCCTAGAAGTTGGAAAATTAAGAATAAGAGAAAAAGGAAGTGCGGGAGGGCATAACGGAATAAAGAGCATCATAGCACATTTAAATAGTGAAGTTTTTTCAAGGATAAAAGTAGGGGTAGGACAACCCAATGGAGATTTGGTGAAACACGTATTGGGGAAATTTACGAAAGAAGAAACAGCTATTTTGGGCGAAAGTATAGAAGCGTCAACAAATGCCGCAGTAGAAATTATTAAAAGTGATGTTAAGACAGCTATGAATCAGTTCAATGGATTCAAAGCGAGTACAATAGTTTAAGGAAGGTGCATGGGATGAGATTAAAAGGGTTATTAGAGCCCTTGGAAAGTAGTTTAGAATTTCAAAACATAATACAAGGTATCGAAGGTAAAAGATACCCTATTGGTATATATGGTGCATCTGAATCGGGTCGAGGATACATTATAAGTGGAATATTTGAAAATACCAGTAAATCAATTGTGGTTGTGACTCAAAGCGATATGGAGGCGAAAAATCTTTACGAAGATTTGATATTCTATACCAATGAAGTATATTATTTTCCGGTAAAGGAAATGGTTTTTTATAATATTGATGCTATTTCTGGAGATTTGAGATGGGCAAGATTAAAAGTAATAAATGAAATATTAAATAATAAGAAGAAAATAATAGTGACATCAATAGAAGCTTTTGCAGCAAAATATACTCCGCATGATTTATTTTTAGAATATAGCATGAAACTTAAAGAAGGTGATGAAGTTAACCTTACGGATATATCAAAGAGACTAATTCAATCAGGTTATGAAAGAGTAGAAATGGTCGAAGGTAAGGGGCAGTTTTCACTAAGAGGAGGCATATTAGACGTATTTCCAACAGGTTCAACTTATCCATATAGAGTTGAACTTTTTGGCGATGAAATAGAATCTATAAGAACCTTTAATACAGAATCTCAGCGAAGCATTGAGAAAGTTAAAAAGATAGATATTTTCCCTGCAAAAGAAGTAATAGTTTCAGAAGAGATGTTAGAGTTTGGAAGAAATAAGCTTAAAGAAGAGTTTAATAAAATTGCCTCAAGTGATAAGGATAGTGAAAGAGTAGAGAAACTAAGAAAAATGTTAAATAAAAACTTAGAACTACTTGAAGAGACCTCATCTTTTGAGACAATAGATAGCTATCTTCCGTACTTTACAAGGGAGCCAGAAAGTCTTTTTGATTATTTTAAAGATTACTTCTTTATAGTAGATAATGTTCCAAGGTGCAAAGGCAAATTAGAGTCAACTTATTTAGAGTTTGAGGAAAACTTTACAGCCTTTTCTCAAAGAGGAGATATATTTCCCGGGCAAGGAAATTTATTAATTAATAAAGAAGAAATATTAGAATCATTCGAAGATCAAAAAGTTGCTTTCATTGAGGCGTTGACAAAAATATCTGGCTGGTTAAAGCCACTATCAATAATTAATCTAGCTCAAATAACACTAAATAATTATCAAGGGCAGCTAGATTTATTAATTGACGAAATATTAAATAAAAAGAGCTTAGGATATAAAACACTGATTTTATCAGGAACTCGAGCTAGAGGGGAACGTTTAGTAGGAACATTAAGAGATAGAGGAATAGAAAGTGTCTATAAAGATACTGTTGATAAAATTGAGTATGGTGAAGTTGCAATAACTTTTGGTAATCAGTTGAAGGGATTTGAATACCCTCAGTATAAGGTATGCATAATATCAGATAAAGAAGTATTTGGTGAGGCAAAGAGAAAACTAAAAAGTGGTAAAGCAAAGAAAAAGGGAATTTCTAAAATAAAAAGCTTTGCAGAATTAAAGCCAGGGGATTACGTCGTACATGCAAACCATGGTATCGGAGTATACAAAGGAATTAAACAAATAGATGTTGGAGGCCATAAGAGAGATTATTTAGACATTGTTTATGATAAAGGTGATAAATTATATGTTCCGGTAGATCAACTGGATCTAATTCAAAAGTATATTGGAAGTGAAGGAAAGTCACCTAAAGTTAATAAGCTTGGAAGTGCTGAATGGCAAAAAGCAAAAGCAAAAGCTAGAAAATCAATCAATGAAATAGCTGAAGATTTAGTTAAGCTTTATGCAATGAGAAGCACTGTAAAGGGACATAAGTTTTCCAAGGACACTGAATGGCAAAAACAATTTGAAGATGAATTTCCATTTGAAGAAACTCCAGACCAATTAACATCACTAGAAGAAATAAAGGCAGATATGGAGTCTGATAAGCCTATGGATAGACTTTTATGTGGAGATGTTGGATATGGTAAAACAGAAGTTGCTATAAGGGCTGCATTTAAAGCTGTAATGGATGGAAAACAAGTTGCTCTTTTAGTTCCAACTACTATTTTAGCAGAGCAACATTATAAGAATATAAAAAATAGATTTTCAGATTTCCCGATAAAGATAGACACGGTTAGCAGGTTTAGGACAGCGAAACAGCAAAAGGAAATACTTCAAAAGGTGAAGGAAGGTAATTTAGATATTTTAATAGGTACTCATAGATTGGTATCTAAAGATATTCAATTTAAGGATCTAGGTTTATTAATAGTAGACGAAGAGCAAAGATTTGGAGTTAAGCAAAAAGAAAAAATCAAGGGAATTAAGAAAAATGTTGATGTTTTAACTCTAAGTGCAACTCCAATTCCTAGAACCCTGCATATGTCGCTAAGTGGAGTTAGGGATATTTCAGTTATAGAAACACCACCGGAAGAAAGATATCCTGTACAAACATATGTTGTTGAACAAAATGATCAGCTTATAAGAGACGCAATTCTTAGGGAAATAGGTAGAGGCGGCCAAGTTTACTTCGTATACAATAGAGTCGAAGATATTGAAAGAATGGCTAAGTATGTTCAAGCGTTAGTTCCAGAGAGCAAAGTTGGAATTGCTCATGGTCAAATGGCAGAAAGGCAACTTGAGAAGGAAATGTTTGACTTTATGTCAGAAGAGTATAATGTATTAGTCTGCACCACTATAATAGAAACTGGAATGGATATTCAAAATGTAAATACCATAATAATATACGATGCAGATAAGATGGGACTCTCTCAATTGTATCAACTTAGAGGTAGAGTTGGAAGATCAAATAGAATTGCATATGCGTATTTACTGCATACTAAAGATAAAGTATTAACAGAAGTTGCGGAAAAAAGGCTTAAAGCATTAAAGGATTTCACTGAATTAGGATCAGGTTTTAAAATAGCTATGAGAGATTTGGAAATTAGAGGTGCGGGCAATATGATGGGATCTTCTCAACATGGACATATGGCCTCTATAGGATATGATTTATATTGCAGAATGCTTGAAGATACTGTTAAGCTGCTTAAAGGCGAAATTCAAAAAGAACCTATAGAAACAACTTTAGATATAAAGGTGGATGCGTTCATATCAGAAAATTATATAGAAGATGAAATTCAAAAAATTGAAGTTTATAAGAAAATTGCTGCAATTGAGGGATTAGACGATTATAGTGATATCAAAGAAGAATTAGAAGATAGATACTCTAAGATACCAGAACCGGTATATAATTTAATGGATATTGCTTATATAAAGAGTAGAGCTAAATCTATATTTATTGAAGAAATAAAGGAAACGCCTAAAGAACTACTATTCAAGTTTGCGCAAGGTGAAAGTGAATATAAAAATATATTTAAAATATTGATGGAAAAATATAAGAGTAGCGTAGTGTTAAAGTTTGGTTCTAATCCTTATTTCGCATTTAAATTAAAATATATTAAGAAAGAAAATAAATTAGAGTTTTTGAAGGAAGTTTTTGATGACATAATATTGTAACAAATCTATGATATAAAATAAAAGTAGAAGAAATAAAATAGTGTAAAAAATTTGAATTATAAAAACAATATTGATATACTAATGTTATGACTTTTTACAGTAAGAAACCTAAAAGAATAATATTGTCCGACAAAAATTAATTTAGCTTTTCAAATTTCGTTCTATAAGTCTAGGAAGTTTTGTTTAATTAGAATTTGAAAAGTGATTTTAGATTGTCTAAATTAGATATATTTATTTGGAAAGTTATTTTTAGTGGGTTTAAATCTAGAATAAGCGAGGGGAAAACTTTGAAAAAATTAAAGAAATTCGTTGCAGCTGTAGCTATTATGACAATTGCAGTATCAGCTATGGGGTGCAAAATGATTGAGAAAACACCAGAAGCAATACAGAAAACAGTTCTTGCAACAGTTGGAAATGAAAAAATAACAAAAGGTGATTTAGATAAAGAAATGGAAAAGTATGCTGCACAACTAAAACAGCAGTATGGAGAAAATTATGAAAGTAATGCTCAAGTTAAAGATCAATTACAGCAAGCAAAAAAGCAGGAATTAGACAGCTTAGTGACTCAAAAAGTAGTTTTACAAAAGGCTAATGAATTAAACCTTAAACCATCTGACGATGATATGAATAAACAAATTGATGATCAAATAGCTCAAATTAAGTCACAATATTCAGAAGAAGGACAATTTGAAAGTGTTTTAGAGCAAAATGGATTGACTGAAGATCAGCTTAGAGATGTTATAAAAAATAATGTTATAATGCAGGCTGTCCAACAAAACATAGTAAAAGATATAGAAGTTACTGATGATGATGTTCAAACATATTATAACGAAAATAAGGATTCAAAATATACACAAGGAGCTGGAGCAAATGCAGCACATATCTTAATAGCTGAAAAAGCTAGCGATGGATCAGTAGACTATGATGCTTCATTAACAAAAGCCAAGTCTATAAAATCCAAATTAGATTCTGGAGCTGATTTTGCAAAATTAGCTAAAGATAACTCAACAGATGCAGCAACTAAGGATAATGGTGGTAGTTTAGGATTTGTAGCATATAACTCAACACAATTAGTTACTGAATTTATGGATGGGTTTAAGAATTTGAAAGAAGGAGAAATTTCAGCACCAGTAAAGAGTCAGTTCGGATATCATATAATTAAAGCTACTGGATTAAAAGACTCACAAGTAACTCCTTTTGAACAAGTAAAAGATCAGATAAAATCGTCATTATTGCAACAAAAACAACAAGATGCATTAAGTGCTAAGATTACAGAATGGAAAACAGATTTAAAAGTTAAAACTTATGAAGAAAAATTATAATACTAAGAACAGTATTAGTTAGCGATTAATAAATTAGCTATTTAACCATAAAAGTTAGGACTACTTTGAATGATTAGAGATATTTCAAAGTAGTCCTATTTTTTATTTCTACTATATGTATTTCATTAAAATAATAGCATTTATATTAATAAAAAAATAATTAATATAAAATTTGTCTATAAGTGTATAAAATTTCTAGAAATTCAAATAATAATAGTGCAACCAATTAATAGAGTTCAAAGGAGGTTATATAACCAATGAAGGCAACAGGAATTGTTAGAAGAATTGATGATTTAGGAAGAGTAGTAATACCAAAAGAAATAAGGAGAACTTTAAGAATAAGAGAGGGAGATCCTTTAGAAATTTTTACTGATAGAGACGGTGGAGTAATTCTAAAAAAATATTCACCAATTGAAGAACTTACTAACTTTTCAAAAGAATATTGCGAAAGTTTGCAACAAGTTATAGGTCATGTAGTACTAATAGCTGACAAAGATGCATTTGTTTCAGTAAGTGGAGCACCAAAAAAAGATTACGTAGAAAGAAAAGTAAGCAGCGAGTTAGAAAAGATAATGGACGGAAGAAAAACTGTGTTATTAAATAAAGCTGATAACGCAGTAATACCATTACATAATGATGACGATGAAACAGAGTATACTAGTCAAGTTATATCACCAATCATAGCTGAAGGTGATGAAATAGGAGCTGTGATTATTCTTTCAAAAGAAGATGGAGAGCTTGGTGAAGTTGAAACAAAACTAGTTGAGACAGCAGCAGCATTCTTAGGTAAACAAATGGAGCAATAATATCTATAAATAGCTACATTATGAAAATAAAAGGAATAATACCTCCAAACTTACAATAATAATTAATTAGTAAAATGTAAGTTTGGAGGTGTTTTATGAAAAAACAATCCCTAATAAAGGGAAGCATAATTCTTGGAGTTGCAGGAATATTAACTAGATTTTTAGGCCTATTCTTTAGATGGCCACTAATAATGTTAATTGGAGATGAGGGAATAGGGTATTATCAAATGTCATATCCGTTGTATATGTTTTTTATAGCTATGGCTTCTGGAGTTCCTGTTGCAATTTCTAAGATGATATCAGAAAAGAATGCAACAAATGATGTATATGGAAGCTTTGAAGTAATGAAAGAGTCTGCTATTTTAATGACAATAATAGGGACAGGCACCACATTAGCATTATTCTTTTTTGCGAGACCGATAGTATCATTTTTGAAGTGGGATCCGAAAGCATATTATTCATTGATCGGAATATCATTTGCACCAATTGTAATATCTTTTGTGACTATATTTAGGGGGTTCTTTCAAGGATTGCAGAATATGACTCCATCTGCTATATCACAGATAATAGAGCAGATTGGTAGAGTCATATTTGGCGTGGGACTTGCTGTGTTTTTATTACCTAAGGGGATAGAATATTCTGCAGGTGGTGCGGCATTTGGAGCAACGGCAGGTGCTGTTCTTGGGGGAGCTTACTTATATTCCAATTACAAAAGAGTAAAGAAACGTTACGCTATTAAAAGAGTTCGAAGCAATCCAGAAATATTAAATACTATATTAAAGATTGCAATACCAATATCATTAGGTACTACAGTATCAAGTATTATGAATTTAATAGATTCAATTTTGGTGCCACAAAAACTGCTAGATGCAGGGTTCACAAATGTACAATCAACTGTATTATATGCACAATTAACAGGAAAGGCTTCTGTAATTGTAAATATTCCCTTAACTCTTTCTATGGCTATCTGTACATCTCTAATTCCTATTATAGCCGAGAATTTTATACTTAAGAAGCAGAAAGAACTAAAAAGTAAAATAGATGCATCTATGAAAATGGCATCAGTAATTGCTATTCCGTGTACTTTTGGATTATTCTTTTTAGCTGAACCAGTAATGAAGTTCATATTTCCAGGCAGGTTCGAAGGAATAGAGATATTAAAATATTTATCATTAACAATTCCTTTTATAATAATTACTCAAACAACAACAGCAATACTACAAGGAACAGGACATTATATAAAACCTGTTATTAACCTTTTAATTGGATGTTTAATTAAGATTGTATTAACCTGGGTATTAGTTCCTATGGAAATATTCAACATATATGGTGCTGTTTTAGCGAGCTTTGGAGCCTATTTAACAGTAAGCGTTCTAAATATAGTGATGATGAAATTTACATTAAGAGTAAAGCTTAACTTATATGAAATATTAATAAAACCTTGCTATGCATCGAGTATTATGATGTTAATTGTGTTAATAAGTTATAATATTTTATATAAGAATACAGTTAGTAATGGAATATCTTGCTTGACATCTATATTTTTGGGTATGATAGTATATATTATAATGATAATTGTATTTAAAGTATTTAATATTGAGGAAATAAGGGATAGATTTAAAAGAAGATAAAAAGGAGAGAAATTCTAATGATTAAGATAGTAGGATTAGGGCCAGGAAGCAAGGATGCATTGACAATAGGAACAATAAATGAACTTGAAGAAAGTAAACATATATTTTTAAGGACAGAAAAACATCCAACAGTAGATTATCTAAAGGAAAAAAATATAGTATTTGATACTTATGATAATATTTATGATAGCATAGACAGTTTTGACGAAGTATACCTGAATATTGCAAAAGATCTAATTAGTAAACATAAGAATATGAATGATTTGATTTATGCAGTTCCAGGCCATCCATTGGTGGCAGAAAAATCAGTGTTTAACTTAATAGAATTATGTAAAGAAAATGATATAGAATATAAAGTTATACCAGCAGTAAGTTTTATTGATGCAATGATTGAAAGCCTTAAGATTGATCCCATAGAGGGATTAAAGGTTATAGATTCATTTGATATAAGTAATCAAATTCTAGATAAAAGAATAGGGACAATTGTTACGCAAGTGTACAATCAATTGATAGCGTCAGAAGTTAAATTAAGATTGCTAGAATGCTATAATGACGAGACAGAGATTTATTATGTAAGAGCAGCTGGAATATACGGTCAGGAGAGCATAAGAAAGATACCTTTATTTGAACTGGATATGCAGGAAGATATAGATTATTTAACATCGATTTATATACCAAAGGATCTTAAAAATAAAAAAGATTTCAATGACTTTTTAGATATAATTGAAGTGTTGAGAGGTGAAGGTGGATGTCCATGGGATAGAGAACAAACTCATAAGTCGCTCAAGAAGGCGTTGATAGAGGAAAGTTATGAGGTAATAGATGCGATAGATCAAGAAGACGATGATTCTTTAATCGAAGAATTAGGAGATGTACTTCTACAAGTTGTTTTTCATGCATCTATTGGAAAGGAAGATGGATATTTCGACATAGGAGATGTGATAGAAGGAATTTGTAATAAAATGATAAGCAGGCATCCTCATGTATTTAAGGATGATGATGGATTGAATTCATCGGAAGATGTAATAATAAAGTGGGATGAGTTAAAGAAAAAAGAAAAAGGGTATAATAGTGTTGTGGAGGAAATGAGAGGAATAACAAAGGGATTACCTGCACTTTTAAGAGCTCATAAGATTCAAGAAAAAGCAAAGAAGGTTGGGTTTGACTTCGAAAATATAGATTTTGCTGTAAGCAAGGTAAAAGAGGAGTTAAAAGAAGTAATTGATGTATATAATACAGAAAATGTGGAGAAAATACAAGAAGAAGTCGGAGATTTAATATTTTCATGTGTAAATGTTGCAAGGTTTTTGAAAGTAGATGAGGAAATAGCGTTAAATTATACTATAGATAAGTTTATAAAAAGATTTCAATATATTGAGAAAGTAGCTAAAGATAAGAATATTGAATTAACAAATATGACTTTAGATGAAATGAATGAACTATGGGAAATTTCAAAAAAACTTAAGTTAATGGATAATTTAAATAAAGGAATTCTCTAGTTTATGAAGAATAATAATTTATAAAAGAACTACTTTGTAACGATTTATTGGATTATTTAGTTATATATAGGAAAAGAAAGCGTTTTTCTATAGACGGGTAGCTGAAGAGGTTATATAATAAAGAAGTGCAATTTAGTACATAAAGAAAACAGTTAGAAAATATGTAACTGGATTTTAAGGAGGATGTTATTGTGAATAAAGCAGAATTAATTACTAGTATGGCGGAAAAAAGTAAATTAACAAAAAAAGATGCGGAATTAGCATTAAAAGCTTTAATTGAAAGTGTTGAGGAAGCACTAGAAAAAGGCGAAAAAGTTCAATTAGTTGGCTTTGGAACTTTTGAAACAAGAGAAAGAGCAGCTAGAGAAGGAAGAAATCCTAGAACTAAAGAAGTTATAAACATTCCTGCAACAACAGTTCCAGTGTTTAAAGCAGGTAAGGAATTCAAAGATAAAGTTAACAAGTAATAAAATACAAGTTAGACAGAGTAAATATGAACCCGAGTTTTCTCGGGTTCTTTTGAATGGAGGAGAAATTTTGAGATTAGATAAATATTTAAAGGTATCTCGAATTATAAAGAGAAGAACTGTAGCAAAAGAAATATGTGAAAGTGGACGTATATTAATAAATGGTAAAGTAGCAAAGCCTTCTACAAAAATAAAAGAAGGGGACATAATTGAAATAACGTTTGCTAATAAAGTATTAAAGGCAGAAATTGCTAGTGTGGTAGAACATGTGAGAAAAGAAGAGGCAAAAGAAATGTATATTATCCTTGAGGGTGAGGAAGATAAGGAGTAGAAACTACATAGTTTATCTACTCTTTATCTATATATAGGGTATTGTTAGGAAAAACTTTATGTTAAGTGAAGCCGTAGTGGATAAGAACATGTTATGGTTAAAAAATAAATTCTACTATACTTAACTTATTAAAGGTTCTAAATTCTAAAATACAAAATATAAGCATATATTGTATAAGAAAAATGAATGGAGGAATTTTTAATGGAGAAGAGAGTGGAAAATAAAGTAGAAGATAATAAATCAAGTTTATCTCTAGAGAATAGAAAAAAATTAACTTTAAGCGGTGTTATAGAGGTTATAAGTTTTGATGAGCAAAAAATAGATTTAACAACTAGTCTGGGGAACTTAACTATTAAGGGAGAAGAGTTAAAAATGAATAAATTAGATGTGCAAAATGGTGATGTTATAATTGCCGGAAGCATTGCCTCTATGGTGTATAATGGAAAAGTATCTAAAAAGAGCAATGAAAGTATAATAAGTAGATTGTTTAAGTAGGAATATAGTATGCCTTTAGGATTGAATATGCAGATTAATCTTGTTGTATGCAGCTTAATTGGAGGTGTTATAACGGGAATATTATTTGATATATATAGAGGAATAAGAGGATTAAACTCTATAAAAATATTGACAATAATAGAAGATATGCTATTTTGTGTACTTATTGCTTTAATTGTGTTTACTTTTTTATTATATACTAATTATGCATTTTTAACTCCCTACGTATATATTTTTATAATTGCAGCTATTATGTTATACTTTAAATTTATCAGTAAGTATTTTTATAATAGTGAGATGTTAATCGCAAAATCATCTTATAAGTTGATTAGAATTTTATTAAAGAATTTATTGTATCCATTAAAAATAATTGCATATAAAATTACAGATAAAAGGAAATGATAAAAAATTACTTGAATAATACTAATATAGTGTTTACAATAGACTTAAGAGAATTTGCAAAATAGAGGTTCTTATAGATGAAAACGAAGTTAATATTAAAGCGGACAATAATTACTGGATTTATTATTTTCTTTACCTTTAGTTACATTAGGCAAACTATAACAATGAATAGAATTCAAAAGGAAATTGATAGTAAGCAAGTTCAGTTAAATGAAATTAAACAAAAAAATGAAAGACTTCAGGATGAAGTTGATAAAATTAATTCAAATTCATCAGATTATCTTGAAAAATTAGCAAGAGAAAGACTTGGAATGATTAAGCCTGGTGAAAAAGTTGTTAATGGAGAGATAACAAATCAAAATTAATTTTCAATTTATAGAAAAACTTATAAAACTCTGGTAATATTATAGTAGCTGAATAATTAAATTTGTATTCTAAATTAAAGAACATCTGCATAGCAGATTTGTTCTTATAAATTTATATATTTTTAAATTTAAGGAGGAGTCTTTTAAACATGACCTTAATGGCAGGAAACATAGTAGAGGGCACAGTGATAAACATCACAAACTTTGGAGCTTTTATTGAAGTTGAAGGCAAAACTGGATTAGTTCATATTTCAGAAGTGGCAGATTCTTACGTAAAAGATATTAGAGAACATCTTAGTGAGCAAGATAAAGTGAAAGTGAAAGTTATCTCAATTGATGATAATGGTAAAATCAGTCTTTCAATAAAGCAAGCAAATGTTCAAAGAAAATCGGTTAAACCAGCAGAGATTGACTGGAAGGCACCTGATAAGAAGAAAACTACTAATTCAGGAAATTTCGAAGATATTATGTCTAAGTTTCTAAAGGATAGCGAAGAAAGAATGCAAGATGTAAAGAAGCATCAAGAATTTAAAAGTAAAGGTGGAAAAAAAGGCTGCTAAGAGTTCTTTTAATCTTTATGGGAAAATAAATATAAAATTTGCTTGATAAATTTCAAATGCAGAATAGATTTGTAGAGAAATTTTTATATTTGTTTACAGTTTGTTCTGCATTATTAAGATTATAAATAGATATTTACAGTGATTAAAACTTGTAATTCACTGATTATTACAATTAAAATATTAATATATAATATTAATAAAAAAATGTTGTTGACACAGCAATGAATATGTATTATAATTAGCTTTGTCGTTGGCACTTAGTTATAAGATATGCCGAAGTGGCGGAACTGGCAGACGCACAGGACTTAAAATCCTGCGGTGGTTAAACACCGTACCGGTTCGATTCCGGTCTTCGGCACCATATATATGAAAAAGATAATATCGCGGGGTGGAGCAGTTGGTAGCTCGTCGGGCTCATAACCCGAAGGTCATAGGTTCAAGTCCTGTCCCCGCAACCATTGATATGGCGGAATAGCTCAGCTGGCTAGAGCACTCGGTTCATACCCGAGGTGTCGTAGGTTCAAGTCCTATTTCCGCTACCAATATGTGCCGAAGTGGCGGAACTGGCAGACGCACAGGACTTAAAATCCTGCGGTAGTTAAACACCGTACCGGTTCGATTCCGGTCTTCGGCACCATATATATGAAAAAAATAATATCGCGGGGTGGAGCAGTTGGTAGCTCGTCGGGCTCATAACCCGAAGGTCATAGGTTCAAGTCCTGTCCCCGCAACCAAAAGACTTAAGCAATTGCTTAAGCCTTTTTTTGTTTCAAAGATATTTATTATGTGAGGCATAAAGTAAAAGTATAATATACTTTTCTAGATAAATACCTAGCCATTGAGAAGAATGCTTTAGTATTAATTTATAATGCTATGAATGAGGTATTTAAAGATTACTTTTCTAACAGGGGGGTAATTAGTTATAGATAGAAGTCTAATATGAATGTAGATAATTACATTTATGTTAGACTTTTTTTAGTATTTAATATTTTGAGTGTTATAAGTTACTTGTCATAAGATTGATTATTAAATGCAAATTTTGGTCACTAAAATTAAGAAAATTAAAGAATAATCGTAAAAAATATTATTTTAAGGAGTAATCAAAAAATGTATTCAGGGTTTATGATTTTATGAAAAATATTTTATATATAAATTTCTAATAAAATAAGATTAACGACAAATTAATTATAATAGTTTAAACTCAATAATTAGCTAAATAGCTTGAGTTGCCTTAACTAAGTGTAATATTAGATAATATCCAATAAAGAAAATAATCTATTAAATCATTAGATATTAGAGAAATTTAGATGAAGTTGTCCTACGAAAGTTTTCTATGCGAAACACCTTATGACATTTATCGTGAGGTTATGATGCTATAATCAAATTACATTATTTGGAAATGAGGCGAGCTGATGTGCAGTATGGGTTAGGGTTGAACAAATATGAGGGAATAACTAGAGTGGAAAACTTAAGAAAAAAGTTATGGATGAAAACATCTATAGTTAAGTTGGGAATTATTCTAATGTCAGGAGTTTTGCTCGGCAGGGTAAATTTATTATTAAATCAATCAGATAGTCTTGGAATAGCTCCAATTGGAATTGCGTATTTGATAGCTGTAGTTACAAAAGAAAATAGAAAAAATAGTTTAACTGTGGCAATAGGAATTGCTATAGGATATCTGACAATAAGTAATTTATTGACAGATGGTTATGTATATTTAATAGCTGTAGCATTAGTGACAATTTACTATGTGTTTATAGCACAAGCTAAAAATAGAAAAAAGGAGTTAGTGGGTTTTGTAATAATTCTAAGCAGTTTTTTTTGTTATGGTTTAATAGTTAATAAATATGAGGTTGGTGTAAATATAACTTTATGTTTAGTACAGACATTGATTGTAGTGCCTATATATTATGTTATAAAGTATGCGTTAAATTCTTTGGAAGAAATTAATACTAATTACTTCTTTTCTTCAGAGGAAATAGTCAGCATTGGAATATTCTTGTGCTTATTGGTTGCAGGAATAGGTAATATAAATATTAGTAACTATTCTATCAGGAATATATGTGCATTGACATTAGTTCTGACAATTGCATATGTAGGTGGGGCGACATACGGAACTATGATTGGAGTTTCTATGGGAATAATGCTTGGAGTAGCATCGAATGATATGATGTATAGTGTAGCCTTCTTTGGAGTTGGAGGATTGATTGTTGGCATATTTAAGGATACAGGGAAAATATTTTCAATACTATCAGGTATAATAATTTATACTGCATTAGCTTTATATTCTAATGCAGTAACGTTGAAGTTAGGAGTGGAAGTTCTTGCTAGTTCTGTTTTATTCTTATGTGTTCCAAAACCTGTATTTACAAGTATTGAAATTGAGATAAATCCATATAGAAAGAAAGCATCTTTAGGCGAAATTCAGTTGAATGCAATAAAGGAGGAGTTTACTTTTAAATTAAAGGAACTTACAAGTGTACTTACAAATGTATCGAAATGTTTATTAACGACTAATGATAATGAAAATTTATTGATTAAATCGAAGGGAAGTGCGTTAGTAGAAAACTTAGCTGATAGAAGCTGCTCAAGCTGTGAAAATAAACCTTTATGCTGGGAAAGAGACTTTCATCAAACTTTTAACTCTTTTCAGATGTTAATTCAAAGTCAAGAGCAAGGGAAGGTAGCAATTCCTATGGATTTGCAAAAAAGATGTATCAAGAACTTTACACTTTTAAGAAATGCAGAGGGGATTGTAACTAATTATAATGTAAATGAATCAATAAAGGAGAGATTAGCAGAAGGGAGAAATATATTATCATCTCATATATCTAATATATCATGTACTTTGGATAACCTTCTTAATGATTTTAAAAAGGAAGTTAGAATAGATACTGATTTAGAGAGATTGACTAAACGTATATTAAATAAAAATTCAATATATTATAATGATATTTTTTGTTATATAGATAAGAATGGTAGAGTTAAAATTAGATTAAGTGTAAATAATTGTGAAGGAGCTGATTATTATGAGAAAACCATAGTTTCTCTATTGAGTAATGCTATGAGAATTAAATTATGTATTGGAGATGATGGATGTAAATTAAATCCGAAGACAAACGAATGCGTTATAACGATAGAAGAAAAACCAAAGTACTATATGGTATCTTATGGAGCAATGGAACCGAAAGGCGGAGAAACTCAAATAGGTGATAGTTATAGTTTCGGAAGGACGAGAAATGGAACGTATATGACTATACTAAGTGATGGAATGGGTTCTGGACCGGAAGCTAGAGAGGAAAGCAAAGCGACTGTAGATTTGGTAGAAAGGCTTATTGAAGCAGGATTCGATGAGGATATAACAGTCAACACAGTCAATTCTATAATGGGAATGAGATTTTCTGAAGATGAAAAATATGCAACTTTAGATTTAAATAGAATTGACTTATATAACGGTAATGCAATATTTGTTAAGATAGGTGCGGCACCTAGCTTTATTAAAAGAGGCCGTGATGTAATACCTATTAATTCTAAGAACTTGCCTTTTGGGCTTGTAGATGAAGTGGACGTGGAAGTTATAAGAGAAGTGTTAAGACCTGGTGATATTTTAATTAATGTTAGCGATGGTATTTTAGATATAGATAAGTCAAACTCAGGAGAATCAACTTGGATTGAGGAATACTTAAAGAAGATTAATTCAGATCCTAGAGAACTGTCAGAAAAGGTGCTAGAAAAAGCAAAAGAATTAAGTAATGGAACGATTAAAGATGATATGACAGTTGTAGTTTCAAAGGTTTATTTAGATAGCTAAGATCATTGTACAATAAGTTATTAAAATATTATAAATAGCTGTTTCAAAAATTTAAGTCATAAGCTAATTTTGAAACAGCTATTTATGTTTATTTAATATTTAGTTAAATAAATGAGATTATTATAGAAAAGTAATATTATATTTATATAAAATGAGTTTTCCAATGCTAAATTAAAGCAATAATGTTTACATTTAAAACATATATACGTAAAATATAAGAAGCGGAATGATATATGACACAATAATAAATAAATAGGAGTGTTATTTTTGTATAAAAAAGTACTGTCTTATATAAAAGACAATAATCTTATTAAACCTAATGATAAAATTTTAATTGCTCTTTCTGGAGGGCCAGATTCTATATGCCTTTTGAATGTTTTATTTGAGTTAAGAGAAAAGTTAAATATAAGTATAGCTGCTGCACATCTAAACCATCTTTTAAGAGGTAAAGATGCATTTGAAGATGAGAAATATGTTATTAGTACATGCAATGAGATGGGAATAAAATGCTTTGTGAAACGTGTAGATATTAATGCTTATTCTAAGGAAAATAAATTGTCTTCCGAAATGGCTGGAAGAAGTGCTAGATATGATTTTTTTGACGAAATCTTGAAAAAAGAAGATTTTAATAAGATTGCCACTGCACATAATGCTAATGATCAAGCGGAGACTATTTTATTTAGGCTTATGAGGGGAACAGGTCTTGAAGGTCTGGGAGGGATCAGAGCCTCTAGAGATAATAAAATAATAAGGCCTATTTTATGTTTAAGTAGAGAGGAAGTAGAGAACTACGTAGAATTAAAAAATTTAAATCCTAGAATTGATAAAACTAACTTTGAAAAAATCTATAATAGAAATAAAATAAGATTAGATATATTGCCATATATGAAAGAAAATTTCAATGAGGATATAGTACAGACTTTAAATAGGATGTCCACATTATTACAAAAAGATAATGAATTTCTTGAAAAATTATCCGTAGGTCTATACAATAAATATTGTGTAGAGTGTGATGATTATTTTATAATAAAAAAGGAAATATTTAAAGAGGAAGAACCTTTGGTTAATAGAGTATTAAGGAAGGCACTAACAAGATACTCAAAGTCTAATTATGATTTTGAGGTTAAACATATATATGAAATATCTTGTTTGGCTCAAAAGTACTCGGGAAAGTTAGTACATCTCCCAAATGGAGTTTGCGCTGAAAATGTTTATGGGGATATATACATAAAAACAAAGACAAAAAAATCTGATATAAATAGTAAAAAAGAAGAAATAATTTTGAGTAAAAATAACATATATATAAATACAGTTGAGTTTCATAAGTATATTATTCAATTTTCGATAATTAATAATTATAAGGAAAATACTATAAACTTAAAGCAAGGCAATTTCGTTAAGTATTTTGATTTTGATAAAATTAATGATAATATTTCAATAAGAAACAGAAAGAATGGAGATAAAATTGTTCCGCTAGGTATGAGTGGGAGTAAAAAATTAAAAGATATTTTTATTGATATGAAGATTCCTAAAGAGGAAAGAGAGTGCATTCCTATTTTATGTTTTGATGAAAGGATTGCATGGATTATTGGAATTAGAATTTCAGAAGAATATAAACTTACAAGCAAAAGTACAAATATATTAAAAGTAGTCGTTAAAAGAAAGGAATATTAATATGAAACAAGATATACAAGAGATACTATATTCAGAAGAAATCTTAAGTAAAAGGATTAAAGAACTTGCAAGTGAAATAAGTACTGATTACAAAGGAAGAGAATTACTTGTAGTTGGTATTTTAAAAGGATCAGTAATATTTGCCGCTGAGCTAATAAAGAATATATCTATTAAATGTGAAATAGATTTTATGGCAGTGTCAAGCTATGGAAGTTCCACAGAAACATCTGGTGTTGTAAGAATATTAAAGGATTTGGATAATAGTATAGAAGGAAAAGATATTTTAGTAGTTGAAGATATTGTTGACACAGGAGTAACCTTAACATATTTACTTAAATACCTAAAAGCGAGAAAAGCAAATAGCATAGAAATAGTTGCATTGCTAAATAAGCAAGCAAGGCGTAAATCGAATCTAGATGTTAAATATATTGGATTTGAGGTTCCTGATGGATTCATAGTAGGGTATGGAATAGATTATGCTGAAAAATACAGGAATTTACCTTTTATAGGGATATTAAAGCCTGAAGTATATGAAAAATAGAAAATTCAATTTTAATTGTAATAAAAATATTCCTATGGTAAAATTTTAAATATGATGAGAGAGGGGGGCCTTGAATGAAAAAATATTCAAGTGCGGCTGTATGGATTGTATGCTCAGTTATGCTGATTTTAGCAGCAGTTACTATGTGGCAAACAGGAAAAGGTTCTAATGAGATAACTTATAGTGCATTTATACAAAAGTGGAATGCAAATGAAATAGAAAGCATCTTAGTCAAGGAAGATAGTATGACTGTAGAAGGGAAAACTACAGATAATAAAAGTTTTGTTACTATTGCACCAGGGGAACTTGTTAGTTCACTAATAGTAAATCAGCCTAAATTAGATGTTAAAGTTGTTTTTGAGAAGCCATCTAATAACGCAACATGGATAGCAACATTACTTCCATTCATATTAATGGCGGTATTTATATTTATATTCTTGTTTATATTTACTCAACAATCCCAAAGTGGAAGTGGTGGAAGAGGGGTTATGAATTTTGGCAAAAGTAAGGCTAAAATGGTAACACCAGATACACAAACAGTTACATTTGAAGATATAGCAGGTGCTGATGAAGAGAAAGCTGAACTTGAAGAAATTGTTGACTTTTTAAAGTTACCATCAAAGTATATACAGATTGGTGCGAGGATTCCTAAGGGAGTCTTATTAGTTGGACCTCCTGGAACTGGAAAGACATTGCTTGCAAAAGCGATAGCAGGAGAGGCAGGAGTGCCATTCTTTAGCATATCAGGATCAGATTTTGTTGAAATGTTTGTTGGTGTTGGTGCATCGAGAGTTAGAAGTCTATTTGAAGAGGCAAAGAAAAATTCACCTTGTATAGTATTTATAGATGAAATTGATGCAGTCGGAAGACAAAGAGGTGCAGGCTTAGGTGGAGGACACGACGAAAGAGAACAGACATTAAATCAACTACTTGTTGAAATGGACGGATTTGGAGCTAATGAAGGTATAATTATGATAGCTGCGACTAATAGACCAGATATATTAGATCCGGCGTTATTAAGACCAGGAAGATTTGATAGACAAATAATTGTTGGAGCACCAGATGTAAAAGGAAGAGAGGAAATCCTTAAAGTTCATACTAGAAAGAAACCATTAAAAGAGGATGTAAAATTAGATGTTCTTGCTAGAAGAACACCAGGTTTTTCAGGAGCAGATTTGGAAAACTTAACAAATGAAGCAGCATTACTTGCTGTAAGGAAAGAGAAAAAACAAATTTCTATGTCTGAGATGGAAGAAGCAATAACAAAAGTAATTGCAGGGCCTGAAAAAAAGAGTAGAGTAATAACTGAGCATGATAGAAAATTGACGGCTTATCATGAAGCAGGCCACGCAGTTGTTATGAGATTGCTCCCATATTGTGATCCAGTTCATGAAATAAGTGTAATCCCAAGAGGCAGAGCTGGTGGATATACTATGCATCTTCCAAAGGAAGATACTTCATATACATCTAAGTCTAAGTTAAAAGATGAGATGGTTGGACTTTTAGGCGGAAGAGTTGCTGAAAAATTGATTATGGGAGATATTAGTACTGGCGCAAAAAATGACATTGATAGAGCAAGTCATATAGCTAGAAGCATGGTTATGGATTATGGTATGAGTGAAGAGATTGGAACTATATCATTTAATACTTCAGGACATGATGAAGTTTTCCTTGGAAGAGACTTAGGTAAGGGAAGAAACTTTAGTGAAGAAATAGGTTCTAAAATAGATAAAGAAATAAAGAAATTCATAGATGAGGCTTATGATAGAGCTAATAAACTTTTAAAGGAAAATATAGATAAGTTACATGCTGTTGCAAAAGCTTTGATTGAAAAAGAAAAACTTGATGCACAAGAATTTGAAGATATTTTTGTAAATAATTAATATACAGGCTATTTCAAACACAAAATGCGTTTGAAATAGCCTTTTAATATTTATGAATAATATTGCATATTATTCATATGAATACGAATGTTCGGATTGCATTTATACTTATTATTCGAAAAAACTTTTATTATATATAGTGAAATGATATAATAAGTTATATTAAGTATAATTTTGGGTTTATATTTAGGAGGAATTTTAAATGAAAAGTGATATTCAGATTGCTCAAGAGGCAAAGATGGAGCCAATAAAAAATGTGGCTGAAAAATTAGGACTTTGTGAAGATGATATAGAGTACTATGGAAAATATAAGTGCAAGATATCTTTAGACGTATATGATAAAGTTAGAAATAATAAGGATGGAAAGTTAGTTTTAGTAACAGCTATAAATCCAACTCCTGCGGGAGAAGGAAAGTCAACAGTTACAGTAGGCCTTGGTCAGGCTTTAAACAGGCTTGGTAGGAAAGCCGTAATAGCGTTGAGGGAGCCATCATTAGGTCCGGTTTTCGGCATCAAGGGTGGAGCAGCTGGCGGTGGATATGCTCAAGTTGTTCCAATGGAGGATATTAATCTTCATTTTACTGGAGATATGCATGCTATTACATCTGCTAATAATTTGTTATCAGCAGCAATAGATAATCATATTCACCAAGGTAATGTTTTAAGAATTGATTCTAGAAGGATTGTATTTAAAAGAGTAATTGATATGAATGATAGAGCATTAAGGCATATCGTTGTTGGAATGGGAGGAAAGGTTAACGGATTTGTTAGAGAAGATGGATTCAATATAACTGTTGCGTCTGAAATAATGGCTATATTATGTTTAGCAAGCGACCTAGAAGACTTAAAGGAGAGAATGGGAAATATAGTAGTTGCTTATAATTTAGATGGAAATCCAGTTTATGCTAAGGAACTAGAAGTACAAGGCGCTATGGCACTATTGATGAAAGACGCTATTAAACCTAATTTGGTTCAGACATTAGAAAATACTCCAGCGTTAATACATGGAGGACCATTTGCTAATATCGCTCATGGGTGTAATTCTATAATGGCAACTAAACTTGCCCTAAAGTTAGGAGATGTTGTTGTAACAGAAGCTGGGTTTGGAGCAGATTTAGGTGCAGAAAAGTTTTTTGATATTAAGTGCAGATATGGAAATTTAGAACCGGAATGTGTTGTAATAGTTGCAACAATAAGAGCGTTAAAACATCATGGCGGAATAGCTAAAACTGAATTAAATATCCCAAATGTTGAAGCGTTAAAAAGTGGAATTGCTAATTTAGAGAAACAGATAGAGAATATAAAGAAATTTAAAATTACACCAGTTGTTGCAATAAATAAATTTGTTACAGATAGTTCTGAAGAAGTAGAATTTATTAAAGATTTTTGCGACAAAATTGGAGTTAAGGTAGCTTTATGCGATGTATGGGCTAAAGGTGGTGAAGGTGGAATTGACCTTGCTAATATAGTTTTAGATACATTACATAATAGTGAATCAAATTTTGAACCTATCTATGACAAAGAAAAATCTATTAGGGATAAAATATTTACAATTGCTAATGAAATTTATGGTGCGGATAAAGTTAATTATACTCCAACAGCAAAAAAACAAATTGATGAATTAGAAAAGTTTAAATTAGATAAACTTCCTATATGTATGGCAAAAACACAATATTCCTTGTCAGATAACCCTAGTCTTTTAGCTAGACCTGAAGGATTTGATATTACAGTTAAAGAGGTTAGAGTATCAAACGGTGCTGGATTCATAGTAGTTCAAACGGGTGACATAATGACTATGCCTGGACTTCCAAAGGTGCCAGCTGCAAACAAGATGGATGTATTAAAAAGTGGAGAAATAATAGGATTGTTCTAATGATTTCATATATGGACATATTAGAAATAACAACAATAACGAGAAAGTAATGGTATTAATCTAAAATCGCATTTAAACTCTTGACAAATTAAATATAATTGTTAAAATTATATTGTTATTTTTTAGTCAATTTCTAAATTAAGGCAGCTCTTCGGGCTGCTTTTAATTTAACTATATTAAGGTGGTGCTTTCTATGATTTTACTTGTTGATGCAGGTAATACTAACATTGTTTTGGGAGTACATAATGGAGAAAGGTATATAGCTAGTTGGCGTATTTCAAGTGAAGGAAATAAAACTTCAGATGAGTATGGTATACAAGTTATGCAACTATTTAACTTAAGTGACATTGATCCTAAAAATATTACTGGAGTTATAGTTTCTTCTGTTGTTCCTAATATAATGCATTCTTTAGAAAATATGTTAAGAAAATGTTTTTGTCACGAACCTATAATAGTTGGACCAGGAGTGAAAACTGGAATAAATATTAAATATGATAATCCAAGAGAAGTTGGAGCGGATAGAATAGTAAATGCTGTTGCTGCATATGAAATTTACAAAAGACCAGTTATAATAATAGACTTTGGAACTGCTACAACTTTTTGTGCAGTAAGAGCGAATGGAGATTATCTTGGAGGATGCATATGTCCAGGGATAAGAATTTCAGCAGATGCTTTATTTGAAAGAGCAGCTAAGCTTCCTAGAGTAGAATTAGAAGTGCCAAAAAATATGATTTGCAAAAATACTGTATCAAGTATGCAATCTGGTATTATATTTGGTTATATTGGGCAAGTTGAATATATAGTGAAGAAAATGAAACAAGAAATGAAAAATTCTAAGTATAAAGAAGAGCCTTTTGTATTAGCAACAGGTGGATTAGCAAATTTGATAGCTAAAGAGACTGATGTTATTGATAAAGTTGATTCAGATTTAACACTAGAAGGATTAAAGATATTATATGAAAAAAATAAAGACATGGAGATTTTCCAAAGATAAATTATATGGAAATTGAGATTTGTACAATAATGTAAGGAGTATATTCTACAATGAAGATAGGGAATTTAACCTTTGAAAACAATATATTTCTAGCACCTATGGCAGGAGTAACTGACATATCATTTAGAGGATTATGTAAGGAAATGGGATGCGGGTTGGTTTATACCGAAATGGTTAGTGCTAAAGCATTATATTATGGGAGCGAGAATACACAAACCTTACTTAGAATAGCGGATGAAGAAAAACCAGTTGCAGCTCAAATATTTGGTAGAGAACCAGATGTGATGGCTAGAATTTGTGAAGAATATTTAAATAACAGGGAAGATATTTGTATTATTGATATTAATATGGGATGCCCAGCTCCCAAAATAGTTAAAAATGGAGAAGGATCTGCATTGATGAAAGAACCGGAACTCGCATACGATATCGTTAGAGCTATAAAAAAAGTTTCAACAAAACCTGTTACTGTCAAATTTAGAAAGGGATTTGATGAGGATAATATTAATGCAGTGGAATTTGCAAAAGGTATGGAACAAGCTGGAGTGGATGCTATTGCTATTCATGGACGAACAAGGAGACAAATGTATCAAGGGAAAGCAGATTGGGATATAATAAAGAAAGTTAAGGATAGTGTTTCGATTCCTGTAATAGGAAATGGGGATGTATTTTCTCCAGAAGATGCTATTAGAATGAAGAGAATGACTGACTGTGATGGAATAATGATTGCAAGAGGAAGTCAAGGAAATCCATGGATATTTAGACAGATAAATAATTTACTTAATGGCGAAGAAGTTCAAGAAGTTTCAAATAATGAAAAAATTGAAATGTGCATTAGGCATTATGAATTAGCAATAAAATATGATGGAGAATTTAAAGCAATAAGGGAAATGAGAAAACACGCATCCTGGTATATTAAAGGACTTCCAAGATGTACAGAACTTAAAAATCAGATTAATACTATAGATGAGAGTGGAAAAGTTATTCAAGCTTTAAGAAAATATCAAGATGAATTATAACCTTTGCAATAATAATTAGAATTAATTATGTGTTTTAAGCATATTATTAATATTTAGAAAAATGCAATTTAGCTGAATAAGAAATATAGTATATATAAATATTAATCATTAGATGAATATTATATTTTAATTTATTTTATATTTTGCTAATTTACTTTTATATTAATATTTCAACTTAGTTTATTTAATGTTTGATATGCAGAAAGCATAGCTATCAGTAAAGTTGTATTGAGTAAATTACCATTCAATAGGGTAAGGTGCTTCAAATTAGGATTCATTGACATATGAAATAGGCTGATTTATAATAAGTTAAATGATTTTCAGATTAAAATATATTTTAAATTATTATAAATTTAAAGGCGTTCTCTGTTAACGATGTAATAAGAGATTGCTTAGAATGATTTATTTAATGGATAACTTATTAAAATAAAGATTAAAATCACTAACTAAAATAAATAATATAGAAGGTTTTAAAGGGGAGTTAAAGTATATGAGCCAATCAAAACAATATGTTATGACTTATGAAGGTGTTAAAAAATTAGAAAGCGAACTAGAATATTTAAAAACAGTAAAAAGAAAAGAAATAACTGAAAAGATAAAAATTGCTTTAGGATACGGTGACTTGAGTGAAAATTCTGAGTATGATGAAGCTAAAAACGACCAAGCATTTACAGAAGGAAGAATAATTCAGTTAGAAAATATGTTAAAGAATGCAGTAGTTGTTGATGAATCAGAAATTCCAAGTGATATTGTTTCAGTTGGGGCAAAGGTAAAAGTTAAGGATTATGAATTTGATGAAGAAGTAGAGTATTCAATAGTAGGTTCAGCTGAAGCAGATCCTATGAATTTTAAAATATCAAACGAATCACCGGTTGGAAATGCACTAGTTGGTAAAAAAGTTGGTGATGTAGTAGAGGTAACAGTTCCAGACGGAGTTAATAAATTCGAAATACTAGGAATAAGTAGAAGTTAATTGGAGGTACAATAATGTCAACAGAAGAAATGAGCATGCAAGAGTTAGAGTCTCAGTATAATGAACAGGAAGGATTGAGAAGAGCTAAACTAGCAGAGCTACAAGGTGCTGGAAAGGATCCTTTTGATGTTTATAAAGTCAATAGAACTCATACATCAGAGGAAGTTAAGGCAAACTACGATGCATTAGAAGGTAAGGAAGTAACCGTTGCAGGAAGGTTAATGTCTAAAAGAGGCCAAGGAAAAGTTGTTTTCTCAGATATACATGACAAAGATGGCAAGATACAACTATTCTTAAAGATTGACAAGGTTGGAG
Organism: Clostridium beijerinckii HUN142; assembly: GCF_000621745.1. Lineage (GTDB taxonomy): Bacteria > Bacillota > Clostridia > Clostridiales > Clostridiaceae > Clostridium > Clostridium beijerinckii_A. The sequence continues at coordinate 7,209 of NZ_KK211340.1, read as the reverse complement.
AAGAAAACTTAAAACAATATAAAACTTTTGATTTGGGTGATTGGATTGCCGCAACTGGAGAAGTGTTTACAACTAAAACAGGTGAAGTATCAGTAAACGTAAATAATTTTGAATTAACATGTAAGTCTTTAAAGCCGCTTCCAGAAAAGTGGCATGGATTAAAAGATCCAGATTTAAGATATAGACAAAGAGAAGTTGATATAATTACTAATACAGAAGTTAAGGATACTTTTATTAAAAGAAGTAAAATTATTTCAGCTATGAGAGAATTCCTAGATACTAAAGGCTTTATAGAAGTGGAAACTCCAATTCTTGGAGCAATAGCTGGTGGAGCAGCAGCAAAACCTTTTATTACGCATCACAATACTTTGGATATGGATATGTATTTAAGAATAGCTACAGAGTTGTATCTTAAGAGATTAATAGTTGCTGGTTTTGAAAAGGTATATGAAATAGGAAGAAATTTTAGAAATGAAGGTATGTCAGTAAGACATAATCCTGAATTTACAGCTATCGAATTATATGAAGCATATTCTGATTATAATGATATGATGGAAATTACAGAAAATATGGTTGCATATATTTGCGAAAAAGTAAATGGAACTACTAAGGTTGCTTATCAAGGTACAGAAATAGACTTTAAGCCACCATGGAGAAGAATCACTATGGTTGATGCTGTAAAAGAATATGCTGGAGTAGATTTCAATGAAATAAAATCTGACGACGAAGCTCAAACTATAGCAAAGGAAAAACACTTAGAATTTGCTAAACCATTAAATACAGTAACAAAAGGCGAAGTTTTAAATGCTTTATATGAAGAGTTTGGAGAAGTAAATATGATTCAGCCTACATTTGTTACAGATTATCCAGTAGAAATTTCACCTCTTACAAAGAAAAAGAGAGGAAATCCTGAATTCACTGAAAGATTTGAAGGTTTTGTATTTGGTAGAGAACTTTGTAATGCATACTCAGAATTAAACGATCCTATAGTTCAAAGACAAAGATTCGAACAACAAGCGAAGGAAAGAGAACTTGGCGATGATGAAGCGTATATGTTAGATGAGCAATTTATGAGTGCGCTTGAAACAGGTATGCCACCAACAGGTGGAATGGGAATGGGTATAGATAGACTTATAATGTTTTTAACTGATTCAGCATCAATTAGAGATGTTATATTATTCCCAACAATGAGGCCACAAAAATAATTTCAATACAGTTAAAATAAATATATTTTATTGATTGTTACAAAAAGGTTCATATGTGCATACAAGGCATATATGAACCTTTTTATCTGCATGGATGCAATAAAATTGTTATTTCGTAGGTAATGTTTATATGCTGTTGCCACCTTATATAGAATAAGGATAGATAATAGATGATTTTCGAAGATTCCAAGATAAATAAAATACAAAAAAAGCTTGCATAATTAGAAAAAACTGATATAATAGATTAAGTAATGACGTTCCGCGATAGCTCAATGGTGGAGCACTCGGCTGTTAACCGATAGGTTGGAGGTTCGAGTCCTCTTCGCGGAGCCATTTTTTTATATTTTTTAGCATAGTAATGTGAGTTATAGCGGGGATTTAGGAATTGCTGTAGCTTTTTTTATTTTGTAAAATTTATAAATATAAATAAATGAAAACATCTAAAGTATATGAGATCTAAAGACCAATATGGTTTATATAATATGAAAATAAAAAGTGGTATTTTAGGAAAAGGGATTGCATAATTTTAGAAATCTGATATAATAGATTAAGTAATGACGTTCCGCGATAGCTCAATGGTGGAGCACTCGGCTGTTAACCGATAGGTTGGAGGTTCGAGTCCTCTTCGCGGAGCCATTTTTTTATATCTTTTAGAGTAGTAATATGAGTTATAGCATATATTTTGAAATTGTTGCTATAACTTTTTTATTTTGTAAAATTTATAAAGATAAATAAATGTATTTAAAGGAGTCAGCACTAAAGAATAATATGACTTGATAATGTAGAAATATAAAATTGATATTTTATTAAAAAAGGGTTGCATAATCTAAAAAAACTGATATAATAGATTAAGTAATGACGTTCCGCGATAGCTCAATGGTGGAGCACTCGGCTGTTAACCGATAGGTTGGAGGTTCGAGTCCTCTTCGCGGAGCCATTTTTTTATATTTTTTTAGAAAATATTCAGTCTTGACATATAAAATGATTTTGTTAAAATTAATTTATAAATTAAATACACATGTTGAAAAAGAAAAGTAATTTATAAGTCAGTTGAAGAGAGATGATGTTTGGTGGAAATCATTATTGGTTATAAATGAATGGAGCTTTTGAGTGTGAGGAAATCGATGAAGAAAGATGGGCTTAAGCCAAGAAGGGTGGAACCGCGGAATTATATTTCGTCCCTTTGTGCTTAAAGCCTTTTTTATTTTATAAAAATATATTTGGAGGGATAAAACAATGGCAGTAGAAAAAACAATGGATAAGATTGTAGCTCTTTGTAAAAATAGAGGATTTGTATTTCCGGGATCAGATATATATGGTGGCTTAGCTAATTCGTGGGATTATGGTCCTTTAGGAGTGGAATTTAAAAATAATGTAAAAAGAGCATGGTGGAAAAAGTTTGTTCAAGAAAGTCCTTATAATGTTGGATTAGATTCTGCTATCTTAATGAATAGAGAAGTTTGGGTTGCATCAGGGCATGTTGGAGGTTTCTCAGATCCGTTAATGGATTGTAAGGAATGTAAAGCAAGATTTAGAGCTGATAAGTTAGTCGAGGATCATATGACAGAAAATGGAGTAGAAGTAGCTACCGCTGATGGATGGACTAACGAACAATTGAAAGAATATATTGAAAAAAATAACATAATTTGTCCTAAATGTGGAAAGATGAACTATACAGATATAAGAAAATTTAATCTTATGTTTAAAACTTTCCAAGGAGTTACTGAGGATGCTAAAGCAGAAATGTATTTAAGGCCAGAAACAGCACAAGGCATTTTTGTTAATTTTAAAGCAGTACAAAGAACATCAAGAAAAAAGGTACCATTTGGTATAGCTCAAATAGGCAAATCCTTTAGAAATGAAATTACACCTGGTAATTTTACCTTCAGGACAAGAGAATTTGAACAAATGGAATTAGAATTCTTCTGTAAGCCTGGAACTGATTTGGAATGGCATAAGTATTGGAAGGATTATTGCTGGAACTTCTTATTAAATTTGAATGTTAAGCCAGAAAATTTAAGAATGAGAGATCATGGAGAAGAAGAGTTATCTTTCTACTCGAATGCAACTTCTGATATAGAATATTTATTCCCATTTGGCTGGGGTGAACTTTGGGGAATAGCAGATAGAACTGATTATGATCTATCTAAGCATCAAGAACATTCAGGTCAAGATTTAAGTTATTTAGATCAAACTACTAATGAGAAGTATGTGCCATATGTTATAGAGCCATCTTTAGGTGCAGATAGAGTTGCTTTGGCATTTTTAATTGAGGCATATGATGAAGAGGAATTGGAAGGCGGAGATGTCAGAACTGTAATGCATCTACATCCAGCATTAGCTCCATTTAAGGCAGCGATATTACCTCTTTCTAAAAAGTTGTCAGAAAAGGCTTTAGATATTTATGCAGAATTAAGTAAGAAATTTAATCTTGATTTCGATGAAACAGGAAGTATAGGTAAGAGATACAGAAGACAAGATGAAATTGGAACGCCTTATTGTATAACAATTGATTTTGATACATTAGAGGACGAATCAGTCACAATTAGAAATAGAGATTCTATGGATCAAGAAAGAATTAAAATAAGCGAAATAGAAAATTACATTCAAGCAAGCTTGGAATTTTAGAAATACACTTATATAAAAGCTGACCCAAGATAATTTCTTCTTGGGTCAGTTTATTTTTTTGTTGCAAGTGTTATAATTAAAATAATAAAGAACAAATTTTGGCAATGATCTATACGATAAATAGAGATTTGAATTTGGAGGATAATCATGAAGAAAGATTTTAATGAGTTTAAAAAATTTATAGAAGGTAAGAAAGTTGGAGTTGTTGGAATTGGAGTAAGTAATATTCCATTAATCAATTTTTTAATAGATTTAGGTGCTGGTGTTACAGCTTTTGATAAGAAGGATTTGGAGGAACTTGGAGAAGTCGCAGATGATTTTAATAAAAAGGGAGTTAAGCTAGAGCTTGGAGAGAAATATCTAGATAACTTAAAAGGATTTGATGTAATATTCAAAACGCCATCAATGAGAATTGATAGTGAATCATTAGTAAAGGCTAGAGAAGAAGGAACATATGTTACCTCTGAGATGGAGGAATTTGTGAAATACACAAAGGGAAAAGTATATGGAATAACCGGTAGCGATGGAAAGACAACAACAACAACAATTATTTCTAAGTTACTAGAGGGCCAGGGGTATAAAACATGGGTCGGAGGAAATATAGGAACTCCACTATTTTCGGAAATAGAAAACATACATGATGAAGATAAAGTTGTATTAGAGTTATCTAGTTTTCAGCTTATGACAATGACTCAAGAAATAGATGTTGCAGTATGCACAAATTTATCACCAAATCATCTAGACATGCATAAAAGTATGCAAGAATATATAGATGCGAAAAAGAATATCTTTATATATCAAAATTCAAATGGACTTCTGGTAGTAAATAGAGAAAATGAAATTACGCATGGATTTATAAAAGAAGCAAAAGGAAATGTGAAAGAATTTAGTTCAAAAAGAGAAATGGCAGATGGAGCATATTATAAGGATGGGGCACTCTATCTTAAAGGTAAGGAAGTTTGTAAAAAGGATGACATAGTAATTAAAGGAATTCATAATGTTGAAAATTATCTTGCGGCATTTTTAGCAACAAAGGATGATGTTTCTATAGAAGTAATGAAGAAAGTTGCTGAAACTTTTGCTGGAGTTGAACATAGGTGTGAGCTTGTAAGAGAGGTAGATGGAGTTAGATATTATAATGATTCTATTGCTTCAAGTCCTACGCGAACTCTAGCTGGACTTAGAGCATTTGATGAAAAGGTAATAGTTATTGCAGGAGGGTACGATAAGCATATACCTTTTGAACCTCTGGCGTATGAGGGATATCCATATATAAAAGAATTAATTCTTATTGGGGCAACAAAATACAAGATTAAAGATGTTTTTGATGAATTAGAAAAGGAAAAAGGAATTAAGATTAATATAAATATGGTTGAGTCTTTGGAAGAGGCAGTAAAACTTGCTAAAGACATAGCCAATTCGGGTGATATTGTTACTCTATCACCTGCATGTGCATCATTTGACATGTATCCTAATTTTATGATAAGAGGTAATAAGTTCAAAGAGATAGTGAAATGTTTATAAATATATAACATAAATGGGAGATAAGCGTTTAATTATAAATACTTATCTCCCATTTATGTATTAACTTTTAGAAGAAAAATCTTTGAAGTATACATTGTTTACATTTATACTTGGACTGTAGAATATACCTGAGGTAGTCAAATAATATTCATTTATGCCTTGTGATATTTCCGGTTTAGAGGTTACGGTTGGATTTTTTAAGTCTACTGATAATGAGTACAAATTATTTGAGTCATTTCCGTTAATAAAATACATAGATTTATCAATAATCTTTAACTGAAATCCATTCATTATTGACAGTCTCTTACAGCTTAATGTAGAAGGATCTAGTGAGTATAGATTATTGTTATCAGAGGAGTTAAAAAAAAGTAACTGTTCATCAAAAACTATAAAGCTGTTAGCTGTATAATCAGTAAGCTTTTGTCTATTAGTACCATCTGTTTTTATTGAATATAATTTTGAGTTGTCACTTAAATTTTGATATACAATAAAATCTCCGTTAATTATAAAGGAACCTACACTATCAGCAGATACCAATGAATGCGCTGAGGTTGATGTATCGTATTTATAAACTTTATTCTCGTTATTTTTATTTATGTAGAATAATTCTGAATTAGAAACTATTAAATTATTTATTGAATCATCATTTAATTTGGTGTAAGTTTTATCAGAAATATTAAAGGAAGATAAAGTATTGTTATCTGAACCATTTGAAAAATAAATCATTTGATTAATTAAAACCATATTATCAGCAGAATAATTTGCGAAATCAGTAACGTTTTTACTTTCAAGAATATTCTTAGGCAAAGGGGCAGGAATAATTGAAATCCTATTATTCTCGTCTGGGTTTGGAAATATTAAATTGCTCCCATTAAAAAGGAATGGGCAAAAATATGATGAGTTATCAGTTAAATTAAATGAAGCTGGTTCGCTTGCCTCAGTTGCTTGAGCATTTTGTACTTGTATCGATGTCTTAGTAGGGGTGGAGGTCTGTGAAGTCGATGGAGAAGCGGTGTTACTTGAACAGCCTATAAAAGAAAACATAGCAAGTGGTAAAATCAAATATAAAATTCCTTTATTCATAATTAAAATCTCCTGAACTAAAATCATATATAATAGTATTAATAATTAATAAATAGAATTATTAATTATAAGTAATTAAGTTTGTTCTATACTATTAATATTAGAATAGATTCTTATAACAGTAAAGACGTTACTAAATGTTTTTATAGGTGTTTGTAGAAAATAATTGAAAGAATGTAATTAACACTACCACGTGTGTCTTCTGGTGAAAAAAAGAGCATTTATGAGTAAAATGTATATAATGGATGATAATTATTGATAACAAGGAATATAGTGGCGATTTTATGCAAAAAACATGATATTATTATATTCGTTGTCACGAGTAATTCATGCGCAACTGATGAAAAGTTAGCTAAAATGCTTTAAATAATTATAAAAAAATAATAAAAAAATTATTGACAAGAGTAGCTAATGATGTTATCATAATAAAGCAGTCGAGATTGACTGAGAGATCTTTGAAAATTGAACAGAATATGATAAATACATTTAAGTAAACCAGCAATTTTTATTTGAGTAAGCTAAGATTAAACTTTTTATTGAGAGTTTGATCCTGGCTCAGGACGAACGCTGGCGGCGTGCTTAACACATGCAAGTCGAGCGATGAAGTTCCTTCGGGAACGGATTAGCGGCGGACGGGTGAGTAACACGTGGGTAACCTGCCTCATAGAGGGGAATAGCCTTTCGAAAGGAAGATTAATACCGCATAAGATTGTAGTGCCGCATGGTATAGCAATTAAAGGAGTAATCCGCTATGAGATGGACCCGCGTC
>NZ_JHXK01000022.1 GCF_000621745.1 Clostridium beijerinckii HUN142 | reverse complement strand
GACACAGGTGTAACTGGACCTACTGGAGATACTGGAACAACAGGACCTACAGGTGATACTGGAATTACCGGACCTACAGGTGATACTGGAGTTACCGGTCCAACCGGAGATACTGGAATAACTGGACCTACAGGTGATACTGGAATTACAGGTCCAACTGGAGACACTGGAATTACAGGTCCGACTGGACCTACTGGTGCAGGAAGTTTTATTTCGGCAACAGGTGATACAGCTCCATTGACTCTACTTCCTCTTGCAACACCAACAATTGTTACCAACTTGCCAGTTACAACAATTTCTGCCGCACAAATATTAAAATTAGATTCTATGGTAGAAGTCGATATAACAATCACAGCTGCCGCCTCTTATGACTATACAATCACTTATGACTTGATCGAAACTACAGCAGGTGTGGTTGTTACAGAAACTATTAATAATTCTGGTACAGCTATTTCTGCAGGTGAGATACACTCTGAAATTCCTAATTTGACTTGGGTTGTTACTCCTGGATCTGCTGGTACTTTCACTTACTCGATTAGAATTACAGTTAATAGTACTATTCCAGGTAATATATCAGCTGCAACTGCTAATACTAGAGCTTTGAATTCAATTATATTTGGATAATCAATAAACAATATTTAGGCTGCCCCAAAAAGGCAGCCGTCTTTTAATAAAGTAATGTTTATGTCAAAAATCTTTTATTTTCATATTATATATTGTAAAAATTTTTAAGAAGGTGATTACTTGATAACAGTTAGTCTTTGTATGATAGTAAAAAACGAGGAAGATACAATAGGTCGATGCTTAGATTCGATCAAAGATGTAGTGGATGAAATAATAATTGCTGACACTGGATCTACTGATAAGACCAAAGAAATATGTAGTAAATATACATCAAATGTATATGACTTTAAATGGATAGATGATTTTTCAGCTGCTAGAAATTTTTCTTTTAGTAAAGCATCTAAAGATTATATTCTTTGGTTGGATGCAGATGATGTATTGCTTCCAGAAGATGCAGAAAAATTTAAATCTCTAAAAGAAACTTTAGATACTTCTGTAGATTCTGTAACTGCAAAATACAATATAGGTTTTGATGAATATGGAAATGTGACCATGAGTTATAGGCGCAATAGACTAGTTAAAAGAGAAAATAATTTTAAATGGATAGGATTTGTTCATGAGTATTTACAAGTAGCAGGTAATATAATCAATAGTGACATTGCAATAACTCATAAGAAATTAAAACAAACTCCTAAGAGAAATCTTGATATATATAAAGGAAAGTTGAAAGAAGGATTAGAATTTACACCAAGAGATACTCTTTATTATGCTAACGAATTATATGATCATAATATGTATGATGAAGCGCTTAAATATTATAATAAATTTTTGGATTCTAAACAAGGTTGGTTTGAAGACAATATCAGAGTTTGTGACAAAATATGTGATTACTATCAATCAGTAAACAAAGTGGAAGATGCAAGAAGATACGCATTTAAAAGCTTTGAATATGATACCCCTAGAGCTGAAGCCTGCTGCAAAATTGGTTTTTCTTTTTTGCATGAAAGAAAATATAAACAGGCAGCTTTTTGGTATGAAGAAGCTACAAAGCTTGAAAAGCCAAAAGATAGCTGGGGATTTTTTAATGATGCATGTTGGACATGGCTACCACACCTACAATTATGTGTTTGTTATGATAAATTAGGAGATCATAAGCTTGCATATGAGCATAATGAAATTGCTGGTAAATTTAGACCTAATGACAGTCGTATATTATACAACCAAAAATACTTCAAAGATATAGGTATTTCTTAAAAAACTTAAAGTGCAGAGCTCATCTTGTTTAGCCTGCACGATTTTTTTAAGGCAGTTAAATTAATATAGGTTGAACATACTTTATAACATTCTAAGACTACAGTCACATAATCTTTATAATAATTAAAGTTATGTAACAAATAAACATTAATCTTTATAAAATAACAATATAATAGATTTTTTGAGATGAAATTTTAGATATAGAAGTTTTTATAGATAAACTAAACAAAAAACAAATGAATTTCATAAAAGTGAAAGGTGGCTTAATTAATGTGTGTTCAAAAAATACTAAATAATATTACCTGTAAAGAATATTGTAGTTCTCATAATTTTAAATATTCTCCTATAAAAGAAGCTCATCCTCAAAGGGTCTATATACCAAATTATATTAATGAAATTAATACCACAAATTCTATATATGTAAATTTTCCCGAGATATATGTCGCAGAATTAAATAATGTAAAATTGATTGGAGGCAACTATATAATTTTTGATGATAATAATTACTGCATTTATGACCTACCATTTATGGATAGTGAAAATAAGTTTGATTTAAGATGTCATGAAACAATTGCTGTAAATAAGAGCAATACTGTTGTTTGCTATAACGAGACTGGAGAAACTATTGAAGAGGGAATAATGCTAATATCCGGTTCATCTTATAATTACTCTCACTTTCAATTAGAAGTTCTGTCCAAGCTTTGTCTTATTGATGATACTAATGAATATAACAACATTCCGATAATAATAGATGACTCTTGTATTAGAGTACCACAGTTTCAAGAAGAACTACAGATGCTAAATAAACAAGGTCGAAAAATCATTCCTTTAGCAAGGGGATATAGTTATTCTATAAAAAAATTAATAGTTATTTCAGATTTGGGAGTTTATCCATGCAATATTAAACCAGATTTTTTATTAAAATATCAAGATGTGGTAATTGATGATTTAGCTGTTAAACCTATAAATAAAAACTTAGCAATTGAGAGTAGTAATATTCATAGAAAGTTATATGTCTCTAGAAGTCAGTCACCTAATTCTAGATTGCAAAATCAACCAGCAGTTGAGAATATTTTTAGGTCATTCGGATTCGAAATCATATTTCCAGGATCAATGTCTTTCCATGATCAATTAAAAACCTTTTCAGAAGCAGAAGTTATAGCAGGTGAATCAGGTTCCGGACTTACTAATATTATTTTTGCTAATAAAAATGCAAGGGTTATATTTATTCAGCCAAAAGTTATTCAATCACCATGGTATTCTAATATTTCTGGAATATTAGGATTAAAAACTTATTTTTTGGGTGGATTTCTTTATGGTAACTCAAGATTGCCATACTATCAAAATGGATTTATTGTAGATGAAAATTATCTTAAAGACTTTTTGTATAGATTAAATTTAAGTAAATAAGCCCGATTTTTCACTTAAATGAATACTATATAAATAACTTTAAATAAATAGAATGTAAGGAGAGGTTATTGGTAAGAAAAATGAAAAAAAATAAAATAGCATTTATTACTTGTGTTAATAATGAGGAACTATATAAAAAAAGTTTGTCTTATATTAATAAACTCAAAATTCCTGAAGACATAGAAATCGAATTTATAGCTATGAGAAAATCTAAAAGCATTGCCTCAGCATATAATGAAGCTATGCAAAAAAGTGATTCTAAATATAAGGTCTATCTTCATCAAGATGTTTATATTCAAAATACAAATTTTGTTGAAGATATTTTAAGCATTTTCAAGGGTAATCAAGATATAGGTCTAATAGGTGTAGTTGGTGCAAAAGTTATACCAGTGTCTGGAGTTTGGTGGGAAGATCCCTGCAGGGTGGGAAAAGTTTTTGATAGCCATAGAGGATCAATGGAACTTCTAAGTTTTAATGAATTTAGTGAACCATATACAGATGTTAAAGGGATTGATGGACTTATAATGATAACTCAATACGATATAAAATGGAGAGATGATCTTTTTGATGGATGGCATTTTTATGATCTTTCACAAAGCACTGAATTCATTCAAAAGAAATTTAAAGTTGTAGTTCCAAATCAAAAAATACCTTGGTGCATTCATGATTGTGGTTATGTAAATACAGCTAATGGATTTGAAGAATATAAGAAAATATATTTAGATACTTATTCTAAATATATATTTCCCTTAGTTAGCATATTAATACCCGCTTATAATCAAACTAACTATCTTAAAAAAGCTCTTGATTCAGCATTAAACCAAAGTTATAGAAATACAGAAATCATAATATGCGATGATAGTACTACTAATGATGTACAGAAGTTTGTAGAAGGATACAGGTTAAAAACAAATAAAATAAAATATATAAATAATGGTGGTCCATCCGGTCATAGAGGAAAAGTTAACCTTGGTAAATGCCTTTCAGCTTCATGTGGAGAATATATAAATTTTTTATTGCATGATGATGTATTTAAGTTAAATAAATTAGATAGAATGATGAATTATTTTCTTTATGATAATACACTTACTCTTATTACGAGCTATCGGAAAATGATTAACGATAAGGACGAATACCTTAATGATAACTTTAGAACAGTACGTCAATATCCCTATGATATTCGTATAACAGGTGAAGAAGCAGGAAGAAAAATTCTATTTTCAATGATTAATTATATTGGTGAATTAAGTACAGCAATATTTAAAAGAGAAGCAATAGACTGCGACCTCACCAAACAAAGTATAATTGATTATGATAGCAATGAAATATATTGTCTTGGAGATATATCTTTATGGCTAAAATTATTAAGAAAAGGGAATATGATTTATATCGCTGAACCTCTAAGCAATCTTAGAATTCATAATTCACAAAATACTCAAGATAAATTTCTGACTTTTCGGGCTGCAATAGACTTTTTTAATATTATTATTTCATCTTATGAAAATAAGGCATTTATAAAAACTAAAGATGAATTATTAATAATTCTTAGAAAATGGTTCAAAGAATATTCTAATTTTTTAACTAGTTTCAGTGAAGAATTTAATAGTAAATCTGAAAAGAATAAAGAGACAATTATTCTTAAAGATGAATATATAAGGTGCTACACTAAATTCATAAATATACTATTTGAATAGTTTAATAATAAATAATTTAAGATTTTTAGCCTATAGTTAATTTTCTTAAAACCACATAAAAGTTGCTATAAACTTTATGTATTTGAATTTTCATTAGGCCTTAGATAATAGTTTTATTTAAGGCCTATTTGCATGTTTTATATTACTAAATAAAGTTAGGTACACTTTATTTTAAACATGCATAGTATGTTAGTATAATGGAATTTTATAAAAAGTTAAGATTCCTATAAGAAGCTTAATATAAATTATGTAAGTATATAAAGGAAGTAATAATATGGATAAAAATAAGAAATTGGTTATAATTGGTGATGGAGAATTTGCAGAAATTGCTTATGAGTATTTCACTTATGATTCACCATATACTGTAGAAGCTTTTGCTGTAGAAAAGCAATTTATTACTCAAAAAAGCCTTTTCGGATTACCTGTTATAGCTTTTGAAGAAATGGAGCAAACCTATTCCACTAAGGAATATGAAGTATTCACAGCTATAACATTTACAAACTTCAATAGAGTTCGAACTCGTCTTTATAATGAAGCTAAGCGTAAAGGATATAGTTTTGCATCTTATATTAGTTCGAAAGCTTTTGTATGGAGAAATGCAAAAATAGGTGAAAATTCCTTTATTTTTGAGGATAATACTATTCAGTACAATGTTGAGATTGGGAATAATGTAGTGCTTTGGAGCGGAAATCATATTGGTCACAGGACTAAGATAAAAGATAATTCTTTTATAAGTTCTCATGTAGTTGTTTCTGGTTATTGTGAAGTTGGTGAAAATAGTTTTCTTGGTGTTAATTCTACCTTTGTTAACAACGTATCTATAGGAAAAAACTCATTTGTAGCAGCTGGAGCTCTCATAACAAAGAGCTATGGGGATAATTTATTTTTAAAGGGTAGTCCTGCAAAACCAGATAGTAAAAGTTCTTTAGAATTATTTAATATAAAGGAATAGGGGGAATAAAATTGAAGTGGGAAAAGAAAGGAATTATTTATAGCCTAGATGGTAATAGCACTTGGGCTAAAAATTCTACACTACAGCCAACTCCATTATTATTAAATAATGATACTATTAGAATTTTTGTTGGGCTTAGAGATGATAAAGGAGTAAGCAGAGTTGGATATGTTGACGTAGATGCTAATAATCCTAAAATAGTAAAAAAAGTTTCAAAAGAACCTTTGTTAGATATAGGTTTGCCAGGAACTTTTGATGATAATGGTGTGGTTCCTTGTGCTGTTATAAGGAATGAAGGAAAAATACACTTATACTACGCAGGGTATCAAGTAGGTTACCATGTAAGAATGATGATATATTGTGGGCTAGCTATAAGTGAAGATAATGGTAATAGCTTTAAAAGATATAGTAAAGTCCCAGTCCTCGAGAGATGTGATGATGAACTTTTATTTAGAGTAATTCATTCAGTTGTTAAAGAGGATGGTAAATGGAAAGTTTATTATGGTGGAGGTAGTTATTTTAAAGAGGGAAAGAAAAAGACACTTCCATTATACGATATTAGATATATGGAATCCGAGGATGGTATAAACTTTGTCGGTTCCGGAGATGTAATTATAGGAACACAAGGTGATGAATATAGGGTTGGAAGGCCTTATGTTATTAAGGATGAGGATATATACAAAATGTTTTTCTGTGCAGGAAGCGAAGATTTGACTTATAAGTTAGCATATGCAGAATCATTAGATGGAATAAATTGGACAAGAGACGATGATAAATTAAATATTTCTTTGTCTTCATCAGGATGGGATTCACAAATGATGGCATACCCATCTGTAGTTAAATATAACGATAAGACGTATTTATTTTACAATGGAAATAACTATGGCTATGATGGATTTGGATATGCAGAATTAATTAAATAATTTTAGGAAGTGAGTCACTCACATGAACTTATCAGTAGAAAAATTTAATATTGATAATGAACAAGAATGGGATAAATTTATAGAGAATAATAGTGTGAATGGAACTTTTCTTCAAAGCAGAAATTTTTTAAATTATCATAAAGATAGATTTAAAGATCATTCTTTAATAATTAAAAAAGGGACGAGTATAATTGCATTAATCCCTGCATGTGAAATAGTTGAAGATCAAAAAAAAGTATTTTATTCCCATAAAGGAAGTACTTTTGGAGGAGTTGTAATTAATAAAAACTTTAATAATATTAATCATATTGATAATCTTTTTAAAGCTTTAGATAATTATTTAATCCAAAATAGTTTTGATGAAATAATTCTTAAAAGTACCTCTGAAATATTTTGCAGTGGAAATACGAATTTATTAGATTATTTCTATTTTAAATATAATTATAAAAATTATATTGAGTTAAGTTTATATATTGATTTTAATGACTATTCACCTGTTATAGAAAATAACTTTTCTGCATCTAAAAGAAGAGATTTGAAATATAGTTTGAAACACAATTTAGAATTTAGAACACTAGAAACTGATGATGAAGTAGATGCTTTTTATAGTTTATTATTAAAATCACTTGAAAAGCATAATACAAAACCTGTACATTCACTAGAAGAATTGCTAGATTTCAAAAATACAAGGTTTAAAGATATTGTTAAATTTTATGGAGTATATTATAAAAACAATTTAATAGCAGGCAGCATGGTATTTAACTTTAATAATAATGTTTTCCATACGCAATATCTTGCTTCTGACTCTCTTTATTCTAGTTATTATCCTATGAATTTTCTAAATTATAATCTAATTAGTCAAGCTTATCTAAACAAATTCAAATTTTTTTCTTTTGGAATAAGTACTGAAGATAAAGGAAAATTTCTCAATACTTCTTTAGCTCAATTTAAAGAGGGGTTTGGGACTGTAGGTGCTATTAATCGTACCTATTATAAAGAATTAAAATAACAACTCTGAGGTGATGAAATGTATAATTGTTCTCTATTTAAATTTCTTAATATAGGTAGTAAATATGGGAACTTAACACCGATTGAGGGACTTGTTGATATTCCGTTTGATATAAAACGAATATATTATATTACAAAAGTCCCTCAAGATATATCAAGAGGTTTTCACGCGCATAGAAAACTTCATCAAGTATTAATATGCCTTAATGGTTCTGTGAAAATAAAAGTTAAATCTCCAAAAGAAGAATCAGAGTTCACATTAGATAACTCAGCAGTTGGGCTATATATAGGCCCATATGTTTGGAGAGAAATGTATGATTTTAGTGAAGGTGCAGTTCTTTTAGTTCTTGCATCAGATTATTATGATGAAGATGACTATATACGAAATATAGATTTTTATATGAAAGAAGCTTTTAATAGATATTAAGAAGGGGTTTTATGGAAGTACCATTTTTAAATTTTAAACCAATGCACAATGAAATAAAAGATGAGATTTTAGATGTTTTTGAGAAAATATATGACAATAACTGGTTTATTTTAGGACCACATGTGGAAGCCTTTGAAAAAGAGTTTTCTAAATATTGTGGCGCTAACTATTGTATAAGCTGTGGAAATGGCTTAGATGCACTTTCAATTATTTTGAGAGGATATGATATTGGTGAAGGTGATGAAATAATAGTTCCAGCAAATACTTATATTGCTACTGCATTAGCAGTTTCATATGTTGGTGCTAAAGTTATTCTTGTAGAACCTGACATCAATACTTTTAATATAGATGTAACTAAGATTGAAGCGGTTATTACTAAAAAAACTAAAGCAATCATTGCAGTTCATTTATATGGTAGGCCAGCAGAAATTGATAAAATAAAACCATTATGTAAAAAATATAATTTAAAACTAATAGAGGATTCAGCTCAAGCTCACGGTGCAATATACAATGGACGAAAAACTGGAAATCTCGGCGATGCTGCAGGATTTAGTTTTTATCCAGGGAAAAATTTAGGAGCACTAGGTGATGGTGGAGCGATTCTAACTAATGATAAGGATTTAGCAGAAAAAGTTCGTGCTATAAGAAACTACGGCTCTAAAATAAAATATTATAATGAATACAAGGGCGTTAATTCAAGACTAGATGAAATTCAAGCTGGATATTTAAGCATAAAACTAAAGTCTCTTGATAAGTGGAATTCCTATAGGCAAAAGGTGGCCAAAGTATATTTAGAGAAAATTACTAACAATAAATTAAATCTTCCTAATATAAATTTATCAACTGATTCTATATGGCATGTATTTGCACTGCGAACAGAATTTAGAGATGAATTAGTAAATTATTTAAATTCTCATGGCATTAGTACTGTAATTCACTATCCAATACCTATCCACCTTCAGAAAGCGTACAAGGAGTTAGGATATAAAGAAGGAGACTTTCCATTGGCAGAATCTATCTCTAAGACAGTACTAAGCATACCAATATGGTATGGGATGACTAATGAAGAAATAAATTATGTAATAGATATTTTAAACAAATGGTAATATAGTCATATTATTTATAGGCTCATGTTTAAATATATTATTTATGAAAGAATAGTAGAAGCAACTTGTTAAACAGCATTTTCTAAAAGAGAAGAGAATGCTGTTTTCTAACTTTATGAATTAGAAAGTAACTATATGCTTAAGTTTTTCATAACATAATTAATAAACAAAATTATCTTAGCTAATGTAATAGCTAAGATATTGTGGGGGATTAAAATGAGAGGAATTATTTTAGCAGGTGGTAGTGGAACACGCCTGTATCCAGTAACAAAAGCAATGTCAAAACAAATGATACCAATATATGATAAACCAATGATTTATTATCCAATGTCAGTTTTAATGCTTTCAGGAATACGAGATATTTTAATTATCTCAACACCTAGAGATATAGTTAGTTTTAAAGAGTTATTTAAGGATGGAAAAGATTTAGGATTAAATATTCAGTATGCAGTTCAAAAAAATCCTAATGGACTTGCAGAAGCATTTATTATTGGAGAAAAATTTATTAAAAATGATAATGTAGCAATGGTGCTTGGTGATAATATTTTTTATGGCCAAGGCTTTTCAGATGTTTTAAAAAAAGCTGCAAGCTTAGAAAATGGAGCATATGTGTTTGGATATTACATTCAAAATCCAAAAGCTTTTGGCGTTGTTGAGTTTGATAGTAATGGAAAGGTTATCTCATTAGAAGAAAAACCTGAAAATCCAAAATCAAAATATGTTGTTCCAGGTCTATATTTTTATGATAATACAGTAGTTGAAAAAGCAAAAAAGTTAAAGCCATCAGTAAGAGGCGAGTTAGAAATAACAGATCTAAATAAAGCTTATTTAGAAGAGGATTCATTAAAAGTTCAATTGTTAGGTAGAGGTATGGCTTGGCTTGATACAGGTACTCATTCAGCAATGCTTCAAGCATCTAATTTTGTTGAAACAATTCAAAGCACTCAAGGCATATATATAGCATGTCTTGAGGAAATAGCCTATTGTAAGGGATGGATAACAGCACAAAAGGTACTAGAAATTGCTGAGACTCTAAAAAAGACTGGATATGGAAGATATCTAATAGACGTAGTGAAAAGTATTGAATCAAATACTAAATGTTAGTAAATAAGAGGTGACGTATGGGAAATTTCAATTTTATTGAAACCAAGATAAGTGGAGTATATGTAATAGAACCAAAGATTTTTGGAGACAATAGAGGCTATTTTATGGAAACTTATAACAGAAAACATTTTGAAGCAGTAGGACTAAATATGAATTTTGTCCAAGATAATGAATCAAGGTCCACTAAAGGAGTTTTAAGAGGACTTCATTTTCAGAAAAGGCATAGTCAGGGAAAACTTATTAGAGTAAGTAAAGGTGAGGTTTTTGATGTAGCTGTTGATTTAAGAAATGGTTCAAAAACATACGGTAAATGGGAAGGAATCATTTTAAGTGAAGAAAATAAAAAGTTATTTTATATTCCAGAAGGTTTTGCACATGGATTTTTAGTACTTTCTGATGAAGCTATATTTAATTATAAGTGTACAGATTTTTATGCACCTGAGTACGAAGAAGGTATCAAATGGAATGATCCTAATATAAATATTGCATGGCCTTTAGACAAAGTTAATAAGGTAATTTTATCAGAAAAAGACAAAGTTAATATAGGTATAAACGAGATAGATCTAAGGGAATATCCAGATTATAATATCTAGTTAAAAGAGGTGCGTATTTGACAATGAAAATATTAATAACTGGAGCAAAAGGACAATTAGGCAGAGAGATTACGGAAATAATAAAAGTCGGAAGAGCTGATATAGGCGAAATATCAGAAAGTATAAAGCTATCTGAGGTTATTGTCTTTGACGTAGATGAGCTGGATATAACGAATTTAGTCAAAGTTAGAGAGGTACTAACTTATTTAAAGCCAGAAGTTGTAATAAATTGCGCTGCAGCTACCAATGTTGATAGATGCGAAATTGATGAGGATTTTGCGTTTAGGGTTAACTCAATAGGACCAAGAAATCTTGCTATAGCTTGTGACTCAATAGGCGCTAAACTAGTACAAGTTTCTACCGATTATGTGTTTAACGAAAATACTCATAAGCCATTGAAAGAATATGATTTAGCTTCACCATCTAGTGTATATGGTAAAACTAAATTTCTAGGAGAGCAATATGTGCAGCTATTATGTTCAAAGCATTTTATTGTAAGAACAGCGTGGCTTTATGGTTATGTAGGAAGTAATTTTGTTTATACAATAATGAAACTTTCTAAAGAGAAAAACCATATTAATGTTGTGAATGATCAAATGGGAAATCCCACTTATGCTAATGATTTAGCATATCATATCTTGAAGCTAATAGAAACAGATGGTTACGGAATATATCATTGTACCAATAATGGCGAGTGTACATGGTATGAATTTGCTAAAAGAATTGTTAAATTATCTGGAGAAGAATGTGAAGTAAGACCTTGTACTTCTGAAGAATATAAGACTCAGGCAAAAAGACCCCAATATTCGTCTCTTGATAATATGATGTTAAGAAATACTGTTGGCGATGAAATGAGAGATTGGAAAGATGCAATAGAAGCATTTATAAGTAAATTAGGCAAGGAAATAAAGGAGTTGTAGTCATGAAAACTTATTTAGTTACAGGTGGCGCTGGATTTATAGGGTCAAATTTTATTTTATATATGCTAAATAAATACGAAGATATTAATATAATAAATTTAGATAAGTTAACTTATGCAGGGAATTTAGAAAATCTTAAATCAATAGAGAATGATAAAAGATATGAATTTGTTCAAGGAGATATTTGTGATAAAGAATTAGTTGCAATACTTTTTAAGAAATATCATATAAATTATGTTGTCCATTTTGCAGCAGAATCCCATGTTGATAGAAGTATAAAAGAACCTGAAGTGTTTGCGAAAACAAATATACTTGGTACTGTTAATATCCTCAATTGTGCAAAAAATGCTTGGGAAAATGATCAAGGATTTGAAGAAGGCGTTAAATTTCTTCAAGTATCAACAGATGAAGTTTATGGCTCGTTAGGCTCTAAAGGATTTTTTAAGGAAACAAGTCCATTAGATCCTCATAGTCCATATTCTTCAAGCAAGGCGGGGGCAGATTTAATAGTTAAGGCTTATTATGATACGTACAAAATGCCAATAAATATAACAAGATGCTCAAATAATTATGGACCTTTTCAATTTCCAGAAAAGTTAATTCCGTTATTAATAAATAATTGTTTAAATCATAAGAAACTTCCTGTCTATGGAGATGGAATGAATATAAGAGACTGGCTTTTTGTAGAAGATCATGTGAAAGCTATTGATATGGTAATTAATGATGGCAGGATAGGAGAGATATATAATATTGGTGGTCATAACGAAAGAACTAATATACAGATTGTAAAAACAGTTATTTCTTATATTAATGAAAATGTAGATAAAAATGTAAGCGAAAGCTTAATAAAATATGTTGAGGATAGAAAAGGACATGATAGGAGATATGGGATAGCACCAGATAAAATAAAAAAGGAGCTAGGGTGGTATCCAGAAACTACTTTTGAAGTTGGGATTAAAAAAACAATTAAATGGTATTTAGATAACAAAGAATGGATGAAAAATGTAACCTCTGGTGATTACCAAAAATATTATAAAAACATGTATAAGTAGTATAATCCAATTTCTTTTTAAGAATTGCCTAAATTTATATTTAATCTAAAAAAGCATTATTATGATGCTTTTTTATTTTTTTAATAGTATGTTATGCAATAGAGCAAATTCGTGTTTATAAAGTAACATAAGAAGTAATTGAATCATATTATAAAATACTACGAATAGAAAATGAGGTGCTAAAGATATGGATGTTGTAATATTATGTGGTGGAAAAGGAATGAGGATGAGAGAATACAGTGAAAGAATTCCTAAGCCTCTTGTAACAGTAGGAGATAGACCTATTATATGGCATATAATGAAGACTTATTACCATTACGGCTATGATCATTTTATTTTATGTCTTGGATATAAAGGAGAATTAATTAAACAGTACTTTGCTAATATGCTTATTCTTAATAGAAATTTCACAATAACAATGTGTGATGATGATTATAAAATAAAATATTTGGATGGAGAAAAAGAAAAATGGTCTATAACCCTTGTTGATACTGGACTGGAAGCGAAAACAGCAACAAGACTAAAGAGGGTTAGCGATTATATTGAAGGCGAAGAATTTTTTATGACATACGGCGACGGATTAAGCGATGTTAATATAAACGATTTACTTGAGTATCATAAAAATAAAGGTACGTATGTAACTTTAACAGGAATTAATCCTGTATCAACTTTTGGCGAATTAAAAACTAATAATGGAATAGTAGAAAATTTTGAAGAAAAACCAATCAAGGATACAATAATTAACGGTGGATATATGGTTATTAATAAAAAGGCTCTAGACTATATTCCTAATGAAGACTGTATGTTTGAGCAAGAACCTTTAAGAAGTCTCGTTAAAGATAGGCAAGTATCAGTGTTTAATCATTACGGTTTTTGGAAAGCTGTAGACACAGCCAAAGATGTAGAAGATATAAATAATCTATATAATACGGGAGAAGGTAAGTGGAAGATATGGGAGTAGAAGACAAAAGATTAAATCTTGATAAATACAAAGGTAAAAAAGTACTAGTAACAGGACATACTGGCTTTAAGGGATCGTGGCTATGTATGTGGTTACTAAAAGCTGGAGCTAGTGTAATTGGAGTATCTAAAGACCCATATACAAAATATGATAATTTTGTATTAGCTAAATTAAGTAATAAAATAGTTGACCTACGTAATGATATTAGAAATTTAGATGAAATGGAAAATATATTTAATAAATATGAGCCTGAAGTTGTATTTCATCTCGCCGCACAACCATTAGTAAGATTATCTTATGAAATGCCAGTAGAAACTTTTGATATTAATATAAAGGGAACTATAAATATACTTGAATGTATACGAAAAAGCAAAAGTGTCCAAGCTGGGATTATCATAACTTCAGATAAATGCTATGAAAATATAAATCAGATATGGGGATATAAAGAAACTGATAGACTCGGGGGATATGATCCGTATAGCTGTAGTAAAGCTTGTGCAGAGCTTGTTACTGGATCATATATAAATTGCTTTTTCAATCCTAATGAATGCAAAGATCATGGGAAATTTATTGCAACTGTAAGGGCTGGAAATGTAATTGGCGGAGGAGATTGGAGCAAGGATAGAATTATTCCGGATATAATAAGATCATTGCAAAATAGAGTTCCCATAGTAATAAGAAATCCAGTTGCAATAAGGCCTTGGCAGCACGTTTTAGAACCGTTAAGAGGATATCTGATGCTAGGTAATCATTTGATTTCACATGAATCTGAATTTATTGGAGCCTGGAACTTTGGACCAAATTCAAATGATATTTTAACAGTTAAAGATATTGTTTCTAGAACAATAAAGCTTTGGGGCGAGGGTGATTTTATAATTTCTCAAGGGAGCGGTCCCCATGAAGCAGAGCTATTAAGTATTGATTGCACGAAAGCTAAGAAATATATCAAGTGGAAGCCTATATTAAGCATAGATGAAGCACTTAAGATGACTGTTGAATGGTATAAAGGCTATAAAAATAGCGATATTTATGAGCTATGCATGAAACAGATAGAAACTATAGAGGACAAAAGTTTTGAGTAGAGGCAGGGTAATAATATGAATATTTTAATTACAGGCGGATTTGGATATTTAGGAAGTTATTGTGCAGAATATCTCTCTTTAAAAGGAAACAAAGTAACAATTATTGGAAGAAAAATTCCGGTGTATATGGCTGAGTGGGTTAAAAATTTTAATGTAGTAATCGCCGATATAACTGATGAAAAACTACTTTCAAAATTAAGTGGAAATAAGTATGATTGTGTCATACATTGTGCAGCAGCTAATGAGGTGAAGTGTAAAAAATTGCCTAAGGAGTCCATTGAAATCAACACGTATGGCACTGAGAATATACTCAATATATGTACTAGATTAGGAATAAGAAGATTTATCTACGTTTCAACATTTCATGTATATGGAAGTTCAAGCCTTGCGGGAACAATAAACGAAAAAAGCAATATCGAAGCATCAACTTTGTATGGAATGACTCATTACTTTGGAGAACTACTTACAAAACGTTATTCAAATAATTACGATATGGTTGGGACTTCTATAAGGCTTGCAAATCTTTGTACGGGACCACTTTTTAAAGAAATTGAACGATGGAGTATTGTGCCAAATAACTTCATATCGCAAGCTTTTAAAAGTAGTAATATCGTAATAAATTCATCGGGAAATCAGACAAGAAATTTTTTGTCTATCAAAGATTTGTGTAATGCAATGGATATTATCATAAAGAAACAAAAACAAAGATATAGTGTATTTAATATAGGTGGAGAGAGAAATTATTCTATAAATGAAATTGCAGAAATCGTAAAAAGCGTTGGGGAAGAACTTTTAAAAGGTAAAAATATTGAAATAATCCACAACCAACAACTTAATCAATTAAATGAAGAAATGGATTATGTATTTGATATATCCAAAATAAAATCAATTGGGTATAAGCCTAATTGTAACATTAAGGATGAGATAAAAGAAACATTTGAACAATTTATAGAGAGTGGAGTGTAAAATGAAAAATAAAACTGTGATAATAACTAGTATGTTTAATGTTAAACCATATATACAAAATGGGCGAGATCGCTATACTAAAGAATGGATAAATTATAGAATTAAAGTATTCCAAGAATTTACACTCAGAAGTTTAAAGTTACAAACTAATCAGGAGTTTAACTTCTTTCTTTGCTATGAAGATGCTACTGATGAGCTGATAAAGTCAGCGCTGAATAAGTATGATCCTCTTCCAAGTAATGTCCATTTTGTTATGAAGTCTAAGTATAGTGACGAAATAAAAGAATATTTGAAAGACTATGAATATGTCTATTTTGTAAGGTTAGATTCAGATGATGCTTATCATAAAACATTTATACAACAATTATATGACTATAATCCAAAGCCAGGAACTGTGTCCTTAATTAATAGAAGTGGATATATTTATGATTCAATAAATAAGTCAATAGGTAAATGTTTTTGTAAGGTTGTAACATTTTATACTTTTATTTATAAAACACAAGACTATTTAAAAGACAAAATATACAACCCGGATTTTACAGATATTGATAATGAACAGTATATAGCTATTAGAGTTCCACATGAATTTATAGAAAAGAGAAATTATTTATGGCATGTTCATGGTAAAAATACAATTACAAGCTTTAATAATTGGTTCACTCAGGTAGATGATGCTTCTGAAGATATAGAAGTTGTAAACAAAATAATATCTGAATATATAGGTGAATAATCCATAAAAAACTTACAAGGTGGTAAATTACCACCTTATTAATTGTTATAGAAATCTAACATGAGATTTTAAAATTGGAATAGGAATTTCTTCATCTGCTTCTTTTATATAAGGATTTATCCATATAAATTCTTCCCCATCATTTAACACTTCACATATAGTTCCTGCCTTTATAATAATACCGCCAATAGCGGTGAAATCAGAAACAACTAAACATCTCACTTTGTCCATTTGATGCATCTCCTAATTAAATCATTTTATAGCATTATATGTAGAAAACTGTATATAGTTTAACATATAAGGCATATATTACATATATTATAATAAAGTTTGTTTTAGGAGCGTCACAATTTGATAGATGGAGTAGTTATAAAAAAATTAAATAAAATACCTGACGATAGAGGAACTATTTTAAAAATGCAAGAGAGTACTGATGAGGATTTTAAAGGGTTTGGAGAAATATATTTTTCTACAATATACCCAAACGTTGTTAAAGGCTGGCATCTGCATAAAAAAGCGGTTCTTAACTATGCAGTAATCAAAGGAATGATAAAACTTGTATTGTACGATTCTAGAGAAAATTCAAGTACTACCAACGAGCTTATGGAAATATATATGGGGACAGAAAATTATTGCTTAGTTCAGATTCCAGCTGGAGTATGGAATGGATTTAGAACTGTTGGTGATGAGTATGCTATAGTAGCAGATTTAATAACAGTAAATCATAAGGATGATGAGATGTTAAGAATGGATCCATGGAAATCTTTCATTAAATATGATTGGAATGTGAGGGATAGATAAAATATGAGTGAAATTTTTATACAGGATGAAAATTCAATACGCAAGGAAGTTCTAGATAAAGTTAAAGATATATATAGGGTAAGAAAAGAATCTGAAAATTTTATTGAAGGGAAGACTAAAATTCATTATTCAGGAAGAGTATTTGATGAAAATGAAATGGTAGCAGTTGTAGATTCTGCTCTTGATTTTTGGCTGACATTAGGTAGAAAGAGTATAGAATTCACCGATGCATTTAAAAACTTTCTAGGAATAAAAAATTGCTTGGTAACTAATTCGGGTTCGTCTGCAAATTTAATTGCCGTGTCAAGTTTATGCTCTAGGCAACTCATTAATCCCTTAAATGACGGTGATGAAGTAATTACTACAGCAGTTACATTTCCAACAACATTAAATCCCTTAATACAAAACAATCTTAAACCTGTGTTTGTTGATGTGGAACAAGGGACGTATAATATAGATCCAAAATTAATTGAGCAAGCAATAACGGATAAGACAAGAGCAATAATATTCGCTCATACATTAGGAAATCCTGCTGATATGGATGCAATAATGGAAATTGCAGAAAAGAATAAATTATATATTATAGAAGATACTTGTGATGCATTAGGATCAACCTATGATGGAGGATTTTGTGGCACTTTTGGGGATTTTTCAACTTATAGCTTCTATGCTGCTCATCATATCACTATGGGTGAAGGTGGCGCAATATGCACAAATAATCCAGAGCTTAGTAGAATAGCTCTTTCAATTAGAGATTGGGGAAGGGCATGTTATTGTCAACAAGATGAAAAAAATCCAAATGGGGCCTGCAATCATAGATTTGATTTCAAATTCGGAAACATGCCGGAAGGTTATGACCATAAATATATTTATACTAATATTGGATATAATTTAAAGCCACTAGATATTCAATGTGCAATGGGAATAAAACAGTTAGAAAAATTACCAGTTTTTATTCAAAAGCGAAAAGAAAATTTCAAGAAACTATATAATTGCTTAAAAAAATATGAAGATAAAGTTATTCTTCCTAGATCATATAAAAAAGCTGATCCAGCTTGGTTTTCATTTCCAATAACAGTACGAGATAATGTTGGCTTTACAAGACGAGATTTTGTTCGTTTTCTAGAATCAAGAGGTATTGAAACAAGAATGCTATTTGCAGGAAATATATTAAATCAACCAGCATATAAAAACATTAATCATAAAATCGTAGGAGAATTAAGCAATTCCACTCAAGTACTTTCATCAACATTTTTTATTGGTGTTTATCCTGGAATTACCACTGAAATGATGGACTATATGATTAGTACTATAGAAGACTTCTTTAAAAATATAGCCACAGGATTAAAGATTTAAAATGGATAAAAGTATAGTAATATTAGGAGCTGGTATAACAGGAATTGCAGCAAATTACTATGATGAAAGTAATCAAACTATTATATATGAAAAAGATAATTCCTATGGAGGCATATGCGATAACTTCCAGCTTGATGATTTTATTTTTGATAAAGGCATTCATTTATCTTTTACTAGAGATAGCGAAGTTAGGTATATTTTTGATAAAGTTCCGCATAGATCTTTTGAACCACACCCTAAAAATATTAGCAATTATAGGTGGTTTAAACATCCGATACAAAATAATCTCTTTAGCCTTCCTATTGAAGAAAAGGTTAAAGCAATAGTGAGTTTTTGTGATAAAAATAAGGTAAATACTGAAGATATGAATTATAAAAATTGGCTATATAGTAAATATGGAGAATATATAACAGATAATTTTTTCTTAAAATATACTAGAAAGTATTGGTGTGAAAATGCTGAGAATATGGATATATCATGGATTAAAAATAGGGTATATACTCCAAGTCTTGAAGAGGTTATTTATGGTGCACTTACTGATGATACGCCAAATACGTATTATGCAAAAGAAATGAGATATCCAATTACCGGAGGATATAAAGAGTTTTTAAAACCAATGATTAATAAGTGTAATATTGTATTTAATGCGGAAGCTATTTCATTAGATTTGAAAAATAAAACAATTGAATTTAATAATGGAGATAAGGTTGATTATGAATTTTTAGTTAGCACTATACCTCTTACTGAACTAACGTCTATTACGAAAGATATTAGTAAAGATATAAAAAGTAGAGCTGAAGATTTAAGAGCAACTTCGGCAATTTTAGTTTCATTAGTTATTGAAGGAGAATTAAATTTTGATGATATTTGGTTTTATATTTATGATGAAGATATACTTCCAGCAAGAGCATATTTGCCAGGCAAAAAATCGTTAAATAATATTAAACCAGGATATAGTACAATTCAATTTGAAATATACAGTTGCAAAACCAAACCATTAAAATGCTCAAATGAAAAAATAATTAATAATATCTATGACTTCATTGAGAAAGCTAAAATTGCTTCAAGAAATAGTGTAATACTTTCTGATATTAGAAGTTTAGATTATACAAATGTGATCTTTTATAGAGATACCATAAAAAATAGGGATTATATAATAGATTTCTATGAGAAAAATCAAATTTATTGTGCTGGTAGATTTGGTCAATGGGATTATCTTTGGAGTGATCAAAGCTTATTAAGTGGAAAAAATGCGATAAACAAAATCAAATGTAGAGTAGGAAACTAAAATAGGAGATGAACTTTAATGAAGAATAAGAGTATTATAATTCTAATACCATTAAATATTGCAAGCTATGAGGAAGTCGAGTATGAAGAAAAAAATGATATACGCGGATATTTTGATACTGTAGATAAAGAAAGAGAAGATGAGATTTGGATAAAAAATAGAATAAATATATTTATGAACTATACCTATAGAAGCCTAATAAATCAAACAAATCAAGATTTCACAGCTTGTGTTTTATATAGTGAAGGAAGTGAAGAACTTATATTTTCGGAAATAAGTAAATATGGTCCAATGCCACAAAATATTGTTTTCATCAGCAAGAACATGGCAGACATATTTATAAAAGAAAAAATCATAGGAAGTGAAGATGTATATTTTGTGAGAATTGATTCAGATGATATGTATCATAAATCATATGTTCAGAAGCTATATGATTATATTCCTAAGCCTGAAACAACTTCACTATTGAATCAATGGGGATATCTATATGATTCATTTAATGACAAGTTATTTATATGTAGTGCAAAAGTGACATCTTGTTATACCTTAATTTATAAAACTAAAGAATATATAAATGGAAATGTACCAAGCATAATTACAGACAAGCTAGATATCCAGATGGGAACCGCTTGGAGTATGCCTAATAAAGAATATTTAGATGGCTTGAATTATGCATGGCACGTCCACTCGAAAAATACTCTAACTTCTTCTGAAGAGTGGTTTACAAATGAATGGACATATTATTTAAGTGATCCA
Organism: Clostridium beijerinckii HUN142; assembly: GCF_000621745.1. GTDB lineage: Bacteria > Bacillota > Clostridia > Clostridiales > Clostridiaceae > Clostridium > Clostridium beijerinckii_A. The sequence goes on along the minus strand of NZ_JHXK01000022.1, from coordinate 116,446 downwards.
ATAAATAAAGATATTATTAATCCAATAATAAGTGAATTTATGGGGTGATCTGTTGAAATATAAAAAATGCCGTAAAAATAATTGTTTTAAAAATATATGCTGTTATGATAAGAATTGCTGCATATACTCTGATGAGCCATATGAATTTCGCTTCACTGGTGGGACACCGGACGGAAGAATCATTGTTCCAAATAGCAAAATTTATGCTCCTTATGATGTAAAAAAAATAATTTTGAAGAAAAACTCGGTCAGTATTAAAAGTTCTAAAATTGAGAGCATAAGTACTATAACTAGAGGTAATAACAAATATATAGAAGTGATAATAAAATATAAAGTTTCATTCTGCATAAAAATCTATAATAGATATAATCATTTATACAAGACAAGATGCTATATAGACAAATATCCTATGCCAAATAATCAATCATTTATTAAAGACTTTATTAGGGTATACTCCATTGCTACAAGTAGAATTTTAATAAATTGCGGCAATAGCGATATATGCAAAAATAGTTCTTATCCAAAGGTTACTTTATATGATAAAGCATGTATAAAAAATATTAATTGTAAGTATTGCAAAGAAAAAAAATATATAAGTTTTTATGATGTAAATTGTGAAGAGTATATAATGATACGTGTTGGGATTTTGATTCTAGGTAAAATGAAAGTAGTATTTAATAAAGATATATGCTAAATTCAAATAATAATAGAGCATATTATTAAAGTTCTTGCTCAAATAATTACACTATTACCTGAACAAGAACTTTATTTATAAAAGACATGTTGAATCATTTTTTATTGTAGTCTAGTTTATGGGTTCAACTGATACGGAACCAATCAATTTTGTTAGTGAATTCAAATTTGACGACAATTCTAATAACTGAGAGCTGACAGAGTTCAAATTAGAAAAGTCAAGTTTCTCTGTCTTAGTAAAGTCATTGATTGCTTCCTTTAGACTCTCAAGATTTATGCTTAAATTAGGCAGTAAAGCTTTTAACTCTAACAGCTCATTATTTAATGATGACATATTTATATTTAATGTTTCAATATCATTTTGTTTTAAATTGGTAGAATTTTCATCTAATAGAGATATCTTATCATCGATATTTGCGACTTTGTTTGATAGGCTGTTTATTTCTTGGCCTAAAGATTCAGTGTAAGAGTTCAGAGAATTTAGTTTCAAATCTTGATTTACTAAGACCTCATTTAATGATGACATATTTATATTTAACGTTTCAATATCATTTTGTTTTAAATTAGTAGAATTCTCATCTAATGAAGATATCTTATCATCAATATTCGCAAGTTTATTTGATAAGCTGTGTATCTCTTCACTTAAAGATTCATTGTAAGAGTTTAAAGAGTTCATTTTCAGATCTTGATTTACTAAGATCTCCATAACTTTATTAAGCAGATGATTAATTAATGTAACCTCTTCTTGATTCTTTATACTATCTCTTTCAACATTTGAAGATTCCTTTGAGGTAGAAATGTCTTCAGAATTATTAGTCTCAGTCTCCTCATCATCGTAAGTATTCTCTTCAACAGGTTCTTCAATATAAGTTTCAATATTAAGTTCTTCAGATAAATCTATATTATTTGCCGAATCTGTATTATATGTTATTATATCTAAATATGGAGGGTATTTTGACTCGAATGAAGATAACTTAATAATTGAATTAGAATCCTGATTTTGAGGAAGTAAAAATATATTGTAGCTTTCGTTATGAGTTGCTAGAGATCTAATTAATGAAGTAACATTAATTTTTAAATAATATCCCATATTATAGCCATGTACTATATGATTTAATAACTTTGTATAATTCTTTTTTGGCAAGTTTGACCAATCAATGGCGGTTATATCCATATTCCCATAGTTGCCCAAAACGCCAAAGCTAAAGGAATTTTTAAAATCTAGTTTGATATCTTCAATAAACAAATATAAATATACTTTCTTTATAGAGTCAGGATGTAATTCAGATATTTGAAAATTTAATAAAGAAATATAGCGATTATTCCCTAATGACCTATTGTTTATGGAACCAACGAGTAATGAATCGTTACTTGAAAAGTTTTTATTCGAATGATATTTATCCAAGTATGTTGAAGTATTACAAATAGCTTTAATTGAATTTTCCACTTTTACTACTCCTTAAATTTTAAAGGTTTCATATTATACTATGAAATTTTATATTATTAGGTGCTTTTGCTTATATACCAATATAAATTTATTTTTTGAGTCCTAGTATTTCTAGAGAGTTATTATATGCAAATATAGCTGATGAGTTATCTATTATATCATTATGATAATTTGACTTATAACTATAGCATTTAAAAGGATTGTTATATGCTAAATTATCTGCAAAAGGATTCAACCATGTTTTCCCCATATCGTACGAAGTGCTCGTATATAAATTTGAGTATTCTATCCATTGAAGATAAAGCATATTTTTCAATTGTATTAGATTAGGGAACGTACATGCAACAGTCTTGCTTATAGTTTGATAGTTATAAATGATAAATTGATTGTCATTTATATATCCTTTTATGTAGGTGCAATAATATCTACGCGAATTATTCTCAGAAAATGCGATATGACAATTATTCTTAGAATCCATAATAACAGATAAATATACTTTAGATTTATTAGAATTTGTTACTTGGCAAGGGGTAGACCAGCTATTTATATTTAAATCAAAAATAGATACAAATAGTTCTTCACAGTTATTAACTACTTTAAAATAAAATATTATAGGCATAGAGTCTTTAAATATCACAGAAAAATTACTTAGTATTTTATAATTAGAAGTATCTATTTCGTTTTTTACCCATTTTCCATTTATATTATAATAATGAATCAATGTGTAATAAATTCCTGAGTTATTAACCAAATAATAAAAAATATGGATATTGCCATCTATTTTTTTTATATAAGGGAACTTAATTGTAAAGACATTGGAATTATAATTTAGCAGCACATTTTTTAGAATAATTTTATCATTTATATATAAATACATAAGATTACTCTTTTGTATACTTACTAAACCATATATAGTGTCGTCTTCATTTATATCGAAACAAAGGTCGGCAAAAGTATAACTTCCTTCTAATATTTTTTTTGATGATATTAAATTAAATTCAGGAGAATAGTTATATATTTCAATACCTTTATCCAAATTTATGTTAGCAATGTCCTTATTTGATTTTCTTATTAAAGTCTCAAATTTTCTTATAAAGGACATAAAATTCCTCCTAAAAGATTTCTTCTACTATGTATATTTAGCGACGGGCTATTTTATACATTTCTTTTAGGAGGAACTAAAAATAAATAATTTTCTATATAATATTGTAGTGTTTTAAAGCATATTTAATTCCATCATCCTCAATATCCTTTGTGACAAATGATACTAAGTCAAATAATAATGGAGTACTATTTCCCATAGCAATACTGTTTTTCACATATTTAAGCATAGATAGATCATTGGTACTATCACCAATAGCATATGTGTTTTCGTGGTGAATATCTAAATAATTTATTAAGTATTCTATACCTGATGCCTTGGATAATCCTAAAGGAACTAATTCATAAAAGCCTTCACCACGATGTATAAATTCAAATAAACTTTTGAATTCATTATGAAAGCTTTCAAAATTACTATTTTCATTAGTCCAAATTACAAATTTATCAAAGTTAATTTCAGCGTCATCAAAGGTTTTACCTTTATAAAATCCTTCCCTTATGTGACGTTCTTTGATTCTAAGAACTTCTTTAGAATGTATATTGGTATCGTAATAAATATCATTCTTACCTTCTAATATAGCATCGATATTATATTTGCGAAGCTTGGCTACAATTTCTTTTGATAAATCTATTCCAAGATTTCTATGTAGTATTTCTTTATTTTTAAATTCTATGTAAGTTCCACATCCACAAACATAACCATCAAAATTTAGTTCTTTAACACAATCATCAATTCCTATAATTGTTCTCCCCGTATTAATGAAGATTAGATGTCCATTTTCTTGTGCTTTTTTTAGAGCTTCCTTAGCACTATTAGGGACTGTATAAGTCTTTTCATTAAATAATGTTCCATCAATATCAAAAAATATAATATTGGATTCCATTATGTCACCTTCCTTTTTCGTTTGTATATATATTAAAGCTGGCTTATTTTACTTTGTTTATTATAACTATTTTATAAAATTAATACAATGTTTGAGTAGTTATTTAAAGATTTTTCGGTAATTGATAGACAAATTCACTCTATTTCTCTAAACTTTACATAAAGCTATTAAGTATAGTATAATTACAAAATAATTAAGAATTTATGTTCGATTTATAAGGTGAAATTAAATGAAAAAAGGAGGGGAGAAATATGAAATTTGACAAAAAACAAATAAAACTAATTAATAATAAGCCAAATGGTCATCTATTAATAAAAGGTCCAAAGGGGTCTGGGAAAACCACTGCATTTATACATAAGATTCCATCACTACTTAATAATTACTGTATATCTAAGGATGATAAAATTCTTGTCGCAGCTTGTAACGAAGAATATTCTGATTATTTTTATTCTGTCTATAGAAATATTGAAGGTGAAAAATATCATCAAAATAGCTTCTTTGATGAAGATAATAGTGATAAATTAGAAATAAGGACAATAGATTCTTTAGTCTCTTATTATTTAAATAAATATGTAAAAAATAATAATGAAAATCTTACTTTGGCATCTTTTGAAGAACGTGAAGCTGAGCTTAAAGACGCAATACGTATAGTGTCTAAAAAGTACGGAAAGAAAAGGCCAGCTATATTAAATTTGGACCATATTAAATTTATACAAGACGAGATTAAATGGATTAAATCATGTGATTATCTAAATCTTGAAGAGTATCAAAGTGCTAATAGAGTTGGTAGAATTAATAATTTAAACATTGAGATATCTAAAATTCTTAGAAGAAACTCCAAACAAAGACAAGCTATTTTTGAAGTTTTAGAAGAATATACTAATAACTTAAGAAAGCTTAATAAAATAGATGTTCAAGACATGGAACTTTTAGCTTTAAATGAAGCAAAAAAAGCTCCAATAATTAATTATACCCACATATTCATAGATAATAGTCAGCAACTTACGAAAGTTCAATTAGAATTATTTAAATCACTATATAATGAAAAATCTTATTCTAGTATAACATTTATTATGGATACTTTTGAAACTGCAATTCCTAATGCTTGGCTTGTAAAGGGACGCCACTTTTCTAGTTTAGGGTATGATATGAAGGGAAAATGTATTTCTTTGAATGAATCTTACAAAGAAATAGAAGTTGAAGAGATCGAAGAATTTGTAGATAGCAGTGATAAGTTGATTCAAAAAAATGAGACTAATAAGAATTTATTACGAAAAGACGAGGCAAATAAGAATTTTTCATCAAGTTCATCTCTTACTTTAGGTTCTATAGAATATATAGATTTAAAGAGAAATGTATCTCACAGATTTATAAAAGACTCAGGATCAGTGGATGAAATATATGTAGATTATAATAACTTTGAAGAAAAAGTTGACGACATAGTAAATATTCCCGTGTTTAATGAAATTGCAGCGGGTAATCCGATTTTAATTAACGAATATATTGAGGATAGCTATTCTTTACCAAAGGATTGGGTAAGAAGTTCAAAAGATGTTTTCATGCTTAAAGTTAAAGGTGATTCTATGATAAATAAAAATATTTATGATGGAGATTACGTAGTAATAAGTAAGCAAAATATGCCACGCATTAAAGATATTGTTGCTGTTGATATTGAAGGTGAGGCAACGCTTAAGACTTATAAAGTTATTGATGGAAAAATCGCTCTTATACCTGAGAATGACAAATATCAGCCAATTATTATAGATGATCAACAATTTAACGTTTTAGGTGTAGCTATTGGGCTTATTAAAAATTCATAGATTTAGTGAAAAACCTTGTAATTATTGGTATAATTGTTACAAGGTTTTTTTTATTCTTTAGAAAGTATATTCCAGTAAAATCTGTTGATAACTTAAAAAAGTTTTATTGAATCGTTTTGGTATTTTAAAAAGAATAAAAAAAAGAAATCTTATTCGCCTGCCAAATTTTTCTCACATGCGCTCGAAAAGGCAGATGCGTGAAAAAATTCTCCGGCTCCATAGTCGCCTGAGATTTTTTTATCTATAATAAAGTTTATGTCATCAATCATTTGGAATTATATGTGCAGAAATTATTATAAAAGCTATATGGTTAGGAAGTGAATTAATATGTTTGAAATTAAAAATATCAAATTTAGAAATATATTAGATATCAAATTTCTGAATATAGATAAGCGAATTACATGTGTTGTAGGGCCTTCTGGTAGTGGAAAGACAACTTTACTTCGCATGTTAAACCGTCTAAACGTACCCGATGAAGGAGTTATACTTTATAATAATAAAGATATTTCTAAAATTGATACAATAATATTACGTAGAAATGTAGTTATGTTAGGTCAAACTCCTATCATTTATAGTGGCAATATAGAAGATAATCTCCAAATCGGATTAGAATTTTCAAAAAAACTTCCTGCGTCAAAAAGTAGAATGAAAGAAATTCTTGAAAGAGTGGAGCTTAATAAAAAACTCACTGATGGATGTGGTAACCTTTCTGGCGGGGAAAAACAGCGACTATGCCTAGCTAGAGTAATGTTGATGGATGCTGATACCTATTTGTTAGACGAGCCTTCAGCTGCACTAGACAAAGATACTGAGCAATTTATAATAGATAATTTTTCAAAGTTTGTGTTAGAAAACAATAAGGAACTTATAATGATCACTCATTCAGAGCAAATAGCGCAGAAATATAATAATTCAATAGTGAGAATTGAAAAGGGAGAGGTTGTGAAATCTTATTATGAATAATGCAGTCATGAATTTATCAGTGCTCCAACTTTCAATTGCATATGTTTTTGTACTAATAATGCTTATTATTTTTAAATCAAGAGGCATCAAAAGAGAAAAACAAATATTGATTGCTTCAACTAGAATGACAATACAACTTACTATAATGGGCTATGTTCTCATGTTCGTATTTAATAATCCAAGTTGGTGGTTAACTTCTTTTATGATTATAATTATGATTTCTTTTGCAATCTATAATTCAATAAAAAGAGTGAAAGTTCAAATGTCAAAGGAATTAAAAAGTATAATTGCTTTTTCAATGACATTTGGTGCTCTTTTAACTGCAGCTTTTTTTATAATAGTGGTTCTTTGTGTTCGTCCATGGTTTAATCCTCAATATTTTATTCCTATTTCAGGCATGATTGTTGGCAATAGCATGACTGGTATTGCACTTGGGGCGAATAAGCTATGTAGTGATTTTGAAGATAAAAGAATTGAAATAGAAAATTCGTTAATGCTTGGAGCAAGCCCACTTGATGCTACTAGGAAAATTGTTAATAATGCTTTCGATAGTGCCATCCTTCCAACTATGAATAACATGCTGACTATGGGAATTGTGTCTTTACCAGGAATGATGACAGGACAAATTCTTTCGGGAACATTTCCTATTACTGCAATAAAATATCAGATTGGCATAATGCTTGCTATATTAGGCAGTACTGCTGTATCAACTGTTTTGTTTGTAACTCTTGGATACAGGACATTTTTTACTAAAGATAACAGGTTAAAATAACTAATATTTTCATAAGCCTTATATGAAGATCTATTCAATATTCTTAAAGTTTTAATTAATATGAATTTTAATCTTAAATTTTTCATAAAATTCATAGGAAGTAATTTTTTATATTCCATACTCTATAACATCAAGCGTATTTCCAATAAAAAAATAAATTAATTATTAAGTTTTATTAATTTATATGGATATAATATAATAATTAGTATATTATATTATTAAATGATAATTAATATTAATTAGTAAAATGTATTAAAGAGGTGAAAGAATGTTTAATTGTATAAAATGTGAAAATAATAACTTTAAAAATTTAATAAATGGTGAATGGGTCGGTAGTAAAGATAACAAAGTAATTGAAATCTATTCGCCCCTTGATAATTCGTTAATAGGTACAGTTCCTGCTATGACAAAGGAAGATGTTGATAATGTAATAAATATTGCAAAAGCTGGACAAAAAGAATGGAGTAAAGTTCCAATAAGTGAAAGAGCCGAAATCTTATATAAAGCAGCTGATATTTTAGTTGAAAGAACTGATGAACTTGTTGATATCATGGTCAGAGAAATTGGTAAAGACAGAAAGAGCTCAAAGTCTGAAATTCATAGAACTGCAGATTTTATAAGATTTACTGCTGATACAGCTAAGAATATGTCTGGTGAAAGTATACCAGGAGATACTTTCCCTGGATTTAAAAGAAATAAAATTTCAGTTGTAAATAGAGAACCATTAGGAGTAGTTCTTGCAATATCTCCATTTAATTACCCAATAAACCTATCAGCATCAAAGATAGCGCCTGCAATAATTGTAGGAAACTCATTAGTATTAAAACCTGCTACTCAAGGTAGCCTATGTGGCTTATACTTAGCAAAAGTTTTTCAGGAAGCAGGAGTACCAAATGGAGTATTAAATACAATTACAGGTAGAGGCAGTGAAATAGGAGATTACGCAGTTACTCATAAAGGGGTAAACTTTATTAATTTTACTGGAAGTACAGACGTTGGTGTTAGAATTTCAAAACTAACTAGCATGGTGCCACTTTTAATGGAGTTAGGGGGAAAAGATGCCGCTATAGTTTTAGAAGATGCGGACTTAGAGCTTGCTGCCAATAATATTGTAGCAGGTGGTTACTCATACTCTGGCCAAAGATGTACTGCAGTAAAAAGAATTTTAGTATTAGAAAAAGTTGCTGATAAATTAATTTCTAAAGTTAAAGAGAAAATGAATAAACTTGTGGTCGGAAATCCATTAGAAAAAGATGTAGATATTGTACCCTTAATTAGTACTAAATCGGCTGATTATGTTATGGAATTAATAGATGACGCTAAAGATAAAGGTGCAGATCTAATTGTTGGTGGAAATAGAGAAGGTAATTTAATATATCCAACACTTTTTGATAATGTTACTACTGATATGAGGCTTGCATGGGAAGAGCCTTTTGGACCAGTTCTTCCAATAATAAGAGTAAAAGATAAAGATGAAGCTATTGAGATAGCAAATAGATCAGAATACGGACTTCAAAGTGCAGTATTTACAAAAAATATAGATGATGCATTTTATGTAGCTGACAGATTAGAGGTAGGTACAGTACAAGTAAATAATAAAACAGAGAGAGGTCCAGACCATTTCCCATTCCTAGGAGTTAAAGCTTCCGGAATAGGCACTCAAGGGATAAGATATTCAATTGAATCTATGTCTAGACCTAAAGCAACAGTAATAAATTTAGTTAGATAAACACATAAAGTTTGAACAAATTATTAGCTACTTTTAATTATTGAAGATTTGTTGAGTTGATATAAAATCAAATGAAAAAATCTTATAATAAGTCACTATGTGGGGAAAATACACCAAGTTGAATTCGAATTATTTGGATTTAACTTGGTGTATTTTTTATATTAATATAATTCTCTTATATGGCTTAAATGACGTTTGAGCTTTAAAAGTGTATGATTTAGAAGTTTTATGTAACTAAGATTTATTACTTGTACTATTATATTTATATAAGCAAGTAGGAGGTTAAAAAAATGAGCAATCAAGAAGATGCATATGTAATTTATGATGATTTTGAAACTGGGTATTTATTAAGATTCTATTTAAACTATGGTCTTAGTTTCGGGCCAACAAGCTACCAAAGTGGAGCTTTGAAAGAAAAGTCTCAAAAAGAATTTGAAGAAAAATATCAGTATATAAAAGATGTATTTAAAAAAGCATTAATTACTGTACGAAACAATCAAGAAGTTGTAATAAAGAAAAATAGAAATAATCAAATTAGAGAAATAATCAATACAGAAAGTGAATTATTCTTTTATATAAATAAATATCGTGGGAAGAGATATTTATCTCCAGAATTAATTAATAGACTAATTGATGATTTAAAGGTAGTTCCTAAATAAGCTTATGAATAATTGTTCTAATGAGTAGGTATTTAAAATTCTAAGTACCTGATCTAAAATGTTAATATATTAAGGAGATTGTTGTGATATGGAAACAAAAAATAATATCCATTATGGAATGATTGATGTATTACGCTTAGTTTTTGCAATTGCGGTTGTATCAATTCATACAATGGCTTTTAAATCCATAAACGAAGATCTATGGATTACTACTAGTATGGGTATTGCTAGACTCGCTGTGCCATTTTTCTTTATAGTTTCAGGTTATTTTTTATATAGTAGAATTGGTTCTGAAAAAGAGCCTAAATCAACTATTAAGCATTTATTACGTATTTATGTTTTATGGGTGATTATAGAGACTATAGCTTTATTTCCACTTGTTTTAAGTAGCTTAAGCGCTCCTCCTATTTTAATTATTGAAAGATTATTATTTATAGGGGTTACAGGAAGCCTTTGGTATATATCTTCACTGATTATTACTATTTTTATAATTTCTCCATTATTAAAACGAGACAAGTTATTTCTCTTGTCTATAATTGGATTTGTATTATATCTATTTGGTACAACTGGATATACCTATTATAGGTTATTTGAAAAAACTATAATAAGTCCTTTAATAAATAGTTATACGTCAATATTTATGTTTCCACAAATAGGTATTACTGAATCAATTCTTTTTATATCTTTGGGTGCAATGGTTAATAAATATAAATTAAATAAAAAAATAAAAAAGTCAGGATTGCTAAGTATACTTTCGATTACATTACTCTTAATTGAAACCTTTGTTTTAAATAAAACTGGAATTGCTAAGGATGCTAATATGTATTTATCAGCAATAATTGCAGCTCCTTTAATCTTAATCTGGGCAATTAATTCTAAAAAAGATATTTCTACTAATGTTTCTAAAGCCTGTAGGGAATATAGTTTAGGAATATATTGTTCTCATCAAATAGTTATGATATGGCTTGCAATGTTTATACCAGTACTTTTTGCAAATACAATTCTTAGGTTTATCTGTTCTTTATTATTATCTGCATTAATAATTACAATTTTAAGAAAAACTAAAATTAGAAAAATCCTTTTAAGATAAATATTTATATCTATTTTCAGTTAAATAAAATATTAATGAAAATCTCTAAGATAATTGTTATAATTGTTCTAGGGATTTTTAGATGTATAATGAAATTTATATAAATATTACCTTAAATTAAGTATATATAAATCTAGGTCGAGAAATAGTGTAACCTAGCTACATAAAAAGGAGGAAATTAATTATGGCTTTAACGCCAATGATGGTTGAATATATGAAAACAAAGGAGGAATACAGTGATTGTATTCTATTTTATAGACTAGGTGATTTTTACGAAATGTTCTTTGATGATGCAATAACTGTATCTAGAGAACTTGAGTTAGTTCTTACAGGAAAAAATTGTGGTCTTGAAGAAAGAGCTCCTATGTGTGGAATACCACATCATGCAGCAGCAGCATATATACCAAGGCTTGTTAATAAGGGGTATAAGGTAGCAATATGTGAACAGCTTGAAGATCCAAAGGAAGCAAAAGGAATTGTTAAAAGAGGTGTTGTAAAAATAATTACACCAGGAACATTCATAGATGCTAATAGTTCTCTAGAAAATGATAATACATATTTAATGACTATATACGAAAGTGACGAAAAAATAGGTTTAGCAGTTTCGGATATAAGTACTGGAGAATTTAAAACAACTTCCTTTGATAATATAAAGATAACTTTATTAGACGAGATTTCAAAGGTTGCACCTAAAGAAATTTTAGTAGATAAAAACATTAGCCAATCTTTAATAGATGATATAAAAGGTATAACTACTGCACTTATAACAGAGAAAGACTTTAATGAATTTATCGTATCAAAAGAAGAAATTATAGATCAATTTTCGGATTTAGAGGTTTCTGGATTAGTAAATGAAAGAGAAATTGCAAGCAGAGTACTACTTAAATACATATATGAAACTCAAAAAATGAGTTTAACTAATATAAATTTATTAGAACAGTATGAAATAGTTAACTACATGACAATTGATGGTAATTCAAGAAGAAATTTAGAACTTACCGAAAGCATAAGAGAAAAAAGTAAAAAAGGTTCTCTTCTATGGGTTCTTGATAAAAGTGCTACATCTATGGGTGGTAGAACAATTAGAAAATGGATTGAAGAACCGTTAATTATTAAATCTGAAGTAGAAAAAAGACTAAGTGGTGTTAGTGAAGCATTTAGTTCAATTAGTTTCAATGAGGATTTAAGAAGCTCTTTAAAAGATATTTATGACATAGAAAGAATTGTCGGTAAAATTTCAAATAAAAATGTGAATGCAAAAGATATGTTATCTCTTAAAGCTTCATTAGACAAATTACCATCTATAAAAGAACTTTTAGGAACTGCTAATTCAGAACTGCTAAAAGAATATTATGAAAATTTAGATGAGCTATCAGACATAAGAGAATTACTTGAATCTTCCATTAAAGAAGAGCCCTCTTTAAGTATAAAAGAAGGAAATATAATTAAAGATGGTTATAATTCAGAAGTTGATGAATTAAGACAGTCAAAGCTTCATGGGAAAGAATGGATTGCAGCTCTGGAAAATCGTGAAAGAGAATTTACCGGAATCAAATCTTTAAAGGTAGGTTATAACAAAGTATTTGGATATTACATAGAAATTTCAAAATCAAATTATAATTCTATTCCAGAAGGTAGGTATGTAAGAAAGCAAACTCTTGCAAACGCTGAGAGATATATAACCGAAGAACTTAAAATTATGGAAGACAAGATACTAGGTGCAGAAGAGAAGCTTATAAACTTAGAATATTCTTTGTTTACTGATATAAGAGATTCCATCGAAAAAGAAATTGCTAGACTTAAAAAAAGTGCTAGAATAATTTCTAATCTAGATGGTATTTCGACATTAGCATTAATTGCCCTTGAAAATGATTATGTAAAACCTAAGATCAACGAAAATGGAATTATTGAAATAGTAGATGGCAGACATCCGGTTGTTGAAAAGGTAATTGGAAGAGGTGAATTTGTTTCCAACAATACTACATTGAATCAAAGTGATAAGGAATTACTATTAATAACTGGGCCAAATATGGCAGGTAAATCAACATACATGAGACAGGTTGCCCTTATTACACTAATGGCTCAGATTGGATCTTTTGTACCAGCATCTAGTGCTAATATTTCAATTTGTGATAAGATATTCACTAGAATTGGAGCGTCTGATGATTTAGCTGGTGGTAAATCCACATTTATGGTTGAAATGTGGGAAGTATCAAATATACTTAAGAACGCAACATCTAAAAGTTTAGTATTATTAGATGAAGTAGGGCGCGGAACCTCAACTTACGATGGACTTTCAATAGCTTGGTCTGTCATTGAATACATAACCGGAAATGAAAATTTAAGATGTAAAACTTTATTTGCAACACACTACCATGAATTAGTAAAGCTTGAAGGAATTTTACCAGGTGTTAAGAATTATTCTGTAGCTGTTAAGAAAATGAAAGATAGCGTAATCTTCTTAAGAAAGATAGTCGAAGGTGGTGCAGATGAATCTTACGGTATAGAAGTTGCGAAACTCGCCGGACTTCCAGATGATGTTATTAATAGAGCAAAAGAAATTCTTCTAGGCCTCGAAGGAGAAAATAATTTTGATATACACAAAGTAACAAACACTGAAATCATAGAAAGTGAAGTTGCTGTAGATATAAATGGAGTCAATAATGTAGTTACTATTACTGAAAAAGCCTGTGAAAGTAAGAGCGAGTATATAGAAAAAATTGAAGAAAAAGATTCTTTTGATAAGGTAGAGAGTAATAAAGCTAATGATAGAATTGATGAAAAGACTGAAAATTCACCTAAAAAACATAAGAATAAGGATTCTTCTAACAATATGCAATTAGATTTTACTTTTATAGAAAAAGAGGCATTTCTAAAAGAAGTTAGTGAAGTTGATATATTAGGTTTAAATCCTATGGAAGCCATGAATACTCTATATAGGTTAGTTGCTGAAGCTAAGAAATTAAACAGTTAATAAGATGATGACGTAATAGTTGTATTTCCATACTTTAAAACAAAACATAACAGTACTTTATCATAAAAGGTATTGTTATGTTTTTTTAGAAGCAAAAATTTCTGAATGTGTTAGAGTAGTTTAATAATTCCAATTATGTTAAAATAACTTTAAATGCAGTTAGAACGTAAGTTTTTAAATAAACAATATAATATTCTTGTATAAAATTGCTTTTATGAGTTATGACTGTATTATATATAATATTACGGGGTGAGTTACTTTGATATATATGAATGAAAACAAATTTAAAGAAGAATCATTTGAAGATTTAAAAATTAATTGCAAAAAATGCTTTGGTTTTTGTTGTGTTGCATTATATTTTTCGGCTTCAGATGGATTTCCAAACAACAAAAGCGCTGGAAAACCTTGCTTGAATTTACAATCAAATTTTAGTTGTTCTATTCATAAAGATTTAAGAAAAAAGGGCCTTAAAGGTTGTACAACTTACGACTGTTTTGGTGCTGGACAAAAGGTTGCTCAAATCACATACGCTGGATATAATTGGAAAGAGAATCCTGAATTATCCGATAAAATGTTTGACGTCTTTTTGATTATGAGACAGCTTCATGAAATGTTATGGTATTTAAAACAAGCGTTAATAATACAAACTAATGAAAATATAAAAAATAGAATAAATAATTTAATAACTGAAACAGAAGATATTACTAGATCAACACCAGATTACCTTATGTCGTTAGATATAGAGTCGCATAGAGATGGTGTTAATGCTTTACTTAGGCAAACAAGCGAATTTATTAGAACTAAGATACTTGATGGTAAGAAAACTAATTTTAAACGCAAAAAAACAATTGCGGGCAGATTAGATTGCATTGGTGCGGATCTTAAAAAGATTAATCTTAAAGGTGCAGACCTAAGAGGATCATTTCTTATTGCAGCAGATCTTAGAGGAACTGATTTAAGTTATGCTGATCTTATTGGAGCAGATTTGCGTGATGCAGATATTAGAGGCGCTAATCTTAAAGATAGCTTATTTATTACACAATCCCAAATTAATTCAGCGAAAGGTGATCATAGTACAAGATTACCAAAACCAATAGTACGTCCAGCTTCTTGGGAAGATAATACATATTAATGTTTTACTGAATAGTTATTTTAATAGTAGGCAAAATAAAATTTGAGGTGATTATAAATGAAAGATAAAATAAAAACAGAGAAGGAAAATATTATTGTGAATGAAGAGACAAGATATGTAATCTCAAATCCAATTGCCAAAGGTATAGAAAGCTCAATTGCAATGGGTATGGATACAACATATTCACCATTACCACTTTTTTTTAATAAGGAACTAAATAATAAATCTAAATAGAGTGATTATAATACAAAAATAAGCTTTTACAAGCTTATTTTTTTGTAAAAAATTATTTGTGTATTAGAATATGATAAAATAATTTTAAAAGAAGAATTAAAGTGCAAGGAAGTGAATATAATGCCCATATTTAGATTAACAAAAGAGATAATATTTCCTAATCCAGAGCTCTCGGAAAAAGATGGACTTTTGGCAATAGGGGGAGATTTGTCATTAGAAAGACTAATATTAGCTTATTGTAATGGTATATTTCCATGGTATAACGAAGGTGAGCCGATTCTTTGGTGGTGTCCCAAACCAAGATTTATATTGATACCTAATGAAGTTGAAATTTCTAAATCAATGAAGAAAATTATAAAAAAAGAGACCTTTCATGTAACTTTTAATAAAGATTTTTATGGTGTAATTAGTAACTGCAAGGATATTCGAGAAAATAATAATGAGGGAACTTGGATAAGCAATGATATGAAAAAAGCATATGTAAATTTATTTAATAACGGCTATGCAATGAGTGTTGAGACATACATTAATGAAGAGCTAGTGGGAGGTTTATATGGCGTTAAAATAGGAAAATGCTTCTTCGGAGAGAGTATGTTCTCTAAGGTAAGTAATGCATCTAAAATAGCATTAATAAAACTTGCTGAAAAACTTGAAAAAGAAAATTTCATATTTATAGATTGCCAGATGCATACAAAGCATTTAGAAAGTATGGGGGGGAAGTTTGTAGAATGGGCAACTTTCAAGGAATTATTAAGAAAAGGTAGACTATAGTCGAAAGAATATCTTAAATGAAAAATGCCTAAGTTTGAAATTATCTATAAATAATCATAGTATTGTAGATGAAATTAATATAAAATATAAAAATAGGTTTAAGCATTAATACATTAATGCTGTTAATAAACAAGATTAGTAAATAAGGTGAGTTGAAGTATGGAAGATTTGAAAAAAGCAATTAGAGAAATAATAAAAGACGATGTTATAAAGTTGGTAATTAGCAATAAGACAAATAAAAGTTTTGAGTATAATAAAATTGCTATAAATCTCAAAGAAAGTAATAGCAAAATGTATTATCAAATAGAAAAATATACTGATAAGCAAGTATTTCATGAAAATATTGATATGGATGTTTTGGAAGAAAGAATTATAGAGTATGTAGAACCTAATTATAAGCAAATTTCTGCATGGTCAAATTCTGCTAGCTTTGAGGTGAAAATATCAAAAAAAGGAAAGGTGCTATTAAGTAAGAAAAAAAGCGATAATAAAAAAACACTTAACAAAGCTCATAATAAAGAAAAAAATTATATATTAAAAGAAGGTATGATTATTGATCCTTTAATAGATTTAGGTGTATTTACAAAAGAGGGAAAAGTAGTAAACTCGAAATATGATAAATACAAGCAAATAAATAGGTTTGTTGAAATTATTGATGACGAGATCAAGAAAAATGATTATAAAGAACTTACTGTTTTAGATTTTGGTTGTGGAAAATCGTACTTAACATTTGTATTGTACTATTACCTTGTAGAAATAAAGAATATTAAGGTAAAGATGATTGGCTTAGATCTTAAAGCTGATGTTATAAAAAAATGTAATGATATAGCCAAAAGTTATAACTATGAAAATTTGCACTTTGAACTTGGAGATATAAATGGTTTTAAATATAACAATAAAGTTGACATGGTAATAACATTACACGCATGCGATACAGCTACGGATTATGCATTGTATAATGCGATAAAATGGAATGCTAAATTAATATTCTCTGTCCCTTGTTGTCAGCACGAATTTAACGCCCAGATGAAGACAGATTCACTGTCTATATTA
This sequence comes from Clostridium beijerinckii HUN142, assembly GCF_000621745.1. Lineage (GTDB taxonomy): Bacteria > Bacillota > Clostridia > Clostridiales > Clostridiaceae > Clostridium > Clostridium beijerinckii_A. The sequence goes on along the minus strand of NZ_JHXK01000022.1, from coordinate 99,124 downwards.
ACAAAGTATGGAATAGTTCAAGAAAGAATTGCAGCACTTATGACTGATTCTGTTAGAGCAAACCTTTTAGAATGCATAGGATACAAAACACAACTTCTAGAATTTATCGATATTGCACATTCTCCTAAAAATATATTGATTAGGGCGTCCAAGTCTAACATATCTAAAGATAAAAGAGAAAAAGCTTTATTGGAAGTTAGGAACCTAATTAACCAATTTAATTTTAATCCTACATTATATAATCTATTGAAAGATGATAATTTAATTTAAAGTTCACAAATCCACGACATTATTTAATTTTTGTCGTGGATTTATGATTTTAGTGTCTTTTCTTTTTAAATTCAGTATGAGAAGAAGGTTCAGCTTCCCCAAATGGACTTTCTTGATGTGCTTTTTCTTTTACTTCCTTATTATAGTTTTGTGATGCTGGATCAGATACACTTTTAGTTGAATTATAAAAATCTTTATCATTCATAGTAAAGCCTCCTTATAGAAAATATTTAATTGCTAATATTAGCTTAACCATATTAGCAACAAATATTATTTATTGTAAATGTATTTTATATTTAAATTGTTATTTATATGTAAATTAAATATAATATTATTCTAATGGCGATATTATTAAGAATATTAAAATTATTTAAAAGACAGGGTAAAAACATATTTAAAAAAGTTTATTAGAATTGCAGATAAGTCACATACCAGTATTTGCAATATTATTGAATATATTAAACAAGTATGTAATAATAACAATGTATTATGAGTAATTTAATGTGTTAATTAACAAAGTTTGTTTAGAAGTGATTTTCTTATTTACGTTTTACGATGATTACTGAAAGGAGGAAAATGTAGCTTGAAAAGAATAAATATATTAAATGAAGATACAGCAAATAAAATTGCAGCAGGAGAAGTTGTAGAAAGACCAGCATCGGTAGTTAAAGAATTAATTGAGAATTCTATTGATGCAAATTCTAAAAATATAGTAATTGAAATAGAAGAAGGTGGAATTTCTCTTATTAGAATAATAGATGATGGAGACGGAATCTATAAAGATGATATAGCAAAAGCATTTCTTCCACATGCTACAAGTAAGATACAAGAGTCAGAAGATATTTATAATATACACACTCTTGGATTTAGAGGTGAGGCACTGCCATCTATAGCGTCTGTAGGTAAAGTTAATCTGAAGTCTAAGCAGGATAACGAAGCTTTTGGATACGAAATATCTATTGAAGGCGGTAAAGCATCGGAAGTAGCGGAGTGTGGAATAAATAGAGGTACTATAATAGAAGTTCATGATCTATTCTTTAACGTTCCTGCTAGAAAGAAATTCTTAAAATCTGTATCAAAAGAGAGTTCGTTAATAAATGATATAGTAACAAGACTATCTATAGCAAATCCTAAAATAAGTTTTAAGTTATATAACAATCACAAAAAGGTATTGCATACCTTTGGTAACGGAGATCTTAAGGATGTAATAAGAACCATATACGGAAAGACCATAATAGATAATATACTTTACTTTAGTGATAGCTCTGATTTAATAACTGTTTATGGTTATGTAGGGACTGAAGAAATAGCTAGAGGATCAAGAAATAATCAAAGTATTTTCGTAAATAATAGATATATAAAAAATAGAGCATTAGCAGTAGCGGTAGAACAAGCATTTAAATCATTTTCAACTGTAAATAAATTTCCGTTCTTTATACTGTTTATAGAGGTATATCCTGAGTATGTAGATGTTAATATTCACCCAACAAAGGCTGAAATAAAATTTAATGACGAGAGAACGATATTCAAAAAGATTTTTGGTGCAGTTCACACCTCGTTAAAGAATGAAGTTTTTGAGACTTTTGCAATAAAAGAAGAAGAAAATACAAAAAAAGTTCCACGGGCAACCTTTGAGGAGATTACTTTTAAAATAAAGGAAGAAGAAGAAAAGGTTAAATTTGCAAGTTCTGCTGCAAAGACATTAATATCTCAAGGGAAAGATCTTAGGATTAATAACGAAAGTAGCGTTGAAATTATATATGAACCGAATTTGAAATATGCGAATCAAACAATAGTCATGGAAAACACTGACTACAATGAATCAGATGAGGACTCGGTAAGTATTCCTGTAGATCTTAAACCTAATTCAAATATACAAGAGTTTGTTGAAAATGATCTTAACAACGGCGAAGATGAAGTGAAATATAATTTTGAACGTATAGAAAACGTAAGTACACAAAGTGAACATGAAAATTCTAAACAAAATCCTATTGCTAAATTTCCACCAATTACTATAATCGGCCAATATAACAAAACTTATATACTAGGTGAGTATGACGGTACTTTATATATGATTGATCAGCATGCCGCTCATGAAAAAATATTATTTGAAAAATATCTTAGAGAGATTGAAGAAGGTACTATTATAATTCAACCTCTTATTATTCCAAGTATAATTGATTTGAGCATTGATGATTATTCTTATTTTGAAGAGAATAAAGGCATATTTAGAGAAGCTGGTTTTTTATTGGAAGAGTTTGGTGGAAGCTCATTATCTCTAAAAGAAGTTCCCTACTTTTTAGGGCGGCTTAATCCCAAAAACTTGTTTTTAGAGATACTTGATAATTTAAAGAATTTAGGTAATGGCAAAACTACTGAAGTGAAACATAATGCTATTGCAACTAAAGCATGTAAAGCAGCTATTAAGGGAAATGACAAGTTGGAAATGAATGAGATGATTAAATTAATTGAAGATTTAAGATATATAGATGATCCTTTTCATTGTCCACACGGAAGACCTGTAATAATAAAATTTACAAGTATAGACATTGATAAGAAATTTAAAAGAATAATATAATATTTCTATGTTATTCTAAATAAATATAAACTTTAAAATTATTAACGAGAGGATAAAATAATGAAGCAAAAATTATTAGTTATTGGTGGTCCTACTGCAGTAGGAAAAACTGATCTTTCAATAAAATTAGCAGAAAATTTAAATGGAGAAATTATTTCAGCTGATTCCATGCAAATCTATAAATATATGGATATAGGTTCTGCAAAAGTAACGAAAGATGAAATGAACGGAATAAAGCACTATTTAATTGACATAATAAAACCTGATATTCCTTTTTCGGTAGCAGATTTCAAGCAATTTGGTGAAGAAGCATTGGAAAAAATTATACATAACGGAAAGTTTCCGATAATATCTGGGGGAACAGGTTTATACATTAATTCATTAACTTGCAACATGACTTTTACAGAAGCGGAAAAAGATGAAAGCTATAGAGATTATCTAGAGAATTTAGCTCTAGAAAAAGGCAATGAATATATACATGGGATGCTTAAAGATGTTGATCCTATAAGTTACAAGGAAATTCATGCTAATAATAGGAAAAGAGTCATTAGAGCGTTGGAGGTTTTTAAACTTACCAGCAAACCTTTTAGTTCATACAATGCCGGGTTAGATTTTTATAATAGTGATTATGATGTATATTATTATGTATTAACTATGGATAGACAAAAATTGTACGATAGAATTAATAAAAGAGTTGATTTAATGATGGAAAAGGGATTACTAAATGAATGCATAAGATTAAAGGAAATGGGTTATAATTCAGATATTCAATCCATGCAGGGGATAGGTTATAAAGAAATATTATATTATTTAGAGGGTAGAATAACTTTAGCAGAAGCAGTGGAGATGATAAAGCAAGGATCGCGAAATTATGCTAAAAGGCAGCTTACATGGTTTAGACGTGATAAAAGATGTGTATTTTTAGATAAGGATAGTATGAGTGATAATGAAATTTTAGATAAAGTTATTAATGACATAATAAAGAACTAGCAGTATAATATTAGTAATAAAATCACTTATGGAGGTGTTATATTTTGGTCAATAAGCAACAAAACAATCTACAAGATATATTTTTAAATAATGCGAGAAAAAATAAGATACAAATAACTATCCACTTGGTAAATGGATTTCAGTTAAAAGGCATTGTAAAGGGATTTGATAATTTCACTGTTATTTTGGATTGCGATAATAAGCAAATGCTTATATATAAGCATGCGATATCAACTATAACGCCAACTAAACCAATTTTATTTGCGGATAACGAATACGAAACTACTTAGTAAATAGGCATTGTTTTGCCTATTTATTTTTAGGTGTTTCTAAACTTTGGAGGATGAGACTTAGATATGTTAAAAAAGACAGAAGAATTTTTAATCAAAAATTATAATATTAATGAAAGGACATTTGAAATATATAGACAGGCTTTGTGTGATACTGAAGCTCAATTTAAGGAATATGATGAAATTAGAGAATTTAATCAACTTAAAGTATTAAAAGCATTTCAGTTAGAAAAAATTAGCGATTCTCACTTCACAAATACTACGGGTTATGGACTTGATGATTTAGGTCGTGACTCATTAGATAAAGTATATGCTAATATTTTTAATACTGAAGCAGGGCTTGTTCGTCCACATTTTGTTAGCGGAACACACGCTATTGGATGTGCCATTGCTGGTAATGTTAGACCTGGCGATAAGATATTATGTGTTTCTGGACTCCCTTATGATACTTTACTTGGGGTTCTTGGACTATCAGAGAAGAAAAATGCTGGTTCTTTAGATCAATACGGAATAAAAACCGATATAGTGGATTTAGATAATGAAGGCAAATTTCAGTTTGATAAAATTCAAGAAGCATTGAGAAATGACTCGGATATTAGACTTATACATATTCAAAGAAGCACTGGTTATGCTTCGAGAAAATCTTTTTTAGTTTCTGAAATATCTGAAGTAATTAAACATATAAGACAAATACGTGAAGATGTTATTATCTTCGTGGACAACTGTTACGGAGAATTTATTGAAGCTGTTGAACCTACAGAATATGGTGCAGATATAATGGCTGGATCGCTTATGAAGAATATAGGTGGTGGTATTGCTCCAGGAGGAGGGTATATTGTTGGAAAAAGACAGTATGTTGATGCAGCAGCTAATAGAATGACTGTACCAGGTGTAGGAGGGGAGTATGGCGCTACGTATGGGCTTATGAGAAGTTTCTATCAAGGATTATTCTCAGCTCCTCATGTAGCAATAGAAGCTGTAAAAACGGCAATATTCTGCGCTCGTGTAATGGAAATCGCTGGATTCAAGGTATTTCCTTCATCAACAGATAAAAGAACTGATATAATTCAAGCAATTGAATTTGGCGATGCTAAAAAATTAATTAACTTTTGTAGTGGTATTCAAGCTGGGTCTCCTATAGATGCGTTTGCAGTGTGTGAGCCATGGGCAATGCCGGGGTATGATAGTGAGATTGTAATGGCTGCTGGAGCATTTATTTCGGGTTCAACAATTGAATTATCCGCTGACGGACCAGTTAGGGAGCCGTATATAGCTTATATTCAGGGCGGATTGAATTTTGATCACGGAAAAATAGGAATACTTATTGGACTAAGTAAAGTATTAGAATTAGCTAAATAATAGGATTAAATTTATTACTAGTTACTCATATGTAAACAGAAGTATAAAATAAGAAATAGACTATTAGATTATCCAATCTAATAGTCTATTTCTTTACTATCTTATAATATAATTTCATAAATTAATAACAAAGTAATTTGTTTAAAATGATCTGAATATACCTACAAGTTTGCCTAAAATCTTACAATCATCTACTACTATGGGATCCATAGCATCATTTTCAGGCTGAAGTCTAATATGATCTTTTTCTTTAAAGAATCTTTTGATTGTAGCACTATCTTCTATTAATGCTACAACTATATCGCCATTCGCTGCTGTCTGTGCACTTTCTATAATGGCTAAATCATTATCTCTAATACCTGCATTAATCATACTTTCACCAGATACACGTAACATAAACAATTCCCTATCATGCTTTATATAATCTAATGGGAGTGGAAATGTATCTTCGATATTTTCAGTTGCAAGTATTGGGGAACCTGCTGTAATCTTGCCTACAATAGGAACGTTAACCATTTCTTTTTTAGGCATTGAAAGTTCTGCTATTTCTAGAGCCCTTGGTTTAGAAGGATCTCTTTTAATCATTCCTTTTTTTTCTAATCTTTTTAAATGTCCATGAACAGTTGAAGTTGACCTTAAAGAGACTGCTTCGCAAATTTCTCTTACTGAAGGCGGATAACCTTTGCTCTCTGTATAACTTTTTAAAAATTCGTATATCTCTGATTGCTTATCTTTTTCGTCTGACATTACAAACACCTCACTATTCTTCTAATAATTATAACATATACTGTATAACATAGCAAACTTGTGTTCTGAAACTACGTTTAATAATTATAAAGAGAAGATAAGCATTGTGTTTAAATATAATCAATTTGAACACAACATATTAACTAAGTATTCCAATTAATTAAAAATGGTAGTATTATTTTATAGTAGAATAATAAATTTATAAAATTAAATTTTTGAGATGATAATTTCAAGGTGAGGCGGTAAATATGTTTGATATTAAAATTTTTGAAGGTATGAGCACAGAAAGCAAATTAGACAATATGCTTATAATGCTTGAAGGGTTGATTCAAGGAGATGAAGATTCACAAATAACAAAACTTTGTAATGCATCAGCACTAATCAATTCACTTATAGATAGAATAAATTGGTGCGGATTTTATTTAGTTAAAAACAATACTCTAGTATTAGGTCCGTTCCAAGGAATGCCTGCTTGTACAAAAATTGAAATAGGGAAGGGCGTTTGTGGTAAGGCTGCATTGAAAAAAGAAACTTTACTCGTTGATGATGTACATAAATTTGAGGGGCATATAGCGTGTGATGCTGCTTCGAATTCGGAAATAGTAATTCCTATACTTAAGGAAAAAAATCTTATTGGTGTTTTAGATTTAGATAGCGAAGAATTTGGAAGATTTAGTGAAGTAGAAAGAATTTACCTAGAAAAAGCAGCTTGCATACTTAGCAAGTATATAGAATGGAATAATATAATTTAGATTAAATAAATAGATTGTATTTAATAATATTCTTATTTAAATTATTTGTTTTTATTATATATCTTATTGTAAATTAAAAATTTGCTTTAAGTTACTATTTTTGATATAATAAAGTTTCATAATACAAAAATGAGGTGTTTTAAATGACATATAAATATACTGATGATGATTATTGCGATATCTATGAAAATAAACTATGTGATAATTGTGGTAAGTGTTTACAAATCAATGGTATAGATACAAAAGCCATTAAAATAGAAGACATTGCAAAAACACGAGAAGAAAATGAATTATTAGAAGAAGAATTTTTAAATCATTTAAAAGCTTCTTTAAGTGAAGATGAATTACATGAGATTAATGAAGATAATTTAGATCTAAAATCTATATATAGTAAGTTTGCCAAAACATCAGATGATATCAATGAAAATGGCCTTGGTTTGGGTGATGATACTTACGAAGATGCTTTTGATCATATTGAATATTTAGATGAAATTAGTCTGGCTGATGATATGAGTCTTGACGAAATGACTGAAGAAATTTATCCAGGAGTTAGAAGGATTAAAAAGTCACTTGAATAAAAGAAATTTGTAGATAAGAACAATGGAATGCATAGATTTTCGCTTTATTTCACATAATAATTTCGTAAGATATTTTCAGGAAAGGATGATTTTATTATGAAGCGAAAATCTATTTTAGCGTTAAATTTAACAACAATTCTTTTGGTTTCAATATCCTTGTTTGGGTGTGGTAACACGTCAAGAACAAGAGCAAATAATGATGTCACTAGACAAAACGACATAACAAACGATGGCATTAGAAGTGGAAGTGTAGACGGAACAGGTACTGGAGCTAATAATGCTCAAAATGGTACTGACGGAAATATGCAAGGTGGAACTTATGGTATCGGAAATTCATCGGATGGAATTGGTGGAACAGGAAATGGAACTGCAGGAGGGAATGCCAATCAAAATAATGCAGGAGGGGATACTAATCAAAACAATGTAGCTGGATCGAATTCGGATGTTACGAGGGATAGAACAGGACTAACTACTGATTCTACAAGATACGGAGCTTCTGATTTTAAAAACGATTTCACGAATGCCGGATATAATGTTACGGAATCAGCTAATACTAAAAATGATTACTTTAAAGGAAATGAAACGGATTATTTATTAGGTGGAGATGTAGTTAGGGTATACGAGTATAATTCACCAACAGAACTAGAGTGGGATATTAATAGAATCACACCAAATGGAATGACTGTTAATGGAAATAATGCAAATCACGATGCAAGACCTCATTATTATAAAAAAGGAAATACTCTTATTGTTTATGAGGGGAAAGAACCTGCATATGTTGATGAGTTTGGAAAAATGTACGGAAACACAATAAGACCATAGCGTTGCGTAAGACTAAAGTTATTTATATTAAGTATTAAAAGGTTACAATAGAGATTAAAGTAACCTTTTATTTTTTTGAATCTAAACTCATCTTAAAGCATAGTAGGAGAGTAGTGATATTTTTTGTCATAGGCGTGCTAAAACAAACTACAATTTTGAAAGAGGATTTGATTTTACAGCATCTCTTAACGAATCATCATCAACATGGGTATAAATTTGAGTAGTTGATATATTGGTGTGACCTAATATGCTTTGCAGACTTCTTATATCTACATTTCCGTATTTATACATAAGAGTGGCTGCAGTGTGCCTTAATTTGTGTGGAGTATATTTATCGTCAGTTAACCCTGCATTTGTTATATGTTTTTTTATCATTATCTCAACTGTACGTTTATTTATAGGAAAGTTTCTAGATGATAAAAACAAAAACTTTTTATTTTCTGGCAAAGCCTTAGAATCATCGCGTACATTTAGGTAATTTGATAAAGCTTTAAGGCATGCGTCGTTTAAATATACAGTTCTTTCTTTATTTCCTTTACCTATAATAGTGAGAATATCCTCTCTGATTTTATCAATCTGAATGCTGCAAAGTTCAGAAAGCCTCATTCCACAGTTTAAAAAGAACATCAGAATACAGTAGTCTCTAGAGTAGTTTTTATCATTTTTGTTTAAGGACTCCAAAAGATGAATGCTTTGGTTTAGAGTAAGATATACAGGATGACGCTTATTTATCTTAGGAGATTCTAACTCCAAAGCCGGATTCTCTGTAATTACTTTAGCTTTTCCAAAAAGAAATTTAAAAAAAGACTTTAAAGTAGCAACTTTTCTAGCTCTAGCATATGAGCTGTTATCTCTATATTTTTCTGTAAAAGAAAGAAAAGCATATAAATCTCTAAGTTTAATGCCTCTTAAGAACTCATCGTCTATGACACTTATATTGATATCTTCAAACTCAACAGAGTCAGAATTTACTTTACCTTTATAAATCATCATAAATCTAAAAAATACAGTCAAATCTATCCTATATCCGTTAATTGTATTTATAGAAGTACTTTTGATTGTTTCTAAATAATTTAAAAAATCCACTAAACTTTCTGGAAGATTTTTGTTCTGAAGAACCTGAATATCGTATTTCATTTTTCCACCTGCATTATTTATAAATTTCTTATTAATTAAGTTACGATATTAATAATGTAAATTATCATTGATAAAATTTATTCTAATAAAGTAATTTTATACTAAGTTAAAAATATTATATCAAATATCATAAATTTATGCAATTATTTCGCTAAATGTATATTTAGCGAAATAACTATTAGCTATTTTTACAATATTTTAAGAAATTATATTAGAAATTTAATTTCTTCATTTATATAAATCCCCAAAAACATTCTTATGTTTTTGGGGATTTATATATTATTAACTTTTACGATTAGTTTTGATAAAACAAACATTATAATTGTTTCCGATTATTGAAATAAAATTATAAACGCAAATCAAGATTTGATTCTAACAGTTATCTTTAAGTTCGTATTTTTTTATCAAAATATGAACTTATTGTTTTATGAACACAAGTTCATACATAACTCCATAAAAGTGTCTATGTTCAAAAAATGCTTTTATATTTCTATGCTGATAACTGTTATCAACAATACTTTCCTATTACATATTTATGGTTATATTACTAATAATACCACCTCGATTCTGACAAAAAAACAAAATCGAACGTTATTGAAAACTATGTTTTCTACATTTGATTAAAATTCAAATCTATAACAACTAAACTCAGATTTTGATCAGATTTAGGCAAATATTTCAGCATTCTAAATTTATAAATTAAAATTAACTCCAAAATCGAAAAATCTATATTTAATTTTATGATATAATCTAAATATAGTTAGTAATAGATATAAATTTTTTTAAATCTCAAGGAGGAATCTTAAATTTATGAGTCAAGGAAAAACTAATGCTATGAGAATTTTAGATAACAATAAAATCAGTTACACAACTCATAGCTACGAAAATAACGATGGTAAAATAGACGGTGTGGCAGTCGCACATAAAATAGAAAAGGATGTTGATCAAGTTTTCAAAACTTTAGTTACCCAAGGCCATTCTAAAGATTTTTATGTTTTTGTTATTCCTGTGGCCGAAGAATTAGATATGAAAAAAGCTAGTAAAATGGCAGGTGAAAAAAGTATAGAAATGATTCATGTTAAAGATATAAACAAAGTAACAGGATATATTAGAGGTGGCTGTTCCCCACTTGGTATGAAGAAAATATTCAAAACTTTCATTCAGGAAGATGCATTGTTATTTGATACAATTGTATTTAGCGGAGGAAAAATAGGATCCCAAATAGAGATGAACCCTAACGATATCGAAAAAATAATAGATTGTTCGTTTGTAGATATAGTTAAGTGATAACTAAATCCAAAACTATAGTAAAATATCTTTACAGTTTTGATGAAAAAAATAATTAGCTTTGGATTTTATAGAACAAATGTTCTTTGACGGCAGAATTAGCATTTCTTACATAAAGGATTATTATTGTCTTAAATGTTTTTTCTCTTAAACCCCTTAATAATCTAAATCACAACTTTTATAAAACATTAATAAAACTATACATGTTAAACAATAGTTACTCTAAAGTGCTATTTCAGATAACGCAGAACAAATGTTCGAGAATGTTCCTTGAATAGTTGTTGTGTGTTATCTAAAAGATATACTAATTTAGAATGGGATAAATATTTAAGAAATACTTCAATCTTTTTAAATATCATCTCTAAAAATAGCATTTATATTCTCGACAAACCCAAAACTACATGTTCATCATCAATATAAATATCAATATTAGAAGTGTTAATGCTAACTCTAATTCATTATTTCAGCGTACTCTCCCACTATCCTGATAAAATAATCAATTCTTATATAATAGATGAAAATATGACAAAATAACTTATTATCAAGTTATGAAAGCATTTTTTGATATTAAAAGAGTCGTTGGCACGATTATGGATGATATTTAATTATATAAACGAAAATAGTCTGCGTACTCTTTTAGAATGGATTATACTCAATCCCCTCCTATCAAGAATGTACACAGACTATTTAGAATTATAATTTAATATTTTACTTTACAGCTTCTCCAATTAAAGAGAACGAATTCGCTTTAGTTATTTTAACATCAACTATTTTCCCTATTAGATCTTCTCCTCCCTCAAAGTTAACAAGTCGTCCATTTCTAGTTCTACCTGTTAATTTTGATTCGTCGTTTTTGCTATGTCCTTCAACTAAAACTTCATATATCTTTCCTTCTGCATCTTTGTTTCCTTTAGCAATACCTGCATTAACTATTTCAACTAATTTGTTAAAACGTTCATGTTTGATTTCATCCGGTATTTGATTTTCCATTTTGTCCGCTGGAGTATGGTTTCTTCTTGAATAAATAAAGGTAAAAGCAGCATCATATCGAACTTCTTTAGCTAGTTCTAATGTTTCGTTGAAATCTTCCTCAGTTTCTCCAGGAAAGCCAACGATTATATCAGTAGAAAATGTAACATCAGGAATTTCAGCTCTTATTTCCTTTGCTAATTCTAGATATTGTTGCTTTGTATAGTGTCTATTCATTTCTTTTAGAATTCTATCAGAACCACTTTGTACTGGTAAATGAATTTGCTCGCATACTTTATCGCAATCTCTTATAGCATATACAACATCTAAAGTTAAATCTTTTGGATGTGAAGTCATGAATCTAATTCTTTCAATCCCTTCTATTTCATTTACTTTTCTTAAAAGGTCTGCAAAAGTTATATCTTCTTCTAAGCCTTTTCCGTATGAATTAACATTTTGACCTAAAAGAGTTACTTCTTTATACCCTCTTGATACCATGTCCTTTATTTCATTTATTATGTCTTCTGGTTTTCTGCTTCTTTCCCTACCCCTAACATAAGGTACTATACAATATGTACAAAAGTTATTACATCCATACATAATAGTTACAAAGCCTTTAACATCACTTTTTCTATCTATAGGAATTCCTTCTACTATTTCAGTTTCTTTATCAATAATTTCTTTAATTTGAACTCCTTCTGTTTTAACTCTATTCAAGTATTCAGGGAACTTGTATGAATTGTGAGTACCGAATATTATATTTACATATGGAAATTTTTTCAGTATATCATCTGCCATTCCTTTTTGTTGCATCATACATCCACATATACCTATAACTAAATCAGGATTCTTTTCCTTTTGCCTTTTTAATGCACCAAGATTTCCAAATACTTTATTTTCTGCATTTTCTCTAACGCAACAAGTATTAAATATAATTATCGATGCCTCATCTCTGTTGTCTGTACTTTCATATCCCATTCTCTTAAGCATGCCTGAAAGTTTTTCGGAATCTTCTTCATTCATTTGACAGCCATATGTTTGTATGAAGAATAATCTTTGTTCACTATTAGTATTAGCTTTTTGGCTATCTAACTTTTCTATATCAAAATTCATTATTTTTCCTCCGTTTAAATTACAATTTCTATAGTATTATAACAAATAATAATTCTAAATAAAAGACTAGAATTATGCATAATTAAAGGAGTTATATTTATACACAACTCCTAACGCTAATTAATTAATTTTTTTATACCAAGTAATAAAAGATTGATATTCTCTAAATCCAATTTTGTTGTATAAAGATAAAGCTTTTAAATTGTTCTTTTCCACTCTTATATACACAGTTTTTATAGAATTTCTATAACACAAATCTATAAGGTATCTAACTAATAACTCACCATAACCTTGTTTCCTGTATTCTTCTAATATACCCAAATTAACAATAGTATAAAATCCTTTATTGAAAATAATTTGACCATATCCTACAACTTGTCCATTGTTACTGCAAATAAAAACACCAAAATCCTTTATATAATAATCTTCCTCTTCTTCTCTATATATATCATCAATGGTTAAGGGAAGTCTATTTTTTTCATTAAAGACCAAATTCTGAATTTTACATCTTAACTCTTCATCTTGCCCTTCTTTGAAATGTTTGAAAAATACTCTTTTTTCATAAAAATTATTTTTGGTGTCGCTTGTCCTTATTTTCATCAAGACATTATTAGAGTTAACATCGAAATTCAATTTTTTCATTATAAACGAAGCTTTTGAATTTGCTAACATATCAAATCTAAAAGCATTAGTCTTAAAGAATGATAGTATTTTAGAATTAATCAAATGAATATATTCATCCTTTAAGTATATAGAATATATATTACTAAATCCATTGTATGAAGGATATTCGTACCATATATACCCTACGTATTCATTATTAACTCTAAAAAGCCTAATCTGTTTACGAATTATATACTTAACTACAAAAGACTCTTCATCATAAATTTCAAAAAAGCTTTTATCACATGAATATGCATCTTCATTCCTACTGTACAATCTTTTGAAATGATTCATATTGAATAGAGATAATTTTTCTAAAAAAACCATAAAAACTCCTCATTTCCCCGTTAATAAATAAATTATAAGTCTTACAAAAACTATAGTCAACTTTCTATGAGTTTAAATAACATGTTAATATATAGAATAATATATAGATAAATATATATCTAGGATACTTTTTAATTTAAAGATTTAAGATGCTTAAAATCATAGGATTGTAATATTAAGCACAGTATAACTTATAAAAATTGTTTCCTTCACATATATAGTTGATTATCTGTGTGAAGGAAACTTTAAATATTTTATATTAATATATATACATAATTTATATTTTTATTCATTAACACCATTTACTATTCGATAATTGTTTGTTTTCTATTTTGCCTTCAAAGCCCTTTACGGTGTAGTGCTCTGTTAATACTTCAGGATCATAAGAAATATATCCACCTTGGTAATCATAATATCCATCATTCATTTTATCAGAATTAAGATTTTTCTTTTCTTCACTCATAATATCCACTCCTTCTTTATTTAAAGTAGTATTTATTACAGTAAACTTTTACTTAGATGTAGATGTCCACTGATTATTTGTAGCAGTTTTCTCATGTTTATGTGTAGACTCTTCTTTGTCATAAGTACGAGGTACAGAACTCCATTGATTACAACCTGCACTCTTTTCTTCTCTAAGTTCTTCTTTGCTCGATAAATCTGATTCATTAGTACCACCTGTACTAGAAAAGCTTTGGAGATTGTTTGATTTTGATTTTGATTCATTACTCATTATAAACACTTCCTTTCTACAAGAATATATTGTGCACTAATGTAGACTTTTATCCTTATTTTAATTATCCTCATTTTTCATTTTTATCATATTCTAGATTATTTAATACTTCTAAAAACATATTATACATTTCTACCTTATGATCTTCGTTGGAAAGAACTTTAAGACCAAATACTAAAATTAATACAATGTATATAGCCAAGAACGTCGGACTCAGCTTTTTTATATAATTATCTATATAAGAAAATATACTACTTGCTGTTAATCCTGCCAAAATAGATGCACCAATTCCACATCCTCCGAAGGTATATGAGTCTAGCTTTGATTTAATATAAATTCTTTCAATACTAATATTTAGATCACATTCTTGAGAATAGTAATTATAAATTTTTCTATATAGCATAAACTTTGCTTTGACTTTATCGTTATTAATTTTTAATATTCTTTTTTGGTAATCTTTATATTTTTCTATCATTTCAGGAGTATATATCTTAAAATTAACTGAATCTATGTTTTTGATTTTATTTATTTTCTTTGAAGATCCATTATAGTTTAATTTAATTAAATTATTTTTTTCCATTTATATTCTTCCTTCAAAAATAATAACGCTTGTAATATATTTATTATTATATAAATATTCAATAAATATATATTAATTGCAAAATTATATATATATATATATAATTTTGCTAACTTATTTTTCAGAACTCAAAAAAGGAGTATTTCATTTAAAATGAAATACTCCTTTCTTATATCTACATATTCTCTATAAGTCTTATAACATAACTTAATGTATGAAAATCTCTGTCAATCTCATATCTAATGTAGTGTAAACCTTCTAGCAAAGTTTGGTCATCAAATTTTTCTTTTAGAATTAATAAAGTTAAAGTGTTTATTTTTCCATCTTTAGTATCAAAGATTCTTGATTTCTTTATGAATTCATTTTCCATTATATTTAAAATTAGTTTTTCTAAGTCATCACTTATCTCTACTTCTGGCATTGTATCGAAAATTCTGATGTTCTTGTCATTTTCATTTATATTCTTAGCCTTAGTTACATCACAATTTACAAATATAGTATTTTTGAATTTAGCTCCTTCAAAACTTGCGCCATCTAAATTAGCTCCCTCAAATATTGTGTCTTCGAATTTAGCCTCCTTAAACTTACAACTTTTTAAATTTGATCCTATAAATTCAGCTCCTTTAAAGCTACATCTAAAAAAGTTACACTTCTTAAAATGAGCCCCTCTTAAGCTAGCAAAATCAAAATTTGAATTTGAAAAATTGCAGTTATAGCATTTACTTCTCTTAAGGTTTTTATAGATAAAATTTTTATTAGTTTTTTCTGCATTATCATAATAAAAATTTTCTGGTGCACTTCTGTTTATCGACATTTTTTCTATCCTTCCATATTACAAATAAATATTTTTAATAGTTTACCATAAATAACATTGTACTTCTATATATAATAATAACAACTTCTTTTATAACTTGTCCCCCTTAGTTTTCTCTATATTTATCTAATTTTATCATATAAAGCTAGATAAATCTTCATAATAAGAAAAATTTCTATCTCAAAATATAAGTAATTGCATTTAACAAAATATGATTTTAATGAAGTATTTTGTTAAGTTCACTTAATATTTTAAGATAGATTTAATGTTAATGCTTTTGATTAATTGTAATGTCTCTACCTCTAGATACAACTTTATTTGTAGGTTCTTCTCTCTCTACAAAAGATTTAACTTTGGATTGTGACATATCGCCAGTAGTTGGTATTAATTTTTCCTTCTTTTTATATGTCAATTATATCATCTCCTCTCTTATTATATTATTAGTTTTGTAATAATACTTATGTAATATAATAATAAATATTATTTGATAAATTATGTTATATGATGTAATATATTAATATATAGTTAAAAAATTCAGAATATAAAGTTAGACTTTTATATTATAGGGTATAGTTTTACTATATTTTTTAATTATATTAGGAGAATGCTTTTATTTATGGGAGGTATTAATATGTTAAGTGAAAAACTAATCGCAAAGCTAAATGATCAAGTTAATTTTGAGATTTATTCATCCTATACTTATTTATCAATGGCTTCTTATTGTGAATCTGTTGATCTAAGTGGGTTTGCAAATTTCTTTAAGGTTCAATCTCAAGAGGAATTATTTCATGCAATGAAATTTTATGACTACATATTTCAGAAAAACGGGATTGTAACTTTAGAACAAATTGAAAAGCCACATTCGGATTTTGATAATATTCTAAATGTCTTTGAAGCAGGTTATGAACATGAGCAAATGGTTACTAGTAGGCTATATAAAATTGCTGATATAGCTACTGAGGAGAAAGAACATGCAACAATTGGTTTGCTTAATTGGTTTATTAACGAGCAAGTTGAAGAAGAAAATACATTTAATACTATAATTAAGAAGATTAGGAGATGTGAAAATAACTCAGCAGCATTGTATATGTTAGACGATGAACTTGCCACAAGGGTATATACGCCACCTACAACTAATGCTTAAATTATTATAAAGAAAATAAAGCTAGTAAAGAATTCCTTTACTAGCTTTAGCATTTTATCAGCCAAAAAGTTATATGTTAATCCAAAACTTATCGCAAAATTTTAATATAAACTTATTTATTTAATGTGCCCTCTAGCCAATTTATAAATTGAATTGCTGTTCGTGGAGAACGAGCATTATACCATCTTACCCACTTCAATGCTTCTGCATGCAAATATTCTTTCTCAACTGTAATCCCTCTTGCTTCTGCTGCTCTATCTATTATCTTTAAGAATTCTTTCTGATCAGGCGAATAGAACGACACAGTCATACCAAATCTATCAGCTAGAGAAAGTTTTTCTTCAATTGTATCATTAGAATGCACATCATCTCCTGATCTTTCACTAAAGGTTTCTTTTACTAGATGTTTTCTATTAGTTGTTGCATAAATTAGAATATTACTTGATCTGTTCTCTATTCCGCCTTCTAATATGGTCTTTAAAGCCGAGTAACTAGCTTCTCCTTCTTCAAATACTAAATCGTCGACAAAAATTATAAATTTTAAGTTTTTACCTCTAAGAATTCTAATTATCCTTGTAAAATCACATAGCTTATTTTTATCAACTTCAATAAGCCTTAATCCTTCATCATAATACTCATTTATAATAGCTTTAACAGTTGAAGATTTACCAGTTCCTCTTGATCCATATAGTAGTATATTATTAGCTTGATACCCGTTTAAAAACTGTTTTGTATTATCTATTATAATTTCTTTTTGATATTCATAGCCTACTAAATCGCCTAGTCTAACTGGATCTGGTGATTCAATACCTCTAAGATAAGGTGTACCATCTTCATATTCCCACACAAACGCTTTATACTCACCAAAGACTCCAGTTCCATATTGATTATAAAATTCTAAAATTCTTTCTAATGAATCTCCCCAATTATCACAGTTTAATATACTTAACTTTAATTTATCAATAGCTTTATTTGAAATATTATATTTCAAGTCAAAATCAAAATCCATAAGTGATTTAACTATATCCTTTTCAAACTCTTGAACATTTCCTTTAATGATTATAGCATCTTTAATCAAAGAAGATTCTACACTAGATATGTACTGTAATGCATTTAACTCATAATATACTTGATTCAAAATTAGTTTATTACATAAATTTTGTCCATCAATTATTTTAGTAAATGAATTATCATCGAGAAAAATCATATCAATTATATATCTTTTTAATGATCTCCCGTTAGATTTGTTTAAGATCTCGTAAACAAAATCCGTATAGAATTCAATGCATTCTTCCGCCGATATTTCTTTGTTATTAAGGTACTTTAGCAGTGTTTTATATTTTAACAAAACACTATCATTTTTGAGATTTTTAAAAATACATAATGAATTTATCATTATATTTGCTTTATTTATTTGCTCAAATTCTGTATACATACTTGTATGCCCCCTTTATAAAATACGTATAGTAATATATTACTACTCTTAGTGTTGTTTTACTATTCTTTTCTTATTTAAATCATAATGTACATACACAAAAAGTTAGCTACAAGTCTACTGTTCAAGGCCTATAGTTTAATATTACTTTATTATATTTATGAAATGCTATAGAATATAAATGAATTGTATAAGATTTCAAACTATATATAAAAGTTGACAGAAATGATAATGATGTTATAATTAATATGCGTATTTTAGCGCGGGAGGGTGAGGGAGTTATGAAAGATAGGTTGAAAGGATGGAAAGATTTTTTAAATTAAAAGAAAACAATGTTACAATTAAAAGTGAAACTATAGCAGCGCTAACATCTTTTGTTGCTGCAGTTTACATCATTATCGTCAATGCCAGTATATTAAGTGATGGCGGCATTTCTATGGAGCCTCTAATCATTGCTACAGCGATATCATCAGCTGTAGGTTGCTTGTTAATTGCTTTAATAAGTAATACTCCACTTATAATTATGCCAGGTATGGGAATTAATGCATTATTCACATATACAATAGTTCATACTCTAGGGCTAAATTATTGTCAAGCATTAGCTTCAGTTTTTGTCTCAGGATTAATATTTATGCTAATATCAATCACTCCATTATCGAAGTTTATTATTGAAGCTATCCCTCAAAATTTAAAAGAAGCTATTACAGTAGGAATTGGTTTATTTATAACTTTTGTTGGATTTCAAAAATCTAAAATTGTAGTATCTGATACCTCCACCATGTTAAGACTTGGTGATATTACAAGTACTCAAGTATTAGCTTTTATAGTTATAATGATTCTAACATTAATTTTGTTTCTAAAAAATATACCTGGAAGTTTCTTGATTTCAATTATAATTGGAACTATGCTTTGTATAAAACTTGGTATTGTTGATACTCATAGTATAAATTACTCTATGCCGAATTTTAATGCATATAGTGATATACTTTTGAAATTAGATTTCAGTGGAGTAAACACAATTAAATTTTGGATTGGAACATTTTCATTAACTTTGGTACTAGTTTTTGAGAATATCGGAATACTTCATAGTCAGATTTCAGGAGTACTAAAGAAATCAGACAAGACATCTAAGGCTATGATAGCAGTATCACTATCTACTATTGGATGTGCACTTTTCGGTTCAAGTCCTTCTGTGTCAACAGTTGAAGGCACTGCGGGGATAACAGCTGGTGGAAGAACAGGATTAGTTTCATTAATGGCTGGTATACTATTTCTTCTATCAATTTTTTTTATACCGTTTATTTCTATTATCCCAGATGTAGCTTTAGCTCCTATTTTAATTATAATAGGATGTCTAATGAGCCAAAACTTAAAGAATTTAAACTTCAACGATTTAAGCGAATTATTTCCTTGTTTTATAACAATTATATTGATACCATTGACATATAGTATCGTTGATGGTATAGCTTTGGGATTTATATTATACCCTGTTTGCAAGATATGCTATAAAAAAGGAAAAGAAGTCTCTATTCTGATGTATTTTACATCATTTATTTTCTTATTATATTTCGGTTTAAATTCAGTTATTAAATAATATGAACATATATAATTTCATATGAATCCCCACATATATTGCAACTAAGTTTCTACATTATAGACCTAATTAAGCACTTGGCTTGCTAGAATTTTAATTGTAACTTTATTATTGAGGAAAACATACAATAAAAAACTGGTGTACACAAAAAAATGTGTACACCAGTTTTTTATTACTGAAATATTTTTTCTCCTAATAATGCGAAACTTTGAAGGAGCAAAAAACATTTAATATCAAATTTTTCTTTACTCTGTATAAGTTCTTTAGCTTTCTCTTGGGATATAAGCATTGCCTCAATACATTCATCATCTTCGAGATGTTTGTCGCTTATTTCGCCTTCACAAGTACAATAAACCATAGCTAACGACTCATCTGTCATTCCAGCAGAAACATATACCTTATCAAGACTTTTATGATTAATAACTTGAACTAGCCCAAGGCCCGTTTCTTCCATTAATTCTCTTTCGATTGTACTAATAGAATCTTCTCCTGGATCGATTAGTCCTGCTGGTAATTCATAAACATAATCATTAAGCGGTATTCGAAATTGTCTTATTATAACAAGCTTATTTTTATCTTTATGATATGCTGCAATTATTACACCATCTGCTGTATCTTCTTTATTCTCAAAAAACTGTTTTTGTATAGTTTCATTATTTTTTCTAGATGCTATTGTCCATGTTCTTATATTTCCAACTTTATTTTCATATTCTGCTTCATATAAACTCAAAAACCTAGTTTCTACTAAAGATTTCACTTTAGTAACTGTATTTTGTTTCATAAGTATATAGCCTCCTAACAATTAAAATTCAAGTATTATAAATTATATATAGCAATCATTTTATATAGTTTTATATAGTAAGATTATACTTCAATTCTTTACCTTATGCATCTAGTTAAAATCTACGTATATATCACTTGTTCCTAGAATAAAAGTAATTTCGTAAAAAATCATCATCGCTTATATATAAATATAATAAAAGTAGAAGAAAAAATATTCCTTCTACTTTTATTGTTTTATACGTCTTTTATACTTAAACTTATTCTTTTATTTTCTTCATCAACACCTAATATCTTAGCTTTAATTTCTTCACCAATTTTTAAAACCTCAGAAGGATGTTCTATTCTATTGTGAGATATCTTTGATATATGAACTAACCCATCTACTCCTGGTTCTAATTCTACAAAAGCACCAAAATCATTTAGTCTAACTACTTTACCAAGTACAATAGACCCTTCTGGATATTTTTCTTTAGCATTATCCCAAGGCTTAGCTACAAGTTCTTTAACGCTTAAAGATAGTTTTTTAGCTTCCTTATCAAGACCAATGATCTTAACATCAATAATTTGCCCTTCTTTTAATACATCACTTACTTTTTTGATATGATTCCAAGAAATTTGTGATAAATGTAATAATCCATCTATGCCATTAACTTCTACAAAAGCTCCAAAGTCTGTAAATCTTTTTACTTCACCTTTTATAACATCTCCAAGATTAAAACTTTCCCAAGCTTTTGCATCTTCAGTATTTTTGCTTTCTTCTAATAAGACTCTTCTTGAAGCAACTAATTTCACAGGATTCTTTAGGGAAAAATCTATCAATTTAACTTCTAATTTTTTCCCAACATATTCACTTTTGTCTTTAGTAAACTTTATATCAATTTGTGATGCTGGAATAAATATTCTAGCGCCCTTATAATCTGCTACTATCCCTTTTTCTCTAGCTTCTTTAACATTAACTTCAAAAATACTGCCTTCTGAGTATATTTTCTCAAGTTCTTTGAATGCTTCTTCTCTTTCATATTCCAATCTTGATAATACTACATAGCCATCACTATTTTGTAGTTTTATAACTTTTGCATTAATAGTATCACCTATGTTAAGTTTTTCTGCAAATGTTAACGGATCTTCTTTCGCAGATAATTCTGTGAATGGAATAACCCCATCTGACTTGTATCCTACAAGTGAAACTATAACTGAATCTCTAGTTTTTGAAAGTATTTCTCCTTGTACTTCATCGCCAATAACAAATCTTTTGTCTAGTTCGTTCATTAATGATAATTGATCTTCAAAATTATTATTTTCAGTGTTCATAATATCTAGTACCTCCCTAATAATCCAATCTGGTGTTGATGCACCAGCTGTAACTCCTATTTTTTTTATATTATTATTTTTTATAAAATTCATTGGTAGATCTTTTGCATTTTCTATATGAATTGTATTTTCACAGTTTTCTTTAGCAATTTGATATAACTTAGTAGTATTAGAACTATTTTTTCCACCAATAACTATCATAGCATCTGTTTTTTGCGATATTTTATTCGTACTTCTTTGTCTAACATCAGTAGCCGCGCAAATGGTGTTAAACGCCAATATTTCTCTTGCAGAACTTAAGTTTTTTAGTGTTTCTTCCCAATTTTTCATTTTTTCGGTTGTTTGAGCTACAACACATACTCTTTGAGGTATATTGCCCTCATCAAAAGTACCGTCTTTAGTAATTATTGCTTTATCATCACACCATCCGTTAATTCCAATAACTTCCGGATGATTTTTATCCCCCAATATTACTATATGATATCCTTCTTTTGAATATTTCTTAACTTTTTTTTGAATATTTGCTACAAAAGGACAAGTGGCATTTATAACCTTCAGTTCTTTTTGTTCAAGCGAATCTAAAACTGATTCAGAAACACCGTGAGATCTTACAACAATAGTATCTCCTTTATTTAGTTTATCTATCTCCTCAAATTCTATAGAAAATATGTTATTTTCTTCTAAATATTTTACTACATCATTATTATGTATTAATGGTCCTAAAGTATAGATTTTTGAATTATGTTCTTTTTGAATCCGTATAGCTTCGTTTACAGCTCTCTGGACTCCAAAGCAAAAACCTGAATTTTCTGCTAAAATGACTTTACTCATTACTATCTCCTTGCTATTTTCCTTTTCCTATGTATTCTGTAATTATATTAACAACATCATTAATATCTAAATTAGTAGAATCAATTTCAATTGCATCATCTGCTCTTCTTAGCGGATCTGTAACCCTATGAGTATCTTTATAATCTCTATCTATTATATCTTTGAGTATTTGATTGTAAGAACACTCTATATTTCTTTCCTGCAATTCTTTAAATCGTCTAGTTGCTCTTTGTTCTGGGCTAGCTGTTAAGAAAAATTTAAAATTCGCATCTTTTAGAACAACGGTTCCAATATCTCTTCCATCCATTATCACATTAAATTTGTTTGACATTTCTCTTTGAAGTTTTACAAGCATAACTCTTACTTCTGGAATGCTTGCATATCCAGATACAATACTACTTATGTTTGGAGTAGTTATTCTATCCTGTATATTTTCACCATTTAAAATCAGATCATCATTTTCAAAATGCATTTCCATGGTTTCTATTATGTTACAAATATCTTCAACATTTTCTGGTTGCAAGTTTTTTTCTTGTGCTCTTAGCGCTACAGCTCTATACATCGCTCCTGTATTTATATACATAAGATTAAATCTTTTAGAAACTAATTTTGCTATAGTACTTTTTCCTGCTCCAGCCGGTCCGTCTATTGCTACTGAAATTTTCAAAACTTTCTCCTCATTTCCAAATCCTATAAATTTATGCCTTTAATAAGATTATATAATTTTTTACCTTTCCAAACAAGAAAATATTTTTTTAACTGTTAAATATTACTTCCTGCTATAAATCCTGTTGAAAAAGCTATTTGTACATTATATCCTCCTGTAAACGCATCAACATCCATAACTTCTCCAGCGAACGAAAGATTTTTTATTATTTTGGACTTCATGGTAGATGGATCAATTTCTCTTATATCTATACCTCCTGAAGTCACAATTGCTTCATCTATAGGTCTTAATCCTTTAATATCAAAGGTTAAATCTTTAATAGTTTTTACTAAGGTTTTTCTTTCTTCTCTTGTTATTTCATTTACCTTTTTATTTTCAGATATTCCTGAATTATTTATAATTACAGGAATTAATTTCTGCGGCAATAACTCATCTAAAGAATTTTTGAAATCTTTATTTAAATATTTAGCAAAATCCTTTTGGATACGTTTATCTAATTCACCTAAGTTTAATGCAGGTTTTAAATCTATATGCAAAGTATATTTCTTTCCCTTTTCTATAAATCTACTCCCACTTAATATAAGAGGCCCCGAAACACCAAAATGCGTAAATAACATTTCACCAAAATTCTTATAAACTACTTTATTATCTTTTTCTTTAATTATAACTTCTACATTTTTTAATGACAAACCCATCAATTCTTTTGTTTTTGAATCAACAACTTCTATTGGAACAAGAGCAGGCATTAATTGAGTGACATTATGCCCAAGCATCCTTGCAAATTTTTGTCCTTCTCCTCTTGAACCAGTAAGTGGATAAGATGCACCACCTGTTGCAAAAATAAAATAATCTCCATGCAAGTGTTCTTCATTATTTATTTCCACCGCTGTAATTCTATTACTCTTAAACTCGATGTTAGTAACCTTTGACTTTAATCTTATTTTCACATCAGTTCTGCTTAAAGCATTTGATAAACCCCTTATTATGTCTGACGACTTATCAGATTCAGGAAAAACCCTGTCTCCTCTTTCGACTTTCAATTTAATTCCTTCGTTTTCAAAGAAATTCATTGTATCGTCATTAGTAAAACTATATAGTGAACTATAAAGAAAATGAGGATTACCTGGAATATACTCAAAAAACTCAGATATATCTTTTGCGTTTGTAACATTACATCGACCTTTACCAGTAATAAAAAGCTTTTTACCAATCCTTTCATTACCATCTAATAATATTACATCATGTTTCTTTGCTGCCTGTATAGCCGCCATCATTCCTGCTGGCCCTGCACCTATAACAATTACTTTACTCAATTTTAAATATCAGCTCCTTAATAAATATATTGCAGTTTTTAATTTACCATCTATTATAACCTAGTCATGCAATACATTAAAGTTGGTTATTATCTATTATCCACTTTTTCAGGATACATATCATGATTCATCATTCTATGATTAGCCATTTCTTCAAACTTAGTTCCTTTCATTCCATAATTACAATAAGGATCTATACTTATGCCTCCTCTTGGAGTGAATTTTCCCCATACTTCAATGTATTTTGGGTCCATAAGCTTTATTAGATCTTTCATTATAATGTTCATACAATCTTCATGGAAATCTCCATGATTTCTAAAACTAAATAAATATAATTTCAAAGATTTACTTTCTACCATTTTTATGTTTGGTATGTAACTTATATAGATTGTAGCAAAATCAGGCTGTCCTGTAATTGGACAAAGGCTTGTAAATTCAGGACAATTAAACTTCACAAAATAATCATTATCTGGGTGCTTGTTTTCAAAAACTTCTAATACTTCAGGATTATATCCATAATTATATTTTGTTCCTTGATTTCCAAGTAATGTTATACCATCAAGCTCTTTTGATTTTCTTCCACTTTCACTCATTATTCTTTCTCCTTAAATTTATTTTATATGTTAATTATTACTTTTCTTATTTTCTAAATATTTATCTAAACCATTTTTTCTAAGCTTGCAAGCTGGACATTCCCCACAACCGTCGCCAACAATTCCTTTATAGCAAGTGAGAGTCTTTTCTCTTACATAGTCTAACTTCCCAAAGCTATCTGCCATCTTCCAGGTTTCAGCTTTATCTATCCACATTAATGGAGTATGAACTACAAAATTATAATCCATTGCTAAATTTAAAGTTACATTAAGAGATTTTATAAATATGTCCCTACAATCAGGATATCCACTAAAGTCAGTTTCGCATACTCCTGTTACTATATGTTTTGCACCTTTAACTTTAGCTAATACTCCTGCAAAAGTTAAAAATAACATATTACGTCCTTCAACAAATGTTGATGGAAGAGAACCATTTTCTCCAGCTTTTATTTCTATATCATTTCTTGTAAGTGCATTAGGCGCTAGTTGATTAAGAAGACCCATGTCTAATATATGGTGCTCTATTCCTAATTCCTTTGCTATACTAGTCGCACATTCTATTTCTTTTCTATGTTTTTGATTATAATCAAAAGTTACTGCTATAACCTCATCAAATTCCTTTAATGCCCAAAATAGACATGTAGTAGAATCCTGTCCTCCACTAAATACAACAACCGCTTTATTATTCATATCTAAAACCTCCTAAAATAAATTTATTTAATAAAAATAGCACAAAGAAATATTTCTGTGTGCTTTACTTATCTCATAATTAGTAAAGCTTCTTGTCTTAACAAATCATTATTTTGAAATTTTCCTGTAAAAGTAGTTGTTGTAGTAAGTGTTCCTGGCTTTTTAATTCCTCTTGAGGTCATGCATCCATGCTCTCCGGTTATAAGTACACCAACATCACTGCTTTTTGTAACCATAGAAACTATTTCTGCTATATCTGTTCCAATACGTTCTTGAAGTTGAAGTCTTCGTCCAACCATATCGGCAATTCTTGAAATTTTACTAAGACCAATTATTTTATCTTTTGGTATATACACTACTGTAACTTTCATATTATACATAAGAGCTAAATGATGCTCACAATAACTGTTAATTGGTATATCTTTAACTACAACCATATTGTTATGAGTTTCTGAATCATAATCTTCATTTTCAAATGTAGTTCCAAACATTTCTGCTATTTCTCCATTTGAAAGAGTCATACCTTGAAAAACTTCTTCATACATTTTAGACACTCTTTTAGGTGTATCTAATAGTCCTTCCCTATTAGGATCATCTCCTAAAGCAACAATAATTTCCCTTATACATTCCTCTATTTTTTTAATATCTATCTTCTTTGGCATAGCTTAAGCCTCCTTGTATTTCTAAACCTTTTATGAAAATGAAATTTACTATAAGCTAGTCTATATAATATATAGTAACCACTCACAGATTAAACTCCGCGTGCATTTTTATCCCAGATGATTTTATGTAATTGTACTTGTAATCTTACTTTATTTAAATTTTTATCTTTCATAAATTCTACAATTTCCTGCATTTCTATATTTCCCGAAACTGGACTCAAATAAACTACACACCTTGATGTCAAATTGTATTTACATATTATTTCATATGCTATTTGCAAATCTTCTCTGCCTCCCACTACAAATTTATAAACATCATTCATTTCTACAATATTTAAATTATCCAAATCCATTCTATCCATCATATTACTACTAAGAAGTTTAAAATCAACAATATAACTGATATTATTCTTTATGAATTTCTTCTTGAAAGGCCCTATATTAACTGAACCATTTGTTTCTATATGAACTTTTAACTTATTATCTAAATTTAAAAGTTCCAGTAATTCATGTATATTCTTCTGAATAAGTGGCTCGCCACCTGTTAAAGTAACATTAGTAACTTTATTTTCTTTTATATACTTGTAAATTTCTTCGGCACTTAAGATTTCTGAAGTATTTTCTTTTTCCCACGAATAAGTTGTATCACACCAAGAACATCTTAAATTACAGCCTTGAAATCTTATAAATGTCGCAAGTTCACCAGAAGTAGGTCCTTCTCCATCTATTGATAGAAATTTTTCAATTATATTAAACATAATTATCCTCCATTAATCCTCTGTATAAATGCAGCTATTATTCGGAGTTTCAAATAATTCTACCTCACACACAGGCAATCCCTTAGCTTTTAATCTATTAAAAATATCTCTAGACATTTCTTCTGCGGTAGGTCTATAATCAACTAAATAAATATTGAAGTTATTTTGAAGTTCCTCTAATTTCTTAGCCAAAGCTTTTCCATCTTCATTATTTTCAATAATTAATTTATGGTCAAAAACTTCTGCGATATCTTTTAATATACTTTTAAAGTTTCCAAAATCATCTACCATTCCTCTAAGCTGGCCATCTTGATGTAGCTTTTCAGAACTTAGTTTTGCAATTAACTTGTATCTATGACCATGAATATTAGAACATTTTCCTTTATATCCACTTAAGTAATGTGCCATATCAAATTGTACTTCACTTTTTATTTTAAACATACTTTTCTCCTTACGTAATTTATATAAAAGTTTTAGTGATTAGTTTATATTAAAACATCCATTAATTAAATTAACTTTACATGTTAAATGCAAAAAAGACTAATTTTGAGCGACTGAAACTAGCGCAACAAAATTAATCTTAAATTCAAAATAATTCAAAATTAAAATGCCTAGTTTTGTTTAATGACAGGATGGTCTTAATGAACTGTCCGTATTTAATTTTCCATAAAATTTCACTTGATATTGGTAATGATAACATATTTCATTTAATTATGCAAACTTTCTGTTGCATTTTCAACCAATGTGTTATAATTAGCAATAATCAGTTAAATTTATCTAACTTTTATTTTAGGAGGTCTTTTTTTGAAAAACATAATGGGATTTAAACATAAATTCGCTTATAGTTTCTTTAATTTTGAAGCATACAGGGAATTTTTAATACAAGGGCTTAGAAAATCAATATTATATGTTTTTCTGGTTACTTTGCTATTCTCAACAATAACTAATGTTAAAGAAATAAATATGATTGCTACTGAAATATCTCTAATACAAAATGTGCTTGTGAATAATGCACCAAATTTTGAACTTAAGAATGGCGTATTATCTGTTAATTCAGATGAAACTATTTATTATAAACATGAAGGTGATTTTTTATTTGATTTAATATCAACTTTTATGGGAAATATAAATACAGTAAATTCACTTGACTCTGATACTTTAAGTATTCAGGACAAGCGTGAAAATGATCCTTCAACTTTCGACACTGACGGCTCAATAATAAATGTAGATTCAAATCAGTTAAATTATTACACTTTTATTATTGATACTAAAGGTAAAACTGATAAATCAATTTTAAATTCCTACAAGGATGCTGTATTTATTGATTCTAGTAGCATATATCTTAGAAAAAATTATAGAACAGCTGGAACTATCAACTTTTCCGATTTCCCTAGTATAAATATTGATAACGAAGGTTCTGGTTACTATCTTTCTATAATTAAAACACTTACACCTATGGTTCTTTTAGTAGTTACCCCTATTAATTCCTTTATTATTAACTTGATTTTGGGATTATTAATATTCGGGCCACTTGCCATATCTATAGGTTCGTTTATGGGAGTGAAATTAAAATACTCTAGAGCTTGTACTCTAAGTTTCTATGCGATGAGTTTACCACTTTTACTTGAAGCTTTAATACATGTTGCCGGAATAATAATACCAGAATTTTTCCTTATATTCTGCATTATTACACTAATTTATTGCAGTTTGGCTATAAGAGAAATTAAAAATATTGATAAATCTAAATTAAATTTAATGAGGTAAATTTATATTAAATTTATTCTTTATAACATAAATGTGTCTTATAAAAAATAACCTAGAGATTAATTAAAATAATCTCTAGGTTATTTTCATATTTTTATCTATGAGTAAATGTAAATATTGAAGTTATGTGAAACATGTCAAGTAATATTACTACATTAATACATATAAGCATTCCACATAGTATATCCTCAATTTTACTATTTGTCTTTATCATCCCAATTGAAAATCTCTTTTTGCTAAAGGGGTAAAACCATGGCAAACCTCCAACTGTTAGGCTATCTAGAACTAGGTGAGAAAGTATTCCTAAAAATACCCCCTTTATACCAATTAACATGAATTTATTTATAAACATGCCAATAACAGCTGAATATAAAAATAAATATACAAGTGGTGCATGAAATAACTTTCTATGACCAGCTAATTTATTTATTGCTTTTGATACACCTTTAGTTTTTTTACCAATGTAACTATTTCCGTGATCTATATCTGGAAATATACTACCAACAAAAGCTCCACCAAGAAATATTGCTGTAGATGAAAATGGCATGTGGATCATTTGGCAGTTCATATATAAGCCCGCTAGTATTCCACCATTTATATGTGTTTTGTAATTCATTTTTTAATTCCTACTTTCAGTTTCTCATTTTATCATAGGTTTAAATTTCTTCATTATGTTATTATACTATAGACTATTTTATAATTTAAAGAAAAATCCACTAAAATACTATGTTTTTAGTGGATAAATTTATATATTTAATGTTAATTTTTATTATTGATTATTAGGCTTATTTGTTTGAGTAATTTTTATACCTGTATTACTTTTGTCTAAACAAATTTTTTCTGATTTACAGCCCTTACATCCACAGTTGCATTTTCCTTTTGAAGAATTCTTAAGAGATTTAAAAATTATAAATCCAGCAAAAGAAATTATTATAATCGTAATTAATATTTCTATCATTGAAACTTCACCTACCTGATATTATAAAAGTATGATTTAAGTTTTGATAATGATACTTAATCATATTCTTAACAATTATTAAAAAAACAAACTATTCGTTTTTAAAAATAAATACACAAGGTTATAAAGAAAACCACCCAAATTAAATACTAGGAAAGAAGCAATCCATGCCACAACCAACTGAAAGAAAATTGAAAACAAAGTTAATTTACTTCCATATTCTTTTTGCATCGTTCCAATTGTAGATATACATGGAGTATAAAGTAGTATAAATACTAAAAAGGCATATGCAGAAATATTAGTAAAATGAATTGGTAAAATTACTGATAAATCCCCCGCAAAAATTACTTGCATAGAAGCCAAAACTGATTCTTTAGCTAGCAGTCCTGAAAGTAAGGATACTGCTGATTGCCAATTACCAAAACCTAAAGGTTTAAAAATTGGTGCGAGAACATTTCCAATTGACGCTAATATACTATCATCTACTTGATTTACCATACCATGAAGATTAAAATTCGACAGAAACCATACTACCACACTCATTGCAAATATAATAGTTGCAGCTTTCTGTAAAAAGCCGCTAGCTTTATCTAGAGTTTGTTTATAAATAGATGATATTTTAGGCATCTTATATTCTGGAATTTCAATTATAAAGGGTTCTTCATCTTTTTTGAAATATGTATTTTTGAATAAAATACCAAGCAAAAATGCCACAAAAACGCCAAGTAGATATAGAGAAGATACCACTAATCCTCTATGAGTATCAAAGAATACAGCTGCAAATACAGTATAAACTGGAAGCCTGGCATTACATGACATAAATGGCACTAGTAATGCTGTAAGTTTTCTATCTTTTTCACTTTCTAAAGTTCTAGCAGTCATAATTGCTGGAACTGTACATCCAAAACCTATTATCATAGGAATAAAAGCTTTACCAGAGAGTCCCATTTTCCTCATTAACTTATCCATCATGAATGCGACCCTAGCCATATAACCGCTATCCTCCAAAATAGTTATACATATAAATAGTACTAATATTATTGGAAGTAATACTATAATCCCCCCAACACCTGAAATAATACCATCTACAATTAGGGAACTAAACCAAGCAGAAGAATTCGATAATAGTTGGTGCGCAGTCGGTATAATGTTATTATTTAAAAGGTCATCCAACAAATCTGAAATTGGTTGCCCAACCCAAGAAAATGTTAACTGAAACATTAGGGCCATAAGTAAAAGAAAAATAGGATATGCTAGAACTGGATGTAGAACAAACTTATCCAATCTCTCAGTAATGCTTTCCTGCATGTTTTCTTTTTTTGTCATACATGATTTTAATACATTTTCTATAAAACTATATGCTTCTTTTTCAGATGAAAAATCAAATTTTCTATGATTCAATGGTTTAGTAAAGTTTCCTTCTTTAAGTCTTTCTTTAACTTTATCTACTCCTATATTTTTTCCTGCAATAATTGGAATTACCTCGACATCTAATTCTTTAGACAACTTATTATAATCAATAACAATTCCCTTATTTTCGCAAACATCAATCATATTCAAGGCTAATATTATTGGTTTATTAAATTGTTTAAGTTGAGTTGTAAGGTATAAATTTCTATTTAGATTAGATGCATCCACAATATTTAATATTAAATCAACATTACCTTCTTCTAAAAAACGCTTGGACACTTTTTCTTCATTTGAGAAAGTATCCATAGCATATATTCCAGGCAAGTCAACAATCTTAATATTCTCAAAAAGAAAACCTTCTTTTTTGTCTACAGTTACACCTGGCCAATTACCAACATACTGATTGGAGCCAGTGAGTAAATTATATAATGTAGTTTTTCCTACATTAGGATTACCAAGTAAAGCTACGTTTATCATTTATTTAAGTCTCCCCTATTTTGCTAATAATTTAGATGTTTAAGCCACTATTATTATAATTTTTTTAATAATATATTCTTAGCATCTTTTTTTCTGATAGCTAAATCAAAGCCTCTAAAGTTTATAATAATTGGATCACCAAGTGGTGCTGTTCTTCTAAGTTCAACCTCAGTTCCTTCAATACATCCTAAT
This sequence comes from Clostridium beijerinckii HUN142, assembly GCF_000621745.1. Lineage (GTDB taxonomy): Bacteria > Bacillota > Clostridia > Clostridiales > Clostridiaceae > Clostridium > Clostridium beijerinckii_A. Next base: position 66,533 of record NZ_JHXK01000022.1, on the reverse strand, counting down.
GCAAACAACCGCTTAACTAATTTTGAATCTCCTTTAATAGATGAAATTATTCCTTTTTCTCCTGGATTTAAACTGCAAATGCTCATAATAATGACACCTCCTAAATGAAATTATTTATCATATAATTAAGAATATCATTATTGCCTATAATAAGCAATATAAAATTGGTATATTTACTCACTTTTTTGATATATTTAAGTTACTTTTTTCTTGCATAATAATATAAAATAATTTCCATATATGATTTAACATTAAAGGCTATATTTATATTCCTAGACTGAAAATAATAGTATATATTTAACAATTCATACTATTATTTTATTACTTAAAATTCTATAAATCAAATATACTAGTCTATTAATAAAAAATTACTTAGGATTTCAAAATTTCAAAAATAGATTAATTAATACTAGCATTTTTGCTATAATTATTATTTGTATAGATGAACAAATTTTTCAATAATATAATAAAGTCATGCATTTTTACAATTAATTTGGAGGTAAGTTATGAACAATAGTCGAAGTTTTTTTCTTTATTTAATATTATTAATTGGAGTTGTTGCACTTTCAACATCTGCAATATTTGTAAAACTTTCAAGCGCTCCAGCACCTATTATAGCCACTTATCGAATGATGTTTTCTACCTTTATTTTGCTACCCGTTTTGCTTATACGAAAAGGTACTATTAAGGAATTAATCAATTTATCACATAAACAATTGATTTTAGGTAGCATTTCCGGTGCCTTTCTTGCATTACATTATGGGCTTTGGTTTGAATCGTTAACTTACACATCTGTTGCAAGTTCTACTATATTTGTAACTCTTCAGCCGCTATTTGCTTTTGCAGGTGGGTATTTCTTTTTTGGAGAAAGATTGAGGGGGCTTGCTCTTGGTGGAGGTATTTTAGCTATTATTGGGAGTTTTATAGTTGGATTTGGAGACTTTAATATTGGAGGCAAAGCATTGACTGGAGATTCTCTTGCCCTAATAGCCGCGGCGTCTATAACTGTTTATTTTTTTATAGGCCAATATTTAAGGAAAAATTTATCTCTTATTGTATATGCTTTAATAGCATACTCATCAAGTACTTTATTTTTGCTAGCATATTCTTTATTTTGTAGATATCCATTGGTTGGATATCCATCAGTAGATTGGTTATGGTTTCTTGGTCTAGCATTTATTTCAACCATAATGGGACAAACTATTTTTAATTGGCTGATTAAATGGGTAAATACTTCAACAATTTCAATGAGTATTTTAGGTGAGCCCATTGGAACTTGTATATTAGCATATTTTATTTTTGGAGATATAGTTACTCTTAAACAGCTTATTGGTTCTACAATTATTTTGTTTGGCATATTCTTATTTTTAATATATAACAAGCCTAGAAAAATTCCAAGTTAACATAAGAGAAAGTTGAAAACTAATTAATATTTGTTTAAGAATTTAGAAAAAGGTACCATGATATTATAATCAGGTACCTTTTTCTAAAAGCCATTTTTACTATTTTTTGATTTCGTTAATTATATCTTCGGATTCATTATAAGAATCCTCTAATTGTTTAAGAGGTGTATCATAAGGTTTTACCCATCCTCTATTAACAGTTAATTCTGTAAGAGCTGTATGACCTTCAACAATTTGTCCTAATGAAGCTGAATATATAGCCCTCAATTCAGGTGTACTACTTGTTAGTGCTGCATTTAGATACATATCTGCACCTTCCTTAGCTGTAGAAAGCATGCTTGATGCTATTATCTCATCATCTATATCAATGGTACTCTTAATCATATCTCCAATTATACTTCCCATATTACAATACCTCCTTTGAAATTGGCACTCCATTTTCATTCATAAATTGCTGAATTCCTTTTATTCTGCCTTCAGTTGCTAATAAGCCTGCCTCTGATTGTCTTTTTAAATCTCCATCCGTAATTAATGAACTAACAGCTCTTTGCATTGCCAATCCATCACTTTCCATCTTTAAAACAGATGTTAAAGATAATATTTCTGCTTCTGAAAGTGTTCTCATATCATTACCTCCACATAATATATTTTACTTTTATATTATGTGTTTTTGAATTATTAATAGTCGTGTAAATTTTATCTCTTTTCATCATAGAATATATATTAACCCAATATACGATTATGTTACATAATTTATGCAATTGCTTTTAAAATATACTTCCAAAGAATTTTGAACTTCTATCTAAATACTCATTATAGTTATCTGAATTTTTATTAAAACTATTTATTTTCACTACATCATTACTTGTGGAGGAATGTACATAGTTCCCTTCCCCTAAGTACATAGCAACATGTCCTGGAAAAAATATTAGATCTCCTTTTTTTATTTGATTAAATTTTATTTCTTTAATTGGAAAACCTTCTTTAATTTTTGCATCTCTATAAATTAGAATTCCATTCAGCATATACGCAATAGAACAAAGACCTGAACAATCAATTCCAAGAGGCGTTTTTCCTCCCCATCTATATTGAGTACCAATATATGATATTGCTGAAGATACCAAACTATCCCTAAGACTTTCCTCATCATTTATATCATAACTCTTCTTCAAATTTGACATGAAACTACTTCTTATCCACCCCACATTAAGATTTGGTAGTATAACTTTTGTAAACTTATTATCTTCACTATGCTCAGAAGTAGAAATTAAGTTAGCTCCTCTTGTCAGGCTTTCAATTTGATACCCAGATGCTTGCGGCTTATTAAGAATATCTGCAAAAGAATTAATTACTATTGAATTTTTCTCCTTTTCCCACTTTTCTGCTAATTTATCATTTGTTATTAAATCAACCTTATTAATATACCCCTCATAGTTGTAATGGGTTCTTATATAAAACCAGTCATTAAACTCCTTTCTAACTATTTCAACATTCATTCCAAATAGAACTTCGTCAACATTTTCAGAATTATTTTTTGGTTCACTCTTTAATATCCCTATTGCACTAATAACTACTGCATTTTTCATTTAATCCCCCCAAACGTACAATCTTTAATGATCAACTAAAGAATAACAATTTCTTTTCTTTCCCCATTTATCTTTACTTTTGCCCCTAGTGGAATGCTTATAGTAGGAGTGCCGTGCCCGCAAGCCAGATTATAAATTGTTGGCTTATTTTCTGTCTTTATCAATTCTTCAAATATCTCAATTAGCGTTAAGCTGCTACTTCCTTCTATTGGATTACATCCATTCCAGGATCCTAGAATAATTCCAGCTGCATCTCTAAATTTTCCGCATTGCTTTAATTGAAGTAACATTCGATCTATTTTATATGGATATTCGTCTACATCTTCTAAGAATAATATTTTCCCTTTTGTATCAAGTTCGTGTGGAGTCCCCATAGAAGAAGTAATCAAAGACAGATTTCCTCCAACTAGCTTTCCTATTGCTTTTCCATTTACTAGTGTTTTTATTTCCTGTCCATCTGGATTTTTAAGTATTCCTAATGGTTTATCACTGAATATGTTTCTTATAAAATAGTCCATTGTATAATTGTCTACACCTTTATAAAATTCAGTTGATGCCATTGGAGTATGGAAAGTTATGAGTTTACATTTTTCATTAAATACGTTATGAAGGGCCGTTACATCACTATATCCTGCAAAAACCTTTGGATTTCTTTTTATCATATTATAATCTAACATGTCCAAAATTCTTCCAGCTCCGTATCCGCCTCTTATAGCAAAAATGCCCTTTATGGTTTTATCCTCGAACATTTCATTAATATCATCTGCTCGGATCTTATCGCTTCCAGATAAATATCCATGGTGGCATTTGCAGCTTTTCCCTAAAACAACTTCAAGCCCTAACTCTTCCATAGCCTTAATCGATGGTTCTATTCTTTCCTTTTTTACTGGACCAGAAGTTCCAATTAATCCTATTCTATCACCTTTTTTTAGAGATTTTGGTCTTATCATATTTATATCTCCCATATAATTGTTACATTGCAAACTTAATAAAAAAGATCATTGTATTTAATATATAAGTCCGTATAATCTATACTTTAAATTTTATTAGATCACACAGACGATATTTAAAAGTTCAATGATATTTTATAATCATTTATAAAATACACTTAATTATATGAGTTTGAAATATTCTTTATAATATATTATTAAAATATTTGTAAATTACAAAGTTTTAAGAGTTAATATGATAGTAGAAATACTCTCTTTAAATTAATTTTTCAATGAAGGTGAAATCTTTATAATCTGTTAAGCGTTTATTCAGAAATAATAAATATAATTAAGCTATGCATTGGCTACTAGCTTAGTTATAGCTAAAGATATTATTGATGTAATTAAATCCCTTGAGTCAGTTTTACAATATTACGTTAATTTTATTGATAAATTTGTTGAATAATATTATAGTGAAAGTGATATTGTTTATTATGTAATATATTTAAAATAATGTACTATTTTTCTTAAATAGAGAAACGTCTTTAATTTTTTTATAAACTAATAGATTGGATTTAATTGATATTATGCATAACAATCCTAACTATATGCTCATTAATAAACATGCTTTATAATCATTAAATCAATTTAGAGATTCTAATTTATTTCTTAAGGGGAGGGTTCCATTGGACAGTTGTTAATTAGAATTTCATATTTCTATAAATTTTCACTTATTGGATCAACTTAGCTTTTATCCTATTGAATAATACAAAAGTGTATTTTGAAAATATATAACGAAATTAAATAAAGATCAGATTTCTCATCTTTGATAATTAATTAGCATAGATAAGAAAATATGTGGGAGGCAATTTATGGATAACATAGTTCAAAAGTTTAAAAATACTTTCTATACAAAAGAATTCATTACCTTTTTAATAATAGGCGTTATAAATACCTTTAACGGAACTGCTTTTTCTTACCTATATTCAAGTTTTTTGAATGAAAATATAGCATTTATAGTTGGTTATATTTCAGGTTTGATTATATCGTATTTATTGAATAGTTTTATAACCTTTAAGGAAAGACTGCAATTCAATAAATTTATCAAGTTTGTAATATCATATATTCCAAATTTTATCATCCAAAATATAGTTGTGGTAATAGTATTTAATCTTCTGGGCCTAAATAAGCTTATTGCCTATTTATTAGCAGCAATTATAGGTATTCCAATTACATTTATATTAATGAAATTTTTTGCATTCAACAAAAAAATTAATTGAGTATTTCTCCAAAAATTACATTGGTAAAATCAATGAAAGAAATTAGACTTCTAATTTTAAATATGTATAATCAATATTAGGCATACAAAATAAGTTTTAAATATGTATGCCTTAAGTTATCTTTTAATGAATTGGAGGTACTTAATGAATAAGATAAAAAAATACTATATTATTATTCCTATAATAACGGCGATTCTGTCTCTTATAGTAATGATAGTAACATCAATAAACTCAAAGGTAATTAATAAAGGTTACTCTTATTTTAATGAAGATCTTAATTCTAATAAAATATCAACCGTAATAGTTGATACTTCTCCCAAAATGACTGTAATACTTAACAGTGGTGATAAATACTCTACAGATAACCCACATACTGATACTTTAAAAGAAAAACTCTTATTAAATGGAATAGAGGTTAAGGATGAGACCACTCCCCCTCTTACTAAAACTATTCCTTCAGGAGTTTTAGGTGTATCACTTTTTGCAATAGTTGCAATGCTTGTATACAGATCAAAAGGCGGCGTTTCTTCTGTAACATCTATGGAAATGCAAGATTTTAGTAAAGATAAGAAATCAGCTCTAAATTTTGATGCTGTAGCTGGAAATGAAGAAGCTAAAGATAGTTTAATGGATGTTGTAGATTTTCTTAAAAATCCAGAAAAGTATCAAAAGTATGGCGCTAGAATGCCAAAGGGTGTTATTCTTTATGGCGATCCAGGTACAGGTAAAACATTACTTGCAAAAGCTGTTGCAGGTGAAGCAGGAGTTCCGTTTTATGCACTTAGTGGTTCTGATTTTGTTCAAGTATATGTTGGAGTTGGTGCTGCGAGAGTAAGAAATTTATTCAAGAAGGCAAAATCTCAAGGAAAAGCTGTAATATTTATTGATGAAATCGATGCTATAGGTAAAGCAAGAGGTAATGGAAAAAATGGATCTAATAATGATGAAAAAGATCAAACATTAAATGCTCTTTTAACTGAAATGTCTGGATTTGGACAAGAAGAAGGAATTGTAGTAATTGCAGCTACAAATAGACTTGATATGTTGGACAAAGCTCTTCTTAGACCAGGAAGATTTGATAGACACATAGAAGTTGCATTGCCAGATGTTAATGCAAGAGAGAAAATCTTATCTCTTCATTTAAAGGACAAACCATATGAAAATATTGATATTAAAGATATAGCTAAAAAAACAGTATATTTTTCTGGTGCAAAGCTAGAAAGTTTAATTAATGAAAGTGCTATATTAGCTGCTAAAGACGATAGCGATTATATAACTTCTTACCATATAGAAAATGCCTACTCTATAACTTTAGCTGGGCATGAGAAGAAAGAAAGAAGTTATCTTAAAGAAGAAGATAAACTTCTCACAGCATATCACGAGGCCGGACATGGATTGATTAATATGCTACTACTTCCTCAAGATAAAGTTTCTAAGATAACAATTATACCAACAACAAAAGGTGCCGGAGGTTACACGCTATCTATTCCTGAGGATACTAGCTACCACAGAATAGATTACTTGAGAAATAAAATTAAAGTTTCACTAGGCGGTAGAGCTGCAGAAGAAATTATTTTTGGCAAAGATAAAATTTCTACTGGAGCACATGGAGATATATCTCAAACTACTGATATTGCTTTAAAAATGGTTACTGAGTATGGTATGGGTGAAACCTTAGGACTTATAAATCTATCAAGTGTAGGTCCTTTGTATAGTAGTTATGGAAACCCAGTTATTGAAGAATGTAAAAATATTGTTAGTGATCTATACGACGAAACGCTAAAAATTCTAAATAAAAATAGAGCTTCGTTAGATAAAATTGCTATAGCGTTATTAGAAAAAGAGACTTTACACGAAGATGAATTGAACAAATTAGTTATTCAAATAACTTAAAGTAAGTTAATCGAGTCAAATTAAATATATCCATAATTTAATTTTTTGAGAATATTTATTCTAAATATTCTAAGTGGAAGGCTGTATATATTTGGTGAATGTTCCCTTTATATTGGGACATTCAGTAAATATAGTAGCCTTCCATTTTTATGTGCTATTTTATATCTTTACTCTAAATATAGCCTTTCATTTCGTTTTGTTGGACTTTTCACAATCATAACGCGTCAAGTTGTTGGTAAACTATAGGTTACTCAGCTGTACTTACTGAATCTCCTTATAGGAATTCTGCTAAACGCAAATCTCTAGATAATATAGTGTTTTATGAGAAATTTTAATTAGTTTTATTATTTTAAATTTTTCGAACATAAAAATAGATAAATATCAATATATTTAGTTTGACATGTTATTAAAACTAAATTATAATTTGTTTGATTAATTATAGTAATCGTGTGATGAATTTGGGAGATGCTACAAACAATGTAGAGCCGAAGGTGAAACCGCAACAAACTCTCAGGCAAAAGGACCGAATTCTGACGAAACTCTGGAAAGTCTTATGACACCCAAGAAGCAATCTTTTAATTAGTTATTAAAAGAGAATCTTTCAGGTACAATAACAGAGGCGAATTGTTTACGCAGTTCGTCTTTTTTTATGCATCAAAATTTAAATTGAAAGAGGTATTTGATTTATGAGTGATATTAATATATTAGAATATTTAGGCATATTTGCATTTGCAGCATCTGGAGCTCACATAGCAATTGATGAAAAATTCGACCTATTTGGTATATACATTCTAGCTACTGTAACAGCTATGGGTGGAGGGGTTCTCCGTGATATTGTAACAAATGTTGGTATTCCATTATTCTTTTCAAATTATAAGACAATTCCATTTATTATTTTAGGTGCAACAATTCCTGTTATTCTTGGCGGAAAATTAAAATATAATACTATGTTTGTAGTAATAGATGCAATAGGACTTTCGGCTTTTTCTGTTTCCTCTGGAATTAAAGCTCTTGAAAGTGGATATAATTTAATGCTCTTTCTATTCGCTACAAGCATTACTGGAGTTGGCGGAGGAGTGCTTAGAGATATAATTACTAGTAGAAAGCCTGAAATTTTTAAGACTGATGTTTATTGTATCGCATGTATTCTCGGTTCACTTTTACTGTGGTTTTTATATCCACTTCTAGGAACTCATCTTTCTCAGCATATATCATTAATTGCCACTTTCTCGATTAGAATGATTTGTTATATAAAAAAAATAAATCTTCCGATAATTAATAAGAACTAATTATAATAGGCATCCTAGAATAAATTAATACAAAAATAATTTACTTTAGGACAAGCCTATTCTTATAAGTACATATTTTTATATAAAAAAGGAGAAGATATCATTAGACTTAGAATCCATATAAATATTATACATTAGAAAGGGGTTGATTTTAATGATTAACAAAAACAGTAAAATTGCCATAGTACTAGCAATATTATTTGAAATATTAATTATTATTACAGCTATTAAGAGTGCTTCATCTAATCCATGGAGTTATTTACTTTTTTTATTGTGGGATGCTGTAAGTATATTTATTCCTTTTATTATTGTTAGAATTGCTAATTTAAAAAAAATAACCCTTCCATCTAGTTTTTTATCAGCATCAATAATATTTATATTTATTACTTTATATCTAGGAGAAACTTTAAAGTTTTATAGTATGTTTTGGTGGTGGGATATACTTCTTCATGGTATATTTGGTGCATATGGAGTTATAATCGGAGTGCATCTATTACAGGGAATTATGGCCAAAACTAAAAATATAACTCAAAATAGGTTTTCAAAATTCACATTAATGTTTGCCTTTTGTTTCACAATCGCAATAGGTACCATTTGGGAGATATATGAATTTTTGGCGGATTATTTTTTTAAAACTGACATGACAAATGGAAGTCTTGAAGATACAGCAACAGATCTTATGATAAAGGGCACATGTGCTTTGATTACATGCTTAATATATTATTTTTCTAAATTAAAAAAGACAAATAGAGTTTAAATATCATTAAACATTATTCGTCTTATTGTAAAAAGTTTTATTAATTGTTATTACGTTAATGCATTGTATATATAGGATGATTTTTAAATCATCCTATATTATCTTTTGGTTCCGAAAAATAATATCCTTGAGAATAATCCACATTCAAAGCTTTTAACTTATTGTATATTTCTTCCTCAGACACAAACTCTGCAATAGTTTCTATTCCTAACTCTTTTGCAAATGATACTATAGTTTTTGTAACAAGCTCTGCCGATTTATCTTTATGAACATTTTTAATAATTGACCCATCAATCTTTATATAATCCACATTTAGTTTCATAAGGTAATTAAAATTTGAGTAACCAGTTCCAAAATCATCAATCGCAATTTTTGAACCATATTTTTTTATTTCTTTTATAAATTCAGTAACTTCATTAAAATTTTCAATACCTTCTGATTCAACTATTTCAAATACGACCTTTTCAGGATTTTGAGCCTGATTTAGTTTTTTTATTATTAATGTTCTAATTTTGCTGTTCATTATATCCTGAAGAAGAAGATTTATAGATATTTCATAATTAGTTTTATTTAAAACTTCAAAGGTTTTTTCTAACATTATTATTGTTAATTCTTTATATAATCCAGCTTTTTTAGCTATATCCAAGAAAAAATAGGGAGATATAGCTTTCCCGTTTTCATCAATCATTCGAATTAAAGCTTCACATTTTTCAATTGTTTTTAGATTATTATTAACTATTGGTTGAAAAAATGGAACTATTCTATTTTCAGCTATAGCATCTTTAATTTTTTTAGTCCATATTATATTTTCCTTAATTCCCTCATATATGTTAAGTTCTTCCCTATATATTTGAAATAATTCTTTATTCTTTTTTGCATAATTTAACGCCATTTCTGCTTTCTCAAATAATAATTCTTCTTCCATTGCAACGCCCATTACAATTGTTAAGAAAATTTTACCTTCTTCATAAACGAAACACTTATTATTTATTTCATTTTGCAAAGATTGTATTCTTGTAGTGAATTCTTCTTTTGATATTTCACTACTTGCTATTGCAAATATATCTGAATTTACCCTGTAAGAACTCAATTTATTTTGACTACAATACCAACTAATTAACTTAGAAATATCTTTTAGTACTTTATCTCCTATTGTATTTCCATAGAAGTCATTTATATCATTGAAAGATCTTATATCAACAATTACAAGCTTGGTGTACTTTTTTATGCATAAATCATTAATTAATTTATTTCTATTTTCTAAACCAGTCAACTTGTCCGTATAATATTGTTTTTCTAACTCATCTGTTTTTTCTTTTATTTTTTCTTCTAGTTTTATATTTAGTTGATTTAATTCTTCTCCAGTATTCTTTATAAGATTATATAACGCTGAATCTTCCTCAGTAAAATAAGAATATTCAGCATCGATTTCTGATATCATTTTAATTCTTGCATTAATATCTTCTGAAAGTACTAATACAGTCATTGTTTCTGTATAAAACATATTTTTATTATTTACATTATTAAATTCCCCAAAAGTATAAAAACCGCTTACTGATAAATTTTTAAAGGGCATTATCTCCTTAGCATTAACTTTTTTAAATATATTTTTTCTTGAATCACAAGAATATATTAACAAACTCTCACATGGGCATTTTGCCAGCTCATTATACATTTCTTTCGCACCTTGTAAAATTTCTCTTAAGTCTCCAAAGCCAATTCTTATTTTTTCACCAATATCTAGCCTTGTAGATAAAAGCGCTTCTTCTGCATTTATAAATTTTAATACGCGTGCGCTAAAGTATCTATTTCTTCTTTTTACCATTAAAGGAAACTTATCTCCCATGCGGAGAACTTGTCCATAATTATCAGTACCTAAATACTTGTTATAAAATTCTTTTGCTGATATGGTTCCTATCTTTTTTACTATATTATCTTCGACTGATGTTATTTCGTGTTCTTTGCCTATAGGTATACAATTAAAACTACTTCCGTTATTCACATTTAAAGATTTACTTTTTAAAGCTGCTCCAACTACTGCGTTTTTTTCTACTCCTTCTTCCGTAAAAACGTATGTTTGATACTCAGAATCACTCTTTCCAGCAATCCCCCCTGCGACTAAAACATTATCATTTATCGAGTTTATCCCACGTAAAAGTTCCTCTCCGAGAATACTTGAATCTCCAAAAGATATTATTACTTTGGTATTTGGGCAAATTAATTGATTAGCTATTTCTACACCTTTATTAAAATCAGGTATATTATCTTTAATTAAAACAGATTTAATTATTGTTTTTTCAAAAGTACTTATAGAAATTATACACTCTTGTTCAAATATATCTCCATTTAGAATTTCACCTGAAGATGTAGCTCCCACTATTTTACATTGAGGAATTAATAATTTTAAATTTCGTATTACTTCTTCTATAAATTCTTTATTGCATATTCCTGAAAATACTTGTACTAATATATTATTATATTTTATTATGTCGTTGCTATTTACATATAACTGTAAAGTTTTAAAGTCCCTATATTTAACATTATAGGTTTTCATAATTCACCTCAATAATCAGATATTTTATACACATATATTCAATTATACCATTTACTGAAGTCTTATTCATTATTTTTCTACATAATTTAGCAGGATTTTCGTTTAAAATTATCAAAATTAATAAAACAATACTATAATATTAAATAATTTAAGAAAGTCTATAATATTATCTTAATCCTATTAGTATTATATGATTTCGATTTCACTATTCATTGACATTTCTATCAAAATCCCAAGAATTTCTTTTTCTTTAGAACTTAAAGTATCTTCTTTACTATAGAATATATGTTTAAAATTCATTAGTGTCTTTATCGGTAAGCAACTAGGTTTAAATGTAATGTTTGATTGATTATAATTTCTTAGATAAAAACAAAAAAATAGACAGCAATGTATTTTAATATAAAACCCACTACCATCTATTTAATTTACTATTGTGTTATATCCGATTGTGCAAACATTATTTACTAGATGCTTTATTTAGTTCATTTCCAGGTACATTAATTTTTTTATCTACTGGCTCTACATTAAATGTTATATTCTCACCATTAGAAGTTGCTATTATAGTTCCTTGCATATCTGTTCTGAATACTTTAATATTTTTATTATTAAGCTTGTCTATAGTTTCCTTATGAGGATGCCCATAGTCATTACCTTTTTCGCAACTTATTACTGCATATTTAGGATTAACTTTATCGATAAAAGCTTGAGTTGTAGATGAATGACTTCCATGATGTCCAACCTTTAAAACATCAGCTTGAATATCAAGTTGTTTTGCTAATATCTCATTTTCTGAAACGCCTTCGGCGTCCCCCATAAATACAAAGCTTGTCTTGCCATACTCTAGCTTAATAACAATAGAATAATTATTTAAATCATCATACTTGCTACTGTTCGGTGCTAAAAATGTTAATACTAAATTTCCTATATTAATCTTTTCTCCTACTTTTGGAACATTAATTTTTAGGCTCTTAGATTTTAAAGCATTAATCATATTTTCATATGTTTTAGTTGTTGTAGTAACTTTTGGAGCATAAAAATCTCCAATATCATAATTAATAATAACATCATCCATACTACCTATATGATCTTCATGAGGATGTGTTGCTATCACATAATCCAGTCTAGTAATTCCAATTGATTTAAGATACTCTAAAGATCTTTTATCGCTTGTGCCTGCATCAATTAGAATATTTTTACCATTAACTTGTATTAATTCTGAATCACCTTGTCCAACGTCAATATAATGTATCTTTAGGTTTTCATCTGTGACGGAATTTTTGGTTGAATTATTGTTTTTTCCACACGAGATTAAAAACAAAGATAAAAATATAGGTAGTAATAAACATAGTGATTTTAGAGTTTTTTTCATTTTAACTTTCACCTCACCTATTATACTATTGTATATTTTTATCTCGTAATGTCAATTTTTTAATATGAGTTAGTGATATTAATATGTAAGCGTCAAAATAACGAATTGAAATTCGTTTACACAAATCCTTAAATCCACATTAGTTATTCGATCAGTTGGATTATTAATGTCTAAGTTATTTTCTCAAATAACAAAAAGGCACTAAATTTATTTTTAATAAACTTACTGCAACAATTATAGATAGTATCATTATTTTAATTTCTTTCCTAAAAATTCCTAAGGGCTTCATCCAATTAAACACTAGTAGTGTTACATATATTTTCTAAATACTTAATTTGAAAGATATTACTTCCCTTAGGATATTTTCTTTAAATAAAAATACTGACATTAAAGCAGTTTCAAATTTATACTTATTCTAATAGGTATATAGTAGTTGTTTTTCTACCAAATTGTTTAGCTTCTTCATAGGACGGGACCCAAACATCTATTACATAAGTACCATCCTTTTTTACTTTAATTGCTCCACCTCTATCTTCAACATCAAACATGCCATCAGACTTATAACCCTGTAATTCTGGAATATACATCTTACTTCCAAGCGGTATATTAGATGGAGCCGCAATAACACCTATTCTTGTTTGTGTCTGCATAGCTGTTTGTGATTTCCATTTTCCTGAGCATCTAGGATCATCACTATATGCAGTTAATTCAGCTTTAATAGGCTTACCCATCTGATTTTGATTTTTTACCGTTGATGTATTTACTGAATTAGATGAAGCTTCAGCATATTCTTTTGCTGGTTCTATATATTTATCAGTATTAGCACTTTCGTTCAGAAAACTAGAATTTTCTTTATAGCTACCTGTAACAATTCTATTTATTTGAATATTTTTAGTTTGTAGATCTAAAAAATTTGTTTCAAATCCCACTAAACATATTCCTAAGAATATACAAGCCTTTATAACATGTGTTTTTAATTTAATCAAATTACCACTCCTTGTGTTTTATTTGCGACCTAATAATATTCTAGGTTACTTTACCCACCGATATGGTATTGCCCCATTATAGGATAAGAATACATTAAACACAAAAGTAATTTTTGTTACATATAGATATAATTTTCATAATTGCATATGAAAAGGTTATATACGTTGTATTCTTGCATATTTCCTGGTAATATAGGCAGTAAATAATATTTGAAAAAATTTAATTTTAGTATTCTTAGGTGTGTTAAGTGAGTTATATGATTTTTTATATTGCTATATATAAATAGTATTATTTAACAAAATAAACTTGCATTTTAGTAAGTAAAATGCAAGTTTATCTTAGCAAATAAATCGCTCTATCTCTAAAGCTACTCCATCATTTTGCACTGTGTCGGTTACTTTCTTGGCATGTTTTTTTACATAATCCTCAGCATTTCCCATAGCAATTCCACATCCTACTGTAGATAACATTTCTATATCGTTCTTACCATCTCCAAATGCATAGCTATTTTCTACTGGAATATCTAAAAAGTCTAGTACTTTTAATATCCCCGTTGCCTTTGTATTTGATTTTGAATATAGTTCAAAAGATTTTTCCTCTATATTATGAATATAATCATAATCCTCATTTGCCAAACTCAAACAATAATCAATTCCATTTTTATCATCACATAACATCTCGATTTTGTATGTCTCTATCTTCTCTGAATCATATTCAGATTGCAGATACTTTTTAGGTATACCAAAAGAATCATAGAAAGAATGCAATTTTTTATACTCGTCTTTAATATAAGAATACGTTTCCCCTTGCAAAATATATTGAATATTACGCTGCTCAAAATTACACATTAATTCTCTTACAAAATCCTTTTTAAGGCATTCTTTATATATACATTTTTCTTTAACTTTTACATATGCTCCATTAGTAAGAACAAAGCCATCAAATCCAAAGTTATACAAAGATTCATTTAAAAAGGCATATGGTCTGCCTGTTGCAATAAATACATAATCTCCATTTGCTTGAAGTAAACGGATCGCCTTTTTTACTCTAGGTCTAATATCTGTTATTCCGTTTAAACAGTCCATTAAAGTTCCATCTATATCAAAAAAAACTGCTTTTTTCATAATTACATCTCCCCCATAACAATTTATTCTCTTTAATACATTTTATTATCGTTTAATATCATTTTAGTTTGTTTATTCGCAATTGTCAATTTACTTAATTTTATTTCAATGATTAATTATTAAAACGAAACCAAACGAGAATGAATTGAAGGAAATTATGTTGATATATTATTAAAGAATTTATTATTTATAATACAGACTTGTTTATTTCTGTAGAATTTCTATATATCCAAGACTTCCTTTATATGATTAAACCCTAGCCTACTTATTGTACTTCCTAACCTTTCGCCTTTCTTAGCATTATTTTTGTAATACTCAATAACCATTTCTGTAATAACTTCCAATTCATCAGGTTGGTAAAGTTTTTTAAGACGATTTCCCATTCTCAACTTTCTTCCAAACTTACCACCTAAATATACTGCAACTCCCTCCTTCTCTACCTTCATAGCTTTAAAAGGACAGGCTTTAATGCATTGACCGCAGGAAATGCATTTATCATAATCTATTACTGCTTTTTTGTGCACCATTTCTATTGCATCAACTTTACAATTATTTTTACAAATATTACATCCCTTGCACATATCCATCTCTACCTTGGGTTCATTTTGAGCCAAGAAACCTAAATCACTGATTGGAGCTTTTACACAATTATTTGGACATGAAGTTACTCCGATTTTAAATTTACCTGGAAGGTCTATTCCTAAAAATTTTCTATCGAGCTTTTTAGCTATTTCTTGTAAATCTAATAATCCAAATCTGCAAAGTGAGCCCTTGCAAGCAGCTACAGCCACAACTCTTGTACCTGTCCCGCCAGTCTTAATTCCCGCATTTATTATTTTTTTCTTAACCTCAGGAATTAAATCCTCTCTAATCCAAGGTATTTCAACACACTGCCTTGTTGTGAATCCCATATATCCATTTCCATATAACTCAGCTATTTGTGCTAGGCAAATCATTTCACTAGAACTTAAGTTTCCTGCATCTGTCAATATTCTAAGTGAAAAATATTCTTTATTTTGTTGCTGCATAAAACCTTCTAATTTTAATAATTCAAGATCACATTTATTATTCATTGTATTTTCATCTATCCTTTCTATGTAAACAGTTTACGTGCTAATTCTTAGCTAAAAGTAATAATTTGCATTATGAAACTTCTAAACGCAATAAAAAACCTACAGAGATATCTGCAAGTAATTGCTTATGACTTCTATCTAATTGCATTATAAAACCGCTTCAAAATTTTATATTACCAAAATACAGTACCACGATTCATTATATAAAACTGTGATTATTGTCACGTTTTATACAATTACTCATATAATCCCTTTGCAAAATTACATTTACCTTCCATAAAATTTTCTTAAATCTTCTTAATTAAATTTTCATATTACTAGGTAGAATCAATCATTACAATAAACAGGACAACCCTATATATGGTATCTGTTTTTTTAATTAATACAACATATTGTATTTTGTTATAAAATGATTTAAAATAATATTATCGCAAAATTTGAAAATATTATAATTCAAAAGAATATAAGGATTAGTAAGAAATTATTAGCTTATTAAGTAAAACTGGAGGAATATATATGAGTGAACTATTATCAGAATCATTTTTAAGGAAATACAGAGAAATTAAGCATACGCCCCTAAGCAATATTGGCGAATTTGTTTATTTAAGAACTTATTCTAGATATTTAAACAATAAAAAAAGAAGAGAAACTTGGTTTGAAACAGTTCTTAGAACAACAGAGTATAATATTGAACTTGGTATGCAGTTTAAAAAGAAACATGGGTTAAGTATAAATCTACAAGATGAAGTAAAAGAAGCTGAACTATTATTTGATAATTTATTTAATTTAAAGACATTTACATCTGGCAGAACTCTTTATATGGGAGGAACTGACATAGTAAAAGAATATCCCCTTTCAAATTATAACTGTGCATTTACAATGATTGAGAAATTTCATGATTTTGTAGACATATTTTATCTTCTCATGATTGGATCTGGGGTCGGTGTTAGAATCGATAAATCTCTAATATCCAAAATGCCTAATATAAGGAGAATACATCTAGATAGCGAATATAATGAAGGAATTCATAAGTTCATGCCAAAAGAATATATGGAAAACACAAAACTTATTTTAGACGAGGGAAATCCATCAGTCGCTAAAATTAAGATTGGAGATAGCAAAGAAGGTTGGTGTAATGCTCTAGAAACTTACTTTAATTTAATTACAAGTCCTAAATATATTAATATTAAGAAAATTATATTTGACTACAGCTATGTAAGGCCTGAGGGTGAAAGATTAAAAAGGTTTGGAGGCAGAGCATCTGGTCATAAATCATTAAAGAGAATGTTTGAAAAAATAAATAAGGTTTGCAGTAATCTTAGTAATGGAAGCTTAAGCTCCATAGATGTGCTTGACATAGCTACTATAATAAGCGAAAATGTAGTTTCTGGTGGAGTTAGGCGTAGTGCAATGATGATTATTTGTGATGAAAATGATGAAGATGTTATAAATGCAAAAAGTAAATTATACAAAATAGTAGATGGAAATTGGATTGAAAATTCAGAAGTATCTCATAGGAAAATGAGTAATAATTCTATTTTATATAAAGAAAAACCATCACTTAATAAAATAAAGGAAATCCTAGAATCTATAAAAATAAATGGTGAACCTGGTTTTATTAATGGAAGTGAAGCGATGAAAAGAAAAAGCACATTTAAAGGTTGTAATCCATGTGGAGAAATTTTGCTTAATTCACATCAATGCTGCAACCTATCAACAAACAATTTAGCCTCATTCGTAAATGAAGATAATAATTTAGATATTGATGAATTAGAAAAGATAATAAAGCTATCTACTAGAGTAGCTATTAGAATGACCCTAGTAGATGTCGAGCTTCCAGATTGGAATAAAGTTATGCAAAATGATAGAATCGTTGGAATATCATTAACAGGAATGATGGATATGGTAAATAGAACAAACATGACTTATAAAAATTTAAGTTTATTGCTAAAGCGTTTAAGAGATGCAGTTAGAGGTGAAGGTATTAAATACTGCTCAGAACTTGGAATTTCCATTCCTGAGCTTATGACCACAATTAAGCCTGAAGGATCTCTATCGACACTTCCATGTGTAAGTTCAGGAATACATTATTCACATTCTAATTATTATATTAGAAGAGTTAGAATCTCTACATCTGACCCTCTATATAAAATGATAGAAAAGCTAAAGTGCTATCCAATTTATAATGAGAATGGGCAAAATGATGAAAATTGCACAACAAAAGTTATAGAATTCCCAATTAAAGCTCCTGACGGAAAAACAAAATATGATGTTGGAGCTATAGAACAGCTTGAACTTTATAAATTATCAATGATAAATTGGACTGATCACAATACTTCAATTACCGTACATGTAAGGGATGATGAGTGGGATGATGTTGCAAATTGGCTCTACGAGAATTTTGACTACGTAGTTGGTATAACTTTCCTTCCTCTAATGGACGAAACTTATCCTCTTTTACCTTATGAATCTACGACAAAAGAAGATTATGAGGAACGTATAAAAAATATCAAACCTATAGATTATGAATTATTGGCTGAACTTGATGATGATGACGAACATGAAATAATTGATAAAGAGTGTGCAAATGGAGTTTGTCCTGTACGATAATATTTAATATTCTTATACTAAAACAAACGATTAGGTAATTAAACGAAGCCAGTGCTATAAAAAGTACTGGCTTCGCTTAATTATAAGGATAAACATTGAATTTATAAATGATCACCTTCTTCAGTATGAATATATTTTATATATAATTAATTAATTTACATATTTGATATAATAGTATAATAAATAAATTAATGGAGAAAATGCAATTATGAAAACGAAAATACTTTTTTTAGCGCCCTACTTTGGCTTAAAAGAAATTGCAATGTCAGTTTCATCTGAATATAAAGATTTTCAAATTGATGTATATCAAGGTAATTATGAACAAGGACCCAAGATCCTGAAACAAGTAAATATAAATGAAAAATATGATGTAATCATAACAAGAGGCGGTACTGCTGAAATTTGCAGAACAATTACTCAAACTCCTATTGTTGAAATTTATATTAATGCCTTTGATATACTTAGAATTTTAAAATTATCTCAAGGATATAATGGAAAAAAAATATTTTTATCTTATCCAAATATATTCAAATCATTTAAACAACTAAGCGAACTTTTAGGTTATTCAATCGAATCAAAGTGTTATTTAGAACATAAAGATATTCGAGACTTAATTAAAGAACTAAAACAAGAAAACTATGAACTCATTATTGGCGATAATCTGGTATATGAAACAGCGCAAGAGTTTGGAATTAATAGCATACTTATTACAAGTGGAATTGAGGCTGTAAAAAGTGCCATTGATGAAGCAGTTCGTTTATGCAATGCTCTTTCTAATAAGAAAGATTTAAAATATGAAGCAATTGAGTATTCACATTACAAAAAAAGAGAAAAAAATAATATCAACGATTTTATAAAAATATTGGATTCAGACGAAATATCACCAAGTTTTGTACATACAGTATTCCCACAAACAATTTTATCTCAAATATCATATCTAAGTAATACACCACTTCCAACAATTATTACTGGTGAGGATGGGATGTGTAAAAATGATGTCGGATACCTATGTACTTATTATGGTCCTCAAAAAAGAAAAAGCTTAATGTGCATAAGCTGCCACTCTATCCCAGAACATTACAACTACGACTCACTATATGGACTTATAATCGATAACTTTAAGGATGAAGGTGGCACATTATTTTTGGAGGATATTGATACACTATGTAAAGAGGGACAAAAAAAAATAGCTAATATTTTGAAAAAATTAGATAAAAACAATACTATTAAAATAATTGCCTCTTGCGAACTTCCTGTAGAAATCTGTGTTAGTAGCGGAAAATTACTTAGGCAACTCCGCTCAATAATGGATGAAGTTAGAATTGAATTAAAACCTTTAAAAAATTACAGTAATGAAATCAGCAATATGGTAAGTATGTATCTTGCAAAGCTAGACTTAAGGTGTGCAAGTCAGGTTGTCGGAATAAAAGAAGATGGTATAAAATTACTATCTGACTACACTTGGCCGGAAAATGTGAGGCAATTTACGAGAGTAGTAAATCAATTGGCACTTAAATGTAACAATTCTTATATTAATGTTGATGAAGTTAAAGCAGCATTAAAAGTTGAAATTGAAAATCACAAAAATGCTTCTCTAGTTCCTATTGATTTAAATGGAAGTCTAAAAGAAATAGAAACTCGCATTATAAAGTATGTAATTGAGCAAGAAGGAATGAATCAAGTTAAAGTTGAAAAAAGATTAAAAATTAGTCATAGTACATTATGGAGAAAGTTAAAATGATTTCAAAATGAAACATTTTCTATGATTAGTTTGTTGAAGACGTAATCATACCTTTAGTATAATAACCTAATGAAGAAATATTAAGGAAGTGAAAATTATGACTAAAGATATGACTAAAGGGAATATACCTAAGCATCTCATAAGCTTTTCCATACCATTAATACTTGGAAACCTACTACAACTTACTTATAATGCTGTAGATTCGATCATAGTAGGAAGATTTTCTGGAACAGATGCTTTAGCAGCTGTTGGAACAGCTAATCCTGTAATGAATATTGTAATTTTAGGAATAACAGGTATATGTATCGGAGCCTCAGTTCTTATGAGCGAATTTTTTGGGGCTGGGAAATATGAAGAATTAAAGAAGGAAATCTCGACAACTTTAATATTTGGATGTTTTTTTTCTCTAGTAATTGTGATACTAGGTTTAATCTTTTCCAAGGATATATTAAACCTCCTTGGAGTTCCAAATGAAATTCTCGAGCCTGCAACACTCTATCTAAGAATAATATTTGCTGCGATGCCTTTTACATATTTATATAACGCAGTATCTGCAGCAATGAGAAGTGTTGGAGATTCAAAAACTCCAATAAGATTCCTAGCTATAGCATCTATTTTAAATGGATGTCTTGATTTTATTTTTATAGGAGGGTTTAATATGGGAGTACTTGGAGCTGGACTAGCTACAACTATCGCTGAAGCTTGCTCTGCTCTATTTTGTATAATTTACATATATAAAAAAGTACCATTGTTAAGATTATCTAAACAAGATATAAAATTAGATAGAGCTCTTTTAAAACAAACACTCCAGCACGGATCAATAACAGCTTTACAGCAATCTTGTCAGCCAATCGGTAAGCTATTAATTCAAGGTGCTATTAATCCATTAGGGGTAGCTACAATAGCAGCCTTTAATGCCGTAAACAGAGTTGATGATTTTGCATTCACTCCAGAGCAAAGTATATCTAATGGAATGATGACTTTTATTGCCCAAAATCGTGGCGCAAATGATAAAGGTCGTATTAAAGCCGGATTTAGAGTTGGCTTGTTCATAGAATTTTGCTATTGGATAATAATTTGCTTAGTTATATTAAGTTTGAAGACACCTATAATGAAATTATTTGTCTCTTCTAGTGATAATAACATGGTTGACTTGGGTGTAAGTTATTTAAGTCTTATGGCATTTTTCTATATATTTCCCGCCTTTACAAATGGTATTCAAGGCTTTTTCAGAGGTATGGGAAATATGAAAATCACATTAATTTCTACACTTATACAAATATCATTTAGAGTAATATTTGTTTTTATATTAGTTTCTCATATAGGAATGATAAGCATGGCCTATGCCAGCCTTATAGGATGGATATTCATGCTAGCTTATGAAGTTCCGTACTATTTTATATTTAAAAGAAAAAATGATTTATTAAGAAATAACAATTAAACTAAAAAGAAACTTCAGATAGAAGGTTGAAATTTATAAATTTCAGCTTAAAATAAATATTAAAGGAAGGCACTAAAATAGTCTCTACAATTATTTTAATGCCTTCTTTTAATTAACTTATAAATGAAATTAAAAGTTATAATTTTCAAACTTCTATTTAACTTCAAAATTTTTATTTGCTTTTACTATATATCCATTGTCATCTATTTCTGAATATGTTAATACATTTACGCATGCAATTGACACAATACCTTGCGTTTTATCTTTTTCATTTATTAGAGTATAATAGTTATACCCAGTGTTCTTGATCTTATCGTTATAAAAATTTATTAAAGCTTCATCTGTTATCTTATCAGGATTATATGTAACCTCTCCTCTTTTTCCTATTTCTTCTCCTGAATTATTTAGAACTGATCTCTCTTTTATTTCTTTCATATGTATTCCGGCATACTTATTACTATTAATATATTCATTTTTCACCTTCTCTGGAATGCCGCTATATCCAATTATTGAAAATAATACAAAACCAAATATTAATCTACTAACTATTTTTTTCATTTATAATTCCCCCTATATTCTAATAAGATAATTGTATATTGTTTGATGTTTTTGTCAAATATTATTAGTAGAAATATTAATTACTTATGTTATATAAATAATTAATCATAAGAAAAATAAACTTTATTATCTTTATATATTTTTTAAAGATTGTTAAATTATTGTTTTTTATCATCATTTTATATACATATTCTTCAAATAGAATTTGTAATTAGCTAGTTTTTTAACAATTTTAAGTAAAATTCAGAAAATTCACAACAACCACTTGAATAATCAGTAACATATTGTTATAATATTTAATAAGATAGTAATATAAATGTCTATATTTTTTTAAATATTATTGTTAAATTATTAACGTTAATTATTTAACTTCTTCTGCTTCTATATTAGCAGAAATCATAGTGAAAAATTAAATTTATAAATATGAGGGGGATAAATACTATGATAGTAAAAAAACCAATTCAATATGCAATTATAATTGACAGACAAGGAGAATTTGGAGTTTTTGATACCATGGAAGATGCTATTAAATTAGCTCATGTTGCATGTGAAGAATATAAGCAATGCAGTGAATTAAAAAAGAATGAAATAGTAGATTCAGTCATTAAGGAACTAGAACTCCACTTAGAAGAACTTAGTTTAATGACTTGTAAAGAGAATGGTGATGACTCATACAGTAATATTCTTTATAATAATACTAATGCATTAGATAAATGTTTAAATGATAAATATCTTGAGGCTAGATTGGCTACAATTAACTGTGATAATTCTAATACTGTAAATGGAGTTATTGTTCAAGCATCTAATCCTATCGAAACAATAATTAAAAATAGCATTTTAATGCTTAAAGCTGGACAGGCAGTCGTATTTTCATCAAATGAAAATATAAAAGAATTATTTTCTTATACTATTAAGCTTATAAATAAAGCTATAGATTCAGTAGGTGGTCCAAAAAATCTTGTAGTAACAGTAAAAAACCCTAATGTTGAAAGTACTGATATTATGGTTGCACACGAAAAAATAACTCTTGTTTCTGCAATAGACAATCAAGACACTAGAAGAATAGCTCTTTAGTTAGCTGGTAATTAAATTGTTGAAAAGCATAAATTTAATAGATTTGATTCGATCTATAGCCCTGAGTGAATATATAATGGTATGTATTTAAAAAAATATTGAATTAAATATTAAAATTTTTAGCACATCCATCGTATTTTCACTCACTTTGTTTAATTAAAGTACCCCCTATTGGGGCTTTTTTATTGTTTATGAAATTATAATTCAGTAAAATCTGTGAACAAGATACTCCTAGATGGTATAATTTCTGAACAGATTAATTAACTCGGTTTGGTATTTTAAAAGAATAAAAAATTTATCATCTCTTATATATTTCAAAAAAATATCAATATCCTAACATATAAAGATGTTTAAGAAATAGTTAATATTTTACTTAAGTTAAAATTGCTAATTCCAATAGCATTATCTAAATTCACAATATAAAAGCTAGTTATTAGAGACAGAACATTTATATTAATATCAATTCTTAACACCAATGAATTTTCACCATCTTTATAAATACCTTTAGTTTCAATGCGATTTTTGCTTTCAAAAGCTTGTCTTAAAATTTTTTCTTCCATAAAAAATTGGTCATGTATTCCGATAATTTCAAGTTTGATGTAACCTTTATCTAAAATAACCATACACTTGCGCTTTTCATCCCTTGATTTATTATTTTTATCCTTAAATGAATATATACATTGAATATCATCAAATATTGCCATAATCCTTTAACCCTTTCAAACGTAAATATATGTGCCGAACTTATGTTTGGTTATATAATACTACTTTTAGAGTATTTTGTAAATCAATATATAGAAATTAGATTCCTAAAACAAAAAATATAATCACTAACTTATAATAAATTAGTGATTACATTTTTTATTTTTACTGGCTAATTAAATTTTATCACTTACCTATGAAAGTTTTTATTCCAACCAAAATAATAAATATTCCAAAAGCTTTTTTCATTATGCTTGCCGGAAGAATATTTGCAAGTTGACCTCCAAACTTTGCACTAATTAGCATAGTAACACAAATAACTATACCCGCAGTTATATTTGTATTACCTTTCTTATAATATTCCATAAATGCAAGTAAACCAACGGGTGGAAGCATTGCAACAAGAGATGTTCCCTGAGCTGTAAGCTGTGAAAATCCTTTTAAATACATCAACGCAGGAATTATAATTATTCCACCACCAATTCCAAACAAACCACTCAAAATACCTGCTGCAACACCTACTATTATGTAAATTATAATATCTAACATAAAATCCTCCTCCAATAAATTTCAAATAAATTGTTTCTCTAATTTAAAAAAAATAGCATATATTGATTGTCATTTTATAGCATATATCTATTTTGAATAAGTGTTATTTATAATAATATATTGCAATTTATTTTTCATATACTAATATTAATTGAATACATATCCTATAATGTTAGCATACGGAAACTTATTATTGCAACGCATATTCCACTTATTACAAATAAGATTTCTACTCTACTTATTAAAATTATTTGATTATATAATGTTAGGTTGTTTATAAACACCTAAATTTATTCCTTATTAACAAAAAATTAAAGAATACATTTTCCATTAATAACTGCATTCTTTAATCTCATTTTATCTACTAATATATATTTTATTCAGTATCTACAACAATATTTCATTTTTTATTAGAATTCTATTTATATTCTTCTAGTGTCTTTATTAAAGTTTCAGTATCAAATGGTTTTTTTATGTAACTCTTAGCCCCTAAGGCTAAGCATTCATCTTTGACGTCATCATATCCTACTGCTGATATAATAATCACCACTGCTTCAGGATCAATACTCATTATTTGACTCAAAACATCAATGCCATCATTTCTAACTTCAGACATATTTAAATCTAAAATTACAATATCAGGGCTTTCAATCTTATATGTTTCTACTGCGTCATCTTTACCTGATGCCTCTAACATCATATAAGTTCCCCTTTTTTGAATGATTTTTCGTATAAACATTCGCATATACGATGAATCATCGACTATCAAAATCTTTTTCATACTAAAAAACTCCTTTATATCCGTAATTTTTATAATTTAACTTCTATTTTTAAATTATATTTTATAAAACAAATCTTTTATTTGTCCAAAAATCTTATTACATTCATCTAATTTTTCTTCTAAAGCTTCTTTATCGAGTTTTGTAGCTAACTCGTGGATGGAATTTATTTTTAGTGTTCCAGAGGAACCTTTTAATTCATGAGCAAACTTCGCTAGCTTATTAAAGTCGTTAGTATTAATTGCATCATTAATTCCATCCAACAAATCAGGCAAACATTTTATGTAGTCTTCAAATATTTCTAATGCATCTTCTATATCAAGTCCTGTATCTTTAGAAAATTCATTAACATAGTTATCTATTATTCTAGAATAATCTATTGTATTATGATTTTTATTTTTAACACTTTCCTCAATTATTTTAAATACAATATTAAAATTGATAGGTTTAGTAATATAACTATCCATTCCAGATTTAATACATTTTTCCGAATCACCTTGCATAGCATTAGCAGTTACTGCAACAATTTTTGTATGTTTTCTATTTTTTTCAATCTTTCTTATTTCAGCAGTGGCTTCATATCCATCCATTACCGGCATCTGACAATCCATAAATACAATATCATACTCTTCCTCTGATACTTTTCTTAATGCTTCTTTACCATCTACTGCCACATCGCAAGTAATACCACGAGACTTAAGCATGCTTATAAAAATTTTTCTGTTAACTTCATTATCCTCGGCCAATAAAATTCTAATTTCTGATAAATTATAAATATTTTTAGCTATATTTTTATTTAAGTCTTCAAAAGCTTCTTCATCTTCTTTTCTCAAGCCTAAATTTACAGCAATACAGTTAAGTAAATCATCTCTTTTCAGTGGCTTGGTCAAATAAGATGAAAAACCATGATCCATTGCTACCTCAAACTCTCCCTTATACCGAGACATTAAAAGTATTAATTTGATATCTTTTGCTATAGGTATATTTTTTAATGTTCGTGCAAGTTCATAACAATTCATTCCTGGTATTTCGCAATCAATAATTACAATGCTTATCTTATTTTTTGTATTATCATTGGAAATAATTGTCGCAATTGCTTCACCAGCGCCATTAACCTCAATTATATGTAAGCCAGTTCCTTTGAGATAAGAACTTGTAATATTCCTACTATTTTCATTATTGTCAACAATCAAAATATTCACGTCATTAACCTTTTCGAACATAGAATTATGTTCAGAAGCCCTTTTAGATATTTTTAATCTTACACAAAATTTAAAAGTAGATCCTTTATCCAATACACTGCTAACAGTTATTTCACCATCCATCATCTTAACCAATTCTCGACAGATAGAAAGCCCCAGTCCAGTTCCACCATATTTTCTTGTTGTAGATGCATCTGCTTGATTAAAAGCTTTAAAAAGCTTTTGAATATCTTTACTGCTAATTCCAATTCCAGTATCCTTTATTTCAAATTCAAGAAGAGCTACATCATTTTCTTCCTCAAAATAATCAACCTTAACTGAAATTTCGCCTGTATCAGTAAATTTAATACCATTGCTTAAAAGGTTATTTAATATTTGCTTAAGTCTTGATGGATCACCTACAACCTCATCTGGAATAGTTGGATCAATTATGGTATAAAGCTGAATTCCTTTTTCTAAAGATTTGGGAACAAAAAGTGAAACAGCATCTTCTATAACAGTTCTTAAATTAAAATTTATGTTCTCTAATATTAACTTTTTAGCCTCGATCTTTGAAAAATCCAATATATCATTAATAATATTCAGCAAAATATCTGAAGCAGATTTTGCTTCACGTACAAATTCTTTATGTTCTAAAGAGAGATTTCCAGATTCTAATAATTCTAAAAATCCAAATATTCCATTCATCGGGGTTCTTATTTCATGTGACATATTTGCAAGAAACTGACTCTTTGCTATATTGGCCGATTCAGCTTCAACTTTAGCTTTATATAATTCAGCTTCTGCGATCCTCTGTTCCGTAATATCCTGTGCTGTACAAATAAGATATTTAATATTACCTGATTCATCTTTAATAGGTTTGCTTTTAACTTGAAGAAGCCTGTCCTCGCCTTTCCAATTCTTGATATTAAGCTCTTTCTCTGATGGCTCATCATTCCTAAATAGTTCCCAATTATTTTCAGATAACTTATTGGCAGTATCAATATCAAATATATCATATAGATCTTTATATTCTAAATCATCTTTTTTCTTTCCAAAGAATTCTGCATGAGCCTCATTAACAGTAGCATAGGAAGTAACATTGGTTAGTGCCCAGATCTGAGAGGCAGCATTATCGAGTAAAATAGTCTGACCATTAAGAAGCGATTCGTATTCTTTTAATTTTGTAATCCTAGCTTTTATAAACTCTAAAAACTTTGAAATATTATTTAATATTTTTATCTGATCCGGTTGCCATATTATAGGTTTCAATAAGGTTTCAAATCCTATAAAACCTATTACTTTACTTTTGTCTTTCAGTGGAAATATAAGAGACGATTTTATTCCTTCTATATTAAAAGCTTCTAATTCAAATGCTGCATCAACCGGAAATTCAGTTATATTATTTATTGCAACAAAATCTTTATTTTTAATTTGACGAATTAACCATGGACGAGCGTAAACAACTTCTTCCTCTATAACTTCCCTTTTGGGTTTTACAAACTTTTTATTCCATTGACATTCTATTTCCATAAAAGCAGGATCTTTAGAAAAATGATATATATAAATTCTATCTAAATCAAAAAACGCTCCAACTTCCTCTAATGATTTTCTTAATAAGTCATTATAATTCATGGAATTTACCTCTAAAAATCTTACGTGAATACTATTCATTAATTTTAGGAAATCATTAGAATAAATATTTACCTCATCATTGTTCTGACTATTCATGTTATCCTCCTAAAATTAAATTTCACAAGTCTTTGTAATAAAAAGCGTTAACTCTTTAAGTAAATCGACTTCATAAGGTTCAGATAGCAAACTTCCTGTTTCGTTATATAACACCTTTATTACTGGGCGCATTGGCATTGAGTTGTTTTGCTTTACAACTAATCCTTTTTCATTTGAATTTAGAATAACCCCACTTCCTGTAGGAAAAGCTGCTATATTCATAGTAAATTTCCTCACTATTTCTTCATCAAAATAAATATTGCTCATACCTATTAGATATTCGATTGCTTCATACACAGTTTTTCGTTCATTTGCTCCTCTACCGGATATCATATTATCAAACGTATCACAAATTGATACAATTTTTGCTAATTGATTTATTTCATCTCCTTTTAGATGCAAAGGATATCCACTTCCATCATTTCTCTCATGATGCATTAAAACAGCCACTTTAACATATGCGTTCCAAACATGTTGATCTCCTAGAAAATCGTATCCAATCTTAGGATGCATTAATTCCAAATATTTATTGTATTCATTTTCATCTTTAAATTCAGACGAAATTTTTTTATCATTCATAATTCTTATTTTACCAATATCATGTAAAAGTGCACCTGCAGCTATGTCTTTTAATCTTGACATACTGTATCCCATGTGAGTCCCTATTATTGTAGCTAATACGCATACATTTACAGAATGAGAATATATATTAGTGTCGCTAGCACTTATTTCTGCAACATTTATTAAAACATTCTTATTGGATAATATATCCTCAATGACTGAGTTAACAGAATTCATAACGCTGTTATTATCAGTTTTTCCTTCACGGCAATATCCATCTATCATTTTTTTTACTGCAAGCTTACTCATTTGCCGTGTCTTATCAGAAATACTTTCTTCAATATTAAGATTTTTTGATATATCATCATCAATATATACCGAATAAATACCAAGTTCCTTAATTTTTTCGATATAATAAGGCTTCAGCTTTACTCCAACGCTAAGTAAAACTCTACCTGATTCATCAAAAATCTGTTTCCCTAGTATTTCGTCTCCCTTTAGGCTGGAAACACTAACAACTCTCATATGCACCTCCGAATGAAATAATTAACTATTGCTTGCTCATAAAAAACTTCTATAGAAAGCAAACACATATTAAAATCTATTTGGATTTTTACTAATTAGACTTATAAATCAAAAACTTACCCAAATAGGTATTCATATTTAAATATTAGCATAATCTTACACATTTGACTACATAAAAAATATCGATATTAATCGATTTAATGCCCATGAATACAAACTTCGTACATTCCAATCCTCAAAACGAGAACAAAATCGCAGGCGAATATATTTTCTTTTCTATTCTCTTTACAAGCCATAACTTTCTTAAAAAACTTTAATTAAGTATTTCAAAATACTTGGCTGAGCATAATACTTCTCAAACATTAAATTACAGCGTATAATCTGAGTATATAAAATAAAGGATGAAGATTGCATTGCATCCACATCCTTTAAAAATTTTTATTGTATTTTTCCACCTTCAACTACAAGGCTATCTTCAAATTCAGCACCATATACTGATTTTAATGTTTCATCATAAGCTTTGTGCACAAAGTTCTCTTTACCTAAGTTTTCAAGTTCAGTATTAATCCAATCTTTAAGCTCTGTATTACCTTTAGTAACAGCTGGAGCAATGGTATCTGTACTTCCAAGTGATGGTATACCCACAGAGAATCCAGGGTTATCTTTAGCCCATGCAATAACTTCTGTGTTATCACTTAATATAGCGTCACCACGTTTATCTTTTAGCGCTTGGAATATTTCTGAATATTGTTCATATTTTACTAGCTCAACGTCTGGATGATTTTTAGTCATATAAGTTTCAGCAGTTGTTCCCTTAGCTACAATAACCTTTTTACCTTTAAGTTGATCTTCTGAAGTAATTTTAGCGCCATCTGGTGAAACTACACCAAGTGATACTTTCATATAAGGATTTGCAAAATCAACTTTTTCTTTTCTCTCATCAGTAACAGTAAAGTTAGCCATAATTATATCAACTTTTTTAGATTCTAAATAAGAAACTCTACTTGCTGCATCAACTAAAACAAATTCAACTTTTGACTCATCTCCAAGTAAATCTTTAGCAAATCTCTTTGCAACATATACATCAAATCCTTGGTTTTTTCCTTCTGAGTCAACATATCCAAATGGAGCTTTATCACTAAATACACCAATCTTTATAGTTCCACGTTTTTTTATGTCTTCTAAAGAGCTAGACGCTGCTTTATTGGAATCACCTTTATTAGTTTCTGCTGAATTACCACAGCCAACAAAACTTCCAACTACTACAGTACTTAAAAGTAAAGCTGCTACTATTTTTTTTATGCTTTTCATATTTTGTCATCCCCCTATTAATAATTAAAATTGAAATATATTTAGAAAGTGCTTAGCACGTTCTGTCTTTGGATTTGTAAAGAATTCTTTTGGACCCGATTCTTCACATATTTTGCCCTCATCCATAAAGATTATCCTATCTGCCACTGATTGGGCAAATCCCATTTCATGTGTGACAATTACCATAGTCATGCCTTGCTTAGCTAAGCCTAATATAACATCTAGTACTTCCCTTACCATTTCTGGATCAAGAGATGCTGTTACTTCATCAAAAAGTATTA
Source organism: Clostridium beijerinckii HUN142 (assembly GCF_000621745.1). Classification (GTDB taxonomy): domain Bacteria; phylum Bacillota; class Clostridia; order Clostridiales; family Clostridiaceae; genus Clostridium; species Clostridium beijerinckii_A. The sequence goes on along the minus strand of NZ_JHXK01000022.1, from coordinate 35,245 downwards.
TCTCAGGATTCATACATAATGCTCTAACTATAGCTATTCTTTGCTTTTGTCCCCCTGAAAGTTGACGTGGATATGAATCTTTCCTGTCAAGTAATCCAACCTTATTTAAGAGTTGTTCTGCTTGAGCAAGTGCCTCAGATTTCTCTCTTTTCTGAACCTTTAAAGGACCTAAAAGTATGTTTTCAATAACCGTCATATGAGGAAATAATTCATAGTTTTGAAAAACCATTCCTATTTTCTCGTGAATCTTTTGCCAATCGGCATTTTTATCTGTAAAACTTTGTTCCTTAAATTTAATATCTCCACCTTGAATTTTTTCTAGTCCATTGAGACATCTCAAAAAAGTACTTTTTCCACAGCCTGAAGGCCCTAAAATAACTAATACTTCTCCTTTATGAAGACTTAAGTCAATACCTTTTAATATTTCTTTTTCATCGTATTTTTTGTGAACATCCTGTATTTCAAGCAAGACAGGATTATTATTCTTATCCATGTATGTTCCTCCTAATTATTCCACTTTGATTCTAGTCTTTTCGATATTTTTGATAGTGGATAACATATTATAAAGTACAAGAAGAATATAAAACCATAAATCCAGAAAGAAGCAGTAGGAAATTGAAATCTTGAACTTTCAATAATCTGCTGACCCATCTTAACTACATCTATAACACCTATTAAAACTACAAGCGAAGTAGTTTTAATCATTCTAGTTGCTAAATTGATTGTTCCAGGTATCATTCTTCTTATAGCTTGAGGCATAAGTACATATCTATATATTTGATAATAATTTAAACCTAAAGCCTTCCCTGATTCAATCTGATGTTTTGGTAATGATTGAAGAGATCCTCTTACTATATCTCCCATTTCTGCTGCTCCCCAAAGACTGAATACAATAACAGAAACAACTTCTCCACTAAGGTTTATATTTAATGCTGTAGTAACCCCAAAGTAGAATACAAATAGCCAAACCAACGTTGGTATTATTCTAAAAGCTTCTAGGTAAACTCTGTTAATAAAAAGTATCGCCTTCGATTTTGTAGTCCTACTCAATCCTATAAGTATCCCTAATATAGATCCTATAATAATAGATATAAAAGCAATTTCTGCCGTTACAAACAGGCCTTCAAATAAACGCTTAATATTGTTTGCTTGAAAAATAACACTAATTGCCGAATTCTGCATATCGAACCTTCCTTTCTATCCAAGACATTAGAAATGATAAAGGTAGAATCATAATAAGATAAATCAAAACTAGCAATGATAATGATTCAAAAGTTCTATAGTACATTCCTATTAAATCTTTTGTTAAATTTGTGAGATCCATTATTGATATAGCTCCAAGCACAGAAGTTTCTTTCAATAAAAATATGCAATTTGCACTTATTGAAGGCATGCTTACTGAAAAAGCTTGTGGAATTATGACATATCTAATAAGTTGGCCCTTTGAAAGACCAATGCTTATGCCAGATTCAATTTGTGTTTTGCTTACAGCTTCAACTCCGCTTCTAAAAGCTTCAGCCATATAACTACCACCAAGAAATGCTAACCCAATTATAGCACAAGTAGCTTCACCCATTTTAAATCCTAATTTAGGCAAACCAAAATACAGAAAAAATATCTGTACAAGTAGTGGAGTATTTCTCGAAAGCTCAATATAAGCTTGTACGATTTTATCCAAAACTCTTACTTTAAAGTATAGTATTATTCCGCATAGTAATCCTATTACCAATGATAAAAGTATTCCTACAATAGCTAACTTTAATGTGAGCCATGCAGCTTTCTCATACAAAGGCAAATTAGTCACTACGAAATTCCAGTCAATATTCATTTATTTATCACCTTTTAATTCTTTTTTAATTCATACAATTCTTGTAGGAATACTTTTATACTAACAACTATTTCCTAGTTTGTCAATCTTATTAGTTTATATTATTAAATAGTTAATTAATATCAAATTATCTATACATTTTATCTTTTTACAAGTTATTTTATTAATAAAATACTAATAAAATAATTATTTTGTTACTATTTTATTAATTGATTTAGATTTATTTTCCCTTTTTTAAAATAAAAGAAGCGTTTCTAATATAGAAACACTTCTTTTATGCATTATAATGATTGAATATTTACTTTATAAAATTAAGTATCACTAGATTTCTAAATAAGCTTGTCTAAGTCCATCTCAATTAATTGCTTTCCGGATTTAATTATTAAAAATTATTCTTATCAATTATTTTAACACTTATTTAGATTAGTTAAACATTTTCATTCTTCTTTAATTATCGGATTTTCCAAATACCGTAACCTTAACAGTTTTTCTACCCCAATTATCACATTCACTATCGCTATCAAAATAAACATCAATCGAATTTCCTTTTATGGCACTTCCACTGTCCGCAGCTATTGCATATCCGTAACCTTCTATATATAAATATGTTCCAAAAGGAATTACGCTTGGATCGACCGCTACTGTACTTATCCCACTTGCATTTCTCTTTGCTATTTTTCCACTTGCTGTCACACTTCCCGTCCCCGCTGTGTACGCTGTTGTTGAGCAGATTATATCTTTATTTTGTGTCGCAGCCGCCTTAGCTAAATTAGCTGAAAAAGCAGTTCCAATACCTAAATAAATACTCAAAGCCACAAAAAAAACGATTGATTTTTTTGCAACTTTTATCCATTGATAACTTTTTGACATCAAATCTCTCCTTTTCAATTTCCAGAATACGTTTTTTATTATACCATAAATTTCATTAGTTGTTAAGTGTAAACGTATTAATTTTATGTCTTTTTTATTACTTTTTAAATTTTTTATATGTTTTTTTATTAAAATTAGTTTTTGTTTTACATAATAATTTTAATATTTTTTATTATATAAAGTATCTAAATCTAATAATTTATGTATATTTTACACAATAAAAAAAGGGCTATATTATGTCTCGCCCTTTTTTAGATGTTTTTATTAAGAATTTATTAATACTCTTTAAAATTATGTTCCACAAAAAGTTCGATACGAGCTAAAAGATTTTGGGGGCAATTTTTCATATGCAGATTGATTCTCAGCATAAGCATAAGGATTAGATAGCACATATAATAGTTTTTCCATAATTGTGTAATCACCTTTTTCAGCGGCTTCTAATGCTTCCTCAACTCTATAATTACGTGGTATCACAGAAGGATTTGAATTTTTCATTAACTTAATAGAAGACTCTTTAGATTCCTGCTGCCTATTTAACCTTGCATTCCATAATTCATACCATTGCTTGAATTCTTTAGTATTAAATAACTCCATATCATAACTTTTATCTAAAGTTAACGCACTAAATGTACTCGTATAATCTGCTTTATATTTATGCATAATACTTAGGAGATTTTCTATAAGATCTTCATCTTGAGACTCTTTGTTGAATATTCCAAGTTTGGATCTCATTCCTCTAAGCCAGTTATCGTGATATAAACCTGCAAACTTTGAAAGCTCATTTTGTGCAATTTCTACTGATTTTTCATGATTATTGTGGAGTAATGGCAATAAAGTTTCAGCGAATCTAACTAGATTCCATTTAGCTATAGGAGGCTGATTTTTATATGCATATCTTCCCTCCCTATCAATAGAACTAAATACTGTTTCTGGATCATATGTATCCATAAAAGCACAAGGTCCGTAATCTATAGTTTCTCCACTAATAGCCATGTTGTCAGTATTCATAACTCCATGAATAAAACCGACTAACTGCCATTTTGATATTAATGAAGCTTGCAGCTTAATAACTTCTTGAAGCAAGAAAATATAAGGATTCTCTAAATTTTCTCCATCAGAAAAATGACGTTTAATAGTATAATCAGCTAGAGCCTTAAGTTCCTCTATAGTTCCCCACTCTGCAGCATATTGAAAGGTGGCAACTCTAATATGGCTTGAAGCTACCCGAGTTAGAATTGCACCTGATAGCACGTTTTCTCGAATTACAGATTCCCCAGTTGTTACTACTGCCAGACTCCGAGTTGTAGGTATTCCAAGGCCGTGCATTGCTTCACTAATAATGTATTCGCGCAACATTGGTCCAAGTGCTGCTCTCCCATCACCGCCTCTAGAGTAAGGTGTTCTACCAGAACCTTTTAGCTGAATATCAAATCTTTCACCACTAGGCGTAATTTGTTCACCAAGTAATATAGCTCTTCCATCACCCAACATATTAAAATAGCCAAATTGATGTCCTGCATAAGCTTGGGCAATAGGCAAACTACCTTCTTCTATTTTATTTCCAGCAAATATTGCGACATTATCATTATCTTGAAGAAATTCTGTCTTCAGGCCTAATGATTCTGCAAGCGGCTGATTAAGAATAACTAATTCAGGAGCCGTTACTGGTGTTGGCTTTTGCTTGCTAAAAAGTGTTTTAGGCAAATCAGCATAAGTATTATCTAATTTCCATCCTGCTTCTGATTTTATTTTCATATCTTGCATTATATCTCTCCTTTCTTCTTTTGTTTTTTTATAGATATCCAACTCTAAAACTAAATTTATGTGGTAACTTACCGAAATCATAAATATTTTGTTCCAAAAAGCTATGAAAATATTGCTGAAGCTTCTAAGCAGCAGGTTGTATCCACTTTAGCATGCTCCCACTTTCCTAGGGAAGCTCGACTCATTACATTCGCTGAGGAAGTTCGAGAACCCAAAATAAAATTTTGGACTCTCACTTCACAAGCTAAAATGGAACAACCATTAGCAGAAACTCGACTCACATTCTTTTGCTGAGTAAGCGATTCTCACCAAATCAAAGATTTGGGTTCTCTGCTTAAGAACCTTTAACAGCTCATTTTCAAATGTTTTCTCCATATTATGACCCTTGTGGTTACAAATATATTCATGATTTCTAGTGAAGATACAAACTTGAAGTCTTAGCAATTTTGTAAAAATGTTCATATAATAAGCCTAATTCTTAAGTTGTTTATCTATATATAAGTAAAAACGATACATAACCAAAAGTATTTTTCTTAATTTCTATCATATTTACATAATTATAACCCTTTTTATTATCTGCTTATGTCCAATTATTATACTCTTTTAAATAATTGAACCAATAATACTTTTCACTTTACAAATAATTTCCGAATACTACTTTTGCAATATAAATTTAACTTATACTAATTATCCTAATAATTAATAAAGACAGTAAATCTAACTCAATAAATTTACTGTCTAATAGATATTTATATTATCAAAACTTATTTTTTATCATTTCGTATTTCAAATATTTTTATTATTTCTTATATTTATCTTGTTTAAATTGATGTTAAGATTGCGATATAAGACTTCCTGTTACAGAGAATGTTCCATATTTTGTATCAACAGATGCTGACAATAGATTACCATTTAAAATACCTTTAGCAGAATATTTTAACTTAGCCAATAGAATTTTTATTTCTCCAGAAAATTCAAAATTGTTTCCATGAATTCTTCCGTTATTGAATTTGCTTTTAAATCCCGTTCCATCAATTACACCTGTCAAAGATTCACCATTTATTATAAAAGTAATTCTACCTTGCTGACTACCAAATGGAGCATTTAACACAACATCATATATTTTTGTCAATTTAGCTGCACCCCTTTTTCTTATCTAGATTGTTTATTATATATTAGAATATGATAATTATTCATTAAATTCTTCTATATAATAATATAAATTTAAATTTAATTTTTAAATCAAATTTACAATGCAGTATTGCAGCTAATTATATAAGTATATTTTTCATGCAAAAATATTTTATAAATTTAAAAATTCATATTCTTTCATACAATTTTAGATGCCATGAACAGAAAAGTTGTTAATTATATACTCCTTTGAATATTTTAAATCAACTGGTAGATTTTTTAATAGGTAATATTCGTTAGATTAAATAAAGAATCTTATATGTGCTATAAGTTCAAAAAAACCTAATGGCTTTTTTTAATATCACTGAATATATATAGTTTAGAAGATAAAGTTAGAAACATAGACAAATTTTATATTGCTTTTACTATAGAGATTCAAGTTATATTATATTATAATTATTCTACAAATTCTTTATACTTTAAATGAACTATTGGTCCATTTTCTTCAAATTTATATTTTGTATTTTCAAGAGGTTGCCTTCCATAAGCTAAATTCATGCCAATAGAATAAAGAGCTTCAGCGAGATCGCTTGGTTCTACTACAACAGTTCCTGACATAAAACCCTTTTTTATAAAATCTTTAGCGGCAGGCATCCCGTCAATACCTACAACTGGGATTGTCTTCGACTTACCTCCTTTGTTATATCCATATTTTTGCAAAGCTTCAACTGCCCCTATTGCCATAGCATCGTTAGTTGAAACTATTGCTTCAATTTTATCACCATATTTAAGAAATAACGATTCTACAGCACCTCTAGCACAATCTTCCACCCATTCACAAGATGGAGATGCAAGTTCTTCTGTTTTTATTCCGGCATCATTAATTGCTAAAATGGAATATTTTGTTCTCAATGATGTTAACGGACTTCCAATTCTACCTTTTAGCATTATATATTGCAACACATCATCATGATTTTTATCTATTGCTATCTTATTAGATTTCCATTCATTAACAAGAATATTTCCTTCCATTGTACCTGATTGTTCAAAATCTGCACCGACAACAACAAAACGTTTATATGGCCTAACAAAATTTATTATATCTTGTACTGGATCAGGATTTAAAATTATAGGAATGTTTTTTTCCATTACTTTGCGCAAAGTACTTTCTACATCATTTAAATTAGAGGATATTATACTTATAATAAAAAGATTAAAATCTTGTGAAAGAGCTTTTTCAATGCTTTCATTTTGTTTACTCTGATTGTCATTAGCATCGAAAAACGTAAACTTGACTTTGCCTTCATTTTCTTTTTCAATACGTTCCAAATTTTGCTTAAGAAGAGAAATATACATGGCACTGGAATTATCAAAAAATACAGCTATTTTAACTGGCGTGTTTTTGCTTAAATTGGGGATAGCATATACATTCTTTGTTGAAGTATCTAGTGATGTAATTATTAATAAAGCTAAAATTATAAATATTATTATTTTTTTTAAAACACTCATTACGATCCTCCATATTTTTTCTCAAAGTATAATAGTCAATTTTATCATGTGTTTTAATATAAAAAATATTCTCATTTTAAAGTGATTAGATTATAATTACACAAAATTAAAAAGTGTAACACCAAAATATATTTTTTAGTGCTACACTTTTTAAATTCTAGAAACTTATAATCGCCGTTTATTATACTTCAGTTCTAGGAATTCCTCTTACAGGTTTATGTCTTTTCCTATTTTTTGCTGGCATAGATGTATTTGTCGTATTTGATGAATCATTTTCATTATTATTTGTAATAAATTTATAGTTTGTCATTTTTTCTCACCTCATTTTTTAGTTTATACCTTTTCTAATTTTTATATTCATGATCAAAAATGAAATGCTGTCTAAATAATATTATTAGAAATATATATCAGAAAATTCAACATTAATAGCATTTGTTAGCCTATTGTCATATCCCTGGAATATCTTACTCTCTTCGTTAATTATCTCTTCTTTAATAGGTAATGTTATAGTAAATTTACTTCCAACCCCAACCGCACTATCTACTTCTATTTTCCCTTCTAATATGATAACTAACATTTTTACAATAGCTAGTCCAATACCGCTGCCTTCTGCTAACCTTGAAAGATTATTTTCGACTTGTCCAAATCTATGGAATATCACCTTATGTTTTTCCTTTGGTATTCCAACGCCCGTATCTATCACAGATATATCTACTGTTTTCTTTTTCTTATTTTCTTTCAGATCAACAGTTATTGAACCGCCTTCAGGTGTGAATTTTATAGCGTTTGATAATAAATTTAAAATAACACGTTCATATTTTTCATCATCTATTGAAATATTTTTATTTTCAACATTAGTTTTAAAACAAAGGCTAATTCTCTTTTGATCCGCATAAATTTTTATTGATTCTGTAATTAATTTTGTTAGAAATACAATATCTACATATTTAAAGTTTAATTTGAACTGATCTGATTTTAATTTTGTAATATCTAGCAAATTATTTACAAGTCTTAATTGTCTAAATGTATTACGTTTTATACTTTTGATAAGTTTATTCACAGATTCAGGAATTTCATTAATGTAAGCATGCTCGATCAATTGTATTGCTGAATAAATAACATTTATTGGCGTTTTAAATTCATGTGTAATTAAAGTTATAAAATCATCCTTCATGGCCAAATCTTTTTCAAGAAGCTCTCTTTGCCTTTTTTCTGATTCATACAACAATTCTTTTTGCTCACTTATCTTTCGATTTTGTCTTCTTAGTAATAGTTCACGCTCTATTGCATCCACTACAGTTGTTAATGTCATTAAAAAAAATGGATTATGAAGTATAACAGCAGTCATGATACATATACTTCCCAGTAAATTACCGTCATCTGAATAATGGAATGGAACTCCATAACATGCACTGTCTTGAAAACATTTATGATAGTGATTGCTACCTATTAATTGTATTGGGTGATTTTGCTTAAGCGTTAAATTAACTACATTTGTACCCATTTCATCTTCTCGAAATTGTATACCTGTTTTTACTCCAAATTGAGACATTGTTTCCCTAAGAGATTTATCCCCAAGAACATCTAGCAAATACCCATCTTCATCCGTAATTGTTATCAACACAGGTGTTCCTTCTAGTAATTTTATCATTTTATTACTAAAAAATTTAACGACTTCTAGAATTTCATCATACATATCTTTTTTCTGACCTAATTCTAATTCAGACAGAACGTTTTCAGGCATTTTAGGCTTATTAGAATCTAACCCTAATTCGATACATTTCTTTTTTGACTCTATAATATAACTTGCTTCTTGTTCGCATTCGCGTTGAAACATAGATTGATACCTCCCTAAAAAGAAAATCAGTAATCCTAATTATTTCAAATACCATCTCACTATCTACAAATTTAAAGATATTCATAAGTTCTAATAATTCATATCTTCGTAAAAATATCATAACTAGATATGATATTTTTAGAAATAAGTATTTAAGTTCCATTAAGAATATTTTTTATGAAATATATAAATAAATGTCTTTTCATAAAAAAATAACTAGACAAGATATAATAACTAAAACAAGTTTTTTACCTATTTATTAATTTTAAAAAACTTTATATACTAGTAATATTAAATATGTATTAGTATTATTAAAATAGAAACTTATCTTTAATTAAATAGTATTTTGATTATAAAGAAATAAAATTCTACGAATTACAACAAATATATAATAAATAAAAGAAATTAATATACATACATGTATATTAATTCACTTTTTTACACAATTTTCTTATACAATTATAACACTAACTTCTTCTAATCGGAATAATAATTTTACCAAAATAGAAAGTATAGTAATTTTATTTTCATTTAATATTTTTATTTCGGAATATTTCAGACTGTCTTTTATCTATCAAAATTATAAAAAGTACAGCATTAAATTTAAATCTAGTGCTGTACTCAAACTATAATATCAATAATCTATACTACATATGTTGCAATTCACAATGCACATTTCACAAGTCACAATTACGGCTAAAATTCTTGCAATATTTTTAGAATTATGATGAAGAATCATTTTTGCAATATACATATTCGTTTTCTAATTATAATAATTTAATCTTAAAAGTTTAATAAAGCTATTAAACTTTACACTTTTAAATTCGCATCTAATAATAAATCATAATATTTTTTCAGATTCAAAGGCTTTCCATGGAATATTAACCTTGCCGCCTAAATTTATAATCTCATCAATATGAGTTATCATTGGAAAATCACTAAGTTTAACTACTCCTCTTTCTGCTAGACAACGCACGTATTTTGCAGCACGGGTAGCAATAACTACTGATTCTAATGTAACTCCTTTTAATTGTTCCATAGCTTCCTCAAATGAAAATCCTTGGCCTAATAATGTTCCTATTCTACGAGTACGTCCACCGAAGACAGTTACATATAAGTCACCGCCAAAATATATAATGTTTTCTTCTCCTCCTCCGACTATTTCGAGAATACGTTTGGCTTCCTTTATGCTTTGTCCAAAAAGTGCAGCCTGAGAATTATAATGCTCTTTTCCAGACCCATCAGCTCCAATGGCTAATCCAATAGCTAGTGATACTCCCAAAGCATAAGCGTTCTTTAGAGCTACTGCACATTCAACACCTACAATATCTGTAGATAAGCTAATATGGTAGTATGATGTTTCAAATAAACTCTTAAACTTTCTAAGTAAATTTATGTCATCTCCGCAAAATACAACTTCTGAATTATCTTTATCGGCAAGTTCATAACTAGTACATGGGCCGCCAACAGCGCTAATAGAGAGCTTTTTATTAGAAGGAAGTTTACTTAAAAAGTAGTGAGGATAATTTATCATTTTGCCATCCTCTTCAGTAATCATTCCCTTTGTTATTGAAAGAATAGGAATCTCTTGAGGTATAATAGGTAATATATTGTCTGCAAACCAGTCAACACCAAAGCTGCTGACACCGCAAATAATGAGCTCAGCTCCATCTATTGCTTCATTTACATCTTCAATTTGATAGTATTCAATTCCTGTTTCAGGTAATTGACGTTTTAATGTCGAATGAAAACCTGTAGCCTTTGCCTTATTTATGATTTCTCTATCTAAAGGTGTACCCACAAGTCTTATCTTATTATTATTTTCTGTTGCTGGGAAAGTTAGTGCAGATGCCATTTGACCTGCTCCAATAATTGTTATAATGCTCATAACATTGCCTCCTAATTTTGAATATTAACTTCTTTTAATTTCTCAAAACTCATAAAATTTAATTATTTTCCATGAATTCTTAATACCTTTTTTTAACATACAGCTAATAAATAAATTCTTCTAAACATATAATGATCAGTTAAAATTCTTATAATAATCTAGGTCTTAAACAAAGCTTTCATAAAACTGCTTCAACTCTTCACCAATATATTTAATTGATGAGAATACATAATCTGCATTTATGTCAGATTCTTTATACATGGCTTCTGATGTCTCGCCACTAAATACAAGAATACTAGTTATTCCTGCATTAACTCCAGTCTTAATGTCAGTGTAAAGTCTGTCTCCTACAATTGCCACTTGCTCTTTTTTAAGGCCATACTTTTCAATAACAGCCTCAACTATATATCCATATGGCTTACCTATTACCACAGGAGAAATACCTGTAGATGCCTCAAACATTCTTATCATAGAACCAGTATCCGGCATATAGTTGCTATTTTCAATTGGACAATTGAAATCTGGGTGAGTGGCTATAAATGGCACTCCATCTCTTAGATAATCACAAGCTGTCCATATTTTTTCATAAGTTAGTGTAGTATCAAACCCGAGAACTACATAATCCGGCTTGTCATTTTTATCTTTAACTAATATAAAGCCTGCCTTTTCAAATTCTTTCATGAGCGGCTCTGTACCCATGAGATATATTTTGTTACCTAAACAGTTTTTCTTCATATACCATATGGTTGCTTCACCAGATGTGTAAACTTGTTCTTCATCAACATAACAGCCAAGTGCTGAAAGCTTCTGCTTATACGTTGACTTGTTTTTCGAAGAGTTATTTGTTAAGAATATAAATTTCTTTTGTTGACTTTTTAAAATGTCTAGAAAGTCTAGAGCTCCATCAATAATTGTATTTCCAAGATAGAAAGTCCCGTCCATATCTAATAAAAAACATTTAATATCTTTTAACTCATTCATTTTTACCTCCACATTAAAACACATAATTGTCCTATATGTTATTGGATTTATATAATTTATCAGCAATTAAATTAGCAATTTCATCTGTTAGTCCAAGATCATCAATTAAATGCACAACACCATATCTTGTTCTTATATCCTTTGCTGCAATAAAAGTCTTAATAAATAAATTCTTATCTATTCCAAGCTCTTCAGGATGCCATACACATCCAGCGTCCTGTAGTATTTTCTTTACGTTCTCAGAACTTGGCACTATAGTATGTCCAATATCAAGAATTTCCTTCCAGTTTGCTGATATCTTTTCAGCATTTTCTTGTCTCTTATCAGGATCCAATTCAATTGCATCCTTTTTATAGTTAATTACATTACCTGCCACTTTACCAAATACGCTTTCAATATTTTGTCTCCATTTATTCATATCGTAGTATCTGAAGCTTTTCTTAGCCATGACACTTTCTATGTCTATATCCTTTAATTCTTCAAATAATATAGACATTACAACCGTACCTACTCCAACAAAGTTTCCATGTACCCATTTTTCTTCACTATTTCTTGTATGAAACATTATTTCCCAGCCATGAGCAATATGATGCTCAGAACCTGATGCAGGTCTTGAAGAACCTGACATTCCTATAGTTATTCCAGATAATACTAGTGCATCTGTTATATTTTTTACTACTTCATGATTCCTTTCTGGAATCCTTGGTGCAGCAGCAACGCACTTATCTACTGTAGATTGAACCATACCTGCAATAGTCTTACAATAATATTCTCCTGTTAAGAGGTTTGCAATTGACCAGTCTGCAAGAGCAGTATATTTACCTAATACGTCCCCAAGCCCTGAACAAAGTAAATACATTGGAGCATTCTTCATAATGTCAATATCTGCGTATATTCCATAAGCATAGGCTGCTTTATGAGATTCTTTGAATCCATCTGTGATTAATGGCGATACCACAGATGCATAACCATCCATGGATGGGGCAGTACATACTATAGCATAAGGCACATTTGCTCTGTAAGCTACATACCTACATATGTCATTTATAACGCCTGAACCTACGCCAAGTATAAGTTCTGTATCATCTTCTATTTCTATTAAAACTCTTCCAAGAGCATATACATCAGGCAATAAGTGTTCCTGTGGAAACACATATTTCTTTAATAAAAAATCACTATTTAATGTTTCTTCAACTCTTTTTCCAGCTACAGCATATGTGTTGACATCCTGTACAATTAATATTTTCTTATTTTTAAATGCTTTAAGAAACTCTGGAAGTTGTTCTATTATCTGGCTTCCTATTTTTACAGAATTAATTTCTACACTATGCCTTTTTCCACATTCACACTTAAAATCCATTCCAATAAGTTCTTCTACTTTTAAATTTATTACTTCCACTATAACCATCATCCTTTCCTTGTAAATAGCCAATGGTGTTAAAGAGTACAGATAAGCACTCTTTAACAAATTAGGTTATTTAATCTTATAGACTTCCTGTGAATAATTGGAATATCTTAATTACTATCCAGTTTAAGAAATTACCACCAATATCTAAGCTTGAAATAGTTGATGTTCCTGCTGGCATTGTAAATTGAGCCATTTGAGCCATTTGAGTATGGAATCCAGCAATATTTGTTGCCATTAGTAATCCTAATGCCATAACAATTGTACCTGATATAACTGAATGAACTATATTGCCTTTTGCTGCACCAACTATAAATGCAACATAAAAACATATTGTAGCTAAATCTCCAAAAGGTAAAACTTGATTTCCTGGTAGTATTACTGCTAAGAATAATGTAATAGGAACTAATACAAGTGCTGTTGCAATAACTGCTGGATGTCCAACCGCTACTGCTGCATCTAAACCAATTGTAAGATTTCTATCTTTCCCAAAATCTTTCTTTTGCAAGAATTCTCTTACTGATTCTGAAACAGGAATTAAACCTTCCATAAGTATTCTAACCATTCTAGGCATTAAGAACATAACACCTGCCATTGAAATACCTATTTGTAAAATTTTATCTACACCATAGCCTGCAAGAATTCCAAGTACGATACCAAGAACAAGTCCCATCATCATAGGTTCTCCAAAAACGCCAAATCTTTTTTGAATTGTTTCTGGGTCTGCTTTTAAATTTTTTATACCTGGAATTCTTTTCACTATACTAACAATAGGAATTCCTATAAGACCACAAGCCGCAGTTGAACCGGTTGGTAATGATACGCCCTCAAGTCCAAAGAATTCTTGAACCATTGGAGCTGTCCTATCTGCAATCTTGATAACAGCAACTTCATATAAAATACCAGCTAAAATAGCAAGTAACCAGTTACCATTAGTTAATACGTATACACTAGCACCAGCTGCGGTGAAGTGCCAATAATTCCATATATCAATATCAACTACATTTGTTGTCTTTGTAGCTAGCATTATTAAATTTACTAGCATAGCTATTGGAATCATTATTGCGGCTATAGGAGATGCCCAGCTTATTGCAGCAGCTGCTGGCCAGCCTACATCTATTATACTTAACTGTAATCCATATCTAGTAACCATTTGCTGTGCTGCGCCACCAAGGTTTGTTGTAAGCAATCCAACAACCAAATTTATACCAACAAAGCCGATACCAATTGTAATACCTGATCTAAATGCTTTTTTAAATCCTTGTCCAAATATAATTCCAATAATAGTAATAGTTAATGGCAGCATAACAGTTGGTCCTAAGTTCAAAATGTATTGCACTACATTTAATAACATTTTCTTTCCCCCTATATTATCAAATTTTATTCACTTTTATAAATTCCCAATTAAGCTTTTCATATTATAAATTTACATATACGATTTAGTTCTTGAAGAACAAAATCGCAGGCGACTGTGGAGCCGGAGATTTTTTTACGCATCTGCATATAAGAACATTTTATGCAGGCAAATATATTTTCTTTTTTATTCTCTTTTAAAAGTCAACCTTCTGAATTAGCCTTTCTTATAAGTTATACCCTCAAGGAGTACCTCGTCCACAGATTGTCCATGGATATAATTTACTAGAGAATAAAAAATACTATTAATTAACATGTGTTGTTCTGAGCTTCAAATACATAATTTTATGTGTTATAATAAGTAGTAGTCTAATTAACTTTTTTTATATAGGTCCACCTTTAAAGTGGCCTATCTTTTTTTATTTCAAAGCATCTATAATTCCTTGGTCAACTTTTCCTGGATTAATGTTAGTTAGATAGTTCATAGCATTAATTACTGGAAATTTATAATTTCGTGATGAAATTGTAGTTGTTACTAAAAGATCTGCTTGATCTTCATAACCAGCCACCTCTGAAATCTTACATTGTATAATTCTCGCATTAATGCCATTTGTTTTAATCAAGTCTTCCACCTTTTTACATACAACTGTTGAAGTTGCTATTCCTGTACCACAAGCTACTAATATTAATTTTTGTTTGTCCATTTTTTTACCTCCCTAAAATATAATTCTATAATTTAAATAATTGCTCATTACTTATTCGCAATTACAATTAAAACTTGAAACGATATCATACACCTCGTCGCTATCTTTTGCTTGGAGCATATTTTCGAGAATGCTTTCATTTTGGATTAAAAACATTAATTGCTGTAACATTACTATCTGACTGTGAGGTTCATTTAAAGCCATAGTAAATACTATATTAACATCCACACTTCCATTTCCATCCATACTATTAAATTTCACGGGATTTTTTAGTGTTGCTATTGCTATTGCTGGCTTTTTAACATGTATAACATCTGTATGAGGTATTGCAACATTATATTTTCCAAGTAATAAACCTGTAGGAAATTTACTTTCTCTATTTACTAACCCATTAAAAAAGGAATCTTCT
Organism: Clostridium beijerinckii HUN142; assembly: GCF_000621745.1. GTDB lineage: Bacteria > Bacillota > Clostridia > Clostridiales > Clostridiaceae > Clostridium > Clostridium beijerinckii_A. The sequence goes on along the minus strand of NZ_JHXK01000022.1, from coordinate 19,566 downwards.
ACAAATCCTGCTTCTAATAATATTGGAGACATCTTCTTAAAGACATCCTCTGCTGATTTAGCTTCAAGATTATTTACTACTAAATCTCTTCTTAAAAATTCTTTAATACTTCTAGTCATTTAACTTCCTCCTTTTTTGTAAGTATTCTATACGTTTTCATCCATGATTACATCTTCATAATATTTACAAAGCAATTATCATGCCAAAACTATGTTGAAAAGGTAATAATATATATTTTAAAACCACTTTTAATTTAGCTTCACGGTTATTTACTGCAAATCTCCTCTTAAAAGCTTCTCAATACTTCAAGTCATTTAACTTCCTCCTTTTTTTTGCATAAAATTTCTTTAATATTTCTAGTAGTTATACTTCTTCTTTGCTTAATGTAATTTTTATACTTTTTTATCTTTTATTACATCTTCACAATATTTACAAAGCAATCGCCGTGCCAAAACTATGCTGAAAAGGTAATATATATTTTAAAAAATAAAGTTACAAGATAAAATTTTTACTTTTTACCTTGTAACTCCAAGTAGTTGTTAGATTTTTAATAATATTTCTGAAATCTCTTTCGGAGAATTTGATTTTCTTAATTTATTAGCTACTTCTGTCTTCGATAATGAATCAAACAATTGTCTAACTATTTTCCCATCATTTTCTTTAAGTGCTAACATAATTACAACTTCTACCATACAATTATAGTCCCACGAAATAGGATTATTAAGTTTGAAAATAGCTATAGATGATTTTTCAACGAATTCTGATAGGCCATGAGGTATTCCAAATACCCCTTCAAACAAAGTTCCTCCAAGCATTTCTCTCTTATATACACTCATTGTAAAATTCTCATTAACTTTTCCTTTTGATATAAGAAGATTACACATCTCATCTATTAAATCACTTTTTGTAAAAATATTAGTATTAACTTTAATTAATTCCTCATCAATAACATTTATTAAAGGATTAAACTGTTTCTTATTTATTCCGAGAAATTCTTTCAATCTTAACTTACCTGATTCTTTTAAAATATCCTGGAAAGATATAAATGGAATGCTTTCTATTTCTGGATCGATAGTTCCGACTATTGCAGCTATATCATGATCTCTACTAATTTTAATTATTTCATCTTGAGCATTATTTTTATTTATAATTCCAACTGATATAATTCTTAAATTCTCATTTGTATTCCCTAGTACTACATCTTCAAGATATTTCTTTATTTTTAATGCAGTTCCTTCACCTGTTATACATATTGTAATTATAGTTTTAGTATATTTATTTGCTCCTTTAACTTTTCCAACGTAGGTTTTATCTCCATCAAGAGCTTTAGAAATCTCGTATAAATTACTATTTTCCATTAATGATCTTCTAACTGCTTCCAGTACCATTACAGTATCTACCCTGCCTATAACTCGAGTTGGAATCCCTGTTTCTTTTGTTATTATTTCCCCAAATGTAACCAAGGATCCCATATCAACCAGTATCAAGCACCCCTTACCTTCATTAACTTTTTTAACCACTCCTATAGCTCTTTCGAGCAAAACTTGAGGATTTTCATCTAGTGACATTTCAATTCCAACTGCAAGGTTTGTACCTAATAGTTTGTTGGCTACATCAACCATTCCACAAGCAACATGACCATGGCTTAATACAATAACAGCCACTCTGCTTACATTTTTATCTACCTCAGAAAACGTTTTTAAATACATGGCAATAAAGCCTATTTCATCTTCTGGAAGTTGAATATCTAATCCTTTATTTATCTCTTTAGTTAATATTTTTGCAATTCTGTATTCATTATAATATTCCTTTTTTATATAATCGGATTCAGGATTCCTTATTATCCTGCCTTGTTTTAGTCGTTCGTAAGTTGAATTCAAATGCATTGCTACACAATAATAAAAATTTTCTTGGATATTTTCTATATATTCTTTTGCAATATTGGTTACCTTTTCAACCACATTTAATATTTTTTCATCTATTATATTTTTAAGTTCTTCCTTTGGAAAAAACATATTTGATTCTATATTTTTAGCAAATTTACTTAAATTGAATTCCACCTTACTCCACAATATTTTATTAATTTCATCTTTACTTAGACCCTGCTTTTCAAGTTTATAATACTTTTCCTCTATATTGCTATATATTCCATCCGGTAACATATATCTATCATCTTTAGATTTCTGAGTTACAACATCATTAGGATTAACAACCAAATCTTCATTAAAAATATCTTCTGAAACTAGTTCTCTATCCTCAACGCTTAATATTTCTAGAGGTACATGCTTAGGTAAATCTTTTATGTCAATAACAACTTCATTTGAATTATTACTTAATGAATTACAAAAGCCTCTTGCACATGCAACTTGTATATCACTTCGTAGCTGGCCTATGTTTCCTGGACAATTGTATAATAATAAAGATCTGATGACCTCATAACGTACTGTAATTTCTTTTCCGACTCTCGCTGATTCCTGTGAAAAAAAGCTTTTAATCAACACATATTTTTCATTAATGGGCCTGTTGTTAATAGACGGTAGTTCAATTATCATTGGAATTCTTCTTCTAAATGTTAATAACAAAGATGATTTTGGATCTTCTGTTGTTGCTGCAATTATCATTACATTTGCTGTCCTGCTATTTTCAGTTTCACCAAGCCTTCTGTACTTTCCCTTATCTAACAGATAAAACAATATTTCTTGCCCTTCGCTTGGCAATCTATGCACTTCATCTAAGAATAGTATCCCATTATTTGCTTTCTCCACTAAACCAACTTTATCTGTATTGGCACCTGTGAAGGCACCTTTACTGTAACCAAACAATTGAGAAAGAAGTAATTGTGGATTATCTACATAATCAGCACAGTTAAATAGTACAAAAGGTGCATTCTTATCAAAATGTGAGGAATTAATTGCAAAATTATACATAGCTTCTGCAAAAAAGCTTTTTCCAACACCAGATGCTCCAAGTAAAAGAGTATGGAGACCATGAGGTGGATATAATACTGCTGCTTCTGCTTGACTAATTGAATTTTTTAGCGAGCCATGATATCCTATAATATTTCTTAAATAATAATTATTTGCTTTATCACCTTTATTGGTGTTGTCCATATTTGAGCTATTATTAATTTCGATCACATCCTGATCAGCTGCTGATTTAATTTCCACTGAATGTTTCTGTTGATTCTTATTTAAATTTGCTTCCTCCGCTACATTCTGTGGAAAAACTTCTGAAATTATATTTTTCTTGATCTGTGCTACTGAATATCTGGAAATATCATATCCAAGAATAGATAGCCTTTTGCATAACTGCCTATCTGAAATATCTTTATCCTCAATAATTAATTTTTTTATATCGCTATATAGGATTGCTTCTTTTCTTTGGCGAGAATTACTTATATTTTTTTCTGTCCTAAATTGAGTTATATATTCTCTAGTTGTATTTACTAATTTAGCAATATCACTGTCGGTTAATGGTTTTCTTTTGTCCTCATTTTCAATTAACTCCAGTATTTTATTTTCCAGCAAAATTCTCCCCCCAGTATTGGTTTAATTATATATATGTTACAAAAATAATTCTTCATCATAATTCAAAAATATTGGAAGAATTTTAGCCGTAATTGTGAATTGTACATTGTAAATTGCAACATATATATTATTTAAAAATCCATGAATAATCGTTAGTAACAATTATATTATAAATCATTTTACTATTTTTGCCATATGTTTAGATTTATTTATTTTGCCATAATGCATTGAATTTACCAAAATGCTCTGACTTAAATATAGTATTGTTTAAAAAACTCGGCTTTTTGCATAGTTACTTATAATTTTAAACTACGTTAGTACCATGTATTTCAACTGCACCTGTATATTCTAAAAGAAAATCTCTATTCTCCTTATTAACACCTTTTCCTGGCATTATGGAAATTCTACCGTCAGCATATTTAACCAATTCTTTTAAACATTCTTTTCCTGCCATAGCATTTTCGCATCCGCCCTTAGTAAGTATTCTATCTATTCCTAATTTAATTATTTCATCTACAGCTATCTTTTTATCCTCAACTTCGTCAAATGCCATATGAAAAGTTATTGTCATAGGCTTTGCCAAATTAACTAACTCCTCTATTATTTCTTTATCTACCTTAGAATCTTTTACAGCACCAATTACCACACCGTGAACTCCAAGTTCTTTGCACATCTTCACATCATATTTCATTATTTCTAGTTCTTCTTTTGTGTAAGTAAAATCTCCACCACGCGGTCTTATAATAACCATGACTGGTATATCTAGATCCTCAACAATTTTTCTTATTGTTCCGTAACTTGGAGTGGTTCCACCCTCCATTAAATTATCACAAAGTTCTATTCTATTTGCTCCTTTTTTAACAGCTAAAATTGCCTCATTATAATTCCCTACACATGATTCAAATATTATCATAACTTACCTCCTATTTTCTGCTTCTAGTTTCTTATAAACTTATAAATTGAATTTCTCTATACAACGTATAATTAATAAGCTGATTATCTTGTATATATTTTAACATTTGTCAGCGAATCAGATACATTTATATATAAATTCCTTTTAAAAAATTTTTATAATGAACTTTGATACAATTTATGAAAACATTTAAATTGGCCTTACCAATTCTTGTTATGTGTGCTATAATTTTAGTATAAATATAATTATTTTTATTTAGGGAGGTTATATTATGGCTTCAATTGAGATTCCATACTCAACAAAATCTTTAAAAATAAACATTAATGATAAAAATCTAAAGGGTATTTTAGTTTCCAAGGCAAATACTTATAGAGCTAATATTTCACAAAATGATATAGTAAATAAAGCTCTTGATAATTGCATTGGTAGTAAATCTTTAGAGGAATTAGTAATTGGTAAAAATAACATGGTTATTATAACTAGTGACCATACTCGTCCTGTTCCAAGTAAAATTACTATGCCAATTTTACTGCAAAGAATAAGAAAAGTTAATCCTAACATAAACATAAAGATTCTTATAGCTACAGGTTTTCATAGACCAACAACTAAAGAAGAAATGATAAACAAATTTGGACAAACCATAGTTGATAATGAGGAGATTATAAACCATGTTTCAACAGATGAAAGTAGTTTAATAAATGTAGGAACACTACCTTCTGGTGGTGAGTTATTCCTAAACAAATTAGCTATGGAAACTGAATTACTAATAGCAGAAGGTTTTATAGAACCACATTTTTTTGCTGGATTTTCGGGAGGAAGAAAAAGTGTATTACCTGGAATAGCTTCAGCAAAAACCATAATGGCAAATCACTGTTCCGAATTTATTAACAGCAATCATGCAAGGACTGGAATTATAAAAGATAATCCAATACACAAAGATATGATTTATGCTGCTGAAAAAGCAAATCTTGCATTCATATTAAATGTAGTTATAGATGAAGATAAAAACATTATAAATGCTTTTGCTGGTGACAGTAAACTTGCTCACGAAGAAGGTTGCAAATTTGTTATGGATCTTTCGAGCGTAAAAAGCATACAAGCTGATATTGCAATTTCAAGCAATGGTGGATATCCACTAGATCAAAATATATACCAAGCTGTAAAGGGTATGACAGCTGCAGAAGCTACATGTAGAAAAGATGGAGTAATTATTATGATAGCCGCTTGTAACGATGGACATGGTGGTGAATCTTTTTACGAAACTATAGCAAATTCAAAATCTCCTGAAGAACTTCTTGAAAAAATATTAAAAGTTCCTAGAAATGAAACAATTCCTGATCAATGGGAGATTCAAATTTTAACACGAATTCTATGTAATTACACTGTAATCGTTGTTACAGATATGTGTGATCCAAATATGATTAAGAGCATGCATATGAAACATGCTTATACTTTTGACGAAGCATTAAACATTGCATATGACATAAAAGGTAAAGATGCTGATGTTGTAGTTATTCCAAATGGTGTAGGTGTGGTTGTCAAATAATAATCAATAACTTATAACAATATTAAAAAGCTGGTATTTTTTGAGCAAAAGTACCAGCTTTTAAAATATTACTTTAATGTAAATATCATTTTAAAAAGTTTTACTATTTATGATTTGTTAATGTTACCTATATATGTATCATACGGAAATGGTATTATGATTTCTCCCTCAACAACTTTATAATCTGTATTTTCTGTCGGGCTTAAATTTTTAATTAAATTCATTCCAACATTATATAAAACTTCAGCTTCAATCCTTGGATCTTGAATAACAGTTCCAGTCATGATTCCTTTATCAATTAAATCTTTTGCTTCTTGTAAGCCATCAATTCCCACAATTGCTACATTTTTTGACTTATTATCTTTATTATATCCATATTTTTGTAATGCCTCAATAGCTCCTATTGCCATAGCATCATTGTTTGAAATTATTGCTTCAATTCTTCCATTATATTTAAGGAACAAATTATCAATGGAACTTTTAGCTAAATCTTTAAACCAATTGGCACTTACTCTAGCAAGTTCTTGTGTCTTTATTCCAGAATCATTTAGTGTTGATATTACATATTTACTTCTATCAATGGTCTGCGGATCATCAGATGGACCTTGCAACAAAACATACTGCAATATATTATCACCATTTTTATCTAAACTGCTTTTATTCCTATTCCAAAGATCAGCAAGAATTTTACCTTGAGCAATGCCAGCTTTCTTTGAATCAGGAGTCACAAAAACAACTTTCTCATATAATTTAGAAGCTCTTGATGCCACTTCAGGTATAATATTCATTAGGATTAAAGGCTTATTTTTTTGCTTAATCTTGTTAATAGCATCTTCTACAACGCTTTCTCTTTTGTCTGGTAAATATAGTATAAACAAATCATATTTTATTTGTAAAGCAGCATCCAATATTTCATCTTGTATTGCTATATTATTTTTCGGATTTAAAAAAGTAAATTTTACTTTATCTTGATTCTCATTTTCTATATTTTTTAAGTTTTCAATAACTTTTGTTGTAAATGGATCATCAGTTACGAAAAATATTACTGCTATATTAGACACTCTACTAGTACTAGAGTCCAAACTTGCTATTGTTTTAACTTGAGTTATAGATATCAATGAAAAAATAGTTAAAGTAAACAATATCGTCGCAATTCTTTTATTTAATATTTTCATTATAATGCCTCCCATTAGATATAAATACTCAAAATTATATATCTACTCTTGATTAGGTTGCATATAAATATAAAATTTATTCCAAATTAATCATTTAGAAATAAAAGAATTCTACACAGAAATAATTCTTCATCATAATTCTAAAAATATTGTAAGAATTTAGCCGTAATTGTGAACTGTGAAATGTGCATTGTAAATTTAAACATATATATAGCCATATCTTATAATGAATCATACTAATAAAAAATTCATTACAAAATATAGCCAAAAACTTTTAGATAATATTATTTATACATATAATCCCTAGTCCAATGTAAATTATTATTTACTCCTTTTCCAAATAAAAATTGGTGTATATGAATATTTCCACTGTTAAAGGATGCTGCACAGGCATTTAAATATAATCTCCACATTCTTATAAATGTTTCATCCTTCGTTTTTCTTATTTCAGGCAAAGCATTTTCAAAATTACTTGCCCAATGTTCTAGCGTTTTTTCATAATGCAATCTAAGATTTTCTACATCAATTACATTGAAATGTTTATCTGACATGGAGCAGATCAATTCTGAAACAGATGGAACATATCCACCTGGGAAAATATATTTATCTATCCAAGTATTATTTCCACCTTCAGTTACTGATGTTATGCAATGAAGTAAAGATAATCCCTTATCATTTAATAAGCCATCTATAGTCGTAAAATATTCAGTAATATGATCTTTTCCTACATGTTCCAGCATACCTACACTAACTATCTTATCGAACTTTTTATCTTTTAACCCTCTATAATCAACAAGCTGGACATCAACAAGATTCTTCAAATTCTCATTATCTATTTTTTCTTTAACTTTTGCAAATTGCTCAGAACTTAAAGTTATTCCAGTAGCTTTCACATTATATTCTTTAGCTGCAGAAATAATTAATTCACCCCATCCACATCCTATATCAAGTAAAGTCTCGCCTTCTTTTAAATCCAGTTTATTAAGGATATGTGCCACCTTATTTTTTTGCGCCTGTGTTAATGAATCATTAGGGGTCTTGAAATATGCGCAGGAATATGTCATTGTATCGTCTAACCATAATTTATAAAAATCATTACCTATATCATAGTGAAATTCAATGTTCTCTTTACTATGTTTGATATTGTTTGAAGCTTTTCTTAACAATTTCGCATACATGTTACTATTATTTAAAAAGCTATCCTGATTATTATATATAGATTCTATAGCTTTTTGAATACTTCCTTCTATTTCTATTTTCTTAGTCATGTACCCCTCTCCAAAGGCTAATGATGGATTTTTAATAATATCGGCTTTAGAAATTGGTTCATTAAAAATGATTTTAAAAACTGGTTCTCCTTCTGAATATTTTTCAGTAGTTCCATCCCAAAATTTTATTTCTACAGGATCACTAAACAAATTCTTAAATAATGTTTTATAAAATATTTTATCAATATCCATATTATTCCTCCTGAAAACAAAAAATAAAACAACTAGTAATGCTATATTCAATTTATGATTAAGCATAGTCTAGAAGATCATTAATTCCAATTATATATATGAGTTTCTTCATTTAGATTTACTTATATGGTATGCATTAATATTATTTTTAGTACCAATTATCTAAGTTCAAGCGAAACAACTAGTGTATCCTTTGTAATTTAGGCTTAAGAAACTAGATTTTAAAAGAGATCCTTCGTTTCAATAAATATATTTTTATATCTTTCTTTATTTATTGAATCTTTCTTAAATTCAATTGCTGTCTGTGGACATAAGTGAATACACGCTAAACATTGCTCACATCGGTGTTTCCATGAAGGTTTTGTTTCTATAATTTCTATATTTTCAGCAGGACATACCTTAGAACAAATGCCACAGCCTATACATTTCTCGCTAACCCAGAAACTTTTGTCAATATTATTTGGGCTAAAATCTTCATACATCTTTTCTTCTTTATCTCTGTTTTTTATGATAGGAATATTATTTTCATAGTTATTATTAATCATTCTTGCAATATGACTTGTTATCTTTGATTGATTATTCATTCGATTAATGAAATCTTCTTTCGGATGAGGATAATACATAAACCACATATTTCCGGGCATTTCAACACTAAAATTTGCAGAAAGCGATTTTCCTTTACTTCTTAACATAATATCAATTTGCTCAAAGGTTAGTGCTGCATAGCTCCCAAAATTAGCTACTGCAAAAAAGTATTTACCTGAATTAACATCTAAGTTTTTTATAAAGTTTGCAACCATTTTAGGAAGCCCTCTATAGTAAACAGGAAAAACAAATCCTATTCTTTCAGAAGTCACTTCATTTATATTCATATTACGTTTGCATATACGTATCAATCGACAATTGGTGATATTTTCACCTAAATCTTTAGCTATCTTCAGCGAATTTCCTGTACCAGTAAAATAATAAATAGTTGTCTCCATTTAAAAATCTCCTTAATAAATATTCCATAACTTGAAATTTACAACTCAAATATACATCATATACAAATAAGAAGCTATCCGTTTTTAGTATGCGGATAGCTCTTATTTCTATATCATATTTCAGTAAAACACATCTAATTTTTATGATTTCATAATTTCATTTTCCTTTTTAATAAATCTATGCTCAAATTCTAATGCTTCCATTGGTTTTCCTATTAGGTAACCTTGAATATAATCACAGTTAAGTTCATTTAAAATTCTAAATTGTTCCTGTGTTTCAATTCCTTCTGCAATAATCTTGAGACTCAGGCTGTGTCCTAAATTTATTATTGATCTAACAATCATTACACTTTTATAGTCTTTTTCTAAATTAGCTATAAGTGACTTATCAATTTTTATCATATCAATAGGTAGTCTATTGACATAGCTAAGAGATGAATAGCCTGTACCAAAATCATCTAAAGATACTCTAACGCCTATTTTTCTTAATTTTTCTAGTATCTCTATAATTGTACCGGAATCCTCCATAGCCTCATCTTCAGTTATCTCCATATTTAAGCACCTTGCTGGAAGCGAGTAATGATTCAATATATTTTGAACCATTGATACGAACTCAGATTGCTTTAATTGTGAATAAGAAACATTAACTGAAATACTAAAATCACTGCCTCCCAGCTCATGCCACATTTCACATTGCTTGCAGGCATTTTCTAGCACCCAATTATCAATTGGTATTATTTCACCTACACTTTTTGCAATTGGAATAAACTCTGCAGGAGGAATAATTTTATCACCTTGCTTCCATCTGATAAGAGCTTCTGAATATAAAACTTTCATTGACCTCAAACTTATAATTGGTTGATAGTAAATTATAAATTCATTATTTTTCATGGCTTTATTTAATTTCTCTTTGATATCGATTTTATCAAGAAATTCATCATTTATTTTTGATGAATATAAGGCATAATCATAACCACCTTTTTTCTTAACTTCATACATGGCTACATCTGCTTTTCTAATCAAAGTATCTGCATCCTTACCATGTTCAGGAAATATACTTATGCCAATACTGGCTCCAACACTTAAAGCTTCCTCATTATAAATAAAAGGGGTTTTTAATGCTTTTTGAATCCTATCAGAAATTTCTTGGACATAAGTGATAGATTTTATATTAGTTGGTATAATTACAAATTCATCTCCACCAATTCTACTTATTATATCATTATTACTTATTATACCTTGTAATGTATGTGCGACATTTTTGAGAACTTTATCACCAACTTGATGTCCGTAATTATCATTTATACTTTTAAATCCATCTAAATCTATGAAAAGTATTGCGAAACTATTATTTTTAATTTCTAAAAGCATATTAAGATTTTCCAGCATCATTTTTCTATTAGGAAGTTCTGTAAGAGGATCATAATAGACAAAATGTCTAATTTTCTTCTCGGCTCTTATTCTGTCGTGAATTTCATTTTTAAGAACCATATTGGCTTCTTCTAATTTTAAAGTATAGCTTTTTTCTATTTCAGATATTTTCTTTCTTTCTGAAATATCATGCAACAATATTAATATACCCAATATATCATTATATTCATCATATATAGTTGTACCTGACAATTCGCATGTAATATTATCTCCATATTTATGGTCCAGGTTAACCTCTATATTTTTTTTATAAGCATTTTTGATTATGCTATTTAAGTCAAAATCAACATTATCTAGTAATTCACTAAATAGTTTTCCTTCTAATTCTTCAATTTTATAATTAGTTACATTTAACGCTGCCATGTTACAATTTTGAATAACGAATTCCTCATTTAAAATAAAAATCGGTTCATTTACAGTGTTAAAGATATATTCTGATATATACCTCGGGGGCGTTGCCATCATTCTGTGTCTGTTTATTGCATAGTAAATACCACCCAAAGCTATAGTTCCTGTTAATACTGCTGACGGAAAAATAGTTACCCCTAGTAAAGGAAAAACAAAATCTGTAATTATGCCTATAATGATACTTAATGTACAAGTTATTAAAATAACTTTAGTTTGTTTTTTCACTCTATTCTTTTTAGAATATTTTCCTCTTAAATACAATACTATAACACCTGCAATATCTACTACTATCGCCCATATTATATATAGAATTTGGGGGAACAACTCTGGAGCCACATCAATCCAGCCATAATACTCCTTAGTCATTGCTGAATATGGTTCTACTATAATATTTCCAATAAATAATATAGTAGTTGGAACATATGCTAGAAATTTTATTATTGAAATATATTCAAAATCATCCGTATTATTTAGTAAATATGCAAAGTATAGCCAAAGTCCATTAAAAAAACAATACCCTAGAACCGAAGAATTTCTCCAAAAAAATGCTGTATTGATATTATCAGATGTTAACATCATTGCATATCCACCTGACCAAAGGCCGAAGCAGATACATATATATAAAAATATCTGGTTTGTTTTTGATTTTTTATCCATTCTATAACCGTATATTCCTAAAAATAAATAAAAAATACAACATAAAAATAATAATATAAATAACGCAGTCTTAATAATACCACCTCCAGTATAAAATGGAACAAAATCGCAGGCGATTTTGAAGCTGAAGATTTTTTACGCTTTAAAACATTTGTTTCATAAACAAACTATTATGATTGGTTTTTATTCTTAATAAATTCCTACTACATACCTTTAAGCACGTTTTTATCGTAACAAAAATTGTATTTAACTGTAAAATAATAACAACTAAAGATATAAAGTAATTATATCATATTTTTTTAATATAAGCTTTTAATTGACTGATTTTAAATATTTTAATATATTTAATAATCTACAAGCTTTTAAATACTCTGAACTACATTCTATAATATTCTTAGCTTAAAATTAATTTAACATATATATGCTGCAAAAATAATTCTTCATCATAATTCCAAAAATATTGCAAGAATTTTAGCCGTAATTGTTAATTGTGATATGTGCATTGTTAATTGCAACATATATATTAATGCATTCTTTCTATACATGCACGGTTTTGACGAAAAAATAAAAAAGGTAGATTAAGTATTTCTACCTAATCTACCTTTATGAGTGTTTGGTTAGCAGCTTTAGATATTTTCTCTATGCAAAATATCTATCTAATAATCCTTTAAATGCTTTACCATGTCTAGCTTCATCACGAACCTATGGCTATTTAAAATGGTTTACGGCTGCATTTTAGTAATACACTGTGTTTTACACATCTATATTACTCTATTTCCTCATGTGGCTCTTGTACCTATACAAAGCACAGGGCGGTACATTTTATACTGTCGAATATATCAAGTCACAGAGTGTTATCGTATTAAACATATGCGAATACAAAGCTTGGCCGTTCAGAGGTAAAATGTGAACGACCAAGTTATGTGTAAGTAATTTAATTTTCTATCTATCTAAATCAAATGTTGTACGCACTGTTAAATGCTTATAATCTACCGCACGTTGTTAATACTAGTTTTAGGTTACATATTAAAAGTAAATTCCTGTGGCTTTGCTCCAAACTTGTAGAGGGTTGCTGATGCTTGTTTTAGGCAAAATGGCTTAAAGTTAGGATTGTCTGGAGTGCCATATTGCTGTTTAGAAGTTTTAGCGATGTTAAATATCTCGGTTTTAATATCCATGTCATCTGTAAAAACAACTGCACCTCTAAGACGCAGCCACGCCATTTGTGGGCTTCTTGTGCAAAACTCGATATATTGATTAGCAAGTAATTCTTGATAAACTTCTTTATCAGCTGATGTAACAAACCATAAGTTTCCATCTTTTTCGAGGTAAAAGCCAAATGGCCTAACCTTTGGTTTCCCATCACGCCCAATAGTTGCAAATTCCCCTATGGGATTGCATTTAATAAAATCTAATGCCTCATTCATTTTCTAAATCTCCTTTTCATTATGTTATATTTGTAGTATAACATAAAACGTTGACATCTATATGTCAACAATTTATAATAATCACAAACTATTTTAATGGAGATGAAGAAAATGAAGACAAACCGTTTGCTCTCAATAACAATGCTGCTGTTAGAGCATAAAACAATGACCGCATCTAAACTGGCTGATATTTTTGAGGTGTCTACTAGAACGATTCATCGAGATGTTGACTCACTCTGTGAAGCAGGTATTCCTGTTTTCACTACGCCGGGACCAACTGGTGGTATAAGTATTATGGAAAATTATAGGCTAGATAAGCGGTTATTTACAGCCTCTGATTTATCAGCTTTGATTATTGCACTGGGAGGTGCAAATTCAGCCTTTTTCTGTTCGTCAATGAAAAATACGTTGACAAAAATAAAAGGGTTAATTCCAAAAGAACAGCTTTCGGAGATAGAAGCGCAGACGAAACAGATAACGATTGATTTGTCCTCACGGAAACAGGATACCCATCAATATCGCTATTACGTCATGTTGAAGGAAGCAATCGAAACCAGACAGCTTATTCGATTAGATTATGCAAACATGGACGGCAATTTGACTACAAGAGAGGTAGAACCCTATCGACTGTTGTACAAGGAGAGTAGTTGGTATTTGCAGGGTTTTTGCCTGTTGAGAAATGAATTGCGTACCTTTCGGTTCTACCGCATGGAAAACTTAACAATCACAGGCAAGAAGTTTGAGCCGCGATATATCGACTTTTCCTCCTTTGATAAAGACATAATGAAAACAGTGCAGTTAGTTGAAGTGACTGTTCGTTTTCCTGAAACCTCTAAAAGAGAAATTGTAAGCTTGTGGGGAGATGGCATAATCGAAGCCTTTAAAGATGGCTATTATACTGGAAAATTTATGATTATGGACAATCTAAATGGTTACAAGTCCATATTGTCTTTGGGTGACAAATGTGAATGTATCAGTCCCTTACATATACGGCAGTATATTGCTGAAACATCGGCAAAGATGGCAATGCTTTATACTGAATGATAAGGTTCAAGAACTGTGCATAAATATTGCGTATGGAGGTTCGAAGTAAACAATTTAAACCTCCATGCATAATATTATGCATAACCGCTTTAGCAAATAAGGACACCTGAAGTGGTGTCCTTATATTGTATATATATCGCTGTACCCATTGCTATTGCTGGTTTTTAAGTCCTTTCCATAGGAATTTTCCCTTTAGTAACCTTTTTCCCCTTATTTTAAGAAAGTTTCCAACAAGTTTCCATTGAGATTTATCAAAACCTACAAAAATATTAACCTATATTGCATATACCTTCGTTCCTCAATCCGTGTGCTGCGTACATAGAGTTGGTACATAAAAAGCTCCCACAACCCTTTATTTGCAAAGGTTTGTAGGAGCTTTGTTATCCACCAAAGTATATATGGTCGGCTTATCCAAAATATCTATCTAATAATCCTTTAAACGCTTTTCCATGTCTAGCTTCATCTTTGCACATTTCATGAACTGTATCATGTATTGCATCTAAGTTTAATTTCTTAGCAAGTGTTGCTAAATCTTTTTTACCTTGACATGCACCATGTTCTGCATCAACTCTAGCTTGTAGGTTAGCTTTTGTATCTGCTACTACTACTTCACCAAGTAATTCAGCGAATTTAGAAGCATGTTCTGCTTCTTCGAATGCTATTCTCTTATAAGCTTCTGCAACTTCTGGATATCCTTCTCTATCAGCTTGTCTTGACATAGCTAAGTACATTCCAACTTCTGTACATTCTCCAATAAAGTTTGCTTGTAATCCATCGATTACTTCTTTATCAACGCCTTTAGCAACTCCGATTATATGTTCATCAGCAAAAGCTAAATCTCCACTTTGTTCTATGAACTTGTCTGATCCTACACCACACACTGGACATTTTTCTGGCGCTACTTCTCCTTCATGAATATAACCACACACTGTACAAACAAATTTTTTCATAAATTCTCTCCTCACTAATATTTTAATAAATTTTTATTAGGTTTATTACCTTATTATATATATTTCAACATCTATATCCTTTTTTCCTTCTATTCTTTCTAACTTTCATAACCTTTATTTCTACATTTTTTATGCATAATGTACATATACTTTTTATCTCTTTCCGCTATAAAGAATTGGACTCGATCCAAAAGAATATCCTTTATCATTTTATTTTTTTCTTAAGAACATTCTGCATATACTACATCTTTAGCTCCAATTAAACATTTCTATATAATACACTCTCATACTCTTTATTTTTATCAAATTCCTTTTTTGCAAAAACGCATACTGGTATTACCTTCTTATTTTCTTCTATCGCAAAATCTACAACTTTCCTTATTAAAAGTTTGCCTGCCCCTTTGCCCTTCAACTTTTCCCCCACAAAAGTATGCTCAATTTTTATTACATCCTCACTAATATCACTCAATATTACTTCTGCTAAAGCATTTTCTTCCGTTTCTCCAATATAGAATTTATTTAATCCCTTTTTAATATCATCCATAATATACAACACCTCTCTTTCCATGATTTTATTCATTTTACAAAAACTCATTATTAATACCTTATATATCCACAACAATATTATATCATAGTCAAATAACACTTTAATGTTGAATTTTTAGATTTTTTTAATTTACTATTTACTCTCCGTAAAATAAAAAATAAGGGTCTATCTTTAATAAACCCTTATTACTAATACTCTATTTAAAATAGTATTAATATATTTATCTAAAAGCAAAAGTATACAAAATTGCATCCATCATTTATTGGTATACCTAAAATTTGCTAAAATAGTTGAATTACATTTCCATTCTTTCCACAACACTTCTTATATTTCTTTCCACTTTGACATGGGCATGGATCATTTCTTCCAATCTCTTTTTTGCTTTCAATTGTTTTGTTATTTCCTTCTTTTTCATTTATAGTTGCGCCTCTATATTTCCATAATGGTATATTCTTAATAAATTTATTAACAATATTAAATACTCTGGCTTCATCTTCCTTGTCAATTTTTACATCTATTCCATTTATTATGTCTTCAAATATTTCTTCAGAACTTCTGTATTGTATGTCCAAGGCCAACATATTCATGGTTCCAGCAGTATCATCTTTATCAACTAAAAACATTTCCGAAAATTCTTTTGAAAATTTCCTGCCAATATTGCTTTTTTCCAAATAATCTTCATTAGACATAGATATTAGATTCTCTTTGCTATTCATAGAATAATCCAAATCATTATCTATATCATTTAATACTTCTTCATAATCTTCTATTTCTACATTTACAAATATAATTTTTCCATCATCGTCAATTACACCATAATATTCATTATTATAATAAAAAGATCCTTCTTCTAATATAGATAACAACATCGAATCCTCTATATTCTCATATCTTTTCATTAGAATTTTAACATCCTCAAAATAAAGAACACCATATAGCTTAATCATACCTCTAAAGATATTCGTGATTTCGCTATTTTTCTTCATTAACTTTCTAAACTCCAACGTATCACTTTGTTTAACAATGTTTTGCATTATTTCAGGCATCAATAAAATTGGCTTTCTATCTTTTAAGCATGGAAAAATCATCCCTTCATTCATAAAGAAAGCATGTTTATCTGCATAATTCTCTGCTTCATTATCAGAAACAGAAATTATTCCACTATTTTTAATGTATTTTAATAAGATTTTATACATATCATCATTAAATACATTTATTTTATTTCTAATAGAATTCTCGTATTCGCTAATATATCTTTCAATTACCTCATTTTTATTCAAATTAGATGATAATTTCAAACCGATATTCTCTGCTAAACTACAAATTTCTTTTTTAGGATATGGCGTAATCAATTCTTCTAAATCAAATGAATATGTTTCCTTAAAAAACGTATGTATAAAACTATTTGTAAATTTATTATAATTTTTTAATAAGCCATTCTCTATTGATTGTTCAGAATAGTCAAAAGCCGCAAAAGCATCATTGTTATGTATTGGTTTTTTATTATTAAGCTTGTATTTCTTGTTATTACCAGGCAAATATTCAGCTTCTGCATCTTTAGTTCCTACATATCCACAAACACCATCTCTAGGAGAGTTATTATTAGACTTATCTTCTTCTGGATTATTTCTAGCAATAATTTCTACTTGACTAAATTCACTTGGAACTTTTATCACATCTACAACTTCTAAAGTCAAATAAGTAGTCGAACCAAAATCATATTCATATTCGAACTTTTTATTAATATTTAATACATCTTTTAAATGAAAATTCATCTCGTATTGCTCATCACTATTATCATGATATACTTCTTTATCAATATAAAATGCACTTAAATGTCCACAACACTCCACCCATATATCCCTTATAAATTTATCTAAATGCTGCAGTTGCAAATTTGCATCTATTGAAACATAAATACAATATAAACCGGGATTATATTTATCTTTCATGGATATTATAAATTGATCTCTTACCCCTTTGGTATATTTCATTTTTTCTTCAATAATTTTTTTCATTTCTGAACAACTCTTCGTATGTCTTTTAATTGTTCTTTCAGTTAATTCTTTATTACAATAATAACATCTACCTTGCACGACTAAATCTCCTCTTAAATAATATAATCACTATATAAAATTCTAACATGCACAATTATATACTAAGATTATGTTTGTCTGCAAATTTTTTATTCTTTAGGAAATTATATTGGAATGAAATCTGTGGGCATTGTGCCCCTTGGGATTATAAATTATGGAAAAGGCTGATTCAGAAGAACACGTTTTAAAAGAGAATAAAAATGAAAATATATTTCCTCGCCATATTTTCTCACATACGCTTAAAAAAGAATATGCATAAGAAATCCCCAACTCCAAAGCGTTTTTAGTTCTTTATAATTATTAACAATTGTTCGAATTTTTAGTAGCTATATCTTTAGCATACATATCACAGAGAGAATTTTCAAAATGATTAGAATGTGCCTTTACCCATTGAAATTCAATATATTTTTCACTGCAAGCCTTCTCAAAACTAAGCCATTTATCTATATTCTTAGCTGGTTCTCCATTAATAGTTTTAAAATCATTCAATTTCCAGATAGGTAACCATTCCGTAAGTCCTTTTCTAACATATTGGCTATCAGTTATTATTCTTATTTTTTCAACGTCTTTTAATAATTCAAGAGCTTTTATAGCTGCTTCAAGTTCAGCTTGGCTGCTTCCTATGTCTTTCACTTTTTCTGTATATAAATTATAATTTCCTGTTAAGTCTTCTATTATAAATGCAAATCCACCATGATTTTTCTTTTCAAAATAACTGGCATCTGTATAAATCTTATAAATTCTTTCTTCTGCACTATTTTCTTCTATTGCATAACTATCATAACTATTATTCCGTTTATCTAAAACCAAAATTTTACTTCTATCATTAAAAGCAGCTACATCCTTATCTTCTCTTATGACTACTTTTACTTTAAACCCTACATAGTAAGTATCTATACGTTTATTATGTAACATTTTTCTAAACTGATATTCCTGACCTTTAAAAAAATCACTTAAATTGTTATTATCTATAAAATTCAGTTCTTTCTTCAAAGGATTAAATTCTACAAAGGAGCTGTCTGTGCCATTACTGACTTTAATTTTATAGTTATTATTTTGTTCATCTATTATTTCTAGTGTAAAAAGCATCATTTTCATAAAAGTTACTCCTTAAGATAAATTT
Source organism: Clostridium beijerinckii HUN142 (assembly GCF_000621745.1). Classification (GTDB taxonomy): domain Bacteria; phylum Bacillota; class Clostridia; order Clostridiales; family Clostridiaceae; genus Clostridium; species Clostridium beijerinckii_A. Next base: position 279 of record NZ_JHXK01000022.1, on the reverse strand, counting down.
CTCATTATAAATTTATATTTTTAGACTTGTTGCAAAATCAAATTTAACTAGCAAAAAATCCACAGTGAACTGCTCTGTGTTATGATTTAATCGCTAAAGAAAAACATACACGGATGATAAACACTATGGATACCCAAATAATAACATAGAATTTCATAAAAATAAACATTTAAATTTTGAAGAACTATATAGATAACCCAACTAAGAAATATACTTATGCATAACATAGCTATTTTTACGCAAACTAGGCTTAGTTAATTTTTGTAAGGAGAAATCGCT
>NZ_JHXK01000021.1 GCF_000621745.1 Clostridium beijerinckii HUN142 | reverse complement strand
GTAACATATTTAGCTGACTGATACTAATAGGTCGAGGGCTTGACCAATATAGTCAAGTTGTAAATACATTAAAGAAACTGTGTGCAATTTTGAAAGAACAAAGTTTTTTCAAAGGAAACTCGCTCAACGAAGTTGAGGAGTACAGTTCATGAAGCCAAATCAAAGATTTGGAATGAACTAGCATCTCGTGATGATGGCATAGAGGTAACACTCCTTCCCATTCCGAACAGGAAAGTTAAGGTCTATAGCGCCGATGGTACTGCATGGGAGACTGTGTGGCAGAGTAGGACGTTGCGAGGTAATTGAAAAGATAGCTGTAATAGCTATCTTTTTTTGTGTCATTAAAATTTAATGGTTAAATTAGAAATAGAGAAAAAGCACTCAAAAATATTGAAGGAAAACTTGATAATATAATAAATGATATTGCAAGTAGGGAAAATAGGCTAATAGGAAAAGGAATTCCATCAGATTAGTAAATAAATTTAATAATAAGCTTATAGCTTATTTCGTAGGTTATAAAGGAATATATAAATTTTGCATTTATGGCTTTACTTTGGTTTGTATACTACCTTTAAGAGAAAAAGAGGTCTTTACAAGAAATGAATCTATTGAGTTGAGTTTTATATGTTAGTTATTTGTATGTTTGGAGGATATATTATAAATTTAATTTTATTGTAACATATGGAGTAATATGTTAAAATGGTGTCAAATAATTAGGTGTAAAAGTTTTATTATTAGGATTTATCAAAAATATTCTAATAATAATATTAAAGCAATAATATTATTATACGATAATTAAATAATAAAAATTAAATAAAAATCCAAAAAATACAGCACATTTAAAAGGGATATGGGAGGAGAATATTTAATGGGGGTAAGTTGTAATTTATCTGAAGGAGAATCTATCTTAAATAATTGGATGAAGGAAAAGTGTGATAATATGGACTTGGTAGTAGTAAATGATATTCCTATTTTGGTGGAGGATTGTCTATCGATATTAACAGGTACTGTTGCTAAAGTTAAAAACTCTACCAATAAATTAATTGTCACAACTATAGATAATACAAATTATGTTTTAGAGTCGTTCACAGAAATGAATATTACAAATTAGACGTATTTTACAATTTCATATTAACGTGTTGCAACTATGGAACTCGATTGTATCCGAAAGGAGATAGCCTTTACAAGGTTATAAACGTGAGATTTGAGTTGATGTAAATCAAAAAATAAAAATTAGTAGTAAAATATTTGAAAGTAAATATAATTCGCTTATTATTGCTGAGTATTTAACACAAAAGCAGGTAGTTTTAATTGAGCCACCTGCTTTTTGGTTAGAATAAAACATGATTAATCAAATCTGCTTAACTGTTCGGTTCTTTGAAGGTACAGATAAAAAGCTATTTTTGATTTATATGAAGAGAGAAGAATCGCTAAAAGAGGGGGGAGAAGTTTAATCAAGCAAATTTACAAAAGATAAGTTTTAGGAGGGGTATACAAATGAAAAAAATTATTTCAACAATTACCGTTTTATTGGTTGCATTTGGATTTACAACAAATGTTAATGCAGCGGTAGTAACATCAGTCTCTACACCCAATGAACGTGTAATAGTAGTTTTTAAAAACAAGGCTGATAAAAATATAGTTTCAAAAGCTAGAGGAAATGTAAGACGTGAGTACAAAAATGCAAACGTTTTGTCAGCATCTGTTCCAACTACTGCTATCAAGGATTTAAAAGATGATCCAAACATATTAGCTGTAGAGCCAGATGTAATAGTTAAAGCAAATTCTCAGACAGTGGATTGGGGAGTGAATAAGATTCAAGCGCCAACAGCATGGGCTTCAAGCTATACGGGAAAAGGAGTAAAAATCGGAGTTGTTGATACGGGGATAGCTAACCATGAGGATTTATTAGTATCCGGGGGAACGGCTTTCACTTCTTATACAACTTCATATTTGGATGATAATGGCCATGGAACTCATGTAGCAGGTATAATCGGAGCAAAAAATAACGGCTATGGAGCTGTTGGAGTTGCAAATGAGGCAAGTCTTTATGCTGTAAAAGTATTAGGAAGTGATGGTTCAGGATATCTTTCGGATATAATCGCAGGGATAGATTGGTGTATTACAAATAAAATGGACATTATTAACTTAAGTCTTGGCAGCTCTATGCCATCAACTGCTTTGCAGCAAGAAGTGGACAAGGCTTATAATCAAGGAATTGTAGTTGTTGCGGCAGCAGGAAATGATGGTGCATCAGATGGAACAACGGATACAGTAGATTATCCAGCAAAATATAGTTCAGTTATAGCAGTAGCGGCAATTGATTCTAACAATAAAAGACCTTCGTTTTCTTCTACAGGAAGTACTGTTGAAGTAGCGGCACCAGGCGTTAATATTCTTAGTACATATTTAAACAATAAATATGTATATATGAGTGGTACTTCAATGGCAGCACCTTTTGTTACAGGAGATTTAGCATTATTAAAGCAAGCGAATCCAGGACTTTCTCCAAGTCAATTACGTGCGAAACTTACCGAAAATGTTATTGACTTAGGAACAAGCGGAAAAGATAGTTGGTATGGCTATGGGTTAATACAGGCACCTAAAGGACAAGTATCAACGGTGACACAACCAGTTGCAAGTCAACCTGTCACAACACAACCTTCAAAGTTGGAGACAAAAACAGTTGTATTGACAAACAAAACTTCTTACTTAGCAGGGGAGATAATGTATGTAAAAGCCAAGGTTACAGATGCTTCAGGTAAAACAATGCAAGGAGCAGTGGTGAAATTTACAGTTACTTCACCAAAGGATATTGTGACAGTGTATAAAGGAATGACAGATAGATATGGAGAGGTTTTTTTAGGAATTTTAACATACAGAACTACAACAAAGGGTACTTATAAGGTTCTTGCTGAGACTACGTATAGTGGTTATATGACGAGTTCTTACAATACTTCATTCCAAATTCGTTAAAAATATTTAATATAATAGAATAGAACTTAATAAATACGTTACTGGCCACTATTTTGTGGAAGGTAATGTATTTTTTTATTCTTTAGGAATTTATATTCCAATAAAATCTGTGGACGAGGTACTCCTTGAGGGTATAACTTAAAAAGGTTGATTGACTAGTTTTTGTATTTTAAAAAGAATAAAAAAGAAATCTTATTCGCCTGTGATTTTGTTCTTAAAGAACATTATTAAAATAAAGCAATAATTCACAATAGAAAAAGATTAAAAGAGGAAATTTATTTACGAATATGTAAATCAACTTCCTTGTAATTTGTTGGGTTAATTACTATAATTAATAAAAAATGTCTGTTTTATAGGAGGTATTTAGTTAATATTGTCGAATATTAATTAAAGTACTGATCTAATATTTTAGAAATATATATAATAATTTAGGAGGAAAAACATGAATATTAAAAGGAAGTTGACATTAATACTTCTTCTTGCAAGTTCTGTGCCTTTGATAATATTCACAATCGTTAATTTGTTTTTTTCACAAAAGATTGCGATAGAAAATGCACTAGCTGATAATTTCAAAAGAGCAGAAATTGTAGATGAAAAAATAAATGGTTTAATTGAAAGGAATATGTATGGGATAAAGAGCATGGCGAGAAATCCTATTATTAGTTCCTATGATGCAGAAAAATCTAAACCAATTTTAGTTGAGAGTTCAAAAGTATATCCGGATTTATCATTTACAGCTGTTACTAAATTAGATGGAGTTCAGTTTGTAAGAAGCGATGACGCTAAATCATCAGATATATCAGACCGTAATTTTTATAAATCAGCACTTAAAGGGCAGGACGAAGTTGTATCTGAAGTTCTTGTAAGTAGAGATAATGGAAGTTTAATCACAGTGTTAGCTACGCCTATTAGAGATAAGGAAGGTGGAGCTGTAACGGGAACCTTACAAGGAAACATTGAACTTTCAGTATTAAATTCTTTTGTTAAAGAACTTTCACAAAATAATGCAACTGTTTATATTGTAGATTCAGATGGTAAATTACTAGCTCACCCTACTAAGGCATTAGATAAGCCAGAAGATCGTACAGATTTAAATGATTTCGAATTTATTAAGAAAGGCGTAAAGGGAGAGAGTGGTTCTGAAGAAGTTATTAAGGATGGAGAAAATATGCTTGTAAGCTATGTTCAGGATAAAAAAACAGGATGGGTTATTTGTGCTGAAATTCCTAAAAGCATTACTGTCGAAAAAAGTATACATTCTTTAATTAACACTACTTTAATAGGTTTAGCTATATTGTTTGTTACATGTGGAAGTATTTTTGTTCTAGTTGGGTATGCAACTAAACCATTGCATGTACTTTTAAATGCGGCAAATAAGATTTCAGGAGGAGATTTAACAGTTAATAATATAAACATAAAATCCAAAGATGAGATAGGTAATTTAGGAAGAGCATTTGAAAAAATGGCTGTTAATCTACGAGGTGTAATAACAAATATTAAAGAACATTCAGATAGGATCTCATCAGCATCTAGTGATATGATAGATGTTTGTGAACAGCAATCAAAAGTTGCTACAAATTCTGCAGAAAATGTTAATGAAATTGCGGAAGGTTCTATGTTAGTAAGTTCTAACATAGATAAGATAAGCTCTAATATGAATATTTTAGATAAAGCAATAAAAGATATAAATGAAAAATCAGATAATGTTTCATCAGCTGTAGGTACTGCTTCTAGCTATTCTGAAAAGGGAAGTGAAGCACTACATAAAGTTAATTCAAGTATGGTTAATATTCAAGGATCAGTTAATGATACATCTAAAGTTATAGACAAGCTTGGAGAGCATTCGCAGGCAATAGGAAAAATTACAGAAGTAATAAAGAGCATCTCAGAACAAACTAATCTATTGGCTTTAAATGCAGCGATAGAAGCAGCACGTGCAGGAGAACAAGGAAAGGGATTTGCAGTTGTCGCTGATGAGGTTCGTAAATTAGCGGAACAATCTGGAGAAGCAGCGGGACAGGTTAGTGCCCTTATAAATGGTATACAAAAAGAAACTGAAAATGTAGCCGTTGTTATGAATAGAGGTATAAATGAAGTTAATGACGGATCAAAAGTAGTAAATGAAGCTAATAGCTATTTTCAATTAATATTTAAGTCTATACAAGAAGTAGCATCTAATATGCAAGAAGTAAGCACTGCTATAGATAATATGAATAAAACTGAAAAGGAAGTATTTGTTAATATAAATGATATTGCGCAACTTTCTGAATCAGTGGCAGGGGAAACTCAAGGAATATCTGCTGCTACTGAAGAACAAGTAGCTTCAATCGAAGAAATGACAGCATCAGTTCAGAGCTTTAGTGATATGGCTATAATACTTAAAGAATTAACGGATAAGTTTAAAACCAATTAATTCGATTTATCTGTAGCATTAGTAAAATTTAATAATAATAAGATTTGAATTTTTATAAATAAGGAGCTATCGTACTAATATATTAAAATTTGAGATGCCCTCCTTATGATAGATAGTTTCTTTATATTAACTCTCTACCATAGATGGATCATATCAGATTGACGATATTAAGGCATTCCACTTGAAAGTGAGTGGGTCATAGTACGATATCTCCTTTATTTATGTTTTATGGAAGTGTATTTAAAGTATTATATTTTGTACTATACATGTTGCAATTAAAATTTTACATTCTGGCCTTAACTGAGCATTTGTCTCACTAGAATTTTTAAATTTTAAATGTAAATTTATTATTGCAACATATATATACAAATATTATCTTAGATAATATTTATCGCAGTTAAGTTTCCATATTGTAGTCTTAATTGAGCATTAGTTTCACTAGAATTTTAAATATAAGTTTATTACTGCAATATATATAGCTAAAATGAATTGATAAAATTAATAAATTCTAAATATTCAAGCCTTTGAGTATTTAAGTATGTTTGGAAATTCCTAAGAATAAACCTGTCTGAACTATTTAAAATAGTATTTTGACACCATTTTTTATAAAATTTATATCTGTAACGAGCGGCTTCAGAAGATATTGAACAGTATGTTTCTATATCATTAGAAGACCTAATATTCAACTTATGAAGAATTACTGGATTAGATAATAAAAGACCAGTAAAATAATTTGCTTCAGCCTCCATAATTTTATATTCAGATTCTGATAGGTAATCATCAAATATTTTGGTACTATCAGATGAATAATGGCTACATAAAATATGACCTAATTCATGAGTTAAAGTCCACCTAATCCTTTCATCAGATTTAAAATTTAAATCATTATAATAAATTATATATTTATTTAAAGGTTTAAAATAATCAGTACATCCTTCGTCAGAAGTTAATATTTCAAAAGTTTCTTCTTTAGTTAAATTGTGATCAAGCATGAATCGATGATAAGAAACTATTTTTATATTATCGAAAGAACCTATTATTTCAAATACGTTTATAGGAAACTTGCTAATATTTAATTTTATATAAATATCGTTAACTATACGTTTTATATGCGTATATCTAATCGTCGAAGTACTCATCAAAAGCAGACCTTAAAATTTTCATCATTTTTTCTTTGTTTTTAGGATCCATTTTTCTTCGAGCTCTCTCAATTCTTCTTATATCATCATCGCCAAATTCAGGGGCACTAATTTTCTTATCAGGAAAGTCTAATTCTTCTATATTATCAGACAATAAGTAATCAACAGTAGTATTTAAAGTATTTGCCAACTTAATTAATGTATCATTACTAGCACCTTGTCTGTTTCCTTCTATCATTCCTATGGTAGATTGGCTTACACCAATAGCTTCAGCTAACTTTTGCTGTGTAATCTTCCTATCTTTTCTGAGTAGTTTTACTTTATCACCTAACATTATAAATTCACCTCTTAAGATAATTTTATCATAGTGACCGATAAATTCAATGGAAAAATCAAAAAAATGAAAGTAATTTTATTATTAAACTCTAGACTACATTATTTGAGTAATGTGAGGACAAAATAATTAATAAAATTAACCTTTAAAATTAAAGAATCAAAGGAGATACATATGAAAACTAGAAAATCAGTACTGATATTAATTAGTATATCAATATTTAGTTTTGTATTAATAAGAATTTTTTACGCTAATAATCTAAAATGTATTAATTCAATAAAAAAAGAGGTTTTAGTTGTCAATAAAACTAATTATTCCAATATGAAAATCTCTTTAAGTAATGAATCAAAACAATACGAAATAGTTGATAAAGTTTATAGTAAAAATCTCGTGAAGATTAACTATCCCCAAATAAAAAATTATGCTGATTCAGCAAAGCTTGACTCCATCAATAACGATTTAAAGAATGAAGCTCTAAGTATTTTAAATATATATGTTGAGAATGGCACAAATATTAATGACATAAATATGGAAGTAAATTATAAAGTGAAAACTAAAAATGATAAATATATATCAATAGTTTTTAATGGACTGATAAATATTAAAGGAACAGCATATCCAACTTCAATTTTTTATACAGTAAATGTAGATTTGGAAAAAGGTTCAACTGTAGGTCTTTCAGACTATGCTAATATACAGGACATACTAAAGAAATTAAAAAAGTTGGATGATGTTAAAATGCTTTCAGAAAATGATAAATTAGTAGAAGTACAAAAGTCTGCTATAAAAAGCATTAGTGATGATGAACTCTTAAGTATACTAGAAGATGCGGATTTTCATAAGAAAGATGGAGTGATTGAAATTCCAAAGAAAGGAGCCTATAGTTATATGGAAGATAATAAAATAGTAATTAGCATTCCAATGATTCATGCTATAGGTGATCATGCGGAATTTATAATAGAAAAATAATAGAAATCTTTAAGTAGAGTTTTTATAAGATAAAAAATATAGGTGAGATTGACCACCTATATTTTTCAATTCATTGATGCTGCTTAGCCTCCGCCAGTACCATTTAGATTTATATACCAGAGGCCATTTTTTTCAATAAGTGTATAATGATCAGGTCCTATTGCAGGATTTCTGCAAACATAGAACTGTCCATATTGTAAATCTACACCACCTTTATAAACGTCTGTATTAAAGGCACCAATTATATGTCCTTCAAAAAATAAATCGGAACGAATCACCCTCTCTGGTGTGGAATGACAAAATAAATATGCTCCTGCAAATCATGTTATAATTGCAATAGAAGATATAATGGCTTTTTTTAAAGTTATCAAAAAAACTCACCCTCACATAAAGTCATGAATTATTAAAACAATATGCTATTACTCTTAACTAAACTACAATTCTCTAAAATATTCATTATAACACAATTTACATTTTATGGTTATTTGCAAGAGGATTTAATTTTAGACACTAATATTTCTAAAAGAATAAGGATATAACTTATGAATTTTTATTGATCTTATGTTTTAGAAATATTCTTATAGTTTGTATGAGGATTATATAGATAATGCTATATGTAATATGAGCAAATTATATATGTTGTAATTCAAGTTAGACATTTTGCCTTGATTTGGCGTTTTATTTACTAGAGTTTTAAATATAATTTTATTACTAGAACGCATGCATATTAAAATTAAGAAATTAATACTAGGAACATATTTACAATACATGATATAATTAGGTAAGAAATCTGATGAGATTGTAATGCAGATAATTAATTATTTATTCAATTAAAATATATAATTTGGAGGTTAAAATATGGCAAGTATATTAAATGATGAAGAAATACTATGTTCTATTAATTCTTACAAAGACATTAAAGCTTCAAGTAAAGTAGCAAATACGTTGGTTAATTTGATTGGACAAGGGGTTGCAGGTGGGATAGTAAATGATTTTAAATTGATTCTTACTCCTAAAAATTTATATATACAGGCTATTACACATTCTGCTTGGGGAGGACTATCCGATATTGCGTATACAGATAAAATATCAAGAGAAAATATAAAATCATTCAATGTTAAAAATGAAGATGCCAAAGAATATATTCAAATAATAACAACAGATAATAAAGTAGGAAACTTTATTAGGGATAATGAAAAAAAGAACGACCTAGCATTAATGATGTCTGTATTGTTAGAAGAAGGCAAATAAAATTCAATTAAAAGTTCATAGAGAAAGTCACTTTATATGGAGATGTCATTTAGTTAACTAAATGACATTATTTTATTCTTTAGGAAATTATAATGCAATTAAATCTGTGGATAACTTTTATAGTAGTCTATTTTACTAGGGTTAATTACTATAAAAGAATAAAAAAATAAATCATGTTCGCCTGCCAAATTTTTCTCACATGCGTTCGAAAAGGCAGATGCTAAAAAAATCTTCAGCGCTTAAGTCTCCTATGATTTTGTTCCATGGGGGCTTTTTTGATATAAGAACTTTAGTACTATTAGATAAAACTATATAGTATAGATTTCCTTAAGCGGAAGTAAATCACGTTTAGCTGAGTGTAGTCTTAAACTTATATATTGGTCAACGCCGTGATTAGAATTGACAGCAATTATAAAAGCATTATCATTAAATACTAAATAAATCTTGCGGACTTATTCGTTTTTAAGATATAATCACTTCTCCATTTCCGACTACAACTATTTTATATCCATCTTTAAGTGGAATTAAGTTATATTTTTGTGATTGTGGTCTTAACCGTAAAGACTGTATAAAGTTTTGTTCAGAATCAAAAACAAGTATGTAAGCACGCTCATTATACGAGTCATTTTGAATAGTATAATTTGTATTAGGAGATAATTTTAAATCTTCTAATGTGTAGAACCCTTTCTTTAAAACTCTTGATATTGACAGAGCGTAAATTGCTGAAATGTTTAACGACAAAAATAAGAAAAATAATATTGAAAGAGTGAATTTTTTCATAAGTATAACCACCTTTATATTTGTTGCTTAAATGTATTAATCGATATATCCTAGGAAATAGTAACTTCACCATTGCCAATTATTATTATTTCATATCCACTTTGTATAGGTGGCAAAGCATACTTTCCTGATTGAGGCTCTAATCTTACAAATTCCTGAACAATTTCATTAGAATCAAAAAGAACTACAGAAACATATTCATTTTGAGAAGTATTTTGTATGGTATGTAGAGAATCAGGAGATAAATTCAAATCCTTTGTTGTGTAAAAGCCTTGTTTAAGAAGTCTAGGTTGATCGGCAGAAGCCGTTATTGCTATATTAAATAGTAGGAAAATAAACAGTATAGTACTAATTTTTTTCATTAACGTAACCACCTTTTTTTATTTTACTGTAAGTATGTTTTATTTTTTGAAGATAAGAGAAATATATTCAAAAAACAGAGTTTTAAATATTTTACTTATTTACCTGGTAACAATGTATTTCCAATTCTCATATTATGTAATGAAGTATTATGCTGCAGATATACAGGGGGTGGAATTAATGGTTGAAGAGCAATTTGTAGTGTTTAATATAGGGAAACAAAAGTATGCAGTTCCAATAAAACAAGTTAATGAAATTATAGGTTATACTATTCCTACTAAAATACCATTCAGTAGAGAATATATACTAGGAGTCATAAATTTAAGGGGAAAGATAATATCAATCATTAATTTAGGTGAGAAGATAGGCAGAGAAAGTGAAAAAAGAAATGATGAACAGGAAATAATAATTATTGAAGATAGGGAAGGTGTTTTTGGGGCGACAGTTGATGAAGTTGAGGATGTTATAAGGATTCCAAAGGATAGTATAAAAAACATTAATTATGATGTATATAATGGAAATGAATATATTATTGGAATTGCTAAAAAAGATAATTATCTAGTAGTTATATTAGATTTAAATTTATTTTGGAGGAAGTGTTTAAATGAAATTTACAATTAGAAATAAACTCATTACTTCATTTGGGCTAATAATTTTACTAACGTCTTTTTTAGGAGTGTATTCTATAATATCAATTAAAAGTGTAAAAGACAAAGCAAGCGAGATTACAGAAGTTTGGTCTAAGGGTAGTGATTTGGCTCATACCATGGATCAAACTATGTCGGAATATAGACTTAGAGAATACAGGCATGTGCTAGAAGATGATCCTGACTTAATGAACGCTACAGAAAAAGAACTTCAAGATTTGAGAGAAGAGTTTGAAAATGAATTAAAAGAATATCAAGGAACGATAATATCAAGAGATGATATGGATATAGTTAAAGAAATTAAAGTGTATTATCCTAAGTATTTTGAAACTAGCAGGAAGACTATTCAATTGAGTAGAGAATCTCAAACTAAGGATGCATTTAATTTAATGCGTGGAGAATCTAGGCAAGATTTTGAGAATGTAAATAGCGCAATTGAAAAACTTGTTCAATATAACCAAGAACAGGCGAATTTGGCGAATGTACAAAATGATCAAATTTATAATCACTCAAGACTAATGCTCACACTAAACGTAACAATTATAATCATAATCAGCCTTATAGTAACAATATCTATAATTAACATTATTACAAAAAGAATAAATTTCTTGGTTAAATTTATTAATAAAACTGCGAATTTAGATTTAGTATTTGACCACGCTGGTTTGAATATAATAAAAAGATATAAGGACGAATTTTACGATATGGGTATGGCCTTAGCAAATATGAGAAGAACATTAAGAGAACTTGTGGAAAGCATTAAACAGAATTCTATAAATATAGCATTGAATTCTGACGTTTTGTCAAATATAATATCCGAAACATCTCAGTCAATAGAGGCTATAGCGAAAGCAATTGATGAAATGGTGCAAGGATCTACTGAGCTTGCCAGGAATGCTGAAACTGGAGTAGATAAATTAGAGGTCTTAGCAAAAGAAATTCATGATTCAGTAGAAAATACTAATTTAGTGAAAAATTATATGGAATTGGCGTCAAAATCAAATTTGGAAGGCATGGAGAATATAAATAAATTAAAAAATGTTGTAGAATCAAACCATAAAGTAGCAGAAAATATACTCGATCAAGTTAGTGTTTTAAATAATAAATCACAATCAATTGAGAAAATAACTGACGCAATTAAAGGCATTACATCACAAATTAATATATTGTCTCTTAATGCAGCCATAGAAGCGGCAAGAGCGGGAGCACAAGGAAAGGGATTTGCTATTGTGGCAGAGGAAATTAGAAAACTTGCATATGAAGCTGCAGATTCAACAAAGGAAATAGATAATATCGTTCGAGATGTTAAGAAGGAAATAAATAAGACTAAATCAGAAATGATAACTGTAGGGGATATGGTAATGCAAATGGGTGAGGCATCAGATGGCACTGAAAAGGCGTTTGAAATTATAGAAAATTCAGCATCCAATGTTGTCAAGCAAATAGATAGAATAGTAGTCAGCATAAATAGTATAGACTATAATAAAAATGATGTTGTAAGCAGTATAAGCGATATGTCTGCAATAGCAGAAGAGTCAGCTTCGACTACGGAGGAGATATCGGCATCTATAGAACAACAGTCTGCAAGTATGGAACAAATAAATCAATCTGCAAAAGATCTAAAGCATGTTTCTATAGATCTACAAGATTTAATAGCTAAATTTAGAACTTAAACTAATGATGAGGTGTAGTAAGTATGAAGGGTCTACACCTTTGCTTTAGGTAAAGACATACATAATTTAACATATGATGGGAGATATATTTACATAATGTGTTATAATTGATAATAGTAACAAAAGTTAAGGATATAATTTGAGTTTATGGGGGGAAGAAATGCAAAATATATATCTTTTTATTTCAACTTTGTTTGCATATTTTACGAAGGGTATAACTGGCTTTGGAAATACACTTGTTATGGGTTCGTTATTTTCGTTTGTAGTATCAAATAGGTTAACAACACCTGTAGATCTTCTCTTTGGAATTCCAACAAATACTTATATGGCATGGAAAGAAAGAAAAAATATTTCTTTGAAAATTGTTATTCCATTATCGCTTATGCTGCTAGTAGGCATTGTACCTGGAACATTTTTATTAAAGGCTGGAAGTGATTGGATATTAAAATCTGTATTAGGTATTGTAATTATTGGAATAGCGATAGAGATGTTGACAAGAAAACCTAGTAAAATTCAAAATAAAAAAACTAGTATTATTTTTCTCATAGTAATAGGAGTAATTTCAGGAATATTAGCTGGGCTTTATGGAATTGGTGCACTTTTGGTTGCATATGTCAGTAGAACTACAGAGAACAAAAATGAATTTCGTGGAAATATCTGTTGTGTTTTTCTAGTAGATAATATATTTAGATTTTTCTTATACTTATTTACAGGAATATTAACTAAGGAAGCATTAATCATGGCTTTATGGCTTTCTCCAGCAGTTATTATTGGAATGATTATAGGAGTTAAAGTTGATTCAAAGATGAAAGAAGAAACAGTTAAAAAATCAGTAATTGCTTTACTCATAGCAAGTGGAATGATTTTATTCTTAAAGAGTTTTTTTAGCTAATAATACATAACTAAAAAAATAAAGGGAGATTATATATATTATTATTTAATGAATTTTTCAAATTCAAATACTTAATCAATATTAAAAACGTATAATAAAGTAATGAAAACTGTGTTATAATTTATATAGCATAGTTTTTATTATTAAATAAAATATATTGATTAATTTTAAGGGGGAATTAAATGACAAAAAAATATAACGATATTTGGGTTAAAGCAAGTAGAATACTATTTATGATAATAGGTTCGATTTTGGTAGCAATAGGTTTAGAGATATTCTTGATACCTAATAATATAATTGATGGAGGTATGACAGGAATATCAATTATGGCAAGCTATTTAGCAAAAGTGCAACTGGGGGTATTTATATTTCTATTCAATTTGCCTTTTGTTATAGTAGGATATAGGCAAATAGGAAAAACATTCGCTATTTCAACTATATTTTCAGTAATATGCTTGTCAATTGTGGTGACATTACTTCATCCTGTTCCACGAATAACACAAGATGTACTTTTAGCTACTATATTTGGTGGAATTATAATAGGAGTTGGAGTAGGCTTAATTATAAGAAATGGTGGTTCATTAGATGGAACAGAAATTGTGGCAATAATATTAGAAAAAAGGACTGCATTTTCTATTGGAGAAATAGTTATGTTTTTTAATTTTTTCATCTTAGGAATTTCAGGTTTTTTATTCGGATGGGATAGAGCAATGTATTCTTTAATAGCATACTTCATTGCTTTTAAAACCATAGACATAACAGTTGAAGGTCTTAATGAGTCAAAAGCAGTAATAATTGTATCGGATAAGAATAATGAAATATCAGAGGCAATAATGGCTAGACTTGGTAGAGGAATTACTTTGCTAGATGGAAAAGGAGCTTATAGCGGTACAGAAACAAATGTTATTTATGTAGTCCTATCAAGGCTTGAGATAGCAAAACTAAAAAGCATTGTGCATGGCTTTGATGAAGATGCATTAGTTACAATTACAAGTGTTGAAGGAACGGGGAAAAAATACGCAAAGAAAGCTATACATTAAATTAATAGCAAGCATAAAAAATAATAAGACTATATCAAATAAACAATCGCATAAGATTATAGACTAAAAAAGTGCCAAAATTAACTTTAGTTTTGGCTCTTTTGTCGTTCTTATTTACAAAATACCCTAAAAGTAGTAATATATAAGCAAACATATGTTTGCGTTGTTTAATGTCTGATAATTTAAATAGATTCAGATACTCCAATTAAACAAGCAACTTTGAGTATTAAATGACATTATATATGAAGCTATAGGGAGATGGTTCTATGTTAACAGAAAAGCAGCAAGAAATATTGAATATTATCAAAAACTATATAGACAAAGAGAAAATATCTCCAACAGTTAGGGAAATTGGAAAGTTATCTGGATTGGCCTCCACATCAAGTGTGCATGCACATATAGAGCGATTAGAAAAGAAGGGATATATCTATAGATCAGGTAAATGCCCAAGAAGTATTAGAATAAAAGATAATATTTAACCTCAATATTATAACGCGAAAAAATTTAATAGGTAGTAGTAGAAAATAATATGGGCGTTTAAAAAGTGAAAAAAGTCTAATGCGTTTTCGTGTATCTGTATTGTTTATTAGATTTCATGATCTTGCTTTTATTATTAGGCGATGTCTTTCCTTCTTGATTAGTTACTTCATATGAAAAATCTTATTTAATTAAGATGCATATTCGTGAGTATAGAAGTTCGGAAAACATTGGTTAGAATTAGTATATCTGCAAATAAAAATAGGGAAGATTATTTTACAAACATATCCTCCCACGAAAATTGTTATGTTATTAATAAATAGAATTTTAAAGATTTTAGAATATTTCATTATTCAAATGAATTTGAGATATCTTTTTGTACTTATTAAGAAAACGTAATATTACCGCCTCCAATAATTATAACTATGGAACCAAATTCTAAAGGCTTTACAAGGTAATCAGGAGAATTTGGCTCAAGTCTTAAGAATTCCTGCATCTGTTGATTAGAGTCAAAGATAATAATAACAGATCTACCAGTAGGGGAGCTATTCCTAACTTTATAAGTAGTATTGGGGATTAATCCTATATCCCTAACTTTATAAAAACCTTCGGTTAAAGTTTTGGGATCAGCTGAAGCACTTATTATACTCATATTAAATGATATAAGTAAGAAAACAGAAAATATAATAATAAACTTTTTCATTAGTACAACTACCTTTCATAGTTTTATCTGTAGAATTAAACTATTATTTTTACTTTTTTTATATTATGTGATTATTAAAGAAAATTTATGTGCAATTCACTCAATGAATTATAATAAAATACCCAATATATGTTATAATAATAGATTCACATTTAAGATGTTAGTGAATTATGTAATTAGTAATAGAGTTTATAAACTTAGTTATAGGATATGTTAATAAATAAACGAGTTACTTTCAAAATCAGTACGATATTTTAATTACAAAATATGTTATAATTAATTGGTTATAACAGGTTATGTAAGTGCTGTATTTTAATAATAAATATATTGTGCTAAAGAGAGCGTTTTGTGTGGAAGTTGTAATTAGTGTAATTTTAGTATTAATACTTATAATAATTTGGATGATTTTTGGGAGAGTCATAGATTTTACGTATTTAATTTTTAAAGGTATAAAAAGATCTTTAAAGAAATTATTTTAAATATTTGAGGAAATTCCATAATTGAGTTATTTAGCAGTTTTTATCAATGTATAGAATATGTGATTATATATTGCATATTGGAGTTATGGATTTTAATTATGCAAACTCTTAATTTATGAAAGTAATTATAAATTAAATTTTTAGTAATTTAATAACTTATATATAGGCAGAAGCATAATCCTATTAGTTTTCGAAATAGGATTATGCTTCTGCCTGGAAATTATAAATTTATTTTAAGGTTATTAGTCAATAAATTCAACTTCTAGTGGGTTCCTATCTACTATTTTCTTATATTGATATTTTGGATAGCCAACCATAACAGCACCTGTTATAACTTTGGTATCAGGAATGTGGAACAGTTCTAGTAGTGGTTTATAATTTAAAAAAGCGCACATTTCAAATAATCCAGCCCAACATGAACCTAATCCAAGAGTAGTAGCAAATAATTCAAGATATGAGAATGCAGAAATTGTATTCTTTATTCCATTTTTAAAGTCTTTTGGAGATGTTGCTAATATTATGTGTGGAGCATTACGTAAAATTGTGTCCGTGCCACCCTCTCTATAATTTTTAACATGCCTTGAAAAGCTCCAATGGGGAGAGAGAGAATTTTTAAGTTGATCTTCCATCCATTCGACTACTATTTCTGTGGCCTGTTGTAAAACTTTTTTATTTTTTATTATAACATATGAAAGTCCTTGTGTATTACTAGCTGTCGGTGCAAAACGAGCTATATTAACTAATTCTAATAGTGTATGTTGAGGAACTTGCCTTTCTTTGTAGCAACGTATTGAACGACGAGATCTAAGAAACGATTCGGCAGTATTTGAATTTATAATTGGAAAGGATTCTAAATCCAGTTGATTCGCTAATGGTGTTTTAATATTATCTATTGAACTAGATGGACACACTGCAACACAATGTCCACAAGCAATGCAATTATTTGGGTGTATAGCTATTGGACCATTTTCTTTCATAGATAAAACTCCACTGGGACATACATTTGAACAAAGCCCACATTTAACACATGTTGATTTTTTTACAGTAATTAACTCCATTGATATCACTCCTATTTGTTAATATTTAATAAGATCCTAGGTTAATTATATTAGGATACTTACAAAATATAATTTATATGTTATAGGAATTATTATCAAGAACGCACTTTTTAGTAACGTAGTTACTATGTATATACTTAAATTAAAGAGGTAGTCAAAAATGATAAGATTTAAAGGGATTAAATACAATTGTTCTATGGAATTAACTTTAGATGTTATAGGAGGAAAGTGGAAAACAATAATTATTTGGCATTTAGGTAAAAGGACTATGAGATTTAATGAATTAAAAAGAAGTTTACCTAATATTACACAAAAGATGTTAACTCAACAGCTAAGAGCTTTAGAGGATGATGAGTTAATTAATAGGATTGCTTATAATCAAGTGCCTCCTAAAGTTGAGTATTCTTTAACTAACTATGGAAGAAGTCTCTTACCTATTTTAGCTAATTTATGTGATTGGGCAATTGACTATTCAAATACTATTGAGGATAAAAATATTATTAAAGAAAAAATATAATATGAAATTAAAGATACTACGTTTTATGTGAGAATATATTGGGATGGGGGGGACTCCTACAAAAGAGGAGTCCGAAAAATAATTATGAAAACTTAATTTATGTCACATAATTAGTATTCCACACGTAGAAAGAAATATTCAAAATAAAAATAAAAAGTCACATATTTTCTATACGATGTCAGCTTGAAAACGATTCGTTTAGTAGTAATTGAAATCATGGCTAAAAGTGTCAGTACTTACTTATGATGAAAGTGTGGTTGCTGCAAAGTGTTTTGGGAGTTAATAATATATACCTATGTGTATTTCTTGAAATTAATTTAAGGAAAGATTTGCTAGGAGCTAGAGAAAATTAGATATCAATTATATATAATGAAATGGCAAGTAAGTATTATATAGTAGTTTGAGATTATAGATAATTTATGTTCTTTATAAAAACATAAAAAATAGAGGTAGTATCAGTGGGGGACACTGAAGATACTGCCTCTATTTTAATTAAGATATTACTCTTTTCATATAAGAGTATTGACGATGTTTCAGTAAAATATACAATTACAATAAAAAATTTAATTATGACTAATTAAGTTAATACCAGATTTAGTTATCATCATCTAAAGTGGAAGTAGTTTAACTAGGAAGAAAAGTTCTAAGCATGGGAGATCATATGTGTGGATAGGTGTAACATAATTTGTAACTTTCTCATAAAATATATTACAATCAGTAAACTTATGATAAGGAGGAATTGAAATTATGCCAACTCAAACAAGGCAAATTGAAATTACTAATACAGCAACTCAAACTGCATCTGAAATAAGTGATAGCACTGTTGTTGAATCTTCAGGTCAGTCTTCTATCCAAATATCGAAGACTGGTCCCGCATATGGCAGAGTAGGTGATATATTAACTTACACCTATGTTATTACCAATACAAGTTCGCTTAATTCTCCGAACCTTGTATTAAAAGGTGTTGTAGATATTATTAACAATGTGGTTACAGACCTTACTATAAAGGCAATAAATGCAGGAGCATTTATTCTGGGACCAGGAGCATCTGTTACTTTCCAAAGCAGTCATTTGGTTGTTGAAAGTGATCCGAATCCATTGGTAAGTACTGTAGTTGCAGCTTATAATCCTCTTGGTTATTCAAATGAGATTTCTGCTTATGATGTTAATCTAGTTACAATAGTAAATCCAAACTTTACAGTAGAGAAAATTTGTGAAACTGAAAAGATTGTAGCTGGAGGAACAGCAACGTTCAGAATTAATATTGCTAATAAAGGCAATGCTCCATTAAATGTAGCAGCTTTAGATCAGGGGATGGTATATACAAGTAGTGGATTAGCACCAGGGGCAACTTTCACATTTACTGTTCAAATGCCTATTCCTATAGAAGAATACGTAGGTGGAGTGACAAATTATGTTTTTGTCGTAGCTGCACTTCCTGAAATGTATGGAATTAATGATCTTTATTTTGGGGTTGCCAGTGCAACTTGTTCAATTTTAAATTGGGGAGGAACTAGAGCTTTTTGGATGAGTGATGATGGACATGCGATTCTTGATGCGAATGGTGATGGAAGAGTTGATAATCCTGTAATAATTGGTAGTGGGATTAGGGAAATTTTGGTGAAAAGAATAATTCTTTCTGACACTATATTAGCAGGAAATTACTGTACCCATGTACTAGATAATTCATGCGGAGACAATTTGGGTAATAATTTACCAGCCAATACACTTGGAAGGCTTATGGCTGAAACACTTGCATTGGCCTATAATATTAAGTTTATACCATTTTATAGTGGTCAGTTAGCAGGTGCTCTTGGTTGTAGTAATTTACTATTACAAATTGGGTTGCCTATTAACTCAACAGTTAATGATGTATTAGCTCTAGCCAATATATTAATAGGAGATACTGGCACTTGTGGATCTGCAACTCAAGGACGAGTGAATTCTATAATTAATCTAATTAGGTGTTTAAATGGAGAAAGATTTTAATTATAATTTCTATGTAATATTAAAGGCTAATAAAGTAGAGGGCCAATTTAACTAAATAAAACTTTAGAATTTATATACTCCCCTTAAATTTTAGATATATTTAAAAATAGAAATCTATAATCAAAGGGGAGTTTTTTGTATCTTGAATTTTCTAGTTATATATTAAGAATACTAAAAATGAATTATAAGAAAGAGAACAGATTTTTCAATTTAACATATATTTATATAATTAGGGTGATTAATATGAATACAGCAAAAACGTTAATAAAATGTATATTTAAATACAAAGGAAAGAAATATGATATTGAAGATATAATGCCAAATTGTTTAGAAAAAGAAACGGCAATATTTTTATATAAATACGGTAATTATTCGGATGATATTTATAGAGCGGCTTTAATAAGAATGAAATATGGTGACGATGAGATCCCCAAATTGCCAAAAGGAAGTAAGGAAATTGAATTAGTAAATATTTATGTAAAATGTAATTAAGCACCACAAATGTAGGTGCTATTTTCATATTTAAAATTATGATACTAATTTTAGGTTGAAGTTCGAAGAGTGCAATAATAAGAATATATAATAACTGATAGTTTACCGCTAGAGTCGTCGATTACACTTAATAATATTGAAATACTTTGCGTTCACGGAACACCAAAATCTATAGTTGAAGCAATTGATGGTACTGTACATAAAGAAGATATTAAAAAGTCTATAAGTGGAGTGAAGGAACAATTAATTTTATGCGGTCATTCTCATAATTCTTTTATAGGCGAAATTGATGGTAAAAAAATATTTAATGTTGGAAGTGTTGGAAATTCTCTTGATGGAGATAATAGAATATCTTATGGTATATTAGAATTCTTAGAAAATGAAGTTAAATTAATAAATAGACGAATTGAATATCCAGTAAATGAAATTATTGATATATCCATAAAAAATAAATTTCCTTTTATTGATGAATATGAAAAGTGTATATTAAATGCTAGATAGGATATACTGGTTGGATAGAAAAATAGAATATATATAGCTAGTGAGCCTCTATAAAAAAGAGGCTCACTAAATGGATTACAATGAAGGGAAAATTATAATTTATTTCAAAAGTATTATGTGAAGTTAAGAAATAAATATTCATTATAAGGAAATTATTATTTCTATAAGATAATAATTATGATTTGAATGAATTTAAGAGCTAAATATCTATTGATGAATAGTAATTGCTATTTCACCTTTTCCAATCACAGCAATACGATCATCATCTAAAATAGCGCCTAAATTTATAGGTTCGTTTACAGTATAAAACTTTTTATAAAAGATTTCATTACCATTAGGATCAAATATTATTAAGCTTGCAATCGCATCTGGTGTTGTAAGCATAGCTGTGGCTTTAACTTGCGGCGTATCTGTAATATCATATACGCCTTCTTTATATGTATTTGATTCAAAAATTGCTTTTGTGCTTTGCATCATAGATATTGTTATTATCAAAAGAGTTGTGAAAAAAAATTTTGGTTTCATTTGTTTTAGCCTCACTTCATCATTTTAAATTTTAGTAAAAAAAATTATACTTTTCTAGACAGTAAAAAAGCTCTCGTGTTGAGAGCTTTGGAGATTTAAATTGTGTTCATTTAGGATATTTGTTTCTTAATTATTAGAGCTGGCCATCTTTACGATGGAAGCTGTTAATTAATAGATTAAAATAAAATTCAGATTATCATCACTTCAATATTTAGTATGTGAAATTACAATTTAATTATTCAAATTATTAATTGGTAATTTGTGTGATTAAAATTTGGACAAAGCTAATCGCTAAAAAATTATGGTTAGTAAAAATAGAGATTTTAAAATCAAATAATATTAGGTTTACCAAATATGCTATAATTTATTTAATTAAAAATCGATCAGAAAAAAGAGAAGTTGTATTGTATGGGAGTTGATGGAAATGGAAGTTAAAAAAATCTTAAATAATAAAAAGCAATTTCTTAATTTATTACTGCTAGCAGACGAACAAGAAGATATGATTGATAGATATTTAGAGAATGGAGAAATGTTTGCTTTATATGATAATGATTTAAAAAGTATTTGCGTAGTAGTGAAAAAAGATAGCAGGATATATGAATTAAAGAATATAGCTACATATGAGAAATATCAAGGAAAAGGGTATGGTAAAAAACTCATAGAATACATTTTTGACTATTATAAAGGTAAATGTAGAACTATGATTGTTGGGACAGGCGATAGCAATCTGACAATTCCATTTTATGAAAACTGCGGATTTCGTGTATCACACAGAATTAAAAATTTTTTTACAGACAATTATGACCATCCTATTTTTGAAAATGGAATACAACTTGTTGATATGATTTATTTAAAAATAGACCTATAGAAAATGAACCTAAAGGTTATCTTCGTGGATATGAAAATTTATTTATAGATTTGGATTACATAAAGATTCTAATACATATAAGAATTTAAATGATGCTATATGCACAAAACATTATAGTTTAATTTTCTTTCTCAAAACTTTATTAGAAGTTTTTACTACTATATTATGATTTTTTGAATTACTTCTTACTTGAACATTTTCAAAAACAACATAACCAGTTAAAGTAGTATGTGCAGGCATATTTGTATTATTTAGAATATTTTCTAATAATACTATTGAATCAATAGGTTTAGACTTGGTTTTATTATAAGCAACTTTTATCTTTGGAGAGGTTGCTAAATATGATTTAAAACCAGAAGTTAATTTTACTTTTATAATATCTATTGGATTAGATGAATTATTTTCTATAGTTAAATTTATAATTGCTATTTTGCTATCTTTATTATAATAACTTTTTGAAGTGTTATATGAGATTTTTAAGTTTGTAGTGAATGTTAAACAAGCCTTATAAGCCAGCAGAAAAGTA
The DNA here is from genome assembly GCF_000621745.1 of Clostridium beijerinckii HUN142. Lineage (GTDB taxonomy): Bacteria > Bacillota > Clostridia > Clostridiales > Clostridiaceae > Clostridium > Clostridium beijerinckii_A. The sequence goes on along the minus strand of NZ_JHXK01000021.1, from coordinate 127,150 downwards.
TCAATTGTCAAAAATATAAGTAATAGGGGAATAAAAATATTTAAGTTTGACATTATAAATTCAATCATTATTTAACCACCTTTCACAATGATTTTATCATATATAGGTTTTAAATAATATAATTGATTCTTTATAAAATTATTTAACTTGCATTATCTGATAGTTTAGGATAAACTTCGGTGAATTAAAATTTTTAGAATATATGTCTAGATAAAATAGGTATTATTGATAGTAAGTTTTATAAATAATTATTAATAGTATATTAAAAAAGAATTATAATATAAAATTTTGCTGTGAGCCAAAGATTTACTAGAACATTTAAAATAAATAATTCAATTCTTATAAATTTATTGTTAGAGAGATTTTTTATTGAAAAATAAATTCTATTTTATATGAATGGAGATATTAACAATGAGAATTATTGAAAAAGACCCAAGCGATCCGGATTCTATACGTTTAATGGATGAATTGTCCAAAGAACTGGAACATATAACTGGAGATAGTGGAAAGAATTCTTTTAACAAAGAGGATGTCTGTGTCCCACGTTCTTTGTTTGTGGTAGCATATAATGATAATGGAGAAGCCATAGGCTGCGGAGGAATACGGTGTATTAATAAAAGTGTAGCGGAAGTTAAGCGGATGTTTGCAAAGGTGAAGACAATGGGCGTTGGAGGTGAAATACTATCATATTTAGAGCTTCAGGCAAAGAAAATGGATTACTCTGCTATTTGGCTTGAAACTAGGTTAATAAATGATCAGGCCGTAAACTTCTATAAAAAAAGAGGGTATCATCAAATACAGAATTATGGAAAATATAATGGAAATTTAAAAGCAATTTGCTTTGAAAAGAAGATTGTATAATAATAAAGTATATACAGCAGAAATTTTTAATAGGGAGGAAGAAAAAATTGAGCATAAAAACATGGCAATTGATGTTATTTGCAAGCATTAGTTTTATAGTTTCAGGTATAATGAGTTTAAGTGATAAAAGTTATTTAAGAGGAGGTACTTTTATTCTTTTAGGATTATACTATGTCGGATTAAGTAGAACTAAGTATTTAAAAGATAGTAAATCAAGCAAAAGTAAGTGATACATAATAAAATGATATGAAAATCAGTTTATCATATAGTAGGGCATATAATTTAACTGGTTTGTTTTATAAAGTCTTTGATAAAATTTAATATGAATAAAAGTTAAAATAAATATTTTCTTTCACTAATGATAACAATAATGTTAAACAAAAGTGAAAGAGAGGATTTAAAATGAAGTTATCAAAGAGAATATTAGCAATCCTAGAAATTATATTCATGATGTTTGCTATGGAGGTATCAGTATGTGATACTAAAAGAGTTAGCGCAGGAACAAACGGATTACGGCAGAGAGCCGTAATGGTAGATGTAGTACTATATAATTTCAAGGATAAATATGTCTCTTTAGTCAGGGAAAACTTAGAAGAAATTCAAAAGCAAAATGAAGGGAAAGTAGTTTTTAGATTTTATGATGGAAAAGGTAATCAATCCACACAAGATGAAGTATTAAGTAATTTGGCTAGTAATAGTGCGGATATCATAATGGTAAATTTAGTTGATACGAAGGCTGCACAGGATGTTATTGAGAGATTTAAGTCGAAAAATATCCCTATAATTTTTTTTAATAGAGAACCAGTATCTGTTGATGTACTTAAATCTTATGGGAAAGCTTATTACGTCGGAACAAATGCTAAAGAAGCTGGAGAGATGCAAGGAAAAGTTATTGTTGATATATGGAACAAGAATAGAGATCTTATAGATAAAAATAATAATGGAGTTTTGCAGTATGTTGTGTTGGAGGGAGAACATGGAAGTATAGAGGCACGGGAAAGAACGGAATTTTCTATTGGAACAATAAATAAAGCAGGAATAAAAACTGAGCAGATTGCATTGAAGGCTGCTGATTGGCAAAGGGACTTAGCTAGAACAAATATTAGTTCACTACTTCTACAATATGATAAGAATATTGAGGCAATAATTGCAAACAATGATGAGATGGCGATAGGAGCTGTTGAAGCACTGCAAAAATATGGACACAATTTAGGAGAGAAAAATAAAACAATAGTTGTTGTTGGAATTGATGCTACAGCAGAGGCACAAGAATTAATTAAAAAAGGTTTTATGGCAGGATCTGTTATGCAAGATCCATCTGAAATGGCAAAAGCTATTTATGCAATAGGTATGAATGTATTTGAAGGTAGAGATCCACTTTATGATACTAAATATAAGTTTGATGATACAAAAGTTGCTGTCCGTTTGCCATACTATGAATATGTTGCTTAAAGAGATTTAACTAGGAAATTTCTGATTAATAAAATTCCTAGTTTATAAGATTATGTATACAAAGTATAATAGTAAGCTGACAATTCTTTAAGGTGCATAAGGAATAGGTTTTAAACTAATATTTAAGAATGGGTTATTTAGAAATTATATATAAATTGACACTGCAATATCTAATGATTTTGTGGTGTTTTTATATTAAATCTACATAATTAAAATGGATTTACTTGTCTGTAATTTTATGGAATTGATTGGATAATGTGGTATAATTAATTTGTTATGGTAAATGTAAAGTTATATAAAAATGAGAAGTTTGTCTTTTAGTAAGTAAGAAAGGAGTTTTCCATGTTTAAGAAGCCTAGTTTTTCTAATGGAACACTAAAAGCCATTCAGTGTATTTGGTGGGCTATTAGTTTGTTGATTGCAATGGTTATAAAAGATGATTTAGATTTAAAATTGTGGGAATATCTCTGTATAGCAGTGCCACTAATTTTAATTGGAGATGCTCTAATTAGAAAATTTATTAAAGGCAAGATATAAGTAATTATGATAATTAGTGCACTTAAAAATAAAATTCATCTATAGTTTAATTAAGGAACCTATATAGTTGGTTGTTGTAAATTAGTAGTACAAGCTGTTGGCTTTATAAAATATTTAAGTATTTCAATTATAAAAATATTGAAATAATGACATGTATGGACTTTATTAATGAATATATATAAAGATAGTAAGTTTAATTTTAAGAGGTCTAAAAAGATGTTAGAAATAAAAATAGTATTCAAAAGTGGGTATATTGGATATTTTACGCCTGTAACAGATGAAGAACCAACAGAAGAAAATATATTAAAATTAAGAGAACTTATAAGGAATGCAAAGCAGCAGGGGATGAGAGGAAGTTTTGAATTAAAAGAGTTAAAAACCGGTTGTATGACTGTAATAGATGTTCAAGAGGTTGCCGCATTTGGTACTAAGTTAATAGAAAAGACAGGGATGAATAATGATCAAAGTAGTATAAGGATACGTAAGAAAAAGAAAAAAACTTAAATTTATAACAAATAAGAAGCTTATTAATATAACTTGATTAGTAATTTAGAGAGATAAGAAATAAGGAGAAGAAAATGATTAAAGATTTTAAAATAGATAACTTAGATAAGGTAATGGAGATCTGGCTTAATACAAATATAGAGGCACATGATTTTATTCCTAGGGAATATTGGAAGGATAATTTTGAATTAGTTAAACAAATGCTTCCGTCAGCAGATATTTATATATTTGAAGAAAATAATGTTATAAAAGGATTTATAGGAATTGTAGAACAAAATTATATAGCTGGACTTTTTGTAAAAGAAGAATATCAAAGAGAAGGTGTGGGCAAGAAGCTTATAGAGTATTGCAAATCTAAATATTCTTATCTTACATTGCATGTATTTACAAAGAACAAAACTGCAGTAAATTTTTATAAAAAGAACAATTTCAAAGTTATAGATGAACATGTAAATGATGATACAAAAGAAATTGAGTATATAATGTCATTTGAAGAAAAATAGTCCATAAGGTTTTATATGAGTATGTGTATACATTAATATAGAATATTAAATTTCAAGTAAATAAAATGAAATTTCTAAGTGCCATATTTTTCAAAGTGATTTTATGGCACTTTTATAGATTGATAAAAATGTGATTTAAGATAATTATAATCTAAGATTAAGGTTGAATTAATTTTTTTTAGTTATAATTATAACACTTCAAGCAATTAAAATAGAAAGACTTATTAGCATTAGGATTTTAATACTATACTGGAATCAGTTGATGAGGATTAGTAAATATAAAAAAATAGGGGGTGATAAAATGAAAAAACAAGATCTAAAAAGATTAATTACAATTGGTTTAGTATTTACAAGCGTTTTAGCAGTAGCGCCAGTTAAAGCATGGGCTGATTGGAAACAAGATAATGCTGGGTGGTGGTATACAGAAGGAACTGGATATGCTACAGGTTGGAGAAGCATTAATGGAGAATGGTATTATTTTGATACCTATGGTTATATGAAAACAGGATGGGTACAATATCAAGGAAAATGGTATTATTTATATAATAGTGGTGTTATGGCTAAAAGTACTACAATCGGCGGTTATTCAGTAGATTTAAATGGGGCATGGATTCAGAATGCTGATAGCACTACTGGAAATATAACTAATACAAGCTCTACAAATAATAGTAGTACAATCAATACTTCAACAAATGCTGACCCTGAATCTCAGAAGATAAGTGGTGTAACTGGTATAAAGTTTGATGATGTTACAAAAATAGTATTCTATGATGGAAGAGGGGGTAAATCAATAAAAGTAGAAGATAAACAAAAAGTTAAGGAATTCATGGGATATTTAGATGGCTATACTATTAAAAAGGCAACAAACGTTGAAGCTTCAGATGGATATATACACTCTGCACATTTTTATATAAATGATAAAGATGTGATGCGTATAACATTTGTAAGTCCTTTAATTATTAATGATAACTATTATAATGTCATAAAAGGGGAACTAGATACAGATAAAATTGATAAATATCTAAAATCAGTTGATTCTTCTTATTTAACAACAAACGAATGGGATGATAATTATAAAAATCAATGAGATTAGTTAATGATGAAATTAAATTTATATCTCATATCTTGTTTGTTGGGTTTTAGTTTATAACTTCTCCATTTATTTTTCTTTTAGATGAAACAAATTTATTATTGTTTCTATTACATAATATGGGTAATAGGAAAATTGGAAGTAAAAGAGTGTAAAAACTTAATTAGTTAGATAACAAAGAGGAACTAAAAGCGAGATATAGTTTCTCTTTGTTAAGTATATTAAAGGATTGAAAATGTTTGCTCATAGATATATTATTAAATGAATAAGAAATAAATAACTAACTTTAAAAATTAATTTAACAAACTTTAATAAATCTATTAAGAACAAAAGTTAAAGAGGATGTTACCATATATGGATTTTTTAAATTTAATTATAAGAACATAAATAAGGCAGCAATTTAAAAAGCTGCCTTATCTTATATATAATATTAGGAGAATAGTAATTCATGTCTACTATAATTATGGACCAAAATAATTATATATAATCATTAAATTCAGAAAAATATAACTTTACTTTAAAAGAATAAGTTACTTATTTATAGGAAAAGTAATGAAAAAAGTTATTCATGTTAAAAAAGTATCTATGATTGTTTAGAATATTCTTTGTAAGGAATCCTAACTGTATTACCTGTATCATCAAATTTATAATTTGTTCCAATAAGAGGGGTTTTTCCAGAAACAATGTTCATTCCTATGGAGTAAACTGCGTTTGCATAATCAGCAGGATTTTGTATAACAGTCCCTGTCATAGAACCTTGTTTTATCAATTCAGTAGCCTCTGGTAATCCGCCAACCCCAACAACGGGAATATATTTTGATTTGTTTCCTGTATTATATCCGTACTTTTGGAGCGCTTCAACAGCACCAACTGCCATGTCATCACTATTTGCAATTATTACTTCAGTTTTACCGTTCTGCGTTAAGATAATTGATTCTATAGTGTCTCTTGCACAATTTTTATCCCAATTACAAGAATTAGAGAAAAGTTCTTGAGTCTTTATTCCTGCTTCATTAAGTGTTTGTATTGGATATTTACTTCTGATGCTAGTTGCAGGATCACTTGAAAGTCCTTTTAGTAGCACATACTGCATTATGTTATCTTTATTATGGTCAATATATGTTTTATTGGAATTCCACTCGTTAATGAGGAGTTTGCCTTGCATAATGCCAGATTGTTCATCATCGCCACCTATAATGACAGTCCTAGGATATTCTTTAACAAAATTTGATACTTGTCTGCTTGGTGATGTTAATAATATAAATGGAACATTCCTTTGGTTTATCATGTCAAAAATATTTCTTAACTCTTCTACTTTAAAAGTGACTGGTTCTATTACAAAAAGATCAAAACCTTGATCAAGTGCTTTAGTAATATTATCATTTTCAGTGCCTTGATTTCTGTTTGAATCAAATAAAGTAAATTCAACTTTATTTACATTTTCTTTTTGGATATTTCTTAGGCTTTCTGAAAAGTAGGAGAGAAACAGTTCATCAGTATCAAGCAAAAATACTGCTATTTTAACTGGACTTTGGTTATTAGTATTTGGAGTGGCATATGTATTAATTTTAAAAGTATCTAATAAAAAAATAAAAAGGGTCAATAAAAGAAGCTTTTTTAATATGCTCATTGTAATCCTCCATGTATCCGATTTAATTAGAAAATTATAATAATAGATCAGCTTTGATTATAAAATTTATTCGTTTGAATGAGAGGTACTATGCATTGACTTTGTATCTATATTTTTGATAAATTAAATTTATTTGACAATAGACAAAAGGTTAACTTTAAATAAAGGGGGAATGCGAAAAATCGTTGTCTACAATTATCTGCTATCTGCAAAATAAAGAAAAATAATTGTAGACAACGGTTTTTAAGTAAAAGTTACTGAGCTAGTGCCAAAAACTATTATAGATGACCCATAGTCAAGAGGCTTTATAGAGTGTTCAGGTGATTGGGGACCAAGCCGTACTAATTCTTGCACCTGCTGGTCACTATCAATAACCATTATAATAACTTTACCATTTAACGAGTTGATTTTTGCAGTTATAGAAGAACCTATTTTTAAATTTGCATCTCGTGCACTATAGATACCTTGAGTAAGAGTTTTGCCGACTTGACCATAAGCAAGTTGCGATATGGCAGTAAATGATATTAATAGAAATATAAAAATTAATATAATATATCGTTTCATTGTAATTATCAACCTTTCATAACTTTAGCTTATTTAAATAATGCATTAATTATTATGTGAGTACTAAGCAAAATTATTCAAAGTAAATGAATTAAGTAAAAGTTAACAGTATGCATTGGATGGCAGCCAATAACAATACAAAAGTGATAACAAATGACAGTAACTTTTTGAGTATATTCATCTTAATCCTCAGTAAATCTTATCTTAATAAAAATATCATAGTAATATATTTTTATATAAACTTATATCAATATAAATTCATATACTATTAATTAGAATAAATAATGCTAAAGGAAGAGTATAATGCAATCTTATTATGAGGCTTCGGCTGATAAAATAGAATTTGCAGAAATATTAGGACAATATTCAATTAAAACATCTATAAATAACGGAGCAATAGATGGTGTTATAAGTCTAACAGAATTAGCACCAAATGGGGTAGTGGGAAAGTATCCATACATCTATGGTTATTATAATGCAAGTATATTGACTTTAACAGGTATATGGTCAACAGTATCTTATCCTCATGCATATCCTGAAAGCGCTTGTGTATTTGGATCGTTTAAATTTGAATTTTATAAGAGAAATGGAAAAATAGGATTTAATGGTACATGGGGATGTGGACGTAATCAATATGGAGGGCTAAATGGTATTGATTATTGGAACGGTATCAAAATATAGAATTGATGATTCACCAATCTATGCTTTAATTTATATGATATAGATTATAGATAGTTTTTGGAGGTTATTGTAATGGGCTACTATGTTAAAGTAGAACCAGATGTAAAGATTTATGTTGAAGACCTTAATGAGGGTGCTGATAAAACAATTTTATTTATACACGGCTGGCCAGGAAGTCATAAACTGTTTGAGTATCAATTTGATGTTTTGCCGAAGATGGGATATAGGTGCATTGGTATAGATACAAGAGGATTTGGAGAGTCAGATAAACCATATAAGGGCTACAATTTTGATACCTTGTCAGATGATGTCAAATGTGTAATTGATACATTAAAGTTAAAAGATATAACATTAGCAGGACATTCAAATGGAGGTGGAATTGCTGTTAGATATATGGCCCGTCATAAAGGTTATGGAGTATCAAAACTTGCTCTTTTTGGGGCAGTAGCTCCAAGTCTTATTAAACGTCCTGATTTTCCATATGGCTTAGATAAGGAAACAGTGTTACAGCTTATTGAAGGGACATATACTGATAGACCTAAAATGCTTCAAGGATTTGGTGATATGTTCTTTTATCAGCATATAACAGAAGCTTTTTCACAGTGGTTTTTTCAATTGGGTTTACAGGCAGCAGGATGGTCAACAGCAGCAATTGCAAGAGCTTGGATAAATGAAGTGTTCTTTTCTGATTTAGAGGATATAGATGTTCCGACTCTAATCATTCATGGAATTCATGACAAAATTGTTCCATTCGAACTAGGGCAGATACAAGAAAAAATGATTAAAAATTCAAGGCTTATCCCATTCAAGCATAGTGGACACGCGGCATTTTATGATCAACGTGAAGAATTCAATAAGGAGCTAATGAAATTCATAGAAGAATAAAGTTTTGTAATAAGAAAACACCATTAAATAAATATTTCAGATGAATAGTTATTTAATACCGTATAATTCATAAATTTGGATTTGCGGTATTTTTTATTTGTTGAAAATACTAAACATTTATCAATTTAATGTCAAAGATAAGAATGGATTTTTTAATAAAATATGTTAATTAAAGTTAAGTAACTTACATGTAATTTAAAGATATTACATAATATGTAAAGAATAATTGAGAATAAATAAAAGAAATACATTTATTTTTTGTAAATGTGCAGAATTGCTCGATAAATTGCTTATTAACGCAGTAGAATAGTAGTATTGCATGGAATATCATGGTAAGATAATAAATATGTGCAACAGCACAAATGAAAAAAAAGCTGAAAATTGGAGGGCTTTATTATGAAACTTTATAACTCCTTCGATTTCATTGGTGGACAATTATATATAGTGGTAAACAATGGAATCGCTACTGAAATCAGTCAATTATTTGTCGAAATGACTGAGTATTCAGAGGAAGAACTATTAAACAAAAACATTAAAGAAGTATTCAGTATTTTGAGAATCGGACCTAATGCCGATTTAGAAGATACTGATAGGGAGAAAGATTACTTTCTTTTTACTAAATCCTTAGATGCCAGGTTTATAAATATAGATATGGTAGAGGATGCACTTGGGAAGGTGTATATTTTCTTAGAAAAACCAAATTCTCGTCTGGATGTCAAATTCCCATCTATAGAAGCGTTATGCTCTCATAACAAGTTTGGAATTGCTGTTTTTAGTACTCCAGATATAACTCTATTGAAAGCAAATCAAACTTATCTAAATTTTCTTGATAAGCCATTTAACAAGGCAGAAAATTCAATAGGCAAAATGTTACATGAAATAATATCAGGATGGGCTGGAAGTTCATCAGAAGATATATGGAGAGGTGTACTCTCAACACAGAAACCGTTTTACAGTGATGAATATATGTTTGAATTTGAAAGAGGAGTGACATATTGGGAGGCCAGTCTAGCTCCGGTTTTTGAGGATGGAATTCTAAAATATTGCATTGAAATTACAACAAATATAACAGAAAAAGCTTTAAATAGAAAAAGAATAGAAGAACAAGCAAAGATTATTGAAAAACAAAATGAACAGCTGATGATGCAGGCCAACCTATTAAATCTTTCCCATGATGCTATTTTAGCTTGGGAGATTAATGGGTCTATTATATATTGGAATAAAAGTGCAGAGGAAAAGTATGGTTATAGCACTGAAGAAGCTATTGGATGTGTTAGCCATAATCTGCTAAAAACCAGATTCCCGATTAAGTTTAGTATTATAAAATCAATACTTTTAAGTGAAGGAATTTGGAACTCAGAAATAGAGCAAACTAAAAAAGATGGAACAAAACTTATAGTGGAAACTAGATTGCAGCTAATAGTAGACGAAAATGGAAAGCAAATCATACTTGAAACTAATCGCAATATTACAGAGAATAGGAAAATGGAAAAGGAATTACAAATTCAAAATCAAATTATAGAACAGCAAAAAGAAGAATTAGAAATAATAATAGATAATATGGCAGATGGGTTAACGGTTGTAGATAAATATGGTAAATATACAAGAACAAATAAAAAAGTAGTTGAGTATACTAAAAAGTTTACTTCGCTTGATAAGACGGTTGATAAGGCTGGTGAGTCATTTGAAGCTGGTGAAATATATTACGATGAAAAAGGCGAACGCATTTCACTTGAAGACTTTCCTTCTGTGAAGGTTGTAAGAGGTGAAAAAGTTAAAAATCAGAGGATAGTTGTAAAGCACGGAGACGATGCCTTCCATTTTGATTTTAACGCAACACCTGTTTTTGATGACAGTGGCGAAGTTAGATTAGGGATTATTATTAATCGTGATGTGACAGAACAAGTTGATTATGAGAGGCATATCAAAGAACAGAAAGAACTGTTTGAAGTTATATTAGACAATATGCAGGAATCAATTTACGTATTTGACAAGGATGGCAAGTATGTAATTAAAAATAAAGTGGCTAGAGAACGTCTTTACGAAGACTTTAAAGAATTAGGAGACGGGTATAGAGCTACAGAACTTTACGATTTGGAAGGAAATAAAATGCTAATTGAGGAAACTCCGATATATCGCGTAAAATGTGGAGAAATAGTAAAAAATAATATTGTGAATTTTAAAAAAGATGGTATGGAATATTACAATATTATCAGTGGAACACCAGTCTATGATAGTAGTGGCGATTTTTTGTATGGAGTGGTGAGCTTTCTTGATGTGACTGAAATGATGAAAAGTCAACAAGATTTAAAAGAAGTACAAGAAAAACTGTTATCTATAGAGCGTGAAAAGAATGAAGGACTTGAGCAGGCAATGGAAATGAAAGATGAGTTCTTATCATTTATTTCTCATGAATTCAGAACACCACTTAATGTAATTAATACAGCTATACAAACTCTAAATTTGATTTATTCAAACCAAATGACTGAAAAGATAAAAACATACATGGGAACTATTAAGCAGAATACTAATAGACAATTAAGACTGGTTAATAACATTCTTGATATTACACGTGCTAATGCAGGTCGTATCACGATAAATAAAAAGAATATAGATATAGTTTTTTTAACAAAAGCCATAACTGAATCTGTATATGAATTTGCATCAAAAAAGGGAGTAAGGTTAACATTCGTATCAAAACTTACAAAAAAAATAATAGGGATTGATGATGAAAAATATGAACGAATCATTTTGAATCTTCTTTCTAATGCAATAAAGTTTACACCAGCAGGCAAATCTATTGTTGTAAATTTACATTCAGTGAAAACTAATGTGTGTGTTGAAGTAAAAGATAATGGGATAGGCATACCGAAGAGTAAGGTAGATGTAATATTTGAAAGATTTGGACAGGTAGAGAGTTCATTATCAAGGCAGGCGGAAGGAACAGGTATAGGTTTGTCGCTCGTAAAGAGATTTGTTGAAGCATTGGGTGGAAGTGTAACAGTAAAAAGTAACTTGGGTAAAGGTGCAACTTTTAAAATACTGCTTGCTGATGAGAAAGTAATAGAAGAACAAAACGAAAAGCCAATGATTGATTTAATGAATGACAATCGACTTGTCCAGACTACTAACATAGAATTTTCTGATATATATTTATAGATAAAAGTATTTATATTTAAATGCCATATGATATGAATAATAAAATAATGTATTAAAATATAAAATCATTTAGAGGTGAGTTATTATGTTTTCTATTGAAAAAATAATAAGGAATAGGAGTGAATAACACATAGTTATGCTCCTATTCTTATGAAACAAGTGACAACCACCATTTTGAGGAAATGGTTTGGGGTGTAGTTAGTGGCAGTTATCAGATTGCACTATTATTATGTGAAAGAACGAGATAGATATTCTAATTAGATTCTGCAAAAATTTCAGATTATAGGGAATTAAAGATGATTTAACATGAGTTGTTTTAAAAATGGATATTTTGGAAAGGATTAAGATTAATAGACTAAGTTAAATCAAGGAGATAATAAAATTATGATGTGTAGTGGAGAGTTATTAGAAGAAAAAGTACAGCAATTTTGCAAAAATATTAATAAAGATGAAGGCCAAATATGGCAAGTTATAAACAGTGTCCATACAAAGACCTATGGACGTAACATAATGTTTGAAAAGGAGCGGTATCAAAAAGAAAATAATCTAGAAGATATACCAATGGCTGAGCAGTTTGCCAAATTGAATTTAGTTCATAGAGCGATAGAAATACTAAAAGGACTTGAAGAGTGTGCTAAAAATGGTTGGGAGTTAGAGTAGAAGAAAACTTTACGTTAATTGATGTAAATAAAAGTTAAAGAAAAATTAATATGACAATCTAAAGCCTAATAGGGCTTTAGATTGAGATGGTTTTGGGTAAGGAATTTCTATTATTTGCTTTCAACATTAAAATCTCTTAAGCAAGCTACAATATTTCCATTACCTCGATGAAAGTTAACACATTCGCAGCACTTACCATGTCTTTCGCAAGCGATATTAGAGCATGTACAATTCTTTTCGTTACAACCAGCCATTTTGAATTCCCCCTTAAGATCTAAATAAAAAATTCTAATTCATTAATAATTATAAACTAATTTCTAGGAGATATATAGAAAAGTGAAGATGATTATTGAAATTTTAATAATTAAAATTTGTATGCATAAATTGTCTTTGACTTAAAAAAGATTATTAATTAAAGGTATATTTTTTATTTTGTAGGGAGTGAAATAATAAATAGATTAACAGCTAATAGTAGTATATTATGATTCTAGTCGAGAATTTAAAATAAAGTTAAAAAACATCCGTGAAGGTAGATTAAGTTGAAAATACTTGATCTACCTTTCTATTTATTTGATTTTAAGACAATGTTTATACAGAATAATGATAAAATTACAATATATGTTATAATTAAGAGCGAGAATGAATTGATAATAAATAAGATGGAATTGTTATTTATGAAAATATAAATAAAAAATCAATTGATTATAATTTGAAAAAGTGACACTTAAATTTTTAGAAATTGTTCTATTTGGCATCTATAAATAGTTATGTAATGATTTTATATTCAAGATAAGGAGTAATAAGATATGAAGAAAATAATTTTGATAATAATATGTATTAGTACAATGTTTACATTAACATCATGTTACAAAGAACATAACACTAATTTTTTTGAGGAAACATCACCGTATACTAAGGAAGCGGAAAGCAACTATAGCTATGAGTTTAATGATAATAAATTGGTGATTAGCAATAAATGCAGTAATTTAGAAATTACAAAGAGTGGCACTAATGAAGTAAAAATTAGTATGAGAAAATCTGTTGGAGGAGAAGATGAAGAAAAGTTGCAGGAAGCACTAGATAATATTAAATGCACATTTTCAGATGGTACTGTTAATATAGAACCTGAAAAAGATGATGGCTTTCTTTTAAACTCAAGAAGTATAGAAGCTACTATTAGTATTCCTAAAAACATTGGTATGTTAGATATAGAAAGCTCTGTGGGAAATGTTGAATTGCAAGGAAATTTTGATAATTTAAAATCTGATATGAAGACAGGAAATTTAGCGTATAAAGGAGAATTAAAACAAGGAAATTTCACAGCTAGTGTTGGTAATGTTAAATTGGACTTACAGAGTCTAGATCCTGCTTATAAGTATGATATTAATGATAAGGTTGGAGATGTGGAGATTAAAATACCTAAGGAAAGCTCAATTAATCTAACTGGGCCAACTAATAGAGGTATTGAAGTGGGAAATGATGTTAAAATTGATGATAATAGTGCTACATTTAATATAAATTCAAAAGTATCAAATGTAAAAATAGATAGCTAAAGAGATTTGCTTAAGAAAGTTGAATTATTATGAAATACTTACAAAGTTGAATTATTATGAAATACTTACTATGTGAAATGTGCGTAATAAATAATTTGAGATTTTATATTTATTAATGTAACAAATCATCAAGATTACATATGCAAATAAAAGGAGAAACAGTATGATGAATATTTATAAATTTAAATACTTTTCTTTAGATGCGATAAAGAGTCTAAAACGAAATTCTACAACAACAATTTTTTCAGTAACTACTATAGCTGCAGCTTTCTTTATTAATGGATTATTTCTATTATTCTTATTATCAATTGGCATAAGTTTTGGAACTATTTCTACAGATAATGGAGCAATGAAAGAAATGATTATAATTTTAAGATGTTTTGAAGTTGCAATTTTTATTGTATTACCAATAGCAGCAGTATTTTTAATTGTAAATGCAATTAAAATGGTTATGTTCTCCAGAAGGAGTGAAATAAGTATAATGAAATTTATTGGGGCTACTGACTGGTTTATTAGATGGCCATTTATTATTGAAGGGGGAGTCATAGGAATTGCAGGGGCTTTTATAGGAAATTTATCTCTATTTTTCATATATAGCTTTATTTATACTAAAGCAATGGAGTTTGCACCAGAATTTAATCTTGTACGACCTACTTTTATAACTAATGTAATGCTTTTTCCATTTGGAATAGCAGGGGTTTTTATAGGTTTTATAGGAAGTATAATAGCTCTAAGAAAATTCTTAAATGTATAGATTTAATACTTAAGAAATTAATTGTTTGAAGATTTATTATTATATAAATTAGAAAAAGTGATATTATGATTTGGAGGTGAATTAGTGTTATTTCAAAGAGATTTCACTGTTTAATCAGAATAGAAGTTTGTATGTAATGTTCTAATAATTAAGTTAATTGAAAGAAGGAAACAAAGATGGAATTTAGTATTCGTCCAATGAAAGAAGAAGATTGGAATAGTGTTGCTGATATTTACATTGAAGGAATGAAAACTAAAAGGGCTACATTTCAAGCAGAACTTCCTAAGTATCAAGATTGGGACAAGGGACATTTAAATATAGGAAGGTTTGTTGCTACTAATAGTGATAATAGAATTCTTGGTTGGATAGCTCTAAGCCCAACAAGTAGTAGATGTGTGTATAAAGGTGTTGCAGAAGTCAGCATCTATATTAGTGAATCTTGTAGGAGGAATAATGTTGGATATGAACTAATGAATAGAGTAATAGAGGAAACTGAAAAAGAAAATATATGGACATTGCAATCAGGAATATTCTCTATTAATGAAGCAAGTATTAAATTACATAAAAAATGTGGTTTTAGAGTTGTTGGAGTAAGAGAAAAAATTGGATGTGATGCTGATGGAATATGGCATGATACTACCCTTATGGAAAGACGAAGTAAAATAGTAGGCATATAGAAAATATGTCAGTGTTAAGAGTTATATTGCTTAGTCCAAGTTATCTTTAGAATATGTATATTACAATAATAAGTTTTTATCATAATTCCCAA
Organism: Clostridium beijerinckii HUN142; assembly: GCF_000621745.1. Classification (GTDB taxonomy): domain Bacteria; phylum Bacillota; class Clostridia; order Clostridiales; family Clostridiaceae; genus Clostridium; species Clostridium beijerinckii_A. The sequence continues at coordinate 111,548 of NZ_JHXK01000021.1, read as the reverse complement.
AATAGTACAAGAATTTTAGTCGTAATTGTGAAATGTGCATTGTGCAGTGCAACATATATACATAGCAAACAAATGAAAGAATAAAAATTTTTTGTAAGAGTTAACAATTATTAATTATAAACGATTCTATATTCTATTTATAGCGATGAATTAGAGAAGGTAATATTATTTAAGATAAATTTAAAATATCTATGCATAATACTATATTTTGGATATATGATATAATAATTACAAGATAAAAAAATGATCAACACAAAAGGAGAGAAGTAATGGACAGTGCAGTTAATCACAACTATAAGAATCAAGGCATAAAATTTTTTAAGGAATGGGTAATTCCAATAGCATTAGCCCTTATAATAGCTATGTTAATAAAAAATTTCTTGTTTTTTAACATATATGTTCCTAGTGAATCAATGGTACCTACCATAAACGTCGATGATAAGATGGTTGTTACAAAAATATATAATATGGGTAATATTAAAAGGGGAGACATTATTGTATTTTATTCCGATGAATTAAAGAAAACACTTATTAAAAGGGTTATTGGATTACCAGGAGATCATATTGTAATACATGATGGAATTGTTAATATAAATGGAAATGATATTAAAGAAGATTATGTAAAAAACAATGAAAAATATAATGGAGCATTTGATGTTCCGGAAGATAAATTTTTCTTTTTAGGTGATAATAGATCTGATTCTTGGGATTCAAGAAGATGGAAAAACCCATATATAGATAAAAGTAATATAAAAGGTAAGGCTGTATTTAGATTTTATCCATTTAGTAAAATGGGTTCGTTATCACAATAAAAAATAAGAACAAATAACATATCAAAAATCGCAGTATTCACAATAATATATTTTACTTAAAGTAGTAGATTTTGATTTTTTTAGATACTTTAAAGAGAATAGATTGTAAGTGAATTTGTGATTTTTTATTATTTAGCTTTAAAATTCTAAAAATAGTTTGGAGTTCATTAATAAATAAAATTGTTGTAGATGAGACTAAAATATAGAAATCTGATCTAAATATATATAACAAATAATTAAAAATAATATAATAGAATAATTTGAGGAGAGAATGAATATATTAAATTTAATTTTACCAACTTTAGAAGATAAGGAAAAACTCATGGATTATAAAAGAGAGTTTATTGAAAATAATGACAGCATGGATGGTACAGCTGGATTAGGTATTGCTGAAACTTTTGAAGAATGGTATAGCGCATTTTGTGATAATTCAAAAGAAGAAACTGTAAGAGATGGCTTAGTTCCTGCAACTACATACATGGCTGTTTCTGTTAGCGATGGACATTTAATAGGAATGATTGATATTAGACACCGATTAAATGACTATCTTTTAAACTTTGGTGGTCATATAGGTTACAGTGTTAGAAAATCGGAAAGACGACAAGGATATGCAACTGAGATGTTAGGACTAGCACTAAAGGAATGTGTAAAGTTAGGAATTAAGAAAGTATTAATCACTTGTAGCAAAAATAATATTGGATCTGCAAAAACAATAGTAAATAATAATGGAATATTGAAAAACGAAGTGGATGAAGGAAATAGGATTACACAAAGGTATTGGGTTTGTTTATAATAGCCATAGAATAGAAACGGAAGATTACTACTTTAAGAGCAAATATAAAATTTGAAATAGGTATTGACTCAGCCCTTAGTGGAGGAGTTAAACTAATTTTGAGGGGAGGAAGAATCTTGAAAATCAGTGAGTTTGCTAAAAGGTCAGGGGTAACCATAAAAACATTAAGGTATTATGATGAGATTGGTTTGTTAAAGCCATCTACAAAAACTGAAACTGGATATAGAGTTTATTGTGATAATGATTTTATAAAATTACAGCAGATTACTATGTTGAAATTTATAGGGTTATCTCTTGAGGAAATAAAACAATTGACAAGTGGAAAAGAATATAATATGTACAATATGATTGATATTCAAACAAGAGCTTTAGAGGAAAATAAAAAGCACATTGAAGTGGTTCTTACGGCTTTAAATAAAGCTAAAAAGAAAATGCAAAGCAATAATTTTTTGGAAGTTCAGCAACTTATTGAGATTATTAAGATAACAAATATGGAATCAATAGCAAAACAACGATTTAATAATGCAAGTAAAGAGTACGTTACTAATAGTTATTTTTGGAGAGCTAAGGCCGCAGAGCTTATAAATAAATTAGTTGAACCTAATACTGATGATGTTATACTCGATTTAGGATGTGGTACAGGCAAACAAATTATTGAGTTATCACGAAATGTAAAATTAGCAATCGGATTAGACATTAGTGATGGAATGCTTAAACAAGCTAAGATAAATATTGAAAATCATAAGGCTACAAATATTGAGCTCTATATAGGAACCTTTGAGGAACCAAATTTGAATGTAGATTTATATAATAAAGGTATTACAAAAATTATTTCTAATTATGCATTACACCATTTGACTACAGAATATAAAAAAAGGGCAATAGAAAAAATGATCTCCATAGGAGGAAAGAGTCTTAATAGTATTATTATAGGAGACTTAATGTTTTTTGAGAACCCAGATTATTATCAAAATGAATTTTCAGAAGTAGGATATGGACCTGAAGTTGATTCACCATCAAGTGTTGACGAATTATTAAATTGTTTTTCAAATTTTAACTTTCAAATTGAGGTACACAAGTTACATCCTCTTGTAGGAGTTATCATCGCAAATAGAAATTAGATCTTAAGGTTTCAATTTTATTTCAAATATTACTAATTCTTATATAGAATAGAATTCTTATAATAGCTAAATATAAATATTATTTAGTTTTATATAGTTAGTATAATTTCTATAAAAGGAGCGAATTAGTAATGATGAAAAAAATAAACAGATTAGTAGTACTAATAGTTGTTATCGTACTAGCAATGACGAATTTAGCATATGCACAACCAATACCTAAGCAGAACATACAATATGGACCTAAAATATCAGATTTAAAGAATAAACAAGATATTATAAAAAATTTTCAAGATATCAAAACTATACGAACAAATATAGCCACCATAAATATAAGAGAAAATTCAACAAATGAACAATTAATTGCAGTAAATACAAGCATAAGAAATTATATTAATGAATATCAACAAGTTATTCGTAATTTAGAAGAACATAAAAGAACTTATAGTGATTCAATTTCAGATGTATTTTTTTCGGATCAAATATCATTTATAGCCCAAAGTTTTGTTATAAGTTTAAGGCATCAGCAAAATTTGATAAGAGCACTTCAAGGTACTGAAGAAGAGGGCAAAAGGCTATTTTATTCAAGTTATTTAATACCAGTATATTATTATCTAACTTTAGGAGATCAAATGATAGCGTATATTGATAACTATTTTACATTACCAGATTAAACTTAAAGAAAAGTATAAACAAATTTATAATTTTGTATTCAAGGATCGCATCACTTAGAATGATATGCGATCTTTTTATATTATAATACTTATAGAATGAAAAAAATTACATTAAAATATGTAAAGAAAGTAGGGATTAATATGAAAGTAATAGATTTAACACATACCATTTCGGAGAAGATGTCAGTTTATCCAGGAACAGATGAACCTAAATTAGAAGTTGCAAGTACCTATGAGAAAGATGGTTTTAAGGAAACACTGCTAACTATGTTTTCTCACACAGGAACGCATATGGACTCTCCGGCACACTTATTCTCTCAAAGAACAACTTTAGATTCATTTAGTGCAGAACAGTTTGTTGGAAAAGGCATAGTAGTTGATTGCAGCAATTTAAAAGAAGACCAAAAGATTACGATGAAGTATATTGAAGCTGTTAAAGAAAAAGCAGATATAGCACAATATATTTTGTTTTATACAGGTTGGGATAAATACTGGGGGACAGATGCTTACTTTGGAAATTATCCATATATTACAGAAGAAGTAGCTGAATACTTAATAAAAAGTAAGAAGAAAGGGGTAGGGATAGATGTTATAGGAATTGATCCTATTAAAGATGAAAATTTAACTATTCATAAAAAGCTTTTTGCTGAAACAGACATAGTTGTAATAGAAAATTTAACATCTTTAGATAAAGTGGGAGATGAAATTTTTACATTCTGCGCTCTTCCAATAAAATTCAAAAATTCTGATGGAGCACCTACTCGTGCAATTGCTATTTTAGAGGATTAATATTCATGTATAAATATTTAAGCAACATACAAGTATTTATAAAGAAGGTACTCATTAAATCCAATTTGCTTCAATATAAAAAATACATTTTAGCATTGTTAAAAAAATAAAATGTAATAAGGTGGTTTGGTTAATATGACTATAAATGTTGAATAATTGCACAATAAATATTATAATGTAATTAATGGAATAATTAGGTTGTAAAAGAGGTTAAAGGAATTTATTTGGGAATCTAACACATAATGAAAATTGATAAACTTATATTTCCAATTTATATCTCTGATTTCTTAAATAAAATTACTTTTTTCTATATATCAATGTAATTATTCTAAATAAATAATTAAAATTAAATAATAATTAAGAGGTGGATATTATGGGAATAAAAAAAATGATTGCAAATTTATTATTAAATCTTTCAAAATCTATGACTAAATCATCTATGGCATCGTATGGTTCAGCTGGTATTGAAGATATGCCAGAGTCTATGAAGAATTTAAGATAATAAAACTTGTTGACTATCTAATATTATAAAAGGAGATGTAAATTGGAATTGCACTATATAGACGCATTTATTACAGTTTTTCAAAGTATATTGTTTACTCATATAGTTAACTATTGCTTGGAACAGGAGAAATTAAAAGAAAATAAAAAATTAATATTGTGCATAGTACTATTGTCCTTAAATGGCTTTTTTATTACCTATTTATTTGGAAATTCATCACTATGTATATTTGTAACACATGCTTTGAGTATATTAATTATACATTTTACTTTTAGAAAAAACGTTCTAAACTCAATAGTAGCGTATAATCTAATATATTCAATAGTTATCATTTGGATATCTATATTTAGCAATGTATTATATGGAATATTGGGTGATTTTTTGATATATGATATCGATACATTAAATATTACGCTTGTATATATCTCTCAAATTTTCTTATTTGTTTTATGCCTTGTATTTAGAAATAAAATTAGGCAAATTTATAGGCTATTACTAGATGAAAGTAACTCTGTAAAATACATAATTATAATAAGTTTTTTTCCTGATTTTTTGATTTCTTTATATAATATTTCCTATGATATAGAACCAGTATTATCAAGAAATATTATAGTCATAGCTTTAATTGCATTTATAATATTTAATATAATAGATTTCAGAAAGATTAAAAAGAATTCAGATGAAATACATAAATTAAATAGGACTTTAACATCAAAAAATATTGAGCTTAAAAATATAAAAGATAATTATAATTTAAATATATCAAGTTTATATGAACTTTGCGATATGAATATGTATCAAGAGGCTTCTAACTTATTGAAAAGAATTATAAATACATATCAAAATAGTGGAAATGTATATGAGAAGGATGCTGAAGGATCTTCACTTTTATCACTAGCGACTAAGCATGTTTTAGCAGAGAATATAAAAGTTATTGTATGTGATAATGCTAATTTTATGTTAACAACAATAAATGAGATGGATTTATATAGAATAATAATTAATATAGTTAACAACGCGGTAAAGGCTATGAAAAATAGAGGGACTATAATTGCTGAATCATATCAAGAATTAAACAATATAGTTGTAAACATAGCAAATGATGGGGAAAGGATTCCAGATAACATGATTAATAAAATCTTTGATTCTGGATTTACTACTAAAAATAATAACAACAAGAATCATGGTTATGGTTTAAGCATAGTGAGAGAATTAATTGAAAAACATAATGGGAAAATTAAAGTTGAAAGCAGTGAGCAGATGACTAAATTTACGATCGTGTTGCCGGTAAACACGGATATGTAATTTATATATATTTATAAAAAGTAAATTCATAGAAGCTTATATTAAACTTTACTTATTCTAAAGTTAAATTGATTAAAACTCAATTTAAAATATAAGTTATTGTACAACAAATAAAATGAATTGTTATATGCAGAACGTACATAATTTACAGGATTAAAGAATATTTTTTTAATGAAAAAACAGCTATTTTGAACTTCTAACTGTTGACTTGTCAGGAGAGGTTCGATAGCTGTTTTTGATTTTTATTCTCTAGGAATTTATATTAAAGTTAAATCTGTGGATATGTTATGGAAAAGACGGATTCAGAAAATTATGGTTTGTAAAGAGAATAAAAAAGAAAATATATTCGCCTGCATAAAATGTTCTTATATGCAGCATAGCTGCCATTTCTGATGTGAAGATTTTTCTCACATGCGTTCGAAAGGCAGATGCGTAAAAAAATCTCCAGCTCCAAAGTCGCCTGCGATTTTGTTCTTGTAAATATAAAAAATAAAAAAGGCAGCAACTTTCGTTGCCACCAAGTCCATTTTGCAAAATTAGTATAACTTAATTCATCTATAGAAATCAAGGGGGATAATCGGAACATTTTATCAGAGCTCAATAATTTGGTAACTGTAGCATGAATTATTATGCATTGCTAGATATTGAAGTTACCAGTATTTGTGATTTATGATATAATTTATTTATATAAATTACAAGATTGTAAATGATTTTTGCATTATGGGGGAAAAAATGAGTGATAAAAATAAGGGAAAAGTTACTTTATATTTAATGAGACATGGACAAACTATTTTAAATAAGGCAGGAAGAACTCAAGGGTGGTGTGATGGTGTTCTTACTAAGGAAGGAATTGAAGTGGCTGTAAATGCAGGACTTGGACTTAGTGATGTTAGGTTTAAAGCAGTTTACAGCAGTGATCTAGGCAGAGCGATAAAAACGGCTCAGATTGTTATAAAAGAGAATAAGGCAAGCGGCGATTTAGAATTAAAAGAGATTGAAGGTTTAAGAGAAGTATGCTTTGGAAAATATGAGGGAGAGCTTGAAAAAGTAAAGTTTAAGAAAATGCTTGAATTCCTTAATGTAACTTCATTTGAAGAAATGGCAGAGAAATATGATTTTCAAAAAGCATATTGCGATTCTTGTGCTGCATTAGATGAAACTAATGAGGCGGAAGATTATAACACAGCCTCAAAAAGATTTATGAGAACCATAGATAATATATGCATTGAGAATTCCGAAGATAATGGGGGGAATGTTCTCATAGTAGTTCATGGAGGAATACTTAGAGTATTCATTGAGTATTTAGATAAAAAAGTTAATGTAAGAAATATGGATAATTCAAGTATATCCAAAGTAATATATGAAGATGGAGAATTTAAAGTAGAGTCTGTAAATGATAATAGTTATAGTGAAAAAGGGAAGGCTATGAGGCAAATACTAAAATAATTGATGATATGGTGGATGCAATCTAAAGTAAACTAAAGATAAGTAAAAGTAACTGGAATTAAGGAACTATTGAACAAGTACTTTATTCTATGTTATGTTTGCTTGATCGTATTAAAATTTTATCTGAATCACTAGAATCCTAAGGACTGAACTTAAACAAATGAGAATTCAGTCCTTAAATTTATAAGCTGTAAAATAGAATATTATAAATTATAATTAGTTTATAAACGTATATTAATGAAAGCAAGGAAAATAGAATGGATTCTATAGTGAATTTTTCAAAATGCTATCAAAATGATTTCTCTGTTCCAGGATCATAATAGGATCAATTTCTTGTATATCCTTGTAAAACTTGAACATTAAACCGGCGGTGGTAGCTTGAGCCATTGTTAACACAATAGAAGTAATTAATTGAAACCTAAGATGTTTATTTCTTATATGAGAATGTTTTCTATATACACATATAGCTTCCTTACTATTAAAATATACAAACTGATTTAGTGAATTAAGATATATTCCTCCTTCTTCGAGTTTGAATTCATCATGATGAATATGAGTTTTAATTACCCAGTTTTCATAACTTCTATGATTATTTAGTAAGTGAACATTAGCATGTTGAGGGACTGTCAAGTCCTGAATTAGATGGCAGGTTGAGCCTAAATGGAACATTGCACTTTGAATATTCCCCTGGAAATATTCACTAAGTGCTTTTGTATAATAAGATATGCATTCTGATTTGGCATTGCTGTTTCCATATAGACCTTTATTCTTATGGGGATTGTAAAAATGATTACTGCTCTTTAAATCCTGGTCCGCCCAAACAACCCCAGCATTTATATCATCGATATATGACTCCATAAGTTTATAAACTTCAATATGCCCATCATTTTTTAGTATAGTTAAGGATTGATTATTTATAAATTTATGAACTTTGCATTCAGCTTTAATTATTCTCTTCTTTATAGGATTCACGGCCTTTAATATACCTTTAAATACATATGAATAAGACTTTTCTAATTTCTTCATAATCATCATTCCTGTCAATATATTTCTTTTAATTATTATAAACATAAGTAAAACTATTATCCGCAAAGATGCATAAACTTGGATATATTTCTTATAAAATTACTGTAAAATTTTAGTGGGGAAAAGAAGTTGTTTTCATGTGTATATGATGCAATAACTAATTTGAATATAAAATTATAGTGAGATAAACGCTTGCCTGAGGGTAAAATTCAGAAAATCAATTATAATGTATATATTGTGAAATATAAGCTTAAAGGGCTATAATGTATATATAAGTAAGTAGAGTTAAAATATTGTTTAAATAGAGGTGCGAATTTTGAAGAAAATTAACAGAAAAGTATTGTTAGGGATGTCTTCACTAATGTTGTTTACTTTAGGAGCATTATTTGGCGTTTCATTTAACGGAAAATCTAGTTATGGGGATCGTATATTAAATTTTATAGGATTAGGCCCATGGTCAAATATTGATACAGGGTTACACTATACAGCAATTATATCGTTAATGTTTTTAATACCGGCAGTTGTTTTAGGATATATGTTTTTAAAAGAAATTTTGGAATTGGAAAGCATGAATGGTAAGAGAAGAATAGAGACTTGGGAATGTAGGTTAAGTATATTAATAGTCTTAATAAGTGCTTTTGCTTTACCTGGGAAAATAGAACAGGATATGGGGAGTTTTTCAGAGTACGCGTTTGGCTTTCCTTTTAACTATTGGTTTATATATCAAGGGTTAGGTGGAAGTGGATTTGTAAAAATGTGATTAGGAGAGGGCGTAGCTCAACTCCTTTTTGCTTTTTTCATATGAAAATTTTATAGATCATAGATTCAGCATTTAAAATAAGAAGTATTCTTAAAAATTAAAGTAATATCAATTGATAAATAAAGGGCTAAATAAAAAAATTAAATATTATGTTATTGAAATATATTCATAATTATTAATATATTAATTAGAATAATTTTGTTTTTAAAAGTAATCCTATAAATTAGATAGATTTACAGGAGGTTTTAGAATGAAGTTATTAAAAAAGATGATAATATTTATTACAGTAACAGTCATAGTAATTGAAACATTAATGGGAGCTATTCCATTAAGAAGTCATAATAATTCAACAAATCCAGTAAATGTAGGAGTAGTTTTTTATAGATTCGATGATCCTTATGTTGTTGATTTAAGGAATAGCCTAGAAGATATTGAATCACAGAATAGAGGGATGATAAAATTTAATTTTTACAATAGCGAAAATAACAAAGATATACAAAATCAAACCATTAATACTCTGTTAGAAAGCGGAAAAATCGATCTTCTCATATTAAGCTTAGTAGATTTAGTAAACGATCCCAAAGAATTGATTAATTCAATCAAAGAAAAAAATATTCCAGTAATTTTTGCTAGTAAAAGAATCCTTAAGGTAGATGAAAATATAGTTAAATCATATGATAAAGCATACTATATACTGCCAGATTCAGAGCAGGCAGGAAGGCTACAAGGAAAATTGTTAGTTAATTTATGGAATTCAAATAAAAATACTATAGATACAAATAAAGATAGTATTATGCAGTATATAGTATTGCAGGGTGGAATTAATAGTAATGGTAATGAGTCAACAGATAGAACTAAATATTGCATTATGACAATCAGAGATGCTGGAATAAAAGTTGAACAACTTGAATCAGAATTTTGCAATTGGAGTGAGGATTTAGCTAGGGATTCAACGGATGCTTTATTGACTAGATACGGAAATAAAATTGAAGTAGTAATAGCTAATAACGATACTATGGCTGTTGGAGCTGTAAAAGCCTTACAAAAACATGGATATAATAAAGGTGATGGTACAAAAACTATACCTGTTGTTGGAATCGATGCTATTCCAGAATCGTTAAATTTCATACAAAAAGGATATATGGCAGGTACTGTTTTTCAGGATCCAGATGTTATGGCAAATGCATTTTTTGACGTTGCAATGCATTTATCAGGCAAAATACGTTTTGAATGTCCAAAGGAGTATCGATGTGATGAAAGTGGAAGAATAATTCAATTACCATTTAAAGAATATATGGGTTAGATCGAAAAATATATTTAAGTAATTAAAAAAATAGGTTGTTCTGATAATGAATTTTATTTACCTCAAATTTAATGGTTGCAAATTGGTCGTAAATAAAATTCATAGTTAAAAAATTAACAATGCATAAAAACTAATCTACAATATAGAGCGTAAGTGGCTCTTTTGTTAAAAAATGGTGTTATATGCTATTTTAGATGAGAAATAGAATAGAGATAATTAGAGGATGGTATATCTAAGATTAAATTAGATATAGGCAACTTGTAAGTAAATACATTTGTAGTATAATATGTACAAGAATAATAACAAAGAGTTAATCTAGATATTGAAATTAAATTTTTATATTCTAGTCTCAATTTAGCACTGAGATTTCTCGAGTGTTAAATGTATATTTATAATTGCAACATATATATGGGGGAATGTGCATGGGGATAACAGTATTGATAGCATTTTTTTCAGCTATTGCTGTTGTATTATTTCAGACGGTTTTGACAGTAATTGGAGCTAATCCATATAAAAAAGTTTATCACGAGCTTCTCTTAGAATTAAGTCAAAATCCAAAGGATGAGGAGTTAAAGGAAAGAACAATAGAGACTGGAAATGAATATTATAGTAGAATTAAATCTTATGGAATGGACAGCTATAGAGGAGTAGTATGTTCTGGACGTATGATGAGATTAATAGGGCCTGTGGATGAAAAAATGCTTTTGGAGGATATGTATACAATAATTAAAGTGAGTACTACTAGTAAATGAGTGAGCAAATATTATATCTATTCAAGTAGATATAAAGAAGAATGTCTGTAAGTAATGATGGGCTAATAAATAAGGAGTTATTTTATGGGAATAATTGGGATTTTGCCTGTATTTGCATTGGCTATATCTGGAGTTATATATTTTGGAGTGAAAGTATTAGAACGTGTATTAAATAAAAATATAATGGGATATGCGATTTTATTATTAATAATTGCTTTTATAGGTGTTTATGGACTTCTATATTTTTCAGAGGATGATGGATGCGGCGGAGGAGCAATATTTTTACTTTTATCTACTTTTGCAGTAGATTTCTTTATGATTATTTTTTTCATAATTGAAAAGTTATATAAAAAATTTAGAGCACGGTTACGATAGAATTATGTAAATTGTGGACAAGAAATATATTTATTAGAAATGGAGTTACATTAAGGATGGAAAGAAGTATAAAAATTTTTATTGCAGGTGATTCTACAGCTGCCACAAAATTGCCAGATGAGAAGCCAGAAACAGGATGGGGAGAAAGAATCGGAGAATTTTTTAATGATGATATAGAAATTTGTAATTTTGCTATCAATGGAAGAAGTTCTAAAAGTTTTATAGATGAGGGGATATTAAAAAAGATATCTGAATTAATTAAGTCGGATGATTTTTTATTTATAGAATTTGGTCATAATGATGAAAAAGAAAATGAGGAATTACATACAGAGCCATTTACTACATATAAGGGTTATTTAACTGAGTATATTAAAGTTGCTAGAAATGCTGGTGCACACCCAGTATTGTTAACATCTATACATAGAAGAAATTTTGATGAAAATGGTGTTATAAAAGATACACATGGAGATTATCTTGTAGCTGTAAGAGAGCTTGCGGCTGAATTAAACGTACAATTAATAGATATGAGTGAAAAAAGTAAGTGCTTATTTGAACAATTAGGAATAGAGAAAACTAAAGAAATATTCTTATGGGTTAAACCAGGTGAAAATCTCAATCATCCTGATGGGGTCCAAGACAATACTCACTTTTCGGAAAAAGGAGCAAAAGAAATAGCAGGGATTGTAGTAGAAGGAATAAAAGAAAACCATATAGAATCATTGGTAAGATGTATGAAATAGAGGCAAGTGTATATTGAATAAGTTGAAGTTTCCTGGACATATATGAAACCAGTATTGAGGTGATTTCTTTGTTAAAAGTAGGAAATAAATGTATCACACATATATGTCTTAACGATTATAATGGTAATGTGTATACTTGTCTAAGGTTATTAAGTGAAATAATCCCTTAGAAATATAGGGGGAAGTGTATTGTATGCACATAGATGAATAGAATTTTATAGATACAGCAAAAAAGGAAGGTTTAATATAATAAGCATATCTTAAGCGGTAAGAATACTTTATAGGCCTTACATATGTATTTAGCATTGGAAGTATTTACAATGTTAATGAGGCAGTAATTTCGATATATGTTACTTGAATAAAAGAAGAAAAGAGACTAAAATATGAATTGGATATTTGCAATCTAAGGAGGATTTGTATGAAAAATATTGATGCTAGACTAAATAAGATTATCCCTAATGCTTTACTTATAAGCTCAGGAACAAGTTTTGTTGCTGGAACAACCCTTAAAGTTACTGCGTTATATTGGATATCATCTTTATTATTAATTTCATGGTATAGATATATAAATAAAAAGTAATTAATAAATGTTAATTATAGAGAAATCAATAAATATGTTTAATATAATAACTATTTAAAACACCTCATTATTAAAGAAATTTAATGATGAGGTGTTTTATTTTATGTAATATATATTGCAATTCACAATGCACAATTCACAATTACGGATAAAATTCTTGTAATATTTTTAGAATTATTATGAAGAATTATTTTTGCAACATATATATTTTTTTATTTAATAAAGGTGAAGGAGATTTGATTATGTGGTAAAATTAGGTATAAAAGTATGATTAAGAAGTAAGTATTATAAAATTATTAAAGGGTGAATTATAGCCTGTACATTAACTAGAAGGAGAATTGCTGATTTGTAAATTGAAATTAATATATGTGTATTGAAATTCTAAACGATATCATTGTTATGTCCTTAATCGTGCACCTGGCTTGCTAGAGTTTTAAATGTAGATCTATTAATGAAATACATATATTGCTTATGGAAAAACTTGTTATGACAGACTTATATGATTATGGAGATAATTATAATAATTTAAAAATTAGTAGAATATGCAATGGAAAAAGCTGAAAGTAGAAAAATAGTTATAAATTATAATGTGTGAGAGGTGTTAAAATTGAAAATTACTAATAGAATATTCTTTATAGCAAGTATTATATTTGGCGGACTCACAATTATTTCAATATTTTTTATTCATAGTGATATTGCAAGTATATTTCTGGGGATTTCCCTATTATTTGGTGGTTTAGATGAAGTTAATTTATTAAAAGGTATGGATTCAGAAGAGACTAATAGAGGAAGTAAGACTGGTGGAATAATTGCGATAGTCGCAGGTTTATTTATAATAATTGCTTATATTGTTAGATTCTTATCGTAGATTGGTAGACTTTCAAGTTACGTAAGGCATTTGTGGTTTAGCGGGATACATTATATATAAAGAATACTGTAACAAATATCAGGCTGCTTGAAGAAAATTAAGAATAATATTGTTTACGAGATTTGTTATAAACAATTAAAAATAGTGAAATAAAAGAACTAATTGAATTATATGATTAAATTCAATTAGTTCTTCTATTTGCAAAGACAAAATTATTTCTTGACTGTTATTATTAATTATAATAAATATTTAAGCCATTATTGATTCAGTATCATCATTCATAGAAGTTGCTTTCTTGCTATGAAGGCAATAATATAAGAAAATGCAAAGAACTGCAACTGCTGCCATCATCATATATAAGCCTCGATATCCTATTAATGGGACAAAGTAACCTAAGATAAATGGTCCAATACCAACCCCTAAATCTTGAAATATAAAATTGGTAGAAGTAGCTAATCCTATACGATGTTTTGGTGAAACCTTTATTGCAATTGCTTGTACACTAGATGAAGTTGTACCATAACCAAGACCTAGTATAGCGGCAGCTAATAAAAGAGTTAAGCTTCCATGAGTTTGACTAAGGAAAAATAAAGATAAGGCAAACAATGCTATTGCTGGATACATAACAAAATTCTCACCTTTTTTATCAAACATTTGTCCAGTGAAAGGTCTTGAAAGCAAAACAAATACTGCATAAACGATAAAGAAGAGACTTCCAACGCTCATTAAATTAATTTCTTTAGAATAAGAGCTTATAAAAGTAAGTATGCTTGAATAACCAAGAGCAATTACTCCAGCAATAATTGAGATAGGAATAGCTTTTATTTCAAAGAAATTATGCAAAGAAAAATCTTTATTATTATTTGAATGTTCTTTTACAATTTCCAACTTTGGAATTTTTATAAAAAAGACAGCAAAAAAACTAAGTATTAAGAAAATAATACATACAACAAAATTCATATAAAAGTTTGAATGCTCAGTAATAAACATGCCTAAAAAAGGCCCAATTGCAGCTGCAATAGTAAGACTTAATGCATAATACCCAGTACCTTCTCCACGACGTTCATTTGGAATTATCTTTGCTACAATAGTTCCAGTTGCTGTTGAAGCAATTCCCATTGCAGCACCATTTAAGAAACGATTAATGAATAAGAACACCATACTATTCACTAAAAAATATAAAAATGTAGTAGCTAAAAATAAAATAAATCCGATATAAAGCATTTTCTTCCATCCAACTTGGTCAATATATCTTCCAGAGAAAATACGTGAAAGAAGTACTCCTATTACAAATATACCAGAAGCTAATCCAGCTTCACTTGGTGATGCATGAAATCTTTCTGTTGCAAATGTGGTTATAGTAACCATCAATAAATAAAATGTAAAATAAAGAAAGAAGTTTGCCGTCGAAACAATTAAGAAATTTTTCGTCCATAATTTAGGTTTGTCCATTTTTTATATCTCCTTTTCATTCGTAATATTTTTTTGTATTTTAGGAAGTGTCTCAAATATTATGATTTGATCATCTTCTGAAATACCCTTTACCACGTCATTTTCTAATTGAGTTATTCTTTCACGGCATACATCATAAAGTTCTTCACCGATTTCAGTTAGCTCAATTATTTTTTCACGTCTATCTTTACCAGATATTGTTTTTACTATTAGTCGTTCTTCTAAGCGTTGAACTCTTCGTGTTATGCTAGGCTTTTCGATATTATAGTAGTTAGCAATATCTACTAGGGAAGATGGTTGGTTATTTTTTAGATATAGAATAACCTGCCATAATGAATAAGAAAGATCATATTCACCTAGTAATTCGTTTAGCTTACTTATAAGAGGTCGATGTAGTGAAAAAAAGCGTTGAAATAGTCCTTGCATATTATACCCTCCCAAAAAAATATAGTTACCATGGTTAACTATTACCCAGGGTAATTATACTATTTTTATTTATAATGTCAAGTCGATTATATAGAAATATTGGAAATCTAATTGAAAGAGTAATGAAAAATGAACAGCAAAATCCCATTATTCAAGATGATGATGATGGGATTTTTTTTAGTTATAAGTTTCCTTAATTAAAATTAGATTAAAATATAGAATTACTTGAAGATAAATTTATATTTTTTGAATAATAGAACGATATTGTGAAACTAATTACCGAAATATATATTGCAAAAATAATTCTTCATGATAATTCTAAAAATATTGCAAGAATTTTAACTGCAATTGTGCATTGCAACATATATATTAAGTTATTTTTAATTTTATACTCATAAATAGTTAATATTATACTGATATACTAGAAACAGTAAGTAATATATGATGCGATAATAAACTTGCAGTTAATATTTCAGTAGAACAAGTTCTTAATTTTTAGAATAAAAAAATTTAGCTGCATCACTATTATTGGAATATTCATAATAATTTTTGTAAAAGCATTAAGGGAGATGGGAAATACGTATGGAAAATAAAAAAACAAAACAAGAGACACTAACAATTGGATTACTGCTAGTATATTTAGTAGTGTTAACATGGATTATATTGTTTAAAATGCAATTCTCACTTAAGGAATTAGGATACTTTAGAAGTATTAACATAATTCCATTTCATGAATCTGTGATAGTAAATAGTAGGATTGAGTTTTCTGAAATATATGATAACATACTTGTATTTGTGCCGTTTGGAATCTATATTGGTATGATAGAATGTAAATGGTCTTCCGTGAAAAAAATTGCTTTGATAGCAAGTGTAAGTCTGTTATACGAGGTATTACAATTCATATTTGCAATAGGTGCATCAGATATAACTGATATTATAGGAAATACCTTTGGAGGAATTGTTGGAATTACGATTTATGGTGTTTTCCTCAAATTATTTAAAACAGAGTTTAAAGCAAATAAAATTATAAATATTATTGCATTAGCTGGAACAATTTTAGTTATTTTATTGTTAGCATTTTTAGTTTTGGCTAATAATTAGAAATTTGAATTTTATAGAACTAAAGGTTTAGGGGGTAAGTACAAATATAATTGTTCTGTCATTTCTAAATAGCCAAATATCATTAAATTCGCAAAATATAGTTAGTGCAAATGTAAATATTTTTTAGGAATCACGGAACAATTCGATTACAAAAATGTGTTATAATTTACATATATTATATGAAAAGGCGTGAAGATATTATGAAAAGAAAAATTATTGCATTTTGTAGTATTTTAGTTTGTTGCATTATAGCTTTTTTAATTTTTTATCACAATACACAATATAATAAATATACAATAAAGGGTGCCGCGTACATTACAGAAAAGAATAAGCACTTAGTTGGGACGGAAGTTGTAGAGGGAAAAGGGCAGGTAGAAGAATATGATGCGCATAACATGCTGAAATATAGTAAAACCATAAAAAATATACCTGATGAAATGAAGCTATTGGATTCCGCTTTGATTAGTGACTTTGTAACAAAAGAAAAAAACAATGAATATATAACTCCAGAGATAATAGAGACAAATGGCAGTATAGGTGTATTTACAAAGGATGATGGCAGTGGATGGAAACTAAAAAAAGGAGATACATTAGTATTTAATTTTGACAAATATCAATCAAAAGTAATTAAGGATCAAACAGCAGTAATCGGCTATGTAGTAAATGGGAAAATGGTAAAAGGAGAAAGTTTTAAAGACTTATCAGGAAGTTATGAAATAACAGCAGATGAGCCTGGAGAATATTATATCTACACAATCGATGCTAGTTCAGAATATCTTGCATTCAAAGAAGGAAGCATTAGTGTTCACGAGTGCTAATTTGCTTGCAATTTGAAGTGTAAAGGCAAGAAGAATATCAGACTTTACAGGTAAGTGAAATATAAATAGTAACTTTGTTGGAGGAAACAATGTTTTCGTATGATAATATTCAAAAATTTAATGAAACTGAAATTAAGATATATAAGTTTATCATTGATAATGAAGAAAAAATACCTTATATGACTATTTGAGAATTAGCTAATTCAATTCAGGTATCAACATCGACGATTATTAGATTCTGTAATAAGTTAGATTGTGATGGGTATAAGGAATTCAAAGAAAAACTTAAGAAATATGTACATAGAATGCAGGAAATACCACCACAAAGTGATTTGACTGAGATGTTAAATTACTTTAAGAAAACTAACATTAATTCCTTTGAACAGAAAATAGAGCAAGGCGCAGAGGTGATTAGAAAATCAGAAACAGTGCTATTTTTAGGTTCAGGTTCATCTGGTGCACTTGCGAAATATGGGGCAAGATATTTCTCTAATTTGGGGAAATTTTCAATGGGATTGGAAGATACATTTTATCCAATTACTAAGGATATGAAGACTACAGTGGTAATTGCACTTTCAGTTTCAGGAGAAACAAAGGGCGTTATAGACTTAATAAATCAATTCAAAGTTAGTAAATGTATTATTTTGAGTATAACAAATCAGTCCAATTCGACTATTGCTAAGATGTCAGACTGGAATATTTCATACAATATTGACATGCATCAAGCTAATGGTGGATATAATGCTACTACACAAGTGCCAGTGTTATTTCTTATAGAAGCATTGGCAAGAAGAATATGAATTTTGAAACATCTTGTTACTAGATATGTAACAAGATGTTTTTTATACTGTTGATAAACGCAATTACGAAAAAAAGGAGCATTATAATATGAAAACAGAATTAGAAAAATGTATGGCAGGAGAGAATTATAACTGTCATGATGAAATTTTTTTAGGATTTAAGAAGACAGCAAGAACATTACTTTCAAAATATAATAGTCTTAGTTATGATGGTAAGGAAGAAAAAAGAGAAATTCTAGGAAGCCTTTTTGGTAGAATAGGGAGTAATATATCCGTCGGATCTCCATTTATATGTGACTATGGCCGTAATATCTATATGGGTAATAATGTATCTGTTAATATGAATTGTACTTTTGTAGATTGCAACAAAATTACTATAGGCAATAATGTACTAATTGCATCTAATGTGCAAATTTATACAGCAACTCATCCAATAGAGCTAGAGGACAGATTAGTAGAAAATTGGGATCCAGAAACTGGGGAATATTTTTGCAATACTTACGCACTTTCTATTACTATAGGCGATGGATGTTGGATTGGAGGCGGAGTTATTATTTTACCTGGAGTTAGTATTGGAAATGGAAGTGTTATAGGGGCAGGTAGTGTAGTAACAAAGGATATTCCTGAAAATAGAGTAGCAGCTGGAAATCCATGTAGAGTGATTAGGAAAATTAATGGAGTACAATAATATTATAAAGCTGTTAAAAAAATATTGTATTAATAAGAATGAATTTTGCTATGTAGGTGATGCATTCTCTGATGTAGTAGCCTGTAGAGAAGTAAGCGTAACGTGTTTGTCGGCAGCGTGGTCAAATAGTGTTGACCTAGAAGAGTTGAAAAAAATTAATACAAATCATATATTTAATGATGTTTGTAGTTTGAAGATATTTTTAGAAGGAACAATTTAAATTATTTTAAAAATGTATACTGGAGGAGTATAAAAAATGATTACAGAAGGAGATATTAATATAAGAACTATTGAGGAACGTGATTTAAAAGTAATTTATGAATTTAATTCGCAAAAGACATGTGAAGATTATCAAGAATTTCAATTTGAATCATTTCGAAAACTACAACTTGAATATGAGAAAGATGGTTTTTGCTCCTCTGAGTTTCAAATACTGAATGTAGAAAAAGAAGAGCAAACAATTGGATCACTTTACTTAAGTTTTTATAGACAAGGAATTGTGAGAATTGGCTTGGTTTTAAGTTCCGATAATTGTAACAAAGGAAATGGAACAGTTATACTTAATTTAATAGTAAAGTATATATTCGAGAATTACCCAATAGTAAGGATAGAAGTTGATACTGACGTGGAGAATATCATTGCTCAAAAGTTATTGCAAAAAGCAGGATTTCTAAGAGAAGGTACATTGAGAAAATATCGTTATCATCATGGTGCATATCATGATTCATATATTTATAGCATTATAAAGTAGTTATTTAGAAAAGATATCCTTCTAAAATAAAGAGTAGTGTTCTATTGAATATGTTATAACTATGTGTAAAATCTACTAAAATTCCATGAAGAGAGGGATTTAAATAAATGATTAAAGAAATTGAAATGCGTAGAAGTATAAGAAAATATAGTAATAAACCAGTAGAAAACGAAAAAATAAATGAATTACTAGAAAGTGCAAGGCTTGCTCCATCAGGTAACAATACTCAGCTTTGGCATTACATAGTGGTTAAATCTGAAGAAATGAGACAAAAAATAGTAGAAGCTTCTCATAATCAAAAATGGATGTTTACAGCTCCAGTATTTATTGTATGTGTTGCAGATATACGTTGCAGAATTAAAGAAGGGGATGTGTATTTAGATGATAACAGTCCTCAGGATGAATTAAAAAGAATAATTAGAGATACTTCAATTTCAACAAGGTATATGCTACTGGAAGCTAATAGCTTGGGGCTAGGCGTTTGCTGGGTGGCAGAATTCACACAGGAAGAAATTAGACCAGTATTAAATATACCATCAGACAAATATGTAGTTGGAGTCTTAACTATTGGATATCCAGATGAAACTCCTAAAGCTCGTCCGAGAAAGAAGCTTGAATATATGGTTCATTACGAAAGTTGGGAGTAATAAAGTAATAACTACATTAACATTTAATATATTGAAATCTAGCTCTAATTAGGAAATTGTTTTTCTAGAGTTTTAAATTTAAATCTATTAAGGAAATATATATAATGATTTATAAACCATAAAAAGTAAATATTCGATTAAAGTATCACACTATTAAAATTTCAAGTTGGTAGTGTGATTATTTTTATATCAATGAAATAATTTTAATAAGAAGTAATTCATAATTAAGTTTTTATACAGTTTATGGGCAATGCAAATACAAGTTGCGTATTTGCAATTACAGGTTGGTGTTATTTTAGTGTAAAACTCATTATAATTTGCACATAATAATAAAGAAAAGAGGTATGAAGTTATGAGTTTTTTAGATAATTTAAAATTAATTAGGCAAGAAAGAAATATTTCACAAGAGAAGCTAGCAGAAATAGTTGGAGTAAGCCGCCAGGCAGTTTCTAAATGGGAGCAGGGAAGTGGCTATCCAGAAATGGAGAAATTGCTTATCTTATCTAAAGAACTTAATGTATCTTTAGATTATTTGATGTTGAGTGAAATAAGGTCTAGTTAAAATGATAAACCTTTATCTACTAATGTAATTATGCCAACTGGGAAAATCACTATTAAATCGCATGACGGAAAATCAATTGTTAATTGCTATAAAGTTTTAGCGTCAAGTGTAATGTATAAAGCAAGAAATGATGAGCCTAAATATTGGTTAATCGGTATTAATAGCGGAGCACTTTGGGGAGAAAAATCAACTGTACTTGGATGGTATGCTGATGAAGAAAATATTAAAAAAGAAATGGATGAAATTGCAGATGCAATTAATAAAGGAATACCAGTATATGAATTAAAATATGCAGTAAAAGTTAAAAATAAAATGCGGAGAGTAAAAATAGATGAAGATTAATAAAAGGTAGAGGCTGTTTTAAATGTAACTGCCTCTACCTTTTATGTAGGTCATTGCTGTATTCTAATATTCTTCAGAATATGCTGGAATAATGCGGGCTTAGGGGATATTAGCTGAAAAACTTTGTTTTTTTAACAGATAAGAGTATTAAACATATCCACCATTAATTCGAATAGTCTGGCCCGTTATCCATTGAGCTTTATCACTAACCAAAAATTCAATAGCATTCGCTATGTCGTCTGGTTCACCAATACGTCCAAAGGAATTCATTTGTTTAATTGCCTCAATCTGCTCATATGTCTTTCCAACGTTGAAAAGTTCAGTATTTATTGGACCGGGTGCTACAGCATTAATTGTAATTTTTTTAGGGCCAAATTCCTTTGCTAGTTGACGTGTGATTTGTTCAACTGCTCCTTTTGTGGCTGCATAAACGCTATAAGTTGGGAACATACTTTCAACAACTGAGGTAGAAAAATTAATGATTCTTCCGTTATTCTCCATATGTTTCATAGCTTGTTGGCATGCAAAATAAGTACCTTTCACATTTATATTAAAAAGCTTATCAAATTCTTCTTCTGTTACATCAGAAAGTAATTT
Organism: Clostridium beijerinckii HUN142; assembly: GCF_000621745.1. Lineage (GTDB taxonomy): Bacteria > Bacillota > Clostridia > Clostridiales > Clostridiaceae > Clostridium > Clostridium beijerinckii_A. The sequence continues at coordinate 89,521 of NZ_JHXK01000021.1, read as the reverse complement.
ATAAAGTATTACGCCTGCATTATTTATTAATATATCTACCTTTCCAAATTTAGTGATTGTTTCTGAAAACAATCTTTCAACGTCTTTTATGTTGCTAACATCAGCTTTAATTGCAACGGCTTGTTCGCCTGATTTAGTTATTTCTTCTACAACTTCTTCTGCTTTTACTGCATTACTAGAATAATTGACAACTACTTTAGCTCCAAGTACAGATAATTGTTTAGCTATAGCACTTCCTATTCCTCTAGATGCACCTGTTATTATTGCAACTTTACCTTCTAAGTTTCTCATTGATATAAACCTCCATTAAAATAATTTACTTATAATTAAAGATATATGAGAGTATTTGCATTGAGTAAATATTTTTGTCTTGCATATTCTTTATTTGTTGATTTGATTATAGGATAATTTAGATATGAATAGGTAGCCTATTTATTCCTAATCATTGCACAATCCTGCAAAAGAAATTATAATTTTTTTATGAGGAGATATTATTATGGGAAAAAGGATTTACAATATAAAAAATTATAAATTATGTAATCAGCAAAGGCGTCTCGCCTCTCTAGTTGAGAAATTTACTTATAGAGATGGATTTCAATCAACTGATATACCATCATTGGATTTAATACGTGCCTCTAATATTTCAGAACCACTGCATTCGATTTACATCCCATCCATATGCGTAATTGTACAAGGTGCGAAAACTGTAATTCTAGGAAAAGAAAGTTATAGATATGATGCAAACTCTTATTTAGTTGCATCTGTTAATTTACCTATTATAGGCAAAATAATTGAAGCTACTCCTGACCAGCCATATTTATGTGTCAGGCTTAGTTTTAATTCAGATCAAATTTTTGATATCATTAAAGAATCAAAGCAAGATTTTGAAGAAAAGCCTGGCTTGGAAAGAGGATTAACTGTAACAAAAGGTAATTCATTACTTCTTGATGCTTTGCTAAGGCTTGTAAGCCTTTTAGAAACTCCAGAGGAAATTCCAGTTCTTGCTCCTCTATTTATTAGAGAAATACTTTATAGAGTTTTACAAGATAAACATGGATACATATTGAAGCAATTTGCTATGATAGGTAGCCATGCACGGGCTATCTCAAAAGCTATTAACTTGATTAATAATAATTTTGAGAAACCCCTGCGTATTGATGAATTAGCAAAGGAAATTAATATGAGTTCGTCATCGTTGCACCATTGCTTTAAGAAGGTTACTGCAATGAGTCCGTTACAATATCAAAAGCAGATTAGATTACAAGAGGCAAGGAGACTGCTGCTTTCAGAGGTGCTAGAAGCAGCGGAGGCGGGTTATAAAGTTGGTTATGAAAGTCCATCTCAATTTAGTCGTGAGTATGCACGAATGTTTGGATTACCACCTATAAGTGATATAAAACGGCTTAAGGACTCCATTTATATCAATTTTTAAGAGTGGTAAATTAATAATATAAATGGAGAGAGAGAGGTATAGTAAAAAGCTTGATTTTTTACTTATGATACGGTGAATCATATCACAAATAAATTATGATAAGTAAGTTTAAGCAAAAATAACTTTTTTATTAAAAATGGTAGCCATCTAAATTGCAAAAAAGGGCTACTATTTTTTTTTTCGCTTAAAATCATGATGATATATTGTCTTATGATGATAGAATTAAAGGTATAATATTAGCATTTTTTATAGCTTGGATAGAAATAATATAAATTTTTAAATAGATATTGGGATTATAAGGGGTGTATCCAACTTGCATAGAGATATTGGAAGTTATCATTTAATAGATTTATGTTTATTATAAAAGTACTTATATTAAGGCACAAAAAAATAAAAATTTTATTCATTGATAGAATTAGGATTATCCTATCCGTAATAGTAAGTGTAAGGCATTGTCAGAAAGGGGGATTTTGCTATGGATAAAGAAATTTATTTATTAATAAAAAAAAGAAGTGAAAAAGGCATGGAGTTACTTATTAATGAATATGCACCATTAATAAAAGCTATAGTAAAAAAACATTTATACAATTTTCCACAGTATCATGAGGAATGCATCAATGATGTATACCTTAAGATATGGAATAATATCACAAGCTTTGATAAAGAAAAGAATATTTTAAAAAATTGGATAGCCGCAATAGCAAAGTACAGAGCTATAGATTATAAGAGAAAATATTTAAAAACTCTTGAGCATATGGATATATCTGAACTAGATATAGAAAGTGACTTCACAATAGAAAAAGAGGCTTTAAAGAACGAATTAGAATATGAAACAGAGGAAATCTTAAAATACCTTAGTTTATTTGATAAGCAGCTTTTTATTAAGCTTTTTGTGAAAGAAGAATCTGTAAAGGAAGTTAGTGAAGAGTTTAATATTAAACCCTCTGTGTTATATAACAGAATTTCTAGAGGAAAGAATAAGCTTAGAAGTATATTTTCTAAACCATAAGGAGGGATAAGCCATGAAAGATGAATATAGTTTATTAAATAATGTAGAAATAGATTTTTCACAGTATGTAATAGAAGAGGTTGATGAATTAGAAAAGAAGAAACTCATGAGACAATTTACAACGTCTAAAAAGAAAACATTGTTTTGGAATAAAAAGAAGGCCTTAGCAGCTATAGTAGCCTTGCTTTTGATTGTAAATTTAGGAATTCATGGAGATGAGGTTTTAGCAGGAGCAGCAAGCTTTAAAGATAGTATTAATAAATGGTTAGGAATTAATACTACTGGAGAAAACTATTCAACTGAGATAGGGAAAACTTTGGAGAGTAAAGATGTTAAGCTTACTTTAAATGAGTTTTTTACTGATAATTCAAGAATCATTATTAATTTTAATATTAATAAGAAAAAAAATGACCTTGTTGATATTAACCATAAATTAGTTCCAGACATTTATATTAACGGAAAAAAAATTGAGAGAAGTTCTGATTATGTTGGATATAGTATTGCAGGATATAAGGATTTTGTTGGATACGATAAGGTAGAAAATAATGAACTTGAGAAAGAAACTAATGTGATTCTTGAGGTAGAAATGATGGAATTACCATTAACTGATAAGGAAGATGTAAAGTTAGTATTTTCTTCTTTAGCTGAAGAATATGGTATTAGTTCTTCAGATTTTACTTATAGCTTTGTCTATGATTCTACGAATTATAAAAAAGATACTAAAGATGTCAAGGTAGATAAAAATATTATAATTGGTGATAATGAACTTTCTTTGGGCAATATTACTATTACACCAGATAAAGTGTTTATTTCTGGTGATTCAAAGGGTTTTAGTGCGCATGAAAATAATAAAGATGCAAATTACTATTATGATATTGTTGATGCAAATGGTGATTCAGTGCCTTTACGAGGAGAAATAGGAAATGGAGCATATCTTTATAGAGATTATGTACATGAGTTACCCGAAAAGCATTTTAATATAAATTCCATAAAAATTATTCCGTATACTTTTAACAAAATAAATACAAATACCACATCTGTTTCAGAAGATGGTAGAACAAAATATATAATTGAAGATAAGATTATTACAGCTAATTTAAAATAAAGTATAAATAAGAAAGGTAATTAAAATATAATTCTAAATAGGGTGTCTGAAAAGCAGATATTCTATTTTTATAAAAGCGTTATTACTTGCTAATGATACCATGAATCATATCGCAAATAAATGACGATAAGTAAGTTTAAGCAAAAATAACTGTTTTTTTATTAAAAATGGTAGCTATCCAAATTGCAAATTGGGGCTACTATTTTTTTGAAATTTTTTATATAAGAATCACAATCAATATTAATAGTGACATTAAAATAACCCAACTTGAAGTAGAAGCATAAAACTTATTATTTTGTTTCAAGAAGAAAATTCACAATAAATGCTGCAAATACAATACCGCTCTTTAGGTAATCTGCCAATAATAGTATTATATTAAAAAATATACTATATCATTTATTGACATATATATCATTTAATGATATAGTTTATTTAATGATATATCGTTAAATGATATAGAGGAGGTGTATGAGAGCTGGCTAGAAATAATTCTTTAGATATGGGCGAACTTACGGATGCGTATTACTATATTTTATTATCTTTAATAAGGCCTAAGCATGGTTATTTAATTATGAAATCAGTTGAGGAAATGTCAGAAGGGGAGTTCTCAATAGGTCCTGCATCATTATATACTAGCATAAAAAAACTTCTTGATGCAGAATTTATAGAACTTACGCAAGAATCAGAAAAGAAAAAAGTTTATGTAATAACTGATAAAGGGATTGAATCTTTAAAAAATGAGCTTGAAAGAAAGCGTAAAATGGTTAAAATTGCTGAGAATGCATTTAATGATAGGGAGATGTTATAATAGATGTTTGGTACAAAATATATTATGAGTAAGGGATTATCATTTGCTGAGTACGAGGAAATGCAGATGCTATCTGAATATGCTAGTAGAGGATGGAAATTAGAGAAATTTGCATTTATGGGATATAAATTAAAAAAAGCTGAGCCGGAAAAACTGCAATATGCTTTAGATTATAGAATAAATCTAGATGAAGAATATTTTTCGTATTTTAGTGAAGCAGGATGGACTAATGTGTGTTCGATAGGAAATATAATTCATATATTTAGTGCTCCTGAAGGAACAAAAAAAATTTATACTGATAAGGATACTGAAATAGAAAAGCATATAAGCATGTATCAATCACTAAAAAAAGTGGCAATACCATTTTCTATTTGTTCTATTATACTTTTTATTTTAATGGCTTTTATTAAAAATAGCAATTTGCCTGATATATATAATACAGTGCTTTTCATTATTTTTATACCAATAATAGCAGTTTCTGTTTTTACAACAATACCATGCTTAAGTCATTATAGCCAAATAAGCAAACTTCAAAAAATGTCTGATTTAGATAAGAGACATAAAATAAGTAGATTTTTAGCACTAATTTTAATAATAGATATAGTTCAAATAATTCTAATGGTTTTAAAAGTTATAAGTATGCCTACGGGAATATATCTAATTGTTTTTAATATTATTTTGTTACTGTCTGTATATAGACGAAAATTCATAAAATAGAAGTAAGAGACTTATATATTTTAATAATTGCTTGATGTAGATACTTCTATACTTTTAACTTATTAATAATATTGGTATGCAGAGATTTTAGTATTTTATACTGATACGATGAATTTATATCATAAATATGATTTATAGCTTTAGGCATTTATATATTGTCTAAGGCTATTTTTATAAGTGAAAGTAAGGTGTCATAAGTGATGTTGTATTTACAAAATATGTTATAATTTGAAGAAGTGAGAGATATTTTAAATATAAAATAAATATGAAAATAATGCTTGGAGAAGCTTATATTTTTTATTATTAATGTTGTTATTGAAAGTTAACATTTCAGTAATATTTTTTAAATGAAGGTAAACTTTTATCAAAACGAAATCTTTAGTTTATGTAAAAAGTGTTTGGGAGAGTGGGCTTAAGATGATAATTAAAAAACTTTTGATAAATAAAAGTATTGAATACATTTTGCAGCATATAGATGAGGAGATTTCTATTGAAGATGTTGCTAATTACTGTGATTTTTCAAAATATCATTTTAGTAGAATGTTTAAAGCAGAAACAGGAATAAGTGTATATTCTTTTATCAAACGTATAAAAATAGATCAAAGTGCAGTAAGTCTTAAGGTTGAAAAAGACAAAACTATTACTGATATTGGAATTAATTATGGATACAGTTCTTCCAATTATAGTTCAGCCTTTAGTAAGCAATATAGTATTTGTCCAGTAGAATTTAGAAAATCTATGAATTCAGCAGGCGTTATTAATCCATTTTGTCCTAGTGAATATAATGCTTTTAAGTCTTTTGAGAATTATGATCAGAACATTAGTATAGAAAATTTGACTGATCTTAACGTGATTTATGAAAGATATATTGGAGATTATAGTGAGATAGGCGTTAATTGGTATAGTTTTATGGAACGGTATAAAGCTTATATTAAACCAGATACGCTTTTGATTGAAAAATCTTATAATGATCCATCTATTACTCAGTTAGACAAATGTATATATGATTTATGTATCACTGTCGATGAAGATGTACAGTCAGAAAATCTTACAACAATAAAAGGTGGTAAATTTGCAGTTTATAGATTTAGTGGATATATATATGATATTTTTATAACATTTCTGGGAATCTTTAATGTTTGGCTTCCACGTAGTGGGTATAGAAGAGACGAAAAATATGCATTAGGGATTTACCATAGTATTGATAGAAAAAATAGTCATGTTACTATGGATTTATGTGTTGCTATTAAATAGAGCAAGAATTCAGAAGTAGAAAAGTAAGGTTTCCCTTATTATAAAAATAGTGATAAGGCGCATTAAAAAATAATTATGAAATTTTAGTATTGTTATTTTCTTTTATGTGATTAAAGTTATCGCTAGATAAAGTCAAGAAAAGGGGAATTTTATGTTTGATATAAGGAAAATCCAAGAGAATGTTATTTATGAAGCTGTTAAGGGTCAAAGCAATGAGGATATTGCAAGAGAAGTTGTATATGGAAAAGAGGGAAGTGGTAAATTAGAAAGAAACGCCATATGGGTGAATTCTACAATGAAGAGATTGGAAAGCAAATTTGACAAGGCGACTATTAAGATGATCAGAATGAAGTGCCAGTGTGGATATGGAATGGATAAGAAGTTAGAACTTGTGAAAGAGCTAATGGAACTATCATCAAGTTTAGAAGAATTCGGAAATTTACAAAAAGCAAAAGATATAGGGCTATTTTATGAGAATGGAGAACTTTATTTACAGTTTAATTTTTGTCCATGCCCAATGCTTGCGGATGTAGATAGGTTAGGGTCTGATACATGGTGTCAATGTACTACTGGGTATAGTAAAGTATTATTCGAAGAAGCCTTTAAGTGTGAAGTTGATGTTGAGCTACTGAAAAGTATAAAAATGGGTAATAAAAGATGCCTCATGAAGATAATTCCGAAAGGGGTTATATAGTAATAGAGAGGTAATATCATAAATAAATGAGTTCTGGGTAAGAAGTGATATAGTGAATAAAAATATTTGACTTTATACAATCTTGGGTATATCATGAATTATAACCAATATTGGATAAAGAGGTGAGAAACATAATTAAGGTATTAATTTTATATTATTTAAGCATAAAATCTACTCATGGATATGAAATCCAAAAGTTCATCCAAACAAACCATATGGATAAGTGGACAAAGATTCAATCGGGATCAATATATTATGCATTAAATAAGCTTGAAAAAGATGGATTGATTGTTTTAAAAGAAGAAATTGGTTCTGGATCAAAAGCTAGAAAAATTTATAAAATAACTGATAAGGGCAGAGATGAATTAAAAGAACTTGTAAAAAATGAAATAACTAATGAATTGTACCCAAGCGGTTCTGATAAATTTATTATTTATCCATTGTTAAATACACTTGATAAACAAAGTATGATTTCTCTTATACATAGCCATATCGATGGGTTAAGAGATAAGATAACATATTTAAAAAAGTGGCAGAAGATAAAAGTCAATAAGCAAAGTCTTGCGGTTGAAAAAATTTCATTCGAAATAATGATTTCAAATCTTGAATACCAAATAAAATGGCATGAAGCATTTATTGATGAGATTGATGAATGCATTGTTACAAGTAATGAAATCTCAAGCCTTATTTCAAATTTTGATTTTTCTAATGCTGAAGAAATGGAAGCTTCAACAAATGATTCAATAGAAAGTCTAAAACAGGAAATCTTAAAGAATCCGGAAAATGCGTCAGAAAAATTAGAAGAGTTAATTAAAAAATTAAGCAAATAATAATATGTCCTATCTAAAAAAGATAGGACATATTATTAAATTTTATATCCAATGTTGGATAGTGTGTGGAGGAATAAAATGAGAATAGTTATATTAATGGGAAGTCCAAGAAAGCAGGACAGTTTAAATGTATGTAAGGAAATTGAATTGAGGTTAGGAACTAAGAACATGACTTATGATTATATTTTCTTAAAGGATTATGAAATCCAAGATTGTAGAGGTTGTGGGTTATGTTTTAAGAAGAGTGAAAAACTTTGTCCTTGCAGGGATGATTTAGATATAATAAGAAAAAAGCTCTTAGAGGCTGATGGAATTATTATTGCTACACCTGTTTATGCATATCAAGTTCCATCACCATTAAAAAGAATTATTGATAGAATGGCATTTTTATTCCATCGTCAAGAATTAGTGGGAAAGCCTACATTGATTGTTATTACCAGTGATGGAGGTGGCCATAAGCAGGTTGGTAAATATATGAAGATGACTATTAGTGGTTGGGCATGTAATTTAATTGGAATAATAAGTATTATTTAGCCTATGTATTTTGAAAATAGAAAGGATAATTTTGCTTTAGTTTACAATGAAGGTTATCATAAAAAGACATATTTAAAAATTGAGAAACTTACGAATAAATTTAGACAAGCTATTGAAAGTCAAGTTAGAAAAGCTCCATCTTATTATGATATATTTATGTTTAATTGTTTACGAACTAAGACTTTTACCTCTAGGGCTGATTATGATTATTGGAATGACAAGAATTGGTTAAATTCATATTATTTTTACGATGTAAAGATAAATCCTTTAAAAAAATTATTTGGAGTTATACTAAGATTAATTATTGATTTGGTAGGGAAAAAGTTGAAAAGTAAAATGTCATATTAAAGGGCATTTGGTATAAATAAAGGATAAAAAGAGATATGTATGACAGAACTCTTGGAAGAGAGCTTTTAACTATTTAAAGTTCTTACTAAGAATACTATTTAATTTAGCACATAATCCAGTTTTCCATATAAAAATTATACTTAATGTTTAACATGATTAAATATATAAAAATGGATAGATATATTGAGATCTATCCATTTTCTATATTTTGGTATCCTACCTATAAATAGATATTAATCTAGTTGATTTAGATACTTACGAAAGAGTTTTTCATTTTCCTGTAAAATACCAAAAAAATCATCATCTATTTTCTCAACAACAGGAAGAGCGAGTTTTACTATTTCTTGTCCTTTGGGTAATAGTATAATTGCATTTGCTCTACTATCTTTCGGATTTACAGTTTTTCTTATAAATTCCTTCTTTTCTAATCCCTTAACGATTTGGGATACTGACATGACATCCATATCTGCCATCTTAGAAATACTTACTTGAGTCACATTATCATCAGATTGACTGAGAAAGTTTAAGGTGGTAAGCACTACAAATTGAGGATGAGTAATCCCTAATTTACGTAACTCTTGATTTATAATGGAATGCCATTTATTATATACGCGAATAAAAAGAAGTCCGGTTGATGATTCTGCATCATCTTTAAAACGATTTGATGGAAATTCCAATTTATCTTTCAGCCTCCTTTTTGATTATCATAGTAGATTTAGGGACATCAGAAAATACATTGCAAAGAAAATTTACATCATCTTCCGATGGGTTTTCTTTATCTAATCTCACAGTATGTTGAATAAAAGTTTTACCATCTTTTTGCAAAATATCATGTCCGAAATATATTCCTCCAACACCAGGGACATCAGTTCTATCCCAATAAGAACAATTAGGAACGATATTAGTAAGAGTAAAAGACATCTCTGGCATTCCCTCTAGTTTCATTGTTCCAGTAGTTCCTGTTTTTAATTCTCCATTAAATTTAATGCTTTCTAAATCTTCTTCCCAAATATGTCTTTTTTCAAGATCAGCATAATAAGACCAAATAAGTTCATTAGGTGCATTTACTTCTAATTTGAATGTTAACTCCATTTTAAGCTCTCCTTTAATATATATATTTATTATAAGTACACTTATTATATATATTTATAATATTCATTCCTTATTTTGTCAAGTTATATGAAGGAATTAATTTTATATTCTAATTATGAAATTCAGAAAATACATTTATGACAATATATCCTAAAAAAGTGCAGTGGCTCAATCTAAGATTAAATTATAAATTGGTATTGAACAAGATAGTGTAATAAATTCCTTATGATTTTAGTTCATATTTAGAGTATTTATTTAAGGGGCACATTGAAGTGTATTAGAATTTTTGCTATTTTAAATTTTAATAATTTTATATTTTATATTGGATTTTTCAGCATAATTTTTAAATAATAATAGACTAATAAAGTACTTTAATAAATTTAATATATAACTTTAAGCGTTAAAAATATAAATATATACAACAATATACAAATAATAACATGGTAACTGTTGACATATATGAAATTAAATTGTAAAATTGTCTCAGTTAGCTAACAAATAATGCCACTCAAGTGGTAAAAATAAGAAAAAGGGGTGATGTATGTAGAAAAAATAGAAATAAGTAGAAACAATTTAAATTTGAAGGGAGAGAAAGAAGAATAATGGAGAACTCAAAGTTTGATCCCAAAGACGTTGACAAAGAAGAGAAGGATGCTTTAGAAAAATACTTTGGACAAGGCATCTATCTTTATATTGATGGACAAAAGTACATTGATTGTGCATCAGGCACTTTTAATTTAGCCCTCGGCTATTCAGCAGAAGAAGTTGTTGAAGCTGTAAGAAGGCAGTTGAGGAGATGTAGCCATCTTTCATCAGCCTTTACCAAAGAAAAATCAAGAGAGATCTTCGAATCATTAAGAGAATTTTTACCAGAACAAATTAATGATTTTTGGTTTAGAGATATAATTGGCTCCACAGCGAATGAATGTGCTATTAGAATTGCTCAGAAGGCAACAGGAAAATCAGATGTTATATCTTTATTTCTTTCACATCATGGACAAAGTGTCTTAACAACAGCAGTTTCAGGTAATGCTTTTCGCAGAAAAAATTTTGCATTATCTCAGCCAAATACTTTAAAAATACCAGCTCCTGATTGTTTTAATTGCTTTTATTCACAATCAAAAGAAAATTGTGGATTTCTATGTGCAAGAAGAATGGAAGATTTTATAGAGTATGCCTCAAATGGTCAGGTAGCTGCACTTATTATAGAGCCTATCTTGGGTAACGGAGGGAATATAGTTCCAGATTCCGGATACTTTAAAAAGATAAGAGAAATTTGTGATAAACATGGTATTCTAATCATAGCAGACGAAGTTCAAACTGGATTTGGAAGAACTGGAACGTTCTTTGCTACAAATGGTTTTGCTAAAGATTTAAGACCTGACATAATAACATTTGCAAAAGGTGCGGGTGGAATTGGGATACCTGTTGCCGGTGTTTTAATGAGAAAGGAACTTAATGTTTTAGAATCATGGGAACATTCAACAACATCGGGAGCAAACCCATTAGCACTTGTAGCAATGGAAGCAACAATTAAGTATATTAAAAATCATAATATTTTAGATAATGTTAATAAACAATCAAAACTATTAAAAGAGGGACTTGAAAATCTTGCAAGGAAGTATCCATTTATTTTTAATGTTAAAGGTAGAGGGTTGATGTTTGCATTTGATTTTGCAAATAGGAAAAGTGTAGATCTATTTATGGAAATTGCAAAACAACAAGGGTTAATTGTTAGAGCAAGTCGCTATAGCTTTGGCTTATCAATAAAGGTTAGACCACCATTAATAGTAAATGAATATGAAATATATGAAATTTTAGATAGACTTGAATCTTCATTAATTCAGTTTAGTAAGGAGAGAGAAAAATGCGTGCTTTAAAATATAATGGTACATGGGATGTTTCGCTTGAAGAAGTAGAAGATCTTCATGTTATTAATCCAAATGATGTTATCGTCGACATAAAATATTGTGGAATATGTGGCACTGATGTTGGTATTATTTCAGGAACTTATCCCGTGGCAGTAAAAGGGGTCACACTAGGACATGAATCAACTGGTATTATAGCAGAAGTAGGATCAGATGTAAAAAATGTAGAGGTAGGCGACAGAGTAGTAATAAATCCAACTTATTATTGTGGGAAATGTCGTATGTGCCAAACTTTAAGGATAAATCATTGTGAAAATAAATTTGGTACAGAAAGTGGCGTGAGCTATGATGGTACTTATGCAGATCGTTATCGTACTACATCAAATTTTGTATATAAAATTCCAGATGATGTATCTATGAAAGCTGTAACTTTAACAGAACCATTAAGCTGCGTAATTACAGGAGCACGTAAAATTCAGCCTTCATCCATGAATTTAAATACCTATGTTTTTGGTGCTGGAACAATGGGGATTTTATATACATGGGCTTTGTACTTAAAGGGGTTGACTCCAGTAGTTATTGAAACATCCTTAAATAGACTGAATTATGCAAGCGGTTGCGTTCCTGAAGGAGTAAAAATATATAGTTCACTTGAAGACGCGAGAATAAACTATTTTAATGATGCAAAGGCACCATTAGATATTGTGGTAGATACTACATCTGGATTATTAGAAAAATTATATCCTGAAATGTCTTGTGACGGAATCTATATGAGTATTGGATTAAAAGATAAGTATGCAAATATAAATGTTAGGGAATTAGCCGATAAGAGTTTATCGATAATCGGGTCAATTGATTCTTTACATGGTTCATTTTTAGAGGCTTTCCATCTTATTACAAAAAATATCATTCCAGCTGAAAAGTTAGTAAGTCATGTAATTCCATTGGAAAATTATAAAAAAGCATTTTCAATTTTAGGTTGCGATATTGATTCGAAATCCATGGTCCAAGCTAAAGAACAGAATGCAAAAGTTATAATAGAGTGCTAACAGGGAAAAGTTGATATGATAAAAGGTGTAATATTTGATATAGATGGAATAATTGTTGATAGTGAACCATTGCATATGGAAGCTTTGATTGAATCAATAAAAAAAGAGGTATGTGATAGCATTGAGGTTAAAGAAGATGAGCTAATTGGATTAACTCTTGATGAGACTATTAAAAAATTTGGAATAGAAGATAGAAAACATCAAGAAATAAAGAATGCTACTGTAAAATGCTATATGGAGAAATTAAGTGCAAAGCTGATTAGGAAAGATATGAAAAAATTATGGATGTCACTAATAAAGAAAGATATAAAATTTGGCTGTGTGTCTACCGCAGAGATGAAAATATGCCAGGCCAATGTTAACCTATTAGGAATAAGTGATAAAAAAAAGGTGCCTATTGTTGCTTTAGAAAGCGTAGAAAAATCTAAACCACATCCGTTGCCATATCTTACAATGCTTAATATGCTTAATTTAAGTGCAGACGAAGTTATAGTATTAGAAGATTCTGATATAGGTATAAGTGCTGCTGTTTCAGCAGGAATTAGAAATGTTTATGCTTGGCCTCATAAACTTTCAACCTACCAGAAATATAATCAGGCTAAGAAAGTCATTGCTGATTTACATGATGTAGAGTTTTTTAATAACATAATGAATTAAAAGTTTTGAGATAAGTAATCTTTTTAGATTCTTTATAGTAATAGATATTGATACAACGTATTAGGATTATATGAAAATTATAAAAAATAAGATAGAGAGGAAATAGTAAGAATGTTTACAGCATTATTAATCATTGTATACTTATCATTTATAAGCTTAGGATTACCAGATTCTGTATTAGGGTCAGCATGGCCGCTTATGTATAATGATCTATCAGTTTCACTTTCTTCAGCAGGAGTCATTTCAATGATTGTTTCTGCGGCGACTATAATATCTAGTTTATTTAGTAGTAAAATTATTAAACGCTTTGATACTGGTAAGATTACACTTGTAAGTGTTGGAATGACAGCTGTAGCATTAATGGGATTTTCAATATGCCCGTCAATGTTATGGATATGTGTTATGGCTATACCTCTTGGACTTGGAGCTGGCTCTGTGGATGCAGCACTTAACAATTTTGTAGCTTTACATTGTAAGGCAAAGCACATGAGCTGGCTTCATTGTTTCTGGGGAATTGGTGCTACTACAGGACCTATAATTATGTCAATTTCCATTGCTAATAATTACGGATGGAGAAAAGGATACTTTGCAATTTCTATACTTCAATTCTTTTTAGTATTTATACTGTTTTTTACGCTTCCATTGTGGAAAAAGGTTGAAGGAACAAATTCATCTAGTGAAATACAGGAAGGTAGGGAAGAAAAAGAGGAACATAACAATACTTCTGTACTAAAATTACCAGGCGTAAAATTTTCACTGCTGACATTTCTTTGTTATTGTGGGGTTGAGGCTAGCACAGGCCTTTGGGGAAGCAGTTACTTGGTTAATTATAGAGGAGTAGATGCTGCACAGGCAGCAGGTGCTATTTCATTATTTTATGCAGGGATTACTTTAGGAAGATTTCTATCAGGATTTTTAACAATGAAATTCAATAATTTATTACTAATAAGATCTGGACAAATTCTTTGCTTTATAGGGGCAGTTTTGCTGCTATTACCACTTCCTATTTATCTTTCAATAGCAGCATTGATTTTAATTGGATTTGGATATGCCCCTATTTATCCATCAATGATGCATGAAACTCCGAGGCGTTTTGGAAAAGCTGCATCTCAGGCCATTATGGGGTTGCAGATAGCGTTTGCCTATATTGGAACTACATTTATGCCTCCGCTATTGGGGTTTACAGCTTCAAAAACTAGTATAGTGATTTATCCATATTTTTTGATAGCATATATTTTGATAATGCTAATAAGCTCTGAAAAAACTAATATGTATGTCAAAGTTAACGAAAATAATTATGTAGTATAATTATTTGTTATAAAGTTACATTAAGGTACAATCAAAAAAATAATAGACTAGTATGCTTGCATATTTTGCATCATGGTTAGTTGTTAAATTTTCCCAATAAGTCAACTATGAGCAGAATTTGCTTATTGGTCTGGTACGAAATATGCCTCACATATTCAATCTATTATTTTATTTGATGTGCTAAAATATATTAAGAAATATTACTGAGGGAGTTGATATATTAATTATGGAAAAGTTATATTCTTTAATAAATGAAAAAGTGAAAGAAAATTCAAAGGTGTTAATTGGTATTAGCGGTATAAGTTTAAGTGGAAAAACTGCTTTTGCTAATAAACTAAAAGAAAGATACCAAAGCCAATATAAGGTTTATACAATTTCTTTAGAGGAGAATCAAGATGTATTAAAAGAATCTCTTAGTAATATTAATCCATCTAAGTATTACTATGAAAATGCTTATGATTTTTCTTCAATAAAAAATGAAATTGAAAATGCATATAAAAGTAATGATATAGTTATAGTTGAGGGAGCATTAATATTTAAGAATACTGTAGATATTAATTTTGATATAAAAGTATGGTTAGATTGTACTTTTACATCATCGATAGAAAGAAGTGATGAAGATAAAAAAGATCTTTATGGAGATTATTTCATGTGGCTTCAAAGACAGCATTTTTCAATAGATAACCCTAAGGCAAAGGCAGATATAATAATAAAAAATGATAAAATATTAGAAAAAGAGTCAGAGGTTTTTGTTGATTTAGTAAATGATCCTTCGTCAGCAGATAAGATGAAGTGGTTATATGAACCTAAAGTGTGGAAAGTGGGAGAAAGTGGAATTTACGTAGAAACTGATAAGGTGACTGATTTTTGGCAAAGAACTCACTATGGTTTTAGAAATGATAATGCTCATATGTTTTATATAGAAATCGAAAAGGACTTTACTATGACAACAAAGGTTAAGTTTAATCCAATAAATCAATTTGACCAATGTGGATTAGTAGTAAGAGTGGACGAGGATAATTGGCTGAAGACTTCTATAGAATATGAACTAGATAATCCTCCAAAACTAGGTGCTGTTGTAACTAATTTGGGATATTCGGATTGGTCTACACAAGAGTTAGATAAACAAGTTGACGAAGCTGAATTTAGAATTAGCAGACAAGGAAACGACTATAAAATAGAGGTTAATGTTCTAAATAAAGGTTGGAGGCAACTTAGAATTTGTCATCTACACAGTTCAAAGAAAAATGTTAAATGTGGGATATATTGCTGCAGTCCTATTGATAGTGGTTATAATGTTTTATTCACAGAATTGAAGATAAAAGAGGAGTTTTTTTAATATATAGAAAAATGGTTGACTTTATAATGGACACAAATATGACTATCCTAGAGTATGCTATAAATACTGAATAGCTAGGAAACAGCCTAAAACATGGTATGATGCGTTTTAGGCTGTTTTTTTATTGCAAATTATTTTTAGTTGCTCATTCATTTTAGCTTGTTAGAGTTTAATACAAAAATGCGTTAAGTTAATAAATATCTTCAGAATGAATAAATCCATTTTGAATTTTAGATGTTAGTGCTGAAGTTATTTCAGAAGTTATTTCATCAAATTCTATTTGTTCAAGAACACCAAAAAGTCCAAATACAATAAAGGATACGCTACTCTTATTTACAAGTCTTGATTTTTCATTATTTTGAGTTTTTTCTAAAAGTTTTTTTATTATAAGTTGTTTTGTCTTATACATAGAAAAAGAGTGCCTTGGTGAATTGAAAAATGGTACATAAAGATCCCTATTTTCTCTAAATATATCTAATGTTTTTTCAATTATTTCCGGCATGTGATTTATTAATTCGGTAAAGTTATAAGGTTCTATAACTTTAATGGTTTTATCGACAGCATCATTCATAAAACTATCTGCACAATCGTAAATATCTCTGTAATGTAAATAAAATGTGCTCTTATTAATGTCTGCTTCTTGGCATAATTCTTTTATAGTAATATCTTTTATATCTTTATTTGATATTAATTTAGCAAAAGCAGTTTGAACAGCTTGTTGTGTTTTTCTTTTACGCCTATCTGTCATTTGTAATTCCCCCCCATTTAATAGACAAATTTATCAATTTAGTTTATTAACAGACTTATCCATTAATATTGATTATTGAATAAGAATCCACATATTTCTATAATAGACTTGTGTCTATATAAAGGATAATTCATAAAAAATATAATGTCAATATATGTATTAATTCTAATTAAGTTAACAATAAATATACAACTTATGAAGTTTATAATTTAGAAAATAAAGTTTTCTAAATTATATTTTAGGAGGAATTTTATGAAAGTAAAAAATGTAGCATTAGTAGTATTTTCAATGGTTGTAGCTAATATATTTACAGGATGCACGCCAGTATCTACATTAACTGGAGACAAGCTAGTAAAGCAGACTCAGAGTAATTTAATAGTGCAGTCAAATGTTGACATGACAGATGTTAATGTAAATACATTAATTCCTGGAAAAGTTAAAGAAATCAAAGTTAAGGAAGGTGATAATGTAAAAAAAGGAGATGTTCTGCTTATAGTTGATAGTGATACATTGGCAGCTCAACAAGCTCAAGTACAAGCTCAAATTGAAACAGCAAAATCTCAGCTAAATGCTGCGCAGGCAGCTAGGGATGCTGCAAGTGCAAAGCTTGAGTTAGCTCAAAATGGTGCAAGACCAGAAGAAATTGATCAAGCTAAGTCTGCTTATGATCTTGCGAAGATAACTGTAGATAGACTAAAAGTTTTATATGATCAAGGTTCAATTCCTAAATCGGATTTTGATAATGCTCAAACTCAAATGCAGGTAGCAAAAGATAAGTATGATATAGCACAAAGTGGTGCAAGACCAGAAGATATAAAGGCGGCTCAGGCACAGGTAGATCAGGCAAATGCATCAGTTGAAGCAGTTGAAGGCCAAATAAAACAGGCAGAAGCAGCACTTCAAGGAGTTAATGTAAATCTTAATTATGCTACAGTTACTGCACCAGAAGATGGGACAATAACACAAGTAAATGTTGAAGCAGGAGAAGTTATATCAACAGGAATGCAGCTTATTGTAGTTACTAAGACCGATGAACCATCAATATTGTGTAATGTTAGGGAAACAGATTTATCTAAAGTAGACTTAGAACAAGAAGTTTCTGTAAAGATTCCAGCATATAAAGATGAAGAATTTAAGGGGAAAGTAGTTAGAATTAATAAAGATGCTGATTTTGCAGTTAAAAGAGCAACAAATGATAATGGTGAATTTGATGTACTATCTTATGGCGTTAAAGTTGAATTGACTGATAACGATAAGCCACTCCGTTCTGGAATGACTGCTTTTGTTGATTTTGGAAAGTGATGTGAGAATAGGTATGAAGGAAATAGTATCGAAGATTAAAGAAAGATTTATAAAGTCTAAAGAAATTATAGTTTCTGTTATGTTACTTTTGATAATACCAGCTATTTCTAGTTATGCTTTAGGTTATACATATAGTGAACATGTAGTAAAAAATGTTCCTACAATGATAGTTGATCATGATGATTCTACTTTAAGTAAAAATTTTATTACTCAAATAAATACAAACGAAGTATTTAATGTAGTTAATTATAGTGAGAATGATAATGATATTAAAAATTTAATGGATGAAGGGAAAGTCGTGGTTGGCATTATCATTCCTGCAAATTTTGCTAAAGACTTAAACGATGGGAAAGCACCTAAAATCATGATTTGCTATGATGGCTCGCAGATGTCAGCAGTAAGTGCAGGTAAGACTAGAATAGCTGAAATCTTAGGGACTATTAAAGTTAGTTATTTAATGAAGATTGGGGAAGGTAAGCTTGGGATAATGCCTCAGGAAGTTAAAAATAATATTATTCCCATACAAACTGATTCTATATTTTTAGGGAATTCAGCAAGAAGCACAGCTAATTTTTTGCTTCAAGGAATGTTAATTGGAATTGCCCAGATAGGAATTATTTCACTTGGTGCATTAGTAGTAAAGGAAAAGGAGAACTATTTTTTCTTGTTAATTAAAAGTATCATTTTTGGATTAATAGGTTCAATTTCAATTTTTCTATTGATGTTTATACAATATAAATATTTTCAAATGCCTTATAGAGGATCAGTTAAAGCTGCAATTGCATTAACTATAACTTTTAGTATTACTATGATAAATTTAGGGATTTTATTTAGATTAATTATAAGAAATAAACTGGAAGCAGTGAGTAGTTCTAGCCTTATGGCTTCATCTTTTGTTTTACTGTCAGGGTATACATTTCCACTAATGGCTGCACCTGAGGTGTTTAAAAAATTATCTAAAATCATTCCTTTCTTATATTATGGGATTCCAATGAGAGACTTATCTCTTTTAGGATTAAATTTTAATGATGTGGTGCCTAATCTATATTATTTGATAAAATATATGATTTTCACATGGATTATTATGTTAGTTATACTGCTAATAAAAAGTATTTCAAAGAAAAGAACTAATATTAAAGAGAAAATTTTAAATAAAGTTATTAGAAGGAGGAAAAAAGATGAGGTTTCTGAAGTTTCTAGCTAGAGATAAAAAAAGTATTATTTCACTTAGTTTACTTCACATTAGTATAGTAATTTTTGTGGCTTGTATTTTCAGTAAAGTCTATATTGAAAATATTCCTTTCGGGATAGTAGATATGGATAACTCATCTTTATCCAGAACTATAATAGAAGAACTTAAAAAGAGTCCAGGTGTGAATATTAGTTATTATGCAGATTCACAAGAGGAATTACAACAGGCAATTAAGGAGAAAAAGGTTAGTGGGGGAATGGTGATTCCTAAAGATTTTGACAAAGATGTTGTCAAAAAGAAATCTCCTAGTGTTGCATTATTAATAGATGAAACAAATGTTGTTGTTGGAAGCAATTTATATGCATATTGTAATGGAGTCACAGGAACTATAAATGCTGGAATTCAACTTAAAGTATTCGAAGGGAAAAATATGATGCCATATAATGCAAAGAAAGCTATTACGACTTTTTCATATAGTGAGCGTGTTCTTTATGAACCACAGCTTAGCTATATAAGATACCTGATGTATTCTCTTGTACCATATCTGCTACAGGGAACTTTTCTCATGACATTTTTAGTGCCTGCATTAATAAAAAATAGAGAAAAGCTAACTTCAATAAATTTTAAATCAAAAGATACTGTAAAAAACATACTTATTCTTTTAACAAGAGTTTTAATGATTATTTTTATATCAGTATTTTCAAGCTTAATTGCATTATGCATTTTAGGAAAATATTTTGATTTGCCTCTTCGTGGAAATATCTTAGAATACTTGACGTTGACTTCAATATTCCTCATTGATCTTACAGCTATTGGAGTTTTATTTGCAGCGTTATTTAATAATTTAATATATTTTACTCAATTTTTTACCATGATAAATATAGTAACCTTTTTAGCTAGTGGAATTCCATTCCCAGAGTATGCAATGCCTAGCGGACTTCCTAGAATAATTAAAAATATTTGGCCATTTATGAATGTAGCACTTCCATTAAAATTCATAAACTTAAAAGCAGTTGGATGGGATGTTATATTACCATATGTAAAAAGTGGAATAATGTATGCAGTAGAATGGTTTTTAATAGGAATTGTATTATATTCTGCTAGAATTTTACTGAGTAAATATAGAAATAAGAAGGTATCAAAGGAAGAAGACGAAAAAATATTGATAGAAACTTATGCGGTGCAGGTAGATTAAATGGAATTAAGAATCTATTAATTGAAAATATTTAATACAAGGGGGAAGAATAAATGAAGAAGAATATAAAAAAGATAGTTGCTATTGGAATTGGATTAAGTATAGTAAGCGGAAGTATAAATCCAGTCTTAGCAATAGAGAATCAAAAAAATAATGAAATAGTAAGTGCCCAAATAATAAATGATGAAAGTAATTCAATAATAAATGGACAATCATCTAACGGTAAACCAATTCTTACTTTAGATCAGGTTATAAATGCAGCTATAACTAATAGTGAAGATTTAAATTTAAAGTCTCAGCAAATTTCTATGTACAGAAAGAAAGAGGATATTCAGGATAAAACTAATGACTTTTATGAGAGTCTTGGTGAAAAAATATATGATTTTCCATATGACAAGCTTGAGCTTCTAGAAAAACAAACAAACCAGTCGAAAGATTTTTTACAAGATCAAATATCGAGTGACATCACTAATAAGTATAATGCAATTATTATAAAGCAAATAGATATAAGCCAAGCAAAGACAAATTTAGATATAAAAAATAAAGACTTAGAAACTATTAAAACAAAAGTGCAAATAGGCATGGCAACCTCAAATCAATTAACGGATAAGCAGATTGAAATTAATTCTTTAAAAAATGATATAACTGCAAAAGAAAATTCATTAAAGGACAGCATGGATTATTTAGGAGTTTTAACTAATTTGAATTTATCAAATTATACCGTAGATCCCAATATAGAATATAATTTATTTAAAATTGATGGTTCAAGTGATGAATATATAAATGATAAAATTGAAACTTATTTAAAATATAATCAGAAATTAATTAATCTTACAAACGATTATTTAGATGACTTAAAGGATGATGGCGTAAAAGATATTATGAATAAAGATATTCCAAGCATGCCGTCTGGTGGAATCCCATCTCCAGCTTCATATATGAAAAAAGATGATGCTACAGGAGCAGTTGAATTAGACGAAGGTGCGTATTCTATTGGACTTAGCTCTTATGCTCTTCAACTTATAAATTATGAAAAAAATGCATTGAAATATTATATGGATCTTAGTAAGTATGGAGCATATGTAGATGGTAAGTATGGAGTGGAGGAAGCACAAGTTAAGCTTGATGATTCAAAAAAGAGTTTAAAAAATGGATTAAAGCAAGCTTATTCAACGTTGCTTGATTTGGAAAATAAAATAAATGACTTAAATGATACAATAAAGTCAACTAACACAAAACTTAAATATGCAAAGACACAAGTAGATGTAGGACTGATGACAGAAAACAATTATAATGCATTAGTTCTAAAAAGTGAGCAGTTAGATTCATCACTAAGAACGCTCATTAATGCTTATAATAATTTAAAGACCACTATTCAGGAGCCTTGGGTGCTAGGGGCTAATTAGTTATTGAAATATTGCTTTTAGTGATTATTCAAAGAGAATATTAAATTGAAATACTATGTATTTTATTACACATACAAGGTACCCTATAAAGATAGACTTTTATTAAATTGTTTATCTTTATAGGGTATTTTTAATTGGTTAACAGTTAATTTCATTCAGTAAGTTTCCAGTAGATTCCCTAAACTTAGGTGAAGTACGAACATGGATTGTTCTAAATGGAATGGATGGATTATCTATTCTTGAAAGTAACAAATCTGCGGCAATATCTCCCATCTCATAACTTGGAATACTAACGGTAGTGAGGTGAGGTTCAATTATTTTTGATTCCATTGAATCATCAAATCCACATATTAAAATATTATCAGGTACAGAAATACTTTTATGTTTTAGAGCTCTTATGACATTAATTGCAATAAAATCGTTTGCGCATACAAGAACTTGAGGAAGAACTGAAAGGTCCATTATCTTGTTTTCAAGCCATTCAGGATCATCATAAGGTTCTTTGTCATTTTCGATAATAGAATTATTAATATCAAATGAGAGTTTTGAATCTAATATAGCAGAGCAATAACCCTTCCAACGTTCGTAAAAACTCTCACAATGATATATATCTCCTACAAACCCTATATTTGTTTTATTATTATTAATTAGGGTTTTAATAATATTATAAGTACTATGGAAATTTTCCATTAAAAGAATATCAGCATTTACAGGTTTACTGTTGTGGGTACTAGGTGAATCGATAAATAGTGTAGGAATGTCTAATCCACATATAAGCTCACTATAATTTTTATCAAACATTTCTATGCATATTATGCCATCAACCAACTCAGGTTTAAAGTTCGATGGTAAGCTTGAGGAATTTAATTCATTATCACGAACAACATACATAGATAATCTATAGCCAAGAGTGCTCATCTTTTCTTCAAAACCTGATAAAAGATGAGATCCAAAATGGGAACTGTTTGGCATACTGCTTGTTAATAGTGCAATTTCTTTATTTAAAGATGAATTGGGAGAAATGGATGATACATTGTTTACATATGCAAATTGTTTGTAACCCATTTCAATTGCCTTTTGAATAATTTTAGATTTTGTAGCGTCTGCTAATGTTCCAGTATTATTTAAAGCTTTAGAAACTGTATTCCTTGAAATCCCCAATTCATCGGCTATATCTTGAACCGTTATTTTCTTATTTAGCATTATTAAAGGCTCCTTTCTTTGTCATATAAAATCTATATCAATATTTTAAGTATTGTTATTGACATTAGTATAACAAATGAAGTGACAAATGTAAAATAAAATAATTATATATACATAAATGCTAGCAAATAAAAAGAGATATAATATATTTTGTGTGCAAATGTAAAAATATAATGATGATAAAATGTAATATTTATATTGACAAATGTAATGGGAATCTGGTAATATCTATTTATAAATTAAAGATAAGGTTTACAAAAAAGATTTAACAAGCAGAGTGGATTTGTAAAGGTAAATTGAGTTTTTGTTACAAATGTAAAAAACTAAATAATAAAATGAAAGGGGAAATAAGTTTGAATGGGGTAAAAAGTACAAGATTTAATTTTAACAGATTAGATGGTGGAGATCCTATTATTAATAAAAAGAACTCTAAAATATATAGTAAGTTAAAGTATATCAAAAAGAATTATCAATTATATCTGTTCTTCACGCTACCGCCACTAATACTGTTAATTATTTTTAAGTATATTCCTATGGGAGGAGTACTAATTGCATTTGAAGATTATAGTGCTATTTCGGGAGTTTTCCATAGTCAGTGGGTAGGATTAAAACATTTTGAAAGATTTTTATCTTCCCCAGATTTTATGACTTTGTTAATGAATACTTTAAAGGTAAGTTTGTATGGAATATTGTGGGGATTCCCGTTACCGATTATACTTGCTTTACTTTTAACAAGAATAAAGAGTGAGGGAATTAAGAAAAAGATTCAATTAATTTTGTATGCTCCTAATTTTATTTCTGTAATAGTAATTTCAGGTATGATTATCGTTTTCTTATCACCGATTGGGCCAGTTAATCAATTTTTTGGAACTGCTACAAACTTTATGGCAATGCCTAGTGCATTTCGGACTATATATGTAGCTAGTTCAGTTTGGCAGGCAACTGGTTGGGCATCAATTATTTATACAGCAGCTCTTTCAAATGCAAGTCAAGAATTAACAGAAGCAGCTGTTATAGATGGAGCGAATATTTTTCAACAAATTTTGAATGTTGATTTACCAGCAATTAAGCCAATTATGGTTATTCAATTTATTTTATCAGCAGGAAATATTATGAGCGTAGGTTTTGAAAAAGCATTAGCTTTGCAAACAGATTTGAATTTACCAACTTCAGAAATTTTACCAACTTATGTTTATAAAATGGGTCTTCTAAATGGAGATTATAGTTTTTCAACAGCCGTAGGTTTGTTTAATTCAGTTATTAATATAGTTTTATTAATAGTTGTGAATTCAATTGTTAAAAAATTAAACGAGGGAGAAGGAATATAAGATGAATATGAAAATGAAAATGAAAAAATTCAAAAAATTATCATTTTCTGATAAATCTATTACAATAAGTGGTTATGTAGGAGTAATACTTTTTGTATTAGCTATTATTATACCACTTATATATATAGTTGTTGCTTCTTTTATGGATCCCAATACATTAAACAATCAAGGAATAACATTTGATTTTAGTAAATGGTCAATAGAAGGATATACAAGAGTATTTAAAGACGATATGCTTTTAAGAGGATTTTTGAATTCCGTATTCTATTCTACTGCTTATGCGGTAATTTCAGTTGGAGCCACACTTTTAGCTGCATACCCATTATCTAGACCAGATTTTGTGGGGAAAAAAATTATTACTACTTTATATATTATTACTATGTTTTTTGGCGGAGGGTTGATGCCAACATATCTTTTGGTTGACAATCTAAAGCTTCTTAACACAGTGTGGGCGATTTTACTTCCAGGTGCAATTAATGTATGGAATATTATACTGGCAAGAACTTATTTTCAAAGCTTACCAAAAGAGTTAAGAGAAGCATCTGCTATAGATGGTGCAAGTGATATTACACATTTCTTTAAAATAATGATTCCAGTATGTAAACCAATTATTGCAGTATTACTTTTATATCAATTTGTAGCTCAATGGAATAGTTACTTTGATGCTATGATTTATTTAGATGATACTAAATTGCAACCTCTGCAATTAGTAATTAGATCAATCTTAATTCAAAATACACCAAGACCTGGTATGATTGCAGATGTTCAAAGTGCAGCAGCAATGGCTAAAATGGCACAATTGCTAAAATACTCCACTATTGTTGTTTCAAGTTTACCTTTACTAGTTATGTATCCATTTTTCCAAAAGTATTTTGATAAGGGAATAATGGCAGGATCAGTGAAGGGATAAAAAAATATATATAGAAAAAGGATGGGGAAATAATATGAGGAAAAATAAAATTAGAAAGTTGGTTAGTATTTCTTTAGCTATGTTAACAGTATTATCATTTACAGCATGTGGTAGCTCAAGCAAGAAAACAGATACAGCTACATTAAAGGATGTTTCATTTCCATTAAAAGAAACAGCTACTTTAAAAATGCTTACAAGTGCGCCATCAATTTCGACTCAAGACCCAAATGAAAGAATTATTTTTCAAAGATTAGAGAAAGAAACAAATGTGCATATCGATTGGACGTGCTATACAGATGATCAATTTCCTGATAAAAAGAATTTAGCATTATCAAAAAAAGATACACTTCCAGATGTAGTATTTAATGCTGGTATGAACAATAATGATTTACTTCGTTATTCAAAACAAGGAGTTATTATTCCAGTTGAAGATTTAATAACAAAGGATATGCCAAATTTATCAAAAGTTCTAGAAGAAAAACCAGAGTATAAGAAAATGATTACTGCACCTGATGGCCATATTTATTCATTCCCATGGATAGAGGAATTAGGAAGTGGAAAGGAAGCAATACAAGCTGTTGGAGATATTCCATGGATAAATAAAAAATGGCTTGATGAATTAGGGCTTCAAGTACCAAAAACAACTGATGAATTAGTTACAGTTTTAAAAGCATTTAAAGATAAACACCCTGAAGGGAAAACAGATGTAATTCCAATGTCATTTATTATTAATGCTGTTGGCGGAAATGAAGATCCAGGATTTATACTTGGGGCTTTTGGATTGGGAGACAATGGAGATCATTATATGGTGACTAATGATAAGAAAGTTGTATATTCAACTACTCAAGATGGATATAAAGAAGGTATCAAGTGGCTTCACAAGCTTCAAGAAGAAGGTCTTATAGATCCAGAAGCGTTTACTCAAAAATGGGATACTTTTGTATCAAAGGGAAAAAATGATCGTTACGGTATGTTTTTCACTTGGGATAAAGCTAATATAGCTGCAAACAAAGATGATTATATACCTCTTCCAGCACTTGCAGGTCCTAATGGAACTGTTAATGCTACTAGATCAAATGGATATGGGTTTGATTTAGGAAGATGTGTTGTAACATCAGCAAATAAAAATTTAGAATTAACAGCAAAATGGATAGATAAGTTATATGAACCGCTTCAATCAATACAAGATAACTGGGGAACATATGGTGATGAGAAAAATCAAAATGTATTTGAGTTAACAGAAAATAAAACTTTAAAGCATTTACAATTAGGTACAGCATCACCATGGGAAGTTCGTGCAAATCAATTTGTTTCAGGACCATTAGCAGTTCTTGATAGTTATTATGGAAAGTATACAACATCTCCAGATGATGCCCAAGAAAGATTAGATATACTTCATAAAACTTATGTTAAAGATATGAAAGCTGATTACAATTATCCACCTGTATTTATGTCTCAAGAAGATATAGAAAAACTTACTCAATATGAAACAGCAGTAAAGGCATATACAGAACGTAAGAAAGCTGAATGGATTTTAAATGGTGGAATAGATGAAGAATGGGACTCTTATTTAAAAGAAATGGATAATCAAGGTTTATCAAAAATATTAGAAATTAAACAAAAATATTTAGATTCATACTTTGCAAAATAAAAAACTTATATAAGCGGCTTGAATGGTCGCTTATATAATATTTAAGATGATTGAAAGGAAATGATTATGAATAATATAGTGAGAAATAGTAGTGGAATTTTAAATAAAGCAAGAGTTTTTGAAGAAGAATCTATAAAGAGTATACCAAAAGAACAGAGGCCATCGTTTCATTTATCATCACCAGTCGGGTGGATTAACGATCCAAATGGATTTTCTAAATTTGCAAAGGAGTATCATCTTTTTTATCAATATTATCCATACGATACTAAATGGGGACCAATGCATTGGGGGCATAGTAAGACAAAGGACTTTATAAGGTGGGAGCAGTTACCAACAGCTCTTGCGCCAGATCAGGAATATGATATGGGAGGATGTTTTTCTGGAAGTGCAGTAGAGTCAGATGGAAAGCAAATACTCATGTATACTGGAGTGTTTGACAAAGTTCAAGAAGATGGGGCTCATATAATTAGACAAACTCAATGTATTGCAATTGGAGATGGAGTAAATTATGAAAAGCTAACGTGTAATCCTGTGATAACAAGTTATTCTTTACCAGAAGGTAGTAATTTAGAAGATTTCAGAGATCCTAAGATATGGAAAGAAGCTGATGGGTTTTATACTGTAGTAGCTAGCAGGCATGCTGATGGAAGCGGACAAATTCTTTTATATAAATCAAGTGATTTAAAAGAATGGAACTTTGTTTGTATTCTAGATAGAAGTAAAAATGAGATAGGTAGCATGTGGGAATGTCCAGACTTTTTTAATATTGATGGAAATAATATTATGATTATTTCACCAATGGAAGTAAAGGCGAATGGACTGAAATTCCATAATGGACATAATACGGTGTACTTAATTGGAAAATATGATAAGGAAAATCATACGTTTAATAGAGAAGATTATGGAACTATAGATTTTGGTTTAGATTTTTATGCTCCTCAAACTCTAGAAGCAGAAGATGGAAGAAGAATTATGATAGGATGGATGCAATCATGGGAAAATAATATTGTTCCAAAAGACTTTAAGTGGTGCGGAATGATGAGCATTCCTAGAGAACTAACAATAAAGGATGGAAAGCTAATCCAAAATCCAATTAGAGAAATTAGAAATTACTATAAGAATTCTGTTAAATACGAGAATGTATTAATTAAAGATAATGTGGAGTTAGAAGGTATATCAGGAAGAGAATTAGATATGACTCTGGAAATTGATGGTTTAAATTGCGAAGAGTTTATAATTAAAATTGCTAAAAATAATGACTATGAAACATTAGTTACTTTTGATCCAAGAAAAGATATCATTTCATTTGATAGAAGTTATTCAGGGAAACTTTGTGATTCCTTACATAAGAGAGAAATGAATATAAGAAATCAAAATGGAAAGATTAAACTAAGATTAATTATAGATAAATACTCTGTTGAAATATTTGCAAATGATGGCGAACAAGTAATGACATCTACTTTTTATACTAACTTAGATGCAACAGATATTTCATTTTGTGCTAAGGGTGAAGCAAAAGTAAGTATTGAAAAGCATAGTATTGTTTTAAATTAAGGATTATATTTAGATGTGTTTAAAAAAGCGACTAAATTAGGCTTTATAATTCAGCTACTTTTAGATACATAGATAAGTATAAAATTTTCAACAAATATTAGTTTACAAAGCAAATTTCTATAGTTTAATAAAGATAAACTAAGATAGATGGAGGATTAAGGTGAGTAAAAACATTTTTTGTATAGGAGAGCTTTTAATTGACATGGTTTGTGTTGATAATAAAGGATTAAAAGATGGAGAAAAGTTTGAGAAAAAAGCAGGTGGAGCGCCAGCAAATGTTGCAGCATGTATTTCTAAATTAGATGGAAATGCTTATTTTTTAGGACAAGTTGGTGACGACTACTTTGGAAAACATTTAATAGAATTATTAAAAGATTTAAATATAAATACTGAAATGGCAGTAGAAAAGGGTAGTACAACAATAGCGCTAGTTGGTATAGATGCAAATGGTGAACGTAATTTTGATTTTCTACGAGGCAGTGATGGAGAATATTCATTTAATAATATTGACTTATCAAAAATAACTAACTCGGATATCATTCATTTTGGTTCTGCTACAGGATTTTTAGAGGGTGAATTAAAGAAAACATATTTTAAATTATTAGAATATGCAAAATCGAATAATATATATGTATCTTTTGATCCCAATTATCGTGATGCATTAATAACACCAGATAAATTAGAAATGTTTATTGAAGATAGTGTTGAGTTCATAAGAAAAAGTGATTTTACTAAGCTAAGTGATGAAGAGCTCTTTCTATTAACTAAAGAAAAAGATGTAACAGCAGGAGTTAATAAATTGCATGAATTAGGCGTTAAGGTTGTAACTATTACGCTAGGATCTAAAGGAACATATCTAAGCGTTAATGGACAGAATGAAATAATTCCATCCATTGAAATTAAGCAAGTAGATTCAACTGGTGCTGGAGATGCATTTGTTGGAGCCGTATTAAAACAAGTATCTGATATTGAGAATAAACAAAATATAAGTTTTGAAGAATGGAAAGACATAATTTTATTTGCAAATAAAGTAGGTGCTATTACATGTACAAATTATGGAGCAATAGCATCAATGCCTATTTTAAGTGAAGTAAGAAAATTATTTTAATAAATATTGCAATAATAAATTTGTATTTAAACTTCTAATAAGCAAAGTGCTCAGTTAGGTAAAAATTTATAGGCTCAATTGTAACATATATATTAGTGTGAAAAAATAAAACCAGTAATATTAGAGTGTATTGTACTAAAAAATAAGAGAAAAAGTGTGTTAATGAAAATCTGCATTGTGTAAATTAAAAAAAAGAGTGTAAAGAGTAAATATTTTTATTAAGTGAAGCTGGTTTAAGCGTAAATTTAGTATAATATGCTTTATTTACACTCTTGTTTGGCATAATAATTGCTTTAAATAAGAAATTAGGTAAGTATTTAGTTGAAAATTTAAATAGAAGTGTTATTTATAGCTTTGGATATGTAATGGTAAGTACTAAAAATTAAAACTAGGGATTAAAGGAAAGTGATAATGCCATGAAGCAAATTGATAAAATTTATAAGTATATATTATCAAATTCTAGGGAATTTACTAAAGAAAAATTATTTAAAATTAAGGGATTTAGTGCGCAGCAAGTTGCTGAACACTTGGGGATATTAAGGAGCAATGCTTCTAGAGAACTTAATATTCTTTGTAGAGAAAAGAAAATAATTAAAATTAGAAATAGACCTGTTCTATATTTTGATAGAGAACAGTTTATTAGAATATTAAAGGTAAACTTAAATGATGAATGTAACGAAGGTATAGAAATTAACGATTTTATCAATTTGTTAGAGGATAAAGAAGATAAATCACCTTTCGACTCGTTAATAGGATTTAATACAAGTTTAAAAAATCAAATAGAACAAGCAAAGGCTGCTTTATTATATCCACCGAATGGGTTGCATACTCTAATAATTGGTAGTACTGGTGTTGGTAAAAGTTTATTTGCTAATATGATGTACAAATACTATAGAAATATAAAACAGTCACAAGAGGATCCGCCATTTATAATATTTAATTGTGCTGATTATTCTAATAATCCCCAACTTCTTCTATCACATATATTTGGACATGTCAAAGGCGCTTTTACAGGAGCTGAAAAAGAAAAGGAAGGGATAGTTGAAAAAGCTGATGGAGGCATATTGTTTCTAGATGAGATACATAGATTACCACCAGAAGGGCAAGAAATGGTATTTTACTTTATGGATACGGGAACCTATAACAAATTAGGCGAAACAGATAGACAGCATAAAGCAAATGTGCTATTAATTGGAGCTACAACAGAGGATCCAAATTCTACGCTGCTTAAGACTTTTATTAGAAGAATCCCTATAACAATAACTATTCCACCTTTTGATGAAAGACCTATTAATGAAAAATTGGATCTTGTACAATATTTGCTTTCTAAAGAAGCACAGAGAGTGAACAAAACTATTAAGATTTCTTCGGAAGCAATTAAAGCTCTCATAGGCAGCACTAATTATGGAAATGTGGGACAGCTAAAATCTAATATACAATTGGTTTGTGCAAAGGGATTTTTTAATTGTATTAACACAAATAAGGACATTGAAATAAATTTAAGTACATTACCTCCAAATATAAAAAGCGGAATATTAGCTTTTGGAAATCAAACTAAAGATAAAACGACTATATGGAATATGATTCCTAATAATATTACTATTCAGCCAGATGGAAATAGAAAATTTTTAGAAACAGATGATTATGAAACACCATTTAATATTTATAGAATAATAGAGAGTAAAACTTCTGTGCTTCAAGAAGAGGGCATGAATGATGAAGAAATAAAGACATTTATTACTACAGATATTAGCATTCATTTAAAACAATTCTATGATCGATTCAACAATGATATAAGCCGGAGGGAAGGCCTATTAAAGATTGTTGATAAAAATATTGTGGAATTTTCAGAAAAGATAAAAATACTAGCTGAAAACAGATTGAATAGAAAATTAAATGAACGTTTTATCTATGCAACAAGTCTTCATTTTAGTGCATTATTTAATAGGATTAAGAAGAATACTGTTTCCTATGAATCAAATATTGATTTATCCATACCAATTGAAAGCAAAGAATATGAGGTCGCTAAAGAAATTCATGCACTTATTGAGAAGAACTTTAACCTAAGTATACCTAATGTTGAGATTGAATATTTAGCATTATTATTAAATTCAATACGAGAATCATCTCGTCAAGAAAGAGTTGGAATTGTAGTAGCATCACATGGGTCAGGAATTGCAACTAGCATGGTTAGTGTAGCTAAAAAGCTATTTGAAGCTGATAATATTCTTGCTGTTGATATGCCTCTTGAAAGATCACCATCGGATGTTTTAGAAAATGTTATAGAAAAAGTTAAGCAAGTTGATGAGGGAAAAGGCGTATTGCTTTTAGTAGATATGGGATCGTTAAACAGTTTTGCAGATGTTATTACAGAAAAAACAGGGATAAACATAAAAAGTATTGATATGGTTTCAACTCCACTAGTTCTAGAAGCTGTTAGAAAGTGTTCTGTTTGTGACGTTGATTTAAATTCAGTATATTCGTATTTACTTACTGATTTTAGGGGATACACTAATAATATTAACACGCAGGCAATTCAAGAAACTAAGGAAAAAAATAAGGTTATAATTACTGTATGTTCTACTGGAAAAGGGGCAGCTATAAAGCTTAAGGAGTTGGTAGAAACGGTTACAAATAATATAGGTGTTAAGAATGTTAATATTATTTCACTTGGACTTAAGAACTTAACTAAGTCAATTAAGAAGATTCAGGAAGAAAATAATATTTTGGCTATTATAGGTATTGCAAATCCTAATCTTGGAATTCCATTTATATCTATAGAACAATTAATCGATGGAACAGGGGAGAATATATTAATAAGTATTATCAAAGGCAAAAAGATAGAAACTATAAAAAATACGGGAGATAAGCAAATAATATTTGAAAATCTCTGTACGCAAACTATTGCTGAATTTATAACATTTCTTAATCCAAAAAAAATTTATTCTCTATTAGATGAATTTTTGAATATTACTGAAAGGTTATTGAGTGTAAACTTTGAAAATCCAGTTAAATTACGAATCATGTTTCATGTTGCATGCGCATTAGAAAGAATGGTACTGAATAATGGATTAGTATATGATGATGGCAACATAAATTTTCATAAAGAAACTATAGAAGCATTGAAGGAAGCGAGTTTGATTTTCAAAAGTGCATTATCAATAAATCTAACAGATGATGAAATTTATTATATTGCTGATATAATTGGATGAAGCTTGGTTTAGTGTAGGAATTTAATTCTTGCGTATTATAAGATAGTGTATGAATGCCTACTTTATCTAAATATAAAACTCCCTTGAAATAAAAAGTTTAATCAGAATATTTCAAAGGAGTTATTTACTTTAGTTAATACTTTATATTATTTATTAGAACTTTCTAAAACGCGTTATGATTAAGTAGAAGAAAATTTTATCGTAATTTAATATACTACTTTATTAAATTTATACCTAGTTCAAATGCTTTTTCACAATCTAAAGGAAATTGTAGTTTTCTATGTGCTGCTTTTGATTCTTCAGAAAAGGCACTAGATTCATATTTTGAGTAATCATCAAATTGGTAAGTATCATTTGAATACATAACTAATGGTTTTGTAAATATACGTTCAATAGTAGATTCAATTTTATTAAAGGCTGTTGGATAACCAACTTGTCCCATAAGATTTTCTGGAACATTCATTGTATAAATAAATGCAGTTGGCATTTTCTTTGGTGCAATTGTAGAATAGTTTTTATCATACACCAAATAAGGGAATAATAGTCTTTCTAAAAATGTCAATAATTGACCTGTTATATTACCAAAATATATTGGAGAACCAAAAATAAGCCCATCAGCTTGAGATACCTTTTCTAAAACTTCGTAAATATCGTCTTTTATAGCACATTTTCCATAACTTTTACCTCCAAGTCTTTTGCAGGCAAAACAGCTTTTACACCCAGTATAGTTTAAATCATATAAATTAATTATTTCAGTTTCAACTTCTTTATCTTTTGCAGCTTCTTTAACGCCATCTAAAGCTTTTTGAAGTAATATAGCTGTATTTTTATTTTTTCTTGGACCTCCATTAATTGCATAAACTTTCATAGTAGCACTCCTCTTTCTTTATAATGTTTTATTTTTAATTTTTCTGCTATAATTAATATAACACGAGGTCGTAAATGTACAAGTATGTAGTTTTTTCTGTGCTAGTATAAAAAGTATACTATTGAATTTAAAGGAGTTGTAATTATGAGCAATGATACGGATTGCAGTGGAGAATTCCATAGCGATAATGTATATGATACAAAATGTCCCCTTATATATGCATTAGAGATTATTGGACAAAAATGGAATATACCTATTATGTAGTACTTATTTGAAAATGATTTTACCAGATATAATGAATTAAAACGAAAAGTTAAAGGTATTACTAATATGATGCTTACAAAATCTTTAAAAGAATTAAAGGAACATAATCTTATTGTTAGAATCCAATATGAAACGATTCCTCCTAAGGTTGAATATGCTTTAACAGAAAGAGGAAAGGCACTACTTCCTACATTGAATGAATTGTCTATATGGGGTGAAGAACAAATAAAACTTGATAAATCAAAATCAAATTGTGAATGATATAAAATGTCAACATTATATTAGAATATATCTAAATTTAAAAGTTAACTGCCATTAATACATGAATCTAAAAGGATCGTGTGTTAGTGGCAGTTAATTTTTATATACATGTGTGTTAATTCTACAAAATTATTTAATAAACTGTGTTAAATGTGATTTGAAGTATGTAAATCCTAAATTCATAGTGTAATCAAAAATATTTAAGTATCAGAAAAGGTAGTTATAGCCTTATTTCAGGATGACTTTTTTATTTACATCCTTGATTGGCATGGGAATTGCTTAGTATATAAGTATAAAAATAATATATGTAGCAAGAAAGGATGATAGAGTAATGATCTCAGTAATTATAGGTACCCATGGTATATTTTCAGAGGAAATTCTTAAATCAGCAGAAATGATTTTTGGAACTCAGGAAAATGTAGGTGCCGTTACTTTTAAACCAGGTGAAGGAATTGAATCACTTGTAGAAAAATATAACACTCTTATAAAAGAGTTAGATTCAACAGACGGAGTACTATTTATGGTAGATCTGTTTGGAGGAAGCCCATTTAATGCGGCAAGTATAATAGCAATGCAACATGAAAATATGGAAATTGTAGCAGGTGTTAATCTGCCAATGATTTTAGAGGTTCTAGGAAGTAGAGATTTTTCAAGCATAACAGAATTGTTAAGAGTAGCAGAAAACTCTGGAAAAGAGGCTATAAAAGTTTTAACTAAAAATATCAATATAGATGAAGATGAAGAAATTATATAAATTGTTTGTAAAATATTATGATAATCGCAATTTAAGTAAATATAAAAATTGAAAGATAGGAGATAAAAAATGGAAATTAGCTTTATAAGAATAGATGACAGATTAATACATGGACAAGTAGCAACAGTTTGGACTAAGGAGAGTGGGTGTAACAGAATATTTGCCTGCAGTGATGAAGTTGCAGCAGATGACTTAAGAAAACAATTAGTAATTCAAGTAGCACCTCCAGGAATAAAAGCATATGTGCTTCCAATAGCAAAAGCAATTGAAGCATATAATAATCCTAAATTTGACAGCTTTAAAACTTTATTTTTATTTACAAACCCTACGGATGTATTAAGAATGGTTGAAGGCGGAGTACCAATTAGATCTGTAAACGTTGGAGGAATGTGTTTTAAAACTGGTGACAAACAAATTACAAATGCATTATGTATGAATGATGTTGATATTGAAGCGTTTAAAAAGCTTAATGAAAAGGGGATCGAATTAGAGGTAAGGAAACTAGCAAAAGATCCTAAGATAAACTTAATGGATAGATTAAAAGAATTAAAATTTATATAAGTATATAAAAACTTTTTTATATAAATTAAAAAAAGAAAGAGAGGAATTATAAATGAGCACTTTACAATTAATTTTATTAGTAATAGTTGCAGCAATTGCTGGTATGGCAAGTGTACTTGATGAGGCACAGTTCCATAGACCAATAATTGCATGTACACTAGTAGGCCTTGTACTAGGGGATATTAAAACAGGAATTATACTAGGTGGAACACTTGAAATGTTAGCATTAGGATGGATGAATGTTGGTGCAGCTATGGCACCAGATGCAGCACTTGCAAGTGTAATTTCAGCAATACTTGTCATAATTGGTAAACAGTCAATTGGAGCGGGTATAGCAGTAGCGGTTCCAATAGCAGCAGCAGGACAAGTTCTTACTATCTTCGTAAGAACAATAACAGTGTTTTTCCAACACTTAGCTGATAAATATGCTGAAAAGGGTAACACAAGAGGAATAGAAATGTGTCATATACTAGGTTTATCACTTCAAGCAATACGTGTAGCTATTCCAGCAGCCATAGTAGGAGTACTTGCAGGAACAGATGCTGTAAATGCAGCGCTTGCAGCTATACCACAAGTTATTACAAGAGGGCTTCAAGTTTCAGGTGGATTTATAGTAGTTGTTGGGTACGCAATGGTAATGAATATGATGAATAGTAAATCATTACTACCATTCTTCTTCATTGGGTTCCTACTAGCAGCATTTACAAACTTCAACTTAATTGGTTTTGGTGCTGTGGGTGTTATTGCAGCAATATTCCATATAAAATCGATAGCTAATGAAGGTAAAGTAGTAGTGGCTGGAACTGGAAGTATTGATGATATTGATGATTCAGACTTAATGTAATTACAGAAAGGAGATAAAATAATGAGTGAAAAGAAATTAAATAAAAGTGATATAGTAAAAATGTTTATCCGTTCAAATTTCTTATTGGGATCGTTTAACTTTGAAAGAATGCAAGCAATAGGTTTTTGTGTTACATTAATTCCAGCTTTGAAGAAATTATATAAGGGTGATGAATTAAGTGCAGCACTTAAAAGACATTTAGAATTCTTTAATACACAACCATTTATGGCAACGCCAATTATGGGAATAACAGCAGCTATGGAAGAACAAAAGGCAAATGGGGCAGATATAGATGAGGCATCAATAAGTGGTGTTAAGATTGGTCTTATGGGACCACTTGCCGGAGTTGGAGACCCAATATTCTGGGGAACACTAAGACCTGTGCTTGCAGCATTAGGGGCAGGACTTGCACTTACAGGAAGTATAATTGGACCATTAATTTTCTTCATAGGATTCAATGCAATAAGACTTGCAACAAATTGGTATGGAATGTTCTATGGATATGAAAAAGGAACTCAATTAGTTGCTGATATGGGAGGAAATAAACTTAGATATCTTACAGAAGGTGCTTCAGTACTTGGATTACTTGTTATAGGTGGTCTTGTTTCTAAATGGACAAGTGTTAATATACCTTTTGTTCTCTCTAAATATACACAAGCTGATGGAAAAGAAGTAGTTACAACTATTCAAAGTGTACTAGACAGCTTAATGCCAGGATTAGTTCCACTTTTACTAACATTTTTATGTATGTATCTATTAAAGAAGAACGTGAATCCATTATTAATAATCTTTGGATTGTTCGCAGTAGGGATTTTAGGAGTTGCGTCTGGAATATTACAATAAACATTAATTCATAATCTTATTTTAAGTAAACCATTTTAAATTGAAATTTATTATAGCAGTATAGATTACCTAATTAATATTATAGATTAAAGGTCTAACATTAATTAAATTAGTAGGGTAGTCTATACTTGTATTAACAACAATATTCTCATGATTATATAGTGAATTTAATCGCAAAGTAAACGTTACCTAAAGTTGAGGAGTTCATATAGTATAGTAAATTCTTATGAAAGTACAAATTTAACATTACTAAAATAATTATATTTATAGAATCAAAGGATAAACACTTCTAAAAATAACGATAAAAGGGGTAAAAAAATGAAGAAATTAAAGTTAAAGTTAATAGCAATAACAGTTGCAACTATGACAACAGCAACGCTGACTTCAGTAAGTGCATCAGCAGCTTGGATACAAAATGAAGGGAATTGGAACTATTTAAGTGATTCAGGGGAAATGAAGATAGGTTGGGTTAACGATAATGGTGCGTGGTACTATTTTGATAATTCAGGAACAATGAAAACAGGCTGGATAAATGATAGTGGTACATGGTATTATATGCAGCCATCAGGAGAAATGAAGATAGGTTGGATTAGTGATAATGGTACGTGGTATTTTGCAGATACATCAGGAACAATGCAAACTGGAGTAGTAAAAATAGATGGAAAAACTTATTTTTTAGATGAAACTACAGGAGCTATGAGGGTAGGAGACATAACAATAAATGGAGCAACTCATACATTTGCACAGAGTGGAGAAGCAATAGGTTCAGATTTAGCATCAACTAAGACATTTAATTCAAATGGAGTTAAAATAGCTGAAACAAATACTCAAGGTAACAGTAATAACACATCAAATACAACAACTAATGAACAAAACAACTCAACAAATACTACAAGTAGTGAAAGATCCCACCACCACAGTAGTAGCAGTAGCAGCAGTCAAGTTAACAAACAAGAACTAATAAATGCAATAACAACTGCAAAAGCAAAATATGCAGCAGCAGTAGAAGGAACAGAAGTAGGGCAGTATAAAGTTGGGGCGAAATCCACATTTAAAATAGCTATTGATGCAGCACAAGCAGTTGTAAACAATACGTATTCTACACAAAAAGATATAGATTCAGCAGTATTATCACTTTCTACAGCTACGACTATATTTGATAGCAGTTATTATAATGATAATGGTAAAGTTAATAAAATATCCTTAATAAATGCAATAACAACTGCAAAAGCAAAATATGAAGCGGCAGTAGAAGGAACGGAAGTAGGGCAGTATAAAGTTGGGGCGAAGTCCACATTTAAAATAGATATTGATCTAGCACAAACGGTTGTAGATAATGCAGGTTCTACGCAAAAAGATATAGATTCAGCAGTAATGGCACTTGAATCGGCTACGACTATATTTAATGATAGTATTAATAAAGATGTTGATCCGAGTACTTCGACTAATTATTTAGAAAATTATCGTGAACAATATCATTATTCTCCGGCTAAAGCTTGGGCAAATGACCCAAATGGAATGGTTTACTTCAATGGTGAATATCACTTATTTTATCAATACTACCCAGACGCTTCAGTATGGGGACCAATGCATTGGGGACATGCTGTTAGTAAAGATTTGATTCATTGGACAGAGTTACCTATTGCTTTAGCACCAGATGATGGTGGAACAATATTCTCAGGATCAGCAGTTGTAGATAAGGATAATACGACTGGCTTCTTTGATGGAATTGCTGGTGGTGGATTAGTTGCGATTTATACTCAAGATTATATGGATAACGGTGCAGAAAAACAAAAAGAGTGTATTGCTTATAGCAAAGATAATGGAAGAACATGGACTAAGTATGCAGGAAACCCTGTTATTGCAGCAGAAAATGATCCATTGAATAATTCGGCATTTAGAGATCCAAAAGTATTCTATAATGATGGAAAATGGTTTATGGTAGTTGCTGGCGGACCACTAAGATTTTTCTCATCAACAGATTTAAAAACTTGGAAACCAGAAGGAATGCAGCCAGAAATTCAAACAGAGTGTCCAGATATATATAAATTAGAAGTTGGAGATACTGGAACATATAAATGGGTATTAAGTGAAGGTGGCAGATATTATAGAGTTGGAGATTTCAAAGAAGTAGGTGGTGTGTGGAAATTCGTTACGGATAATGATGAACATTTACCTATGAATTTTGCTAAAGACTCATATGCTGCTCAAACTTATTATGGTACAGGCGAAAACGGTACACCAGATGGAAGAAGAATTATGATTAATTGGATGAATAACTGGGATTACTGCAATAATGTTGCTTCTATAACAAAGACTTTTAATGGATCTTTTGATTTACAAACTGAATTAAAATTAGTTAACACAGATGCAGGAATTCGTTTAATACAACAACCAATAGACGAATATAAAACTTTACGTAAATCACCTACGACTTTTAATAATGTTATAATTTCTCCAGATCAGCCTAATATTATGAGCGGTTTATCAGGAAGCCAATATGAAATTGTAGCAGAGTTCACACCAGATGAAAATACAACAGAAGTTGGATTCAAATTAAGAGTTGGAAAATCTGCAGATCAGGAAACTATAGTTAAATATAATACTCAAACTGAAGAAGTAACACTTGACCGTTCAAAATCAGGAAAGTCACCAAGTGCAGATAAATTTTTACAAGCTTATAGTCAAAAAATGGGTAAAACATCTGACGGTAAGATTCAATTACACATTTTTGTAGATGCAGCTTCAGTAGAAGTGTATGGAAACAATGGTGAAGTAACTGGTTCAGCTCAAATTTTCCCTAATCGTTCTAGTGATGGCGTTGAAGTATATTCAGTTGGTGGAAATTCAACAGCTACAATTCAATATTATTCATTAAGTAGTATTTGGAATAATGAGGTTGCTGGTAAAGATTCTGCATTAGTATCATTGAGTGAAGGTGATCTAGGCAAAAAAGTAGGTGATGAATTTACTATTTATACAGCTACGGTTCCAGAAACAGCAGAGCAAGGTGTTACTTGGAAATTTGATTCTAATATTTTAGAAATTGTAAATCAAGATGATGAAAAAACTACTTTTAAAACAAAAGGCGTTGGAAATACAAACTTAACAGCTACATCAAAAGATCAAAAATCAAGCAAAGCAATTAATGTAAGTGTGTATGACAGCAATCCAAGCAGTATAATAAAAGACTTAACTAATTTTGAAACTACTGGAGATTGGTATGTAAAAGATAACAGTTATATAGGAAGTAGTTCGGGTGATGGCTTTGCTGTGGCACAAGAAACTAATGTAAGTGGAAAGGTTTCTACTTTGAAAGCAGATGCAGATGTGTCAGATGGAAGTACTGCAGGCCTTGTATTATTATCAAAAAGTGCAAACCCAAAGGAAGGTTCTATAATAGCTAATATAAATAAAAATGGCGAATATAGAGTGTTTGTCTTCACAGGGCTTGATGCAAATGGAAATCCACAAGTCAGCGATTTAAATAGTGGGATAGTTCCAAAGACTGATGATAGCATATATAAATTGAAAGCAGAAATTAGTGATGGGCATATTAAATATTGGATTAATAACGAATTAGTTTGTGATACTAAACAAAGCTATTATGAAACAGGAAGATTTGGATTAAATGTTTATGGAGGAGCAACATCATTTAAAAATGTAAATCTTAGTAATGATGTTCCAAGTACTGAAACAAGTATTTCAGGTTCAGGTTTAACTTTTGATAATTCACCAGAGAACTTACATGTTTCTGATGATAGTTATGTAGTAGATGGTGGCAAAAACAACAACGGTTTTGCAATTTCAGATCAGAATATAGATACAAGTCAAGGAACTTATATTTTAGATACAGATTCTAAAATTTTAGGTGATTGGCATAATCAAAATCCAGCAAATGGTGATGTAGCAGGAGTTGTATTACTTGCTCAAGGCGATAATTACTTTGGAGATGGAGGAATTATAGCTAATGTTGGAAAATGGGGTCATTATAGATTGTTTGGACAAGTTCCAGATGGAACTGGCGGCATGAAAGAGGTTACATTTGCAGAGGGTGATGTTCCAGAAGCACAATATAATAGATACCATTTAAAAGTTGAGCTAAATAGAGATCATATTATTTATTGGATAAATAGTAAAAAGGTATGTGATATAACTCAGGATTATTATACAACCGGGAAATTTGGATTGAATGTATGGAATGGAGCATCCGAGTTCAGGAATATAGTACTTAATAGCAATTCTATAGGAGGTGAAATAGCGAAAACTGAGACAACAACAGGAGCGGCAGTAACAGTAGATGAAACAGCAGGAATAGAGAAAAAGGAAATCGCGATGGCAGGAGATAAAACTACATCAGCTGAAACAGTAGCAACAAATGTAGCTGGAACTGATACTTCAGGAGATAAAACAACAGGAGCAGATGCAACTGAATCTGGCGTGACAGAAACAGCAGAAAAAGTAAATGAAAATATAAATAAGTAAAGTTTTGATTGTGTGGAAGTAGAGAAATTTAAGCCTAATTATATTTAAATTATTGTAAGAAAATGAGACAATACTATCTTAAACTGAAAGGCAGTATTGTCTTTGTAATGAAGAAAAGAAATATATAGTTTGTAGTTTTCAGTGAATTTGTTTTTATAACAAAAAGTCTAATTAAACTATTTCACAGTTAAAACAGCTCTAAAGTTAACCTTAGCAGTCATCATTTTTTCATACGCTGAATTTATTTGTTCTAGTGGAAAAGTTTCAACCATTGAGTGCACATTTGTTAGAATACTAAAATTTATAGTATTTTTTCTAGTATTAGCATCTGTGGCTAACCATCCTTGTATACTTCAAGTAGTTTGATGCTATTACTCTGTGAGGGTTATTGAACCTGGACCTAATATTACAAGTTTATCATCATATTTGAAAGGTCCAATGTTGTATTTAGCTGAGTTTGCAGGCAAACGACGTGATTCTATTATCTGCTCGTTATCATCTACTATAATCATAAAAATGGTTGCAGAAGAGCCGTTTTGAATATTGTATATAATATTTTCCATTAAGTCTAAGTCTTTCATTCTATAGATACCTTCAGACAAGGTTTTATTTAAAGGTTGTGCCATAACAGTTGGACTTTTTATATTAAATGACAAAAATAGAAAAATAGAAAATATAGCAATAAATCTTTTCATTAGATTATCCACCTTCCAAGTTCCTTATAATAAATAAAATATTAACTCATTTAATTCTTATTATGTGAAACTTAAAAAAAACTATTCGAATATTAAGATGGTAAGTAAATTATTGCACAATGTTAAAGTATTGAGGATTATAAAGAAAAATGCATATATAATGGGCTAGCTCAAAAAGGAAGGTACAAATACGAAAGTTGATTTGGTCTAGCTATTCTTATAAAAAATCCGTGCATCAAATAGTGATGCACGGATAAATTACGTTATGTTTCAAGAAATTATGCCACGCTATAAATCTTTACATCTGGGTCAGCACTCCAAAGTGGCTTTAAGCCTACGAATACATCATTTTGGAACATTGAGCTTGATAGGTAAGCTTGTGCATGTTCTACGCTATCGAAGCCATGAAGTACCTGAACATCCTCATCACGAATTAATAGATCCTTTGTCAAAGCACCTTCAATTGTTTCTAGAAATGGTCCACGATAATCAGTATAAACCTTAGCAGCCGCAGGACGCTTAGCTTCTTCGATTTTCATTGTGATTTCTAAATAAGCATTTACTTTCATAAGTATTACCTCCAATTTTTTCATATGACTCATTTTGCTTTCCTGAGTCTGGTATAATTATATTTCAAGCACTCTAAGAGAAAAAGATATCCGTAAATTTATAAGTTACTAATAAATTTCATAGTTACTTGTTAATATATAGACAGCCTTCTATAATAGTTTTAAATTCACTTGAATATGAAAGATGCGTAGCAATCTGGAATTGTTACGGACTTATAAGAAAGATAGGAGGATAAAATGTCGATATCAGTTTTTTGGACAATGTTAGGATATATGCTGGTTTGCTCTTTTACACCAGGTCCTGGAAATATTCTAGCCCTAAATACTACAACTCAATTTGGATGGAAAAAAGGAAAGCGACTAATTTTTGGAATCTGTGCAGGTTATGCATGTGTGCAGTTTATTTGTACTATGGCAATATATGGATTGAACGCTTATCTCACGCCAGTGCTTGTTGTGCTGAAATATATTGGAAGTATATATATGGTTTGGTTAGCGGTAAACATTTTTTTGAGCAAACCACTAAAGGATAAAAAAGATGAGGGAGCGTCATTTAGAGAAGGTTTCTATCTTCAATTTGTAAATGTAAAAATTTATTTTTATATTATGACTCTGCTTATGGTCTATCTTGCTCCACATATTAGTACTTTGCCAGGTTTGCTTTTGGCAGGTGTAGGAGTAGTAAGCGTTGGAGGTGCAGCTTGTTTAACATGGGCATTTCTTGGAATTAAAATGCAGCA
This sequence comes from Clostridium beijerinckii HUN142, assembly GCF_000621745.1. Classification (GTDB taxonomy): domain Bacteria; phylum Bacillota; class Clostridia; order Clostridiales; family Clostridiaceae; genus Clostridium; species Clostridium beijerinckii_A. Next base: position 45,784 of record NZ_JHXK01000021.1, on the reverse strand, counting down.
TATTTACGAAAAATATTACAAGCCTATTAATTTTATATTGAGCCTATTTCTGCTGTATTGTGCTTTTGATATTGTAAGGGGGGGAAGTTAATGTATCAACATAAAATGGAAGATGACATCAGGTGTCCACTTGAATATGGTCTTGAAATTTTCGGTGGAAAGTGGAAGTCACGAATAATATGCGTTTTGGCTGGAAAAGGCACTTTGCGATACAGTGCGCTTCGAAAAGAAATGAGTAATATAACGGATGCAGTTCTGGCATCAACACTAAAAGAACTGATAGCAAATGATATTGTGTTAAGAAAATCATTTGATGAAATTCCTCCTCGTGTGGAGTATTGTCTTACTGAGAAGGGGCACTCTGTGGTTCCTATTTTGCAGAGTATTTGCAGATGGTCAGGGGCATATCATAAGGAAGATAATGAAAATACAATGACGCAATGTAAAAAATGTGACTATAAGTATGGAAAAGGAGGAATTTTTTAATGGCGATTACTTACATAGAGGAAAAGAAATTTACACAAGAGGAAGTACAGCAATTATTCTTATCTGTTGGCTGGGTTTCAGGACAGTATCCAAGTCGATTATATAAAGCGCTGATGAATTCTTCTACAGTCTTAACAGCTTGGGATGGAGATAAATTAGTTGGTCTAGTGAGAGTTTTAGATGACAGCGAAATGGTTGCATATATTCACTATGTTTTAGTTAATACTAATTATCAAGGACAGAAAATTGCTGGAACTATGATTGAAAGGATTAAGAAAAAGTACAAGGATTATTTATATATTGAGATTATGCCAGAAGAGAGAAAAAATGCAGCTTTTTATGAAAGATTTGGATTTAAAATTATGACAGATGGTGTGGCAATGCAACTTTGCAATTTTAATAATCAGTGCTAATGAATATTGAAAAACTACTATATTAAAATATTACCTATATTAGATGGGGAAAACAGAAATGGTTGTATCAATTTTGTATGATGAATTTTAGCATTGTCTATTACCATAACAATTTTCCATTTCAGCTGTTTTTCTATTGGTGGAGTCCTTAAAATGTTTAGGTAATACATATAGTATGTTGGATTTATGGAAATACTGGCAGGCAAAGAAACTAATACTGTTATTAATAAGTTGTTTTAACTTATTATAGTCATAAGACAAGCAAGATATTTTTTGATTCTTGCTTATCAAAGATCTTATACAAGATGTCTTGGGGATGAAATTAGTGATTGAAATAATCCTTCTTGTATTATTTTTTCAATTTATTTGTTAACAAAATGATCTTATATTTAAAGTTATCGTAGTGGAAAATATGGCATCAGTACTTTTGATGTAAAATTTTCCATTATGCATATCTATAATCTTCTTACAAGTTTTTAATCCTATACCTGTACTATCCAATGATTTCAAATTGTTTGTTTGATTCTCTACAGTAACAAATAATTTTTCACTTTCAACATAGTATTTTACTTTAATTACTTCAGACTTATCTGCGTATTTAGATAGATTAGAAAAAATATTATCAAAAACCCTTTGTATTGATATTAAATTTACTTTAAGGAAAAAAGGTGTATTACAAGAGGAAAGATCAAATAAAAATCCCTTATCATCTAACATGAAAATTTGTTCTTGAATTAGTTGTTCTAGCAGTTCGTTTCCGTTAAAGGTTTCTAATTCTAAGCTGTCATGAGCATTAAAAACTGTAAAGTACTCAAATAATTTATCTGATAGATATTTAATTTGATATGCCTTTTCTCTGCTATTATGAATATATTGTCTAAAATTTTCTTCGGTTTTATATTTTTTATATTCTATAATATCCAAATATCCAACTAATGCTGTGAGAGGAGTCCTTAAATCATGTGACAGTGCTGTAATTAATTCACTATTTGCAAGTCTTGCTTCATTCTCACTTTCTAGTCTTTCCATAAAGGACTTTCTCATATCATTAATGCTTTGTGCTAATGATGAAAGTTCATCATTACTATCTATAGTAATATCATACGTTAAATCTCCACCTTCTAATATTTTTATTTCATTTTCAAGTAATCCAATATAGGCTATTTTTTTATTAATAAAAAATAATATGAGGATTATAAAACAAAGTAAAGATATCGCTATTCCAACAAAAGCTAGAATATAGTAATACTTATATTCAAAAAAGCATTCCATATGCATTTTTGCATCAGCGTCAATAAATGATATGTCGATAAGAGCATTACTAGGGAATATTGGACTTTCTTTATATTGTTCATAATTTGTTACTTCATTATTTACATTAGAAGCATAAACTAGATTGTTATCTTTATAAATATAAAGATTCACATTCTTGTTTTTACGAATCCAGGTTTCTATTTTATCATGATCATTTATTGATAAGTCATTACCTGATACATATTCTTTAAACTCTGATATAGCTTGCATTTTTTGATTTGCAAGAAAAGAGGTTTTGTCAAAATAATGATCTAATATATTGTCACCTATTGTTTGTATTAAGAGAAATATACAAACAGATATAATAAATGAGAATATTAAGGATATGATTAATTTAACTTCTAATTTAGTAGATAGAAATTTTCTATTCAATCCTGTACCCCTTTCCCCAAACAGTTTTTATATATTTGGGATTCTGTGGATCTGATTCTAGTTTGCTCCGCAAGTTTCTTATATGAACCATAACTGTATTATTGCAAGAGTAAAAATATGGCTCCTTCCAAATGCTTTCATATAAATTTTGTGCCGAAAAGATCTTTTTACGGTTTTTAGACATCAAAAGAAGGATATTATACTCAATTTCAGTCAAAACTATTTCTTTTCCATCTATTGAAACTTCGTTAGAAGCTATATTTATTTTTAGCCCGTTAATACTAATCGAATCTGTTAAGTCACTTGTATCCTTTCCCTTATAAACATAATATCTTCTAAGTAAAGCTTTAACTCTTGATACTAATTCTGTATATGAAAATGGTTTTGAAAGATAATCATCACTTCCAGCAGAAAATGCCATATACTTATCTGAGTCCTGAGATTTAGCTGTTAAAAATAAAATTGGTGCACTTGTTTTTTCTCTAATTTCTACACAGGCTTTAAAGCCTGTTTTTTTAGGCATTACTACATCAAGTATTATTAAATCAATGTTTTCATCAACTTTACTTATAGCATCTTCGCCATCTACAGCCTCTAGTACATTGTAGCCTTCGCTTTCCAATAAAACCTTAACTATTTCTCTTATTTCGTTATTATCATCTGCGATTAAAATATTTCTCATAGTATAATTAGACACCTCCATTTGTTACTAGTATATAACGTAACATATCCTAAAGCTATATTATTTAAGATGACTTAAGAATTCTTAAGATTTGACGTAGGTTAATTTTAAGATGTTATAGATAAACTTTTAATTATCAAATTAAAAATGAAAGGAAAAAGATTATGGATAGAGTAAAAAAAGTATTAATAGGAAAAGCATTATTGGCTCTATTGGGTACATTAGCAATTGCAGTAACTATTGAGTATTTACCATATATTATTGAGATAACTATGTCCCTTGATAAGTTTAGGAATTATATAATTTCAACTGGTAAGTTTGGGAGCTTTTTATTTATATTCTTTCAAATGCTACAAACTGTAATTGCACCAATTCCAGGCGAGGTCATTCAAGTTGCTGGTGGATATATATATGGAGTGACCATTGGATTAATTTATACGACTTTAGGAATGCTCTTTGGAGCTGTTATAGCATTTTATTTCACTAGATTAATAGGGGGGGCGTTTATAGAAAAGCTAATTAAAAAGAATACATCTCAATGGATTTTGGATCTTACGAATAGTAAAAAATTCGCTATTACACTATTTATATTTTTTATCATACCTGGATTGCCAAAAGATTTTTTGATATATGTAGCAGGATTAACTCCAATTAAGCCGTTAAAGTTCTTTGGAATCTTACTTGTTAGTCGATTCCCATGGCTTTTAGCTTCAGTAGCTATAGGATCAAATATTCATTATGGAAATTATATATCAACAATAGTGATTTCAATTATAGCAGTAACATTATTTGTCCTCGGGATAATTTATAAAGATAAGCTTATAAATAAGTTCTCACAAGCTAATCAAATCAATGAAAATATGTAGTCAATTTCTTATATAAAAAGGAGTAAAGAAATGTTTAAAAAATTTATACCAAACCTACTGACATTTATGAATTTATCATTTGGAATTCTTTCAATAATTGAAGTTTTGAAAAAAGACTTTTTGGAAGCAGCCATATTTATAATTGCAGCCGCTTTAGTGGACAGGTATGACGGAAGAATTGCTAGATATTTAAATGTATCTAGTGAATTAGGAAAAGAATTAGATTCCCTAGCAGATTTGATTTCCTTTGGAGTTGCACCAGCGCTACTTGTATTTATTAAATATAATTTTTCCAATATAGGCTTTGGAGCATTTGGAATTATTTTTATGCTAACTTATATTTTGTGTGGTTGCTATAGATTAGCAAAATATAATGTGAGTGAATTTGATGGGGTTTTTACTGGGATTCCAATAACTATTGCTGGTTCAATTCTTGCATTGTTTTCTTTGTTTGTACCTGGTAATAGTATTGCAATAACCTTATTAATTACTTTAATGATGATTCTTGCATATTTAATGATGTCAAAATTAAAGTTAAAAAAGATTTAAATTTATTAAGATTATTTGAAATTAGATTTTATATTGTTTCCTTAAGCAAAGAAGAATGAACAGGAGTTATATATAAAATTTAGAGCTTAAATTAAAAATGAATTTTGCAACAATCTAAGAGGGTGAAGTTTTATACCAGTAGCTGGGGTTATAATCTCTTTAATACCACTTTGTTTAATAGCATTTAATGTTGAAGGAGTAATTAAAATAATATCTGTTATTGTGATGATTGCCTTATTACATAGCTTAGAAAGTTACATATTAAATCCAAAACTCATGTCTGATAAAACTTCATTGCCAGTATTCTTTATATTTATAATACTGATAATTGGAAAACAATTCATGGGAACATGGGGATTACTTCTAGGAATACCTTTAGTTATGTTTATTTTAGAGGTCAAGGTATCAGATGACTCCATAAATCTTAAAAGTTAAATTTAGGCACTATCGAAAAAATAAAAAGTTAATCCGCCTGCCTATTTTTCATCATAGGAAGCTCGACTCTCATACGCTCGCTTATCAGCAGATTACTATAATAGCTCGCTATGATAGCAATCTGCTTCCTTATCTGATGAAAAAATAGCCTCGGCAAATTTGAACTTGCTATTTTCTTTCATGTGCCTTAAAAACTATAAACAGTATGAATGAAAGGAAAGATTATGCTAAAGTTATTTAAGTATTTCAAGTTTAATAAAGCAACTGTTATTTCATTAGTTATAGTTATATTGCTTAAAACAATGGGAATATTATTTGTTCCAACCTTGACAGCTAATATAGTTAACAATGGAGTAGTAAAAGGTGATCTATATTATGTATTAGAAACTGGTGGGGTAATGATAGGTATTGCAATCCTTACTGGAATACTAGCTATAGTATCAACATATTTATCAGCTGATTTATCAGCAACACTTTCTCGAGATATGAGGAGAAAAATATTTTTGCATTCACAAAAGCTATCTATAGAAGATTATAAAAGATTTTCCACTTCATCTTTAATAACAAGATGTACAAGTGATGTTAATCAAGTTGAAAATACAGTAATAATGATTTTTGAAATGATTATTCCTGTTCCTTTTATAACCTTAATTGGAATGTTGTTAGCATTTTTTAAAGATAAGTATATGGCTTTAATAATACTAATGACAGGAATAGCTCTTTTAATATTTCTTTTACTTATAAGTAAAAGAGTTGTTTCTATATCAATTAGAATGCAAGAAGAGCTAGATAAAATAAATTCTAGAGTAAGGCAATTTATTTTTGGAATAAGAATTATACGTGCTTTTAATCGTGATGTGTATGAAAAAAAACTAATGGATAATATCTTCGAGAGTTATTCTGATATTAATATAAAAATGAACAAGATATTTGCTATGGGTATGCCATTAATATTATCTATGCTGAATTTATCTACTGTTTCTATCTTGTGGTTTGGGGCTGTTAGAATAAATGATGGAAAAATGTTAGTTGGAGATATTATGGCTGTTATTGAATATTCAATAATTATACTTGTATATTTGGTCATGTCTGTAATGGTTCTTATGAATTTACCACGTGCTAGTGCGTGCTCTAAGCGTATATTAGAAATACTAGAATACAATCCTCAAATAGTAGATGAAAAAACGGCTCAGAAGACTTTACCTGATAAAAGAATCCTTGAATTTAGAAATGTTACATTTTCATATAAGGATGCTAAAGAGCTTGCATTAAAGAATATAAACTTTACATGTGAGAGTGGGAAAACAACTGCAATTATGGGTGCCACAGGTTCAGGAAAAAGTACTATAGGTAAATTAATACCAAGATTACATGACGTAAAGAATGGTGAAATATTAATTAATGATATTAATATAAAAAAGTTTACACAAAAAGATTTAAGGAATATGATAAGTTTTTCACCACAAAAAGCATTTCTTTTCAGTGGAACTATAGCTAGCAATATGAGGCATGCAAAAAAAGATGCAACGTTAGAGGAAATGAAAACTGCTGCTATAACGGCCCAAGCTGATAACTTTATAATGGAATTAAAATCTGATTACGATTCAACAGTATCTCAAGAAGGTAGTAATTTTTCAGGAGGACAAAAACAAAGAATATGTATTGCAAGGGCTTTAATAAAGAAAAGTGACATATATGTATTTGATGATAGTTTTTCTGCCTTGGATTATAGCACAGATGCTAAGGTTAGAAAAGCAATAAAGGAAAAGTTGAAAGATTCAATTGTTATAACAATTGCCCAAAGAATAAGTACGATTATGGAAGCGGATCAAATTATAGTTTTGGATAAAGGGGAAATAGTAGGCATAGGAACCCATAAGGAACTTATGAAAAATTGTATTATTTATATAAAAATAGCAGAATCACAATTTAGCAAGGAGGAATTAGCCTAATGAATGATGAAAGATCAAATGATATACTCTCCTTGGATAGTGAAATATCAGTAGAAAGAGCTAAAGATACAAAGAAAACATTAAAAAGGCTAATGAAGCTGCTCATTAATCAAAAATGGAAGTTAATAGTTGTAATATTTTTTGCTATTATGAGTTTAGCATTTACCATGGTTTCCCCATTAATTTTTAGTGAAGCTATTAATACTATATACGATGGAATAAAAAATACATCTTCTAGTAATTATTTTAATATAAGATTTGATATTATAATGAAGCTGGCCCTTATGCTTTTGGGGATATATTTGTTATCATTTATATCTAATTATATACAGCAGTATATAATGGCATCTGTATCTCAAAGGTTAGTATTATCAATAAGGAAAAAGGTAAGTGAAAAGCTTACAAAAGTGTCTTTAAGATATTATGATACACATAAAAAAGGAGAAATTCTAAGCAGGATATCAAATGATTTGGAAAAAGTATCTGATACACTGCAGTCAGGACTTATGCAATTTATTACAGCTGTCTTATCAATAATAGGTGCTGTTATCTTTATGATTTTTATAAATTGGATATTAGCTTTAATAGCTATTTTTATTATTATCATGGGAATCGTTGCAGCATCTATGTTTGAGAAAAAAAGCATTAACTATTTTACTAATAGACAGGAGTCTTTAGGAATATTCAATGGACAAATTGAAGAATATTTTACTGGACAAATGGAAGTAAAAGTATTTAATATGGAAGAAGATATAATAAAAGCTGTTGAAATATCTAATGAAAAATTATATTTAGATGAGAAAAAAGCACAATTTATCACTTATGCCATAAATCCTTTAATACGCTTGATGAATCAGGTAGGCTATGTAGTTATAGCTATTGTGGGAGCTATATTTGCTATTCAAGGAAGATTGTCTATTGGAATAATCCAGGCTTTTTTTCAATATGTAGATCAAGCTTCAGAGCCATTAACTGAGGCTGCATATATATTTAATTCAATGCAGGCAGCCATAGCATCAGCAGAACGAGTATTTGAAATTTTAGATGAAGTTGAAGAAGAAGGAGATATTAAAGATAACAAAGTAATATCAAATCCAAAAGGCAATATAGAGTTTAAGAATATAAGGTTTGGATATGGAAAAGAGATTTTAATTTCGGGAGTGGATTTAAAAGTTAACTCAGGGGAAAAAGTTGCCATAGTTGGTCCAACTGGTGCAGGAAAGACTACATTAATAAATTTACTTATTAGATTTTATGACTTAAACAGTGGGAAAATTGAAATTGATGGTATTGATATCTATAGCTTAAAACGAAGTGATTTACGAGATTTATTTGGTATAGTGCTTCAGGACTCTTGGCTTTTTGACGGAAGTATAAAGGATAATATTTCATATGGAAGAGAAGGGGCAAATCTTTCTGAAATTAAAGTGGCAGCGAGACTAGCTGAGATTGATGATTTTATAAGAGCACTTCCACGTGGATATGATACAGTTTTAAGTGATGAAAATTCATCAATATCTCAAGGACAAAAGCAGCTTTTATGCATTGCTCGTGTAATTCTAGCAAATCCCACAATTTTAATTCTAGATGAGGCTACTTCAAGTGTAGATACACGTACAGAATTAGAAATACAAAATGCTATGGATAATCTTATGAGAGGTAGAACAAGCTTTATAATAGCCCATAGATTGTCTACCATAAAGAATGCTGATAAGATATTAGTTATGGATAAGGGAAATATTGTTGAACAAGGTACACATAAAGAATTATTAGCTAAAGGTGGATTGTATAATAAAATATATAATAGCCAATTTTCAGATAGAATTAAAAAAATATAAAATAACTAGTGCCTAATTATATATTAAAAAAATAAAGCTCTATTAGATGATTATACCGAAAATACATTAGAGATTTTTAATACAGGTGAAAATTTACAGCTAGGAAACGTCATGTAAACTATATAAAATTAATTAAGAGGTAGAAGAAATAAATGTCTACCTCTTAATCAAGCTTAGATATGAATATTTTATGCCATGCAATATAGAGTTTTATATTTAATCAACTATTTAAAATTTGTACCACTCCATGACCGCCGTCAACTATAACTTTATCTCCTGTCTTAAGCCTTGTAGTCGCATTGCCACATCCTACAACAGCTGGAATACCAAGCTCTCTGGCTACTATAGCAGCATGGGATAACGGTGCTCCAATGTCAGTAATTATTGCTGAAGCCTTAGGAAAAAGAGGTGTCCATCCAACATTAGTAGTTGACGCAACCAAGATTTCGCCTTTTTTAAGGTTTTCTCCTTCCTCAGGATTTGTTAAAATACGCACAACTCCTTCGATTTTTCCTGATGCTCCTGCAAAACCTTTAAGAGTTTCAGAATCTTGTGTAGTAATAGGCATAGATTCATCATAGTAATCAACTCTTCTATTAGAATTTTTTACCCATTTAAAGGGATCAAATCTTCCGCGAATAATTGATGGTAATGGTGGAAGTAATTTATATTTTTTATAATTTTTCTTTCTAACTGCAATATGATTTAATGCTAAGTCATTTCCTGAAAGCAAATCTAAAACTTCATTGATGTAAAGAAAAAATATATCATTTCCTATGCCTGTAAGTTCCCCAGCCTTTAGTGCAAAAGCACGATTAACTCTAAAGGCTCTAGTCCATTCCGAACGAACAGACTCTCTAAGACGAGCTGCTTCAGCCACTTTTACAATTTTCTTTTCGAAATTATTAGCTTCTTTAGGAAAATGTTCTTTCAATCTTTTGAGAGATTCTTCATATTGATCATGTTGTTTATTAAGAAGCTTTTCTACATCTGTGTTTGAATTCTTCAATTCCTCTATCTGCTTTTCAAGCCAAGTTTCATCTTCTCCAGGATGAGGTATGGATAATTCAAACTCATGTGGCCCACGATGTCCGTATTTCATTCTGTATTCTTCACGATTCATTTCTCCAGTTATAATCTTTGATATACCAATAATAGGTCCAAGGCTCTCGAGGGATGAATCTCCTCTAAAATTAGACATAAGTGTATTTGTATCTTCAATTCCTGCTACTTTTATTAACTCATCCTTTAATTTATTAGCTATGACCATTTTTCTTCCACCAGCAAGTGCAATCCACAAAGCCTTAAAATTAAAAGGTAAAATTTCAGTTTTCCATAGATCGATTAATTCTTCTTTTGTCTTTACTTCTTTAATAGTTTCAGTCATCCTTCTACACAAATTTGGAGATTCATTCAAATGCTCTGGAATTTCCTTAGAAGCTTTAATAATATTTTTTAAACGATGTTTTAATTTTGGAGCCATCACTTTTATCAAGCCTAGTTTTGAAAATGGATAAATAGGAATTTCTATTTCTTCAGGCATTTGGCCAAAGACTTCACTCATTGTTTTTATTAGACTCTTAATATCTTTGCCGAAGGCAGGGTATAAAGACAATGCATAACTGATGTTTGTATATGCTCTTCCACAAATGTTGCCTGAAAATAAATAGTATCCAGGAATAGTCATTTGTTCTTCATCCAAAGCCCTTATTATAGACCAGCTTAGGGGAGTGAAAACATCAGACATTGCTTCTCCAACATTAGTATTGGTCCATAGGAAATCCCCGTCCAAAGTATCGTTCCATTCATATGTATCAGGATTACCAGTTATCAAGGTTGTGATAGGTCTTGCTTGTAATATATATAATTTTCCATTTGATACTGCCCACTCAATATCTTGATGAGCACCATATTCTGTTTCAAGTTTAGATGCATATTTATATAACTCTGAGGCATATTTCTTAAATTCAGGTGGCCCCTCATATTTTCTTTTGGGCCTCATAATATTAAATGGATATGCATTTGCTTCTCCTGATACAAGCTGTTCTCCTAATCCAAATACAAAATTACCGGTCATGCTCTCGTGACTGCCTGTAATTGGATCAGCAGTAAATAATACTCCTGAAATTTCAGACTGTATCATAATTTGAATCACTACCGCTATCTGATGAGAGTGATCCATTCCTTGGACTGAACTGTATGCTTTTACTCTTTCTGATTCTCTTGAGCTAAAAACTTCATATATTGCGCTTTGAATTTCTTCATCTGTCTTAACATTTAAAACTGTTTCAAATTCTCCTGCAAAAGAAGCTTGAGCAGAATCTTCACTTAAAGCAGATGATCTTACTGCAAATAAAACACTTTCATTATCTTTTCTAATTTCTTTTAAATAATGTTTGATTTTATTCCAAGCATCCTCATTAAGAATATTCTCCTTAAAAGCTGATGGTAAAATCACAAATCCGTCAGGAACAGGATATCCTGCTTGAAACATTTTTGATAACATACATCCTTTTCCACCTGCAAATGATTGGAGTTCAGGGGTTAATTCTTTAAAGCTTTTGATCATATCCAACATTATAATACCTCCTTTTTAAAACTCAATATTTATTTATAAAAACAACTTTTAAGCATTTCTGTATATGCTTCTGCTTCAATAAAAGCCTTATCATAATTAATTTGTTTTGAAGATGATGACTTTGCCTCTTCTAGAACTTTTGCATTAAATCCTTGAAAGGACCATATAACAACGTTTATCGCCCTTTCTATATCTATGCTATCTCTAAATTTAGATAAATCTATACCATTAAATACTCTTTTTGAAGCGCTTTCTAATTCTTCCTTATTTATCACATTTAAATCATTTTCTATATCACTTGATTTTTCCATATTTACAGCTTCAATGAATTTAAGAATTTTAGGAAATTTATTCAATAATTCTGCTTTAATCAGATGGATTTGACGTAACCTAACGAAAAAATCTCTTTCCTTTAAATCAATCTTTTTGTAAAATTCAGTCATGCTAACATCTATGCAATAATCATATAAAAATAAAAATAATTGCTTCTTATTTTTGAAATAGTGAAATAATAACCCTTTAGATATACCGGCCTCTTTAACAATCTCATTTGTAGAGGCATTCTCATAACCTTTCTCAGCAAATTCATTTATTGCTGCATTTAAGATACGATTTTGTTTTTCTGAATCTAAATTTAAAAATTTCGATACCACAGTATTGCCTTCTTTCAGATCTATGTAAGATTAATAAGGAATTTTATATAGATATTTGTGCTATTAAGTTATGCTCATTACTTTAGTGAAATATTATTATTGTAATTTAAGTAGTAAAAAAATAATTCTTTTTATTATTTAAGAGGATTATAACTTCATTGACCAGTATGGTCAATGAATAAATTTAATACTTAAAAGTAAAAAATTGTATTATTGCTTAATAATATAATTGGTATTAAGGGGAATTTAAAAAGATGAAGTGATACTGGGAGAGAAGTAAGTTCTAATTAATAGATTTCTTTTAATGACTAAAAGTTTATAATTTGTTATGGAATTAAAATAAAAAATGACGGATTTTGAATATTGAACTATGAAGAATATATTAAATTTATATAAAAATGATACTGAAATTTAAATTTATTGACAATAAGATATATTGTATATATTATTAAGTAGAGATCTACCTAATTTGAAGTGAGGATGATAAATAATGAAGAATAGAAACTGGGAATACCCGTATGATTTATTTATAAAGAGCATTGCTCAAAAGATGAGATATACAAATGACGAAAAATTAAAGGAATATGATCTTACTTCACCTCAAGCTTTATTGTTGGAGCTTATTGAAAGAGAAATAAGGCACGGAAACGAGATAACTCGCAAGAATTTAGAGAGTGTTATGAATTTAAAAGGCTCATCTATAACTAATCTTTTAAATGGATTAGATAGAAAAGGTTGCATCATACGTAGTGCTGGGATATCAGATGGGCGTACTTTTCAAATCCAAGTTACTGCAAAAGGAAAAAATATATTAACAGAAATGGAAAAGGTTTTTGAAGAAACTGAGGAACAGTTATTAAAAGGCATGTCACAAGAGGAGAAAAAAGTTTTTTTGGATCTGCTTATTAGAGCTTATAAAAATTTATATGGAGAGTCTGATTAATAATAAAAAGCAAAATGCTGCTTTTTATTTAAATGAGTATGTAGAAGTCTACGTATTTTTTATTTTCTATGAAGCTTTGTTTTATTACTTATTAAATATGTTAACTAACTTTGAAAAAATTGATTGTTTATAAATTAAGTTATGCAAATACTTTAAAGGGCCCTAAGTTAACTCTCATTTAACAAAGTAAGTAGATGTCTACATATATTTCTAAATATTATATCAGATATTTTAAATGAAGGCATTATAAGCATTAGGATTAAATTGATTAAGATAGGAGAAATAATTATGTCAAAATATATTAAAATGTTAAAAGAATTAAATAAAGATTCATTGCTTGAAGCAGGAGGAAAAGGAGCTAACCTCGCAATATTAATAAATGCTGGACTACCTGTACCACCTGGATTTGTGGTTACAACAAGTGCATATGATGTTCATCTTGAAAGATCTGGTCTTAAGGAGAAAATAACAAAAAGGCTTGAAAAGATTAAGGGACAAGATATTAATGAAATATCAGAGGCAAGTAAAGATATCTCATCATGGATTGAAAAAGCTCAAATGCCTATTGAGATTCAGAAGGAGCTAAACATAGCTTTTGACGGCTTGTATAAAAAAATGGGAGCAAGTGAAAAGATGTCAGTTTCAGTACGATCAAGTGCAACGGCTGAAGATTTACCAACGGCTTCATTTGCAGGGCAGCATGAGACTTATCTTGGTATCTATGGAAAAGAAAATGTCATTAAACATTTAAAAAAATGCTGGGCAAGTCTTTGGTCATTGCAGGCAATAAATTATAGAATAAGTATGAATTTTGAGCATCTTAAGGTGGATCTTGCAGTTGTAGTTCAGGCAATGATAGATTCAGAGGCGGCTGGAGTGATGTTTACTGCAAATCCTGTAAATGGAAAGAGAGATGAAATATTAATAAGTGCAGGCTATGGGCTTGGTGAAGCAGTTGTTAGTGGTTTAATAACTCCGGATTCATTTGTTTTAAGCAAAAAGGGAGATATAAAAGAAAAGAATCTTGGCTCTAAAGAGATTAATATTAAATTAACTAAAAACGGAATTGTTACAGAAAAAGTACCTGATTCAAAGAGAAAATCCTATTGCCTAGGATCAAATGAACTTAGTCAGCTTACAAAACTAGCAGAGCTTGTTGAAAAACATTATGGTAGTCCTCAAGATACAGAATGGGCTCTTTCTGAAGGCAAGATATATTTACTTCAAGCAAGACCAATTACAACAATGGAAGCTGAGGGGGAGGATTTTAATATACTTGGATCTGAGGATAAAATAATTTATCAAGGCAAAAAGGCAGATTTTGGTCTTCAAAGTGTAATGGAACATAGTCCATATCCACATACTCCTTTGGATTTTGCATGTTTTACTCATTTCTATCAGGGGATATATACTTCTTTCTCCGAAACAGGCTTTAAGATGCCTAAGGAGCAGAATATACCTATAGAAAGAGAAAGTGGATGCGTGGCATTAAGCTATCAGGCGCCATCAATATCTCCATCTATAATTTGGAAGGGGCCTAAATCATTAATTAATGATTTATTTAAAGATACAAATGTTCTATGGCAGGATTTTTCAAGAGAAGCTAATGAGTGGATTAAGAGGATGGATACTGCGAAAAAGAATACAAACGATTCAGAGAAGCTTATAAAACTTATTAAACAGGGGATGAAAGAATACGAGAATTTTGTTTATAAAAGGTTTTCTTTAATTGGTATGCCTGGTGGAATTACTGAGTTTAAGTTTAATAAGTTAATTAAAAAAGCTGTAGGAAAGGAAATGTTTGAAGAGGTTAAAGAAAATCTTCTTAGAGCTTTGCCTTTTAGAACTGCACTTCAGAACAAAGAAATGATAAAGATAGCACAAACAGCAATCATGAATGGAAAAGGCGGCCAGGCTTTTAAGGATGCAATTGAGAATTTCTTGAAAGAATATGGAGATAGATCTTCTATAGGTGCTGGACGTATGATATCACCTTCTACATGGAGTGAAAAACCTGAAATGATAAATGAAATTATTGATGCGTTAT
This sequence comes from Clostridium beijerinckii HUN142, assembly GCF_000621745.1. GTDB lineage: Bacteria > Bacillota > Clostridia > Clostridiales > Clostridiaceae > Clostridium > Clostridium beijerinckii_A. The sequence goes on along the minus strand of NZ_JHXK01000021.1, from coordinate 30,656 downwards.
TATGCGATACATCTATATTAGATTCGGAAGAAAGTTTTAGGAAACAGGAAGAAGCTTATAAAATTGCAAAAGACTTAGTAAAGAAAGGGTTAAAATGTGATGATTATAAAAAGTTTACTAAAGTTCTAGAGAAAATAAGATATACGGTAATAATAAGAGAGGAAAGTGTATTTTACTTAGAAAAAATAGCAGGTTGTTTGCATAGAATGGCTTTAAAGCTAGGAAGCCTTTTAGTTGAGAAAGATTATATTAATGATGCAGAAGATGTATTTTTCATTTTTCTTGAGGAACTTAATTCAGTGGCAGAAGGTAAGTTAAATATAGAAGAAAGATTAAATAAAAGAAAGAAAGCTTTTGATAAGGTTTATGAGGCTCATGAAAAAGGTGTGCATTGGTTGGTAGCTACAGGGTCAATTCCAGTATTTGAGTCAAAGGAAAAAATTAAACAAGATAAGAACGAAAATTCTAATTCAATTAAAGGAAGTGCTGCAAGTCGTGGAGTATATGAAGGTTCAGTATGCATAGTAAGAAATCCTTCTGAATTTAAAAAATTGAAAAAGGGAGATATACTCGTATCGCCATATACATCTCCAATTTGGACACCTCTTTTTAAAGTTGCAGCTGCGGCTGTCACTGAAATAGGAAGCCCAACATCCCATGCGGCAATTGTAGCTAGAGAGTACGGTATACCGGCTGTTGTGGCTATTGATAATGCAACAAGTATATTAAAAGATGGACAAAGAATAAGAGTAGACGGAACAAATGGAGTAATAACATTATTATAAATAATTGTGAAAATACGAATGATAATACACGAAAGAATTAATTTTATGGAAAGAATTAAATGGATCATTGATGGTGAAGCTAAGTTAAATCAGTTGGATAATGTTATATTATTAGTAATAGTCTAACAGTAAAATGCATTGACAGTAAAAATTCAGCGTGATACCATTGTAATTGAATGATTTATAAAAAGGAGACTTAAAGAGATGATTTTAGTTGTTCTTAACTAAGCTATTAAAATTAAATAGTTTGAGATGCTTTGAAGTTCTACCATAGAGCTTTAACTAAGTGAGCATTTTAAGAACAATATCTTCTACTAAGCTCTTTTATAAAAAATAAAATAACTTTAGATATACATATATTTAGAAGTACTTATTTTGATTAAGCTAAAGTATATGTTTTATATTAGATTAAATTTAACTATAATAAAAGATCTTTAAATAAATGAACTCTCCATAGATGATATTGTTTGTCTATATGGGGAGTTTTAATTTTGTATAAAGAAAGGTGGGACTTTTTATGGAATTTACAAAGGTTACAGAAAAGGTTTATTATCTAATTAATGACGGAGAAACTGACAGACCAGTGCTTGGATATATTAAAGGAGATAAATATTCTTTAATGGTGGATGCAGGAAATTCAAAAAATCATGTAAAGAAATTTAATAGTTGTATAGAAAAATTGAATTTAAGATTGCCTGATTATGTTGCAATCACTCATTGGCATTGGGATCATACTTATGGGATGCATGCAGTTACAGGAAAAACTATAGCATGTGAAATAACTAATGAGCAATTAAATGTTATGTCTAAGTGGCAATGGACAGATGATGCAATGAAAAATCGTCTCTTAACTGGAGAAGATATTGAATTTGCAGATACTAATATTCGTAAAGAATACGAAGGACTTCAAGGTATAAAAGTTGTACCAGCTGATATAGTCTTTAAAAATGACTTAGAAATAGATTTAGGAGGATTAACAGTTATTTTAAAAAATGTTATTTCACCTCATTCTCAAGATTCAGTAATAGTTTATATACCTGAAGAAAAAGTAGTATTTATAGGAGATGCTTATGGCATGGACTACTATAATAATTGTGAATATGATCCATCTAAATTAGAGCGTTTTATAAATGTATTAAAGGATTTAGAGTTTGACATTTGTTTTCCGGGACACTCATCACCTATAAATAAAACTGAGATCATTGAATATTTAAATTCACAGCATAAGAAAATCTATGAAGACAAATAAATATTATTATTTGAATAATTAATCGCTGCTTAGAACCTTTAGCGATATTTTCATAGCTTTTCGGAACAAAATATTTATGATTTCGGTAAGTTACCACATAAGTCTAGTTTTAAAGTTCGATATCTATAATATTCTTTACAATAAATATTGTGAAGAATAAATATTCTAAACCATATATATTCTGAAGAATATATATTCTAATATTCTTCAGAATATGCTTGAATAATACGGGCTTGAAGGCTGTGGACGTAAATAAACCATATGTTTTTATGCGATTTAAGAGAGAAAATCTATGGCCATATTTAGTAGAGAAGAATTTTAATAGGTGTTCATAAGAATACTAAATAGATTATTAGGAAGAATTCATGTATGAGTTAAATAAATTGAGATTAATTAAATTTAATCTAATTCGGATGTTAGCCAAGAAGTCATGAAAGAAAGAATCTCATCAGCTAATGCAGAAATTGCAGAAGCATCTTTCAAGTTACCTTTACTATTCCAACGTTTCGTAGCGCAATATATACCGCTGCTCATCATAACAGTAATCAATTCTAATTTTTCTTCTTCATTCTTTGAACAAGTTCTGGTATTATTGAGCATGTTTTGTACTGTATCTTGTAATTTAAGCTGAACTCTCATATCAATTAACATGTTGGCAGATTTATATAATCTTATATAGCTAGTGCCAACAGTCTTATGATAGTCACACATAATAAAAATTAAATCACGCAAAGTTTTCTCATTTAACTTTGCATCAGGACTAATCCTACTAGATACAATTGTCATGAATTCATCTGATATAAAAGAATCTAATAAATCATATTTATCTTTAAAATGAGCATAAAAGGTTGCGCGGTTTACGTTAGCTCTTTCTGAAATATCCTTCACGGTTATATTTTCAAAGGGGCTTTTATTAGCTAATGAAAGAAATGCATCTTGGATGAGTTTACGAGATTTAGTTATGCGTTTATCATTTATTTGAGATTTTTGTATCATACCTGCTCCTTTCTAAATATATATTCTATAAAAATATTAATTCATAGAAGTTTGCTTTAAACTATTGGACAATTCAAATCAGACAACCTTATAACGAATGAATTATATTATTTAGAATTTATATAGTATGGATATTTTAAGTAAGCTCCTAAATTATAATTTTAATTGAGCACTTGGCTTATTATAGTTATAAGTATAAATTTATTATTGCAATATAAATATTCCTTAATAAACCCTTGTTATTAATATTTTTTACTTAATAACCGACATTTCATGATTTCTGTTGGTTGAATAGCTAATTTCAGTACATTATAATAATAGCATGCATAAATCGCGACAACAACACGTGTTTAATAATTTGACGATTGAGCTGCTATTTACAATTATGTATACGAGGAGAAAGTAAAATGAGTGAATTAAAACATAGAATTGTTGAAACAAATGGTATAAAAATGCATATAGCGGAACAAGGAAAAGGGCCTCTTGTATTATTACTTCATGGCTTCCCTGAAATATGGTACTCATGGAGGAATCAGATACCTGTTTTGGCTGAAGCAGGTTACCATGTAGTGGCACCAGATTTAAGAGGATATGGAGATACAGAAAAACCAGAAAATATTGATCAATACACTCTGCTTCATTTAGTTGGAGATATAGTTGGATTGTTAGATGCATTAAATGAAGAAACAGCAGTAATAGTAGGAAATGATTGGGGAGCAACAATAGCATGGAATGCAGCATTATTAAGGCCAGATAAATTCAAGGGCGTTATAGCTTTAACAGTTCCAATGATGCCTCAACCACCAATTCCGCCAACCACTGTTTTCCCACAAACTAGTGAGGAGTTATTTTATACTTTATATTTTCAAACACCAGGTGTAGCAGAAAAAGAATTCGAGAAAGATGCACGATTTGCAGTTCATAACTTACTGTATTCAGCGTCTGGAAATGCAGGACCACGTAAAGGTAATGATGGAACTCCAAATCCATTTAGTATGGTATCAAGAGAGAAGGGATTACTTTCAGCATTACTAATGCCTAAAATTACATCTTGGCTTAAAGAAAATGACTTAGAGGTTTATGCAGAAGCATTTGATAAAACAGGCTTTAGTGGCGGATTAAATTATTACCGGAATTTAGATAAAAATAGAGAATTATTAAGTTGTTTCAATGGATTAAAAGTAACAATTCCTGCATTATTTATAGTAGGGACTCGTGATGTTGGCTTAAGTATTCCAGGGATGGATCAAATAATTTCTGGAATGAAGAGTATTGTCCCAAACATCCGTCAAACTATATTTCTTGAAGATTGCGGACACTGGGCTCAACAAGAAAAACCAGAAGAGGTTAGTATAGAAATAATTTCATTTCTTAAAAGTTTATAATATATTATAGAAATTAAAATAAAAACTTGTGGGCTTTGAAGTCATCACTTCAGCGTCCACAATAAAACACATCAAAATCATATGCTCACTTTATAGGAGACAGTTAAAATAATAAAACTGTTTCTATAAAGGGGGCATTTTGTTTTTAAATTATATTTGCTCAATTATATCAACATAACAAAAATGTAATATTAATGAAATGTAGTTAAATTGATGAAGTAAGTATAATAATATAAAATAATTAACATAGGGCCAAGTTAAGTATGTGGATTATAGATATATATCAAAAGCAAAAGTTAGATATATACATGTTAAAACTGAAATTAAATACATGTTTATTCCAGCGGACGTATGAAATTTTTATTTGATGAGTCCTAAGTGAAGGATTGGATACGAAGCAAAGGTTTAAGAAAAAAGGGAGAATTATAGATGAAAAATATATTGAATGTAGAAAAAATTGAGAAATATTATGGCAATAAGGGGAATTTAACAAAGGCAATAGATAATATAAGTTTTAAGGTAGATGAGGGAGAGTTTGTTGGAATAATGGGGCCTTCAGGAAGTGGTAAAACTACACTTCTTAATTGTATATCAACCATTGATAGTGTTACTGCAGGAAAAATATTGATAAATGGTAGTGACATTACAAGGTTAAAATCAAAAGAATTAGATAAGTTTAGGCAAAATGAGTTGGGATTTATATTTCAGGACTTTAACTTATTAGATACACTTACAGCTTATGAGAATATTGCTTTAGCCTTAACAATAAAAGGAGAGGACACCTATAAAATAGATGAAGAAATACAAGCAGTAGCAGAGCATTTAGAAATAGGACAAGTGCTTAATAAGTATCCTTATGAGATGTCTGGTGGGCAAAAGCAAAGAGTTGCTTCAGCAAGAGCAATTGTAACTAATCCATCTTTAGTTCTTGCCGATGAACCAACAGGGGCACTAGACTCTAAGTCAGCTAGGCTGCTACTTGAAAGGTTTGAAAACTTAAATGATAATTTGAAAACTACAATACTTATGGTTACTCATGATTCTTTTACAGCAAGTTATGCTCATAGAATACTCTTTATTAAGGATGGTAGAATTTTCAATGAACTCATAAGAGGTAAGGACACAAGAAAGGGATTTTTTAATAAAATCATAGAAGTTATATCTCTTCTTGGAGGTGATGATAACAATGTATTTTAAGCTGGCCTTTGGCAATATAAAAAAGAGTTATAAGGATTATACTATATACTTCTTAACATTAATATTAGCAGTATGCATATTTTATAGTTTTAATTCTATAGATTCACAAAAGGCACTTTTTGATATAAAGTCTTCAAATGCAAATTACATAGAGAAACTAACAGATATTATGTCTTATTTTTCAATGTTTGTATCAGTAATACTAGGAAGTTTAATCTTGTATGCTAATAATTTTCTAATAAAAAAACGTAAAAAAGAATTAGGGATATATATGACATTAGGAATGGGAAAGAGAAAAATATCTAAGATTTTAGTAACAGAAACTTTTATGGTAGGCGCTATATCTTTAGTTGCGGGCCTTATATTAGGAATAGCAGCTTCACAAGTCTTATCTACTCTTATCTTAAAGCTTCTCGATGCTTCTATGAATGAATATAGATTTACAGTTTCTGTAAATGCCATAGGAAAGACTATATTATATTTTGGAATAATGTTTTTACTTGTAATGATTTTTAATGTATTTGTTGTTTCTAAGTACAAAATAATAGACTTGCTTGCGGCAGATAGAAAAAATGAAAAGATGAGATTTAAAAATCCATATATATATTTGGCAGCATTTCTGCTAAGTATAGTATCTCTAGGGGCTGTATATAAATTTTTATTAAAGATAGGCATAGAAACATGGAATCCAATGTTTACACCTTCATTAGTCATTGGTGCTATAAGCACAGTATTATTATTTTTTAGTTTATCTGGAGTTATATTATATTTTTTAAATAAAAATAAAAAGGTATATTTTAAGGGATTAAATATATTCGTTATAAAGCAGGTAAATAGTAAATTCAATACACATTTTTTATCCATGTCAATAATATGTTTAATGCTGTTTATTACAATAATTGTATTATCTACAGGAATAGGTCTTAAGAAGAATTATGAAGCAGGCCTTGAAAAAATAACACCTTTTGATGCTAGTGTAACCATATATCCTCATGGTGAAGATATTTCTTTAGATGACGTGTTTAATAAAATTGATTTCAAAATAAGTGAAAATGAAAAATATATAACTTATGATGAATATATTGCATCAGTAGAAATTAAGGATTTATTTAAAGCTGAAGATGAGGATTTTAAAAGCTATATAGCAAGCTTTGTGAAAATATCTGATTACAATAAAATATTAAAACTAAAAGGTGAAAAAGAAGTTAATTTAAATAGTGATGAAGTTTTAATCTTATCAAATTATAACAAATTAGCTGATCCAATTAATGAAAAATTAAAGCATAGCAATAAAGTCAATATAGAAGGAAAAGAGTATCTAGCGAAAAATCACAAGGCTCTACAAGAAAATCTTGAAACCTCTATAATGGCAGAAAATTATTGCGTTATAGTAATAAATGATGAGTTTTTGCCAGATAGTAAAATCTGTAGATCAGTGCTTAATGTAATGTATACTGATGAAAATAGAGAAGAAAACAATGAAAAATATGAAGAGATTCATAATAATTCTTTGATTGGTGGGAAGTTCGAAAGTATGGATGTCCCCCATATGGATGCCTATTCAAAGGATGGAATTTATTCTAGGGAAAAGCGTTCTTCAACGTCTGAATTATTTCTTGGCTTATATTTAGGTATGGTATTTTTGATATCAAGTATGGCTGTATTAGCACTTCAGCAATTATCAGAAGCTAGTGACAGCATAGAAAGGTATAAAGCTTTAAGGAGAATCGGTGCAAATAAGAAGATGATAAATAAAACAATATTTCTTCAAACCTTGATATACTTCAGTCTTCCAGTAATTCTTGCGTTAGTCCATTCAATAGTCGGCATTATTGTAATTAACAAGGAGATAAGTAATTTCAATCAAGTAGATATTAGATTTTCAGCATTAATGACAGCTGTAATATTTATTATAGTATATGCAGGGTATTTCTATACAACATATACAGGGTATAAAAATATTGTAAAAAATAACATATAAGAACTAGGTAAGGAGGTGAATTAATCATGAAATTTCTTTCATATTTAAGGGTGGAATTAAAACGTACTTTCCATTCAAAAATTGTTTATTTAGTAATGCTATTAACCATATTCAGCCCAATGGCTGGCTATAAGTTGTACAATGATAGTATGTTGGACGAAACGATAACAGGTCACTTTATCGGAAATCCAACTGTTGCTGGCGCTCTAATTGGAGGAATTTTATTTGCTATGTTGACTTTTCTTAAGTTTGATCAAGGACGTAAGTATAAAACTGAGATATTATTGAGCAGCATTGTATCTCCATTAGCTCTAAATGCAGTTAGATTAATTGCTATAGAGGTATCAGCAATTATTACTGTTTCTATTGAAGCTGTATTTTATTATCCATATACGGTTATGAAAATGGGAAGAGTTTTTGATGGATACACGTATTTGAATAGTTTCTTTCTTTTAATCCTCCCATCTGTGATGTTGTCAATTTTAGCAGCTTCAGCTTTATATCAGATTTTTCAAAGATTAGATATTAGTGCTGCTGCATTTATTGTACTTGTCTTACCTAATTTATTTCAACGTGTTCCTATTGGTAATATTATGCGTTGGATAAAGCCGGCAGTTCCAGAATTTTCAGATTATTTCAGCAATACAGAAGTATTTCGTTTAATGGAGCATAATAGATTATTTTGGTTTTTAATGTTTGGAGGAGTATGGTTAGTTTCGGTATTAGGTGTACGTATTTATGGTAAAGGATTATTTGCCTCTATAATTTATAATTCCAAAAGAATAATTTATATTCCTCTAATTGCTGTGGTAATGATAAGTGAATCAGGCTATGCCTTTGTAAATCAACCAGATGTCTATATATTATCTAAGAATCAAATTGCTGATTTACTTGAAATATTTAAAGATAAATCAGAAGATAATCGTTATAAGGTAAATAAAGAGCTTCAATTATTAAACAGTGATTTTAAGATTTCATTTGATGGAAACAAGGGAAGCCTTTCTGCAAAGACGGTATATTCTTTTAATAATCTAAGTGATAGTGAGCAGGAGTGTAAATTGAAGATTAATCCAGGATATGCTATTAAAGTAGTAAAAATAAACGATAAAGTTGTTCCTTTAAAAAAATTGGACACATTAGAAGCTAATGCTGAATTTATTATGCCTGTTGGGAAAAATATTAATGTAACTATGGAATACGAAGGAAAGCCTAAGATTTTTTATATGGTAAGTGATGATATTCTAGATACAACTATTAGTAATAGATATATAGATTTAATGAGTAAAGAAATTATTCCTGAAATTCAGGTTACAGATAGCAAAGATAATTCAAATATTACAGCTGAGCTTACAATGCCTTCAGGTGTTATGCCAATAATCAACCCATGTCAGATGGATGAGAATGGCAAGGAAATTGCTAATATTACAGGTGATACGACTAAGTTAATTTCAGAAGAGGGTGATAAAAAAACTTGGCTTGTTAAGCTTAAAGGAACTCGTTTTGATTTAATGGCAGGAGATTATGTTATGAAGCAACTAGGAAGTGAAAAAATGCCAGTGCAATTTTATTATAGCAGTAAACATGGTGATAATATGAAAAAAATGAATGCTGAAAAGATAATGAAATATACTATAGATTATTGTACTAAGCATTATGGTAAGCTGAAAAAAGTTTCTGAAAATAATCCATTAAAAATAGTAGAGAAAACAGCATTATTTCCAGGAGGATTGGGATTCCCTAATTATAGTACAATGACAGAAAACTGCTTTAGTGATGAGAATTTAAGTAATACATCAAAGGGATCTTCAGGTGCTGAAGTATTAGCTCATGAACTTGCTCATCAATGGTTTGGAGTGGAGACTGTTGGATGGCATGGTAATAATGAAAACTGGTCTGCTGAAGGACTTGCGGTATATACTACCTATCGCATTGCTAAGGAAAACTATGGAGAAGAATATGCTCAAAAAAATTATGTGAATAAGTGGAAAGATGACGTAAAGTATAGTGAAAAAAACTTTTATTATAGGTATCCAGAATATTTAAATTTATTGTCAGAAAGATATGTTGAAAAGGTTAAGGGAGAGAATAGAAGCGTATGTTTATATTCAAAGCTTCCACTTCAAATTTTAAAAGCATCTGAGCTTGTTGGCGGTGAAGATAAAATGGATGAAATTTTAGCTAAATTATATGAAAATAGCTCAAAAGAAAAAATTTCATGGCAGGACTTTTTAGATGCATGCGATCTTAAAGATGAGGATTTAAATCTTGATTAAATTATTTAAATATGAATTTAAAAGACTTATTATAAATAAATTCTTATATCGAATCAGAGCTGTTTGTGCTAATATAACAAAAATGTAATGTTAATGAAATGTAGTTAAATTGATGAAATAAATAGCTTCATATAAAATAAGTTACATGAAATGAAATTAAAAAATAATGATTAGCTGAGGACAAAAATAAAATCATAGAAGTGATATGCCTTGTTGGAGGTGGTGATAATGATGTATTTTAAGCTAGCTTATGACAATATAAAAAAAAGTTATAAGGATTATACTATATATTTCTTAACATTAATATTAGCTGTCTGCATATTTTATAGTTTTAATTCAATAGATTCACAAAAGGCACTTTTTGATATGGAATCATCGACTGCAAATTATATGGATAAGTTAATTGAGACAATATCTGCTATATCAATGTTTGTATCAGTTGTATTAGGCAGTTTAATATTATATGCAAATAATTTTTTAATAAAGAAACGTAAAAAAGAATTAGGTATATATATGACTTTAGGCATGGGAAAAAGAAAAATATCTAGAATTTTAGTGACAGAAACCTTTATGGTAGGAGGAATATCTTTAATTGCCGGTCTTATATTGGGAATAGTAACATCACAAGTTTTATCTACTTTTATATTAAAGTTGTTTGATGATTCAATGGATGGATATAGATTTATAGTTTCAATAAATGCTATAGGTAAGACTATATTATGTTTTGGAATAATGTTTTTACTTGTAATTATATTTAATATATTTGTCATTTCTAAATACAAAATAATTGATTTATTGGCAGCAGATAAAAGAAATGAAAATATGAAATTTAAAAATCTATTTATATATTTAACATCATTTATATTAAGTGTGGCATCACTAACATTTACATATAAAACTTTTTTAGGGATGAATTTATATTTGTGGGATTCTATTATCATACCAGCATTAGTCTTCCTAATAGTAGGCACAGTACTATTCTTCTTTAGTTTATCTGGAATCATATTATATATAATAAGTAATAATAAAAAAGCATATTTTAAGGGATTAAATATATTTATAGTAAAACAAATATATAGCAAAATTAATACAAATTTTATATCAATGTCAGTAATATGTTTAATGTTATTTATTACAATACTTGCATTAACTACGGGAATCGGTCTTAAGAAAGGGTATGAAGCAGGATTTGTAAAACTGGCACCTTTTGATGCTAGTGTGATTTTATATACCAATGATGAAATTAGTAGTGTTGAAGAGTTGCTTAATAAAATTAATTTTAAAAAAAGTGAGAATGAAAAATATGCAATTTACAATGAATATGTTCCAACGATAGAACTAAAATCTTTATTTGGAACTGAAGATAAAGTCTTTGGATTATATAGTGGAAGTTTTGTGAAAATATCTGAGTATAATAAAATATTAAAATTAAAAGGGGAAAAAGAAATAAATTTAAATAGGAATGAGGTTTTAATCTTATCAAATTACAACAAGTTAATTAAGCTAATAAATGAAAAACTAAAAAATAGCAATGAAGTTACTATTAAAGGAAAAGAATTTCTTGTTAAAAATCATGAGACTATACAAGGAAATCTTGAAGATTTTATTGCACCTAGTTATTGCACAATAGTTATAAATGATGAGTTTTTATCACATTATAAAGTTTTTAAATCAGTACTTAATGTAATGTACACAGATAAAAATAGAGAAGAAAATAATAAAAAATATGACGAAATTGAAAAAGATGATATGGATGGAAAATATGAAGATTTGAACCTCCCAATTATAGGTGCTTATTCTAAGGATAGTATTTATTCTATGGAAAAGAGATCATCAATAGGAGCATTGTTTATTCGCTTATATTTAGGTGCGGTATTGTTAATAACCAGCATGGCGATATTGTCTCTTAAGCAGCTATCAGAAGCTAGTGATAGTGTGGAAAGGTATAGAGCATTAAAAAGGATTGGTGTAAATAAGAACATGATAAATAAAACAATATTTATTCAAACCTCGATATATTTCAGCCTTCCAGGAATTCTAGCATTAATCCATTCAATTATTGGTATTACAGTAATTAATAAAGTCATAAACTCTTATGGCCAAATGGATATTAGATTTTCAGCGTCAATAACAGCTTTAATATTTGTTGTGGTTTATACAGCTTATTTTTATATAACATATACAAGCTATAGAGATATAGTAAAAAATAATATTTAAAAAAGAAGAAAAGAAAGGATAAGAAGAATATGAAAATTTCAATTAAAAATTTAAATATGGATTATAAAGGTGGTAAAAGAGCATTAAAGGAGGTTTCACTTGAAATGGAAAGTCCAAGCCTTATTGGACTTCTAGGACCAAATGGAGCAGGGAAATCAACTCTTATGAAATTGCTTGTAGGAGGCCTAATACAAACTAGTGGTGAAATTCTTATGGATGATATACCAATACTTAAGGATGAAAAAAAGTTAAAAGGAAGCCTAGGATATCTACCACAAGCTTTTGGACTGTATGATGAACTTACAGTGTGGCAGTTTCTAGATTACATGGCAGCCCTTAAAGGAATTAAAAATAGTAAGAAGATTCTTGAAGAAGTTATTGAGAAAACAAATCTTAAAGAAAAACGTAAAGCACGTATTTCTACTTTATCAGGAGGTCAAAGGCAGCGTGTAGGAATTGCACAAGCTCTTCTGGGAAATCCGAAATTATTAATTTTTGATGAACCAACTGTTGGATTAGATCCTGAGGAACGTATTAACTTTCGTAATCTATTTTCCAAAATGGCACGGGATAAGATAGTTCTATTATCTACACATATAATTGAAGATGTACAATCGGTATGCGATAAACTGATTGTTATTAATAATGGGCAAATTTTGTTTACTGGAACTCCAGAAGAATTAATTGCATTGGCTCACAATCATGTTGGAGTTTTTGAAGAGAAGATGGGTGAAAGTTCAAAGGAAGAATATAAGGTAACAGCAAGAGTTAACACAGTGCGTGGTATTGCCTGCAGGATTGTAGGGGAAACACTTCCAGCATTTGCAGAGACTGTAGATCCTACCCTTGAGGATGCATATATGTATCTTATCATGGGAAAAGAGGCGATGTAATCATGAAATTCATTTCCTATTTAAGAGTGGAATTAAGCCGTATTTTTCACTCAAAGATTGTTTATCTAATTATGGTATTAACTATGATATGTCCACTAGCGGGATATAATTTGTATAAACCAGTATATGTTTCAACTTTATCTGGTGATTTGATTGCAAATCCAGTGATGGCAGGAGCAATAGGTGGGGGAATATTATTTGCATTATTAACATTACTAGAGTTTAATAGAGTAAAAAAATATGAGACAGAAGCATTAACAAATAGTATTGTTTCACCATTAATATTGAATATAGTTAAATTGTTTACTCTAATGGTAGCAGCTATTGTATCTGTTTCTATTGCAGCAGCAATATATTATCCATACACATTTTTGAAAATGAATAATATTTTTGATATATATACTTACCTGAATAGTTTCTTCTTATTAATGTTACCTTCTATATTCTTATCAATTTTAGTTGTTTCAGCATTTTATCAGATTTTTTCTCGTACAGATGTGAGTATGATTGCATTCATTGGGATTTTGTTAGTTGGCTTTAGCAAATGGTTTGAAAGAAACAATATTTTACATTGGATAAATCCACCTATGCCAGCACTTTCAGATGATTTCAGTAATGATTTAGTATTTCGTTTAATGAAGCATAATCGTTTATTTTGGCTTTTAGTATTCGGCGGAATATGGATAATTGGATTGTTATGTGTGCGTCGTTATGGCAAAGGGTTATTTAAATCAATTTTATATAATTCAAGGAAAATTTATATTCCCGTACTAGCTGTAGTATTGATTAGTAGCGCGGTCTACACATATAGAAATCAACCAAATATTTATCTGGAATCTGAAGTTTATCATAATGAAAACGACATCAATAAAGAGCTTGAACTGTCAAATACTAATTTAGATATTTCATTTAATACTAATAAAGGAAGTCTTTCAGGAAAGGCAACATATACTCTTCAAAATTTGAGCTGTAGTGAACAGGAATGTAAAATTACTTCAAATCCTGGCTTTAAGATTTATCATATTACAGCAAATGGAAAAGAAGTTACATTTAGAAATTTTGACAATAAAAAAAATGATGCTATATTTACTTTACCTGATGATTCTAAAATAATTTTGGAAGTGGAATATAGTGGTGTGCCTAAACTTAGGGAAGAAGAAGGTGATCTTACTTTTGCACCTAATGATATCAATGATAAATGTATAGATCTTTACGGGCAAAATGTACTTTATCCATATCTTAGGGTTGAAGACAGTAAGAATGGTTCACCAGTTAATGGAAAGTTTACTATGCCATCAGGACTTATACCAATTGTGTATGGGGAACCGTATCTAAGGGATGATGCGACAGATGATAAAACAGTTGTAAATGTGTCTAATAATGAAGTTAAGCTATTTTCTGAGGATGGAAAAAATAAAACTTGGCTTTTTAAACTTGATGGAGGTTGTGGAGCTACCATAATAGCTGGTGATTATGTTGTGAAACAGCTGGGGAATAAAAGTATGCCTATAGAATTTTATTATAGCAGTAAAATGGAGGAACGAATGAAAAATATGAATGCGCAAACGGTTATGAATGATACTATTAAATTTTGTACTTCTCATTATGGAAAACTGCATGATGTATCTTTTGGAAAACCATTAAGAATAGCAGAAAGAACTGTGTTTTTTGGTTGTGGACTAGGCTTGGCAAATCTTAGTACAATGCCAGAAAGTAGCTTTAGTGATAAAAACCTAAGCAATGAGTCGCGTGGAGCAGCAACAAAAGCTGAGGTCATGGGACATGAAATTTCTCATCAATGGTGGAGCTTTCAAAATATAGGTGATGGTGGGGATAACCCGAATTGGTCCGCAGAAGGACTTGCTGTTTATACAACTTATAGAATTGCTAAAGAAACGCATGGTGAAGAATATGCCAAAGAAAATTATATAGATATATGGAAGAAGGGAGCATACGAGCAAGATAATAATTTTTATAATAGACATCCAGAATATTTAAAAATGCTTCCAGAAAAATATGCGGATGAAATTAAAGGGTGTAACAGAGCTGTACGAGAATATGAAAAACTACCACTTCAAATTTTAAAAGCTTCCCAATTAGTTGGTGGTGAAGAAAACATGGATAAAATTTTAGGAAAGCTGTATGAGAATAGCTCGAAAACAAAAAGAATTTCATGGCAGGATTTTCTAGATGCATGTAATCTTAAAGAGGAGGATTTAAATGTTGATTAAATTATTAAAATATGAACTAAAAAGACTTATTATAAATAAATTTTTCTTAGGACTGCTTATAATTTCAGCTATATATAGCTACGAAGTTATGACAAGTGATATTATTCTTGGAGTGGCAAACACTGCGCCGTTTTCAGGATGGAGTTATGGAGAATACCTTGCTAAAGTGCTGCCAATTTTACTTGTTACCTTATTATTTTTTATCTCATTTCTTTATTCAAAACAAGAAAAAAATGTACAAGATTTGACGAGGGCAACTCCTATTGATCAATTTAAGTTTCAGATGCTACGCTTTGGTACTATTATTATAGGATTTGTTTTGATTTCTATGATACCAATTTTATATAGTGTGTGGTTTTATAGTGTAAATTTTCACTTCTTAAGCTTTGGCGGTCTTGTTCTGCCAGCATTTATAACGCTTGTTCCATCAATGTTGTTTGTGTTTGGTGTAGGAAGTCTTGGAGGACGATATCATCAAGGATTAATTTTTGGATTAATGGTAGTAGTATTACTTATAAATTATATTCCGCTACCATATGAAGTTGATTTATTTGGAGGAAATTTCTTTGTACAATACCCCATGTCTCTTAGCGCGGTAGAGCCAGCATTCTCAATACCTATAGGTGTAGTAATTGGAAAATTGATATTTGGATTAACTGGGTTCTTGATGATAATTTTATCTGCAACTACAAAGAAAAAGTGAAGTCATTATAATGATATTGAGTAAAATTGTGGTAAAATGTAGTATTTAGTTTTATAATAATTATTAAGGTTATTAAGTTTTGGATTTCAAGATTTAATAACCTTATATTTCTAGTAGGGGGATATGATGAGGAAAATTATTATTATTGAAGATGATGAGGTTATAAGGGAGGAATTGCAAAGTTTTTTAGAGAGATATGGATATGAAGTGAAGGCTCCTTTAGATATGGATAACATAATAAATTATATTGAAAGTGAGAACGCTGAACTTATATTGCTAGATATTAACCTGCCTATGTATGATGGTTACTATATATGTAGGGAAATACGCAAGACTTCAGAGGTTCCAATTATAATAGTTACAAGTAGAGATAGTGAAGTAGATGAACTGATGAGCATGAATTTAGGGGCAGATGACTTTATTACAAAACCTTATAATACAGAAATACTACTTGCAAGAATAACTAATATTTTAAAAAGGACTTATGGAAACATAAAGAATAGTAATATATTAAGCTACAGAGATTTTAATTTAAATCTTTCAAATGCAACAATTATTTATAAAGATAACTCTTTAGAGTTAACTAAAAATGAAGTTAAAATACTATCATTTTTAATAAATAATAAAGGAAATATAGTAAAAAGAGATTCTCTTATGGAGTACCTTTGGAAAGCAGATTTTTTTGTAGACGATAGCACTTTAAATGTTAATATAAATAGATTAAGAAAGAAGCTTGAAGAAATAGGAATAGAAAATCCAATAGAAACAAGAAGAGGAATGGGGTATATTATGCCATGACTATAAGTGAGTTTCTTAAAGATAAAGCTATTGTAATACTATGTAATAGTCTTATGTTTATTATATTGTCAATAATAATGTTTGTTATAAATGTTAACTTAATTATAGTTGTATTTGTTTTTTGTATATGGTTTTTCCCGTTGTGTTCTTATATAGCTTTAGAATATATAAAGCATAAAAAGTATTTTGGGGAGATTGACAGTTTATTAGAAAAATTGGACAAGAAATATTTAATTCCAGATATGCTAAAGGAAGCAGAATCTGTACAAGGAGAAAAGTTTAACTCTATACTTAAAGAATTAAGTAGAGATATGTATGAGCATGTAAAATATTATAAAGATATGCAGGAAGATTATAGAGAATATTTAGAAGCCTGGATTCATGAAATTAAAACACCAATAGCTTCTTCAAAGCTTATTATTGAGAATAATCAAAATGAAGTAACTAATAAAATAGACTTTCAGATAGACAAAATTGAAAGATTTGTGGAACAGGTACTGTACTATTCTAGAAGTAATAATGCTTATAAAGATTATATTATAAAACAAATTAGTCTAGGTAATATAGTAAAAAATGTAGTAAAAAGAAACTATAGAGATTTCATTCATAAGAAAATAAAAATCAATATAAATGACATTGAAGAAAATGTATATAGCGATGGGAAATGGGCTGAATTTATCATTAATCAGATAATAGTAAATTCAATAAAATATTCAAGTAATAAAGATCCTCAAATTAATATATCATCAATGAAAAAAGCCAATTCAGTAATGTTATTTATACAAGATAATGGAGTAGGGATAATAGAGAAAGATATAGATAGAGTCTTTGAAAAAGGCTTCACTGGTGAGAATGGAAGAAGATTTAGCAAAAGTACGGGCATGGGTTTGTATTTATGTGAAAAACTCTGCTTAAAGCTAGGCTTAAAAATTTCAATTGATTCTGAGGTTAATAAGGGAACTAAAGTTACATTAATATTTCCGCTATCTGGCATGGAAACTTTTAGTGATGATTAAGGGGGAAGTTAATAATTAAAAAGAGGGTTGTTCAGAAACTGAATTGTATTATATTTACCAATTATATTATAATTGATTCAGAATAGTAAATTATGATGTATTAAATAATTTTAAAGATATATAACTATAGATTGTAAGTAGTCTAATATGGCTATAGGAGGAATTGAGTTGAGAAATACTGAAAGGTTTATTAGACAGTGGGCTAAAAAAAGGGAAAAGGGAAAATTAAAATTTATTCTAATCAATAGTGCAATATATTGTATAGTGTATTGGATAGTTGCAATCTTATTTATTTTAGTTCGAGGTAAAGAATTACATAGACTAATAGAGAATTCTGATGTATTTATAATTCTTTTTATTATATATATAATATCTTTATTTAGAATATGGAAAAAGAATGAAGATAAATACAATAGTGCAATAAACAATAAGTGAATACAAAGTTGTATTTTTACTACTGCACATTTTTCTTATTTGACGTAGCAAGTTAAAAGGGCATCTTTGAAAACTGAGCAATCTGGAATTTACAATTTATGTTATGATTAACTTGTAATAGTAAAATGTTGAATGCTAAATTTTAATACTGGAGGATGGTATGTATAATTGTATTATATTTGATATTGATGGTACGCTTTTAGACACCGAAATCGCAGTTCTTTCATCACTTCAAAAATTAGTATTTGAAGAACTCAATGAAAATTTGAGTTTTGATGAATTAAGATTCGCTTTAGGTATTCCTGGAGAAGTAACATTAAATAAACTTGGAATAACTAATATTTTAGACTGTAATGTAAAATGGAATAAATACTTAAAAGAGTATTTTCATAATGTAAAAGTTTTTGATGGTATTAAGGATACCTTGATTAAACTAAATGAAATTGGAATTCTAACTGGTATAGTTACTTCAAAAACCAAAGAAGAATTTCTAAATGATTTTGCACCATTTGAATTGAATAATTATTTTAAATTAGTAGTTTGCGCAGATGATACAGAAGAGCATAAACCTAACCCAGAGCCAATTTTAAAATTTATTGAGCTTTCAGGTGCAAATAAATCAAAGACAATATATATTGGTGATACTAAATATGATATGGATTGTGCATTTGGTGCTGGCATAGATTTTGCATTAGCATTATGGGGGGCTAAATCATCAATAGGAATTAATGCAAATTATATTCTTGAAAATCCTAAGCAAGTATTAAAACTTGCAAAAGTTTAGCTCGCATTGTTAGAAAGTGAGAATTATTATGGAACTGTGGGATGTTTATGATAAAAACAGAAGATTAACTGGCAGACGAATGGAACGAGGTAGCAAATTATTGTGTAATAATTATATTAAGTAAATATGGGGTTGAATAACTATGTTAATTAGTTCAGCAACAACAATATATTTTTCACCAACAGGTACAACTAAAAAGATTGTCAATTCAATTGTAAAAGGAATGGGAATAGTTAATGATAAAATAGTTGATTTAACATTACCTAAAGCAAGAAGCGATAATAGCGTTCCTTTAATTGATGGAGAGATAGTATTAATTGGAGTGCCTGTTTATGAGGAAAAAATTCCTGAAATAGTATATCCTTTTCTAGCAAACTTAAAAGGGAATGGAAGCCCAGTTGTGTTAGTTAGTGTTTATGGAAATATTGGTGATGGTATAGTCTTAAATCAACTCGATTCTATAGCTCAAAAGTCAGGTTTTAAGGTGGTAGCAGCAGGTTCGTTTATAGGAGAACATTCATTTTCCACAGAAGAAATACCTATTGCGCAAAATAGCCCTAACAATGATGATCTAAATAAGGCTGAAGAATTTGGAAAAAATATAATGGGAAAAATACAAAATATAAATAGTTTAAAGGATGTTTATATTAAAATTCCTCAAGGAAAGTTACCATTAATGGCAAAAATAGTACCTAAAAATGGTGCTAGATTATTTACAAAGACTCCTTTTGCAGATATGAGCAAATGCAGTCGTTGTAATATATGTGTAAAACTATGTCCTGTGAGTGCAATTGACAAGGGAACTTTAGAAATAGATGAAAAACAATGTTTACGTTGCTTTTGTTGTGTTAAAAGGTGCCCTAAAAATGCAAGAAAAATTATTTATAAACCAAGATTACTGGTTTCAAAAGTGTTAACAATGAAAAACAGAATTATAAAGGAACCCAAAATATATCTGTAAAATTTATCAAATGATATTCATGGATTAAGCGAAAATAATCATTATATATTAAGTAAAAAGAGTTAAATGATAGTCTTTTTAGAAAGACCAAACATAACACAAAAAGTCGGGAATAACCGTTTGAAAAGAGATAAGATATATGTACAGACAGGGGGATAATTATGAAATGGATTGAAGGAATAGGTGAAGCTATCAGCTATATTGAGGAGAATATCACTGAAGAAATCACAATAAAAAATATTGCAGAAAAAACATTTATGTCTCCATTCTATTTCCAGAAAGGCTTTGCAATGCTTTGTGGTTTTACGGTTGGAGAGTATATCAGACAACGCAGGCTTACTCTTGCCGGCAGTGACCTCGTTTCTACTGATGAAAAAATCATTGATATTGC
The DNA here is from genome assembly GCF_000621745.1 of Clostridium beijerinckii HUN142. Classification (GTDB taxonomy): domain Bacteria; phylum Bacillota; class Clostridia; order Clostridiales; family Clostridiaceae; genus Clostridium; species Clostridium beijerinckii_A. The sequence continues at coordinate 10,361 of NZ_JHXK01000021.1, read as the reverse complement.
ACTAAAGTATGGCTATGCATCACCAGATAGTTTCACAAAAGCTTTTACTCGATTTCATGGTGTCACACCTACTGCTGTTAGAAAAGATGGAGCGATGATTAAGTCATTTGCTCCGCTAAAAATCAAGTTTTTATTGGAAGGCGGTTATATTATGGATTACAAAATTGTTGAAAAAGATTCGTTTACTGTCATAGGTGTATCAAAGGTGTTTAAGTATGAGAATGTATTTGCAGAAATTCCACCGTTTTGGACAGATCATTATGAAGCTGGAAAGGGAAAGTTTGTGTGTGGAATGTATGGAATATCCATAGATGAGAACATGGGATCAGATGAGTTTGAATATTTGATTGCAGATGATTATAATCCATCCATGGAAATACCTAATGGTTTTGTTACAAAGATTATTCCTAAACACACGTGGGCCGTTTTTGCTTGCAAGGGTGCAATGCCAAAATCTCTGCAAGATATGAACAGAAAAATCTTCTCAGAATGGTTGCCTAATTGCAAGGATTATGAAATTGCAGCAGGTTATAATATTGAAATGTACACTGATATAGCTGATTATCCTAAGGGGAATCAAGATGAGAATTATTACAGCGAAATCTGGATTCCTGTTAAGAAAAAATAGTAATGTAAAAGAGTATGATTTGAAGCACATCAGATTCCAAGTTTGTAAGTTTGATGCAGAATAGTTTTAAATCTAGTTCTGTCATATTTTCATAAGCTATAAATCACTAAAAATAAATAGAAAATTATAAAATCGCATTATTCAAAAGTTGATATGTTTCCTTTAAGATAGACAAATAAAAATCTGTTATTTGAAAGGGAGCAGTTCAAATAATTGAATTTGCGATTTTTTTATATGCAAAACTAAAATTCCATAAAATAAGGAATGTAAATAGCAGCTAATATAAAAGCACCTATAATAGAGAATTGAGCAAAGAATCTCTGACTATTAGTTAATTTGGAATTTAAAAATACATATTTATAATTGATTGCTCCAAGAAGTGGAAATATGAAGATAAAATATCTGTTCTTATTGTAATCTGCTATTAAATCGAGTGAAATAAAAAATACATTCACAAGGACTATAAAAATTACTTTAATATTTGACATAGCTCTTCTCCTAAATACTTTTTTTACAAAATTATGCCATAAATTCAAACAAAAAATTTATAATAAAGAAATACTTACAATATATGTTATAATAGATTAATAATGTTTAATTTTAAGCGATGGGGTGTATCACTTGAGTAAGTTTTATGTGTTTTCAATTCTTAGCATATTACTATTTGTAACTGGAACATGGATGTTATTAAAAGATTTATATACATTATATACTCATGGTAGAAATATTGTAAAAGTAAATAAAGGAATAGGATTAGCTATTCTTTGGATGGTATTATTAATAGTTTGGTGTTTATTATCATGGAAAGATGCAAAACTTTATGTTAGATATGAAAATGATAATATTATTGAAAGTGTTTTTACTAATATATTTTGGATAGAATTTTCAATCTCTAATATAATAAAAGCATTAAAGAGTTCAGGAATAAGAGAAAATGGAATATATATATCAGGAGATTTTTATAAGTGGCCTAAGGTCAAGAGTTATAATTGGATAGCACCAAATATAATTGAATTTAAAGTTAAAGCTTTTTTCAAAAGTAATTCAAGTCTTAAACTTACAATAAATGAAGAAGTTAAGGGAGAAGTAGAAGAAGTAATTCAAAAAAATATAGTGTTATAGTCTTCTTAGATTAATAAAAACAAAATATTCATTAGATTTAGATGTCTCATTAGTTGAATGAAAGAATGGGGCATTTTTTTATAAATAATATAGATTTCATGTAGTAAATAAAAAACTGTTTTTGAAAATTGAATAATGTGATATTTACAAAAATGTTGTAATTAATCAGAATAGTAATTCTTATACAGAAAATTTGAGGGATTAAATAATATTCTATTGAGAATATATACTACAGTTTATATTAGATATGATGATATAGAGTAAATATTGGAGGTATATTTTGAAATCGATAATTTATAAAAATCCAGTAAAATCAGGAATAATACTTAACTTATTTTCTATGTGTTTAAGTATATATGCAATTAAGTATAGTGTTTCATTACTAAGCATAGCAATTGTTTCAGTAGGAATTTTAAATAGAAAAATTATTGACAATGGGGTTTGTCTAGACAAGAAGAAAAAAATGATCATAATGGTTAGTTTTATAATAATGCTATCTGTATTTTTTATTTACAGTCGGTATTTTCACTATATAATAAATAAGCAACTTGAGAATATGTAATATGTATCAGTAAAGTAATGTTATAATTTACTTATAAAACAGTCCTTTTTTATTTTAGAATTTGGTTAGAGAATTCTGGTATAGATTATTAAAATATTTTTATAAAGGAATAAGGATAATGAATAAGAAGTATGCGCTAAAGCTAACTATTGTGTCGCTTTTTATAGGTGTAGCTATTTTTGTTATAACAGGTTGTAGTAATCATAAGTTAGCTTCTCGTGAAGCAGAACAAAATGTTAAGACTTTCTTATATAACAAATATGGACAAGACTTTACTGTGAATGTAATCAAATATAATAAAGCAGATTATGTTGGAGTTGCATTACCCACATATTTTAAACTTGAAGCCGTAAGTAATGGGAAAAAATATAATGTTTTTTATGAAAATAATATAAAATATTACTCGTGGACAAAAGATTCAGAAGATATAAAATATCCCAATTCAAATGAACAAGTTGAAGAAAATATTGAAGGTAGGGATTGGAACAAAGAGATATCAGATTATTACGCAAAGCAGATTGGTGAATATTGTAGTGATGGTTATTTAAAGGAATTACATTTTGTAAGAAATAGAACTCCATCAAAAGTTGGAATGACTGCGGAAGAATATCTAGACGAACTTTTTGATTATTCTGCACCATCAATATATATAGACTATGCAATATTTGTGGATAATACAAACAGTGTTCGTGCGAATAATAATGTTTTAAAGAAAATAGATGATGGTATTCGTAGAAAACCAGGTGATTCTAGTCAGTCAAAAAAGTTATATCCACATGACATATTTTTTCAGGAACATTTCCTTATTGTATCTAAGAAAGACAAAGAAGAATATATAAAAAAAGTTGAGGAACACAATAAATTGGATGCAGATTATTATGGTAACAAAATGTCAGATGAATATGCAGAAAAAGTAAAGCCCCTAGATGACTGGTTTAAAAAAACAGAACAAGATTCTTGTATTGTTGAACATGATAATATAGGACCAAATCCAAATGAGGTAGTACAAAATTGGAGAAAAAAATAATTTGAAGTAATAATATGCTTGGAGGTTTGACTTAGTGAATATAGAATATGTTTCTTGAAGATTGAATAGTGTGGTATTTGTAAATATATTATAATTCACAAGATCATAAATTGTGGATTTAAAAGACTAGCAAGTAAGAATTTAATGGAGGATAATCAAATGTCTGATTTTTTATTGGCGGCTTTACCTTGGCTAGTTATGGGAATTGCAATTGCCTTTGCAGTAGTAATCTTTAGCAGAAAAAAGGACAAATTGAACATTGGAGGACAGAAAGGCCTAGATAAAGAAAATTCCAAGAGTACGGTAGATGAAGATGATTATATGTCTGTTAGAATGTGTTTGGGAATTTGTTTTGGAAGTGTATTCAGTTTATTAGGACTTGTGTCACTTTCATATGGAATCAGTTTTGGTATGCTAATTGGCATGGTTGCAGGGATGTATATTAAGAAAAAATAAATATATCTATAAAATATCTCATTGTCAAAAACGAATTTGAGGTATTTTTTGTTGTACAAGTACTACGCAATTCTAAAATAGGGTGAGTGGGATAGAGGTATATGAAATGAGATTGATATTGGAGGAATTTACAGAATTACATGCAAAAGAAATTTGTAATTGGAAATATGATGGAGAATATTCTAGTGCTAATTTGTATCCAAGCAAAATAATTGCTTTAGAGGTGCGATCTTTCAACGAGCGGGCAGTTAAATGCTATAAAAGAGCAGGATTTATAGTAAAGGAAATATATAAAAAAGATACTCCTATTGGGTACGGTGAATTTATAAGAATGGAATTTATCTGTTGACTAATTGGTGATTTGTTAGATAAATTGCAATTTAGGCTGGGAGGGAAAGTAAGCTAGATGCATTTACTATCTATCATTTTTTATCTGATTTTAAAACTGAATGGTTCATAATTTACAAAACATGCTACAATTAAATAAAAGACAAATCATAATTTGAAAGGAACTAAGGTAATGGATTTTAAAGAAATTATGAAACAAAATAGAGGATATTGCTCAAAGCACACAGATATGCCATCAGAGTTACAACTAAAAGCGAAAGAATTATGCTGGGAATATAATCAGACTAGACCATCAGAAAAAGAAAAGAGAAGTAATATTTTAAAAGAATTGCTTGGAACTTGCCATCCGCTAACATTTATTGAGCCGTCATTTCGTTGCGATTATGGTTTTAATATACATACCTATGGGCTTGCTGTGATTAACTATAATTGTGTAATATTAGATACATCGCCAGTTTATATTGGTGCAAATGCATTTATAGCTCCTGGAGTTTGTTTGGCTTGCTCGGGACATGCCATATTTCCAACACAAAGGGCAGAAGGGATTGGAACCTCAAAACCTATTACAATAGAAGATGATGTATTGATTGGTGCTAATTCAACTGTATGCGGTGGAGTTACTATAGGAAAAGGTAGCATTATTGGGGCAGGAAGTGTAGTAAATAAAGATATTCCAGCAGGAGTAATTGCAGTAGGTAATCCTTGCAGAGTATTACGGAAGATTACAGAAGAAGACATAATTAACTTGTCAGTTGAGCAAGGCAATTTCTAATTTGTAGAGTTTATTATATTTTTTTGTAATAATAAAACAAATGTGCAGGTAGAAGTTTAAATAATGTAATTTGAAAAGTTGATAGTGCGATATTTACAAGTATGTTATAATTTATAAAACAAATTGTAATTTAGCTTGGGGGAAAGAAAATGTTTATAGTAAATTTAACTTATGTTAAACCACTAGAAGAGGTTGAAAAGCATTTGGAAGATCACATTACATTCTTAAATAAATACTATGCTAGTAACAACTTTATCTGCTCAGGGAGAAAAAATCCTAGAGATGGTGGAATAATTTTATGCAGCACAAAAAATAAAGAAGAGGTAAATGAAATTATTAGTGAAGATCCATTTCATAAAAATGGAGTTGCTAATTATGAGATAATAGAATTTCAACCAACAAAGTATTCTGAAGGTTTTAAGGAGTTTGTTGAGTAAAGTTTACTGTATGGATTAATATAGCTCTTAAAAAATAAATAAGAATTTTAAATATCACATTATTCAAACTGGTAAATGGATAATGTGATATTTACTATTTATGTTAGAATTAATTACAATAGAAATTAATTAGAAACTAAATATTTTCTATTTTTATTTAAGGAGATGGAAAATGATGATTGTTGGCTTTATTATGTCAGCTATTTTTGGATTACTTGGAATGGTATTTATGATTTTTAAAGAAAAAGCATGTATTCTGATATCGGGATATAATTTAAAAACTAAGAAAGAACGAGAGAAATACGATGAAGTTCGTCTAAGTAAAGATGAACGTAATTTCTTCTTTACATGTTCCATTATATATCTTATTGGTGCAATAACATCAATATTTTGGGGTAAATTATGCTTTTGGATTGCTTTTTTAGTTTGGCTCATATATCTTTTTAAAAATATGCATTTTAATCCAGAAAAAGCATTTGATAAATATAAAAGATAATAATTTCATTGGGAGATGAGTACGTGATTAACTTGATATTAATGATTCCACTAGGACTACTTTCTATATTTTTAGGATGGCGTATTTGGAAAAAGGAGCAGATAACATTGATTCACGATTATCATTATGCAAGGGTTGCTGAAAGTGATAAGAAACCTTATACTGAGGAAGTTGGAAAAGGATGCATTATCATGGGAATTGGAATTATACTGACAGGCATTATTAATTTAATAGGAAACACAAAATATGGATGGATATGTTTTGTAATATTTGCTGTATTGGGATTTAGGATGATGTTTAGAGCACAAAAGAAATATAATGGAGGATTGTTCTGATTTTAGGGCATCTCATTATTATAAATTAAGAAAATAGAACAAAGTTAGGGAGAATATATGATTATTATTTTGTCAATTATAGTATCTTTTTTATGTGGTTCAATTCCAACAGGATACTTAATTATCAAAAAGTTGCACGGAATTGATATAAGGACCAAAGGTAGTGGAAATATAGGATCTACCAATGTTAAAAGAGTGGCAGGACGTAAAATATCTATTATTACTCAAATAGTGGATATTTCAAAGGGCATAATTCCCGTATTTTCAGGAATTTATTTAGCAAAGATTTTTGAACCACAAGCATCAATGGATACTTATCTTTCGATTATTGCTATAGCAGTAATTTTGGGACACGATTTTACTCCATTCCTAGGATTTAATGGTGGGAAGGGCGTTAATACAACTATTGGTGCATTTTTTGTAATTGTACCAATTCCAACATTGGTTGGAGTTGCAGTTCATTTTATATTGCGTTTATTTACAAGTATAGTTTCTATAAGGTCAATTGCAATAGGAGTAACAATACCTTTAATGTGTATAATTATGAAATTACCTATGTCAATAATAGTGAGCAGTTTAATAGCATGTATTTTAATGATATATAAACATAAAGATAATTTAATAAGACTTTTGAATAATGAAGAAAAATAATCTTAAATTATCATTAATTAACTAGAGAATGGATTTACCACTATTTACAATACTGTTATAATTTGTTTATATAGCAAGTTAGTTTGTATTAAATATTAATTGAGTAGTGGGAGGGTTTATGAATATTTCTATTGTTGAAAAGGGAATAAAAGAAATTGAGTTAATGAAACCATTATGGGAGCAACTTAATTCTATTCACTATAATAAATCTGTGCACTTTAAGGAGAAATATGACAGATTTACTTTTGACAAAAGAATAGAATCTATTTGTAAAAAGGCTAAAAACGGTGTTATTAAGTTCGATATGCTTCTAGACAACGAAACAGGAAATTATGTAGGGTATTGTTTAAGTTCAATTGAAGACAATTTAGGAGAAATAGAATCTATATTTGTTGAGAAAAATTATCGAAAGCTTAAGCTAGGAGACAAGCTTATGAAAAATGCTTTAAGTTGGTTTGAATCTAATGCTATAACAGATATTCAAATTAATGTGGTATATGCAAATGATGAAGCGTTACCTTTCTACAGTAATTATGGTTTTAAAATTGGAAATTACATTTTGAAAAGGACGTGATTCTAAAAACTTACAGTCTTGTATTTACAAAAGTGCAATTGGATTGTAAATTTATATATCACATTGGGTAAAATTAGGAATATGATATTTTATACAAAGTTTCAGAATATGTACTAGTATTAGTAGCACTATAAATAATTAAATTTGAACTCAATCAATAGCAAGTTAGTAGAAAAATATTTTATGGAGATTGATAAAAGGTCTAGTTTATTATTAATTTGAGAGAAGTTTAGAGGGAGATATATGGATATTGAGAGCAAAGAAATAAGAAAAAGTGCAAGATACAGTTTAAAAGGCAATTGGAAGATTGGAATATTAAGTACGCTAGTGTATAGTGGTGCAGGTATTATAGGAGGTTTATTTCAAGATTCTAGTGTTATATGGAATTTGATATTAGAAATTATATTTGGTGCATTATTTACATTTGGATATTTTAGTATAATATTAAACATAGTTAGAGGCGAGAAAGTTAATTTTTCAGATATATTTACTGGCACAAAGAAGTTCTTTAAAGCATTAGGAATGACGTTAGCAGTAAATATTCTTACACTATTATGGTCGCTATTATTAATAATCCCAGGTATAATAGCAGCTGCAAAATATTCTATGACATACTATATATGGGCTGATAATCCTAATATAAGCATTCAAGAAGCAATTGATAGAAGTATTAAAATGACAGATGGACACATTTCGGAAATATTTTGGTTATATATAAGTTTTATAGGATGGAGCTTATTAGTAGTGGCTCCAGCAGCAGCTATAAAATATTGGTATCCCGAATATTTTGATGTATTTATGTCTTTTGGAATGGTTTTTGTAAATGTGTATGTTAATGTATCTTTTGGATCGTTATATACTAAGTTACTTCAAGAATGGGAGAGAGGTTAATTTTAAAATTATACTATTTTTCAATTATTAATGGTCAAGAAAATAAGATATAAGCAAAAGCGACAGTACTTTTACAGGTACTGCCATTTTTATTTATATCTTATTTTAAAGATTTATGAGACTAGAATACGAGATTTAGTTTTGTTATCAGCCTTTTAGATTTAGAAAATGTTAATATAAGAACATTGATTAACAGAATTTTAAATGTAAATTTATTGCAATATACGATATAAAAGTGATTGTAAATTTCGTTAATAGTTAAATAAGTGGATATAGGTATATTCAAAAATGTGATCATAGAAACAAAGGGAAATAAACGTTTTAATATGCCTTTAATGCTATATTCTATGCGTTTAGAGAAAAGGGTATTTACTTACGCTGCGTATTATGTGAATATAGTATTTGTAGATAACTTAATGGTTATTTGAGTGTTAATCAATAAAAATATTTTATTATAATTGATAGTATTTTTAATAAATAGAATATCAAGGGCAATGGAGTCTAAAGGAAAATTTACGGCACCATTGTCTTTTTTTGTATTCACAAATTGCTGATTGGATCTTAATAAACTTAATATAAGGGCTAAGATAAAAAAATGAAGCGATTATAAAGATAACTATTAAGAATATATAAAATAAAATCGTTAGGGGGAGATTTAAATTCTATACTGAAAATGGGGGAGTAATAAAATGAAATTAAAAAAAATTAGTATCAAAGTTTTAGCATGTTCACTTATAGTTATGGGAGCTTTAATTCCAACTCAAAATTCCTATGCAAAAACACTACATCCGACAGGATTAAAAGAGCTACATGAAAGCATACCTGGCATTAAAAAGGTAATAAATTCAGATAGTAAAATACAATTGCCTGCAAAAATTGATTTATCAAGTAAATTTCCTAAAGTATCTAATCAAGGAGACTTAGGGAGCTGTGTTGCATGGGCAACAGGATATGCAGATAAAACATATCAGGAATGTCTTGAATGGAAGTGGGGATTAGGTACAAACGATCATGTATTTAGTCCAGCATATATATATAATCAGATACATCAAGACGATTCAGCAGATGGAGGGGGGGCTCTTTTTTCTGATGCATTTAAACTGTTAGAAGAACAAGGTTGTACTACATTATCAGATATGCCTTATGATGGTAGCGAATATAGTTGGCAGGTTACACCAACAGATGAGCAAAAGGCTAATGCAGCTAAATATAAAGCAAAAAGTTGGAGTCAACTTCCAGATGGTGACTATAATTCAATAAAGGCACAAATTGCAGATGGAAATCCGGTAGTTATTGGAATATCAGTATATCCAGATTTTGATAATTTAAATTCTGATAATCCAATTTATGACCAGATTTATGGAGAAAATAGAGGTGGTCATGCAGTTTGTGTAGTTGGTTATGATGATAGTAAAAAGGCTGTAAAAATAATAAATTCATGGGGTAAAGACTGGGGAATTAATGGCTATGGATGGATTAGCTATGATTTAATAAGAAGCCAGAAGATGGAAGCTTATGTAATGACAGATGATGAATAATTATTAATGCTTGAAAATATAGAATAGTAATTGAATCAATTATATGAACAATTATAATAAAGTATTATAAGAGATAAATTAAAGAGGAACAATGCAAATAAAACCTAACGATTAAATTTATATATAATATAAGCAGGAATTTTAATAAAAATTCCTACTTTTTTATTGTATAGGAAAGTATAAAAATTCCGATCGCTGAAAGCGCGGTGTAGACTTGTATTGAGTAAATTTATGTGGTAAATTGATGAAATGATTAAGAGTAAATTAAGAATAATATTAGAAGAAAATTGGAATGAATTTTATAAAAAATATAAAAATAAAATTAGACCTAATGTTATTGCAGAAGTGAAAAAAGTTATGAAATGCAAGGATATAAGTAATGGCTACATTGAATTAAAATGTGATGATTGTGGTGAAATAAAGAAAGTTGGATTTACATGTAAAAGTAGATTTTGCACATCATGTGGTAAGGTTTATGTTGATAATTGGGTTAACGGAATGCTAGGAAAATTAATAAATGTAAA
>NZ_JHXK01000020.1 GCF_000621745.1 Clostridium beijerinckii HUN142 | reverse complement strand
GTTCAGAACGTCGTGAGACAGTTCGGTCCCTATCCGTCGCGGGCGTAGGAAATTTGAGAGGAGCTGTCCTTAGTACGAGAGGACCGGGATGGACTGACCTATGGTGTACCAGTTGTTTCGCCAGAAGCATAGCTGGGTAGCTAAGTCGGGAAGGGATAAACGCTGAAAGCATCTAAGTGTGAAGCCCACCTCAAGATGAGATTTCCCATAGCATAAGCTAGTAAGACCCCTTGAAGACTACAAGGTTGATAGGTCAGAGGTGTAAGTATGGTAACATATTTAGCTGACTGATACTAATAGGTCGAGGGCTTGACCAATATAGTCAAGTTGTAAATACATTAAAGAAACTGTGCGCAATTTTGAAAGAATAAAATCTTTCAAAGATATAATTACAGTAATAGATTCATGTAAATATAGTATAAGCGTAAACTAAGGGTCTTTTTTCAAAGGAAACTCGACTCACATTCGTTCGCTGAGTGCTAATTTACACGAAATCGAAGATTTCTGTAAATTATGCATCTCGTGATGATGGCATAGAGGTAACACTCCTTTCCATTCCGAACAGGAAAGTTAAGGTCTATAGCGCCGAGGGTACTGCATGGAAGACTGTGTGGCAGAGTAGGACGTTGCGAGGTAAGATGGCTCGATAGCTCAGTCGGTAGAGCAGAGGACTGAAAATCCTCGTGTCACTGGTTCGATTCCAGTTCGAGCCACCATAATAAGGCTCAGTAGCTCAGTTGGTTAGAGTGCCGGCCTGTCACGCCGGAGGTCGAGGGTTCGAGCCCCTTCTGAGTCGCCAATTTAATTTAAATATGCTGGCATGGCTCAACGGTAGAGCAGCTGACTTGTAATCAGCAGGTTGTAGGTTCGATTCCTATTGCCAGCTCCATTTTAAATAAACACAATAAAACTTAATATGGCTCCTTGGTCAAGCGGTTAAGACACCACCCTTTCACGGTGGTAACAGGGGTTCGATTCCCCTAGGAGTCACCAAGTTGAAAAATAAGTTCTAGTTTAAACTAGGGCTTATTTTTTATTCTCTAGGAAATTATATCGCTTGACAATTTGTGAATGAATTATGAAACTGGCTGACTCAGAAAGCTACGTTTTGATAGAGAATAAAAGAGAGAGTGTGAGAATTATTAAATTCTATATTATTTTTAGAAAAAAAAAATTTAGAAACTTATCAATGGAATGCTGATTGGTAAATTCATTTTGATGCAGGGTTGGAATGGTAGGGTTCACATTATTGGTCAATATATGATTTAAAATATATTCATTAATAATTAGGATTAATCAGCTTATTAATAGAGATGTTTATTAGCTTTTTCAAACAACTAAAAACTAAAAATAAAAAAATCCTCGATAGTAATTTCAAGGATTTTTTTGTTTCACTCAACATTCAATTTCAAGTTTTTTGCTGTATATGGTAAATTGATTTTTTCCATTTTCTTTAGAACTATATAATGCTATATCTGACTTATGAATTAAAGATTCTAGAGTATCACCATGTTTTGGATAAAAGGCAACACCGATGCTCGCAGATACGGCTATTTCAGTATTCTTGCCAATGTATGTAGCATTGAGATTATCGCATAAAATGCTAATTTTATCCTTTATAAATGATATAGAATGACTTGGTTTAAAGACACAAAATTCATCCCCACCAAATCGTGAAATGATAACATCTGTACCGTTAAAGACGTCACAAATTTTATTTGCAGTATCCTTTAGAACTTCATCACCAACCATATGCCCCAAATTATCATTTATAGCTTTAAAATTATCCAGGTCTATAAAAATTAACATGCAGTTATCATTTTTGTTATCTATAATATAACTTTTAACTTTTTCATAAAATGTTGATTTGTTATATACTTGTGTAAGCTGATCATACTCGGATCTTAGCTTTAGCAAAGAATGTTCTTTAACAATATGATCAATATCAGTAATTTTACCTATTACTCTGACAATCTTGTTATCTCTTTGTATATAATTTAGTTTTAGCTCACACCAAAGATAATCCCCATTGCTTTTCATTAGTCGTATTTGTTTTATAATAGACTGCTTGTTTAAGGCTTTCATGTCATCGGTAATTTTATTAATCAATATCTTATCATCAGGATGTATTTTTAACTCATTCAAAAAACTTTTATTATAATCTTGAATATTTAATGTCCATCCAAAGGTTTCTTCAAACTTAGAAGAACTTAAGATTTTTTTCTCAGTTATATCAAAATCAAAGATAATATCATTTAACTGTTCAACGACTATAGAATACCTTTCGCGTTCTAAATCTAAGTCTCTTAAATATTTTGTTTGTTCTCTTGCTTTTACAACAAGACAGTAAAAGGCATCCAATAATGATATACCAATAATACCTAAAATAATGAATATGAAAGTTTTGTAATTATTATAAATATAACTAGTAAAATTTATAAAAGTGTATAAAGGAGCATCTTCACTTATGCTATTTTTAACTGCAGCAAGAACCTTAGTATTGAAAGTGAAATTAATCAATATTATTAAACTAAATACAAGAAATAGTTTATTTTCCCCTTTCTTCAAATCGTTCACCTCTTAATTCTTAATTGAATATTGTTATCAATTAGTTTACTAATTCATTTTATATAATATTTCTATAAAAATCAATAAAAATCCAAATTATATTTAACTTGGTTTTTTGTGTAAACATATGATCTTCATCAATTATAATACATATATTGCAATTAAGTTCCTAATTTATGATTATAATTAACTGCATGGTTCAACAGCATTTTGAGTGTAAACTCATTATTGCAATCAATATGGGCGCTAAATAATATAAATCATTCTCCTATCTTTAATTTGTTTGCTATAATAATCCTATAAATAATAAAAGATTGAGTGAAAATAATATATATTTGTGTAAAAATAAGAGAAAACTAGTAATTGCCTTAAAGGGTAGTAAGAAAGATATTTTAGGCAATGCGTAGAAGAGAAGGAGGAGTTATTATGTCAGAAGAACATCTTGTATGGTTAAAAGGCTATTTAGAGGAAAATTATCATAAACCTATACTTGAAAATTTTCTTGATCCTCAAATTGTTGAAGTTACAGAGGGAAAAGTTATATATGAAATGAAAATAATTGATAGACATTGTAATATATATGGATATATACACGGAGGGACTTTGGCTTCAATTGCAGATGTGGTGATGGGAGTTTCGTGTACAACTTTAGGAAAACGTATAGTAACGACAGATTTAAGTATTAGTTATATAAAAAATGTTAATGCAGGAAGCACAGTTTCGGCAGTAGGTGAGGTTATCAGTGATGGTGAAAATATAATGAGGTGTGTATGTAAAATATTTGATGAGCATGAAAAGCTCCTTGTACAGGCTCAGGCTTCATATTTTGTTATTGGAAGTTTTGATAATATAAACCCCACCAAAAGTTAAATGATTATCTTTAATAAGCTAAATAAGAATGCTAGTTACGAAATTTTTGTTAAGTAACTAGCAGTTTTGCTTTTGTTCTTTTTTAAATACCACCTATTTCTACAGAAGTATTTATATCTGATAAATTAGGGGAAGCATTAATGAATTAAGCTTTCCATAACTTATATATAGCTAAAAAATATAAATTTGAAAGAAGTAAGAAAGTTAAACTGATTTCAATAAACATTTTTTAGAATTAAAAAAGAAAAAAAGTAAGAAATTAAAAAAGTTAAGAATATAAAAAGTTACATTGTTACCTTTTTATATTCTTAACTTTTTGTGAGAGGAATTTTAAGTTGTACGGTTGCTTGATAGTAAAATAATGGAATATAATATATGTATTAAGTTAAAATAATAAGGCACAATCAAATAAATAAAAAGCTCATTTGCAGCCTATTTTCCATCAGATGAAGCTCGACTCGAATTCGCTCGCTGAGTAAGCGAATTCACACAAAAGCATAGATTGCACTGTGTGAAAGTTCAAAGAACGAAGTATAAAATTTCGATTCTCACTTTTGGTTCACTGCTTATCGCCAAATTACTCTAATAGCCCCGCTATGAGAGTAATTGGTCGCCTTGCCTGGCGAAAAGTATTCATGGCAACTTTGGACTTGTTATTTATTTTCATGTGCCTAAAGAGTGGTGAAATTATAAATAATGAAATTTTTTAACAATATTACGAATACAATTAGATATTTTTTGAATTGGAAACGTTATAGTATAAAAGCAAAATTGTTAAGCATATTTATAATTATTTCAATTATACCAATGGTTCTTAGTCAAGTGTTTTTATATAAGCTGTCACAGCATTACTTGGAAAAGAAGATAACAAATCTTACGGATAGGAATTTATTTTACATAAAAACTAATATAGAAACTGATATGAATTATTATAAGGATATTTTATATAGGATTGCAGCAGATAATGATTGTTTGGAATTAGAGAAAATGTTTAATGATGGAAATGAGTTTGAAAAGGCATCTTCTATCAATAAAATCAGAGATGCTTTTGGATCTTATTCTTATTCAAGAAATCAAATTAGAGCTATAACCTTTGTTGGGAACAATGGAAGAAATGTATATTATGATAAAGGTAATCAAGGAATTAATAATAGAATATGGGAAGAATACAGCAATTCTGATAAAACTAAAATTTATTCTGAAATCTTAAATAGTAATACTCCTGTAATATTACCTACAACTTGTAATAGCTTTATTCATGGAAAATCTGAGTATATGTTTCATATGGGACTAAAAGTTAGAGATATCAGAACTAAAAACGAAATTGGCATAATTATTATGAGTTTTGATGAACAAATTCTATTTGATGTTTGCAATGTGCAGATGGATAAAGAAGAATTTGAAGAAGACAAGCTTAATATGTGTTCTGTAATAATTGATAATCATGGGAGAGTTATATCATTTCAAGATAAGAAGTACATTGGAACCTATGTAAAAGATTATTCTAGCAACGAGATTAATGATACGGATAACATGGAAACCCTAAATCAATTAATATATTCAATACCGAGTTTTAAGAATAGAAATATATCTGTTAGCAGTATTCCTATAGATAGTGTTGGCTGGAAGGTAATTAATGTTGTTGATAAGGATAATTTATTTTATGAGGTCAAGCTATTAAGAAATTTAACCTTTGTGTTTTTAGGACTGATACTTATAATCTTAACCTTAGTTATTATAATATTTTCAAATAAATTATATGAGTCAGTTAAAATTATTGTCAGTGGAATGAAGGAAGCTAAAAAGGGAAACTTTAATGTAAAAATAAAGCTAAGCACAGAAGATGAAATGTCATTTATAGGAGATGAGTTTAATGAAATGTTGTCTACAATAAATATTTTGATAAGTGATATAAAAGATCAAAGTAATTTTATTGTTGAATTATCAAACAAAAGAAGAGAAGCTGAAATAAAGGCAATTGTTGCTCAAATTAATCCTCACTTTTTGTATAATACTTTAGATTGCATAAACTGGATGGCGATTAAAAATGAGAATTATGAAGTTAGTGATACTATTGGAAATTTTGCGCAAATACTAAGATATAGCATAGGAGATATTAATAAGGAAGTGACTATTTATGATGAAGTTGAATGGTTGAAAAAATATGTATACTTGCAGCAACTTAGATTTAATAATAGTTTCGAATTGGATTTAGATGTAGATGAAAATGTCCTAGGGGCTAGAATCCATAAGTTAATATTACAGCCTTTAATTGAAAATTCAATTATCCATGGATTTAAAGGATATGATAGTGAAAGAATATTGAAAGTTAGTATAAATAGATTTAAAAATAATTATATGAAGATCATGGTAAAAGATAATGGATTGGGAATTGAGGATAGAAAGATTCAAGAGATAATTAATAATATAAAATCAGGAAAAGATGAAGATGAAAATATAGGTATAAAAAATGTATATGACAGGATAAAAATTTATTATGGTGAAGATGCTAAATTTAAAATTGAAAGTGCTAAAGGGCAAGGAACTACAATAACTTTGATTATTTCATTAATATTTTAGGGAGTGATATTTATGAAAATTTTAATTGTAGAAGATGAAATTAATGCCAGAGAAGGGCTGGGAAACTTATTAGGAAAGATTAATGAAAATTACATCGTTTGTGGAAAAGCATCTGACGGAGAGCAAGGATTCCTTTTAGCTAAAGAGCATATGCCGGATCTTATTTTTACAGATATTGAAATGCCGAAAATAAATGGATTAGATATGCTCCAAAAAATTAAAGATTGTGGTCAAGATCCATATATTATTATACTCAGTGGATATTCAGACTTTAAGTATGCACAAAAAGGGATAAAACTTGGAGTGAAAGAGTACTTGTTGAAACCTATAACTTACACTGCTTTAAAAAATACCATGGAGGATATTGAAAAAAAGCTTAATTTAAGTAAGGAAAAAGATGCACTTCTAGAAGAAGGGATACTTAAGGAAGAAATATTAGGACAAGTACTATTAAATAAAGGACAAAATTTAGAGCATTTTTATAAAATAATTGAAAGTAAAGTAAAGCAAAATGAAAATATATATGTTGTCAATTTACATCTTAGAGATAAATATGAAGATAAGATTGAACTTATAATAAAAGAGATTTATGAAGCTATGAAGAATTACAATATCGGAAATTTCTATTACTCTATTTTAAAAGAGTATAATTATTTTCCTATTCTAGTAATTACTAAAACAGCTTATTTAGAATTTATAAAAATGTTAAAGCATAATCTATTATTTTCACTTAGGAGGAAGGGATTCTTAAGTACTACGATTAGTATTATTAATCTAAACGAACTAGCTGAAATTAAAAGTTCGTTTAAAAAGCTACAGAGATTGTCTAAATGGCCCATTTCATTTGGAAATGATGAAGTGATTTATGAAGAACTAATATCTAAATTAAAAATAAATCATTGTAATTATCCAAGAGAGATTGAAACGGAAGTATTAAGAGCCATAAAAAACAATGATCAGAAAAAATTAGATGATATCAATAAAAAATTTGTTTCATACTTGAAAGAAAACATCTATGACCCATGCGAGATAATTAATGTTAGCTGCAAGTATATTTTTTCAATCTTAACTGTGGCTAAAAGTTGCAACAGTAATCTTTATACAGAGTTCAATAATGAAGGGGTTTTAGATTCAATTAGAAACAGCTTTACATTTGATGAGTTAAAAGAGAGGCTAAATTATATAATCAGTAAGATGTGTGAAAGAAATGATGAGGGAACTAAAGTAAATTCATTGATTGTAAGAAAAGCTATAAATTATATAAAAGAGTATTATAGTGATAAAATTTCTCTTGAGGAAATAGCAAGTGGTATGAATATAACCCCAGAATATTTAAGCAGGTTATTTACAAAGGAACTTGGAAAAAGTTTTTCGGATTATTTAAAGGAATTTAGAATTCATAAAGCAAAGGAATTATTAGGAAGTAATAAGCTAAAAATTTATGAAATTGCAGAGAAGGTCGGGTATAGTGACTCTAAATACTTTTGCAAAGTTTTTAAAGAATCAACAGGTATGTCCCCAAAGGAATATATGAAATTTTATTGAGGGATGATAAAGAAAGAATAAGTCAGTATGCTTGCTATTTTATTTAATAAGCTTAAATGCAAAGTGTAAAATTAATATCATGATTTTACACTTTTTTCATGATAATAGAATATTAGAAGTAATTTAGAAGATGTAATATTAAGTTATAGAAAACGTTATTATTCATAAGAATTTAGGAGGTAAATAAAATGAAAAAAACTAAAAAGTTACTGGCTTGTTTGACAGCTATTGCAATGTCGGCAACTATATTTATTGGATGTGGAAGCAGTGGTGGGGGCACAACTCAAACTAAAGCTGATCCGTCAGGAAAGACAACGGTTACAGTATGGCACTATTTTGATGGGCAGCAACAACAAAGTGCCATGCAAAATCTTGCTGATAAATATAACAAATCTCAAGATAAGGTAGAAGTTCAAGTGGAATTTGTACCAAGAGCTGAACTTACTAAACAGTTTACAATAGGACTTGTTGCTGACAAACTACCTGACATAGGTTTAGTTGATAATCCAGATATGGCTTCATTTTCGGCAATGGGATTATTTGCAGATATTACAGATAAGATGAATTCCTATGATGGTAAAGATCAATTTTACCCAGGACCGATTTCGTCATGTCAGTTAGATGGAAAATACTATGGAATCCCACTCGGAAGTAATGATTTAGCTTTATTTTATAATAAAGACATGTTAAGTGCTGCGGGAGTTGAGCCGCCTACAACTTTTGATGAATTAAAGACTGCAGCTAAGAAATTAACAAAAGGAGATACTTATGGTTTAGCTATAGCTGCACCAAAGAATGAGGAAGGAACATTTCAATATCTTCCATGGCTTCTTTCAACAGGCGCTAAATTTAATGAAGTTGGAAGTCAGGCGGGAATAAGTTCTCTTCAATATCTCACTGATCTTATAAAAAATGGATCGATGAGTAAAGAAGTTATAAACTGGACACAAAATGATTTAGAAAAACAATTTGTAACTAATAAAGCAGCCATGATTACAGATGGTCCATGGATTATAGATACAGTTAAGAAGGATGCACCAAACCTAAATTGGGGAGTTGTAAAAATTCCTAAGGATAAAGTATTTGCATCGGATTTAGGTGGAGAAAACTGGGGCATCATTAAAGGTCATCATGAAGCTGAAGCTTGGGATTTTATTAAATACACTCAGCAAAAAGATAATATGACTGAATATTGCGCTGATTTTGGATACATTCCACCTAGAAAGGATGTAGCAGAAAGTGATGATAAAATAACTAAAGACCAAGTTATGAGCGTGTTCTTAGATGAATTACAATATGCAATGCCAAGAGGACCACATGCAAAATGGCCAGAGATTTCCGATGCCATGTCTACTGCAATGCAGGAAAGTTTTACAAATGCAAAGACACCAGAGCAAGCAGCAAAAGATGCGCAGGTTAAGGTTGATGCAGTATTAAGATAAATTTATAGATACCAACTTTAAAACTGAATTTATGTGTTAACTTACCGAAATCATAAATATTTTGATTCCGAAAAGCTATGAAAATATCGCTGAAGGTTCTAAGCAGCAGGTTGCATCCAATTTAGCATGCTCCAACTTTCCTAGGGAAGCTCGACTCATTACATTCGCTGAGGAAGTTCGAGAACCCAAAATAAAATTTTGGACTCTCACTTCACAAGCTAAAATGGAACAACCTACAGCTAAGAACCTTTAACAGCTCATTTTCAAATGTTTTCTTCACAAATATATTTATGATTTCTAGTGAAGATATTAAATCAAAGTGTTATCAATTTTGTGAAATTCTTAAATTGTTTAACTATATAAAAAACTAAAGGTGTCTTAAAACTTAGTGAAAGACGCCTTTAAATTGAAGCAAGGTAGGTGAATATAACTTTGAAAAATAAATATAGCAGAGAATTTATTAAGGAAGAAAGAAAAGGGTACATATTTGTGCTCCCAGCATTAATATTTATGCTGGCCTTTGTGGGGTACCCGATTATATATAATTTTATTTTAAGTTTTCATGATGTAAATGTAACGACTTTTAGTCAGCCTGTTAAACCCTTTGTTGGTTTAGGAAACTATATTGAAGTATTTAAAGATCCTGCAATGCCAATAAGTATTTGGAATACTTTAGTTTTCACCATAGGAAGTATATCAATTCAATTTATTATAGGATTAGGACTAGCTTTGCTTTTCAACTTAAAGTTTAAGCTTTCTGAACCTCTTAGAGGTCTTATGGTAGTAAGTTATCTTGTACCTATGACAGTAACGGCATTATTGTTCAAATTTATGTATAGTACAAGTGGAGGAATAATAAATGAATTACTTATGAAATTCAATTTGATATCACAGCCTATAGGGTGGATTATAGATAGCAAGACTTCGATGCTATCAGTTATATTAACAAACTCATGGGTTGGAATTCCGTTTAATATGCTGTTATTAACAACTGGGTTAAGTAACATTCCATATGATTTATATGAGGCAGCTAAAGTTGATGGAGCTAATGTAATTCAGAGATTCTTTAAAATAACTCTGCCATCATTAAGACCAGCAATTTTATCCGTATTAGTTCTTGGATTTATTTATACATTTAAAGTTTTTGATTTAGTATTTGTTATGACAAATGGAGGTCCAGTTAATAGTACTGAACTAATGTCAACTTTTGCATATAAACTTTCATTTACGCAATTTTCATTTAGTAAAGGTGCTACTGTTGCCAATGTATTGTTTGCTATTTTATTCTGCGTAAGTTTAGGGTACCTCAAATTGATAAAGGAAGATGAGGTGATTGGATAATGAAGAAGGTTATTCTTAGGGATAAACAAAAAAATATAATATTATGCTGTGTATCAATTTGCATAGCTTGTATTATGCTTTTTCCAATATATTGGATTATAGTAAGTTCATTTAAAACTAATGCTGAAATCTTTGCATCACCTCCAACTTTCATACCTAAAGATTTTACATTAAGTAGTTATACAGACCAATTTACAGGAAAGAGCAGCATACTAGTAACACTAGGTAATAGCTGCAAGGTTGCATTCGCTTCAATGATCTTAGCATGTGTATTAGCTATTCCGGCTGCATATGGTTTGGCGAGGTTTAGAATGAGAGGCAAAAAGGCATTTATCTTGATATTTTTGGTAACTCAGATGCTTCCAGTAGCACTATTACTAACACCAATGTTTTTAGTCTATAAAAATTTACATCTACTAGATACTCTTTGGGCTCCAATATTATCAGATGCAACAATATCTGTTCCATTTGTAGTTCTTATTCTTAGAACTTATTTTCTTGCTTTGCCAAAAGAACTTGAAGATTCAGCAAAGATTGATGGTTGTAATACATTTACAGCATTTACAAAGATAATGCTTCCAATATCTTATCCAGGACTCATAATGACAGGAGCCTTTTCCTTCTTATATGCTTGGGGTGATTTAGCTTATTCACTAACATTTTTAACCAGTCCAGAAAAGAGAACTATGACAGCTAGTATATATAACTTTATGGGTAAGTACGGAATACAGTGGAATTCTATAATGGCTTACGGAGTACTTTTGGTTTTGCCTGTTGTTTTAATATTCATATTCCTTCAAAAATATATAATTGGAGGATTAACTAATGGTGCTGTTAAAGGCTAAGCATGAATTTAATTATTCAAAGATTGGAGGGTTCATATATGGAATCGAATAAGGAATTTAATTTAGATGATAGTGTTTTTGAAGTTTATGGAAATGTATTAATTCGCAAATATGACTGTAAAACGTTACGAATTGAGCCTTGGGGAAAAAATAGTTTACGTATACGCAGCACTAATCAAGCAGAATTTATCAATGATGATTGGGCCTTATTGCCACAAGAAAGTTGTGAAATTAAGATTAAGATTGAAAATAATGAAGCATATATAGAGAATGGAAAAATTCATGCAAGGATTGATAAAGAAGGAAAAATAACATTTTATAATGATAAAGATGATGTTCTTTTGGAAGAGTATGTAAGAAATAGGAAAAATGTAAATAGGTTTTGTAGTGCTTTAGAGATAGAAGCACGTGAATTTAAACCTATTCTTGGTGGAGATTATACATTAACCATGAGATTTGAATCAAATCCAAAGGAAAAGTTATTTGGTATGGGACAATATCAGCAGCCAAATCTAGATTTAAAAAACTGCGTACTTGAACTTGCACATAGAAATTCTCAAGCTAGTGTTCCATTTGTATTATCAAGTTTAGGATATGGAATGCTCTGGAATAACCCAGGCATTGGAAAAGTTACTTTTGGAAGAAATATTACGGAATGGATAGCGAATTCTACTAAGCAATTAGATTATTTTATAACAGCAGGTGATACGCCAGCAGAAATAGAAGAAGCTTATGCAAAGGCAACTGGAACTGTTCCAATGATGCCGGATTATGCTATGGGTTTTTGGCAATGTAAATTGAGATACCAAACCCAAGAAGAGTTATTAAGCATTGCACGTGAATATAAGAAAAGGAATTTGCCAATTTCTGTTATAGTAGTTGACTTTTTTCATTGGCCAAAACAAGGAGAATGGAAGTTTGATTTAGATTATTGGCCTGATCCTGATGCTATGATTAAAGAACTTAAAGAAATGGGCATTGAGTTAATGGTTTCTATTTGGCCAACAGTAGATAAGACAAGCGAAAATTATGATAAGATGCTTAAAAAAGGTTATTTAGTAAGAGTTGATAGGGGAATTAGAACAACTATGGACTTTTTAGGAGATACTGTTTTCTATGATCCAACAAATCCAGAGGCCCGTGAGTTTGTATGGAAAACTGCGAAGAAAAACTACTATGATAAAGGTATCAAAATATTTTGGCTTGATGAAGCTGAACCAGAATATTCGGTTTATGATTTTGATAATTATAGATATCACTTAGGTCCAAATGTACAAATAGGTAATATATATCCGGCTATGTACGCAAAAACGTTTTTTGATGGCATGAAGAAAGAAGGACAGGAAAATATAATTAATCTTCTTAGATGCGCATGGGCAGGAAGCCAACGTTATGGAGCACTTGTATGGTCTGGAGACATTGATTCAAGTTTTGAATCTTTAAGAAATCAATTTGCAGCAGGGCTTAACATGGGAATTGCAGGTATACCATGGTGGACAACTGATATAGGAGGATTCCATGGTGGGAATCCAGATGATCCAGACTTTAGAGAATGCATAATTCGATGGTTTGAATATGGAACATTCTGTCCTGTATTTAGGTTACATGGTGATCGTGAGCCACATTCAAAGCCACTTGGAACTAGTGGTGGAGGACTATGTGCAAGCGGTGCAGCTAATGAAGTATGGAGTTATGGTGACGAGGCATATGAAATATTTAAGAAATATATGCTTATTCGTGAAAGGATGAGACCTTATATTACTGAAATCATGAAGGAAGCACATGAAAAGGGAACTCCAGTTATAAGACCATTATTCTATGATTTTTCAGAAGATGAGATTTGTTGGGAGGTTACAGATGAGTATATGTTTGGACCAGATATTCTTGTAGCTCCAATACTCCATAAAGGAAAGAGATCAAGAAAAGTGTATTTGCCAAAAGGTGCAAATTGGAAAGATGTAAATTCAGGGAAGATATTTAATGGCGGACAAGTAATAGACTATAGTGCTCCATTAGAAATAATACCATTATTCCTTAAGGATGAAGCAGAAGTTTCAATTATTTAATGAGAAAGATAAGTGATAAGAGTTTATGTTAAGTAAACTCTTATTTTTGTTTAAAAACTGAATTCTATGTTTAAAATTTGCTATTTTATAACAAAATAGAAATAGTATATTAAAATTGAGGTTTCATTTTATTTGATGCACTTTGTAAGATATGGCTCAACAGTATTTTATAAATCTAAATGACACCTAAAGGAGAGCAGCATGAGGAAATTATCGAGAAATGTATTGATGTTAATTATTATTATAAATTTTTTAGGAATAATGTTTGAAGGTAGTGCTGGAAGATATGACAGTAGAGCGATAGTAACCAATGTATCAGAACAAAAGGATAGACTGCAGTTGATAAAAGAAAAAGGAGTGATAACTGTCGCTTCACCGCAAAATGATGTTTCATATTTTTATATAGATCCAAGTACAAAAAAAATAGAGGGAACTGAGGCTGATATAATAACCGAAATTGGAAGCAGGCTTGGAATCAATAAAATTGAAACTAGGAACTCACCATTTGTAAATTTATTAGATAAATTAAATACTGATGACAGCATAGATATTGCATCAGGTGGAATATTTATAACTCCGGAACGTGAAAATATAGTGGCATTTACTCAGCCAATATATAAGGCCACAGAAGCTGTTGTTGTTCCAACACTTTCAAATATAAATTTTAAAAGCGATTTAAAAAACGCAGTAGTTGGGGTAGAAAAGGGTACAGTGTATGAGAGCATGGGTGAAAGGTGGAAAAATGATAAAATAATAAAGGACATTGCACTTTTCCAAAATTCAACTGAATTATTGGATGCTATATATAAAAGAAAGATAGATGCAGGGTTAGTTGACTCCGTTATAGTGAAATATTCTTTATTAAAAAATAAAAATATACCTTTGAGAATACTAAAAGATTATACGCCTGAATTAAGTGGAAATATAGCTATAGCAGTAAGAAAAAATGACACAACGTTATTAAATGCATTAAATGAAAAAATAAGAGAGATGAAGGCAGACGGTACCTTATATGCTATTCTTGTAGAAAATGGGCTTGATAAAAATAATATGATTTCTAATTAATTGCTTACATAAGTTTACGATAGATTTCGATAAATAAATCTGGGGGACATATATATTTTTTTCTGTAATAAAGGGTCAAATGAAAGTATTATGACAAAATAACATTTATATTTATATAAATTTCCTATAAAAATCAAGAAATCGTTGCAACTTTGTCAAAAATGTATTAGTATTTAACAGTGAAAATTAAATTTTTAGAGCAATATATTGGGGAAATAATAGCTACAAAAATTCGCATGATTATAAAATACTTAGAACAAAATCGCAGGCGACTGTGGAGCCGAAGATTTTTTCACGCATCTGCCTTTTCGAACTCATGTGAGAAAAATTTGGCAGGTGAATAAGATTTCTTTTTTATTCTTTTTAAAATACAAAAACTAATCAATCAACCTTTTTTAAGTTATCCACAGATTTTATTGGAATATAAATTCCTAAAGAATAAAAGGCATTTATATAGATGCTTTAATAAAGATGGGGGAAGAAAATGGATAAATCAACATCAGAAAATCAAAATTTATCGAGAGGACTAAAAAATCGGCATGTTCAGTTACTTGCCATAGGAGGAGCAATTGGTACAGGACTGTTCCTTGGTTCAGGAAGATCAATTCACTTGGCTGGTCCAGCTATCTTATTTGCTTATATAATAACAGGTATAATTTGCTTCTTTATTATGCGTGCCCTTGGGGAATTATTACTATCTAATTTAAATTATCATTCATTTGTAGACTTTGTATATGATTATTTAGGGAACGGAGCAGCGTTTATTACTGGATGGACTTACTGGTTCTGCTGGATATCAGTTGGAATGGCTGACTTAACTGCCGCAGGGCTTTACATACAATACTGGCTTCCCAATGTACCTCAATGGATTCCAAGTCTTATTGTTCTTGTAATTTTACTAATTATGAATCTTACAGCAGTAAAACTATTTGGAGAGATGGAATTTTGGTTTGCTTTAATTAAAGTTGTTGCAATCTTGGCATTAATTATAATTGGGACAGTTATGATTATTAAAGGTTTTTCTACAGATGCTGGTACATCTAGCTTTGCAAATCTTTGGAGTCATGGAGGCTTATTTCCAAATGGAATAAATGGTTTTATTCTTTCATTCCAAATGGTAGTGTTCGCTTTTGCTGGAATTGAATTGGTTGGACTTACGGCTGGTGAAACTGAAAAACCAGAATATGTTATTCCAAAAGCTATTAACAATATTCCAATTAGAATCATTATATTCTACATAGGGGCACTTATTGTTATTATGAGCATATATCCTTGGAACTCAATTAATCCAGATAAAAGTCCATTTGTGCAGGTGTTTGCAGCAGTAGGAATTGCAGCAGCAGCAAGTATTGTAAATTTCGTTGTATTAACATCAGCAGCATCTGCTTGTAATAGTGCTATCTTCAGTACAAGTCGTATGGTTTACTCTCTTGCAAAAGAAGAAAATGCACCTGAATCGATGAAAAAGCTGACTTCTAGTCAAGTACCTTCAAATGCTACAATGTTTTCGGCAATTGTCATCTTGATTTCAGTTATTTTAAACTTTGTTATGCCTGAAGGGGTATTTGTACTTATAACAAGTATATCAACATTTTGCTTTATCTACATTTGGGCAATAATAGTTATCTGCCATATAAGATATCGTAAAACTAATCCTGAACTTGCTGCAAAGAGCAAATTTAAAATGCCGTTCTATCCAGTAATAAACTATATAATTCTAGCATTTTTTGCTTTTATCTTAGTTGTATTGGCACTTAATAATGAAACTCGTGTTGCTTTATTTGTAACACCTGTATGGTTTATAGTTCTTGGTATTATTTACAACATACTTAAAGCAAAAAAGAAAAATGGAGAAAATGCTTAGTAAGCATTTATATATAGTTCTGAAATTTTAATAGAAAGAAAAAAGCTATCGTTTACAGGATAGCTTTTTTCAGTGTAATTATTAATTATTCTATAAAAGTAGCATCTAATGGGTTTCTATCAACTAATCTATTATAATTATACTTTGGATATCCAACCATAACGGCACCTACGACTTTTTTATCTTTAGGAATATTGAATAATTTAAGCAGTGGTGAGTCTTCAATGGCTATGCAATGCTCGAAAATTCCAGCCCAGCATGATCCAAGTCCTAGGGAAGGGGCGAATAATTCAAGATAAGTTAAAAAAGAAATAGCATTATTACGACCGTTTGAAAAATTCTTATCTGATGTTGCAATTATTAAATTTGGAGCACCACGGAAGACTGAATCATATCCATCTTCTCTATAACTTTTTATAGCTTCTTCTACTAAATGTCTTAAAGGTGAATTTTCTATGATTTGGATAGTTATTTCTAAAGCTTGTTCAAGTAATTGCTTATTTTGAACTACAATAAAGGATATGCCTTGACTATTACTTGCAGTAGGAGCCAATCTTGCAATATCAATTAATTTTGCCAATTTTTCTCTTGATACAGGTTCAGTTTTGTAATTTCTTATGGAACGGCGAGATCTTAAGAAATATTCTGCCTGCTTTTCGTTTAGTTTAGTAAAATCTTTTAAATCAATTTGATCTTTTAAAGGCGATTTTTTATTATCTATCGCAGTATTAGGACATATAGCGGTGCAATGTCCACAGGCAATACAATTAGAGTTTTCCATTTCTTCGGGCCCATGTGATCCCATCTTTAGAAAAGCCACAGGACATTCTTTAATACATAACTCACATTTTATACATTTTGCTTCATTCACAGTAATAAGATTCATTTTAGTCAAATCCTTTCAAAATCATTTATTTTTGTGTATATGTGCACATTCATACACATTTACATTAAAGAAGAAAGGCATTACTGCCTTTTCTTAATAAACCTTATTTTTGATATACTCTTTTAAAGTGTTTGTAGTTGTCTCAAATTTTTCAAGAATGTACTCGCTATTAATTTCATAGAAAGTAATTCTGTTTAGCTTTTCCTTGTTTAAGATTTTATATCGATTCATTAATTCTAAATGCCTTGAAATAACAGACCTATCTTGAGTAAAGTTTTCTGCAATTTCTGTGATATTCTTCTTTCCATTTATTGCGAGAAACTTTAAGATTTCACTTCTTACAGGATCAAAAAGAGTTTTATAGAATTCAAAATCACCACATTCAAATAAATTATTTTGATTTTCCATTTGCATCACCAATTAAATTATATGTGCACACATATGCACATGTCAAGAAATTTATTTATGTAAGTTATGATTTAGTAATGAGATGAATGCGCAGTAATCTTAGTTTTGGCAATAAATATAGCTAATAAATCATGGTAATTTTATCATCAGCCTAAGTCAATATAACCTAAAATATATTCTTAAAAAAATTTTTATATTAGGGATTGAAATATTTGGTACCGTGTGTTAGAATTTACTTGTGAATTGGTAAGACCAATTTACGATATCGTATACAAAAAATGAATTAACGATAGTATTTATTTGATGGTGCTTTTTACCACCAAAACACAGACTGGTTTTATCAAAAAACAATTTAGCAATATAAAAGGATAAAGGAGAGGGAAAGTATGCAGATTCTGTTATGTGTAAAACAGGTTCCAGATGATTCTATTGAAATTCATTTGGATAATGAAATGAAAAAACCTAAATTAAATGGAGTCAGTTTGGTTGCAAATGCATTTGATACATATGCATTAGAACTAGCAGTTCGTTTTACCGAGGCTCATGGAGGAAAAGTTAGTGTATTAACAGTTGGAGCAGATGATTCTTTAAACACATTAAAAAATTGTCTTGCTGTAGGAGCTAAAGAAGCATTTTTTGTAAAAGATGATCTATATGCAGATTTAGATGCTATGGGAACAGCTGATGTTTTGGCAGATGCTATTCATAAGATAGAAAAAGACAAAGGTGAAAAATTCGATTTGATTCTTTGTGGAAAAGAATCTACAGATGAAATTACTGGTCAAGTGGGAGCTATGCTTTCAGAAAAATTAGGGACAGGCTATGTCAGCAGTGCTATTGAAATCGATTTAAAAGATGATTCCGTAGAAATTCATCAAGAAACTGAAGAAGGATATAATATAGTTTCTTTAGGATGTCCAGCAGTAGTAACAGTAAGTAAACCAGATTATGATCCACGTTACCCTACTATTAAAAGTAAGATGGCAAGCCGTAAGGCAGTCATTCCAACTTATTCAGCAGCAGAAATTGGAGAGGTAAAACAAGCAAAAGTACGCTTAATTGAATATGTTGCACCTCCTAAGAAAGAGGCTGGTATCAAGATTCAAGAGAAGGACGCTACTTTAGCAGTAAGTGCTGTTATGGAGCAAATGAAAAAAGATAAGGCAATCTAATTAAGGAGGAAACGAAAGTATGAAAGCATTATTATTCATTGAAACAGATGGAGAAAAGGCATTAGGTGGAAGTATTGAACTTATTAGTGCAGCAAAAGCACTAGATGCAGAAGGAACAGCTATTGTAGTAGGAAATAAAGCTATTGCAGATACAATAGCAACATTCGGAATTCCAGTTATTTTTACTGATATAGATACAGACTGTGATACTTTGACAGAAGTATTATCAGAAACTGTTAAGGAACAAAATCCAGATATTGTTTTATTAGCTAATACAACACTTGCTAAAGATGTCGCACCACGTATTGCAGGTCGTATGAATTTGGGATGCGTAAGTGACGTAATAGGATTGAGTAAAGCTGATGGTAAAGTTATATACACTAGACCAGCTTATGGCGGTACAATTTTAGAACATATTGAAGTAGAGGGAACAGCTGTAGTTACGGTTAGAAATGGAAGCTTTCCAAAATCAGAAGCTACTTCAAATGCGGATGTTACTGAAAAGAAAGTAGAAATTCCAGCTGATGCTGTTAAGGCAAAAATTATTGATACAGTAAAAGAAATTTCTGAATCTGTTAATTTAGAAGAAGCTGAGGTTATTGTTTCTGGTGGACGTGGAATGGGAAATGCAGAGAATTTTAAATTAGTTGAAGAATTAGCACGCGTACTTGGTGGCGTAGTAGGCGCAACAAGACCAGCAATTGAAGACGGATGGATCTCTCGTGCACACCAAGTTGGACAATCAGGAAAAATCGTAGCACCAAAACTTTATATTGCATGCGGTATTTCTGGTGCAACACAACATACATCAGGAATGACAGGCTCTAGTTATATTGTGGCAATTAATAAAGATGAAGAAGCTCCGATTTTTGAAGTTGCTAATGTAGCGATTGTTGGAAATGTAAATGAAATCCTTCCAGTTATGATTGAAGAAATGAAAAAAGCAAAATCAGAATAAATACTTTTTCCAGATAAGATAAATGGTTATCGCACTAAAGAATTAGTGTGATAACCAAAAAAATAAATCTCAATTCACAAGAAAATGAAATTATGTATAAATTTCACACTTGCATACTTGGAGAATTATTAAAAAACATAAATGAATAAGAAACGCAGCATATAAAAAACAACTAAATCCGAATATATGTAAAAATAGTACTAAATTAACAAGTGGGAAGCTATGTAATTAGGACCAAAATAGTAATAACAATTTTTAAAAGGTTATGCCATTTGAAAATTGTATAAGGAGGATAAAAGAATGTTGTTTTTTAAATTCTTAATGGCAATATTACCTATCATTTGGCTTATAGTTGCACTCAGTGGGTTAAAAATGCCAGGTTATAAAGCTTGCTCTATTGCACTTGTTCTTACAATGTTTTTAGCTATTTTTTTCTGGAAATTAAATGTGGTTTATACTGTGACAGGGGTATTTGAAGGAGTACTCAACGCATTGTGGCCAATCTGTTTAGTTATCGTTGCAGCTTTGTTTACGTACAATTTAATTTTACGTACAGGTGCGATGGATTTCATAAAAGAAATGTTGGCCGGAGTTTCTATGGATAAAAGGGTTTTAACATTAATTATTGGATGGGGATTCGGTAATTTCATGGAGGGAATGGCTGGATTTGGAACAGCAGTTGCTATTCCAGCATCTATGCTTGCTGGTGTTGGATTAAATCCATTTTCAGCAGTTCTAGCATGTTTGGTTGCTAACAGTACACCAACAGCATTTGGTTCAGTAGGAATACCACTCGTAACACTTTCGGCAGTAACCGGAGTTGGATCAAACACATTAGCAGTAAATACAGTAATGATTGAAGGAATTCTTTGTTTTATAAGTCCATTTATTATGGTATGTATCGTAGGTGGAGGAATAAAGGCATTGAAGGGAGCATTTCTTGTTACATTAGTCGCTGCATTGTCATTTACAGTACCTGCTTATATTACAGCAACAGCGGTTGGAGCAGAACTTCCAGATATAGTAGGATCTATTTCTTGTATGATATGTACAGTTGCAGCAGCAAAAATCTTTAATAAAAAGCCTCAAGATGAGTATTGCATTCAAATTAACAAGAAAAAGGAAGAAACATCCTTATCATTTGGTAAAGCAGTACAAGCATGGTGTCCATTTATTTTAATATTCGTAATGTTAATGGCTACATCAACATTATGTGCACCAGTTCATAATGCAATTGCAGTATTTAAAACTAGCACAAGCGTATATGCAGGTAAAGGTGGAAATACACTAACTTTTAGCTGGATTAATACACCAGGTATTATCATTCTCGTTGCAGCAGTTATTGGTGGCCTCGTTCAAGGTGCAAAAATATCAACAATACTTGATGTACTGCGAAGTACATTAAAAGCAAATTGGAAAACAATCGTTACAATTTGTGCAGTTATGTCAACTGCAAAGGTAATGGGGTATAGCGGAATGATTTCAGATATTGCAAGTCTTTTAGTTGTAGTAACTGGAGGAGCATACCCATTAATTTCTCCATTAATTGGAGCAATTGGAGGATTTGTAACTGGATCAGGTACATCAACCAGTGTTTTATTTGGAGGATTACAAGTACAAACCGCGCAAAACCTTGGACTTTCTGGTGCATGGATGGCAGCAGCAAATACTCTTGGAGCAGGTATAGGAAAGATGATTTGCCCTCAAAGTATTGCAATTGGCGCAAGTGCAATTAATCAATCAGGTTCGGAAAGTAAAATTTTAAAAAGCGTATTTAAATATTTTGTGTGTTATGTAGTTATAGCTGGAATAGTATGTTTTGTTGGAACACTTTAAGGCAGTTGATATATATTACAGGTGACCATTTAAAGTTAACCAGGAAAATTCAGTATTTTTTAGAAAATTAAAGAACCTTATTAAAAAGTCTACATTGTCCACGGGATATCCTAAAGGGCATAAAGTGTAAACTGAATTAGTTTGGCGTAGTAATTTGCTAATTAAAGATAAAGTGAATTTTACACTTAATATGTTGGAAAGGAATGAATATTATGGCTGAGTATAACCAATTGACAGAAGAGCTAATCTCAAAATTGCAGGAGGCAGCACCGGGGCATATTTTAACAGGAGCTGATATAAATGAGGACTATAGTCACGATGAAATGCCTATCTACGGAAAGGTAGCTCCACAAGTTGTGTTTATGGCACATTCTACAGAGGAAGTTGCTGCAGTAGTAAAAATATGTAATGAAAATAAAATACCAGTAACGCCAAGAGGAGCAGGAACAGGGCTTACAGGTGGAGCAGTTCCACTACTCGGAGGAGTTCTAATTGATATTACAAAAATGAACAAAATACTTTCTTATGATTTAGAAAATTTTGTTGTTCATGTAGAAGCAGGAGTTTTATTAAATGATCTTGCAGAGGATTGTTTAAAACAAGGATTATTATATGCTCCAGATCCAGGTGAAAAGTTTGCTTGTTTAGGTGGAAATGTTGCAACAAATGCTGGTGGAATGAGAGCTGTTAAATACGGTGCAACACGTGATTATGTACGTGCAATGACAGTTGTTCTTCCAACAGGAGAAATTACTAAATTTGGAGCTACAGTATCAAAAACAAGTTCAGGTTACAGCCTTTTAAATTTAATGATTGGTTCAGAAGGTACACTTGGTATTATTACAGAACTTACATTGAAAGTAATGCCAGCACCAAAGGTAGTAGCAAGTTTAATTATTCCTTTTGAAAATTTAGATGATTGTATTTCTACTGTTCCTAAATTTAGAATGGAACACATGAATCCACAAGCGATAGAATTCATGGAAAGAGAAATTGTTTTATCTAGTGAAAGATATATTGGAAAGAGCGTATTCCCACAAGTAATCGATGGAGTTACTGCAAATGCTTATTTACTTGTTACTATAGATGCAGGGAATGAAGATGAATTAAATAATCTTATTGAGCAAGCAAGTGAAATAGTATTAGAAGCAGGAGCAATTGATGTTCTTGTAGCTGATACACCTGCAAAAATAAAAGATGCATGGGCTGCACGTTCAAGTTTCTTAGAAGCTATTATGGCAGAAACAAAATTGTTAGATGAATGTGATGTTGTAGTTCCAGTAAATAAAATCGCTCCTTATCTTGCTTTTGTAAATAAAACTGGTGAAGAGTGTGGAATAACTATTAAGAGTTTTGGACATGCAGGAGATGGAAATCTTCACATATACCAATGTAGTAATGATTTAGAAGAAGAAGAATTCAAAACAAGAGTTGATAAATTCTTTAAGATAATTTACGAAGAAGCAATCAAATGCGGTGGACTTGTTTCAGGAGAACATGGAATTGGTAGCGGAAAGATGAGTTATTTAGCTGATAGCGTTGGAGAAATAAATATGGAATTAATGAAAGGTATTAAAGAAGTATTTGATCCAAATTCTATTATGAATCCAGGTAAGGTATGCTGTCCAATAGAAGTTTAAGCTCATAATTAAAAAATTTATATATATATTAATATCCCATGAAATAAAAAGGAAAAGATGAAAAAAAGAAAGGTAGGAAATTAAAATGGATTTTAAACAAGATGAAAATCACCAACAATTACTAGAAATGTATCGTGAATTTGCAGAAAATGAGGTAAAACCAATTGCAAAAGAAATCGATGAAAGCATGCGATTCCCAGAAGAAAATGTAGCAAAAATGGCTGAAATGGGCTTGCTTGGAATTCCATTTCCTGAAGAATACGGCGGAGCTGGAATGGATACTTTAAGTTATATACAATGTGTAGAAGAATTATCTAAATGTTGTGGAACAACAGGCGTTATTGTTTCAGCACATACAAGCCTTTGTGCAACACCAATTTACACATATGGTACAGATGCGCAAAAAGAAAAATATCTAAAGCCACTTGCTTCAGGTGAAAAATTAGGTGCATTTGGATTAACAGAACCTGTAGCTGGAACTGATGCTTCAATGCAAAAGACAACAGCAGTATTAGAGGGAGATCATTATGTATTAAATGGAAGCAAAATCTTTATTACTAATGCAGGATATGCAGAAATATATATTGTTTTTGCTATGACAGATAAGAGTAAAGGAACAAAAGGTATTTCAGCATTTATAGTTGAAAAAGACTTCCCAGGATTTTCTGTTGGAAGCCATGAATTAAAGATGGGAATTCGTGCATCTTCTACATGTGAATTATTCTTTGATAACTGTATAGTTCCAAAGGAAAATCTTTTAGGAGAAGAAGGCAAAGGATTTGGTATTGCAATGGCAACTCTTGATGGAGGTCGTATTGGTATTGCTGCACAAGCTCTTGGTATTGCAGAAGGCGCAATAGAAGAGACTGTAAAATATGTTAAAGAACGTGTTCAATTTGGAAAATCTATTTCACAATTCCAAAATACACAATTTGAACTTGCTCAAATGCGTGCAAATACAGAAGCTGCAAAACTTTTAGTATATCAAGCTGCATGTGCAAAAGATGATCATCAAAAATTTACACATTTAGCTGCCATGGCAAAATTAATTTCTGCTAGAAATGCTACTGATGTAACAAATCGTTGTTTACAATTATTTGGTGGTTATGGATATACAAGCGATTATCCAATTGAAAGAATGATGCGTGATGCTAAGATAACAGAAATCTATGAAGGAACATCAGAAGTTCAAATGATGGTACTTTCAGGATGGATGCTTAGATAATATCATAAAAAAACCAATTAAAATGCCCTCACATTAGGCACATGAGAAAATAATAAATCAAACTGCATACTGATTTATTATTTTCGGATTGTGGATTAAACCTATTTAAATAAACTATATGAAAAAGACTAATTAAAATGCCCTCACGTTAGGCACATGAGAAAATAATAAATCAACTGCATACTGATTTACTATTTTCGAATTGTGAATTAAACCTATTTAAATAAACTATATGAAGATAACAAGTTTTCTACAATTTTAGGGAACTTGTTATTTTTTCTGTCTTTATATAGATACCTCAATTTAAAACTAGATTTATGTGGTAACTTACCGAAATCATAAATATTTTGATTCCGAAAAACTATGAAAATATCGCTGAAGGTTCTAAGCACCAGGTTGTATCCACTTTAGAGTGCTCCAACTTTCAGTCGTAATTTATAGCTCATAATTTTTCAATATCATCAATAAAAACTTATAAACTAAGGTTGTGATTGAATTAATATTTTATTATAGATAAGTTTTAAATTTCTTCATAATGATCTAGAATCTTCTTAATTTTTTCATAAATAATAGATTTTAATGATTGTGGTTTAACTGACTTAATAGACGTACCGTATTTAAGAAAATAATCAGATATGAATTCTTCTTCACCCACGTTAAAAAATCCCTTTATAATTGTCTTTGTTCCTAATTCTATTTTCATAGAAGGATAATTGTCCTTATAAAAAATATCTTTTTCACTATCTAAAATTTCTATTTCAAACTGAATGCTTTTATCAGATTGGTAGAACTCTAAGGGAGAGTTTATTAATTTTTCAATTGGAAATTCCAACTTATCATCACTAAATTCTAATGAGGTTATTTTATCACATCTAAAAACTTTGTATTTATTACTCTTAAGCTCTATTCCACTGGCATACCACTGTCCAAATTTAGAGGAAATTTGAAAGAACTGTATATGATAATTTACAGTTTTGCTATTTTTCAAATACTCAATTTTACAGCTAACTTCATTAATAATGCTTTCTAAAATATTATCTAAGAATTGACTAACACTATTATGCTTAGATGCTTCAAATTTTAAGACCTTTTTCATCTTATTAATTTCTTTTATTTGTTCTCCTGATAGACAGTTTTCAAATTTTTCATTTAGTTTTTCTATACTTAAATGAAAAGGCGTAGATTCGTAGGCTTTCAGTGTGAGCATTGCAAAATATAAAGCATATACTTCATCTATGGTAAATATAATAGGTGACAATAGTCTGTTTTTCAATATAACATATCTTCCGTACCTACCTTGCTCTGCATAAATAGGCATTCCCAATTCTTCTAATGAAGCAATGTCACGTAAAGCTGTACTTTTTGAAATGTTATATTTATTTATTAAATCACTTAGATTAAAGTAATCGAAGTCGTTTAAGTACATTATCATATGGTTTAATCTTTCTGATTTTTTCATATATCCTCCGTTGAAAAACTTTTTTGAATAAAAGTTTCATATTTTGACACCTTTAAGTATTATACTCTAATTATATCAATAATATAGTCATTGATATCTAATTTATTATACGAAGGAGATTAATATTATGAGTACAACGCTAGAAATTGCTATTTTCCTTTCAATGAATGGAGAAGCACAAGATGCTATTAATTTTTACAAGAAACACTTTAATGCAGAACAGTTAATGATTGTAACATACGCAGACCTAGTAAAGATGGGGGATAAATCAATTGAAATTAATGACGAAAATAAAACTCACATCGCTCACTCTATTTTAAAGATAGGGAAAACTAAAGTTATGATTAATGAAAATCCAATGGATACTAACGAAAAGTACAAAGCGGGTAATAATACCTCTCTATGTATTCAAAGTGCTGATTTGGAGGAAATCCAACAATTCTACAATAGCTTAATTACAGATGAAAGAGTTAGAATAATTGTACCATTAGCTAGTAATATATTTAGTAAAGCATATGGTATTATTGAAGACCCATTTGGTATTAAAATTCAATTATGTTTTGATGAGAGATTAAAGTAAAAATTATTCTTGTGATAAATATAGATACCCCAACTAAGACCTGAACTTATGTGGTAACTTACCGAAATCATAAATATTTTGTTACGAAAAGCTATAAAAATATCGCTGAAGCTTCTAAGCAGTAGGTTGTATCCACTTTAGCATGCTCCAACTTTCAGTTTGACAAGCTAAAATGGAACAACCTACCACTAAGAACCTTTAACAGCTCATTTTCAAATGTTTTCTACACAAATATATTTATGATTTCTAGTGAAGATATGAACTTAAAG
Source organism: Clostridium beijerinckii HUN142 (assembly GCF_000621745.1). Lineage (GTDB taxonomy): Bacteria > Bacillota > Clostridia > Clostridiales > Clostridiaceae > Clostridium > Clostridium beijerinckii_A. The sequence goes on along the minus strand of NZ_JHXK01000020.1, from coordinate 131,000 downwards.
TTTTAGAAACTTTGTAAATATGTTCATCTAATAAGTCTAATTCTTAAGTTGTTTATCTATATTTAAAAACTCTATCAGAGTTATTAAAATATATACTAAGATAGAGCTTTTTTATAATATAACAAAGTAATAATTTTTGATCTTTATGTTTATAATAATTTACGTTTGCATTCTAATGATAAATCATTTGCAGATTGTATATAACTTTTCTAGTTTATTAGAGATAATTCTATATTTATGTGTTAATTCTATAATTTAATTACCTTTTTAGTACAATTATATTCATTAAACACTATTTTGTATAAATTATAACTTATTTTTCTAATATATTAATTTTCAATGCTAATTTAAAACATAGCCTAAATCATAAATCTAGTTCGAAGTGAGGACACTAAATAACTAAAAATATCACTAATCTCGACATATCTGCATATTTTTGCGGGTCATTTATGTCTAAAAGATGGTTATAAGGCTATTAGATGTTCTCCTGAAGTGGAACTTATTTTTTAAACAATCTTAAGCAAAAACAGGTGTACTTCTTCAGTGGCTTCTTCTGTAGTTTATCTATACATATAAAGAGTTGTTACGTTTGAATCCATGCAAGCATAGAAATTGGGTACATATTTGTGCAATAGGCATTTGAAAATAAGCTGTGTAGGTTCTTGATGGGAGGTTGTTCTATTTACTGATTGTCACGCTGAAAGCGGGAGCGTGCAGTAATGGCGGCAACCTGTCATTTTAGAACCTTTCAGCGAAATTTTCATAGTCCTATGGAACTAATATGTATTCAATTTCGGTTGTCGTACGAAACTTTAAAAGGAAACTCGACTCACATACGTTCACTGAGTAAGCGATTCACATCGAATCACAGATTCGGGTTCTCTGCTTAAAAGCCAAGATCTTCGCCAATTAGTATAACCTTTATCTTTTTTGCTGGTCTGCTTGTTCTTGTAGTTACCATTTGGGAACAGATACAATCTGGACTTAGACAGTCTCCGCAGCTGCCATTTATATAACATGGAGTTTTCATATCTTGAAAATGTTGCATGTTTGATGGTGCAGCAATTGTTCTTGCTCTTTGAATAGCATCATCAAGAGTTTTTACAACTTTATTCATTCCAGCTACAACTATGACACTTTTAGGTCCAAAAATCATTGCTGCAACACGATTTCCATTCCCATCAATGTTAAATAGCTGACCATCCTCGCTTATAGCGTTACTGCTCATTAAAAATGTATCGCATAAAAGTGCTTTTCTCATAAGTTCTGTTCGTTCTTCAGGACTTTTTGCGGTATCTCTATCGATAACTTGATAGCCTTTTTCTTTTACAAGTTCTTTTATACCAATTTCATTTAAGGTTTCGGAACCTCCCCAGGATACAACGTGATTTTCTGGAATCAAATCTAAAATTTGTTGAGCTGCTTCATCCTTGGTCTTGCAATAATAAGCATCAAAATGACGCTTTTTCAAAGCCTCAATTATTTTTGTGCTTAACTTATCATAACGTTTTATTAATAGAGATTGTCTTGTCATTTTAAAGATCCCCCTAATTCATATATTTTATGTTATTCCTTACGGAAGAAGTTAATTTGATGTTTCTATAATATATTTATAACATAATTAACCACTTTATATAAGAACGCACTTTTCTGTAACATAGTATAAAAAATGATACTAAAAGATAATCATATAAATTTTGCGATTCTTGATATTATGGAAAATGAGTATGCGTGGTAGAAGTGCTCACAAATATAAGAGATAAGAGAAGATAATTGAATATAATAATTTATTGGGAATATAATTAAGTAATAAAATTAAAGGGGATATGAGTTTGAAACTTGATTTAAATAAAAAAGATTTAATTTCTCTAGTTAAAGGAACAGATCCTAATTTAAGCGTAATGGAACATCCTAAAATAAGTTGTTGTGGGAATTACAGAGTGCAATATAGCAGCTGGGAATGGAACTGCCGTGCTTTTGAGAACTATACTGATGAAGAAATATATGAAATATATACGATATGTAAAAATAGTTGGGGCGAATGATAGCAAATAATCTAGAGGAATCCACTTTCATATAAATTGTATCTACATTGTATCAAAACAATAGTGAATACTAAAATCATAAATAACGGAATAAACGTTACAAACAAGAAGTTACTTCTTCATTTTAGAGATTCTAAATAAAATAATGCTTGACTTAGAGTTTACTTAAAGTAGTAGAATTTAGTTTGTAATAAGAATTAATTAAATATTTAATTCACTTTATGAATGAGGGCATAAAAATTGCAATCTAATTTATTATTTTAAAAGAGTTAAGGAGAAACGAAGAGATGGAAAAGAAAAAATTAGGATTTGGATTCATGCGTCTTCCGCTAAAAGATCAAGAAAATCAAGAAAGTATCGATTTTGAAATGTTAAATAAAATGGTAGATACTTTTTTGGAAAGGGGTTTTACTTATTTTGATACAGCGTATATGTATCATGCATTTAAGAGTGAAATCGCATTAAGAGAATCCTTGGTAAAACGTCATAAGAGAGATAGTTTTACAGTGGCATCAAAGCTGCCAACTATGTTTTTGAAAAAAGAGGGAGATCAAGAAAGAATTTTTGACGAGCAGCTAGAAAAATGCGGTGTTGATTATTTTGATTACTATCTTCTTCATAACTTAGGTGTGACAAATTATAAAAATGCTCAAAAGTTTGATAGCTTTGCATTTGTTGCAAAAAAGAAAGAAGAAGGAAAAGTGAAAAATATGGGCTTTTCTTATCATGATAATGCAGATTTATTAGATGAAATTTTAACTGCTCACCCAGAAGTAGATTTTGTTCAATTACAAATTAATTATATTGATTGGGACAATGAAAGCATTCAATCTAGAAAATGCTATGAGGTTGCAAGAAAACATAATAAGCAAGTTGTTGTTATGGAACCAATTAAAGGCGGGACTCTTGCAAATGTACCAGAAGAAGCAGAGAAATTGTTTAAGGAATACCATAAAGATATGTCTGTACCATCATGGGCAATAAGATTTGTAGCAAGTCATGAAGGAATAATGATGGTATTAAGTGGAATGTCAAATATGGATCAGCTTCTTGATAATACAGGTTACATGCAGGATTTTATTCCTTTAAATGATGAAGAAAAAGAAATTATAAAAAAGGCGACAGATATTATTAACAGCAGCATTGCAGTTCCATGTACTGCATGTCAGTATTGCGTAGATGGATGCCCAAAAAATATTCAAATACCAAAATATTTCTCCCTATTTAATAATTACAAACAATTTGGTCCCGGAATTTCACAGGTCTACTATAACAATTTAACTCAAGAGCATGGAAAAGCTTCTGAGTGCATAGGATGTAAGCAATGTGAAGGACATTGTCCACAACATATTGAAATTACAAAATGCTTAAACGATGTAGCGGCTGTATTTGAATAAGACTTAGAACAAGATGAAATAAATTATTTAAGAGCCAGGCAAAAAGCAATTTTAAGGATTGTTTTTGCTTGGCTCTTTATTTTTTCCCTATTGAAGAACTATAAAATTCAACATAAGTTGGTGAAAAGAGAGTTCTGTCATGATTATTTGGTAAGGTGTTCTTATGAATTAGTAATTTTGTGGTTGACAAGAATGACAGTTGATAATATAATCGTAGATATAAAGACTCTTTAATATCTTTTAGGTGGTGATTATTTGAAATATACAAAAGCTACAAATTATGCTCTACACACAGTTATGTATATGATTGAGCATGGTAAGAGTGAAAAATTAAGTGTACATACTCTTGCTAAGCATTTTGATGTATCCGATACGTATCTTTCGAAAATATTAACTCAGTTAGTAAAGGCAGGTATAATAGATTCAGCTTCGGGAGCTAATGGAGGATATTCTTTTAGTAAGAAAGTAGAAGAAATCTCTTTCATGGATATTATAAATGCAGTTGAAGGAAATTTTGCTTTATTTAGATGCGAGTTTGGAGAAAGTAAATGTTCTATTCACAAAGTAATGTTGGAAGCTGAGAAACTTATGGAAAGTTATTTGCAAAACAAAAAGATATATGAAATAGCTAATGAAGAAAACTTTGAAGCTGATGATGAATAATCATTTATATTACTTCAATTAAGCTCAAGTAGAGCTTGCTAATTTGATTAGAGATATAAAACATCTTTAATATATGTTAATGTAAAAAATAATCACTAACTAAGATATTAAAAGGTAATTAATAAATTAGAATCTAATTTAAGTAAAATAAAATTATGTTTTCAAATAATTTATAATTAAATAAAGGAGAATTTACATTATGTCAGAAAATAATTTTACAGTTGAACGTATGATTTCTATGCTAGAGGAGCGAGACAGGATATCTCCAATTAACGAAGAGTGTGACAAATTTGACATCAAATGTGGAGATATAGTAATTGATTATGGTTGTGGGTCAGGTGGATACACTAAAAAAGTATCAGAATTAATCGGAGAAAATGGTAAGGTATATGCAGTTGATATTTACGACTTAGTAATAGAATCAGTAAAAAAGAAAATTAGCAAATATCAACTTACAAATGTTGAAACAGTTTTAGCAAAAAATATTACTATGATAAAAGATAATATAGCAGATAAAATAATAGCTATAGACATGTTTCATATGGTTAAGGAGACAGATATATTTTTGAAAGAATTACACAGGCTTATTAAGAAAGATGGTACTTTATTTATTAGTATACATCATATGTCATCAGAAGATGTGCAAAGAAAAATATTAGATTCTAAGTTATGGGAAATTAAAGGTGAGATAGATTACTGCTTAAAATGTGTACCAATAATTAAATAGTTTTAAATAAACCACGTAGTTTAATTTGCATTACTTGTGCGTAAACTACGTGGTTTATTTTCAAGTAGCAAGCAATTTTTCAAAAGTGACTCAGAATACATGGTTTGTTTCAAATAGGGCTGATTTTGTAGTAGTATATGATCAATCTTTAATGAATAATATTCTAAGTCTGATTCTAGATTCTATCTGGAATGAATTTCATTGGGGGTTACAATAGCGACTGAATCTTGTTCAATAAATATTTTTTTACTTCCACACTGCAACAGTAATGTTCCTTTTACAATCTACATAAGCATGAATTGTTCATGCCAGTGGGAGGAAAAATTATTTCATTTTCTTTAGAAATATTTTCTAATAAAATTTTTTAACAATTAAAAAAGGAAAAAAGTTAAGAAGTTACAAATAAAGAAATTTAACAATATAACAATTTATATTAAGCGAGAACTTCATGGTTTAATCCAATGTAGATTCCTACGATTATAAAAAATAACAGGTTTTAAATGAAAATAGTCTGTATTTGTTTAGCTATATACATAATATTGGAATTAATATTATAATTATAATGTAGAAATATTGTAATTCAGTATACGATTGTATGCTTACAACGATATACATTGGGAGAAAAAATTGTGGTACAAGCTTCGGCTAGTATTTATATTGAGTTGTCCCCAATAATCAAACTATATGAATTTATTATATTTTGTGGTTAAAAACAGCTAAAGCAACATTTTTAGAAGCAAATAAAAAAATAGATTTTATTTGAATAAGAAGGTCCTTAATAAAGATAGTATTTTAGAATTTATAAACTTATATATTCAGGGGGAATAATATGTGGGAAATATTTAAAGAGCCAAATAAACGCAGTAAATATATTAAGAAGATAATTCAGATGTTAAATGACTCTGAGACTTTGTATTATTTAAATATGGTTACTGATAAACGTAATAGATATGATAGAGAAGCTATGACGGATCTATTCTTTTTTAAGACTAAAATGCTTATTGTGATGATTACGTTAATAGCACTTTTAAATAAGTTAGGATTGCCTGATATTATTAAGTGGTATCATAATGGAGGAGAATTTCCAATAAAATCTGCTTTTTTAGTGGGGTTAAGTTTGGTAATAATTATCATTCATATTTTAAAGCTGGATGATTATTTCATTAATAATCTTATATACAATAATGAGATGAATAAGAAAAAGAAGAAAACAGATGAATTTATAAATACAATAAAGAAAGATCCTAAAAATATTTCTTATGCTTTTCTTAGAAGCACTATAAAAGAAGCATTTTTTAAAGTAACTGATTCACTGGAACGTATGAATTTTGAAATGTGCAAAAAATATATGAGTACTGAGTTTTATGATGCGCTGCAATCACAATGTAAAAGATATTCTTTTGAGAATGTCGGAAGGATAATAGAAGAACTTGAACTTATAGAAGCAGACCCAGTTGGAATTATTCATCATCATGATAGTTATAAAGATGTTGTCTGGTTCGTCATTAAATATAATGCAAAGGATTATGTTGTAGATGAAACAGATGGAGAGATTCTCTTTGGAAGTGATAAAGTTAAGGAGTTTGTACAATACTGGAAGTTTCAAAAAGCAGAGGAAAATAGCTGGCTGCTAAGTGATGTGGTAGTAAAAGGAGAGCGGGATATAAAAAAATGTTTTAATATTATTGAAGAGTTTTAATTTTGGCTAAAATTTTAATACTATATGTTTAAGAATGGGAGCGATCAATGTAGAGTCAAAACTGTGCATAGTTTATTAAGTATAATGTTTTAGCTAAGTATATCTGCTTTATATTAATTTTTTATATTCAAATAGTACGCCTTTTGTAACCATTGTCCAAAGTATATCGAATAATTCATCTATTTCAATTTCTTGATTGTCATACCAATGGATTATGGTTGATATTACTGCAGAAAAACAAAATTCACAAAGATACTCAGCGTGAATATTATCCTTGGGTAAGTTAAATGCATTAAAGGCAATTGGAATAATTGTCTTTTTTAGTTTTCCTTTAAATTCGGGGTCACCATTTTCACTGAGTAAAATTTTCAAATGTTCACTTTTGGCAAAGAAATATAGTTCAGAAGCTTTAGGTCTTAAACCTTTAATTAAGTGGGGAAACAAGATTTTGCTTGCATTATCATGTACATAATTTAGCAGAATATTTTCTTCTTGTTCAAGTATATCACTTACACTTGTGAAATAAGCATAGAATGTACTTCGATTATAGCCGGCTATATCGGCTATTTCTTTTACTGTTATCTTATCTAATCTTTTTTGTTTTAAAATCTTCCAAAACGCATCTATAATATTTCTTTTTGTTTGTTCAGTAATTTCAGGTTGTTTATTCATATTATCTCCTTCTTTCCAACACTTGGGTGACTTTTGTTGATTGATGAAAGTTTTATATCAGTTATAATTTAATTATACAACACCGTGTTGTGTGATTAAATAGGTAATTTGATTGAAGATACAATCAAGAAAATTTAAAAGGCTAAAAGGGGTGCTTTACAATGAAAATTAAGATGATAAAAAAGTTTTTACTGGTTATCGGAATAGTGGCTATTTGTTTTTTTGTTTTTAAAGTAGTGAAAACAAATTCAAAGAAAGAGGAAACAGTTTTGCCGCCTCCTGTGGTAAAAACTCTAACGATCTCAACATCCAATAAAGATTCAGAATATGTCTATTCAGGAGTAGTCCAATCTCACTATAAAAGTCAACTGGCATTCCAAGTAGGAGGAAAGATTATTAAAAAAAATGTGTCAGTTGGAGATAAGGTAGAACAAGGAGCAGTTCTCATGGAAATTGATTCTAGAGATATTGAACAAGCAGTAAAAAATTCTGAAGCAGCAGTTTCACTAGCGGAAGCCAAATATAAACTGGCTGAAGATAATTTGAAACGATATGAACCACTTTATCAATCTAAATTTATATCTCAGGCAGAATATGATAATTATGTAAATGCCGATGAAACTGCAAAGGATGCATTAGATCAGGCCAATGCATTGCATACTCAAAGTTTGAATCAACTGGATTATTGTAAGTTATATGCTGATAAATCTGGAGTAATCAGCAGTGTTGACGCTGAAGAAGGGCAAGTTGTCACACCTGGGCAGAAGATTATAACACTAGTTCAGAATAATCAACTAGAGGTAGAAATTAATGTTCCTGAAAATAGAATTGACCAATTAAAAAGTGCTAAAGAAATCAATATAAGTTTTTCGGCTTTATCAGATGTTAAATTGAAAGGCTCATTAGGAGAAATATCTCCGGTAGCTAATGAAGCATCACGTACTTACAGAGTTAGAATAAATCTTATAGATTCACCTCCTAGCATAAAAATAGGAATGTCTTCTAGTGTATCTATTAACGAAAATAACTCATCAAGTCAAATATGGATACCACTTGGAGCCGTATATCAGACAGATTCATCTCCTGCTGTTTGGGTTGTTAAAGATAATTCAGTTACCCTAAAAAATATTACAGTAAAGGATTTCGGTAGTGATCAGGTTACAGTAAGTGATGGCTTAAGCGAAGGAGATGTAGTGGTGACAGCCGGCATTACCAAACTACGCGAAGGTCAGGAAGTAAGAGTAGGGAGTGATAATTAATGAAGGGTTTCAATCTGACAGAGTGGTGTCTTAATAGAAAACAACTGATTTATTTTTTAGCTATTACAATAATTGTGTCTGGGATTTTTGTTTATCCTAAACTTGGAAGAAATGAAGATCCTGAATTTACTATTCGTGAGATGTACATAACTGTCGTTTGGCCAGGTTCAACTGCAAGTCAGGTTGAAGAGCAGGTTACAGATAAAATAGAGAGAAGACTTCAAGATATACCTAATAAGGACTATATAAAAAGTTACTCTTTTCCTGGTAGATCAGTTATTTTCATTGATTTAAAAGATGACGTGGCTTCAGATAAAATTAGAGACACTTGGGTTGAAGTTCGTAATGACATTAATGATATGAAAGGTACCTTGCCATCAAATATAGTTGGCCCTAATTTCAATGATAGATATGATGATGTGTATGGTTGTGTTTATGCATTAACATCTGATGGCTATACTTATGAAGAAATGAGAGAAAAAGCAGAGAATATTAGAAGGACTTTATTAAATGTAAAGGATGTTAAAAAAGTTGACTTAATAGGTGTTCAAACAGAAAAAATATCTATTCAGATAGAAAATACTAAAATGGCGCAGCTTGGTATTAGTCCGAATACAATCAGCAGTGCTCTACAGACACAGAATTCTGTTATACCATCTGGAATGATTCAGACGTCAACAGATAATGTTTATCTTAGAGTAAGTGGAATGTTTGATAATGTTGATAATATCTCAAACTTACCAATCAAAGCAGGTAATCAAACCTTTCGTTTAGGAGATATAGCAAGTATTACACGAGGTTATTCTGATCCTCCAGATCCTAAAATGTTTTTTAATGGAAAGGAATCAATAGGAATTGCAGTTTCTATGGAGAAGGGAGGAAATGTTCTAAACTTAGGTAAAAATTTAGACAAAACACTAGATGAGATTAAAAACGATTTACCTCTTGGATTAAATATAGATCAGGTAGCTAATCAGCCTGAGGCTGTTACAGATTCTATTAATGATTTCTTAGAAACTTTTGTTTTAGCTCTTGTTATAGTAATGGTAGTAAGTTTTGTAAGCTTAGGTTTCAGGACAGGATTAGTAGTTGCAATATCAATTCCACTGGTTATTGCAGGAGTGTTTGTTGGAATGTACTTTTTGGGGATTCCGCTTCATAAAGTATCACTTGGAGCTTTAATAATTGCACTAGGACTATTGGTTGATGATGCAATTATAGCAATTGAAATGATGTCAGTTAAACTTGAGGAAGGATGGGATAGGTTTAGAGCAGGTTGTTTCGCTTTTACATCAACAGCTTTTCCTATGCTTACAGGTACATTGATAACTTGTTCTGCTTTTACACCAATAGGATTTTCTAAGGGAAGTGCATCTGAATATACTGGAAGCGTGTTTACTGTAGTTACCATATCATTGCTTTTCTCATGGGTTGTTTCGGTTTGCTTTGTTCCAGTATTGGGTTTTGATTTGATAAAAATTAAAAATAATGAAAATAAAAAATCTGATGTATATGACAGCAAGTTTTATAATAAATTTCGTAGCGTTTTAAATTGGTGCTTAAACCATAGAAAATTAGTCATAACAACAACAATAATATTGTTTTGTACTTCTGGTTATGCACTTTCACATTATGTTCAAAAAGAGTTCTTCCCAGCGGCAACAAGGCCTGAACTTTTAGTAGATATGACATTACCTCAAGGTTCATCAATTAGTGCAACACAGGAAGCAGCAGATCGTTTATCGGAAGCATTAAAAGGAGATAAAGACATTGTTAATTATTCTTATTATGTTGGAAGAGGTGCTCCACGATTTGTTTTGTCTTTAGAGCCTGCCTCACAAAATAGCAATGTTGCACAGTTTGTTATATTAACGAAAGATATTGCAGCAAGAGAAAGGGTAAATAAGAATGTTCAGCAATTACTTGATAGCGGGTTTGAAAATATTCAAAGTCACATAAAGGTTATCCAAAATGGTCCTCCTAGCAACTATCCTGTCATGTTTATGGTTACAGGTTATGATAATGATAAAGTACGTGAAATTGCAGCAAAAGTACGAGATGCCATGGCATCTAATCCGAAATTATACAATATCAATTTCGACTGGTTTGAAAAAACAAAAGCAATGTCTATTGAAGTTGACCAGGATAAAGCTAGGGCACTTGGTTTAGACAGTCAACAAATTTCGTTATTTTTGCAAGGACAATTGTCAGGCACTACAGTATCTCAATTTAGACAAGATGATAAGACGGTAGATATAGTAGTTAAAATGGATTCAGTTAACATTAATGATCTTGGTTATATAAAGAATATAAATATTCCAATACCAAGTGGCGGTTTTATACCAATGGATCAAATTGCTAAAATAAATTATGATGCTGAAGATGGCTATATAGTAAGAAGAGATTTAAAACCGACTATAACAGTCCAAGCAGAAGTATTACCAGGTATAACAGGAAATGATGCAGAAACAAATATATACGATCAGCTTGAAGATTTACGAAAGACCCTTCCTTCAGGATACAGCATAGATATGGGTGGAGCTCTTGAAAGAAGCAATAAAGGACTGGCTCAGGTTAGAGAGGTAGTTCCTATTATGATAGTTTTAATGGTAATTCTATTGATGCTTCAACTCCAAAACGTACCCAAAATGATAATGACATTACTTACAGCACCACTTGGAATAATAGGAGTAACATTAGCGTTACTTATGCTTAATAGTCCAATGGGGTTTGTCGTAGTGTTAGGTATTTTAGCACTAATGGGTATAATTATAAGAAATTCTGTCATCTTAGTTGATCAAATTGCAAATCATATTAAGAGTGGAGAATCTATCCGTGAAGCTATTATAGATTCAACTATCTTAAGATTTAGGCCAATTATCTTAACTGCTGTAGCTGCAATTTTAGGGATGTTACCATTAATTAAAAATACTTTCTGGGGTCCTATGGCAGTGGCAATGAGTGGAGGATTATTTGTTGCAACTATCTTAACCTTGTTTGTACTTCCTGCTATTTATGCTTCTTGGTATAAAGTAGACAAAAAGCCTGAAAATAAAATTGTTCTAGACAGTAAAGAAGTAGAAATACAGGAGGAGGAAATTATTAATGAAGGCGAGAATGAATAAGAAGATAAATAAAGTAATTGCAGCTGGTATTACAGTTAGCATGATTAATGGAGGTATTATTCCTGCTTTTGCAGCTGAAAATGCAAAAGGAGTGACAGACAAAAATAATTCTATAATATTAAATTCTAGTACATCAGGTGAAAATGCTAATACTTTGGGTGGACAAACTAGCAAAATAAAGAAGGTTATTACTTTAGATGAGCTTATAAAATCTGCTGTTGATAACAGTGATAAGTTAGCATTGAAAGAAAAAGAATTAAAACTGTATGATGATAAATTGGATCTTCAGGATGAAAAAGATGATTTTTATGAAGATAATAAATTGAAGACTGGCAATGATACAGTAGATGATTTTCAATCTGATAAGCTTAAACTTCAAAAGAAACAAACTGCTCAGTCAGAAGCTTTTTTGCAGGATCAAATAACAAATGATGTTACAAAGAGGTATAATGCAATAATCTTAAAAAAGATAGATATAGACAAATTAAAAACAGGTTCAGAAATCAAAAATAATGATTTAGATGCTTTAAAAATGAAAGTTTCAGTAGGGCTTGCGATTCCTAATCAGTTAGAGGACAAGCAGATTGAATTGAATAAGGCACAAGATGAGATAAAGGCTAAAGAAAACTCATTAAAAAATAATTTAGATTATTTAGGAGTATTAACAAATTTAAATTTATCAGATTATACATTGGATTCAAGTATTAGTTATGAAATATTAAAAATAGATGGCTCGCTAGATGAATATTTAGATGATAAAATAGATAGTTATTTAAAGTATAATGATGAAATTATTAAACTTACTGATGAGTATATGCATGGATTAAGAGAAGCGGATATGAATAAACTTAGTTACTATGAAAATAAAGTAGTGAAGGTTAATAAAAATGATTATTATGAGATTGATGGTGATGGCAACAAAACTTTCAATACTCAGGAATATTGTTTAGCCATTGTTAGCTATGTGCAGCAATACTTAAATGCATTTAATAATTATCAATCCTATTTAGAAGGTAGATACAGTTTAGCAGAAGCTAAGGTTAAATTAGATGATTCAAAGAAAAGTCTTAAAAATGTATTAAAAGAGAATTATTCAACTTTATGTGACTTGGAAAATCAGATAAAGAGGCTAAATGAGCAGATTATATCTAATAATACAAAGCTTAGGTCTCTAAAAGCGAAAGTAGATTTAGGAATAATAACTGACAATGACTACAAAGCTGAACTTCTAAAGAGTAAGGATTTAGATAATTCACTGATTAATCTTATCAATACTTATAATATATTAAAAAATAGTATTGAAAAACCTTGGGTACTTAGCAGTAACTAATTTTATGGGATAACTTGCCGAAATCATAAATATTTTGATTCCGAAAAGCTATGAAAATATCGCTGAAGGTTCTAAGCGGCAGGTTGTATCCATTTTAGCATGCTCCAACTTTCAGTTTGACAAGCTAAAATGGAACAACCTACAGCTAAGAATCTTTAACAGCTCATTTTCAAATGTTTTCTCCACAAATATATTTATGATTTCTGGTGAAGATATGAACTTAAATTAGATATCTATATGGAAATGCAACTAAATAACATAGGATTAATTTAAAAAATAGTTGGAATAACCTAAAAAATAATAGGTTATTTCAGCTTTTTTTATTTTATGTAATATATATGCTGAAATTTACAATACATATTTCACAATTACTGTTAAAATTCTTGCAATATATTACGGAAAATAACCAAGTTAATAAATTGTAATATTTTTGTTACAAATAATTAAGTATTTTGAATTAAAATAGTGATATGGCTTATGGAGGTGTTTGTTTTTGCACGTAATGAAAAAAATATTTTGGCGATTATTGTTATATGATACAATTTTCTCATATAATGATGTATAATTTTTAATAGTTAAATTATAATTATGGAATAATATTGTATATAATAGGAAATACGAGGGGATAAGGAAATGAAAAACAATTACAGATATAATAAAAATGTTCGCATAAGAAGAAAGAGGATATTAATTTTAACCATTATAATTGTAGCATTGGGAGGTTTAGTTGCCTCTATAATAGATGATAAATTTTTTGGAAAAGATAAAAATGTACAAGCACTTGCATCTAATGAAGCTGTTGGGTCAAATCAAGATGATGAAGCTAATAAAACCAAAGAAGATGATACAAACGCTGAGGTACAAAGTGATTCTAATGTTGATGATGTTGCAGATGTAGAAAAGTTTTTAAATCCAAAGATGAAAGATCAGAAAACAGAAGATACTAATGGTAAAAAAGTAGTTTACTTATCTTTTGATGACGGACCATCTGAAACTAATACTCCATCAATATTAAATACTCTTAAGGATGAAAATGTAAAAGCAACTTTTTTTGTTCTTGGAAAAGCAATAGACAAAAGCGAAACTAATAGAAATTTGCTAAAGCAGGAAGTTGAAGAAGGACATGCTATAGGAAATCATTCATATTCACATAATTACAAGTACTTATATCCTAATGGAAGTGTTAACACAAATAATTTCATGTCTGAAATTAATAAAACTAATGAGTCTTTAAAGAAAGTTTTAGGAGAAGATTTTTCTACAAGAGCAATTAGATTTCCAGGGGGACATATGTCTTGGAAGAATACTGGAGAAGTAGATAAAATAATGAAGGAAAAAGATTATCATTATGTAGATTGGAATGCATTATCAAAAGATGCAGAAGGTCCTCGTAAAAATGCGGATCAATTAACAGAAGAGGTTAAGAATACTGTTGGAAACAAGACAAAAGTAGTATTATTAATGCATGACACATATGGTAAAGAAGAAACAGCTAAAGCATTACCAGGAATAATAGAGTATTTAAAGAGCCAAGGGTATGAATTTAGGACTTTTAAATAAAACTTAATAGTGCAGTTATGAAAGTTTTTTGTTATTTATTTAGGATTTAAAATTTATAAGGTTTTGATTCTCAGTATTTTATAAATTATGTGAAGTTAAGTTATGATAAATTAAGAAGAATAGCAGAAAATAAAAATATATGATAAAATACCTTTGAAAGTATTCCATAATATTTTCAAAGGTATTTAAATTAATTTTAATAAGAGGATAGAAGCAAAGATGGAAAAAAAAATAAGAATAGTTAGTCCTGTTTATCAACAGATTGCCACAGATATTGCTTCAAAAATAGCAAGTGGACATTATCAAGTTGGTGAAAAAATATATGCACGTTCTGTACTTGCAAGTCAATATGGAGTTTCAGCAGAAACGGCTAGAAGAGCCATAGCAATACTTGCGGATGTTGATATTGTAGATGCCAATAAGGGCAGTGGTGTAATAATAAAATCAACTGAAAATGCCATGAAATTTATCAAGCAGTATAATGATGTTAAGACGGTTAATGATTTAAGAAATGATATATTAGATAAATTAGAAGAGCAGAAAAAAGAAAATGATTTATTAAGAGAACAAATAATTGATTTGTTAGATAGGACTGATAGATTTAAGTCCATAAATCCATTCATACCATTTGAGATACGTATAACTAAGGAAACCCCATACATAGATAAAAATGTAGCTGAAATTAATTTTTGGCATAATACCTCTGCAACAATTGTATGTATCAAAAGAAATGGATGCCTAGAAATGTCACCAGGGCCATATGCTGTGCTACGCGATAATGATATCTTTTATTTTGTCGGTGATGAAAGCTGCTATGAGAGAGTAAATAAATTCTTATATCCATAATATATCTCTGAATTAATTTGTAACGGGTAATATATTAATCATTTAGATTATAAAAATGGTTAATATATTACCCGTTATAATTTTATCGTTAAAAAGCTGAATCCAAATCAAAATTAAGTATATAACAGCTCACTTCCAATGCCTATTGAATGTTATGATTCAAGAGCTTATCAATATTTAGCTAATTTCGCTCTTTATAGTATCTCAAATTTTCAATGTGAAACTCTATAACACAAAAAGCAAAAGAGTTCAAATTTGACAAAAGTAACAACCTTATATTACAATTAAGTTGTTACTAAAACTATAAAAAGTAACAACTTGTATATAGATAAAAGGTTGTTAACGGGAAGGGAGTGGAATTTTTGATAGAATTTAAAAATATTCGCAAAGATTTTAAAAACAAAACAATACTCAAGGATATTACACTAAAGATAAATAGAGGAGAGCTTGTTGCTATTATAGGATCAAGTGGATGTGGAAAGACCACAACCTTAAAAATGATAAATAGGTTAATTAAGCCAACAGCGGGTAAGATTTTTATTAATGGAGAAGATATTGCATCAAAAGATGTAATAAAACTTAGAAGAAATATTGGCTATGTGATACAGCAGACAGGATTGTTTCCGCATCTTACAATTAGAGAAAATATTGAGATGATTCCTAAAGTTGAAAAGTTAAACAAAGTAAGTATAGAAAAAAGAACTCTTGAACTTATGGATATGGTCGGATTAAATAGCAATGACTTTTTAGATAGATATCCAACAGAACTTAGTGGTGGGCAGCAGCAGAGAGTAGGAGTTGCAAGAGCCTTTGCTACTAATCCAGAAATAATTTTAATGGACGAGCCTTTTAGTGCTTTGGACCCAATCACTAGAGTTCAGCTTCAAGAAGAGTTAATTGATTTACAGAGTAAATTAAAAAGAACTATTGTGTTTGTAACTCATGATATGGATGAAGCAATAAAAATAGCGGATAAGATTTGCATAATGAATAAAGGCGAGATTGTACAATATGATACTCCTGAAAATATACTTAAAAATCCTATAAACGATTTTGTAAGTGAATTTATAGGGAAGAATAGAATATGGTCTTCACCTGAATTTATAAGAGCTAAGGATATAATGATTGATCACCCTGTTGTCTGTTTTAAAAATGCATCACTTTTAAGATGTATTGAAAAAATGAGAAGTTCAAAAGTTGATAGTTTAATGGTTATAGATAAAGAAAATTATCTTTTAGGAATTATTACAGCAAAACAGATTCAAAATAAAACTGATAGAAATATTCCGGTAGAAGAGATAATGACTAATAAATTTATAAGCGTTGAGCCTGATGATTCTATTATAGATATTCTTGAACTTGTAAAGGAACATAAAATAGGACAAGTACCTGTTCTTGATGACTTTGGAGTTTTAAAAGGTATAATTACCAAAAGTAGCTTGGTAACAACTCTAAGTAGCCAGTTTTTAGATATGGAAGAGGTGAATTAGTATGAACGAATTTTTAAATTATATATTTACATCAAAAGATCAGATAATTACATTACTGCTTGAACACATTAAGCTTACAGCATTATCAGTTGGGATAGCTATAATAATTGGTATGCCACTAGGAATTCTTACAAGCTATGTGAAAAAACTAAACAAGCCAATACTAGGAATAGCTAGTGTTGTACAAGCAATTCCAAGCATGGCACTACTAGGATTTGCAATACCGTTCTTAGGGATTGGTACACCGCCAGCGATTGTAATGGTAGTACTATACTCATTATTGCCAATTATAAAAAATACAACAACAGGGATTGATAGTATAAATTCAGACATTCTAGAGGCTTCAAAGGGAATAGGACTTACTAAATTTCAAGTTTTAGTTAAGGTTCAAATTCCATTAGCACTACCAGTAATAATGTCAGGAATAAGAATTTCAGCAGTTACAGCAGTAGGACTTATGACTATGGCAGCCTTCATTGGTGGCGGTGGTCTAGGATATTTAGTATTTTCTGGTATAAGAACTGTTAACAATTATCAAATTTTAGCAGGAGCAATACCTGCATGTGTATTAGCATTATTAGTAGATGGATTATTTAGTATTGTGGAAAAACTTGTTACACCAATCAGTTTACAAAAAGCTAATAATAAATCCAAAGAAGCAAAAATAAGAGCTAGAAAAATACAAAAGGGTATATTAGCAGCCACTGCATGTGTACTTATTGGGATTTTTGCAGTAAGTGGATTATCTCAAAAGATTTCTAATAAAAAAGTTATTACAATCGGCAGCAAGGACTTTACTGAACAAGAGATTTTAGGAAATATATTATCAGAGCTTATCGAAAGAAAAACAGATATTTCAGTTAATCGTAAATTTGCATTAGGTGGTACTCAGGTTATATTTTCAGCTATGCAAAATGGAGATGTTGATATGTCTGTAGATTATACGGGTACAGCCTATGGAGATGAATTAAAGTATAAACCAATATCAGATGTAGAAGAAGTTTATAATACAGTAAAAAAAGATTTTAAAGATAAGTATAATATAGAAGTATTAAAACAGATGGGATTTAATAATACCTATACACTTGCTGTAACGAAAGAAACTGCTAAAAAGTATAATTTAAAAACAATAAGTGACTTATCTAAAGTTTCAAATGACATTACTGCGACTACAACCTTAGAGTTCCTAAATAGAGAAGATGGGCTAGTAGGTTTATCTAAAAAATATAGCTTGAATTTTAAGAATACCGTGGGCATAGATGGTAGTCCAAGATATGCAGCTTTAATGAATAAAGAAAGTGATGTTATAGATGCATTTTCAACAGATGGATTATTAAAGAAATATGATTTAAGTGTTTTAAAAGATGATAAAAACTTCTTCCCCCCATATTATGCGGTTCCGGTTGTACGAGCTGAGACATTAAAGAAATATCCTGAAATACAACCACTTGTAGAAGAAGTAGGAGATTTACTTAATAATGATGTAATGAGCGAATTAAACTATGAAGTAGATGAATTAAAAAAAGATCCTAAAGATGTTGCTGTAGATTTTCTAGAAAGGAATGGATTGATTTAATTAAATCAAAATAGATTTAAAGATAAACAATATATAACTTAGACTTATGCAATAATCCACCGAAAGGAGAAACATTGTTATTTCACAGGACTATGAAAATATTTATAATTTCTGGTGAAGATATGAACTTAAAGCTTTAGAAATTTTGTAGATTGGATATTCATAGGCACCCAATTTAGGAATTTCATATATGAGTTAGGTCAGGCACTATATATACAATAAATAAAAATTATGTATAAGTTCACTTATATGCAGAATTATTACCCATTATCCTTAAACTTTTATGTGTACCTGTACCAGAAATACATACATTTTTGTGAAACAGGCATCTGAAATTGAGCTATTGAAAGTTGTTAGTGAAAGGTTGTTCCGTTTGCTGCTTGTCATCAACTTGTTTGAGGAGCATGCAGCAATGGGCACAACCTTTTACTTAGAACTTTCTAGAGAAAATTTCATAAGTCCTGTGGAATAAAAATGTATGTAATTTCGTATTATCATCATATAAGTTTAAGCTTATCTATAAGTTCTAAAGAATGTACGAATTTCTTCAGTAAAATGCTCGGGATCTTCCATAGCCGTAAAATGTCCTCCTTTAGGCATTGTAGTCCAGCGGGGGATGTTTAGATTGCGCATAACCCATTCCTTTGGTGGCAGCAATACATCAGCTGGGAATAAAGCCATGCCTGTTGGTACATCTATGTGTCCCATTGGTGGCAATGAATGTGTATTTTCATAATATGCATTTGCTGATGAACCTATGGTATTTGTGACCCAATAGATCATTATATTAGTGAGAAGTTCATCTTTAGTAAAGATTTTATTTAAATCACCATTACAATCACTCCAGCTGAGAAATTTTTCTATGATCCATGCAGCTAGGCCAACAGGTGAGTCAGAAAGTCCATAGGCAATGGTTTGAGGTTTTGTAGATTGAATAGACATATAACCCCCTTCATTTGAAATCCATTCTGAAGCAATTTTCTTATAATTTAATTCATCTTTTGAAAGCTCTGTATCATCTGATATCATAAGATCTCTGATAATTCCAATATCAGTTAGATAGATTCCTATTAGAAGTTCTGGATGGTTTAATGCCAAGTATCTTGTAACACCTGAACCCATATCTCCACCTGCAGCAGCAAACTTACTGTAGCCAAGCTTTTCAATCATTAGTTTTGCCCAAAGTTCAGAAACACGATAATTATTCATGCCACTATGTTTTGAGGCACCAGAAAAACCAAAGCCAGGTAATGAAGGGATAATTACATCAAAAGAATCATTAGGATCACCACCATAACTTGCAGGGTCAGTAAGAAGTGGGATAATCTTTTGATAGCGTATGAAACTGTCGGGCCATCCATGAGTAAGTATAATTGGGGTGGGGTTAGGTCCTTTACCTGTTTCGTGTATGAAGTGAATATCTATCCCATCTACATTACAGCGAAAATGAGAAAAACGGTTTAATTCTTTTTCTTGTGCACGCCAGTCAAATTCATCCTTCCAATATGAAACAAGTGATTTTAAATAATTTATATTAGTGCCTCTTTCCCAACTTGAGTTTTCTAACTGTTCAGGCCAGCGTATATTATCCAATCTGTATTTTAAATCATTAAGTACCTCATCGGATACTTGGATATTGAATTTTTTAATAGACATAATAATTCTCCTTTCATATAAGTTATAGCAAAATTTATGTGTAAGTTATTAATAGACTTATTGTACATAACTTTCTTTAATTCTTAATAATAGTCTATCATTTAGAAAATATGATACAATGTCATAAATGAAGCTTCTAACTATACTATTTGTAAATGAACAAGAACAAAATCTCAGGTGACTTTGGACTGGGGAGTTTTTTTACACATCTGTTTTAGAATTTGCTCTTGATTAATGAAAATATAAATGGTAATTTGAATTCGTTATTTATTTTAATGTACCCAATGGAGGAATGTTTATGCCGCAGGAAGACCGTCACAAAAATAGAACTGTATATATAGAATTTATTGCAAATGAAAACTTTGTAAATCTTCCTTATAAGGAGCGTTTAACTATAACTTTTATTACGAGTGGAAGCATTAACTTACAACTAAATGATCGCCCTGTAAAAATTGTCGCTCCAAGTATTCTTTGTTTATCGATGGAGGACAAAATACAAGTTGTTGAAAAACAAAATGTATCTTCGCAATCATTTTGTTTCCATCCAGATTTTTTTAATACAGCTCATTTCTCAGAAACTAATGGATATCTGTCAACTAATCTAAAAATAAAAACGGGTCTTTTACTTTTTGGAAAAGATAAAATTCATACTAGGGTATATGCTGTAGATGAGAAAATATATTTGAAATTATATGAGTGGTTCTTTATTATGGGAACAGAAGTATATGCACAAAGTGACTCGCTTTGGGTGTGCAGAATAAAAAAATACTTAATACAAATACTTGGATTGCTTGAAGAGCTGAATCACCATAGCGAAAAATCACCTGTTAATTTAGTTTTAGAATATATACATATAAACTATTCTGATAAAATAACCTTAGAAGATTTAACAAGATGTGCTCACTTGAATCGTGTGTCACTAAATAAAAATTTTCAAGATTTATGTGGATATACAGCAATGGCTTACTTACTGGTATGCCGCTTAAAAGTTGCAGAGAGTCTATTGACCCATACAGATATGAGCTTAAACGAAATTGCACGTGCCACTGGCTTTGAATATGATACATATTTTATAAAACAATTTACGGCTAAAAGGGGCATGACTCCAACAGAGTTTAGGAAAAACTCACGAGAGTTTTCAAGTAAACAATAAAAAATGTGAAATATATTTGATAATGCTATTTAAGAAATGGAATTAGTAATAGAGGATGCTGAAGTTTATAAAAATCGGCATCCTCTATATTTATGGTATTTAATAAAAATTATTTGAAAAAAGATAATTTTTTTATTGTGTATAGATTTACAAAACTTGAATATTTATGAAATTGAGAATAAAATGATATAATGACAGAAAATGTTGAATTATGAAATTATTTATGTATTTTATGCCGGAGGTGGTTTTATTTATATTAGTTTATTTATTTCGTTAATGTTATGTTGCGTTTTTTATTCGTTTATAGGTATATACGGATACAGAATGGACAAAAAATCAAAAGCTAATCAAATATTTTTGAATTTAAGCATGTGTTGTGCTGTTTGGGCATTTGGATATGCAATGATGCTGACTTGTGAAAATATAAATATAGCGTTTTTTTGGAGGGCAGTTTCAATTTTGGGTTATTGTTTTTTTTCAGGTTATTGGCTGTATTTTGCATTTGTATTAAATAATGAGAAAGAAAGTAAATACAATCGGATTATAATAATTTTAGTCCATGTTCCTGCTGCATTATTATTTATGCTAAATATTATGGTTGAACCATCTTCAGCTATGATTAGAAGACCTTATGGATGGATTGATGTAGCTCCAAATTTATTTGGTCAAATTGCATACAGCATATGCTCTATAATTTATTATGTATCAGGTCTTATAATGCTATTTAATAGAGGAAGATATTCAAAAAAGAATAGGATAAGAAAGCAAAATAAAATTATTTTATGGACGTGTTTTATAAGCATTACCATAGGGGTATTCACAGATATTATTTTACCTATGTTTGGAATTCTTGTCTTTCCTTCAGCAGTTTTGAGTGGAACTATAGCTTTAGGTGGTATTTGCTATGCAATAAGTAAGCACAGGTTTATGTTAACTACTTCGAAGTATTTATCAGAATACATTTTTAATAGTGTTAAAAACCCAATATTTATTTTAGATGAGAATTTTGCAATCCAAAATTGTAATGAAGCGTCATCAAATATAACAGATTATAAATTTAAAGAATTAGAAGGAAAAATGTTCAGCGATTTAATATCTTATGAAAATATTGATTTTAATAATATAATAGAAAATAGTTATGTGAGAAATGTAGAGGTTAACTTACAACAAAAAGATGAAGGATACATTGTATGTGAATTATCAAGCACAGTTATATATGATGAGTATGACGATAAACTAGGTCTTGTAATTTTGATACATGATATTTCAGAAAGAACGAGAATAGCAGAAATAGAAAAGAAATATACTTTAAAATTGGAAAGAAAAAATTCGAAACTTATAGATCAAATAAAAGATAAGATACGTGCAGAAGAAAAAATACGTCACTATGTATATTATGATGCCCTCACAGAAATTCCTAATAGAAAAATGATGTTAGAAAATATTAATGAGCTATTAAAAAATAAAGATAGGAAGTTTGCACTACTTTTTATAGATTTAGATGATTTTAAAAATATAAATGATAATTTTGGACATCAAGTTGGTGATAAAGTTCTTAAAAAAGTAGCATCAATACTAAAAGATGCTATAGATCGGCGTGATATAATTAGCAGAATTGGTGGAGATGAATTTATAATTATATTGAAAGATATAGACTCTGACATATATATTAAAGAAATTGCTCTAAGAATACAAAAGGAATTGAAAAAACCAGTTACTTATAATGAGGAATCTTTAATTCTTGGAGCAAGTATAGGAATAAGTATATTCCCAGAGCATGGAGAGGATTCAGATACTTTAATTAATAATGCTGATTTAGCCATGTACGAAGTTAAGAAAAGTGGCGGATATGACTTTGCTATATATTCGCCTAAAATGGAACACAAAGCAATTGATAAATTAGAAATGAAGATGAAATTAAATAAAGCATTATCAAATAATGAATTTATGGTTTATTATCAACCTATTATGGATTTAAAATCTATGAAAGTATTAAATTCAGAAGCTCTTATAAGATGGAAGCAAGGGGATGGAATTATTCCGCCTATAGAATTTATTCCTATTGCTAAAAGTGTAGGAGAAATAATACCAATCGATAATTGGATGTTAGAAAATGCTTGTATACAGTGCAAAAAGTGGAATGAAATTGGCTTGAATGAATTTAATGTATCAGTAAACACCTCTTATTCTCAACTAAAGCAACCTGAATTTGTATCACTTGTTCAAAATATATTAGAGGCATATTCTCTTTCTCCTAAATACCTGAACCTAGAAGTTACTGAAGATGAGGCAATGGAAGATTTTGAAACAATTATAAACATATTGGAACAATTTAAGAGCATGGGAATAAAAATATCATTAGATGATTTTGGGACAGGCTATTCGTCTCTTAATTATGTAAATAAATTACCTATTGATAAAATAAAAATTGATAAATGTCTTATAATGAATTTAGAAACAAACTATAAAAATCTAACGATCATTAAATCTATAATAAATATGGGACATAGCCTAGATATTAAAATTGTTGCAGAAGGAATTGAAACAGAAGAACAGCTTAGAATTTTAAACGAGCTTAAATGTGATTTCATCCAAGGGTATTTAATAGGAAAACCTATGGAAGCATCAGACTTTGAACATAAGTTTATTAATTAATTTGGCGTTTAAAATTAAGC
Source organism: Clostridium beijerinckii HUN142 (assembly GCF_000621745.1). Taxonomy (GTDB): domain Bacteria; phylum Bacillota; class Clostridia; order Clostridiales; family Clostridiaceae; genus Clostridium; species Clostridium beijerinckii_A. The sequence continues at coordinate 107,127 of NZ_JHXK01000020.1, read as the reverse complement.
TGATCCATATGAAGAGGATTTATTTTAATGAATTCCATACTGCTTAGTAATTGGGTCCATAAAAATCGGCAATTTAGGAGGAAGAAAAGTAAAAAGAGTAAAGCAAATTATTATTAAAGAACCTATTATAATAGATAAATAAAAATGAAGCATAGTTAATGTTGCATATTTATAAATATGCAAAGATAAACATTGAGCAATAGAAAGCCCTAAAAATAATGAAAATATGTCAAGAAATAATGATTGTATTCCAAGAGCACCTGTGTAGGTATAGTAAAAACATGTTATAACAATACAGCTAGTAATAACTGAAATAACAGAGCATATAACCCAGATATACAAGTTAATTTTATCTCGAAATACTAAAATGCCTAGTATATACCAAATAAAAGTAGGATAGGTTGAAAGCTTTAAGTGTTCCCAGATACTTTCGTTAACAGGAGTAAAAATACCTACTATAACTGATTTACCGCTCCAATCATATGCAAAGTGAGCTAATGATCCAAGTAAAAAAGTAATTGGAATACCGATAATAAACCAAAATTCAGGACTTAAAAGAATGTTGTTCATAATTTAGATACATCTCCAATTTAAATTCTATAACTGCTTTAAATAATGTTATAGATATCCAACTTTAAAACTAGATTTATGTGTTAACTTATCGAAATTATAAATATTTGATTCCGAAAAGCTATAAAAATATCGCTGAAGATTCTAAGCAGTAGGTTGTATCCACTTTAGCATGCTCCAACTCGACTCGCGTTCTCTCGCGAGTAAGCGATTCTCACCAAATCAAAGATGCTCACAGAGAAAGTTTTGCTAGCCAAATATAAAATTTGGAGCATCACTTTTGGATTCTATGCTTAAGAATCTTTAACAGCTTATTTTCAAATATTTTCTTCACATTATGACCCTTGTGGTTACAAATATATTTATGATTTCCAGTGAAGATATGAACTTAAAGTTTTAGTAGCCTTGTAAGTGTGTTAATCTAATAATCTGAATTCTTAAATTGTTTATCTCTATAAACTAATAATAAAGCAGTTTCATATAATAAATATATGTAGCATAGATGGAAATTAATACCTAAATATCTATAATAAAATTTTGCTCGAGTAATTAATATATTACCATATTAAACCACGCTTAAAATATTGGAGGAAATAATGAATAAAGAACGTAAACCACATATTTATAATGAATATAAATATGTATTTGATGAAATTAAGAACTTACTAAAAGATAATGAAAAATTAGTAATAGCCATTGATGGAAGGTGTGGCGGAGGGAAGAGTTCCTTAGGAGCAATGCTTACAGAAGAGTTTGATTGCAGCCTTTTTCATATGGATGATTTCTTCCTTCATCCAAGAATGAAAACAAAAGAACGATTAGCAGAACCTGGTGGAAATGTTCACTACGAAAGATTTGAGGAAGAAATATTAAAGCCACTAAAAAACAATGAGCCTGCTGTATATAGAAAGTATTTATGTAATAAAGGGGAGCTAAGTCAGCCTATAAAAGTAGAAACGAAGAACTTAACTATAATTGAAGGAAGTTATAGTCTCCATCCTACACTAAGAGATTATTATGATTATAAAATCTTTATAACCATTGATCCAAAAGTGCAGCATGAACGAATTCTAAAACGTAATGGTGAAGAAAAACTTCAGGATTTTATAAATAAATGGATCCCACTGGAAGAACATTACTTTACAGAACTAGACATTGAGAATAAATGTGACATAATACTTGATACTACAAACATAAAGAGATAAATGAAAAGTTCGTAGTGTTAAATGAATTATTGAAAAAGTACATAGATATCCAACTCATAAACTAAATTTATGTAGTAACTTACCGAAATCATAAATATTTTGTTCCGAAAAGCTATGAAAATATCGCTGAAGGTTCTAAGCAGCAGGTTGTACCCACTTTAGCATGCTCCAACTTTCAGTTTGACAAGCTAAAATGGAACAACCTACAGCCAAGAACCTTTAACAGCTCATTTTCAAATGTTTTTTCCACAAATATATTTATGATTTCTAGTGAAGATACGAACTTGAAGTCTTAGCGACTTTGTAAAAATGTTCATCTAATAAGTCTAATTCTTAAGTTTTTTATCTATAGAATATAGAAAAAGCACTGCAAGTCTTTAGAGATCCGAGTAGTGCTTTTTCTTGGCTTTTAGATTCACTTGTAACTTTAAAATAATATATAACAGATTAAACTAAAGTGATATTTATGAAGAATAAAATAAATCATCTTTAACATAGTCACATGCCTTATTGAACTTTTTTATGAAAAAGCTCATCCAAAAGTAGTATTTCTGCTTTTGCGCTTATAGCATGGTTTCCAAGCAAAACATCAATAGTAAAATCATTACTAAGCATTTTTCGATACATTGCGATGATATCATCTTCAGATAATTCGCCCATTAAATTTGTTTCCTTTGGGATTACTGGAATTCCTGCTTTAGCAACCAGATGTATATTTTGTTTCAATTCCTTGGCAATCTTAAGTAAAGTGTCTTCACTTTTTGCTGTTTCTATATCCATCATACCAGCATTTGTATAAAAATGTTTAATAACTATAGCAGTGGCAGCATGTGAAATATGGAATGCTTTGATATTTTCTTGTATTTCATAATGTAAATTTGATACTTCAAATATTTGAGCAAGATCTTTAACTCTTTCAGTAATTTGTCCATTTATTTCACCGAAAATGGTTCCTTGATGCTCTTCAGAACCAAATTGTGCATATAAAATACCATCTTTCATATCGCCACCTGCACCTGGAAATCCAGGAAGCAATCGATCCCCTACAATTTCAAGCCAACGGTCATATCCCATTGTGTTAGTTAAGGTGATAATAGTTCTGCTATGATTATTTTTAATTGCTAACAGTGCAGATTCTGCCTGATCATAACGAACTGGAACAAAGATAAAATCGTAGATATCATTATCTTCTAGCTTTTCGATAGTCTTGATAGATATGTTCTTTATAACTCCATTATCGTTATATCTTAATCCATCGTTTTTAAGTGATTTAAGCCTTTCGCCTCGAGCTAATAGAGTAACGTCAAGTCCTGACTGTGCAAATCTAAGTGCATATATACTGCCGACTACACCAGCTCCAAATATTAAAATTCTTTTTTGTTTTATGTTCATTATTATCATTCCTCTCAAGTAATTGTGTATATGTTGTCTAAGCAACATGTGTATGATATTATGATAATACGGTGCTATTGCTATTACAACCAGCAGATTAAATGAAAAGTTGCTTAAACAACAGATTTTGAGATTTGCTGTTTTAGAAAGGAAGATTAAAGTATGGTAAATCAAGATGATCCAAGAGTTTTACGCACACGACAATTAATAAGGGAAGCTTTTAGTGATTTGTTACAGAAGAAAGGATTTGATGCGATTACTGTGAAAGATATCGCACAAAAAGCTTCGATTAACCGAGCTACTTTTTATGCTCATTATGAAGATAAATATGCTTTGTTAGAAGAAATCACAGAACAGGCTTTTCATAAGATGTACCCTGAAGAAGTTATGAATGCTAATGAGTTTACGGATGAGATATGTAATCAGTTAATAATACTTACGTACAATTACATAGTGACTTTTTATAAAACATGTGGATGGGATTCTAAATCTATTGGTACAATTGTTGATGAAAAGATAAAAAAGATGTTGCAAGAAACAATAGGGAATATATTTTTAAAAGGGAAGACTTTCCCCATGGAAGATAACATTAATACTAAGATTGTTTCAGCAATGACATGCTCAGCTATTTATGGAGCTGCATATTCTTGGTTTAAGGATGGGAAAAATGATCAAACTGATTTACTTTTAGATATTGTGCGCCCATATATAATGAATGGTCTTAATATGTATCGCAATATGGATGTTAATAATTATGAAAATGGTGAGAATTAATGAAAGTATATAATAAATTAGTAAGAGATAAAATTCCAGAAATAATAAAAGCTGATGGAAGAGAATGCGATATAGAAGTAGTAACAAAAGAAGAAAAGTATGAGCTTTTAGAAGTAAAACTAAAAGAAGAAGTTAATGAATTTTTAGAAGATAAGAATCTAGAAGAATTAGCTGATGTTATGGAAGTTTTGTTTGGACTTGCTGACAGCCTAGGGTTTAGTGAAGAAGAACTTATAAAAGCTAGAGACAAGAAAAGAGAAGAACGTGGGGGATTTAAGGAAGGGATTGTCCTTAAAAGTACAAAATGATTTTGTTGAGAAAATACAATATCAACATATGCAAATAGCAGGATGTGTTGGACTTCTAGGTTAATTTCACACGCTTAAAAATACAGGCGTAAAAAATTCTAACTTAAAGCCATCTCTGATTTAAAAAGAGAGTTTACATAAAGTAGGCTCTCTTTTTGGTGTTAAGAAAAATATACAAATTTAGAGCTAGAAAATCCAGTTATTTAAATACCTCATGTATATGAGTTGTATGAGAATCTCAAAGTTCTAGAAAAAAGGGGATATGACTTAACCACTTTGTTTTGTTAAGTATACTCATATTATATTTTGTTACATTTCACAAAGGTCATTTATTAAGTGATGAGATAAAGTCATCTATCATGAATTTAAAGGTTTCTTCTAAATCAACCTCACCTTGGAAATATCCAAAGGAATATAATGAAATAAAACCATGTAAGAGACTTCTTATGGTTCTGCTCTTATGTACCAAAAGAATTTCATCCTTAATGTAAGACTTTAGAATTTCATGAATAATATGAGTTGTTTTTCTCATCAAATTAAACAATTCCTTATTTTTAGTGCTAGGAATACTGATAAAAAATTTATAAGTTGTCTTATTTTCAAAAGCAAATTCTTTATAAACACTAGCATATTCTCTTATGGCATCATAACCACTCTTGCCAATCAGCCTCTGCATCAATTTTTGATTCAGCTCATTTAACATATATACCGTCATTTCAATTTTAAGTTCATCCATATTATTAAAGTGATTATACAAAGAAGGATATTTTACATCCAATTTTTCAGCGATCTTTTGAAAATTAAGTTGATTAATACCAATTTCATCTGCTAGACAAAAAGAAACTAGAATAATCTTTTCTCTGGTTAGATTTCTTTTGTGCATACACTTTTCACTCCTATAATCTTATCGTATAAAAATAGTTTAACATTTAAAAAAATATATATGTTGCAATAGTAAATTTACATTTAAAACTCTAATAAGGCAAGTGTTAGTCAAGAGCATGATGTAGAAACTTAATTGCAATATATAATTACAAAAACATTTTGAACTATATAATATAATTATAAACTATAAATTATAATTTATAAACTATAAATTATAATTTATAATGAAATTGAAGATAGGAAACAAAAAAATTAAGGGGAGGAAGTAATACAAACTTATCAAAATGTTAATAGTTACCAATATTTTGTATTCTTTAGCAAATTGTAATGTGGTTAAATTTGAGGAGGATTTATATAAAAGGTTACTCAGATGAGGTTACATGTAATTTTATTTTTAATTTATACAAATAGAAAGGAGTATGCTTATGGAAATATGGAGAAAAAATTTAATAGTTTGTTGGTTTGGAATATTTGTTGCCGCCATAGGGATGAGCCAAATAGCTCCAGTATTACCAATTTACATACAGCATCTTGGAGTTCAAGATACAGCATCAATTACAAAAATTTCAGGAATTGCCTTTGGTATTACTTATGTAATTTCAGCTATTTTTTCACCAATTTGGGGTAGTGCTGCTGATAAATATGGGCGAAAACCAATGATTCTTAGAGCAAGTCTTGGTATGGCAATAACTATAGGGTGTATGGGATTTGCACAAAATGTATATGTTCTAATAGGGTTAAGATTACTTCAAGGGGTAATCACAGGGTATAGCACAGCATGTACAGCACTTATTGCAACTCAGACAGATAAAGAAAATGCAGGATATGCTTTGGGTACACTTTCAACAGCAAATATTGCAGGTTCCTTAATTGGACCAACAATTGGTGGTTTCATAGATGAGATATTTGGTCTACAAAGCGTATTTTTCATAACAGCAGCATTACTTTTGATTTCATTTATTACAACTGCTTTATTTGTAAAAGAATCTTTTACTCGTGAAGATAAAGAAGTTCTAAGCATTAAGGAGGTATGGAAGGCGATTCCAGAAAAAAACCTTACTATTACAATGTTTGTAACTTTCTTTATATTAACTGTTGCATTATATTCTGTTGAACCTATTGTAACAGTATATGTTAAGCAGTTATCTAATAATAGTAGTCATATTGTGCTTTTAGCTGGATTAACATTTTCAGCTTCAGGTCTTGCAAATATAATTGCTGCACCAAGGCTAGGTAAGCTTTCGGATAAAATAGGAGCTCATAAAATAATACTGGCGTGCCTTATAGGTGCAGGAATAATTTTTATACCACAAGCTTTTGTACAAAACACTTGGCAGTTAATGGGCCTTAGGTTTTTATTAGGTATAGCATCTGCTGGGCTTAATCCATCTGTCAATATCCTATTAAAAAAAATAACCCCAGCGTCTCTTACAGGGAGAGTATTTGGATTTAATATGTCAGCAGCATATTTAGGCGCATTTGGAGGTGCAGTTTTAGGCGGACAGATAGCAGGAACATGGGGGATGAAATATGTATTTTTCATCACAAGTGCATTATTATTTATAAATGCAGTTTGGGTCTATTTTAAAGTTTATAAAAAGCTTAGTTTAAATCAATAATTATTATATAAATAAAATGAATGAAAAGGAGAAAAGAAAGATGGAAGATTTAAAATTAAATGAAAAGGAACTTATTAAAGCTGAGACTAGCGCTCTTGTACTTATAGACTTACAAAAAGGAATTGCAGGTGGAGGAATTTCAGGTTCACCTCATTCAATAGACCAGGTAATTCAAAATGCTAGTAAATTAGTTAAGGAATTTAGTGAGAAGGGTGCATTTATAGTTTTAGTAAGAGTTTCAACTGTAGATGGAAAAGATATGGCTAAACCAAAAACAGATTTGGCTGCTAGTGGAATGAAATATCAAGAAGGCTGGGACGAACTTATACCTGAAATAGCAGGAGCTAAGAATGCTCATATTGTTACAAAGAGGCAATGGGGAGCATTTTATGGTACTGACTTAGATTTACAGTTAAGACGTAGAGGGATTGATACAATTGTGTTAGGAGGGATTTCAACTAACATTGGAGTTGATACTACAGCAAGAGAAGCTTTCCAACATGGCTATAATCAAATTTTCGTAGAAGATGCAATGACAGCGATAAGTAAAGAAGAACATGAATATGTTTGTAAATATATATTCCCCAGAATAGGCAAGATTAGAACAAGTAGTTTCTTTATTAAAATAGATATTAGAAGATAGATTTAGAAGAAGATATAGAACATATAGTTCATCGTATCTTCTTCTTTTTTATAAGGTTTACTTTAAATGCTGGGAGTTTCAAATGTACAAAACATTCTAATATGCCAAGACGCTCTCGTAAAAGAGGCAAACAAGTTAAGAAAAGAGAGATGATGCATATGTCACAAATGGTTCTATACTTTGTACTGATAGTCATAAAAGTTATATTCAATTTGCAAATGATTTATCATTAGAACACAAACGTATAAAAAGAGGTGAACATAAAGAAGCATTATATTGCATTAAACACATTAATGCTCTACATAGCAATTTAAAGAAATGGATGAATAGGTTTAATGGTGTGCAACAAAATATATTAGTAACTATATCAAGTGGTTCAAATGGTTTCAAATATGTGGTCAGATAAAGAGACAATAAAGGCTAAAAACTTTATGGTTCAAAGTAATGTAGCATATTCATACATAAAAGCAAAAGATTTTAAAAATAGGGACCTGCCCATGTATAGCAAATTATATATTTTGTAAATTGTGTTATAATAAGTATTACATAAAACTATAATCTAAATAAACAATAACTTTATATTATAATTTAAGGAGATAGCATATGAAACAAGAAAGCACATTTACAAAATGTTCTTTCGGTATTTTAATAGTATCACTTTTAGTATTAGCAAATGAATTTATTCAACTAATACCTACTCATTCTACACGCTTAGAAGGATTTTTATTGTATTACGGACCATTTATATTTGCAATTATCGGTGGAATACTTTCAATAGTTGGATTAATTGAACACAAAACAAAATTAGGGTTGTTGTTAATAGTAATTAATTTTATATTATGTTTTTGGCCAGTATTTCTTTGGAGTTTACCAACTTCTATCTGGGGATTATAGAAATTGATAAATGTAATCTATATGTAAACATATAGATGGACAATCCCACCTATATGTTTTGTCTTAATTTCAACACTATATTAAATCATAACCTAAAAAAATATAGGGGAGTATCCTTGGCGCTTTAAGATATTAAATGATATCATTGTGCATAAAGACGTATACAAGAACATACTAAAGCAAGTTCAAGACAATATCATTTAAATCAATAAATTGATAAGAATTCATGTTGAATATTGTCGAAAAGATGATAAGATAGAGACATGTCCTTACTCGAAAGCAACAAAAACTTAAAAAATACTTTTTGTTTAAATAAAAATTATAAGGACAAATAAAACATATAGAAGGAGAAAAACTAATGAGAAAGAATGGTTTAAGAAGAATAGTAACTACAGTTATTGCAGTTATGTTTGTGTAATAATATAGATATAAATAATTTTTTAAATACTAATTCATTTGTGAATGCTTCTAATGTAAATAACGCTAATAATACAGATGCAGTTTCAAAAAGTGGCACAAATACAACATCAGTAAATGTACAGGGGCTACCTAACCTGCCGACAAATTATTCAATCAGCATGCAAAATTCTGCTGAGGATAAAATTCTTCAATTAATGAATGAAAAAAGGAAAGAAGCGGGTCTTCAGCCATTAACTATAGATAATACATTAGTACAAGTTGCACGATATAAGAGTGATAACATGATTCAAAATAACTTCTTTGATCACACAAATCCAGATGGAACAAAGTGGACAAACTGGTTACACACAATAGGCTATACTTATACTACAGCAGGAGAGAATATTGCATATAACACTTCTGACCCAGTTGAATTATTTAATCAATGGTGGAACTCACCAGGTCATAGAGCAAATATGATGAATGAAAAATATACTAAGGTTGGTATAGGTGTAATCTACGGAAATAACAAATACATGGGAACACAAGAATTCTCAAACTAATTATTAATAATAAGAGCTTATGCAAATAGGCTCTTATTTTCTATTGTATAAGTGTAGGTGTAGACTATAAATAGTTATACATTTGCGCTTATTTTTTTATTTACTTACTTAAATATATTAAAAATATCATACTTATATCTTTGCATTCAATCAATTATTAGGGCGTAATCAGTATTTTAATAATGTAAAATTGCTTTGTAACTTTATAAATAAGTATATCTATTAATTCCAAAAGTAAAGGATTAGAGAATTATTAAAATATAAGTGAAATATTAGAAATAAGACATTAATATATATAGTTTTAATTAATTATGTGACATAAATCTTTGAAAATAATATTATAAAGTGTCAATGTTATGCGAAAAAAGTAAAAATTAGAATAAATACGATAGACATCATAGCTTAAATTAAAGTATAATTAACTTGTTGAGAAAAATATTGGGAGGAATAATGATGGGATTTAGCAAAATTAAGTTATCAAACAAACTAATTATAGCATTTTCATTAATGATTATTCTAATTATGGGAGTATCCTCACTAGCTATACTTAGATTAAGCCAAATTAATGGAACTGTTGATCAATTAATTGACGTAGAAAATGAGAAAGTATCAGCTGCATATAATATGAGAGGGAGCCTTAACAAAGTTGCAATTAGTATAAGAAATATATCAATTAGCAATGATATGGATTATATGAAAGAGCAAAAGAAAATACTAGATAAGAATAAAATTATTTATTATGAAAACGAAGATAAACTTGGTAGCTTAGTTTATACTGAAAAAGGCAAAGAAATATTTAAGCAAATAAAGAACAATTCTAAATTAGCATTTTCAGCATTTGATGAAGCTATTGATTTAGGAATGAGAACTGGAGTATCAACCGAAGAGCTTCAAGATATGATTACTAAGATAGAGAAACCACAAGATGAATTGCTTTTAAGTATAGAAAATATGATAGATGCTCAAAAGAATTTAATGAAATCACAAGGAGAACTTTCTAAAGAGATAACAGATAGTTCTAAACAACAAATGGTTATACTATTAGTAGTAAGTATTATTATAGGAATTTTATTTATGTACTTAATTAGAAAAAGTGTCATAAATCAAGTAAAAGAAGTTATGAAAGGTGCAGGAAAATTGGCAGATGGTAACTTTGATATACAAATGAAAGTAGTTGCTAAAGATGAAATAGGAAATACTGCAACTGCATTAAATGGTGCAGTTGAAAAACTGAACGAAAGTATGTTGTTTATTAAAGATAAAAGCAGAAGTATTCTTGAGAGTAGCGAATTAACAAATAAAATGTTTTCAGAGGTAAGTTCTAAAGTAGATGAAATATCAGCAGCGACAGAAGAAATATCAGCGGGAATGGAAGAATCATCTGCAGCTGTTGAAGAAGTTACATCTATGGCTGCTACTGTAAAAGAGGAAGTGAATGTAACAGCTCAAAAAGCTCAAGAGGGATTAAATGTTGCACTGAATATACAAGAAAAAGCAGTTTCAATCAATAATGATTCTATTAAGTCAAGGGAAAATGCAGAGAGAATATATAGAGAAACAAAAATTGGATTAGAAAAAGCATTGAAGGAAGTTGAAGTTGTAAACGAGATATCAGAAATGGCAAAAAGTATAGATGCAATAGCAGAGCAAACTAATTTACTTGCGCTAAATGCGGCAATAGAGTCCGCTAAAGCAGGGGAAGCAGGTAAAGGATTTGCTGTTGTAGCAGAAGAAGTTAGAAAACTTGCAGAACAGTCATCGCTAACAGTTTCTGAAATTCAGAATAAAATAAATGCTGTATTAGCTTCAGTTGGAAAACTTTCAGGTTCATCACAAGATATCTTATTATTTATAGAAAAAGAGGTTCTTAAAGATTATGATAAACTAATTACTATAAGTGCTGAGTATAAAAAAGATGGAGATACTGTTAAAGAAATTATAGGTAACTTTGCAGAAGTTTCTGAAAGTGTTTCTGAGTCTGTAGATCAAATTTCAAAAAGTATGGAAGATGTTGCAATTTCAGTATCAGAGGTAGCTAAATCATCCACTAATATTGTTTCAAATATTATTGATGTAAGCAGTAAAAATGAATCTATATTAGCTGCATCTAACAATAATGCAGAAAGTGCTTTAAAGTTAGAAGAAATTATAGATCAATTTAAATTAAAATAAAATATAAATGCAAGGAAAACGTTATTTGTACACTTATATTCAACTATAATAATACAATAAATACTTTTTCCAATTGCCACTAACTATAGGTATTATAAATGCAGATTAAGCAATAGAGGTTTAATCTGCATTTATTTAATGCTATCATTCCTATATCAAAGAGGTGCTGTTCATTTAACAGCACCTCTACTTAATTTGTGGCTTAAAAAAGACTGCAAGTGGTTAAAAATCATTATAAAATGAAAAGCCTAAAGTGTATCTAGAAAAGTTTATTATGTTAAGTAAAAATTTAAACCATTACTTTTTTGTAGTGATTGAAATTTATTTATAAAAAGAAAAAGTTGTTAGCAAAGACAAGGAAAGTGAGAATCTATTTGTAAAATAAGTAATTATTGTGATAATATACTAATGTGTACTAGCAGTAATAAAATTGAGTAAGTTAACATAAATGACCTTAACCAGCTTATGGATATAAAGTTAGAATATATGTACAAATAAAAATAGGTTGAGTGTTAATATAGCTTAAACGAACGTGAATACTGAGATAGGGGGATTATATGTATAGTAATGAAATTGAAATAATAATGAAGAGCTTTACCCAATATAAAGACTTTATACCTTTATGTGATGAAGAAAACAAAGTAAGAACAGATGGAAAAGATAATATAATGATGAAAGATTATTTTGGCACAATGATTGTGCTGGAATTAATTAATGGAGACTTGTTTTCAGAAGAGGAAATAAGACAATATTTCATAGATGTGAAAGAAAATCTTCTCAACATTGATAAAAATAAAATTGTATATTCTTTCGGGATATTTATTTTTGAAAATGAGCCACCAATAGATAAAGTTAAGATTATTGAGGATAACCAGGTCAATAAAGTTATAGGTAAAAAATATTTAAGAAGTATAGTTGTAAATCTTGAAAAGCAAAGTGTTATGAGTCATTCTAAAACTAAAAGGGATGAGTTTGGAGTAAAAAAACATTTAAATAAGTATTTTAGTGAATATAAGAAAAGTGATAATTCGCTTGTAAGCTTTGAGGACATTGTAGAGAAAAAGAAATTAGAATCCAGAATTGAGTTTAAGAGTGAAAAACCAACAATTACATATATATTAATTGCATTAAATCTTTTAGTATTTGCAATAATGGGGTTATATTCATGGGACTCAGGTACAGATTATAATGCACTGCTATTGGAATTTGGAAGTAAAGAAAATGGTCATATATTGCAAGGAGAATATTGGAGGTTTATAGCACCAATATTTTTACATGCGAACATAGTTCATGTAGCTTTAAATTGTTACTCATTATATTTTATAGGCATTCTTGCTGAAAGAGTTTTTGGAAAAGCTAAGTTTATAGCTATATATTTTGCGGCAGGAATTTTGGGTAATATATTTAGTTTCGCATTTAATTCAAGTCCTGGAGTGGGAGCATCAGGAGCTATCTTTGGATTATTTGGAGCTATACTTTTTATATGTATAGAGAAACCTGCATTATTTAAGTCTGGATTAGGAGCAAACATTGTTGGAGTAATATGCGTAAACTTATTTTATGGATTTACTAAATCAGGAATAGATAATTTTGCACATTTGGGAGGGCTTATAGGAGGATTAACTTTTGCAGGAATTTTCAATGAATCGAAAAATAGATTATGGTATTTTAATAGATATGTCTACTTATTACTAGCACTTATAATAACATCAGCAACAGTTTTATGGGGCTTTAATAATACTCAAAGTAAGACAACAAGATTAGTAACTCAACTAGAACAAAATTTTAAAGCACAAAATTGGAAAGAGGTTGAAAAAACGTCTAAGGAAATTTTGGCATCAAATCCATCTAAGGATATAAACACTTATGCTTTAAAATGTATTATTAATTCAGATATCTTTTTAATGAAATATGATGCTGCTGTTAACTATTCAAAAAACTTAGAACAATTAGACTCAAAAGATGGGCATTACTTTTTAGGAATAGTATATTATAATGCAAAGAATTTTGATTTAGCAAAAGAAGAATTACTTAAAGCGAAATCACTTGGAGCTAATTATAATAATATAGATGCAATACTAAAAAGTATTAAATAAATTATTTAAGGAAAGAGCTAAAAATATAGATTAAATAAAAACTATCTGTTTTTGATAAGAGTTTATGTAAAAGTAAGCTCTTATTTTTATTGTAGTATATAGTTGAGTTATGGAATAAACACTAGTAACATACCTCCAGAAGATGAAGCAATGAAATATTTAAAGGGAGCGCATCAAGCATATTTAATGTTCCTTGCAGACAAGTGGTATATATGTTAATTTATGAAATTTCAAATAAGAAGAATAAAGAAACACTAGGAAAAGGAATAAGCAGCTAATTCTTTGGAATGTTTAACAAAATTAAAGAAATGAATGAATTCTTAAATAAATCACAAATAAGAAAAATAATAAATACTAAAGAATATAGAAAATATAGGGGAGTATCCTTGGCACTTTAAGATGTTAAATGAAATCATTGTGCATAAAGAAGCATAAGATAACATACTGAAGCATGTCTAATTCAATATCGTTTAAATCAATAAATTGAGAAGAAGTTATGTTGAATATTGTCGAAAAGATGATAAGATAGAAACATGTCCTTACTCGAAAGCAACAAAAACTCAAAAAATATTTTGTGTTTAAATAAAAGTCATAAGGACAAATTAAACATATAGAAGGAGAAAAACTAATGAGAAAGAATGGTTTAAGAAGAATAGTAACTACAGTTATTGCAGCTGCTGTTTTATAATAATGTTAATATAAATAATCTTTTAAATACAAATTCATTTATGAATACTTCTAATGGAAATAATGCTAGTAATACAGATGTAGTTTCAAAAAGCGGCACAAATGCAACATCAGTAAATGTACAGGGGCTACCTAATCTGCCGACAAATTATTCAATCAGCATGCAAAATTCTGCTGAGGATAAAATTCTTCAATTAATGAATGAAAAAAGAAAAGAGGCGGGTCTTCAGCCATTAACTATAGATAACACATTAGTACAAGTTGCACGATATAAGAGTGACGACATGATTCAAAATAATTTCTTTGATCATACAAATCCAGACGGAACAAAGTGGACAAACTGGTTACACACAATAGGCTATACTTATACTACAGCAGGAGAGAATATTGCATATAACACTTCTGACCCAGTTGAATTATTTAATCAATGGTGGAACTCACCAGGTCATAGAGCAAATATGATGAATGAAAAATATACTAAGGTTGGTATAGGTGTAATCTACGGAAACAACAAATATATGGGAACACAAGAATTCTCAAACTAATTATTTATTAATAAAAATTAGAGAATAATATCCTTAATTTGAGGCTATTCAAATTAAATATAAATTTAAACCACTACATTTTTGTAGTGGTTTAAATTATTTTACATGTTTCAATCATTAAACTAACAACATAATTTTATAAATGCAGAATTTGAGTCGCAACATTAATTTTTATTCAGCATTCCTACATGGCCATTTTTAAAATAAGATCTAAATAAATAAGACATTTTCTCTGAATTAGGAGTACAGTTTGACTTTAACCACCAATCAATAGTACCTATTAAAGCATTAGCAGTAAATAAGAATGCCATTTCTTGAATCTCTGGTGAGCAGCTTTCGTTGCTTACAATGAAAGAGCCTCGCAAGTTTTCACGTTCTCTAAACATTGAGATGATGTTGCTGCGCAGTCTAGATATAAACCATATGTTACATGAATCATCCAACATTGACAAATATAATCGCTTGTTTTCAGCAAAGTGATCAAATAGCTTCACCCATGGGTCAGATATTTGTTCTTCATTATAATACTTAAGACTCCTTTTGGGAGGGCCTAAATCCCTATTCATTTTTTCCATTGCTTCTTCAAAAATTTTTAGCACAACGTCATATTTATCTTGATAATACCTATAAAAGGTAGAACGATTAATCATGGCTAAATTAGTGATATCACTAACTGTAATGTTATCAAAATGTTTTTCGGAAATAAGATCAATAAGTGCATCTCTTATTTGCTGATGTGTCCTTTTTGTTCGAATATCATGTTTATTCTGCAACATTTTCACTCCTTTGTTGTATATAAAACAAACTATAAATATTGTTGGTTGAATACAAATCTGTATCTGATATATTTTAATTATAGCAACAAGGTGTTGCATAAACAATAAATACTATAAAGGAGAATGACCATGAATAATTTGATTTTTGAAGATGATCAATTTGCATCCAAGGTATTAGGACTTCTTGGAGACACTGTCTTCAAAGCTGCAGATATAGGAGAAGTAGTTTCGACAGCAGAAAAAATTAAAGAAGGAGATTATGAGAGCTGGTGTGAAGAATGGACTAAAACAGCCAAGCGTTTGCAAAAAGTTGCAGAGGATAGCTACTCAAATGGCCATTTAATAAGTGCAAGAAAATCTTATCTTAGAGCTTCTAATTACTATAGAATTGCAGAATTCTACCTTCATGAAAATCCAGAAGACCCAAAGATAGAGAAATTATATAGTGCAAGCCTAGATTGCTTTTCATATGTTATGAAGCTGAACAAGCCTCTTATTGAAGAAGTGAAAATCCCTTATGAAAATACAACACTTCCAGGACATTTTTATAAATTAGAGGATTCAGATGAACCAAAACCAGTTTTAATTGCTATGACTGGCTTTGATGGAACAAAGGAAGCATTTTACGGAGTGGCAATGGATGCACTTGAACACGGTATGCATTGTATAACTTTCGAAGGGCCAGGACAAGGAGAAGCAGTACATAAGCAAAAACTATTTTTTAGACATGACTATGAAAAAGTTATAACTCCAGTTGTAAACTATCTGCTTACAAGAAGAGAAGTAGACCAAAAGAAAATTGTCTTATGGGGACAAAGTTTAGGCGGGTATCTTGCCCCTAGAGCAGCAGCTTTTGAAACTAGGCTTGCAGCTTGCATTGCAAATGGAGGAGTATATGACTTTTTGGGAGGATTTACAAGTATATTTAATATGCAAAGAGCAGAATTTTTAAATTTCGCACGTTCTGATTCAGAAAGATTTAATAAAGCTATAAAAGAAATAATGGAACTAAGCTCAAAAGCAAAATGGAGTTTTTCACAAGGCATGTATGTATTTGGTGTAAGTACCCCTGCTGAATTTATCCTAAAAGTTGGTGATTTTTATATGAAAGGATTGGCAGAAAAAATACAATGCCCTACCTTAATCGTTGATTCAGAAAATGACAAACTTCTTAGAGATCAAGCAAGGCAATTGTATGAGGAGCTTAACTGCTATAAAGATTTTACTTTATTTACAGCTGAAGAAGGTGCTGAATTCCACTGCCAAGCTGGAGCTAAATTAATCGCAAATGAACGTATTTTCAGTTGGATTGAAAAGATTCTTAGGGATATAGATAACCCAATTAAGACCTGAACTTATGCATATGTCTCGCCGAAATAAGGATTATGCTATTGTTCCAGTTTCTAAGGAAATTATGATGTATGATTCTAAGATCACAAGTTGCACCCAAGATGCTAGCCTCAAAGGCAAGCTTTGAACTAGCATACTTGGAACAACTTTTAATCTAAGAATCAAAACCATCAAATTCCTAATGAAACATTTCACAAAAGCATAATTCTTATTTCTAGTTGAGATATATTTCATGGTATAAATCTAACTTATAATTGGGTTATCTATATAGATAACCAACTTTGAACTTAGACTTATGTGTTAATAAGCAGAAATTATATACATTTTTATATTATAAGGAGAGATGCGAAATGACAAAAGTGGTTATTTTTAAAGGTAGTCCAAGAAAGAATGGATATACAACAAAATTATTAGATCAAGTAGCAAAAGGAGCAAAATCAAAAGGCGCTGAGGTTATTGAATTTGATTTAAATAATACTGGAATTCGTGGATGCCAAGGATGCTTTTATTGTCGTACTCATGATGGATGTGCTGTTAATGATTATTTACAACCAATGTATAAGGCTATTGATGAGGCAGATGCCATTGCATTTGGTTCCCCAATATATATGTACCAAATTACAGGTCAGGCAAAAACTTGGTTAGATCGTACGTTTCCAATGGTTGAAGAGCTTCCCAATAAGTTTATTCCTAGACATCCAGGTAAAAAGTTAATAACTGTATTTGCTCAAGGAAGCTTAGATCCTAAAAAAGGTGCAGAAGCCATTAAATATGTTAATAATATTTTTGACGTATTTGGTTGGAAATTAGAGGATTGCATTCACTACTGTGGAACTGATGATGAAATTTTTAATGATTTATCTTTAAGAGCATTTAAAGATGGGGAAAATTTAGTTGGATAAATGCATCATGAATTAATGTTAGATAAACTGAATTGATCCTTGAAAATTGAATAATGTGCCTGCTAATAATCTTGCTAATCTTGATTTTTTCATATTTATATCCAGTTAAATCTTCAACAACATGCTTTGTTTCAGTAGTAAAATCATTCTTTTAAGAAATCAGATTGAAGACGATCCATTTAATTTTTGATAACCTTATGTATATGTGGGTTAAGATTAAAGGTACAGACTAAATATAAATATATTGAATAAACAAAACATATAAGAGGATTAATGACAAATGAAATCATAAATCCTCTTATCAAAAGAACTAAAATCTAAACTGAAAAGGCTGAGGTTCAAGGCAAATCTGTCTAAAATTCATAGCAAAGATAACTTAAGTTTCCTAATTGGTAATCTCTAAATATAACTCTAGGGGTTAATTCTGAACTGCTGCCTAAAGCTATAAATAGTGGGACAAGATGATCTGCGGTTGGAACTGCTAAGTTAGCATGAGGAGCATATTTTTTATAGTTATTAAGGGCATTTATCTCCTTGTTTCCTATCTTGTCAATTAACCAATCATCAAATTCTTTAGACCAAGAATCAATTGTCTTACTATTAAAATTAACCAATCTTAGATTATGAACTGTATTTCCACTTCCAAGAATCAAAATATCTTCAGCATCAAGTTCTTTGAGGGCATTACCTATTTTAATCTGCTGCTCAATAGGTAGAGTATAATTTATAGAAACTTGAACAACTGGTATATTAGCTTTTGGATAAAGATGCTTTAAAAGAGTCCATGCACCGTGATCCAAGCCTCTTGTTAAATCTGTTTTTACATCAATACCTGAATTTATTAATTTATTTTTAATTTTTGTTGCAATAGTGCTAGAACCTCTAGCAGGGTATTTAATTTTATAGAGTTCTTCTGTAAATCCATAAAAATCATATACAGTATCATATATAGAATCAGAAGCAGAAATAGTAAGTGTTTCAGTTGTCCAATGGGCTGTGAACACAACTATAGCTTTGGGGTTAATAGATCCTCCAAGATCATTTAAAAATTTAGTATACACGCTTTGCTCAATTGCCATCATAGGTGAACCATGAGCTAAAAATAAAGGTTTAATCATATAATAAACACCTCCAAATATTTTGTTAAATTAAATATATTTCATAATAATTAAACTATAAATTTATTTTGCTCAGTGATTAATTTCTTTGTCATATTATTTAAGGTAGCAGAAGCTTTTGCGACTTCATTAGATAGCTTGTACATTTCGTCAGTAGAAGCAGATATTTCTTCAGATGAAGCAGATATTTCTTCGGCTATAGCAGATGTACTTTCAATCTTATCAAGAATATCATCCTTTTCTTTATTTATTTCTATAGTTGCTACATTTACAGTTTGAACTTTTGGAATTACAGTTTTAATAACATCAATTATATTTTCAAATGAGTTTATAGTTTCATTTATAATGCTAACTTGATTGTTGAGATCTGTGGTCATGCTATTTGTATCATCTTTTATTACATTAGTATCATTAGATATATCAGATACTAATTTACTAATATTTTGAGATGAAGACTTTGTTTGTTCTGCCAAGACCTTTACTTCATTTGCTACCACTCCAAAACCCTTGCCGGCTTCACCAGCATTTGCAGCTTCTATAGATGCATTTAATGCTAACAAGTTAGTTTGATCTGCTATTGAATTAATAATTTGTACTATGTTATTTATTTCTTTTATATTGCTGCTAAAAGTAATAATTTTATTAGATAAATTTTTAAAAGATAAACTTATGCTGCTTACTGTATCCATTAATAACTTCATGCTTGAGCTGCTATTATTTGCAAGTTCATTCATTATTATTGTATTTTTATCTATATCTTTAGTGTTCATTACTATATCTTCAAGTTTGCTGCTGAAGATATTTAAAGTTGTAGTGATTTCCATTAGGTTATTCGCTTGAGAATTGATTCCACTTGCTACCTCTTGCATTGAATTTGCCACATTATTAGAAGATAAGACCATATTTTGAGATATAGTTGATAAATTACTTGAGTTTTCATCAATTATTAGGGAACTGTCCTTAGACATTTTAATCATATCTCCAATTGAGTTCTGCATAGTATTCATGGAGTTAGCGATATCACCAATTTCATCTTTAACGTATAAATATTTTTCACTTATCTTATTAGTAAAATTTCCAGTAGCCAATATATTTAAGGAATTAGAAGCATATCGGATTCTTTTAGATAGCCTATTTGAAATAATATAAATTACAAGAATTCCAATAAACAAAAACAATATAGATGTAAGGGTTATTGAGAATTTTAGAGAGTTAAGTTCTGATAAAAGTTCAGATTTCTCTAAAATAACAACTACCGACCATTTTTCTTTTTCGATTGGAGCAAAGCCACCATAAGATTCTTTTCCACCAAAAGTATATAAACTTAAACCAGTTTCACCAGCTATCATTCTCTTTTGCATATCAGCGATACCTTTTAGACTAGGATCTTTTTCTGCTTCTCTTATAGAATTATATTGATTTAATGGCATACTTGAATCTTTATAAGCAATACTATTGCTTTGACTGTTAATCATATAGGCACTTCCAGTTTTACCAAAAGAGATCTTCTTAATCATATCACTAAGTTCCATTCCATCTCTAACTGATACTAACACGCCTATAATTGAGTCATCATTTTTTATTGGTACTGAATATACCATTGTCATTGCAGTTTTGTCTTCATTAACTTCAGGATCATTAATAAAATTATCTCCAGACATTGATTTTTTAAAATAAGTAGTATCTTTTATATTAGTTTGTTCACCAGTAGTATATATAATATTTCCATTCATATCAGCGTATCCCATTTTAATACTGCCATTTCTTTTTGCTTCAGCTTTTAAAATAGTCATTAATTTATCTGGAGTATCATTGCTTAATGAAGCAGTCTTAGCAGTAACTTCCAGTGAATTTAATTGATTATCTAAATTAGCTTGAACAGTATTAGAAGCCTGGATAGCTATTTCTGGTAATGTCTTTTTAATATTTGATATTAAAGCGTTAGATGCATTAATATATGAAATAATCCCAAATCCAGTGCTTACAACTAAGAGTAATATACTTATCAGAATAATTAATTTTGATTTTATAGTTTTTATAAACATAATTAAACCATCTCCTTAATATTTATTTCATAGTTTTCTTATCTTCATATAGATCTCGCATTTTTATAATCAAGTTCTGAGCTTTTAATAGTGATTGAGATAACTCAGCTATTTCTTCATTAGAAAGAACATTAAATCGTTCTAAAAAAATATCTTCGCCAGATGCAGCAACAGATGAAATGAGATTTAATGATTTATTTGATAGTGATAAATAAACAATTCTTTTATCTTTTTCATCTTGTTTTTTTATCAAGTAACCAAGATTATATAAAGCATTAATACTTCTGCTCGTATTTGGTACAGATATATTTAATTTTTTACTTATTCTTGATGCTGTAGTGGTACCTTCAAAATGAATAAAATTCAGTATTTTTGAAAGAAGGGGAGTTATTTCTGTATTAGTTAGGTCTGGAATGAGATCTATAAACTCAACATTAAACAAACTATAAAAGTTAACCATATTTAAAATTAATTCTCTATTATCTTTTTTAGTCATATGAAAACTCCTTTGATAATTATTATTAGTTAAGAGATATTATAACAATATAGTTATCATTTGACAACTACTCTATGAGTTTTTATCATAGAAGTTATTGATAATTCATGGAAAACGATTGACAGGCTAAGAATCTTATGATATCCTTAACATAAATTAAAAGGAATGTTACTGGTTATGCAGGCTTTACCATTTTATAGATAATATTTATTAGTATTATTTGTTGTGGTACGGTCTTTTTTTGTGTCATAATAATAAAAACTACTTTAGATAAAGCACTTTAAATTACAATTTACTAATAGCTAGTGTGTCTTTTAAATTAATTTACTTATGTCAAAGGGGAATATTTATGAAGATAGAGAAAGTAATTAATAACAATTTGGTTCAATCTTTTGATAATAACAATAAAGAAGTTCTTGTTATGGGATGTGGACTTGGATTTAAAAAAAAGGCTGGAGAAATTATTGATAAAGATAAAGTGGAAAAGATTTATTCTCTTGAAGACAAAAACTATTCAAATAAGTTAATAGAATTATTATCAGATATTCCTTTAGAAGTCATACAAACAACCAATGAAATAGTATCTTATGCAAGATACTCTCTAGGTAAGAAGCTTAATGATAATATTTATATTCTATTAACAGATCATATAAGTTTTGCAATGGAAAGAGTTAATAAAGGATTACAATTCAAAAATGCATTATTGTGGGAGATAAAAAGATTTTATAATCATGAGTTTCTAATTGGTAAAGAGGCACTTCAAATAATTGAGAAAAGATTACATGTTGATTTACCAGAAGATGAAGCTGCTAATATAGCATTACATATTGTAAACGCTCAATTAAATTCTAGTAATATAGATGACACTATGAGCATGACTAATATGATTCAAAATATTTTAAACATAGTAAAATTTCATTATAAGTTAGAATTGGATGAATATTCACTTCATTATGAAAGGTTTGTTACTCATTTAAAATTCTTTTCACAAAGAATTTTTAGAGGAAATGAAATTGAAGATGAGGATACAAGCCTTTCTAAAATAATGAGAGAAAAATATAAAGAAGCATATAAATGTGCAGAAAAAATTAAAAAATACGTAAAGAGTGAATTTAATTCTGAGCTTACTGATGAAGAAATGATGTATTTAGCAGTTCATATTAACAGAGTTACAAAGCAAACTGAATAAAAACGGACTGTTAATTTACAATGCAATCTATACCTGAGAAATGTAAAATGAGCGCTCTTTTATGATTCTTAGATATTTTTTATAAAATTATAAACAAAATAAATCTAAATGCAAGGTAGTTACTGTAAGCAGAAAAACTGTGTTACGGGCTTTACTTCATTAAAATTAATTCCAAAAAATTTATCCGGTAGCTAGTATCTGTAATACTCTAACTTTTAAGTGGAGTTAACGGCTACACGCTCATGGATAAGTTAATCTAAAAATAACTTAATTTTAAATGGAGGATTATACTATGGATTATTCAATAGTTGCAAAAGAAATAATAGAAAAAATAGGTGGAGTAAATAATGTAAGTAGTGTTATACACTGTATGACAAGACTTAGATTTACCCTAAAAGATCAAAGTATTGTAAAAGATGAAGAAGTTAAAAAAATAAAAGGTGTTATGGGCGTTATGAAAAAAGGCGGCCAGTACCAAATAATCATAGGGAATGAAGTTTCTAAATGCTATAAAGAAGTATTAAAACTTGGTAATTTTAGTGATAGTGCTAATAATACTGAAGGTTCAAATGAAAAGCAAAATATAATTACAAAAGTGTTAGATGTAGTATCAGGAAGTATGTCAGCTACTATGCCAGCAATAATTGGTGCAGGTATGGTAAAAGTGCTAGTAGTGTTACTTACAACTATTGGACTTTTATCGAATACAAGCCAGGCTTATACTATATTATCAGCACTTGGAGATGCAACGTTTTATTTCTTGCCAATGATACTTGTAATTTCAACTTCTAAAAAGTTTAATATTAATCCATATACTTTTGCAGCAGTAATAGGTGTTATGGTATATCCTGATTTTGTGAAACTACTTGGTTCAGGATCACCTATATCATTTTTAGGATTACCAGTTACAACAGCAAGTTATGGGTATTCAGTTATACCAGTTATACTAATGGCTTGGGTAATGAAATATATAGAAGAAATTGTAGATAAAATTACACCAGCAGTTACAAAGAACTTCTTAAAACCAATGTTAATATTACTTATAGCTATGCCAATTGCAATAATAGTTATTGGACCACTTGGATTCTTAGTAGGTAAAGGTTTATCAACAGTTATGTACACAATTCAAGATAAGGCAAATTGGATTGCATTACCTTTAATGGCTGCGCTTATGCCACTTATAGTTATGACAGGAATGCATTGGGCGTTTATACCTATGGCATTAACAGCTTTAGCAAACCCAGGATATGAAACATTATTATTAGTAGCAATGCTTCCATCTAATTTAGCACAAGGAGCATCAGCGCTCGCAGTATCACTAAAGTCTAAAAATAAAGACTTAAAACAAGTTGCAAGTGCATCAAGTATTTCAGCTTTACTTGCAGGGGTAACAGAACCAGCAATGTACGGTGTAACTATAAAATATAAAAAACCTTTAATAGCAAGTATGATAGCAAGTGGTATAGCAGGTCTATATGCAGGAATTGTAGCTTTAAAAGTTTATGTTTTTGCAACACCAGCACTTATATCAATAGTTCAGTTTATTGATCCAAATGGTAGCTCAAACTTTATTAATGCTTTAATAACAGCAGCTATTGCAATTGTAGGTTCATTTGCATTAACATGGATTATTGGATTTGATGATCCAGCAAATGAGGAAATTGAAGAGATCTTAATTGAAAACAAAATGGAAGTTAAAGAAGCTGCCTTAGATAAAGCTGAAGCTAAAAGCGAAGCAATAATCTTAGCTCCAATTGAAGGAAAATCAGTTTCATTAAGTCAAGTAAATGATATAACATTCTCAGAAGAAATAATGGGAAAGGGTGCAGCTATAATACCAAGTAAAGGTATCGCAGTTTCACCAGTTAATGGAGTGATTTCAGCATTATTCGAAACAAAACATGCTATAGGAATTACAGCTGAAGACGGAACAGAAATTTTGATACACATAGGATTAGATACAGTAAAATTAGGTGGAAAGCACTTTACAGCTCATATTAAGAGTGGAGATAAAGTAAAAATAGGAGACTTATTAGTTGAATTTGATATTGAGGCAATAAAAAGGGAAGGATATGAAGTAATAACCCCAGTTCTAGTTACTAATTCAAGTGATTATAAGGATGTATTATCATTAATAGATAAAGATGTAAAAGAAAAAGATGAGTTAATAAAAGTAATAATGTGAAACTTGATTTAGATGAGGTTTGATCCTTATATAAACCTTAGTTGAACTTATACCATCAAAGGGCACAATGTCCAGGAGCGTGCAGCCGTTAGCTCTCGCTTAAATAAGCGAGAGTGTTACGTATGCTAGCTACTGGATAAAATAATATTGATAAATTATGCTAGTTAAGATATTTTTAGATATGCTTGCTAGCATTATTACTAAAATAAATTTTGAGAATTTAGTATTCAACACAGAGTATATAAACATTTTGTAGGAAAATATAAATATTATAAATTATAAAACATAGGAGGTAAAGTTATGTCAATTAAATTTCCAGAAGGATTTTTATGGGGCGGAGCTACAGCAGCTAACCAATTTGAAGGTGCATATAACGAAGACGGAAAAGGATTATCTACTCAGGATATAGCACCTAAAGGTGTGATGGGAGCTTTAACAGATGAACCAACAGAAGATAATATGAAACTTATAGGAATTGATTTTTATCATAGATATAAAGAAGATATTAAGCTATTTGCAGAAATGGGATTCAAAGTTTTTAGATTATCTATTGCTTGGTCAAGAATATTTCCAAATGGTGATGATAAAGAGCCAAATGAAAAGGGATTACAATTTTACGATAATGTATTTGATGAGTTAGCTAAGTATGGAATAGAGCCACTAGTTACAATTTCCCACTATGAGACGCCACTTGCACTAGCTAAGAATTATGATGGCTGGGTAAATAGAAATCTAATAGGATTTTTCGAAAACTATGTAAGAACAATATTTAACAGATATAAAGATAAAGTAAAATATTGGCTGACTTTCAATGAAATAAATTCTGCAACTCATTTCCCTTATATGAGTGCTGGAATATGGACACCAAAAGAACAATTAAACAAGCAGGATTTATATCAGGCTATGCATCATGAACTAGTAGCAAGTGCACTTGCAGTAAAAATTGGTCATGAAATAAATCCAAAATTCAAAATTGGTTGTATGATTCTTGGAGTACCAAACTATCCATTAACACCAAAACCAAGTGATGTACTTAAAGCAATGGAAGCAGATAGGGAGAATCTTTTCTTTGGAGATGTTCATGTAAGAGGAGAATATCCAAGATATATGAATAGATTTTTTAAGGAAAACAATATAGAAATAAAGATGGAACCTGGTGATAAAGAAATACTAAAGAATACAGTAGATTTTGTTTCGTTTAGTTATTATATGAGCTCATGTGCAAGTGCAGATCCTGAAAAAAATGTTAAAGGAAAAGGAAATCTCATTGGAGGAGTACCAAATCCATATTTAAAGGCTTCAGATTGGGGTTGGCAAATAGATCCAGAAGGATTAAGATACATGCTTAACTTATTCTATGATAGATATCAGAAACCATTGTTTATAGTTGAAAATGGTTTAGGTGCTGTTGATGAATTAATAACTGATGAAAATGGAAATAAAACTGTAAATGATGATTATAGAATAAATTACTTAAATGATCACTTAGTTCAAGTAGGAGAAGCAATTGAAGATGGTGTTGAAGTTATGGGATATACTACATGGGGATGTATAGATTTAGTAAGTGCATCAACAGCTGAACTTAAAAAGAGATACGGATTCATCTATGTAGATAGGCATGATGATGGAAGTGGAACTCTAGAAAGATATAAGAAAAAGAGCTTTTATTGGTATAAAGAAGTTATTGCTACAAATGGAGCTCATTTAAAAAAATAATAATTTAAATGCGATATATAAGGCAGTGTAGGAATTAAATTTTCTACTTTGCTCTTTTTGCTAAATTTAAGCAATTAAGAAAGATAGCATTACTCATTTTTGTTACACTACTTGGTATTGTAACATTTGCAAATTGTCCACCATTTAGCTCATAAATTTAAAGAAACACCCTTTTTTTTCGAAGAGGGTGTTTCTTTGAATTTATAAGTTAACTGTATTTTCTGTGCTCAGTTGTTATATATAATTCTAAAATACTTTTGATTCTAATGGACTTGTCCATTTACTTTGCTTACTAGTTTTTTCCACCATAGCTTTTATATGTCGCATACACTGCATTTGCATATTGATCTGCTAGAATTGGACGGCCATATGAATCTGTAGCTCCTGGATACCAGTTTGGTCCTCCATTGTAATGTAATAGACCATTGTATATATTACCAAATTGCTTAATGTTATCATTTATAATCATTGATCCCATATATACTTGGTCTTGAAGATTACTATGATTGTAGGCATGTCCATATGTTGATTGGAACTCACTCGAATAAGCATTTCTAGTGTTTGGTTCTACTTGCATTAATCCGTCTCCAGAAGATGGACTACCACCTAAACCTGCTCCATAATTACATTCTTTTTTAATAACAGCACATATTAATAAAGCAAAGTCTCCATTTTTACCAAATTTCTTATCAGCATTAAGTGCATATCCCCATATATCATTTGGAGCTTCAGCAGGCTTTGATACTGAGGGGTTTGTAGGGTTTGTAGGGTTTGTAGGGTTTGTAGGGTTTGTTGGATTTGTTGGGGTTGTAGGTCCTGCTCCAATCAATTCCCAAACATCAGCTGAACCAGGCTTATCACCTTGAGTCCACCATTTAGCTTTGTAATTACTGTTCTGATAAGAAACAATATCACCAGATACATAAGCTTTACTACTGTCCCAAGCAGCATAAGTATTATTACTAGGGTTAGATGGTGCTGTTCCAATCAATTCCCAAACATCAGCTGAACCGGGCTTATCACCTTGTGTCCACCATTTAGCTTTATAATTTTTACCTTCATAATTAACAGTATCTCCACTTACATAAGCTTTGTTGGCATCCCAATTAGCATAAGCTACAGATGCAGAGACAATTACTGTGGATGCTTCTGTTGTTGCTGCCTTGGCTAGTATTGACATTTGTGGTAATGCAAACGAAAATACTACAGCGAAAGCAAATAATTTTTTTAATTTCATGTATTTCATAATACATCAACTCCTTATATATTTTTTTGAAATGTATATAAATTATACGTTCCCACTTAAATGTTATTATTTAATTAGTATTTTGGATTCGTTGGTGTAGCAGCTCCAATTAATTCCCAAACATCAGAAGCACCAGGTTTATCACCTTGAGTCCACCATTTTGCTTTGTAATTGTTGTTGTTATAAGAAACAATATCTCCATTTACATAGACTTTACTACTATCCCATGCAGGATAAGAAGTACTAGGATCACTTGGGTTTGTTGGATCCGTTGGATTACTTGAATTAGTTGGGGTTGTTGGCGTAGTTGGATTACTTGGGGTTGTTGGATTAGTTGGTGTAGCGGCTCCAATTAATTCCCAAACATCAGAAGTACCAGGTTTATCACCTTGAGTCCACCATTTTGCTTTATAATTGTTGTTGTTATAAGAAACAATATCTCCATTTACATAGACTTTACTACTATCCCACGCAGGATAAGAAGTACCAGGATTACTTGGGTTTGTTGGATCCGTTGGGGTTGTTGGATTACTTCCACCAGCAAGTTTGTTTGCCATTAAAGTAGTTAATGGGAATCCATTTGGGTCATCACCTGAAATCTCCTAAGCAATCATTCCGCCATAACCGTTATTTAATACGTAATCACATCTTTCTGTAAGAGATTCTTCATCTTCATATGTGTACATAATTCCTTGTGATGCATTATATAGATAAGGAACTTTAGCATATGGATCTCTATATTTTACGTAACCTGATGTTTTTTCCAATTCCTTCATTTTGAAATAAGGGTTTTGTCCACCTGGAGATTGTGCATTATCCCATGTACCTACTGGTGCACCATTTGCAGAAGCAAATAATCCAGGTAGGCTTCCACCATTGTTCACAACATTTTTCCATCCTCTTGAATAGAATGGTGTTCCAACATTTAGTTTGCTTGCAGGTATATTATAAGTATCCATGTACAATCTCATTGCTGAATCAGTATTATATTTATTTTTTATATCTACAGGAGAAGTTCCAGATGGATCATTAGGATTTGGATATATTGCAGCATGATGATTAGTAGTTGTTTCCCAAGCCCCATGCATATCATAAGTCATAACGTTTATAAAATCTAAGTATTGAGCATAAACGTTAGGTTCAGTATATTGTGCTTTATCATATCCAGATGGTGCTGCTATTGTAAGCATTTTATTAGACAATCCATTATCATTGTAAGCTTTACGTATTTCACGAAGAAGTGAAGTAAAGTTTTGTTTGTCCTCTGGTCCACCTGGGCAACCTTTATCAAATTGATCATTTGGATCTGCTTTTCTATCAATACCAGGGAATTCCCAGTCGATATCAATTCCATCTATGAATGGATATTTTTTTAGAAAATCTACTACACTGTTTATGAACACAGCACGAGAACTAGAACTTGAGGCCATTGCATGGAAATTAGCACCCCTTGTCCATCCACCTACTGATATAAGCACCTTTACATTTGGATATTGAGATTTGTAATACTTATATTCACCCATGTGTCCTCTAAGTTTATCTGCATCCCAACCTTCAGAATGTGGGAAAGATTTATCAAAATCTGCATAAGAATCAGTAGAATTGAGTTTAAAGCTTGAATCTACTTCAAAGAATGCATGATTGATTACAGTGACCTTGTCCCAAGGTAATTGATCAACAGATATGCTGCTGTGAGCTGCGTTGTAGGTACCCCAATTAGGAAAATAAACTACAACATTTTTTTTATCAGATTTTTCTGCTGCTTTAGGCATTAGTGTTATTTGCGTGAATGTAAGTAGAAAGACTACAAAAAAAGCAAGAAATTTTTTTAATGTTACGTGTTTCAAAACACATCAACCCCTCTCATATAATCATTAAAATTTTTGGGAAAGTAATTTTAATAATAAATTGTTCACCCCCTTAAAGCAGTAATAGAGAATTTTCTCTTGCGTAATAAGCAATAAAATATTTCACGCCTATATTTACTGTCTATTACTTTGTAAAAAAGTAAAACTGTAGGAAATTTATAGAATATATGACTGTACTATATTCAATACGAGAAATGTGTAATTTTTGTGTGGGACAGAATTAACTTTTTTTAGTAAAACATTAAAATTTAACCACAACAATATATACAAATGTAATAAAATGTAATATAATTACTTATATTGTAAAATATAAATATTTATAAGAGAGGAGTGTAATAAATTTTATTTTATTATTTATAAAACCTATATATTAGAGCAAAGTTAAGTATATGAGAATGGTATATTTTGGTCGTTACGGTAATTGGTATAAAGAGGTATTTATTATGTAGGGGGGAAAAGTATTGTCAGATAGTAAACTATTTTATGATGATACTAAAGATAACAAATCAATATATGGATACATAGAAAGAATTAGAAACGGTGACGTTAAATTAAAAGATAAATTAATAAAAGACTATTTGCCATTTATAGGTAAGTCTGTGTCTAAAGTATCAAAAAAATATGAAGATATAAGGTACAGCGATATATTTAGTATAGGAATGATAGCTTTTAATGAGGCGTTAGATAATTATGATGAAAATAAAGGAAAAAATTTTTTCGCTTACTGTGACATGATAATAAGAAGTAGAATTATAGATTATTATAGAAAAAGTGAAAAAGAAGAAAAAGCATATCCATTTACTTATTTTGAAAATGAAGATGAAATTAATTTTGAGGAAAAATATTTAAGATCTAATTCATTTAATCAATATGAGAATATAGAAACACAGGATGAAATGGAATTCTTTCAAAAAAAGTTGAGTGAGTTTAATATAAACATATATGATATTGGAGAAGAAATTCCCAAACACAGAGACTCTATTATTATGTGTATAAAAATTGCAAAAGAATTATGTGATAATGATTACTTATATGGAAAATTGATTCGAAATAAATCCATTCCGTTAAAGGAATTAGTGTCAATGGTTCAGGTACATAAAAGAACCATTGAGAGAAATAGGAAATTCATAATTGTAGTAAGCTTAATATTTAAAACAGAATTTACGTATTCAAAGGAATATATAGAAGATTTTTTTAATGGATCTAATGTATAGGTAATTGTAGTAATAACAATTTTATTCAAGTGTGTCTCAGAAAGAATAATGATCTTTCATGCATTCGGTTATACATTTATTGTATAATTTGTTCTAATTTATAATTTATCCCACTTAAATAGAATCTTTTTACGTATAATATAGTGTACGTTAAAAGTAATTAATTTAGGAGGTGATATGAAAAAAGTTCAGCAAAAAGGTAACAAAGTTTAATAAAATATTTCTGTAAATAAGGGGGGAGTAAACTACTACTACTAATAATAATAATAATAAATAGAGGTATAGGGGGAATTTTTATGAATAGAAAAAAACAACTAATTATGTCATTAGTTATTTCTTCACTTATGGTTTCATCATTTATTCCAACAGTTACAGCGAAAGCTGATACAGGATGGAATCTTGCATGGAGTGATGAATTTAATGGGACAAGTATAAATACATCAAATTGGAAATATGAAACTGGCGGAGACGGTTGGGGTAATAATGAACTTGAATATTATACTAATCGATCTGAAAATGCAAGAATTGAAAATGGAAATCTTGTTATAGAAGCAAGAAAAGAAAATTATAATGGGATGAATTATACTTCTGCTCGCTTAAAAAGTCAGGGATTAAAAAACTGGACTTATGGGAAAGTAGAGGCAAGAATGAAGTTACCAGCTGGACAAGGCGTATGGCCTGCATTTTGGATGTTAGGAGAAAACATTTCTCAAGTTAGTTGGCCAAAATGTGGTGAAATAGACATTATGGAACATATAAATAATGAAAGTGCAATCCATGGAACTATACATTGGGATAGCACTGGTAACAATACGCATGCACAGTATGGCGCTGCTTCACCTAATATCGATGTAACTCAATATCATGTATATTCAATTGAATGGAACGCTTCATCAATAAAATGGTTTGTAGATGGAACACAATATTTAGAAGCTAATATAGCAAATAATATTAATGGTACTGAAGAATTCCATAAACCATTCTTTATATTATTTAATCTAGCAGTTGGAGGAAATTGGCCAGGTAATCCTAATGGATCAACTCCATTCCCAGCTAAAATGTTTGTAGATTATGTTCGTGTATATCAGCACGGGTAAACTAATACAACACCAGAACCTACAGCACCAGCCGTTCCAAGTGGATTGTCTGCAGCTGCTAGCAATCAATCTACTATTAATGTGTCTTGGAACGCATCATCAGGTGCAACAGGTTATGATTTAAAAGTTGATAATAACATTATTAGTAATGTAACAGCACCTTATGTTAATAGTGGTTTAACTGAAAATTCAACACATACTTATGCTGTTAGAGCTAAGAATGCTAATGGAACAAGCAGTTGGAGTAATTCTATCAGTGCCACTACTAAGGCTTCAAGCAATCCTACTACTGGAAGCTGGGCTCCTAATACTGCATATAAAGTTGGAGATATAGTTTCTTATAATGGTAAGAATTATAAATGCATTCAAGCTCATACTTCATTGGTAGGATGGGAACCATCAAATGTTCCTGCTTTATGGGTATTAATATAAATGCAGAATATGTAGACTTGGTATTCCATGAAAAGGATACAGCACTTACAACTAATCAAGTAAAGGCTAAGGTTGATAGTTATAGAAATCAAGTTGTTACATTTAAAGATACTGTAGATTAATATTTTAAGTTATGTATAGTAATGGATAAATATTAATAGATTAAATGTATATAAAAGAGAAAGCATAAACCTTAAAATAGATCTCTATAAAAAGGGGCTATGCAGCTTCTAGAAGATGATTTCTGTACTTTACAGGAGTCATCTTTTTTAGATTTAACTGTGAATGGCTAGTATTATAGTAGATTATGTATCATTATGCTTCTTCATATGCTCTAATTGCAATATGTATATTAATAGGGAAATTAAATGTTTTATAAAAGGGTTCCAGTTTACTGATATTTTTGGCAAAATAAATAAAATCTTAAAGTGAGGGAGAGAAAAGTATTGAGTAAAAAGAAATTTTTTAAAAAGATAGTTTCAGTCATGGCTATGGCAAGCCTTATGGTTACAGGAGTGGTATTAGGTAATTCAAATAGTGCATCAGCGGTAACAAGCAGTAGTATTCCCAATCATGTACTAGTAGGCTACTGGCACAATTTTAATAATGGGTCAGGAGACATTAAACTCAAGGACGTTTCATCAAACTTTGATGTTATTAACCTTTCATTTGGAGAACCAACCTCTGTTACTTCAGGGGATATAAGGTTCACCCCATATAATGAAACAGAGACTGAGTTTAAAAGTGATGTTCAATATCTTCAAAGTAAAGGAAAAAAAGTATTGTTATCTATTGGAGGACAAAATGGTGAGGTTCAACTAACAAGTTCCACATCTGTTAATACCTTTGTTAATTCTGTAAGTACTATTATTGATAAGTATGGATTGGATGGATTAGATGTAGATTTTGAAGGACATTCTCTATATTTAAATGCAGGGGACAAAGATTTTAAAAATCCAACAACACCTGTTATAGTTAATACAATTAGTGCTTTAAAACAATTAAAGGCTAAGTATGGTAGTAGATTCGTATTAACTATGGCACCTGAAGCATTCTTTGTGCAACTAGGACATACGTACTATGGTGGATTAAATTCATATGTCGATAACAGAGCTGGAGCATTTCTACCAGTAATCTATGGACTTAGGGATGAGTTGAACTGGCTTCAAGTGCAATATTATAATTCAGGTTCAATAAATGACATTAATGGTAAAGCTCAATCAATGGGAAGTGGAGAATTCTATGCTTCTTTAGCAGATATGCTTTTAACAGGTTTTAATGTAAATAATGATTCTAATTATTTCTTCCCAGCATTAAGACAAGATCAAGTAGTTATTGGTGTTCCATGTTGTAATACTGCTGGAAATGGATATGTTTCAAATGCTGAGGTACAAAGTGCTTTAGATGGATTAATCAATGGTGGAACAGTTGGAAGTTATAAGATTAACAATAAATATCCTAATTTAAGAGGTCTTATGACTTGGTCAATAAATTGGGATCAATATACAAACTTTAATTGGTCTAATTATTTTAGAGGTTATTTTAATAATTTAACTCCACCTGTAAATAAACTTAATGCAGCAGTACTAAGTTCTTCAGAACTTATTAATGGAAGCTATTCTATATCAGCAGTAGTTCCAGCTTATAATACTGCAACTTCGTATAAAATTTATGAGGGAACAACAGTAGTAGCTTCAGGAAATTTAACAGCTGGACAACCTGCTAAGACGCTTAACTATAATGCCATATCAAAAGCTCCAGGGACATACAGCTACAAAGCTGAATTAAGTGATGGAAGCAATACAGTTACTTCAAATCAAGTAACTGTAACAGTTCCAAAAGCAGGAGATAACACATTACAACCAGCAATATTATCTGCTAGTGCAGTAAATAATGGAGCATATACTTTAACGGCTGTAGTTCCAAAAAATAATACTGCAACAAGCTACAAGATATATGAAGGAACAACAGTTGCTTCTACGGGAGCTTTAACTTCAGGTGTAGGCGAAGTTAGCATTTCTTATGCTATTACTAATAAGGCTAAGGGAAGCTATGATTATACAGTGGTTCTATATGATAGTACAAATTCTGTTAACTCTAACAAAGTTACAGTAACTGTACCAGATTCTGAATCTAACAATGCATGGGTTGCAAATCATGCATACAAAGTTGGAGATATTGTAACTTACAATGGCGGTACTTATAAATGCATTCAGGCTCACACTTCATTAGTAGGTTGGGAACCAAGCGCTGTGCCAGCTTTATGGCAAATTCAATAATAGATAAAGGGAGTTGTAGTTTTATGTAAAAAAATGAGCTAAGATTATCTTGGCTCATTTTTTTGAATTTGCATGTAATATAAAGTATTTTAGTTTGATGAAAGTAGTTAAGAAAATAAAAAAGATGCTGCATTAAATTTTGATACAGCATCTTTTTACAAATCTTATGGTCTAATTTATTTAATTTATTACCAACCTACATTAATTATTGCATACTTAGGGTCAGCTACATGCAATGTGCTGCTGAAGTCGAAAACATCATCATAGCAGAAGCCATATGATTTGTTTTCATAAGAATGATCATGCCAGAATTTTGCAAAGTAATTTGCAGGAGCATCTTTATAGAAATAGGCTGAGTTATTCCAGTGTGCAGGATCAAGCATAACATGTCTGTTAAAGGCTGCACAAACCTGTGCTTTGATAGCTTTTTCATCATCATTTCCACCATCAAAGATTCCATTTCCTAATAAAACTTCTTGTGTACTTGGTTTCCCATGTATATAAAGATTATATGCACCACCATTTTTATTGAAGACAAAATCACTGCCTACAACATGTCCACTATAAGTTCCTCTATCACATGTAAAGGTTAATTCATGGGTTGCGTAATAACTATATACGTCATTGATATAACTATCAAAATAGTGAGCATTAGTTTGTGATGCTGTAAAAGTTCCAAGCCCTGAAGCAGGGGCATAGATTCTATCAGAATGAGCTAAAGACTTAAATTCAGCAGGTACAGAATTTTTATATGCATTCATTAAATCTGCACGTGTTCCAGTATCTCCATAAGTTTTATTGTAACCGCTATTACCTACTAATTGTATATTATAAGGATAACAGAATTGGTCTACTCTTGTTGTATTTATCCATAATCCGTCATTAGTCCATGCCATCTCAGCCCATTCAAACATAATGCCTGTATTAGGATCAGAAGTGTTTGCAAGGTTTGGTCCAGCATATCCAATTAATCCATCTGCTGCTTGATTTACTTTAATATATAAAGGTTCACCATAACTGATGTACATTCTTGCTCCTATGATTTTGGGAATATAAGCATAGCTTTGTTGACTGGCTTTGCAGAAATAATTTGAATAGTTAAATGTTCCATCAGGAGTAGTTTTAGTTAAATGACCAGCTGCATCATTATCTGAAATTTTCATAGGAATAAGGTTTCCGTTTAAATCTACATGAACAAATTGGTTAGTGGCTGGGTCTTTTCCTACAATAGCCCAGTAAATTTGATCATTTGAATATTGTCCGTTTGTATTATTTTTTACTTGTAAAGTAACAAATCCGGATTTAAGTGGTGGAGTAGTAGTATCACCACCAGTATTTGTAGTTGAATAAATTTTAACAGAAGTCATTTTATCATTAGCATCATTACCGATCCATGGTGTATCTGAAGTATATGTCCACTTTGTCCCTGTAAAATTATCGTTTTCATATACTTCGACTGTCCAGCCGCTTGGAACTTTAAGTGATGTCATCCAATCATTTGGAATTTTTGCTGTATTTAATTGTGACAAGGTGTAATTTCTAGGTTGTAGTGATACAGAAGATCCTCCGTAATTAATATCTTCATAGAACGTAACCGCTTTCGTAGGAGAAGACGGAGAGCCTACTGTATAATTATACCAAGGAGAGTCATATGCAGGAGTACCGTTATTATATGTGAATGAATAGCTCACAGTATCTCCAGAAGATACTGTGACATTTTGCTCATATCTTCCAGATGCGCTATTATAGGTAGTTCTGATATTTTGTTGTGCTCCTGAATTAATTTTATAATGTACATCAACCCAACTAGTGTTTGCTAGTGGCTTAAACCATATTGTTGCAGTATTTCCAGATACATCTACGCCGTTTGTAAAGTCGGCTGCTGAAACACTAAGTGTAGATATTGGACAAAAAAGAAAAACTAAAATAGAAACCATTACTAAAGCTTTTTTGAACATAAATTATCCCTCCAAATTCTAATATTCTTGAAATAATTGTTAGTTAAAGTTTTATAAAAAATGCATTAATAGTTTAGGTCTCTGTGCTCAATTGTCATTTAAAGGCATGTAGTATGATTTTATTATTATGATCACCTCGCTCACTTAAAATTGTACATAATGAATAAGTAAAATAAATAAAATATAACATTTTATTTATTAAGTAGAATAATAAAGTTCCATACTATAATTACCATAGTTTACATTTTATTCATTATATATTTATATTATAACAAATTTGTTTGATACTTGGAATATTTTTCGAAGAAATGATAGCAATTTCAACACCATTTTTCATCCATACGGTTTAAAGAATTCTCGAATTTCTTCAGCTAGAAGCTAAAGTTTTTACACAGAACTAAAATGTCTACCCATAGGTAATGCGGTAAAGCTATGCGTATATTTGTCACCAAGTTTTCTTAGTTAGCAATAAACCTTTTTAAGAATTTAGGAATTTAAGAATGAAAAAAGTTAAGAAGTAAAAAATTAAGAACTTAAGAAGTTAGAAATAAAAAAAGTTAACAATATACACTATACACTTATGAAAAAGTGCGAACACATGATTGCTGGTATATTTAAATAGTGGTAAAATTATTATTGAAAAATAAATTTTAGGATATAATTTAGTAGATACTAAACAAGATTATAGCTTGAATTGTAAGGAAGTGAGAAACGTGGAAAAACAAATAATAGATCTTAAAAGAGATGCATACAAAAAACTATTAGAGTGGAAAAATAACCACAATAATAAGGTACTATTAGTAGAAGGTGCAAGGCAGGTAGGAAAAACTTATTTAGTGAAAAAATTTGCAAGAGAAAATTATAAGCATTTAATATATATAAATCTGTTGGAAGAAACGGGAGAGGACTTACTTACAATTTATAATATAATAAAAGAAGAACGTCTATCAGGAAAACTAGACAGGGAAAAAACAAATACATTAAAAGAGATGTTTAAGAGATTTTCCAACAATTTTGAGGATAGTAAAGAATGCATAATTATAATAGATGAAATACAAGAATCCTATAAAATTTATAATATGATAAGGCAATTTGCAAGAGAATTTGATGCACATTTTATTATGACTGGAAGTTATTTAGGAAGAGTTGTTATGCAGAAAGAGTTTTGGTCTCCAATGGGTGATGTAGATTTTCTTGAAATAAAGCCATTATCATTTACTGAATTTGTTAATGCGCTTAATTTAACACAAGCTTATGAGTCACTAGATTTGTATGGAGATGGCGATAAAAAGGATTATGATCTATTTTATGATAAGTATAAAGACTACTTAGAAGTTGGCGGCTATCCAGAGATAGTATGCGAATACTTAAGAAATCACAAGAAAAATATTAATGATTTGTTTGAAAAATTATTAAGAGTATTTTGTGAAGAATCTTCAAGATATTTTGATGGAGATATATTGACTACTAGAGTATTTGAAGACTGCTTAAGCGCAATAATTGAAATTCTAGCTAGAGGAAAAAAAGGCATTAAGGAAAGCAGTTATACGGAAGAATTACAGCAAATAATAACCAAACAATATTCAAGTAATATCACGAAGGAAAATTGTAATAGAGTACTTCAATGGTTTTACACGTCAAAATTTGTTAAAGACTGTGATAAGCTTATAGATTTTGAATTTACCAATATAAAAAAGAGACAAAGATATTTTTTGTCAGATGTTGGTATGGCAAATTATGTTATGAAAAAAGCAAACCTATTAGCATCAGAATCGAGCGGGTTATTAAATGAAACATTTGTTTACCACTGTCTTTTGGATAAGATATCTACAGTTCCTATGTTTGGAATCTATGGTGATGGAGAACTTGATTTTGTCTACAGAGATAGGGAAAACGGTTATGTTTACGGAATAGAAGTTAAGGCTGGTAAGAATCCGGGTAAAACCATAACAAAATCATTAGCTAATGGAAAAATTAATTTTGCAGTTTATCTAAAAGGGGTAACGCAAGGTGGAATTGCAAACAAGACTTATACAATTCCGATATTTTTATTTCCAAGATTTGAGTTCAGTAAAATATAAAGATATCTATGATAAGAGTTTACGTAAAAAGTAAGCTTTTATTTTTTGTATTTTAGAATACCACAAGCTTGTATTTGGGTCCCCAATCAAGTAGGAGAAGCAATTGAAGATGGTGTTGAAGTTGTGGGATACACTAAATTGGGATGCATAGATTTAGTAAGTGAATCAACAGCTGAACTTAAAAAGAGATACGGATTCATCTATGTAGATAGACATGATGATGGAAGTGAAACTCTAGAAAGATATAAGAAAAAGAGATTTTATTAGTATAAAGAAGTTATTGCTACAAATGGAGCTTATTTAAAAAGTTAACAATGTACACTTGTGAAAGTGTGCGGACATAACCAATAGCTTCATGAGTTGTAGAAAATATGCGGCCTTAAAGGCAAACTCGGAAGGTTGTCTTTTAAAAGAGAATAAAAAATAAAATATATTAACCTAATAATAGTTTTAAAAAAGGCTCATACCAAGGGTGCACGAATAATTTGAAAGCACCCCAAGTATAGGCTTCAAGGTGTTTTATTTTTAAATCTAGGTTAGCCTTAATAGGTTTCTTAAGTCATCATATGAATATCTGATCAGCCTTAATTATATTTTCTGCTTTCTTAATTAGCCTGATTATTAGAAGCAATTATTTCTTTAAGCTGTACATTTTGATTTATGAACCTAGCTTTGCTTTTCTCAGATTTCAAATGAATTGCATTTTGAGGACAATGATGTATACATGCTAGACATACTTCGCATTTATGGGAAAACCTAGGTTTGTTATCAACTTTAATATTATTTGCAGGACAGACCTTTTCGCATACCTTACAGCTAGTACAATTATCCGTAACAATAAATTTCTTAGCTGCAAAATTATTGCTAATTTTATCTGCTATTCCACGGGCATATTTAGATAGAGTATTGGATACAATTCCTTTTTTTACAAGAGAATTTCGTCTATTTGTAATATCAGCTATTATTCCACTCAGTTTTTCATCAATTACTTCTGGCTTCTTATTTATTATTTCATCCTCCATCTTAAAGGTTGAAAGGAAATTATCCACCATCAGTATTTCATTTGTATAGTTGAACTTGATTCCAGATTCCTTGGCCACAAGCTCCATATGCCTTAATCCAGAGAATGCATTACCACCATATGTCATAATTGAAAAGAAGTAATCAGCTTTAAATTTTGACTTTTTAATAAAGTTACTAACTATTTTCGCCATTCCGAGTCCATGGCAAGGAAATATAAAGCCTATAGCATCATCCTCAAATTCATATTTACCTTCCTTTATCATTTGAGGTATTGAATACAATTCTCCACCAATCTTTTTTGCAACATATAAACTATTTCCTGTAGCAGTAAAATAAAATATTTTCAAATTAATTCCGCCTTTCATTATTTCAACGCATATTGATTTTTCAACGCTTGTTCAATATAATAAATTTATCAATTAAGTTAGTTCAATTCAATAGTTAAAACAATGAGATTTGTTTATTAATGAACAAAACACATATGAGTGTTGATTATTATAAGATAAATCAGTTTATAGGAAGTACATTAGGTACACAAAGGAGATATTTTTATGGATAGACGTATTGAAAAATCTAAACAGGCTATTATGGGTGCTTTTATCAAACTCATGTCGGAAAAAGATTTTGAAAAGATAACCATTAACGAAATTGCAGAAGAGGCAAATGTAAACCGTGGCACTGTATATTTGCATTATGAAGACAAATTTGATCTGATGAATAAATGTATAGATACTCATTTAAACCAATTATGTGACAGTTGCATTTCAGATGGAGAGAGCAGCAATTTTGACTCCAAAGCTTCGCTACTTCAGACGTTTCAATATCTTGAAAAGCATGCTATTTTCTATTCCAATATGCTCACTAACAAAGCTATGCCTGCTTTTAGAGAACGTATTTTAACGATGGCTCTTAAAAGTATGGAAGAGCATCTTGACATGACTGCAAGCAATGAAAATATAAGCAAGGAGATAATGGCTCAATATGTTGCTTCAGCCGCTGTTGGTGTAATGGAATGGTGGATTGTAAATTCAATGCCTTATCCTGCAGCATATATGGCGGAGCAATTGTGGCAATTACAAAAGCGAGAACAAATAGTGAAGGGCATTTAATTGTTTTGCTTAAAAAATGCCACTTTAAATGTGATATTTCTGTGAATTTTTTATCTCTTATGCTTGCAGTATAGCACAAAATAAAGAAATTGACTTTATGTTATGAATTATATATCATGATAAAAAAGTAAGTATGCACTTATTTGTTATACTATGGCTAATAGTTGATATTCAGTTGATTTTAGAATGGTAAATTGAAATAGAATCATTCTAGAGTTTCTCTAGAAGATTAGGTAACAAAGAGTTTAATTGGGAGGTGAATTAATGTTTAATATTTTGGTTGTTGAAGATGATGCTAATACACAAAAACTTATATGTGCAGTCATAAAGCGTGGCGGTTACAATGCTTTTAAGGCTAATGATGGTATGGAAGCCTTGAATATGATGGAAAAACAGTATTTTGATTTGATTATCTTGGATCTAATGATGCCGAGGATGGACGGTTATCAGCTTTGTAAAGAATTACGCCAGGTAGGAGATAATATTCCTATATTGATGATTACAGCACAACAAGAAATTAAGGAGAAACATAGAGGTTTCCTTGTAGGGACAGATGATTACATGACAAAGCCCTTTGACGAACAGGAAATGCTGTTTCGCATAAAAGCATTATTACGTCGGGCGCAAATTACAAATGAGCAAAAGTTAACAATGGGTGGAACTACTTTGGATTATAATGCTCTTACGGTCACTTATGGTGAGGATATAATTATGCTTCCACAAAAAGAATTTTATTTACTCTTTAAATTGATGAGTTATCCAAATATGATTTTCACCCGTATGCAATTGATGGATGAAATATGGGGGCCAGATACAGAGACGGATGAGCATACCTTGAATGTCCATATTGGAAGGCTCCGGGAAAAATTTAAAGATAATCTGGATTTTGAGATTATTACTGTACGTGGACTAGGATATAAGGCGGTGAAGCTTACATGAAAAAACGGATGAGTCTTGCTGCTACACTGGTTGTATTTGTATTTTTAGTAATGGTTCTATCTGTTGTAATAGGAAGGTTATGTACATACTTTCTAGAATTAATTTTTGGAAGCAGCTTTTTGGAAAATGGTTTTGTAGCATTTTTTGCGCTGCTTTTAACAAGCACAACTATTGGAATTTCTATCACGGCTTTATTAAGCAGGTGGATGGTTAAACCTGTCCGTAATCTTATTGAAGCTATTGAAGATGTAGCAAAAGGGGATTTTTCAGTTACAGTTAAAGGCAGCAATATTCCAGAGCTTGAGAGTCTTGCCTCCAGCTTCAATAAAATGGTTGGAGAACTTTCAGGAATTGAAATGCTACGAATTGATTTTATAAATAATTTTTCACATGAGTTTAAGACGCCTATTGTTTCTATTAAAGGCTTTGCAAAACTTTTGAAGGAAGGAAATCTAACCAGCGAAGAAGAGCAGGAATATTTAGATATAATAATTCAAGAATCCCAAAGGTTGGTTGACCTTTCTACAAGTGTGCTTAATTTATCAAAGGTTGAAAATACAGAGATTATTAGTGAAAAAGAGGTTTATGCCCTAGATGAACAAATTCGCTGTGCCATACTTATATTAGAACCCAAATGGAGTGCTAAAGATCTTTCAGTAGATATAGATTTGGAAAGCATGAATATTTATAATAATGCACACTTACTTCAACAAATATGGATAAACCTATTAGATAACGCCATTAAATTCACAGATAAGGGTGGGGAATTACAAATTAGTTTAAGACGTATCAATTCATCGATACAATTTTGTTTACGAGATAATGGGCATGGAATGGATGAGGAAACAAAACAACATATCTTTGACAAGTTTTATCAAGGAGATACATCACACACAACCATTGGCAATGGACTTGGACTTACGGTGGTTAAAAAAATTGTGACTCTCTGTAATGGCAATATAGAAGTTGAAAGCAGTTTAGGAAAAGGCAGCACCTTTACAGTTTCATTACCTTCCGGGATGTCCTTAGATAAAAGGAGCAGCTAAAACCTACACTATAATATATTTTATAAAAGCGCCTGTAAATGGATTAAAAGCACATTTACAGGTTTTTTTATTTTACTTGAATAAATGCGAAATTTTTTAAAATACTCTTTAAAAATTTATTTGAGATGCTTATAAGTTGAGGTAGAGTTGATATTAGATTGATAGTATAAAGCTACTACAAAATGAGGAGTTGAAAACTATGAATATATTCTTAAAGCAAAAAATCAGTGGAACAGCTGCAATACAAATCGATGGATTGTGCAAAAATTTTGGCGACTATGCAGTACTGAATAATCTGTCACTTGAAGTGAAACGAGGTGAAATATTTGGATTTCTAGGGTTAAATGGAGCAGGAAAGACAACTACTATAAAGACACTCTTAGGGATGCTAAGGCCAACTTCAGGTAAGCTCTACATGTTAGGTGAAAAGGTTGATGCCGGAAACTATAAATTGTGGGATAAGGTTGGTTATTTGGAGGAAGCTACTTTTTATCCTGATTTGACAGTATTTGAAAATCTTGATATAGCAAGACGTATGCAAGGAATATCAGAAAAAGAATCCGTAGATAGAGTTATTTGTAAGTTAGGACTTGAACCACATAAAAAGAAAAAGGCAAAGAATCTTTCTTTAGGAAACAAGCAGCGCCTAGGACTTGCAAAAGCTATGATACATAATCCAGAAATACTGATACTAGATGAACCAATAAATGGTCTTGATCCGGCAGGAGTTGCTGAGATACGTACTATGTTATATGATTTAGCAAAAAATTCTGGCGTAACTATTTTCATATCTAGTCATCTATTAGATGAACTATCAAAAGTTGCAACGCGTATTGGGATTATTCACAACGGTCACCTTATTCAAGAAATTGAAATGAATAAGCTTGAAAAATCCTTGCAGAAGAATTTAGTTATAGATGGGCGCAACCAAAATGCAATAAAGACTGTACTTACAGAACATGGTTATGAATTTGAGGAAACAATGGATGGCCATTTAAAATTAAAAGATGAACACTTAGTTGAAAGTCCTGAACAGTTATCCGAACTGCTTGTTAAATCTAATCAACCGCCAACTCTGCTTCAAGTAATTACAGAAGATCTGGAAGGGTACTTTCTTCGTACAATTGGAATGGTAAGGGGTGATAATTAATGAGTATTTTTTCTATTTTACATTGTGAAATTCGCAAAATTATCAGTTCTAATGTGTTTTGGATAGTGTTTCTTGTTTTTGCTTTTGGTCCAATCATGATGGGAGTCGGAATTATTTTATCCAATAACTTAGGTGAAATCAATTGGCAAATATATTTAACAGAATTGCTTAATAATCTTGCGGCACTGGGTCTTATAGGATATACATTTATTGCTGCATGGGTATTTGGTCGAGAATTTACAGATAAAACCATTAAAGATTTACTTGTAAAGC
Organism: Clostridium beijerinckii HUN142; assembly: GCF_000621745.1. GTDB lineage: Bacteria > Bacillota > Clostridia > Clostridiales > Clostridiaceae > Clostridium > Clostridium beijerinckii_A. The sequence continues at coordinate 62,883 of NZ_JHXK01000020.1, read as the reverse complement.
CAGTACCAAGAGCATATATTGTAATTTCTAAGTTAATGGTCATTTTAGCTTGGAACGTATTACTTTCCCTATATATGTTTTCTATCAGCATTGCTGTAGGCGGTGTTCTAGGACTTACTGGCTGGTCAGCTGCCATTATTGGAGATGTTTTTCTAAAGTTTGTTATAACATCGCTACTGTTTATTGTTGTTACTACACCGGGTACTTTTCTAGCGAATGTTAGTAGAGGATACTTAGCACCATTAGCACTCATATTGGTAATAGTTATTTGCTCAAACGTATTGGCATCTATGGGATTTGCGCCATATTTTCCATGGACAATCCCCAGTGTATTTCAAAGTACTGGATTCCTTAATTTAAGTAGCATAATTATTCTTATTTCTACAGGGATAGCGGGTGCAGTAGGAACTTTTGTTTGGTGGCAATTTGCAGAGCAACAATAAACTGAAACGTTTGTTTACCACTGTCTTTTGGATAAGATATCTACAGTTCCTATGTTTGGGATCTATGGTAATGGGGAACTTGATTTTGTCTACAGAGATAGGAAAACGGGTATGTCTACGGAATAGAAGTTAAGGCTGGTAAGAATCCGGGTAAAACCATAACAAAATCATTAGCTAATGGAAAAATTAATTTTGCAGTTTATCTAAAAGGAGTAACCCAATGTGGAATTGCAAACAAGACTTATACAATTCCAATATTTTTATTTCCAAGATTTGAGTTCGGTAAAATATAAAGATATTTAAAACAAGAGTTTACGTAATGTAAGCTCTTATTTTATGGTAAAATATACTTATATTATAGATTAATTAACACTATTACGTGTTTATAAATATTAGATTTATGCAAAAAACAGTGAAAAATACAGCAAGGTTTGCGATTTAATTGAAGAGGAAGTGATTCAAATTATTAAAAGATGTGAATGGGTGACAAAAGAAGAATTATATATTAAATATCATGATAAGGAATGGGGAGTACCGGTATATGATGATAGGAAACTATTTGAAATGCTGTGCTTAGAAGGAGCTCAAGCAGGCTTAAGCTGGTGGACTATTCTTAAAAAAAGAGAAAACTATAAAGAAGCTTTTGATAATTTTGAGGCTGAAAAGATTGTGAAATATACTGAAGAAAAATTAGAGCAATTAATGCAAGATAAAGGCATTGTTCGTAATAGAAGAAAAATTGAAAGCGTTGTGACTAATGCAAAAGCATTTCTAAAAATTAGAGAAGAGTACGGCTCGTTTTCTAATTATATATGGAAGTTTGTAGATAATAAGCCTATTATTAATTCGTGGAAAAGCATAGGAGAGGTTCCAGCAACAACTGAATTAAGTGATAAAATGAGTAAGCAACTAAAAAAAGATGGTTTTAAATTTGTTGGAAGTACAATTTGTTATTCATTTATGCAAGCAGTAGGAATGGTTAATGATCATACAACTGAATGCTTTTGCTATACAAAATTAATTTAGAAAAATATATAAATACACATTACTTACCTAAATGGTATAAGCATTTAGAGGGAGTTACACCTAAAACTAAATGGAGAAATAGTGTGTGCCAAATAAAGAAAAAATAATAGATATGCTAAAAGGTTTTGAGTCAAGTCAGTAATATATTATTAGCTTGCATTTTGTAAAGAAAATAGCTTACTATGATATTTTAATTTTATCGTAGCAAGCTATTTGTTTATATTAGTTTTTTATAGTAAAAAACTGTTTTTTACTTTAAAATATGTTGAACTTGAATAATATCGAAAACGACTAACTATCAGCTTTTGATTTAGATTGTTGCATTCCTTTAGCTTTAGCTTCCTTTAGAGTAATTTCTTGAATATTTTTGCTTCTACTTAGTGTTCCATCGCTCTTGCTTAAATGGTATTTGTTGCTGCCAGGAACATAATATACTATTGTATTCTCATCTCCGCTATTTGCAGAAGTGGCATTATTAGTACTAGCAGAACTTGTACTTATGCTCCCTGACGATTTTGTTGAGTTATCGCTGTTTGTAGCTGTTGAAGGGGCAACCGAAGCAGAAGAATTGTCTACAGATTTTGTTTTATCTTCATTGGGTTTATCATCGACAGCTGTATTCTCCTCTTTTACTTCTGGTTTAGAATCTTCTTTGATTTCGGCTTCTTGTTGCTCCGATGGCTTGTCAGAAGAATTTGTTGATTCTGTTGTAGTTTCAACTTTGGAGTTTGAAGCAATTGTTTTGTTAGTAGTTGGAGCATTTTTTATTCCAATTATAAGAAGAGTAAGCAAAATTAAAACAGAACTTAAAACTATTTTACCTGATTTGGGAAAAGATCTGAATTTAACGTTCTTCTTATTTAAGTATACTATAAGTCCTGCTCCAGATAGAAAGATTAAAAATGAATACTTGAAAATTATTGCAAGAGCAATAAGACTCATTACAATTTTAAAAACTTTAGTTTGATAGAATTTCATAATAACACACCTTTTCTGTCAATATTTCTTAGATGGTACTATAATATAACAATTTTAGAATATTTAATACAGGAAAATGTTGGACGGAAATTTATAAAGTATATCATTATGTTTTGTTAAGAGTTTATGTAATATAAGCTCTTATCTTTATGGTAGAATATACTTATATTATATTTTGTTGGGTGAAATTAAAATCAATCAAATATGTACTTCTAAAGAACAGCTAATATTGCTAAAAGAAATATGTGAAGTCCATTATAGTATAAAAGAATTTATTTTATATTAAGATATGGAGGAATTAAATTATGAAATATAAATATGAATTTAGTTTTATAGAACTAGCAAATGGTAATAAGTGTTTGGTTATTAATCTGCCTAAAGAAATTGAATTAGTGGAAGCGTTCCTATTTCAAATGTGCAAAAATGAAAAATGGTTTAATATATGATGATTATGAATATATGTTTTGTGAGTTTGAAGACGAGGCACAAGGAGATGCTATGGAGAATAAGGAAGTACCATTTTAGAGTTTACTTAATGTAAGCTCTTATTTTATGGTGAAATATACTTATAATATAGATTAATTAACACTTTTACGTGTTTATAAAGATTAGATGTATGTATAGAACGGTGAAAAATACAGCAAGGTTTGCTATTTAGCTTAAGAGGAAGTGATTCGAATTATTAAAAGATGTGAATGGGTAACCATAGAAGAATTAGAAAAGTATTCTGGTTATGATGAATGGATTGATGTTTGCAACGGTTGGAACAATTAAAGTAATTAATAATTTTGAAATTGATTTCAGAGGTTAAAATGAAAAATACAAGCTTTTAGAAGCTAAATTATAGTAAGAATAAAATAATTTTTAATTTATATTAGTGACTTTCATTTTTAAGCATATATCCTATATAGATAAATTATTTATATAGGAGCGTGTTAAAAATGAGAGAAAGAAAATGTGTTAAATTTAATGTGAATATGTATGAGGATACAAAGTTCAAAATAATAGATAGAATGGAAAAAAGAGATCTTATAAATTATGTTTGGACTAGGATTGTGGTTCTTGCAGGTAAGGTCAATTTAGAAGGAGAATTATTTTTATCTAGAAATATACCATATACTCTAGAGACTTTGGCTATAGAGTTTAATAGAGAAGTATCTGAAATAGAATTAGCTATAAAAACTTTTATAGACTTAGAAATGGTTGAACTCACTCAAGATAAAATATATAAAGTAAAAAACTTTGTAAAGCATCAAAATATTAAAACAAAAGAAAAAGTTCAAAATAAACATAAGGCAGAAGAAGTTGAAATTAGCGAGAAGAAACAGCTAAGCAGCAGCTGTATAGAGAATATCAATGTGGAGAGTGAGAATAAACATAAGGATAATAAAGTCATTGATATAAAAGATAATATTGCAAATAAAAATGTCACTACTGCTGATAATAAAAGCTGTATGGAAACAAGTACAAGTATACATTTAAACAGCTGTAATAAGAATGTAACAGAAGTAGATAATGAAGCCACTCAGAAATTAAATATGGAAAAATACAAAAGCAAAGAGCTTTTACCTAATGAGATAGTAACTACCTTAGAGAAGAAAAAGGTAAAAAATAAAAGTAAGCCTAAGAAAAAAGAGAAGATTAATGAAATTAGTGTTGTTGATGAAGTAGAAAATGATGATCTGATGAAGATTACTGAAGGGGAGCCGGTAATAGGAAAAGATGAGGAGGTTGTTTTGGCATTTAGCTTTTGACAGAAGGAAAAACTTCAAGTATATTTAATACTCCGTGTAGACAAGCTGTGTATGCTAAAAACTACACAAAAGCTATTGAAGAAAATAAAACAAATTTAGGAGTAAGCTTAAGTCCATTATCTTATGGAATATGTGACAAAATACGTGAAATAGATGATGTTATAGACGCATTATGTTTAGCAATTACAGGAGTTATTGGATTAGAAAATGGATTTGAAACAATATCTGAGGTGCCTATGGACGATAAAAGAGGGATAAAAATGCAAATGGTTTATGGGGAATTAAGTAAATATAATAAAATAATGAAAAAACATACAATAAATTTGTAAGAGATAAAATCTCAGACATAATAAAAGCCGATGGCCGCGAATGCAATACTTCAAGTTTAGCTGGAGATGAAAAGTACAAACTTTTAGAAGCTAAATTACAAGAAGAAATTAATGAATTTTTAGAGGATACGAATTTAGAAGAATTAGCAGATGTAATGGAAGTATTGTTTAGGCTTGTAAATAGTTTAGGTTAAAGTAAAGAGGATCTTTTTAAGTCTAGAGATAAGAAGAGATAGAAACTAAGGCGATTTAGGAAAGGGATTGGACTTGAAACTATTGAGTAAATAATTGGATTAAAATGATAGTTTATGTAAAGTGAAATCTTATTTTTATGTTAGAATGTAGATAGATTGTATTAAAATGGGTGAAGTTGAATGGATAAAGTATATATGCCACAAGAAACTATAATATTACCAAAAGAAATATGTGAAGTCCCTTATAGTAATGAAGTTGATTATGCTACATTCTCTAGAGCACTTAGAGATGATAAGGTTGTGGCAAGTTATAAGATGTATTGGCTGCTGGCTTTATTAGATGAAATTTCTTTGGGTAATTTTGAAATAGAATTTAGAATATTAATATGTAAAATGGTCGTAAAGGCTTGGTATCCTCTTTTGAAATATAAGTTAAGTTTTGGACTATGTGATAATTTAGCAAAAGTAGCTACTTACATTTCAGATACATATAACTTGGAAAGCAATTATGATGAACGTAAGCTCTTTGATTTTATATATTCATCACAAGATAAAACATTAAATAAAATGCTTAAAGAATTAACTTTAAATGTACCATATAGATTTTTATCACCATTTTTTGAGAATAAACTTAGAGGTCAGAAAAAAGTTCAAAAACTCATAGAAGAACTATCCAATGAAGATAATGAATGCATTTATGAAATTTATAAAAATAATAAGGATGAAAATTGCATTAGGATTAAAAACAATTGGTGTAATTACTTAAAGTATAACTACAGAATTATTCAAGGCTGGGCGTATTATAGATTGGTATGCTTCCTGCAAAAGCGCAATCCAAATGTGCCAGGTATAGCAATGAAATTAGAAGCTCCTAAAAATAGAGACTTGAGAGAGCAGACAAAGATATGGAAGCAAGTTATTGAACAAAGGCATATAGCTGACTTATATACAGGCTTAGATTTCACAGAAAGAAATTATAATGATTATGGAGTTTTAAGCATAGATCACTTTATACCTTGGAGCTTTGTCCTTCATGATCAAATGTGGAATTTGGTACCAACTTTTAAGAATATCAATAGTAAAAAAAGTGATAATTTACTACAATATGATAAATATATTGATAGGTTTTGTGAAATTCAGTATGAAGCCTTTTGCTTTGTAGTTGATGAAAATAGGAAAAATCAAATAGAAGAATATGGACAAGTTCTTAAGGTTGAGAATCTTAGGAAGTTTAAAAAAGAAAATAAGGAAGAGGAATTCGTTAGGAGAATTAAACAAGAGATTGGTCCGGTTTATGGAGTGGCAGTTAATCAGGGGTTCGGAGTACTGGATAATTTTATTCTATAAATAATTTAAAATATAAGAAAAATCGAGTAATTACACATAAAATTACTCGATTTTTCTTATATCTGGTAAAAACGATAAATTTAGAGTTTTAATATTATATAAATTAGTACTATAATGTATAATATGGGGGAATATGCAAATTTAAGACGAATAGGGGGAATAATAATGAGTGTTTTGCTAGGTATCATTGTATTTTTTAGTTTTATAGGACTTATAACAGTAATACCACTATTTATTTATTCAAAAAAGAAAGAAGATTATAAGTATAAACCAGAGAAATTATTGAAAATACTGAAGGGATTAGCAGCGACCTTTGTGGTTTCAATAATTCTATGTGGTTTTGTAGGAACGCCTGATAATAGTACTAAAGCCGTCCGAGGACAAGCTCAACAAGAGCAAAGTCAAGAAACTAATGTAACTGATAAATCAATTAATAACGGAAAATATACAGGGACATTAAAAAATCAGAAAAGAGAAGGAAGTGGAACTTTCACAGCTAAAAATGGAGATGTTTATAAAGGTGAATGGAAGGATGACAAAATGAATGGACAAGGTACACTTAATTATGCCAATGGAGATGTCTATTCAGGAAATTATGAAAATGGATTAAGATCTGGAAAAGGAACTTTTACATGGAAAGGAACTAAGGATCAATACACTGGTGATTGGAGCTCAGATGTCATGAATGGACAAGGCACTTATACATTTGGATCAGGAACAAATTCAGGAGATAAGTACAATGGTGCTTGGGTTAACAATAAGATGGAAGGAAAAGGTTCATATACATATAGTAATGGAAAAACAGTAACTGGAAATTGGAAAGACAATAAATGTATTGAACAAAGCAAATAAGGGGGATACATATGGGGAAAATTAATTATCCTAAAATAAATAAAAATATTCAAGATTTTATATATGAAGAAGAAGGAAACATAAGCAGAGATAAGGTGCTATTTATTGGATCAATGTTAGTTATTTTAGCTGCAATGATGCCATCAAAAGCTTTTGCAGCACATAGTTCGCATTCATCACATGCTTCACATTCCTCGCACACATCATCAGCACCACCTCCAGGACATGCATCACATGAATCACATGCTTCACACACATCATCTTCGGGAGTAACAGATCCTAGTATAGCTCCAAGAACATCAGGTACAAGTGATTCAACTTCAAGTACATCAGGTTCTGGATCAACTCAATCTAGTTCGAATGCTGTATCATCAACTAATTCAGCCAATACAACTACAACTGAAACAGCACAACAAACACCTGGTACACCTCAAATACCAGATCAAACACCTAAATTGTAATACAGAATATTTATGAGTGATAGATTATCAAATAAAAGCGGTAAGTTCATAGTTTTGCATTTATATTAATAAATATTATTTTAATGTTATCTTTTTAAAAAGCGGAATTATATAGAATATTATTAAAAAATGCAGGATTTATGAAACTAGCTAGTAATAAAAGAAATACAGTGTAAACAGATTTTTATTATATATAATTATCATATTTATTATAGAATTAGGGGGATGAAAATGATAAAAATCAAAAAATTATTTGCTGGGATAATTGCAAGTACGCTATTATTTACTATTAATCCAACAAGTGTTAATGCGGAGTGGAAACAATCATCACAAGGATGGTGGTATTCAGAAGGAAATTATTATGCTATTGGATGGAGGCAGATAAGCGGTGTATGGTATTATTTTGATAAGAATGGATACCTAGAAACTGGATGGGTAAATGATGGTACTGCGCAATATTATATGGATTCTAATGGTGCCATGAAAACTGGCTTTCAAGCAATAAACGGTGTAATATATAAGTTTGGTGAAAATGGCGCTTTAGTAGGAAAATTTATTGGACAACCTACTGTGTCAGAAAATGGAAAAGAATATAAAACTTTTTGTTGGCAAAATGGAGATATTTATAATGGTGAGTGGGAGAATAATGAAATTAGTGGCCATGGAACACTGAGTTATGCTAATGGAGATAGGTACGACGGAAATTTTCAGAATGGAGTTAAAAGCGGTCAAGGTACATTTAAATGGAAGAATGGAGATATATATCAGGGGCAATGGGAATTTGATAAGATGAATGGAAATGGAACATATACATTTATTTCAGGAACAATTGATGATGGTAAATGGAAAGATAATAATTATATTGGTTAGGAGGAATTTTAGTTATGGGAAGTATTAACTATCCAAAGATAAATAAAAGAATTCAGGATTTTATGTACGAAGAAGAAGGAAATGTAGGGAGAGATAAGGTCCTGTTTATTGGATCGATGTTAGTTATATTGGCAGCAATGTTACCTTCAAAGGTTTATGCATCTCACAGTTCACATTCTTCACATAGTTCGCATACATCGTCAACATCAGATTCTGCAGGCCATGAGTCTCATCAATCACATGAATCTCATCAGTCTCACCAATCACATACATCTTCGTCAATTTATACAGATTACACAGATGAACCTTCTATGACACAAGTATCTCAAAACACAATTGAAGTACCTCAAATTCCCGATTTGACACCAACTTTAAAATAAGAAAGTAGAGAAGAATTATGGATAAAAAACATATAATAAAGGATGAAAATAAAATAATTTTTTACTTAAGTAAGGACATATATGATGTCAAAACGATAATGAAAACTGCCTACAATTTTATAGAAGAATTTTATATTATATTAAATTATATTAATGATAATATTGAAGTTATTTTGGAAGGTAAATCTCGAAAGAATAGTAATGAAATGGAAAAGTATCAAGGTGAATTTTATAATGAATTGTTAAGACAGAATGTTAGATATATAGTAGCACAAGATACTAAAAATATTAGGGAGTTGGTTATGGGAAGAGCATTATATGATACATGCATTGAATATGAAGATAATGTTCAAGAAGATGAGCTAAATGAAAAAAATGCTGATTTAAATGATCAATTAGATATATTGGTTAATTGGTTTGATAAAAATGAGGTGTAGTATTATGCAACAAATAGAAATGAACTTTGTGATTTTCGAGAAAGACGTAGTGCAAAAGGGCTTTAATGAGTTTAAAAATTTGGTTAAAAGTAATTTAGAGGCTTATGAGGACAAAGCTATAATTACGTTTTATACTGATGATATGTATATTACAAAAGAATTTTCAAATTATGTAATAGCCTTGAGCGCGGCTGGAGCATAGAGATAAATGATTAATAATTTATATATAGCATTTTTGATTTTGTGTCTTTTAGTTATAAGTGTTATTACATTTATAACTGATTTTAATCATGGGAAAATATTAAACAGGCATTTAAAACTATTTATGAAAATAGGACTTATAATTCAACTTTTGTATAGCGTATATCTTATATTTTATGAGAAGCAGATTCACTTTTTAAGTGGGTATTTTATAAATTTTCTTATAGGTACATGTATTTCAATTTGCCTATATTATTTTGATATTTGGGGAGCTGGGGATTCGAAATATGTAATATTAATGCTTTTGATATCACCAGTTGGCATTTTTATGGAAAATGATACTATTGCTATTCATGGATTGATGATTTTTGTAATTACATTTTCTATTGCTTTTGTATATTTATTTGGTGAAAGTATATATTTTTTTATTAAGGAAGTACCTGCACTTGAGCGTAAGAACTTATTTAATATGACCAATGCTAAAGGATTTACTGTAAATTGGATTGTATCTTATTCATTCATAACAATTATTTATAAAAGTATTAATTTAATATCTAGAGAATTTTTAGCAGTTAACATAATATTCATTAGATTTTCGATAATGCTGATAATGTTTTATTTTTTAGAAAAGATAAAGAAAAAAAGCATAGCAATTTCGATAGTGACACTAGCGATTTTAAGTACTATATTGGATTATTTCATTAATGGATATAATAGCAACTTCATAATCGACTATAAAATACTACTATTTATATTAGCTGTAATAGTTATAAGAAATATATGTTCTCGATATAATTATAAAAAAATAAAAACAGATTCTGTAGAAGAAGGGATGATACTTTCAGCAGGGACCTTTGTGGGATTTTTTAATTCTAGAGTTAAGGGGCTTCCTAAATTTCAATCAGAGTCAATTCATTCAAAGATAACTTCTGAAGAAGCTGAAAGTGTTAGAAGATGGGCAAAGAGTAAGTATGGACAAGAATATATTTATATTGTTAGGCAAATTCCCTTTGCTCCGTTTATATCACTTGGAGCTATAGGAAGTATCTTATATTTTATCTTTTAAAGGAGCACATTAAATGGAATTCGTTGGAAAAATTACATATGATAATGCAGATCTAAAAGACAATTCAATATTGGTTATTAAAGATAATGAATATGAAGCATTTAAAGAGGGGTTTACAGGATATATATTTGAAGGAAATTCACTTCCAGACAAATTAAAAAAATATTTATTAAATAAAAAAATTCAGTTTATTTCTGGGGTCAATATAAATAAGATGGAATCCGGGGATATAGTAAAGTTAAATTCTGATAAAACTTCACTAAAGGTGTTGTATAAAGGAAGTTCTACAGAACAGATTATTTTAACAACTAATCAATGTAATAATAATTGTATAATGTGCCCAGATTCTGATGGGATTAGAAAAACACGACATAATGCAGACATAGATGCTTTAATTGCAGCAATTAAATTAATGGATAATAATACTAAATTTATATGCATTACTGGTGGAGAACCAACTTTATTAAAACAGGACTTGTTTGAAATTTTAGATACATGTACCAATAGCTTTAATAATGCTGAATTTATAATGCTAACAAATGGAAGAACCTTTTATTATGAAAATTATATTAGGGAATTTATAAAACATAGCCCCAATAACATGATTATTGGAATTCCACTTCATTCTCATAGGAAGGAAATACATGATGACATAACAAGAGCTAATGGCAGCTATGTCCAAACTGTAAGTGGAATAAAAAATCTGTTAAAGTATAAACAGCTTGTTGAAATAAGAGTTGTAATAAATAAATTGAATTATTTAGATTTAGTCAATATAGCAGAAATGATTAGTACGGAGTTTCCGAATTGTCACAGAGTAAATTTTATGGCTATGGAAATATTGGGAAATGCATATATGAACCTTGATGAAGTCTGGATTGATTTTAAAGATTTTAAGGAGCAATTAGAGAAGGCATGTATTATTTTATTATCTAAAGGAATTCGCTCATATATTTATAATATTCCATTATGTTATATTGATAAAAAATTTTGGAGTATAACTAAGCGAAGTATCACTGAATATAAGGTTAGATATGGAGAAGAATGTGAGGGATGCAAAGTAAAAGAAAAATGTGGAGGATTCTTTTTTTCTACTAAGAAATTTAAAAACTTAAAGGGAATGGGTATTGTGTAATGAAAAGTTTAACAAAAGCAGACTATAAGCTTAATTATTTTAATTTTGAAAATACAAATGATAAGTACCTAATTACTAATGATTTAGGCAGGTTTTTATTTATTGATAAAAATGATATGAAGAATATTATTGAACATAATTTTAATATTTCTGAGAATGTACTTAAATTGTTAGAAGATAACTATTTTATATATAAAGATAGAGATGAATTTATTGAAAAAGCGTCAAACGAATTAAGCAAGATGAAAAATTACCTTAACGGTGGGACTAAATTACATATATTTGTTCTTACTACCTTTTGTAATTTAAGCTGTATATACTGCCAAGCATCAGCTAAAAACAATGTAGCGAACTGTGAAGCTAATCATAAGTTTATGAACAAAGAAATAGCAAAAAAGGCAGTTGATATAGCACTTCAATCTCCATCTATAAATTTAACCTTTGAATTTCAAGGAGGAGAGCCACTGGCAAACTTTGAAGTATTAAAGTACATTGTAAATTATTCTAAGGAAAGAAATAAAGAATTGGAAAAGAATATATGCTATTCTATGGTCTCAAATTTAACATTATTAGATGAAGAAATGATAGATTTTATTCTTGAAAATAATATCGGATTATCTACATCAATTGATGGTCCCGAGGACGTACATAATGTAAATAGAAAATATAATAAAGGAAATAGCTTAGAAATAACTAAAAGCAAAATAAAACAAATTAATAATAAAGCTAATTCATCAAATATAGTCCAAGCGATACAGACAACAAGTAAATTTAGTCTTAATTATCCAAAAGAAATAGTTGATGAATATGTTTCATTAGGATTAAAAACAATATTTGTGCGACCATTAACACCAATGGGATATGCAGCAAAATACTGGGGCGAGTTTGGATATACTGCAGATGAGTATTTAAAGTTTTATGAGAAAACCTTAGATTACATAATAGAGCTTGCTTTAAAAGGAATAAGAATTTCAGAAGCTAATGCAGTAATATTCTTAAAGAAAATTCTAAATAATGATCCAATTAATTATATGGAATTAAGGTCACCTTGTGGCGGTGCAATTGGACAACTTGCTTATAATTACGATGGAAATATTTATACCTGTGATGAAGGAAGAATGTTAGCCGAAATGGGCGATGAAAGCTTTAAGCTAGGAAATGTATTTGAAAATAACCTTAAAGATTTGATAAAAAGCCCAGTATGTAAGACTGTAGCACTTTCATCATGCTTAGAAGCAATTCCAGGATGTGAGCAATGCGTTTATAGTCCATATTGCGGAGTATGCCCAGTATGCAATTATGCTCAGTATGGTAATTTATTTGCTCCTAATATTAATTCTTATAGGTGTAGGATTTATAAGGGGATGTTGGATATATTGTTTAAGAAAATTAATGAAAAAGATGAGAATGTTATTGGGATTTTTCATAGATGGGTGGAGTAAAGTGTTTACAAAATTAATATAGGCATTATGTTTATAATGAAAAGCTAAGAAATAAATCTTTATAAATATAGATTGACGTAGTCCAGTATTTAAATTATGTACAGATATTAAAATAGATTAAGAGGAAGAATTATGAAACCAAAATACATTAAACTGCCACAAGACAAGCTTAGAGAGAAATATCACTGCTATGGTCATTTTTATACGTTGCAAGTTAAAAACAAATTAATTCCTTGCAGAAGTGTACTAGAAATTGTAGAGGCAAGTAGTGATTTGGATAATAAAATTGATCAAATATTAAAAAAACCTGATGCAATTGCAATTATGATGAATCCTGGCGGATCAGAACCAGATATGCTAAATGAGCCAGATTATATTGAAACAATAATAGATGGCAATTTTTTTAGTATAGATTTTATAAATAAAACGTTAGTTAGAGCAATTCCAGATACTACTCAGGATAGAATAATGAATATAATGAGTGTTAGAGAATGGAGGCATGTAAGAATATTAAATTTATCAGATGTTAGAGAAAAAAATTCAACTTACCTTAAAGAGCATTTGCTTAAGTTCAAAGATGCATCAGATTCAAGCGTACACAGTATTTTTTCAGCCAAACGAAAAGGTGAAAGGGATAATGCATTACGAATAGATGATATGCCTTTAATAATATTTGGATGGGGAACTGAAGCTTGCTTGGAAAAGGTAGCGGAGCATGCTTTTAAATATATTACATTAAATAATAATACAAAGTTTGTTGGGATTAAACAAGAGAAGTATAACTTTTATCATCCTGGGAGAAGAAAAAATTGGCATGATGATATATTAAATCAAATTTTTAATTTATAAATCTTGTTACGTATATAATACACATAAATTTTGTTTGATAATAATAATGCTTCGGTGAATTCCATATTGAATAATCCAAATGAATTTGTAAGATATTTTTAAAAATGGGGAGAATGATTTTTAAATGTGCAAAGAGAAAAAACTTAAAGTACTAAGTATTGATGGAGGAGGTATAAAAGGTTTATATTCAGCATACATACTTAAATATATTTCAGAAGAATATAATGTAGATCTGAATGAATATTTTGACATGTATTGTGGTACATCTACAGGTGGAATAATTGCTTTAGCATTAGCTCACGGAATAAAGATAGACCAAATAATTGATTTCTATGAAAAAAAAGGACCTTTAATATTTCCTAATAAAAAATCAATTACTTATGGATTTTCTACTATTAAACAGTTAGTGTTTCGTGGGAAATATTCTGATAAAGAACTTAAAACTGCATTGATACAAGTCTTTGGAGATAAGAAGATAAAAGATTTGCATAAAAATATATGTATTCCGGCAATAAGATTATCAAATCAACAAATGACAGTGTTTAAGAAGGATCATAGTTCAAATTTGAGTTTACATAATAATATAAAGCTTGCAGATGTTGCACTTGCAACATCTGCAGCACCAACATATTTCCCAATAGCATATATTAAAGAAGCCGGAGAAGGGTCATTTATTGATGGAGGTCTTGGTGCAAATGATCCTGCATTGATAGGTGCAATAGAAGTTTCAAAATATTTTATAAAAAATAAAGGCAAATTTGATTTATTATCCATAGCCAGTATTTCAAATACAAATGGATTTTCATCTACAATGAATAGGCGAAAATGGTCTATATTTTGGTTTAAGAACATTATAGAGATGGTAATGAATGTTCAAAGCGTAGCTATTTATAACAATTTAAAATTTTTGAAGGATTTATTACCCTGTGATAAATATATAAGAATAGAATCTCCACCGTTGTCAGAAGACCAAAGAAAAACCATTAAGTTGGATAATGCAAGTCCTAAAGCTATTAAAACGTTATGTGAGATGGCATTCAACAAATGGGCTGAAATAAAAAATTCTAATGAAATTAATGACTTTTTTATTTAAATTAATAGGCGATTTATACAAAGAAATCTGTATGTAATTAGTACTGAAAGTACTATTATTACGTGTATATTTAAAGTGATGAAAAAGGAGGCAAGATGTAAATATGGAAAGTGTTAACGACCTGAGGCTAGCATTAGATCAATTAAGTTCTTATATTACAGAATTTGTAGGTATTGGATATAATGTGAAAATAAATTCAAAAAATGTGAACTCATCAACATCACGCTTAGAGTTTGTTCCTGAAAATGAGCAATCTATAATTAAATATGTTGACAAGCATTATGAAAAAGCATTAGAAATAATAGATTCAACTATCAAAGATTATTTAAAAAAAAATGAATTAAATTTCGATGACATAAGTCATATTTTTAATAAAATAGCAGTTTCTATTATATTCAGAGATATAGCAATAGATTCAGATGGTAAGAAAATCAGAAAGCAGCATTTTATAAAAACATTGCAAGATATGAGTAATTTAACATATGAAAATGAAAATATCAAAATGGGAATTTTCTATTGTAAGAATGGTAAGGCAATAGACTTTTTTAAAGATAATAATAACTTTGAATACATCAAAACTAAAACTTGTGATTTAAAAGAATTTATATGTACGCAGAAGCCATTACTGAAAATTATAGATAATAGAAATTATGCTGTAGTATTGAATAGTGACTTTGATGTTATTGGAGTAATCAAAATAAATTTTGGCTGCAATAAGATATGTGATATTATGAGTAATATTAGGCAATTAAAGGAAAAAAGTCTGTTTTTAAGCGACTTGATTGATGAGATGGTATTAGGAACAGAAAACTTGTATTCAGAAGCTTTTTTTCAATATATTCTTAATCAAAATTTTTGCAATCAAAAACATATTGGGATAAATAAGAAGGAATATTTGGAATTTGTAAACAACAGAAAAGAAAAAGCAAAACATCCTTTTGAAGAAATGGGAAGATTTGTAATAGATATTCTGAAGGAAGAAAAAGAAAGAATTAATAAAGAGTTAGAAGAATATTCTGGAAAAATAGATGATATATTGTATATTACTATTGAAAACAGAGAAATAGAGTTTGGGATTAATGATTATTTTTCAATATGTCAAAAGAGTTGCGATTGGAAAATTAAAAATTACGTTTCTTTAGCTCATCACATATTTTCAGGTATATACCTAAATCCAAATTTTCTTGTTTATGATAAATTCCAGGATATTATTAGAGATGTATTCAAAAACTGTGAATTTAATAGCTATAATAAGGAAAAAGTAAAGAACATAATGAGTAAGGAAATAAAAAATATTCATGTTATTTCAGAAAAAATATTTAAACTTATATGTAATGTTAAAAAAATGTCCATAAGTAATACGGGGGCACTTTTTGTAATAATTACTGATGAAAAATATTATAAAGAAAATAAAAACAAACTATTTGAATCTAGTATATCTATTAACACATATAAGAACTTTATTAAATCTAATAATATGAATCCATGTATTACTGAGGTTAATGATGATACACTTCAACTGATAGCATCAGTAGATGGAGCAACATTACTAGATAAAGATTTTAATATTATATCCTATTCAGAAATGATAAAACAACATAAAAATTTTGATAAAAGTAAATGTGGGAAAATGTATGGCGCAAGAACTAATGCTGCAGTTAATGGAGCTTATTTTGCAATTACAATAAAAGTCTCAGAAGATGGAGATATAACTCTATTTAGAAAGGTAAAGTATCGAGGAAATAAAGATAGAGTAGAAAAACTTTTGACAATATAACAATTAATTTAAGTAGGAATTAATATATTACATTAGATTTTGATATTTTATTTAATTCTTTCAAGCTTAATGATAGTAAAAACGGATAGAATTTGATTTTCAATCATAGAAATAAAAAGCTTATATAAACATATTTTTGATTTTAAGATTTTATAAAAAATAGTTGTGAATAGGAGGAATAAAACAATATGGCAAATCTAAATGAACTTTTTTTAAAATATAATACTAATATTTCATTATCAAACATAGAAAGAGAACGTATTATAAAAGGAAGAGATGCATTAAGAAATAAAATAACAAGTAAATTTAAAGAGAAAGGAAAAAGTATACCTAAATTTTGCATGCAAGGGTCATTTATTATGAAAACTACAGTAATTCCAAAAGAAGGAGAAGAATACGATTTAGATAATGGAATATATATACAAGGATATTCTGATGATATATCTAAATGGCCAACTACACAAACTATACATAATTGGATTTATGATGGCGTGGACGGGCATACTGATACGCCTCCAGTAGATAAAAATACTTGTATTAGAGTTATATATAAGGCGGATTATCATATTGATTTACCGAGCTACATTGTAAGGGATGAAGAACAAGAAGATAAAACTATAATTAAAGTAGCATATTTAGCGCATAAGACCAAAGGCTGGATTGTAAGTGATCCCAGATCTTTTACAAATTGGTTTAGAGAAAAGGTAAATGATAACGGAGAACAGTTACGTAGATTAGTGAAGTATTTAAAGGGTTGGAAAGAAAATAAAGGTATCGATTTAAAGGGAATAGCTATAACAATTTTAGTTGGAAATCACTTTCAAGGTGAAAAGGAAAGAGATGATATAGCATTATTAAGCACTATAACAAACATAATTGATGAGTTAGAAGATAATTTCCAATGTTATAAACCTGTAATTCCAACTGATGAGGATTTATTTAGTGGAGCAAGCGAGACAACAAAAACATCAATTATGAACGGATTAAATACCTTGAAGAAAAAACTTGATAAAGCTATAAATGAAATAAACAATGAAAAAGAAGCAGCTGCAGAATTAAGAAAAATATTAGGGGATAGTTTTCCGGAAGGTGAGGATATTATAAGAGAAAATATGGCATACGCATCAACAACAGCTCCAATATTGTTAAGTAAGGAGAATCATCATTTTGCATAAAGAAGTATATAGATACTTAAGAAGCAAAGGGTATAAGTGTGAAATTAATGAAAAGGATGAGTGTGTTTATTGTAACTGCATTATTTCAAAAAAGGATATTACTTTTAAAATAGTTTTTCCGAATGAGTTTCCTGCTAAGTATGTAGAAATTTTTATAGATGATGATAGTAAAAAGGGTATACTTATACCTCATATATACAAAGGTGGAAAGCTATGTTTATATGATGAAGATGAAAGTAATCCTAATACTATATTTTATAAAGAAGAGGTTGAAAATACTATTCAAAGAGCCATAAAGTTAATTGATGATAGTATAAATTTAAGAAATTTAGAGGATTTTAGAAAAGAAATAGTAACTAGATGGGAACAGAACGCAAAAATTAAAGCTGACGTAATATTCCAGCCAATAAATAGTCCTAAAATATTATATGCTGCAGGAGGAAAAACTTATTTAGTTATAGCTGAAACCAAAAAAAAATTAAGCGATTATATAAAGTATACAAAAGGAATCGATGCTGATATTAATATTAAGAAAGTTTTATATATACCATTAGATGATATAGAGTTAATATTACCACCAAGAGATATTAATGATATAGTAAAAAGAATGGATGAAACTAAATATGGAAAGTTTTATTATAATTATGTTGCTAGTAATACGGAGGATCCAATTATTATAATTTCACAAATTATTAATACTGAAAGGATATTATTAGGAATAAGACAGCCGAGTATTAAATCATCCTTGGTTAAGATAAATAATAAAACAATAAAAAGTATTCTAATTTTCCAGAAAGATAAAGAGGTAAAAAGAATAAAATTTAATAACTTTACTCGGAAAAGGATTTTCACGAGAGGTGGAGATGGAAAAATCACTGAGAATAAAAATATTGTAGTTGTAGGATGTGGATCAATAGGAAGCATGTTAACAAAGGCTATTATTGATGTTGGAATATCTAGCACTATTTCACTAATCGATAATGATATATTAAATTCGGAAAATATTGGAAGGCATGTTTGTGGAGCAAGTGAGGTAGGGTTATATAAAACAACTGCAATGAGGAATGAAATATTAAGGCACTATCCAGATACTGAGTTGGTACTAATTAATAAGGATATAAATGATATACTCGAGAATGACATTGATATTTTAAATAGAAATGATTATATATTTATAGTTGTTGGGAACATAACTATAGAAAAAAAGATAATAAGTTTATTAGAAGATGGTAAAATTATAAAGCCAACAATTATAATGTGGGTTGAACCTTATTTAATTGCTGGACATGCTATAATCTGTCGGAAGAAAATTGATAAAAATACTATTAATTCAATCTTAGATAGTTCAGAAAATTTTAAGATATCAGTATTAAAAGAATCTTGGAAATACTTAAAAAGTGAATCTGGATGTCAAAGTGCGTATGCACCTTACTCAGGATTTGAAGCACAACAATTTATAAATAGTTTTATTGATACTTTCAATAAGAATTTTATTGAAAAAAAAATTCAAGGTAATTATATTTATACGAAAATAGGTAGAATTAAATGGGCAAGGAAGAATAAGATGAAAATAGCTGCTGATTGGATAGCTAAGAATGATAGATATGAGAAATTTGTGAGGATAGATAACAATGAGGACATATAATATTGGTGAATATTCTGTATTAAAGATTGAGGATGTTGCTGTTAACAAGTTGCTGGAATTTAATGAAAAGAGTGACATTGATGAAACAGGAGGAATAATATTAGGTAAATTTAATCAAGATTGTTCTGAATATTTAATTACTGATATTTGTGAGGTAAAAAGTTCTTTAAGAAAAACTCCGGTTTCTTTTATTAGAGATAGAGAAATTGCGCAAGGAATAATTAATGATATGTGGAAGAAATCAGATGGTTCCATAAATTATTTAGGAGAATGGCACACTCATGTTATGATTAGAGCTAAACCATCGAGAACTGATAAAAGTACCATTATTAAAATAGCAAAAGAATCTATTGGTATTAAAAAATATGTTTTCTTAATTATTATAGGAGAAAATAAAGAAATATTTATTTGTTCAGTTGAATTCAATGGAGAATTTAAAGTGATATATAATGGAAGGGTTTAAAGTTAATATATTAAATTTTATATATGAGAGGTAAGAAGTTAGAAAAGTTAAACTGATTCATAATGTGATTGAAATATGATATATCTGTAAATATCTTATTGAAGTTATAAATTATAAAGAAAATATTAAATGCTCAACGTAGAATGTTGACTTGAAAATGAGGAAGGTATTTTTAAATAATAAATGGATGAGATTTTTATGAAAAAAAATATAATTGAAGATAAAATGATTACGCTAAAAAAAGAAAAGGAACTGATAATAAACGAATTTACTAAGATATTGGGTACAAATATCTTAATAAAATGCATTAAAGATATATATTGTTTTGATTTAAATCTAGATGATGAGAGGAGTAATCCAGAATATGAGCTGAATTTTTATTCATGTGAAAATAACCAAGATGTAAGAGATTCATTAAAGTTAGCTATAGAAAATTTTTTAAAAAACGACTACGAGTTTTATAATGAAATGAAGACTGTGTGTGATAGTTTTGGCTTTCATATCAAAGAATCGCTAAATAAAAGTAGTCTTAACTCGATTTATTGGTGCTCCAATCCTCAAGAATATCGTGATATTTTGCGATTTGGTGATAAAGAAAAACTTTATAAATTTGCTATAATTGAATTTTATAAAGAAACTTATAAAACTCTACTATCATTTAATGGGAAAATACATCCTTTCATACATGAATTAGAGTATATCTGGGCAGTTGAGTGGAGGAGGGATCTTCATAGAATCAAAAATTATGATGAAATATTTAGGCGTGCTTCCGTGGAGAGTAATGGATTTCTTTATAATAATTCTGTACATCTTAATATGCTTTCTACTATGCAATATGAAAAGTCTGCAAATAAAGGGAGTATTATGTTTTTTGTTAAACGAAACAAAGACACTAACATAGATAATTTAATATATAGTAGAAAAGAACTAATAACTTTGAAAGAGTCAGTAGCTTTAAATGATTATAAACGTATTAGAAAACTGCTCCAAATTACTAATAGTGATATTTCTTTATTCCTGAACGAAGACAATGAAATCTTTGCTATTGGTAATGGAAAGGAATGTGAAGGCTATGATTGCTATAAAATTGTATTTACTGAATATTCTAAATGGAAAATGTTCATTAATGGAGTAGAATTTTTATCGTATTCAAATCTATTACCTAAAATTCCAGATAATATTATTAATAGTAGCAATCAAATAAAGGAAAAGCTAAGAGAAACTTTTAAAGATATTGAAATAAAAGAAGATGCAATTATTGAAATAATTAAGCAAGCAAAATTACAGGAACATGGAACAATGGTTGTTATTTCAACCGATGCAAAAGATGAAGTTGAGAGATTAAAAGAATCAGCAACTATGGTTTATCCTAATGAACTTGAAAAAAGAGTAATAGAACTAGTTACGTGTATAGATGGTGCGGTTGTGTGTGACACTAATGGAGTGTGTCATGCAATAGGAGTAATTTTGGATGGTATAACATCTAGTAAAACGGATCCAGCTAGAGGTTCTAGGTATAATTCAGCGATAAGATATGTTGAACAACAAAAGTTGAAATGCCAAAAGACTTTTGTTGCTGTTATATCAGAGGATAAATATGTTAACTATATATCTACAAGTGATTAAATTTTAATATTATAGTATGTGACCATATGAATTTATCTGAAATAGATTGTTTAAAGTCTTAAACGAAAATATAGTTTAGTCTTACATAAAAATTAATAAGAGAAATTTATTTGAGTTTTAATATATAACAATACTGAATTAATATGGACTGGTGAGTAACATAATTCAATTAGATAATGACTATTAACTTAAGTGATAGTATTCGGGTTAATAATCAACTTTCTATTATTAACATATCCATTAGGCTAATAATCGGAAGCTATGTTTTGAGAGCAGGCTGGATAAAAAGCTAGATTGTGATACACTGACTGAATCATATCATAAATAACTATTATTCTAAGTAGACTTTAATAAAAGAGTTATATATCATCCAACTTGAAATAATACGCATTTGTGCTTGAGCATTTTAAAAGTTATCCGTTTAAATAGTAAAGAATAACAGAATCACAAGTAAATGGGGAAATCAGTTTATAAGTGATGATGCTTCTGGGATGCTTTCTTTAAAGCATTATAAGGCACAGATAAAAGAAATCAATTTGATAGAGGATTATACGTTGGAGAAGTCATTATACCTCACAGCTTATTTTTTTCACTTGTTCCTAAATGTTTTACAGATTTGTTATAATAAGAATTAACTCAGATTATTTCAATGGTTAATGCGAATGTAGAGGAACTAAACTATTAGTATAAGAAATCTTGGAGATAGAAGAAATGATGATAAAAGAGTATTTAAAATATTCAATGAATGAAAAGACATCCTTGGAAATAGAAAGTGTAAAAGGCAGTAAGTTTGAGGTTGAAGTCCTGCAATACAATTCAGAAAAAGTTTTTTATACGTTTTTAGGCAATGGTGAAAAAGGTCAAATAAAATTTGAAAATATTAAAAAATGTAAGTTCAAAGACAAGGAAGTTGAAAAGAATTTTTATTATTCTCAAATAAATAAACAATATAACCGAACGGATATAAAATCTGTTGTTGAAAATTTTGCAAGATACTATTTTGAAATCTTTGAATTGCTGCAACAAAGAGAAAAAGAGGGTACATTTGAGTATGAGCACTACGATTTTAAGAAGACTATTTATCAAATGATTTTTGAGAATTTACACACCCAAAAGGATAACCTTCTATTTTCGTACTTTACAGGAGAAAAAAGTGTTAATAAGGAGTTAAACGAATGTAAGTTCCACAGTCACCCAATTATATTACTTCAGCAGTCCAATCTATCACAGAAGAAATCAATAGAAGCAGCTCTGAATAATAGAATTTCTATTATTGAGGGGCCACCGGGTACGGGGAAAACGACTACTATTCTTAGTATTATCGCTAATCTGGTATATGAAAATAAAAAAGTAGTAGTAGTGTCAAAAAACAATTCTGCTATTAATAATGTTGTGGAAGAACTAGAACAAATGCCTATTCCAGATTTTTTTATTCGTTTAGGGAAAAAAGAAGTTATGGATTCGTTAAGTTATGCACTAGAAGAAAAGATGATGACATATGAGCAACAACTTAAAAATATTTCATTTACAACTACAGAAGCTGAAAAAGAAAAAATCAACATATTATTTAATCAATTAACGCATTTGGAAGAGCAACTAAACGAGTTGATTTTACATAAAAATCAACTGAGTGAGTTTAAAAACCAATATAGGCATCTAATAAAACGCAGAGAAGCATATGATTTCTCTGTATATGAGCATCTGATAAAAAAAATTAATCGGAAGAGTAGCAGTTCGAAAATCGTAAAACAGGAACTGGACCGATTAGCAGAACTATTAGTGAAGAGGGCAGATGGACAAAAGATAGGCTTTGTTAAAAGAATTTTGATGTACTTTAGGTGGAGAATGACGTTAGCTAAGTTGAAAAGCGAGGGAATTGTGCTCCAAAGTCTTTTGGAAGAAAAGTTCTTGAATATTGAAATAGAAGATTTAGAGAAAAAGTTGGAAAAAGAGAATTTATGCCAGCTACAAAAGAAGATTAGAGAAATATATAAGTATGAGTATATAGAATTATCCAAGAAGTTGCTATTAGAAAGTTTAAAAAAGAAATATGATAGCAGCGTTTATCAAAATATTTATTCAAAAATAAAAGAGAATGATAATGAGGCGCCCATAAAAAGATGCAAGGACGATCTAATAGGTTTATATCCCGTTATTTTGACTACAGTGGATGCGGTTTTATCCAATTTTTACTCTTTTTTTAATAATGGTGCAAAGATTGATTGTATCATTATTGATGAGGCTTCACAATGTGATATTTTATCAGCATTACCAATACTATATTTAGCTAAGCAGTTAATAGTAGTTGGAGATAATAAGCAGTTACCAGCAATTATTAATCTCTCTTCAAATGGGATTAGCAATAAAGTGCAAGATGGATATGATTTTACTAATGAAAGTTTTTTAAGTACTATTTCAAAAACGATTAAACCAGTTTCTAATTTGTTGTTAGAGCATTATCGGTGTGATTACAAGATAATAAATTATTGTAACCGTTATTTTTATGATAATCAACTAATCATATACAAAGACGCAAGTGACGATGCAATGATTTTAATAGATGATGATAAAGGAAAATATGCTGAATTAGAGAGTGGCTCGTTTGTAAATTCACGAGAGATTGTAACTATTGATGATGCAATATGTTCAAAAGTTGAAGGAAAATTCATTATTACACCATTTCGCAAACAGGCAAGTAAGTTGATGGAAAAATATAATAAGAAACAATGTGGCACAATTCATACTTTTCAAGGAAAAGGAGAGAATGAAGTTTACTTTTGTACTGTTTTAAATCATATTGATAAGGCTATAAATCATTTGACAGGAAAAAATAATTTGTTTTCAAAAGAATTGATAAATGTAGCCGTTTCAAGGGCTAAGACGAAATTTGTCCTAGTAACAGATGTTAAGTTTTTTAAAGAGTATGATGTAAATACTAGAAACTTAATCGAGTACATAGAAGCTTATGGTGAAGTAATACCAGATAAAACAGTATGCATTTTTGATTATTTATATCAACAAATGAAGACCTATACGGTAGTAGAAAATTGTGATAATATTTTCGAAAAAACAGTTAAAGAATATCTTGATAGGTATACCCAACAACATCCCGAATATCATGCGGTGGTGAAACTTCCATTAGCTAGTGTTGTAACAGATAAGAAGTTTTTAGAGGTTAATCCTGCAGTTAAACAGTTTATTATGAATAATGCGCATTTAGATTTTACCATTTACGATAATCGTATTGGTAAACCTATTGCGGTAATTGAACTTGATGGAAAGTTTCATAAAACTCCTGAACAAATAGACAGAGATAAAAAGAAGAATTTTGCGCTTAAACATATGAGCATTAAGTTATGGAGATTAAAATCTAAGGAAGCGGTAACGAAAGAACAATTTGATATGCATTTAAATGAACTATTAAGTAATTAAATCTAAAGTGTATCAAAGATAACTTAGAAAAAAAGCAACTTGTAAATTACTATATTGTACTTAAGAGCTCTTATAGGATAAACAAGACGTAAAAGTTATTTGTTTATCAGAAATTCGGAAGGCATAGGTGCCAATCTGTCAACTTATCTAAGAAATCGGTGTTCAGTATAAGTGTATATTATTAAAATGGGTTTTTATTACTTGCTTTTACCACGGTAAAAGTATTATACGCAATGAGATGTTGTTGATTATATGTTTATATGACATTAAAATTATACTACAATATAATCAAAGCATCATAGAGATTTCCTATAGTCTATAGTATCAAAAAATGGTGGTGAAATCATGAAACAAGGAATTTATGAGCAAGTAATTAATAATGAAATAATAAATGAATTAGAAACTTTAGATATAAGCAATCTTTTAATATCAAAAGAGGATATAGATAATGAAGAAGCTAAAGTAATCTTATCTCAATACATAGAAGGTGTAATAAGAAAATCTCTTAATTATATTAGAGATAAGGAAAAAGAAGATAATGATAAACTTTTAAAGCAAATTGAAGTGTGTAATAAGATAATTAATATTTTAGCAAAGGAAGCTAATGAAGAGGATATTAAAAAATATAAGATTGATGAAAGTGGAGAGCTTTTAACTTCCCTTTATTTGAAGATAAATAATAAAAGAGCCATTAATAATGGAAAAGCTGTAAGGCCTATGACTTCAATTTCTCAAAGTTCTTTATTCACAGGCTCTATTATGGAGCCTAATATGCTTAGTGAGCTAAATAGAGAGATTCTTTCTTGTGATTCAATAGATTTACTTATATCCTTTATTAAGTGGAGTGGGCTTAGATGTATTATTGATAGTTTAAAGGAAGCAACTAATAATGATAAAAAGTTAAGAATAATAACCACATCATACATGGGAGCGACTGATGCTAAGGCTATTTATGAATTAAGCAAACTTCCTAATACTGAAATTAAAATATCTTATGATACTGAAAGGACAAGACTTCATGCTAAAGCTTATATGTTTAAAAGAGAAACAGGGTTTACTACTGCCTACATAGGATCGTCGAATCTTTCAAATGCTGCTTTAACTTCTGGGCTTGAATGGAATATAAAAGTTACAGAAAGGGATTCTTTTGATATTATAAAGAAATTTGAAGCTACTTTTGAAAGTTACTGGAATGATTCAGAATTTATAAGTTACTTAGGAACTGATAGTGACAAGGAAGTTTTATCTAAATCCTTAATGAAAGAAAAATATGTTGGGGAAACTGAGTTTAATTTTGTCTTTGATATAAAGCCTTATTCTTATCAAAAAGAAATACTCGAAAGACTTAAAGTTGAAAGAGAAATCTTTAAGAAGTATAAGAATTTAATAATTGCAGCTACTGGTGTTGGAAAAACTGTAATTTCAGCTTTTGATTATAAAGATTTTTGTAAGGAAAACAAGATGAATAGTAATAAATTATTATTTGTAGCTCATAGAGAGGAAATCTTAAAACAAAGCAGAGATACTTTTAGAGCTATACTCAAAGATAATAATTTTGGGGATTTAATGGTTGGGAATAATATTCCTACTTCTTTGGAGCATTTATTTGTTTCTATTCAAAGTTTAAATAGCAAAAATTTATGTGAAGTAACTTCAAATGATTATTATGACTTTATTATTGTAGATGAATTTCATCATGCAGCAGCTCCATCATATCAGAGATTATTAGAGTATTATAAACCTAAAATTTTACTAGGACTCACAGCAACTCCTGAAAGAGCAGATGGAGGGGATGTTTTTAAATATTTTGATGATAGAATTAGTGCTGAAATTAGATTAAATGAAGCTATTAACAGAAAGCTATTGAGCCCATTTCAATATTTTGTTGTTACAGATACCATCGATTTATCTAGGCTTAAGTGGGGAAGAAGAGGTTATGATATTACAGAATTAAGTAACCTTTATACAGGAAATGATCTCAGAGTAAAACAAATAGTACAAAATCTTAAAAATTATGTTACAGCTTTAGACGAAATAATTGGACTTGGATTTTGTGTTAGTGTTGAACATGCTAAGTTTATGGCAAAAAGTTTTAATGAAAATAATATACCGTCAATAGCTTTACATAGTAATAGTGAAGACAATGAAAGAGCTGATGCCAAAAGAAAATTAGTTAATGGTGAGATAAAGTTTATTTTTGTAGTAGATTTATATAATGAAGGTGTTGATATACCTGAAATTAACACAGTTTTGTTCTTAAGACCAACTGAAAGCTTAACAGTGTTTTTGCAGCAATTAGGAAGAGGTTTGAGATTAAGTGAAGGTAAAGAATGTTTAACAGTATTGGATTTTGTAGGGCAAGCACATAAGAATTATAACTTTGAAGAAAAGTTTAGAGCACTCATAGGTAAAACGAATCATCCAATTAAAGATTATATAGAAAATGGATTTTTAACTTTACCCAAAGGATGTTATATTCAACTTGAAAAACAATCAAAAGAATATATTTTAAGAAATATAAAATCATCAGCAAATAACAAAGCAAATTTAATAGTTAAATTAAAGAATTTCATGCTAGAGACTGATATGGAATTGAATTTAGAAAACTTTTTAAACTATTACCATTTATCATTAGTAGATTTTTATGGAAAATCTGGTGATAGAAGCTTTAGAAGAATGCTTGTGATAGCAGGATTAAAAGAAGAGTTTTATGAAGAAAAAGAGAAAGAAATAACAAAAAAATTAAAGAATTTATTTAATATTAATTCTAGAAGACTTATAAATTTTATCTTAAATATATTTAACAATAATGATATTTATAATAATGATTTAAATGAAGAAGAAGTTCTTATGTTAAATATGTTATATTACACGTTTTATAATGATTCACCAGAAAAGCAAGGTTTTAAATCAATAAAAGAAGGAATTGTGAGCTTATTAAAAAATGAAAATATGATTAAAGAAGCAATAAGTATCTTATCATATAACTATAATAATATCGATTTTATTGATGAGAAGGTAGAGCTTGGTTTTCCTTGTCCTATAGATTTACATTGTGAATATTCAAGAGATCAAGTTATGGCAGCACTTGGATATTTTAATGAAAATAAAAAGCCGGCTTTTAGGGAAGGTGTAAAATATTTTGAAAATAAGGCTTTGGACATATTCTTTATTACCTTAAATAAAAGCGATAAAGATTTCTCTCCATCAACACTCTACGAAGATTATGCTATTAATGAGAACTTATTTCATTGGCAAAGTCAAAGTACAACCTCTGTAGAAAGTATTACTGGAAAGAGATATATAAATCATAAAGTACTAAATAGTAAAGTGGCTTTATTCGTTAGGGAAAGCAAAGAAAAGGATGGAATAACTGCTCCATTTACTTATTTAGGTTTATGTGAGTATGTTAGCCATACTGGAAATAAACCAATAAGTTTTGTATGGAAGCTTGAAAAAGAAATACCATCTAAAATTATAAATAAGGCTAATAAGAGTATTGTTATATAGGAATGAACTATGATGAGTTTTAATAATGCTTAGAAATACTTATGAAATTCATTTTGTATTATATATGCTATAATAAACATAAAAACTGGTAAACCCTAGAAAGAGTGATCAAAATGAAGGAAACAATAGATAGAATAAGAAAATTCAGAAATGACAGGGATTGGAGTCAATTTCATACTCTGGCTAATCTTTCTAAAGCAATATCAATTGAAGCAGGTGAGCTTTTAGAAGAATTCTTGTGGGATGAAGAAAACTATAATAAAGAACACGTTCTAGAAGAGCTTGCTGATGTTATGGTTTATTGTATTCATATGGCTGATGAATTAGGTGTTGATTTAGAAGAAATCATAAATAGTAAAATGGATAAAAACGAAAAGAAGTATCCAGTTGAAAAAGCAAAAGGTAACAGCAAAAAGTATACTGAGTTTTAAGAGGGGCGTATAAAAGGTGATTGTATATCAAGCTAGTAAAAAAGATTTTATGAAGCATGTTACTAATGATGAAATCAGTATTTTGATTGATAGAGAATATAAGAATAAAATAGGAAGGTCTAGAGAAAGAGAATTTAAAGCTTGGGATAATTCAATGCTTTATATGTTTAAGGCCCTTAGCACTGATGAAATACCTGATGAATGCGGAGTTGCTATTGAATATAGAATTCCTGCAACGTCAAAGAGAGTTGATTTTATTTTAACTGGCCTTGATGAAGAGGATAAGGAAAATGTTATAATTGTTGAGCTTAAACAATGGGATGAATTAGAGGAAGTAGAAGATGAGGATGGCATAGTAAAGACTTTTTTGAATAAAAGTAAGATAAAAACAGCTCATCCATCATATCAAGCTTGGTCATACTCCAGTTTAATTGAAGATTATAATGATTCTGTTGAGAAGAAAAATATTAAATTACATCCATGTGCGTATTTACATAACTACATAAAGAGAGAAGAGAATGATCCTCTTGAAAATGAAATTTATAATAATTGGCTACATAAAGCACATGCATATGCTAGAGGAGATGTTATAAAACTTAGGGAATTTATCTGCAAATATGTTAAAAAGCCTGATCAGGGAAAAGGTATTTATTATATTGAAGGTGGTAAGATTAGACCTTCAAAGTCTCTTCAAGATGCTCTTAAGGTAATGATTGATGGTAATGAAGAATTCATTATGATTGATGACCAAAAGGTTGCTTTTGAGAGTATTATGAGAACTGTTCGTGATTGCGTTAAAAATGAAAAGAAGAAAACTATAATAGTTGAGGGAGGCCCTGGGACAGGTAAGTCTGTTTTAGCTATTAATCTTCTTGTTAAGATATGCAATATGAATCTTAATTGTCAGTATGTAACTAAGAATGCTGCTCCTAGAAATGTATACTGCGAAAAGCTTAAGGGCAATTATAAACAAAAATATATTAATAATTTATTTAAAGGATCAGGTGTTTATACTGATACCTCTAAAAATGAAATTGATGTTTTGGTAGTTGATGAAGCTCATAGACTTAATGCAAAATCAGGTATGTTTAAGAATATAGGAGAGAATCAGATTAAGGAAATCATAAATACTGCAAAAGTATCTATATTCTTTGTAGACAATAATCAAAGAGTTACTATGGATGATATAGGAAGCATTGAAGAAATTAAAAATCATGCAAAAGCTTTAGAGGTTAAAACTAGGAAATTAAAACTTACTTCTCAATTCAGATGCAATGGTTCTGATGGATATGTAGCTTGGCTTGATGATGTATTAGAAATAAATGAAACAGGTAATTTTGATGGGTTTGAATTCGACTTTGATTTTAAGATATTCGATAATCCAAATGAAATGAGACAAGCTATAAAAGAAAAAAATCTAATAAACAATAAGTCAAGATTAGTTGCAGGCTATTGCTATGAATGGATTACTAAAAAGAAAGAAAACTATAATAAATTTGATATAGAATTCCCAGAGCATGATTTTAAAATGAAATGGAATTTAAGTAATAGCTCCACTTGGGCAATTGATAAGGAATCAGTAAATGAATGTGGCTGTATCCATACCTGTCAAGGTTTAGAATTTGATTACGTTGGAGTAATAATTGGACAAGATTTAAGATTCGAAAATGGAAAGATAATAACCGACTTTTTTAAGAGAGCAAAAACTGATAAGAGTTTAAATGGAGTCAAAAAGTTGTATAAAGAAGATAAAGAAAAAGCTCTTAAAGTAAGCGATGAACTTATTAAAAATACTTATAGGATACTTATGACTAGAGGACTTAAGGGATGTTATGTATGGTGTGAAGATAAAGCTCTTTCTTATTATTTTAAGGAGAGAATAAATTCTTTTAGTCGTCAAGTTGGAGTGAAGGAAATTGAAGAAAATGAAATTTCAGATGTTGTTAAGAGTTTAACATGATTTAATTATATAATTTGAATTTATTTTACTAAATAGTTTTTGGGTTAATATAAATCAAAAAAGAGCATATGCAAGTATGTTCTTTTTGTTTAATATGATTATGGTAAAAGTCTTGATTAATTGTATTTTCCAGAATTATAATCCACAAAAAGAATTAATAAATACAAATATAACAATAGAACTAAATAGTTTGTAAAAAAATATTGCATAACGTTAATAGAATATATTGGACAAGCTATTAGTATAATTTATTAAATAGTAATCATTTAGGGTAACTTATTAAATGGAAATAGCGCAAGGTATTGTGAAGAAATGTACATGGAAAGTATATAAAGGTAACTGTTTAGATACACTAAGAAACATGGGGGATAAAAATGAGTTAGTAGATTGTATTGTTACTAGCCCTCCATATTTTAATAGAAGGTCTTACGGTGCACCGCCTAAATGTGATGGAAATATAGCAAAATGGTTATATGCTTCTCCTGGAAAACCAATAGAAGGTGAAATAGGAAATTCAAATGATAAAGATAAGTATATAGAAGATATAGGAAAAGTTTTAGAACAATGCTACAGAGTTTTAAAAAATGATAAACTTATGTTTATTAATATAGCAAATACTCATAAAAATTTAGAATTATTAGATTTTAGTTCTAAATTTATAGATTGTGCTAAAAATGCAGGATTTATACACTGGGATACCATAATATGGGTTAAAGAAAATCCAATGCCGCCTGGAACGCATGGAGGTTACTATCTTGCACAAGGATGGGAATATATTTTAGCATTTAGAAAAGGTGAAAAAGTTCAAATAGATAGTAGCACTATAAAGATTAAAACTCATTTTAAATGTAAGAAATGTGGGGAAGAAAATTATTTGGATTCCAAAATAACACCTAATTATCTATATAGTTATATTGGATGTTACGGAAGGAAGTTAAATAAAACAATATCTCATCCAGCAATATTTCCTATTGATATACCAGAATATTGTTTAGGAATAGCGACAAAAGAAGGTGATGTTGTATTAGATCCTTTTGTGGGGAGTGGAACAACACTTATAGCTGGCATAGAACAAGGACTAAATGTTATTGGCTGTGAATTAGTGCCTGAAATATATGAGGGCTTAGTTAGTGGAATGAATTTATTAAGTAAAAAACAAATTTAAAACTGCATAAAAATAAAAAAACTATCCAAACTAAAATATAATTTTTACTTTAAGGAGTATTTATTATGGAGAAAAATTATATAAAAATTTTGGATAGTTTTAAATTTAATGATTATATTACAACAAAACAGATTAAATATGAATTGAAATACTCTGATCATGTTGAAGCAACCAAAATTATAAAAAAATATAATATTGCACAATCTTATGATTATATAAGAGCATGCGGAAAAAGCGGGTTTACAGATTTTGCATTAAGTAAATTAGAAAAAATAACAGAAAACGATAGTAAATATATTATTTCAAGAAAAATCGATGATAGAGTTATCTATCTATATAGTAATAAGTTACCAGAAAAAGTTGAAGAAATGAAATGGTTAGTATCAAAAGGATATTTTGATACAATTCAATCGAAAAACAATAAAATTAAAGGCTATTTTAAAAATGAGAATGAGATAACAATAGGTAAAAAATCTGTTGGAGAGATTAAAATAATATTGGATGAAGCAGATATTAATTCAATAGTTACAAGAAAATATTATTTATTTAATAAGAATCATCTAAATATTCAAGCTCAAGTTGGGGCATTAGGTGTCCATTTCGGTTATATATCTAAGTTGGCTCGTAATAATAAGAATGAAGAAATATATGGAGTTAATCTAAATGAAGTTTGTACTGCAACTATGGAAAATTTGAATTTGTCAAATTTGAAATCAGAAAAATCTTCCGAAAAAATAGATTATGTAGATGTAATATGGATAGATGATTTAACACGCGATTTAACTGTAGCGTTTGAGGTTGAATTTAAAGAAGGTTGGCTAGATGCTTTAATGAGGTTGTTATCTTTAAGCCTTGCTTCAGGTTGTTCTAGTAAAGTAGTAAATGTTATTATATCTCAAAATGAAGATGATTTTTTCATTATTAGAGATATATCTAATATGGATATTATATCTCCTATAGTGAAAAAATCTAAATTAGCACATTTGACAACTCAAAAGCTTTTACGAATATTAGACTCAAGAAATAAGGGAATTGATTCAGAATTATTAAAAAAGAGATTCTTTAAAGAATTAAGGTATATACAAAGTTAGGATTTACTTATCTTGGGTGCTTTGATGTTAATACTGAGTAAGAGTTCAAATTAAATTTTTCGAATGCGGTATATATTGGCATTTTAAACTTAAAAATATTATATAAAATAGGCTTAAAGTAAACCATAATATTCTTTAAGTCTTTTTATTTTATATTAAATCCTAATATCAAATAACTAAAAAAATGTGTTATAATTATAAATAAAAGAATAATATGGAAAAATAGGTTTAAGGTGTGAGATTAATGTCAATTTTTGATAAGCTGTTAAATAAAAGAACAATAACTAGTTCGATATTTCTAAAAGAATTTGAAGATAATAATAAGCAATTGCAAGATTTAAATGATCTTTTAGAAAAGGTTAGTGGTGACAAAAAGAATTTAATTAATAGGGATATATTTTTTATAAAGCAAGAATTATATGGTGAGAAAAATGTTTATAATGAACTTAAAAATTCATTTATACCAATGTTAGCTGTTCATAATATTAGATTAGAGTTTAATGATTATGTAGCTCAATATGATTTTATACTTATAACTGCTAAGTGCATTTTTGTTTTGAAAACTAAGCAGTTAAATGGAGATATTGATATAACTGAGGATGGAGATTTTATAAGAATAATAAAAAATAAAGAAGGTAAATTCTTAAGAAAACAAGGTATGTATAATCCTATCTCAGCAAATGAGAGGGAAGCATATATTCTTGAAGAAATTTTACATAGAGAAAAGCTTTTAAATAGTATTACCTTAAAACCTATAGTTGTAATATCTAATCCAAAGGCTATTATAAATAAATCCAAGTGTCCTGAAAAAATAAAGAGTAACTTATATAAATATGATCAAATTTCAACTTTAATTAAGAAAGTATTAGATGATAGTAAATATGCTAAGGAATTAAGTGAAAAAAATATGTATGAGATTGCAAATTATCTAATAAATAATAATAAAGAAGAAAATATTGATTATATCTCTAGATATTCATTAGATAAGGTAGAGACAAAAAACGAGAATGTAGATAAGGTTAGAAATCTACAGCTAAATAATGTAGAAAAACATGTAGGTTTAAAGGAAAAAGATATTGAATTAAGTCAAGATAGTACTGATTCTAAGCGAAATGAAAAAAGCAGTAATAATGAACACTCTGAAGTTTATGAACTACTTAGAGAGTACAGATGGAATAAGTCAAAGGAAGAAGGCTTTAAACCTTATATGGTTTTTAATAATGAAGAATTAAATTCTCTTGTTGAAGCTAAACCAAAGAGTAAGGAAGAGCTTTTAAAAGTAAAAGGATTTGGTCCTAAAAAAGTTGAAAAGTATGGAGATGCAATATTAGAAATTTTAAATAAGTAAGGATTGGGAAGGCGTGAGATAATGCAGCTTAATTTAGAACAGAAGAAAATTATTGAGAGCAAGCCAAATGGACATACCTTAATTAAAGGGGTTGCTGGATCTGGAAAGACAACTGTTGCTGTTAATAAAATACCATTACTTATTAGACATTATTGTGTAGAACGTGATGATAAGGTACTTATGGCAACTTATAATAAATCACTTTCAAATTATGTAGCATTTATATATGAAAATATTAAAAATGAGGTAAATGATCAAAAGAGTTTATTTGATGAGAGTAATGAAGACAAGTTAGAAATAAAGACTATAGATTCATTAATGTTTTATTATTTTGTCCAATATAAGAAAAAACATAAATTGAAAATGGAAATTGCGAGTCCTAAAGAAAGTCAGAATGCACTTATAGATGCAATACATTATGTATCAAATAAATATGAAGATATAAAAATAATTGATCCAAGGTTTCTTCAATTTATTAAGGAAGAAATATTATGGATTAAATCTTGTAATTATTTAGAACTTCAAGAATATCAAAATGTAGATAGAGTTGGTAGAGTAAGAAAAATTAATAATGATGGACCTCAAAAGCTTAGAAAAAATTCTAAGCAAAGAAACGCAATTTATGAAGTCTTATTGAAATATAACAGTAATTTAGAGAAAATTAATAGGCTGGATTTTCAAGACATGTCGTTATTAGCTTTAAAGCAGGCAAGGAAAAATCTAATTAATAAATATACACATATTTTAATAGATGAAAGCCAAGATCTGACAAAGGTTCAGCTTGAATTCTTAAAGACTTTATATAATGAAAAATCATATTCCAGCATAACTTTTATAGCAGATGTAGCGCAAAGTATATACCCACAAGCTTGGCTTATAAAAAATCGCTCATTTACTAGTATTGGCTATGATATGAAAGGTAAATCTAATTCATTAAGTAAAAATTATAGGACAACCACTCAAATAGCTCAGGCTGCTTTCAGCCTTATACAGAAGGATGAAGATTTAATTGAAGATGATAATTTTGTTAAGCCAAATTTAATTGATAAGCAAGGAG
Source organism: Clostridium beijerinckii HUN142 (assembly GCF_000621745.1). GTDB lineage: Bacteria > Bacillota > Clostridia > Clostridiales > Clostridiaceae > Clostridium > Clostridium beijerinckii_A. The sequence continues at coordinate 27,346 of NZ_JHXK01000020.1, read as the reverse complement.
AATATCCTATCTACAAAAATTTTGATAATAAAGAAGATGAATGCAGTTATATTTCAAGTTTAATACTAAAGGACTTACGAAAATCGTATGATCTTAAAGATATTGTAATAATTGCAAGAACAAATACTCAGCTTAAAGAAATAGAGAGCTACTTGCAAAAACATAACATACCATGCTTATTGTTTGATGGAAAAGATGAATTCGACTTCGCTAAAGAATGTGTAAAGCTCGTAACTATGCATTCTATTAAGGGCCTTGAATTTAAAGTTGTAATAATGGCTGGAATGAACTCAAAAGTAATGCCATTATGCTTAAATAAAAACGAATTTGATGACGTTGAAATGTTGGAATCAAGAGAAAGAAAACTATTTTATGTTGGTATGACAAGAGCAACTGAAAAGTTATTTATAACATCAGATGGTATACCATCTAAATTTATAAAGGATATTGATTATAAATATTTAAGAGTAAAAGAAAGTTGCTTAATGAGAAGAATTCATACAATTAAAATAGAGGATTATTTATTAAAAGAAAGTATTCCTGATATGTATTCAGAAGAAGAAAGAGTTAGACAATGGATATTAAAAGAGCTAAATGAAGTGTACAAATATCCATTAAATTTATTTACTATAGAACAAAAAATTAATATAGGTTCAAGTGTTAAGTTTGCAGATATAGCAATAGACATATATAGAAATAAAGTTAAAGGACCTTACATTTTAGCTGAAGTTAAAAGATGGGGAAATGGGGCAAAAAATGCATTATCACAACTTAAAAGCTATATGGCAAACTGTCCAAGTGCACAATATGGAATTGCTACAGATGGAAATGAACTTATTATAATAAATAAAGAATTAGAAGAAATTAATGATATACCAAAATTCAGTTCATCGATGATACCATCTACTCTTGAAACGATTGAGTACATTAATTTAAAGCGAAATATTTCTCATAAATTCATAAAAGACTCAGATTCAATAAGTGAAATTTATGTAGAGAATAATGGAATTGAAGAAAAAATTGAAAATATAAGATCTATACCAATATACAATGAAATTGCTGCAGGTAAGCCTATTTTAATAAATGATTCTTTAGAAGGCAAATATTTTTTACCTTCAGATTGGGTTGGAAATTCTAATGATTTATTTATACTAAAGATAAAAGGTGACTCCATGATAAATAAAAATATTAATGATGGAGATTATGTAGTAATAAATAAGCAAAGTGTAGCAGATATTGGGGACATAGTAGCAGTCGATATAGAAGGGAATGCAACATTAAAGACTTATAAAACCATGGGTGGTAAAATATTATTGATGCCTGAAAATGATGCTTATGAGCCATTTATGCTGGATGAAGATCAATTTAGTATTATCGGGGTGGCTGTTGGGATTATAAAGAATTAGTAAAGCTGAGGTTTTCTTTATGTTGGAAAACCTCAGCTTTATTAAAAACATTCTAAGTTAATGAAAGGAATCACATATGGAGAAGATTTTAAAATTAATACCTAATAAAATTGAAGATAATCAAGATATAGAGAAAATGATACAATATTTAAATAAAAGCATAGAGGAATTAGATGTAGTTATTTTTGAACGTCAAAAAGAGAAGAATGCCTATTTTGTTGTGCCTAGGAAAATTTATGATGAAAATCTGGTTAGAGAGAAAAATGGAGAAAAGATAATCGGAAATAGAAATGTTTTAACTTGTTGGCAGTTTAAAACTAAAATTATGTTAAGTATAAGACCAATGTTTAATCCGTCTAAAAGCAATGATAAATGCACATTTCTAAATATACAAGATCTTGAAAAAGAAAATATTGATTTTGTAATTAAAAATAAATATAAAGAGCTTATAAATAATAATTAGTACAATATTTATGAAGAAAATGATATAGAGGATTTAGGGAGTAATAAAGAAAGATCTGATTCATGGAGTAAGATCCAAACAGAAAATATAAATGCAATAGCAAGAAAGGCAGTAGATCATAGTACATTTCAAGAGGGAACAGTTATTCCAACACGATATCATGAGAGATTTATTGAAAATCTTTCTAATGAGTTAATTAGAAGTGGGAAAGTAGATATAACTATAGTTATTGATAATCAAAAGTTCGGTGCATCAATTAATTTCCCAAATTTAAATAGAAAAGATAAAGTTATAAAATTGTTATTTAGAAAAAAATTAAAAGAATACTTATCAAAAGAATTAAATACAAGCTATCAATATATTATGAGAGTAAAAGATCAAGGTAGTAAGGGAAAAATAATTAAGTTACCAGATGAATCCCAGGAATACATGGACTTTTACAAAGGTGAAGAAAAGGATACTTTTATAGTAAAACTAATTAAAAGAGATGAAAATGCAACTACTGATGGTGACGATGAAGATTTTAATGATAATAATATAGAAGATATTGAAGAAACTTCAAATGAAACTGAAATAATTAAAGATTTTGAAGTTGGGAAAGCAGTAGATTACATTCACAATTGCATAGAAAGCCAAGGCTATACTTATGATAAGTTATTAATTAAAAATCTTTATATATCTCTAAAAACAAAACCATTTGTAATTCTTTCAGGAATATCGGGGACAGGTAAGAGTAAAATTGTAGAGTTATTTGCAAAGTCTATTGGAGCTACAGCAGAAAATAAAAGATTTAATTTAATTCCAGTAAAACCTGATTGGTCAGATAATACAGATCTTTTAGGTTTTAGAAATATTGAAGGAAAATTTACACCTGGAATAATAACTAAGGTTTGTTATGATGCTATGATACATCCTGAGCTTCCATATTTCATTTGTTTAGATGAAATGAATTTAGCTAGAGTTGAGTATTATTTTAGTGACATTTTATCTCTTATGGAAACAAGAAGATTAAATGAAGATAATGAAATAATAACTAATACTCTTCTGAGTTTAGAGCAGATAGGGAGGGATTCTGTATCTATTAGTACTTATGGAGATGTTTATATTCCTCAAAATTTATATATTATAGGAACCGTAAATATGGATGAAACAACCTTTCCATTTAGTAAAAAGGTTTTAGATAGGGCAAATACAATTGAATTTAATAAAGTTGATTTAAGTTATTCTTTTGAAGATGATGATACAAGCTCTGATAATTCTAATATTGACGAGGAAATTAGAATTTATCATAATGATTTCTTAAAGTCAGAATTCTTAAAAATTAAGGATTGTAAAGAATTTAAAGATACAGCTCAAAAAGCTATAAATGAACTTATTAAAATTAACAGCATTCTAGAAAAATATAATTATCATTTTGGATATAGAGTAAGAGATGAAATAACTTTCTATATGATTTATGCTGTTAAAGATAATTTAATGAGTTTTGATGAAGCCTTTGATTTATGCATTGTTCAAAAGATTCTCCCTAAAATAAGTGGAAGCAGCAATGAAGTTTTGGACATGCTCTTAGATATATTTGAATTATTCAATGAGTATAGATTTTCAAATAGAGAATATTTAGAAGAAAAAGAATTGAAAGACTTAAAAGAAAAAGTTACAGATTTAAATGAAGGTTCTGATAAAATAAATTATAAATTCAAATTAACTAATGAAAAACTTATCTATATGATCAGGAGGTTCATAAGAGATGGATTCACAACCTTCTGGCAATAATAATGAACTTATATCTGTAGAAACAGAAAATATAATCTTTGTTCTTAAAGGTGAAAGATATGGCATAAGTGATGAAGCAATCTTAAGGATTAATACATTTAATAAAGATCTCATCGAATCTGATATTGAATATATAAAAGGATTATTTCTTAAAGAATACTCCAATTATGAAATTATAATTCAGAGCAAAAATGGCGCTGATGTAGAGTTTTATCATCAAAATATAAATATAAGAAATAAGGTAACACCAATAACTTCAAAATCAAAGAACTTAAGTGGTGTAATAAACTTTAAAGGAGATATTGGAGCTACTGATTTTGTAGTTACGGTTAATAATAAGATAGAACTTGAAATTATCTTAGAAGTATATCCAACAAAAATAAGTTATAAAGAAGATTATAAAGCTATTTTAAAAGATGTAAATGAAGAAATATATAATTTGGCTTATGGCTTTTTAGCAAGAACTTATTTATCTTCTGAAATAAATAATAAGAGCAATAATAATGATAGTGAATTTTATAGCATTCTAAATTATGTCTTTGATAAACTAAAGAAATCCATAGACATAATCTTGTATAATCCATATCATGAACTTCAAAAAGATTCAAGGGTAGTAAAATATCATAAAATAAGAAATGCACCTAATGAAACAATAAAATATTTAGAAAAAAGACCATATTTAATGGAAAAGATAAATGGCACCTATTTGCCTAAAGAAGCATTAATCACAAATAAAACTGTAACTACCAATACAAAAGAAAATAGATTCTTAAAGTTTATGCTATTAAAAGTAATTGATAAAATAGATAAGTTTCTTTTAAAGTTAAAAAAGCTTAATAACAATGACAAAGAAATATTAAAAAAATTGAACAGCTTTAAAAGGGAAATAAACAAAAGAATTAATACTTCAATTTTAAGAAATATCCCATGTGAATATAATGAAGCTAATCTTTCATTAGTATTTTCAATGGGGAATGGATATAAAGAAGTATATAAATATTATCTTATGCTTCAAAAAGGCTTGAGTATCAATTCAAATATATTCAGCCTTTCAATGAAGGAGCTTTCGTTATTATATGAATATTGGTGTTTCATAAAGATAAACTCATTGCTTAAAAAGAAATATAAATTAGTAAGCACTGATATATTAAAAATTAATAAAGATGGGATTACAGTTTCACTTGTAAAAGGTGTTGAATCATCACTTACTTATTATAATCCACAAACAAATGAAAAATTCAAAGTTTACTATAATTCCAGAAGAAGTTCCAAAACAGTATCACAAAAGCCAGATAACGTATTATCTATGCATAAAGATAGCAGTATTAAATCATATGAATTCATATTTGATGCAAAATATAAGATAGATACATCCCCAGAATATATTGAGGCTTATGGAAGTGTTGGTCCTAAGGAAGAGGATATTAATACAATGCATAGATATAGAGATGCCATTGTTTATGATTATAACAAAGATAAATTATTAGAACGTAAAGATAAAATAAAGAATCCTGTTGGAGCTATAAATAACTGCATATTTGGAGCATTTGTATTGTTCCCATATGATAATGAAGAAGAATTTAAAAATCATAAATTTTATAGGAGTATAGAAGAAGTTAATATAGGCGCAATACCGTTTCTTCCTTCAACTACAAATCTCATGGAAGATTTCCTAGAGGAAATTATTGATGAATCATCTTATTCAAGTTATGAAAGGGCAATAGAGCCTGTAGGAAAAGAGGATTATTTAAAAGATGAATACTTTAAGCAGAGAACCAAAATCTATGATTTTGAGTGAATCGCTTACTCAGCGAACGAATGTGAGTCGAGCTTCCTTAAATAGAGAGGTATTAGTTGGATCATTAAAAGGTAGAGAACAACTAGAAGTAAGCATTAAATATAACTTTTACCACATTCCAAAGAATAAAGTCAATTTAGCTAAAAACAATATCAAGTATATTGCTTTGTATCAGTCAAAAAACAAGTTTGGTGATGATGCAGGGATATTGTGGTATGGGAAAATTAAGAATATCGACATAGTAAAAAGAAGTGAAATACACGAGCTGCCAAAGGCTGATGACACGTTATACTATAAGTTTGAGATTGAAGAGTGGTATAAGCTTCAAAATAAAATAGAAATATCAAATCAGTCTATTAGAAGCTTTATATATACAACTTTATATCTGCTAAATAATTCAAAGAACACAACTGAATTATTTATAAAAGCTAAAGAGGAATTCAGACTTTTCACAGAGCTTAAAAGAAGACATAGTGAAATATCCATTGAAATAGATAATATCGATGATAAAAGTAAAATTAAAGCTTTTAATATAGATGATGTGAAAATTATTGTTGATGATAAAAATATAATGAGTGTAATAGGAGAAAATGTAATTAGGGTTTCTAAAGATGAGTTTTTGAAGAGGCCTGTGAAGTCTATTAAGGAACTTTTAAGAAGATAAGATTTTAACGCCTAGAAGTACTATTGATAAGGAATTGCGGAGGATGCAGTAAAAATGTTAGAAGCTGGAAGGAAGATATAAAAATAGATAAAGTGACTGTTTTGAGATAATAGTGAATATTATTGGTAATTATGTTAAAATATTAATTTAAAATGAAGGGGTAAAAAGTGGGGAAAAATATGAAAAAGTTAAAATTAACAAAAGTAATAGCTAGTGTATTAGTAGTAGCTTCAGTATTATTATTAAATCCAATAGGTGCAAGTGCAGAATGGCAACAAAATTCTAATGGCTGGTGGTATTCAGAAGGTGATTCATACGCTAAAGGTTGGAGATATATTTCTGGAAACTGGTACTATTTTGGTGTATTTGGATATATGGACAAGAATAAAGATGTAGATGGCTGGTATTTAGATGATAGTGGAGCTGGGATAGAATGTATTAAAGCTGGAGAGTTTGATATTCTTAAGTCAACTAGCGGAATTGTAAAATTTAATAGGAAGGTCCCTTGGGGTCCAGGAATAACTGGTATTCCATTAGTTATACCAGGAAAAATAGGGGATATTGAGATAAAAAGCATAGGAAATAGTGCATTTTATGAGTGTGAGTATTTAACAGATGTAACAATTCCAGACAGTGTAACAAGTATTGGAAATAATGCATTTGGAAGGTGTGTTAGTTTAAAAAGTATAATAATTCCAGATAGTGTGGAAAGTATAGGACATGATGCATTTTACGCTTGTGATGATGCTGTGTTTTATGTTAAGAGTGAAAAAACAAAACAATATTTAATCACGTATGGTATATCTCCAAGTAGAATTATATTAAATACTAAATGATGCTCATTAACTAAATTTATATTGGAAGGAATTGCTAATTTTAAGCAATTCCTTTTATTTTTTTATCTTTTTTAGTCAGTCTTTAGCTGGCTCGAAGTTTTTTAAGCATCCTGCTTTAGGAAGCTGTATTGAGCTGAATACAGTTTATAATAATAACCATGATTTTTAAGGAGTTCATCATGAGTACCTGACTCAACTATTCTGCCTTTAGAAAGTACAAAAATTTTATCACAATCTCTTATTGTAGAAAGTCTATGAGCTATTACTATTGAGGTCCTTCCTTTCATAAGCTTTTTTATACCTTCTTGAACTAATAATTCAGTTTCAGTATCTATATTTGCAGTTGCTTCATCTAGTATTAGTATTCTTGGATCTGCAATTAAAGCTCTTGCAAAAGCTATTAATTGTCTCTGACCAAGGGAGAGTCTTGAACCTCTTTCATTTACATCAGTATCATATCCCTTTTCTAGTTTTTCGATAAACCCATGAGCGTTAACGGCCTTTGCAGCTTGTATTACCTCTTCATCTGTAGCGTTTAATTTACCATAGCGTATATTTTCTTTAATTGAGGTTGAAAATAAAAATGAATCTTGAAGCATTATACCCATTTGGCTTCTTAAGCTTTCAACAGTGACGTCTTTTATATCTACACCATCAATTTTTACAGAGCCAAAGGTAGGGTCATAGAATCTGCTAATTAAATTAGTTATAGTTGTTTTTCCTGCACCAGTTTCACCAACTAAAGCTATTTTTTCGCCAGCTTTTAATTTAAATGAAGTATTCTTAAGGGCTGGAATATCAGCATTAGTGTAAGAAAAAGTAACATGATCAAATTCGATATCTCCTTTAATTTGAGGGAGAGCCTTAATTGATGCTTCATCTACCATATCACTTTTGGTATCTAAAATATCAAAAATTCTTTCGCCAGCAGACATACTGGTAACAAAGGCATTGTAAAATGAAGATAGATTTATAATAGGTCTCCAAAGCATTTCAATGTACATAAAAAATGCCATTAACGTACCTAAGCTTAAATTTCCTTGTTTGCTTAACAAATATCCAGAGCCGAGTAGAATTACCATACTTAAACCACGGAAGGAAGTTAAAAATGGCCAAAAGAAATCTTGAGTAAATACAGCAGTCATAAAACCATTTGCATGATTTCCAATATGGCTGTCAAATTTATCTTTAGCGTAATATTTTCTGCTAAAACCTTGAATTACTTTCATTCCTGATAAAGATTCATGAGTGTATCCAATTAAAGAAGAACGATGTTCTCTAAAAATTTTCCATTTATTATCTGCCTTAATCTGAATGTAGAACATTGCAAATAATAATAAAGGCATTGTAATTAAGCAGATACCAGCTAGCATTGGATTCAATATAAGCATTAGGCAAATTACTAGGATAATAGTAAAAACATTAGGAATTAAATTTACAATACTATTATTTAATAAATTTTGAAGAGCATTTACATCTCCAACAACTCTTGAAATAATCTTTCCAACGGGCCTATTATCAAAAAAGTTAAAGCTTAAAGTTTGTATATGAGTATATAAGCTATGTCTAATATCCACTAAGATTTGATTGGTAATCTTAGACATGGCGATAGTTCTGATTCTAGATAAAATCATTGAAAATATATTCATAAGTATTAGTCCACATCCAAGAAGAAATAAGGCCTTAACATTTTTTTCTGCAACAAAAGTATCTATAGATATTTTCATTAAATAAGGGGTAACTGAATTACAAGCCATTACAATAAGTAAAAGTAAAATTACAAAAGTAACTTTCAGCTTATAAGGTTTAACATAGGTTAATAGTCTTTTTACTATTTGGATCTTGGATGATTCATGTGAAATATCATTCATATTAATTTGCCTCCAATGTAAGTGCTTCAAAATCCTGGAATTGGTGAGAATATACACTATGATAGTAACCTTTAGCCTTTACTAAACTTGAATGATCACCTTTTTCTACAATTCTACCATCTTTCATAAATAGAATTATATCAGCGTCTTTTACACCAGAAATCCTATGGGCAATTATAAAAGTAGTTGCTTTTTTCTTATCATTTTTTAGATTTTGAAGAACTTTAAATTCAGTTTCCATATCAAGGGCAGAAGTTGAATCATCTAGAATTAAAATAGGTGATTTTCTTAATATTGCTCTTGATATAGCAAGTCTTTGTTTTTGTCCTCCTGATAGGCCAAGACCTCGTTCACCAATAATGGTATCAAAACCTTCTGGCATTTCTTTAATAAAGGAGTAAGCGGCACTATCTTTAACAGCTTTAATTAAAGCACTTTCAGATTTATTACTTCCAAAGTATATATTGTTTTTTATTGTATCTGAAAATAAGAAAGTATCTTGAAATACAACAGACATATTAGCTCTTAAAGTTTCTAAATTCCAGTTCTTAACATTAACATTATCAACTAAAATTTCTCCTTTAGTCACATCGTAATACCTACCTATTAGAGAAAGTAAGGTACTTTTACCACATCCAGTAGTACCCATTATTGCAACAGTACTTCCATGAGGAATATTTAAATTTACATCATGAAGTACTTCAACATTGTTATAGGAAAAGCTTACATTTTTAAATATAATATCTCCTTTAATTTCAGTAGGGTTGTAACCATTTTCCATGGAAGTAATTTCAGAATTTCTATCTAAAATATCAGTTATCTTACCCATAGAAGCTTTATTTTGTGAAAGTAAGTTAATAAAAAAACCTAAATTCTTTACACACCAAGAAAGATTAAAAATATAACTAGTAAATGCTACTAAACTACCAAAACTTAAATTTCCTTGAATACATAAATAACCACCATAAACAATCATTAAAATTGGTGCAGCGTTTGTTAAAAGTTCAATTATAGGACCATAAGTCCCAACTATTTTTGCTTGCTCAACATTTAAATCAAAGAATTTTTTGTTTACTTTCAAAAATTTTGATATTTCATATTTTTCACGAGCAAAAGCTTTTACAAGTCTTATACCTGAAACATCTTGCTGAACTATAGAGTTTATTTCGGCTGTTTGGTCACTAATTTGTGAATATACAGTCCAGAACTTCTTGTCCATAATTGTTCCAATATAAGCAACTGGTAATAAAACAAGTAAGCAGATAATAGTTAAAGTTTTATTTATATTAAACATTATAAAAGCAGAAACTGAAAAAAGTATTATTGCTTCCAATAGCAATCTCAGTCCAAAGGATAGAGTGTCCCATACTACATCTACATCTTCAATAATTCTCGAAAGTAATTCACCAGTGTTATTATTATCAAAAAAAGAGAATTCAAAAGATTGAAATTTAGAGTATAAATCTTGTCTCAATTTTTTACATACTATAAGAGCAAATTTATCGAACAAAAACTCATTTAAGTAAGAAAATAAACCATGAATTAGTGCAACTGAAGCAACAACTATTAAAAATATAATTAAATAATTATCCATATGACCAAGAATTATATTATCAATAAATATCTTTTGAAAGTAAGGATAAGAGCTATCTGCACAGATGGAAACTATCATAGCAAACATAGGCAAAAGTAGTAATTTCCATTGCTTCGCAATGTAATTTTTAAATAAGGTCATAAAATTTCCTCCTTTTTGGCATATGATTTCAATAATCTGATAGTTTGATATGCCTAGATATTGTATGATGTTTAAAATTTTAAATTTATAAAGTCTTTAATTAGGTGCATGAAGATAAATAACAAGTTTTGAACGTGCCCTAAGTTAAACAAAGCTACTTTATAAACTTTTAAACGCAAAAAGACACAGCTATTCAGAGCTGTGTTCAACGCAAAATAATATAAAAGTTAAACGCTAAAAGTTAATGATAGATATCACATAGCAGTTCTTTCGCGAGGTTTCACAGATGAATAAGTACATGTATTTAATTTTATAAATCTAACAAATAATATAAATGTATTCATAGTTAAACCTCCTTAAAAAATTATTTTTTAAACATCATGTTGCAAATATACTACAAATTAACAAAAAAGGCAAGGGGATAATTAAATCTCAATAGATTCTTTTGGAGTTCCGTTATTTGCGATTTTACCACTTGGGAACCTATATAGATTTGGTTATTTCATAACAGGAGAGCGTAAAGCACATAATATTTCTTTGTTTTCATTTTTTATAATTCCAGCTATAACATTTATTTTTTTTTCAATTTATAACACCTCAAGGGTATTTTACGGGATTAAGAATTATTTTTAAAAAGTATAGATTTATATACTTAGAGATCTTCACAAAATTCATTTTATGTGATATATGCTATAATAAACATAAAAACTGGAAGAGAATAGAAAGAGTGGATAGTATGAAAGAAACAATAAATAGAATAAGAAAATTCCGAAATGACAGAGACTGGAGTCAATTTCACACCCCAGCAAATCTATCTAAAGCTATATCCATAGAAGCAGGAGAGCTTCTAGAAGAATTTTTATGGGATGAAGAAAATTATAATAAAGAACATGTTTTAGAAGAGCTGGCTGATGTTATGGTTTATTGTATACATATGGCGGATTCATTAGGAGTAGATTTAGAGGAAATTATAAATAGCAAAATGGATAAAAACGAAGAAAAATATCCAGTAGAAAAAGCTAAAGGTAACAGCAAGAAGTACACAGAGTTATAAAGATCATATTTATAAGCTGAGATTTTCTTATATTTAGAAAATCTCAGCTTTATTATTTTGCACTGCATCGACATCACTAAAAGGGTCAGACCCTTTTATTAAGAAGAATATTATCAGATGAAACAGGCATATATCAAAAATCTATACAAGCATACTGCATGGGAGAATATGGGGATTCACAAATGGTACCATGGTCTCATGTGTCTTGGCTTAATATGTTCTATTTGGCTTTTTTGTGGTAAAATGTTATTATAAGTAATTTCTTATAAATATATATCGAAAAATACTTCATAATTATCTTAAAATCTATTAGGAGAACTATTCCATGAATAAATTATATTTTTTGAAAAAGCTAGATTTAAACCTTACAGAAGATCAAAAGGCTACTGTTATCAATGATATTAATGTAACTAATCTTGAAAGAATGAAGTTAATTCTTATTATATTTATAATAGTTGAAATTTTATTCATATTATTTAATGATATCCCTTACTTAATAAACCATTCTTCAAATGTAATTTGGAATGATAGTAAATATTTTATTTTACATTCACTCAATGTGATTGTTTCTTTTGTTGGAATTATTCTTATAAAACTATTAACTAAATATAGTAAAAATAAATTTAGACTTATGAATAAGTTATTAATTCCAACTTTAACTATATTAATTTTAAGCTCTATGGCTATAATTAGTGCTTTAGATCAAGCTAAGCCTGGGAATGTAAGTAGTGTATTTATTGCTAACCTTATTATATTTAGTAGTATTATAATGTTGAGAGCTCCCTTAAATTTAGCTGTGTATTCTATTCCATTCTTAGCTTATTTAAGTGGATTGGTAATATTTCAGAATGATATTAATTTGTTAGTTACTAACATTATAAATGGTTTTATTTTCTTTTTAGCAATTATTATAATTTCAACAGGAGTTTATAATTCTAATTATGAGAAAATAGCTCAAAACATAATTCTAAGAGAGATTAATACAAAATTGAACTACATATCAAGTCATGATTCATTGACAGAACTCTTAAATCGTAGGAGTTTTAGTAATCATGTTTCTGAAAAAATGAGAATAATTGGTAAGTCTAAAAAAGTCGCATCTCTTATTTTGATAGATGTGGATCATTTTAAACATGTAAATGATAAATTCGGTCATTCTGTTGGAGATACGGTACTTAAAGAAATAAGTAATATTATAATAAAACATATAAAAACTACAGATTTAGCTACTCGCTGGGGTGGTGAAGAATTCCTAATATTTCTTTTTGAAACTTCAATTAATGAAGCCTGTGTATTAGCTGAAAATATTAGACAAGAAATTCAGAATAAAGTAATCGTAACTGATAAATTCCAAATACAAATAACTGCAAGCTTTGGAATTTCTTTATTAAAAGATAATTTTTCCAAGTCCTTTGATACTTCGTTTAAATCAGCAGACGTTGCTCTTTATAAAGCTAAAAGTCAAGGTAGAAATCGAATAGTAATAGCACCTGAAGATTCAAATAATACATTTAGCTTTCGAAATGCCTATTAGAGGAGCCATAAAAAATCAGGAGAAATATTAACTCATGACGTTACGATCTAGGGCGTTAACAGTCCCCGTTTGGGAGAACAAAGATTTTGAGTGGATGGAATTATTAAGAGAAAACGGATCAAATGAATTCAACAAAGTAAATGATAGAATTTATTTGATCCATATATCTAGAATCTTATATTATAATTTTTGAACATTTATAGCCATAGGTCCCTTTTCGCCACTTTCAATGTCGAAGGTAACACTTTCATCTTCATGCAGATCTTTATCAGGCCCTTTATCTTTAATTTGGGAATGATGTACAAAAACATCATCTCCTTTGTCACAAGATATAAATCCATAGCCTCTTTCTGTATCAAACCATTTAACTACGCCAGTAACTTTAGCCATGAGAAATTCCTCCTTTTTGCAATAATTATATTTTATAGTCTTTGTTAAAAGAATGGATTTTAAACATTAAAATAATACAATAAATCAAAAGTTTAAAGTGAAAATTAATCAACTTTAAGCTTTTTTTGTTTTATATTAAATTCTAATATAAAATCAGAAAAAATGTGCTATAATTATAAGCAAAAGAATATTATGGGAAAATAGGTTTAAAGTGCGAGATTATTGTCAAATTTTGATAAACTCATTTTTTATTTGCATTATGGAATAGGATAGATTCGGGGTGATTTGATTTAAAGTAGTTTTTAAACAATATAATGCTTATTTATTATGGGATATAATTTAATAAAGAAATATATTTAATATATAATAAGAATATAGCAATATACATTTTTATGTCGAATTTGGCAATGAAACAGTACAATAATATTTTTGCAAAGAGTAATGGTATAAAATAACGAAAATGAATTTGGAGGTGATTTTATTTTGAAATTAAGTAATATCAAAATAAAAAGTAAATTACAATTATTAAGTTCAATACTATTGATTTTTACAGTATTTGTTGGTATTTTCGGTTACATTGAGCTAAAAATAAGCAATGATAATATGGAATCAATGTATAATAATAAATTAAATGCAATTAACTGGTTAAATGATAATAGAAATCAGGCAAGGGCAATTGAAGCAGATATGTATTACATAATATTATATCCAGATGATAAAGACAAACAAAATGAAAAAATGAAAGATATTGAACAAAGAAGGAAAACATTTGATGCTAACTTTCAAAACTATAAAAAAGTAGAGTTAGATACGTATGAAGAAGATATAATTACAACGATAGAAAACGATTTGTCAAAATATAGAGAAGGAATGGATGAAATATTAAAACTTGCTTTAGAGGGAAAGCAAAAGGAAGCATTAGAAAAGAATGAGGATATTAAAACTGTGGCCAACAATTTTCAAGCAAGTTTAAAAGAGTTAGCGCTTCATAGTGTAGAAGAAGCCGATGAGATTAATGATTTAGACAATAAGAATTATAAAAAGATAACAATAATCTTTCTTATATCTATAGCTGTTTCTATTATAGTAGGATACTTGATGTCTAAGATTATCACAAAAAATATAGTTAAACCTTTAGATATTTCGGTTAATTATTTGGACATACTATCAAGTGGCGATTTTACAAGTGAAGTGCCTGTAGAATTTAAAAAGAGAAAAGATGAAATAGGAACAATGGCAAAGGCTTTAGATAATATACATGTAAGCTTAAAATCCTTAATTAAAAATATTGTAGAAGAATCAGATAAAATAGAAGAGGTGGTTAACACAGTAAATAACGAAGTTAAAATTCTTAATGGAAATATAGAGGATGTTTCAGCAACTACGCAGGAACTTTCAGCAACTATTGAGGAAACCTCTGCTTCAGCAGAAGAAACTTCAGCAACTTCTCAAGAAATAGGTAAGGCAGTACAATCAATAGCTGAAAAATCACAAGATGGAGCGATTCAAGCAGGAGAAATAAATAAAAGAGCACAACAAACTAAAGAAGATATTGAAAAGTCTCAAATGATAGCTCATAACACATTTGTAAATACAAAAGACGGACTTGAAAAAGCTTTAGAAAAGTCAAAAGTAGTTGAAGAAATTAATGTACTATCTGATTCAATCATGCAGATAACAGAACAGACAAACCTATTGGCATTAAATGCAGCGATAGAAGCAGCAAGAGCTGGAGAAGCAGGGCGTGGATTTTCTGTAGTTGCAGAAGAGGTAAGAAAACTTGCAGAACAGTCAAAAGATACTGTATCAGAAATACAGAAAGTAACAAATAAGGTTAGAGAAGCAGTTAACGATCTTTCATATAATTCAAATAATCTTTTAGAGTTTGTGTCTAAAGATGTAAAGAGAGACTATAGTAATATGCTTGAAGTAGTAGGAAAGTATAGTGAAGATGCAAAATTTGTAGATGACCTTGTTATGGACTTTAGTTCAACATCAGAGGAACTTTTAGCATCAATTAATGATATTTTAAAAACTATAGATGGGGTAGCAGAAGCAACGAGCGAAGGAGCAAGTGGAACGGTAGATATAGCAAATAAAGTTTCAGAAATTAGTCATAAATCCAATGAAGTATTAGAACAGGTTACACAAACAAAAGAAAGTGCAGAAAAGTTAAAAGCTTAGGCTATATATCTATGAAAAAAATTCAAATAAGTAATAAAGTAAATATTAATATTGAGCCTGTAACAAGGCTCTTTTTTAATTTGGAGATTAAGTTATTAGCAAGTCATTCGTAAAGTCTCTGCTACAAACGCTAAGGTCCATAAATTATATATTTATAACTGCTAAATGTATTTGTTTAAAAAATTTCATCTGTAATCAAAGTAAAAACAAAAACTTAAGATGTCTTTGTGATTATATGTTATAATTATTTTTTAGTGAGGAATTATGTAAATATATGAAGGGTATCAAAATTAAGCCTCTTCAATGTTTAATACTAGCTTTTGAATCCAGTATATATATTGTTAGGAGAATAGAAAAAATGAACTTAGATATTGATTTAGATAATTTTGAAATAAAGAGAGAGTTACTTATTAAAGTGAATACAGATGGAGTAATTAAATCTATTTCTAAAAACTGTTATAGAATTTTAGGATTTATGCAAAATGAAATACTAAATACTAATATTGATAAATTTTTAGGTTATAGATTTGATGATTTATTATCACGTGAAAGTTTTGAGACTTTAGTTTTAAAGAAAGATGGTAATCAGTTACGTTTCGAGGTTGTCTCTAAACCTGTTTTTAATGGCGTATCTAAAATAGTTGGAGCATACCTATCTCTTATAGATATAAGTAAATACCTTCACATTGAAGAGAGATATAATCAGCTAATTAAAACGTGTGAAAAAACCAAGGACATTTTCTTTGCATTTCAAATTCTACCTGAGTTCAAATTTATATATCTCACTTCCTCCATTGAAGAGGTTTTAGGATATGATTTAGAAATACATTATACTAATGCTAATTTGCCATTTGAAATTATTCATCCTGATGATATTCATATACAAAAATCTAAAGTAGATAAGAACTCGGATTTTTCCAAAGCTTTTTGTGCAAGATTTAAACATAAAGATGGACATTATGTTTGGATAGAGGATTTTTTAGTTCCTACATATAATGAAAATGGGGATTTGGTATCTGTATCAGGATTTGGTAGGGATATTACAGAAAGAAAAAAATTAGAAAAAATGCTAGAAGAACAAAATAAATTATTAGAGATGGATGTTACTGCTGAAATAAAGGCGAATAAAATCATGGAAAAGACATTAAAATCACAGGAAGAGTTATTAGTTAATATATCTCATGAACTTAAAACTCCATTAAATGTAATTTCGGCAACGGCTCAGTTATTAGAAATGTATTATATGGATGATTCAATAATAAATAAAAAGGATACACTTATAAGACATGTTAAATCAATAAGGCTAAATACCTATAGGTTATCAAAGCTTATTAACAATATAGTGGACACATCAAAAATTGAAGCAGGATTTTTTCAACTTAACCTGTTAAATGTGAATATAGTTAATGTCGTAGAAGAAATAGTAATGTCAGTAACCAGTTTTATTAAAATTAAAGGCTTAAATATTATTTTTGACACGGATACAGAAGAAAAGATTATTGCGTGTGATCCAGAAAAAATCGAGAGAATAATGCTAAACCTTATTTCCAATGCCACAAAATTTTCAAATGATAATGGTGAAATATTTGTAAATGTCAAGGATATGAATGAATGGGTTGAAATATCAGTAGAGGATAATGGGATTGGTATTGAAGAGAAAAAAATGGATATTATATTTGATAGATTTGAACAAGCTGATAAATCTTTATCTAGAAATGCGGAAGGTACTGGTATTGGATTGAGTCTAGTTAAATCTATTGCTATATTACATGGTGGTAGTATAAATGTTGAAAGTGAATATGGAAAAGGAAGCAAGTTTACTGTGATGCTTCCAGCTGGAGCAGTAGCTAAGGAAAATACGATATATAATAGAAATATTAAAAATAAGGATGAACGCATAAGAATAGAATTTTCAGATGTTTATTTTTAACTTTTGAAATTATGAACTGCTAAAAATTTAATAATATATTTTAGTACATAAAAGAAAATAACAGATTCAAATATGCTGATGAATTAACTTATCATTTTCTTAATAGTGTCTTAATTTAGTAGAATCAAGATTAAAAAACCGTATTTAGCATAGATGTATACTAAATACGGTTTTTTAAAGAGCATAACAATCTTCACTAGCACAATAAAAGATAGCTTATCATCATATTATAATCTTTCGACTATAATACAATAAATCACAACCAATTACCATGGTTCGCTCCACCACACAACATATTTATTCAACTTAATATAACCTCACGGCCATATTAAATCAATTCAACACATTGAATAATGTTAACTCGACCTTATATAATAAGTTGGAGTACTATTATAATAGATATAAATCAACTATAATAAAACTTTTCCCCACCAAATAAAATCTTATCGCCGACTATTATAACAACTATATGTTATAACCATTATAAAATCTTTGTTCGACTTATATACACCCTTATATCAAGAGCATATATAAATCTTTGCTCGACTGTTATGTTCCTTATGATATTAGCATGTGTAGTTTTGTTTTGAATATACATGGCACGAAAAATAAATTTTAAAATATTTATAGGAAAAATGAGAGAATTTGCAAGTGAATTAAATCAAATAAGCAAACAATCATAATTTTATGCAAAGTAAGATAGTATCTGATAGGATTAATATTATAGATAACAATTAATATAAGCCTTTTTTCAGGAGGAATAATCAGAGCCTCAACTAGGGAGACTATAAGAACCTAGAGAAGGAATATGGCAAAGAGTGATATTCATAATAGAAATTAGACAATAAAATCACATAGAACAATAAACCCAATTATTCTTATTGTGATTAGAGGAGGTTCAAGTATGATAGAACAAATTACGATTCAAGCTAACACAGCTTATCCATTGGAGGGAATTTTGACGCTGCCAGATACACAAACAGAAAAAGTTCCAGCGGTTGTATTTGTGCATGGTTCAGGTCCCGTGGATAAAGACGAAACAATTGGAGCTAATAAACTGTTTCGATACTTCGCCGACGGTCTTGCCCAAAAAGGGATTGCATCACTAAGATACGATAAACGCACCTACAAATATGGCAAGCAGATTATTCGAGAACTTGGTGGCAGTTTAACCGTTGAAGAAGAGGTTATTCATGATGTTCTATTTGCTTCCCATATGTTAAAGACAGACCCGCGTATAGATGCTAACAGCGTATTTATGATTGGTCACAGTTAAGGTGGGATGCTCGCTCCCAGAATCGATGCTGAGGGCGGTGATTTTGCAGGACGAGTAATTCTTGCTGGTACATTTCGAACCCTGGAAGAAGTTATCATTGACCAGAATGAAGATGTCTTGAAACAGCTTGACGAATCTCAGTATGAAATGGCATCACAGCAGATACAAGAACTTAAAGACAAGCTTAATTCTATCGCCAACATGTCTGAAGAGACAGCAAAACAGACCCCATTGGTTGGTTCCCTCTATGCATGGTATCTAAAGGAAATGAAGCAGCACCCAATTAAAGAGTTTCTTATAAAAACTGATAAGCCACTTTTAGTTTTGCATGGTGATAAAGACGTTCAGGTTTCGATTGAGAAAGATTTCAACCAGTACCAACAGATATTAAAAGACCACAACAACGCCACATGCAAACTCTACCCTGGATTAAACCATATGTTTATGAAAGCGATATATGGTACAATAGTGCGAATATTAGAAGAATACAATATTCCCAAAACGTTGGATAACTCAGTCTTAGAATATGTGGCTAAGTGGATTCTGTCGATTTAGACCACATGATGTTCTTTATAAAAGATGACTTGATAAGTGAGTTTATAAAAATGTCTGATATCAATTACACTTTGCCTTTTACGCCTGTCCTTGTTAAGGAAAAATTTTTACAAGTTAACTATGAAGGAAAAATGACTGAACCTGATCCCAGATGCAGGTTTAGTGGACGTTTGACAATGGTAAATTAGGAAAGGTGGCCAATAAATGGCCAGCCTGAATCTAAACTTGAGGATAAATTAGATTAATTATTTGCTTCAATAATTTCTTTTAAAGTTACATTTTCATTAATAAATCTTGCATTTGGATTACGTTCTCTTTTCAATTTTATGGCCTTTTGTGGGCAAAGGTTTATGCAGGCAAGACAAAATTCACAATTATCACCGTAAATTAGTTTTGATTTACCAGCATCCTTATTAATTGCGATATTGTCTCTAGAGCATACTTTTGCGCATGTTCCACAACCATTACAGTTATTTTGAACAGAAAAGTTTTTAACTGAATTAAAATTTGGAAATATTTTAATTAAGCCCTGAATAGAGTTTGTTGCAATTGAATCAAGGTAAGTACCACTATTAACATATTGCTTATTTTCAGAAACATCATTTACCAAGCGATTTAAATTTTCGTTTATATTATTAGGTTTTAATTTTTGTTTTTCAATATCAAAGACTGGAAGGTAGTTATCAATCATAAGCAGACTGTCAGCATATTGAACATTTATATTATTCTTTTTAGCAAAATCTACAAACCATTTAATGCTGCCACCAGTCTTATTTCCATATGTCAAAATAGTAAAAATATAAGGACTTTTTAGGGTAGCTTTTTCTATAAATTCCTGTACAATCTTAGGGGCTGCAAAGCCATAAACGGGGAATACTATTCCTATTTTTTCATCTTCAAAATTTAATTCATTACTTTTTAAGACTTTTGGTATTGAGTAGAGTTCTCCTCCAAAGCTTTTAGCAACAGCTAAACTGTTTCCGGTTCCAGTAAAATAAAATATTTTCATAATAAACCTCCATTAATTTGTATTGCCAGCAATATAATATTAATAGAAAACTATATTTAATGCGGCAAATTCATATATAATTTATATGTTTCGAAAGCTTCGATATTTCAATAATTTGATAATAATCGAATTATAAGAGGATTTTAAACATAGGGATAAGCTATGTTTATTCCTATGTGTTAAAAAATATTCTACCATTATCTAAGCTATAATAATTTGAGCTGTTTAAAATATGCTACAAATTATCCACGTTGAAATGATATTAGTTTGCTAACTTCTTCGATTAATTCTTCATTAACCTTGCATATTAAAAATTTACCTTTTTTTTCTGTACTAATCAAATCCGCATTCACTAATTCTTTAATATGATGTGAAATAGTAGGAGCACCAATACTTAAAGAATTGATCATGTCATATACAAAACATTCACCTTTAGTTTCAAAACTAGATTCATTAGCCTCAGCTATTTTTAAATATAGTTCGAGTCTATTGGGATTTGATAGTGCCTTAAATATTTTTGCTGCTTTATTAGTGTCCATTTTACAACTCCAAACTTATAATATCAAGATTCGATAACCTTCGAATTGATTATAACTAGTCTAAACGATCCTGTCAATATGTTTGGGGAATTAACAGCAATTGAATATTTTGAAAATCTAGTTTAAATTTTATCGGATTTATCTTAAATGCATAATTATATAATTACAAAATATATTGTGATTAATTGGTAGCATTGATTTCCAAATAGAATAGTTCGAACTTAATAATGAATAATATTAATTTGTTTAATAATTGGGTATGTTATTATATGGGAAAAAACAAACAATTTTATTACGAGAAAAGTTCAGTTTCTACTATGTCATAATAATTATTTTATAAATATAAAATTACGCTTTTATAGGGAGGGATCATTAAATGAATAGTAGAAATACATGGGTATGATATAATGAAAAGGTTAGTATGCATATAGGTATATGATTGTAATGATAAAGAGAAAATATCGGATAAAAATGTATATTTGTAGCAATAATAGTAAAAAACATGGAAAAGAGATGATCAAATGATAAAAGCAAATTTTAATGATTATAAGTTATCCAATGAGTTATTAAAAGCAATTAGTATGTTGAATTTCAAGGAGTTAACAAAAGTTCAGGAACAGGTTATACCGATTGCGTTAGAAGAAAAGGATATAGTAGTAAAGTCTAAAACAGGAAGTGGTAAGACTGCATCATATGCTATTCCTATTTGCCAATTAGTGGATTGGGAAGAAAATAAACCTCAAGCATTAGTGATTACGCCAACAAGAGAACTTGCTATTCAAGTCAAAGAAGATATTTTTAATATAGGTAGATTTAAAAGAATTAAAGTAGCTGCAATTTATGGAAAGTCCCCTTTCTATGATCAAGAAAAGGAACTTAAACAAAAAACACATATAGTAGTTGGGACACCTGGTCGTATTATAGACCATATAGAAAGAGGTACATTTGATACATCAAAAATAAAGTATCTTATAATAGATGAAGCTGATGAAATGCTTAATATGGGATTTGTAGAGCAAATAGAAACAATAATAAAAAGCTTATCAAAAGAACGTGTGACCATGTTATTATCAGCCACAATGCCAAAAGACATAGAGACTTTATGCAATAAATATATGAGAGATCCTATACATATTGAAATTGAGGAGCAAAATAAATCTGTAGATAATATATATCAAGAAAGATATAACGTAAATGAATTGGATAAAATAGAACTTTTAAGAGATATAACTATAATAGAAAATCCAGATAGCTGCATGATATTCTGCAATACAAAACAAAAGGTTGATGAAGTTTATAAGGAGCTAGCAAAGCTCCAGTATGATTGCAGAAAAATACATGGTGGAATGGAACAAAGTGATAGATTAAGGGTAATGAATAATTTTAGGCTGGGTTATTTTAGATATCTAATAGCTACAGATGTTGCAGCTAGAGGGATAGATATAGATAATATCACCCATGTAATTAATTATGATATACCAGAAGACAAAGAAAGCTATGTTCATAGGATAGGAAGAACTGGACGTGCAGGCAAGATGGGTAGAGCAATTACTTTTGTAACACAAAATGAAAGTAAGTTTTTAAATGATATACATGAATATATAGGTAAAGAGATTCTTTTGAAGGAAAGACCTAAAGTGGAAAATGTAAATAATCTTAAAGAAGAATTTGATTTAAAAATGAATACAAGACCTGAAATTAAAGAAACAAAAGGTGCGAAGCTTAGTAAAGAGATTATGAAATTACATATTAACGCAGGTAAGAAAACAAAGATGAGGGCGGTAGATATTGTAGGCACACTTTGCAATATTGAAGGTATGACAAAGGACGATATAGGAATCATCAATATAGTTGATATATCTACCTTTGTAGAAATATTAAATAATAAAGGAGAGTGGGTGTTCCAGCAGTTACAAAAAACACCTATCAAAGGTAGACTACGTACCGTAAGTAAAGTTGATATATAAGAATAAACAAGAGTATCTTTATGAATTTAAAAATAATATTTTACCTGTACCTTAATAGAATCTTGAACAGGATATGTAGTAGATTGTTTAAAGGGTAGTTTTAAAGTTGAGAGAGTGAGTAATCCTTATGAAGAGGTAATAAAGAAGTCTATTTTCTTATTTCTAAGGTAAAAACCCCCGACAATAGTCGAGGGTTTTTATGTAGATTGGGTACCTAATATTTTAAATATAACAGTTTTTATTCATTTAAATTCACTTATACTACAGTTAGATTATATTTTTGGATTTTAACTTATTAATGCTTTGCTTAACTAAATCAATTGCTTCGGACTGACTCTGTCCCTTATGCTTTATCTCATTATCACCTATTTTTGCAATTGCCTTATATGGGTATTGATTTTCATTATTCTGTATTACAATTATTTCATGATCTCCATATTTCTCCATAAAGCATACCACCTCTATATATTTTTATCTTATTATATCATATTCTAAATATTTTGAATATTCTTTCCTTTGAAATTTAACTGAAAAAATACTTAAAACTAAATAAGGAAGAAATATTAAGAATTAAGATTTGAATAATTGGATAATATATGGGAAAGACTTATTAATCATTAAGCTGCAAAGCAACATTAAAAAATGCAAAGAGAGTACCAATCATAAGGGGAATATGATTGGTACTCTTTATTTATTAGGGAAATATATATGAAAAAAACTATTATCTAAACAGCTAATTTCAAAACACATAATTTATAGAGAGTTATTTTTCAGGGGTAAATCCTTGTTTCTTCATTGCATCCTTTACTTTTGGATAATATATATTTTGATAGATACTTGAAGTTAAAGTACTCCAATTTTTTTCTTTATCATATCTGCCGATGCCTTTTAAGTAAGATTCCATTTCTTCATCATAGCTATCAATAGAATTTTCAACGACTTTTTTACTATAGGTATCTTTATGTCTAAAGCTTTCAAAAGGAATTCTTGGCTTAGTGTGTGATTCATCTGAAGGATATCCTATTGCAAGGCCTACAAGTGGGAATGTATATTTAGGCAAATCTAAGAGTTCTATAACTTCTTCTGGATTTTTTCTTATTCCACCAATTGGAACAGTTCCAAGCCCAAGAGATTCAGCTGCAATTATTGCTGCACCTAAAGTAATTCCACTATCTACAGCACCAACTAGAGCGCCTTCAATGTCTTCATGAATTATTTGCTTAGAACCAGTTTTTTCTCCAGCTAAGTAAGTTCTATAAAAATCCATTACGAAAACTAAAAAGACTGGTGCTTTAGCCACA
This sequence comes from Clostridium beijerinckii HUN142, assembly GCF_000621745.1. GTDB lineage: Bacteria > Bacillota > Clostridia > Clostridiales > Clostridiaceae > Clostridium > Clostridium beijerinckii_A. The sequence continues at coordinate 3,061 of NZ_JHXK01000020.1, read as the reverse complement.
TATTCCTGATTTCCAACAAGTTCTGCAAGTTTTTCTTTTTTTGCCTTATCTCTTATAGCTATGACAGTTGTTTGCTGACCATTTATTGAATTAGGCATAGCTTGGGCTGCTTTTATGATCTCATCTATGATTTCATCTGAAATATCTTTATCTAGATATTGTCTAATTGATCTATGATTTTTTATATTTTCTATTGTATTATTCATTTTATTCAATCCTTTCAAGTTTAAGTGTTACTTTAAGACTTATTATACTTTCATTATAGTTTTATTTTTAAGAGAGGCTACACCTTCAGGAGTGTGAGTTGATAAATAAACTGTATCATTTTCTTTTATAAAAGTTCTGACTTTATTTAATGTTTCAATTGCTTGTCCTTTATCTTCAAAAACAACAGATAATTGGTTTTGCCTTAAAGCTTCGTCAGTGTAAGTTACATCGCCATGAATCATGTAGTGAATACCGTCATCATAAACAACAATTAATGAATTTCCAGTAGTATGTCCATAAGCTGGGAGCATATAAATATTTTTACTTATAATTTGACTTTTATCAAAGTTTTTATAATGTCCATCAGTAAAATTAACTTCAACTAAATTGTCGCCTACAATATTCATAGCTTCAAGCTCTATTTTTGATATATAAATCTTTGCATGATCAAACATTCTAAGTTCACCAGCGTGATCGGGATGTTTATGAGTTAAAACTACTTTGCTAACATCTTCTGGAGCATAACCTACATTTTTTAGTGCTTCTTTAAAATTAGCAATTTTTTCACCCATATATAAGGCTTGATCAGGTTTATCTTCAAAATCAGGAGTCTCAACTGGTAAACCTGTGTCTACTAGAATAACCTCTTTTCCAGTATCTATTAAATAATTTTGCAGGCTTGCAGGGTAATCTTTGTTTATATTAATTTTTTCTTTTTCAAGTGATCCTCCAAATGCAAAAGATTCTTTCATTCTTCCATTTTTATAAAATTCCAATGCTAAAATTCTCATAATCTATTCCTCCAATATAATTAACCTTTATGCAATATTTACTATGAACAAATTATATTGTATAAAATTAAATTTGTCAATCGATATTTTGTTTTAAAATAACTTAAAATACGACTTAAAGTACATAAATATTGGCATCTAATGAATAGAATTTAATCTAAATATATACCATATATTATATATTCTATATATGTTCAGAATATTTCGAATATCATGTTTTTGCTAGAGGTTGGATTATAAATATGATACAATAACTAATAGAAATTATTATATAACATTAATACTCTATTTTGAGAATTAGAATTAGGAGAGATACGCGATGAAAACTGATTTATTAGAAAAAGGAGCAATATTACAAAGGGATAAGGAAACATATGCAATTGCTCCACATTTAACTGCTGGACTTGTAACTCCAGAGATTTTAAGAAATATTGCAGATGTAGCTGAAAAATATAATGCAGCAGCTATTAAAGTTACAGGAGCTCAAAGAATTGCATTAGTTGGATTAAAAGAAGAAGATTTAGATAACGCTTGGGATGATCTAGGGATGGACCCAGGTGCAGCAGTAGGTCTATGTGTAAGAAGTATAAAAGTATGTCCAGGAACTACTTTTTGTAAAAGAGGTCTTCAAAATTCAGTAGCAGTTGGTTCAAAATTGGACAGCTTATATCATGGAAAAGAATTACCTAATAAATTAAAAATGGGAGTAAGTGGTTGTCCTCATAGCTGTGCAGATAGTGCATTTAAAGATATAGGATTAATAGGAAGCGGAAAAGGATGGATGTTCTATGTTGGCGGAAAAGGTGGAGCTAGACCAAGAATAGCAGATAGAATAGCACTTTCTGTATCAGAAGAAAAGGTATATGATTTAATAGAGAAAGTTATTGAAGTATATAGGGAAAATGCAACTAACAGAGAAAGATTAGGAGATTACATAGACAGAGTAGGATTAGATGAGTTCAAAGAACAAATAAATCTTAATAGTTATTTATAAAGTGAAAATTTTAAGATAGTGTCTTATCTGTATAGAAAATTTTCAAATTAATGAACAAATCAATTAGTTTAAATTAATATATCTTATAGTGTAAAAAAATCATGCTAAATAATAGCATGATTTTTTATTATTTCAAGTACAGCAGGAATATCTGCAGGAGCCCACTTCAAAGAAAGCAGGCTTTCTGGTTTCAGCCATAATAAAGCTGCATGTTCATTAGCTTTAGGATAGCTATTTACTAATTCGCAGTTAGTGGTTATCAAATTTACAATAAAATCATCGTATTCATGCCTATTTTCATTATGTATATTAATATATCGCACTTTACAATTCAATTCTTCAAAGATTTCTCTTTCAATAGCTTCTTTTGGAGTTTCGTTAGCCTCTATTTTACCACCTGGGAACTCCCAAAGATTTGGCGATTTCATAATAGGAGAGCGTAGAGCGCATAATATTTCTTCGTTCTCATTTTTTATAATTGCAGCTACAACATTAATAGTTTTCTTCATCATAACACCTCAAAAAATATTTTATAATATATGAATTGTATTTTCAAATAAACTTGTAAAATTTAAACCTTCTTTTAAATAAACCTTGTTAACAATAAGCATTTTTTCGAAGGTTTAATTAAATATTTTAAAAAAGGAACAAAGGTAAAAATGAAAAAAGTTAACATCAAGGCTTTTCGGAACGAAACATTTATGATTTCGGTAAGTTACAACATAAGTCTAGTTTCAAATTTGGATATTTATATAGATATCCAACTTAAGAATTAAACTTATTCATAGTAATTTCTAGCATAGACTAATGACTTAACCATGTTAAAATCTTCATTTAAATGGATATATATTGAATTTATCGATTCAAAAAGCTCATCAATAGATATAAAAGCACTAGTAGTAAAAATACAATTTTTCAACTTATTCCAGATATTTTCCTGTGGATTTAGAACTGGAGAATATCTAGGAGTATTTATTAAAAACAATTCTTCGCTATGCGCGTCAGCGAAGTCCTGCATTATTCTAGAAGTGTGAAATTTAGCATTATCCAGTAAAACATACACTTTTTT
>NZ_JHXK01000019.1 GCF_000621745.1 Clostridium beijerinckii HUN142 | reverse complement strand
CCCCTCTATGAGGCAGGTTACCCACGTGTTACTCACCCGTCCGCCGCTAATCCGTTCCCGAAGGAACTTCATCGCTCGACTTGCATGTGTTAAGCACGCCGCCAGCGTTCGTCCTGAGCCAGGATCAAACTCTCAATTAAAAGTTTAATCTTAGCTTACTCAAATAAAAATTGCTGGTTTACTTAAATGTATTTATATCATTCTGTTCAATTTTCAAAGACCAATTTTCTTTCTTACAACTACTGTTGTAATGTTTTGTTGTTATCTGTCGTTTCTGACAGATAACTCAGTATATCATCGCTTTCGAAGCTTGTCAATAACTTTTTTTCAAACTTTCTGAACTTCATTTTAGACAATTCTATCAGTTTATTAAGTTACTAATTATGCATCTCTTAGCGAGGATCTTTATCATACCATCACCATTCGACATTGTCAACAACTTTTCTAGAAAATCTTTTCCCTTTTTAAGTTGTTTTGTTTATGTCTTTTAGCGACGTCTTTCATCTTAACACATACGTTTGTAGATATTCTATCCAAAAACATGATTTATATAACTTAATATGGTAAACTCTTTGACTATCTTCATTTTCATCTCATATTCTACTATTGATACGCTAGGTATAGTTAACAATTATCTAAAGTATTCTTCCAAGATATAATAAGTCTCATGATCTTCCCACTTTCCATTAATTAATAGGTATTTTTCATTTACTCCAATTAGCTTGAATCCACATTTGGCTAATACATTTTTAGATTTCTTATTATTCATTAACGCTGACGCTTCTATTCTATGAAGTCCACATTCTCTAAAAGCATAATTAAGTAAAAGCTTGACACTTTCTTGCATATACCCATTCCCCTGTTCATTTTCATCCATTGAATAACCTAATACACCATTCTTTAAAGATCCATATATAATTCGTGAAAGTTTTATCTTCCCAATCAATTTTTCTTCTTTAAAAATGCCTAAATCTATACTTGTTCCATTCAAAAATTCTTTATAACTCTTACTTAGCAGTTTTCTTTGCGTGTCCACTGTGTAGAAATCGCTATCTCTGGTTGGTTCAAAAGGAGCCAAATGATTTTTATTTCTTTTATAATACTCTAACATCTCTTGAGCATTGCTGGGAGTTAGATTTCTAAGAATTATATCTTTGCCTTTTAATTCTACTAATGAATACCTACACATTTGACTATATTCAATTCTAGTTATACCAAATGACAGTTCATCAAGATATTCACCTTGGAAATATTCATTCTCATTAAATATTCCTTCTAGAGTAAAACCTAGATCTAAAAATGCAGTTAAGTCTATTTTCTCAAAAACTTTTACATTAATTTTATAAATATTCAAATCTTTAAATATACCTTTTAATATAAGAGATAATGTATCACTTAATAATTCATAATTGTATTCTCTATAAAACTTAAGATTAATATTACACGTTTTACTTCTACCAGTTAATTCATCAGTACAAAATCTACCAATGATGATATCATCCATATCTTTTATTAAATACTCTGTTTTACTCGATCTATTTCCTTGTATTTTCACTTTCATATTTGATTGCATATAATTCCCCTCTATAATTGTAAAAATGTATCTTCTTGATTTTTAATTCATTATTCATTATTTATTATTTTCAATTTAGCTATCAACACTCCTCTATAATCATTCAACATTTATTTTAATTTTCCTTTTTGCTGTTATCTGAGTTGTTTTTATTAATCATACTCTTCTAAAATTATACCTAAAACATTATTATTAGTTAAATATAATGCCACCTCATACAATTAATCTCCAATATTGTCTCAAAACTGCTAATTAACAAAATGATAGAATTATAATCTGCTTTACATAAATCAACTTTTCTTTTAAAAATAACAATGATTATCTAATTCATATCTTATAGTGAGATATATGCTAAAATTGAATTTCTAAATTTGACCTTAATTTCAAACTTATATTATTCAGATATTAAATACAAATTTATTATTGTAGCCATATATTACCGCTAAGATATAAATATTATCCACAAAAATTAGATTTCACATATACTTATACACAAAACCCACAATATATTGTTGATATTTCTACATACCATACTAATATATTGCGGGTTCTATTTTTAAGGAAGTTTACTACATTATCTAATTTAACCGTTTATTTATTTAATATCTATATCTACTGTAATATTCCACAAGCTACACCCAAAATACCTACAGCAAATAATCCAAAGATTATTATTAATGGATTCACGTTCTTCTTTAATAGATACATACATAAAAATGTTAGTAAAAGTGGAACTAATCCTGGCATTAAGCTGTCTAGTACACTTTGAATAGTTGTAACTACTTCTTTTCCATCAGCTTGTGTATATTTAGATAGAACAAAAGGTATATTTATAGTTGTCCATTTTGAAACAAGACCACCTATAACAAGTAATCCAAGTACTGAAGCACCTTCTGTAAGATATCTAAGTTTATTTCCTCCCATATCAGCAACTAATTGAGTTCCTTTTTCATATCCATAGAACATTCCATACCAGTTTGTTGCAAGTCTTATTGCATTGAATCCTATGAAGAAAATTAATGGTCCAATTATACTTCCTGTAAGTGCAAGTCCTGCCCCTAATGCTGCAAGCACAGGTCTTATTGTTCCCCAGAATATTGGGTCTCCAACTCCTGCAAGTGGACCCATAAGACCAATTTTAACACCACTTATTGATCCCTCATCTATATCTGCCCCATTTGCCTTTTGTTCTTCCATGGCTGCTGTTATTCCCATGATTGGCGTTGCCATAAATGGTTGTGTATTAAAGAATTCTAAATGTCTTTTAAGTGCTGCACTTAATTCGTCACCTTTATATAATTTCTTCAAAGCTGGAATTAATGTAACACAAAAACCTATTGCTTGCATTCTTTCAAAATTAAATGATCCCAATAAGAAATTTGAACGGATAAACATTTTTACTATATCACTTTTATTTAATTTCTTTTCACTCATTATTTTATCTCCTTTCTGTACTTACATTAACTCTGAATCATCAATATCATCAATACTTCCAGTTCCAGCTACTGCTACTTTACCTTCATTAGCTATTGATTTTATATGGAATATTGCTGCAATAACACCTACAGCACCAAAACCAATTAAATTGAAGTTCGTAAATGCTGCTAGTAGGAATCCAATGAAGAAGAATGGTAGTAATGATTTACTATTCATCATATTCATTACCATTGCATAACCAACAACTACTATAAATCCACCTGACACTTGAAGTCCTCTTGTAATAACTTGTGGTATAGCTGCAAGTGCTGCATTTACTGCATCTGTTCCTGCAAGTACTCCTACTATGGCTGCTGGTATCGCTACACGTATTGCTTGAAGTGATAACCCTAGTATATGACACATTTCTATTCCTCTTGTGTTACCCTTTTCAGCATATTTATCAGCTAAGTGTTGGAAAAACACTGTTATTGTTCTCACAAATATAGTAAGAACTTGTCCAGCTGCTGCAATTGGCACCGCTACCGCTATACCTGCTCCAATTGATTGTTTACCGATTATAACAAGTATTGCTGAAATTACACTTGCAAGCGCCGCATCTGGTGCCATGGCTGCACCAACATTCATCCATCCTAATGCTAACATTTCAAGTGTTCCACCTAGTATAATTCCTGTTTTAATATCCCCTAGTACAAGTCCAACCAATGTACATGCAATTATTGGTCTATGAAATTGTGCCTCATCAAGTACACTTGCCATACCAGTAATTGCTGCAACTATTACTAATAAAATTAATTGTAAAGTGCTCATTTGTAAATTCCCCTCTTTCTTTTAATTTATATATAAAAACTTTTTTAAATTTTATATATCTAATCTTTTAACAGGATTTATTATTCCTTCTATCAAAATCTAAGAGTTTTTAAAGGATCTTATCTTTAGTTGTTAGGTAAAGTTTATGTCTATATAAGTTGTAATTCTTTAAATTTGTCCATCAAATTTACTTTAGGATCTTTTGCTAGTTTCCTCACCTCTAATTCGATGCCTTTTTCATTAAGCTTTTTAAACGCCTCAATATCGACATCATTCATGCACAATGCATTTGTAACCTGTTTATCTCCAGCTTTATAGCACATTCCTCCAACGTTTACAGATTTAATAGGAACTCCACCTTCAACCATTCTTAATACATCTGTAGGGTTTGTAAATAAGAATAAAGTTTTAAAACTGTCAAATTTAGGATTATTATATGCTTCAATTGCCTTTGCTATTGGAAGCACATATGCTTTTATCCCTGGAGGAGCTACTTGAATTACTAATTGTTTTCTTAAGTCATCTGCTGCAACTTCATCACTGCAGGCAAATATTCTATTGCATCCACTATACTTTGTCCAAACTGTTGCAACTTGTCCATGTATTAATCTGTCATCTATTCTTACAAAACTAATTTCCATCTTTATATCTCACCTTTCAAATTTCATATTATAATTAAATTCATGTAATTCTTATATTAATTAATCATAGTTTGCTATATTATCTCATCATCTAAATCTTCTTCAATATTTTTAGATAAAGTTCTTATAGCCTCCTTTCCTGAATTCTCTGCAATTGATAAGAGTTCTGACACACTTGAAAAATCTCTACTTCCTAGAACCTCTAATATCATTGGGAGATTAACACCTGTCACAATTTCCATATTCTCATGTTTCATTGCAATTATGCTGGCTGCATTAAATGGACTTCCTCCAAAAAGGTCTACCATAAACAATACGCCATCTGTCGAATTCATTTTTTCTATAAGTGAATTATATTTTTCAACTAAAGCATCTATCCCCTCGCCTGGCTGAAAAGTAACACTTCCCACATTTTCTTGGACTCCAAAAATCATTTCAGCTGATTTCAAGATTTCTTCCGAGAATATACCATGAGTACCTACGATTACTGCTATCATTATTTCATCATCCTTTCCTGCTACATATATTATTTCTATACCAATATACTTAGCAATTCCTATGCCAAAAAAAGTGTGTCAACAAATACTTTTCTCCAAACATGAATTCTAAACGCATACAATGCGAATAAGTTTTCACTTTGACACTCTAAAGTATTATTTGACACACTTTTAATTGTATTTTGACACATTATTTTTCCTATATAAACTAAATTTAACACACATCTATAACATCAATCATATAGTATAGCTCATCATCCGTCAGCTCTATTGATAAAGCTTCTTTAAATATTAAATTTGCTCTTCTTAACACTTCCAGATATCTTGGATTTAATTCTGAATCAGACGAATCATATACCAGTCCATTATTTAAAAGCATCCTTTCTAGTGCACATGCAACATGAAACATAATTCTTAGTTTAGTTGGATTCTCATAATGTACATTCAGAGATTTTTCAATAGATTTTATAAAATCATCTAATAACGAATATATCTTTTCAGGATTAAGAAAGGTTAAAATCTCTGTTAAAGTTTGCTTACAAAGATTTTTTAAAACAATCTGATTTTCTCCTTTTATAACCGGATTAATGTCCTTTCCTTCAATTATATTTCTTAAAATATTTTCTCCAGATCCATCAATTAGTTCTTCAATCGATATAAAGGGAATTCCCATATTAGGATTTGCTATTCCCACAAGTGCTAAAATTTTATTTTTTCGCGAAATCTGTTTTATTGACTCATTTAAATTGTTTAATCCTACTGGGATTATTCTAACATTATCGTTAATTGAGATATTCTTTGCTACAGCTTCAACTAGCTCCTTGAGTTTAATCGCAGCGCCCTTACCTGTGGAGCAAATTGTAATTATAGCATTCTCTTCTCCCATTTTACCTTCTGTCATCATATTATTAGTATATCCTCTAAAATCAGTAATTAAATATGAATATACTGAATTTAGATCAGCATCAAAAATTGAGCATTTTCTGACTGCTTCTAGTACTAGAGCCGTTGATACCATATCAATACTCTTAATATTTATCTTGGTCTTTTTCGTTATAGTTTCACCAAAACTATTTAAAGATCCCATATCTACTAAAAGTAATACACCTTTCCCTTCATCTACTTGCTTAACTTTTTCAATAACACTATCTATAATATCAGAAGGTTTTCTTTCAAGCGGCATATCAACTGCTGCAATATTATCTGAATCAAAAAGTTTTTTAGCCACCGCCACCATGCTTGTAGCAGTGCTTGTACCATGAGATGCAACTACTATTCCAACTCTTTCTTGATGAGATAATTCTTGTATTGAGCTTAGAAGTAAAGCTAAATATTCTATTTCAACTTCTGGAATTATTAAGTTATATCTATCCTCTATTAACTTATGGATCTCTTTCGCTACTCCATATTCTTTACTATTAGATGATAATGTTAACTCAATATTTGTTGAAAATGATACTGTGTTTTTCTTTATACGATTAAATAACGCGCTGAAATGTAGGCTTATAGCATATATAAATCTATCACTTAACTTTCTGCTCAATCTATTTTCAGCTAACATTTTTATTTCTTCAGCAAAATCAACAATATCTTTATCAACAATTTTTAATAAGCCTTCCCTACGATACGCATCATTCTTGAATCTCGCGTAAAATTGCTTTAAATGAACATTTATATCTGTTGTTATATAATTTTTAATATCCTGGTCACTCATGCCTTCTTCTTGTAAAACAAACGCCTTGTCCTCTATAATATTGTAAATATTAAATGGTGGCTCATAAGCGTCAGTCTCTAGAAAAGTTTTGTTACCATCAGGTTTAACCACCAATGTGCTAGGAACCCTTCCCCAAAAATTGGAGTCGTCTTTTATTTTACTTTCAAAATTAAGTATCCCATTTCTTATGCTTTCTGGTAGTAAATCTAAATTTATCTCAATACATTTATCTGTATTCATGCAATTTAGAAATCCTGTGGCACAAACTAGCTGTATATTTGACTTTAATTGACCCACATTTCCATATGTTGTACTTCCAATTAATGCTTTTATTGATTCCGATGAAATTTTAATAGTCTTGTTTACCCGTTGAGCTTCCTTAGAAAGCAAGTAGTGTATAAGTTCCAATTTATCTTGTAAGGATCTCTCTTCAAAGTTAGGAATAACTATGGTTATAGGAATTCTTCTAATAAAAGTATTTAGTAATGTAGAATTAGGATCTTCTGTTGTAGCACCTATTAACAATACGTTAGCTTTGCGCTGCCTATCTGTTTCTCCAAGCTTATTATAGGTTCCTGTATCCATAAAATAGAAAATCATTTCTTGCCCTTCTGGTGGTAATCTATGTATCTCATCTAAGAATAATATTCCTCCATCAGCCTTTTCAACAATTCCCTCTTTTTCCTTATCAGCCCCTGTAAAAGCACCCTTAATATGTCCAAAAATATACGATAAAAGTAATTGTGGATTATTAGCATAATCCGCACAATTGAAAACAACAAAAGGCGCATCTTCAGGTAATTTTTTTATATATTTTGAATACTGGTACATTATATTAACAAATAAGCTTTTCCCAACTCCTGTACTTCCAATTATCAATGTGTGAAGTCCATTAGGCGGATATAAGAGCGCAGCCTTTGCTTGTTCGATTTGATTTTTTAGGCTAGTATTAGCTCCAATTAAATAGTTAAAAGGAGATTGTTCTTCATCTCTTACCACATCTTCACTTGAGGCAAATTCCATTATATCTGATATCTCTTCCAAATCGTCTGGTAACTTTATAGATAATATTTCCTCAAAGCTTTTTCTATCGAAATAAAGAACGGGTCTATTTTTAATCTTAATAATTTTCGAATCTCTGCAGAGTGCATTAAGTTCTCTCGACACATTACTTCTTAATATTTCAAGATGTTCTCCTATTTCCTGTGCACTAAATCCTTTAACTTCTAAGAGCTTATTCTTTGTAAATTTTTTCGAGTTATTTTCGATATAATTGTAAATTCTATCAATACGCTTCATGATGCTCCCCTTCTTTTAGATTTTTCTATAATTAATAAAAAACTAACTCTTTCAAGTAAATATATAGTATCCTTTTACTAAAAAAAATACAATATACTTAACCAAAAGAGTCAGTTAAAATCAATTATTATAAATTTACTATATACTTGAAGCTTTTAGACCAATACCTGAATCTAGTACTACTTTATTTCTAATATATCTTTTATAACCTCTCCGCCAATTATCATTCCTGCAACCGGAGGAACAAATGATATACTTCCCGGTATTTGTCTTTTTATAGCGCACTTCTTAGTACCACCAGTACAAACACATCCTGTTTTACATGTAACAACATCATCATAGTTAGGTTTTATCGGAACTTCTTCTGAATATACTACCTTTAATTTTTCTATTCCTCTTTTACGTAACTCAGATCTCATAACCTTAGCCAAAGGACAGATTTTTGTCTTAAATATATCTGTAACTTTAAATTGTGTAGGATCTAATTTATTACCAGTTCCCATAGAACTCATTATTCTTATGCCTTTTTTATAACAATATTCTACTAATCCTAATTTAGCTGACACTGTATCTATCGCATCAACTACATAATCTACATCATCAGGAATTATAGACTCTATATTTTCTTGTGTAACAAAAATTTGATGTGTTATAACATTACATGTTCTATTTATAGATAATATTCTTTCTTTCATCACTTCTACTTTAGGTTGACTTATTGTCTTATAGGTAGCATGCACTTGTCTATTTAAATTTGTTAAGCAAACAGTATCATCGTCAACAATGATTAATTCACCTACTCCTGCTCTTGCAAGAGCCTCTATAGTATAGCTTCCAACTCCACCTACTCCAAAAACAATAACTTTACTATTTTTTAATTTATCTAATCCATCTTTACCTATCAAAAGTTCAGTTCTTGATAAAGAATGTTGTGCTGTCATAAATTTTCTCTCCTTATTATCTTATACTTTTAATTGATATTATAACACAAAAACAATCGAAAATTGGCAGTATAATTATTATATATTATAGCCTTAATAATGATTATTTACATATATATGTTAATTAATACCAAAACCTTTCTTTTAATCTAACATTAGTGCACAAATAATTTCACAAATTTATCTATTAAATTGTCAAACTAATGATTATAATATATATTAAGTATCTATATGTTTAACCAAAATATTTATTTTACTATAATTTATTGAATTTAGTATGGATATGATCAAATTTACTGCTTTCATTCATATTAAGAACTTGTTTATTTTTAGTTTCTAGATATTACTCAATAAATTTACATAATAATTAAATATATACATAGGTTATATCATATTTATTAATTAATTGTTTTAGGAGGCTCACTTTTATATGACTATTGGAATAATTGCTGCTATGGCAGAAGAATTAGAACTATTACTAAAGGATTTAACTATTGAAGAAAAAAAAGAAAAAGCTAATATGACTTTCCATAAAGGAAAATTATACGGAAAAAATGTTGTAGGTGTAGTTTGCGGTATTGGTAAAGTTAATTCAGCTATTTGCACTCAAATATTGGCATCTGAATATAGAGTAGATAAGATTATTAATGTAGGCGTTGCTGGTGGAATAGGAAAAGAAATTTATCCTGGTGATATTGTTGTTGCTGAAAATTTAGTTCAACATGACATGGATACTACAGCTTTCGGAGATAAAGTTGGGCAGATTCCAAGACTCGATACATTTGACTTTAAATGTGATAAAGAAATGGTTTCTATAGCTAAGAGTGCATGCGAGAAAATTCCAGAACTAAATAGTTTTACAGGAAGAATCGCTTCTGGTGACCAATTCATAGCAAACATAGAAAAAATTCGTTGGCTTGATCAGGAATTTGGAGCAATATCTTGTGAAATGGAAGGTGCTAGCATAGCTCAAGTCTGCTATCTAAATTCAATTCCATTTGTAGTTATAAGATCCATTTCTGATAACGCAAATAATGGTGCTCATATGGATTATGAAAATTTCGTACCTATTGCAGTTAAAAATTCTACTAAAATAATAAAGCAAATGCTAGAAATGATGTAATACAACTACTATATTACATATAAAAAGCCATCCTTTGACGGTGCGTAACCATATTATTATGCACTTACAAAAGATGGCTTTTTCTATATTAATCTTGTCCTATTGCAATACTATTATACAGTGAACTTTTTTAATTCTTCTTGCAATTTATACGATATTTGTTGTAAGTTACCAGCATATTCTGTTAATTCTGCCATTGTCGCATTTACTTCCTGAGCTGATGCTGTAACCTCTTCAGATATTGATGCCGATTCCTCTGAAACCGCTGCTATATTTTCAATTTGTGTCTTAACTTCCTCTTTATTTAAATTCATTTTTTCATTTAGGGCTTTAATATTCTCTATTGCTCCTGTTAAAGGATTTATAGAATCAACTATTTTATTAAATATACCTTCTGTTTCCTTTATTGCTTCTCCTTGTTTCTGTGACATTTCTCTACTTTCTTTCATAGCTATTTTAGCAGAATCACTCTTATTATTTATTTCCGAAACAATTGTTTTTATTTCATCTGTAGATTTTTTTGATTCTTCTGCTAGTTTTCTGATTTCTTCTGCAACCACCGCAAAGCCTTTACCCGCTTCTCCAGCTCTCGCAGCTTCTATACTTGCATTTAAAGCTAGAAGATTAGTTTGTTCAGTTATTTCTGCTATTGCATCTGATATGTAATTTATTTTATTTATACTTTCTCCCATCTCACGGACCATACTACCAGATTTAATTGCATTTTCTTTAGACTTTTCAGCTTTATATATCAAGTCATTAAGTATAGTCAGTCCTTGAGTACCTAATTTCTCAGTTTCACTAGCTAACTCATTAATATGGTTTGTCTCTCCATCAACTTCATCTATCCTATTTGATAATTCTTCAGTACTTGTTGCAACCTCTGTTGCTGATTGTGCTTGATTTGTAGCTCCATTTGCAACTTCTTGTATCGCATTCGAAACTTCTGATACTGATGCACTTGTTTCCTCCGACATACTGGATATATTTCCTGATGCTTCTAACAAATCAGATGATGTATTTTGGATTCCTTTCAATAATTTCGAAACATTCTCTACCATAAAATTAAAGTTATCTCCAAGTTCAGCAAACTCATCTTTAGCCGTTACAATTATTCTTTTTGTGAAGTCTCCTTCAGCTACTTTACTAAACGCTTCTTTTAACTTATGTATTTCTTTCACAATATAAGATGCTGAAATCATTGATATAATTATACCTACAATTACACATAATAAATTAGTAGTAATAACTGTTACCTTCATTGTTAGAACATTATCCGTCACTTCTTTGCTATCAATTATACCTACCATTTTCCACCCTGTTAAAGTATCTGTTTCTTGGCAAGCATAAAACTCTTTCCCATTATATTTCCAATTATATACTCCTCTTTCTTCATTCTTAGCTGATCCCCAGAATGGTAATTTGCTAATATTATCGTCTATTTCTTTATTATTATTGTTATTTGCTACGACATCTCCATCGTTATCAACTAGTAATATAAATCCTGTATTCAATAGTTTTATATTACTAATATATTCTTGCATCGAATCTAAAGACATATCTATTACTATTACCCCATTGATTTGTCCATTATTATCTTTAACAGCTTGAGCAACTGTCATTACTTGCTTTCCTGTTACACTATCTTTATAAGGTTTTATGTATACAGTCTTTCCATCAGCTTCCTTAGCCTTTTTGTACCATTCTCTTTCTTTATAATTGAAATCATTAATATTCATCGTTCCACTATCTAATACAAGCTCTCCATATTCAGTTGCATATCCTGCATTAATAATTCCGTTTATTGAATCCTTAGTATCCTTAAATATACCTTGTACATTTTTAGATGTTAGCGCATGATCTACTTGTGGATTTGATATATCTTTGATATTAATATTCTTCGATATTACTCTCAATTGAGTATTTAAAATTTCTAGATATTGCGAAAAACCTTTATCAACTTCTCTAATAGTTTGTACACTTGTCATCTTCAAATTATTCTCCAAGACAACATTGGACTTAAAAATTGCTACCAGTCCAACAGTTATCGTTGGAAGCAGAAGCATAATGACAATTCCAATCACTATCTTTCTAAACAGCTTACTATTCTTATTCATCTCATTAACACTCCTATAAATTTTATCACTTTCTAAAATAAGTTACATTATCAAATATATTATTACAAATAATATATTTAAATTATTTGTAATAATATGTCTTAATAGGGCAAATATAATATTTTCATGATAACATTGTATTTTCCTATATTCAAGTAGTCGAAAAGAAACTAATAAAATAAAGCCATCTTATACTGGAAGCCCAATCTAAGATAGCTCTATTTTCACTATATAATATTAATTCTTATTTCCACGAGATACTTGCATCTCTTCTTGGAACAGTTCTAACATATTTCACATTAGGATATCCAATAACCATACATGTTACAATTTCTTCCTTGTCTTTTAAACCTAGTAAATTTCTAATTTCATCATTTCCTTGCGCTGCCATTGTGAAGAATCCACTAAAAAATGTTCCAAGACCTAAAGCATTAGTCATAAGTTCCATGTTAGATGACGCTAAAGAAGCATTTACAGTCGAGTCTGAAACTGCAAGAATCAACGCAGGTGCATTAAAAAATAATTTATCATTCTTCTTAGAATCCTCTTTATAATCATTATACATTTTAATCCACATTTGTGCATATCTCTTGAAAGGTAAAGTTTGTGGATTTAGATTTTTAAGTATTTCTTCCCCTCTAGTTTTTAAGTTTTTTAAAGCCATTTCCTTCAATAATTCAATATTATCTTCTACAACTACATATGAAACATTTTGACTATTAGTTCCAGTTTGTGTAAACCTACCAGCTTCAATAATTTTTAATATCTTTTCTTTTTCTACTTCTTTATCTTTAAATTGTCTTGTAGTTCTCCTAAATTTAATAAAATTAAGAAGTTTCTCCGATTCTATCTTAAACTCAGACTCATTATAATCTTTTACATCTTCCATATTGTATTCATCTGTAGATACTGCTCCCTTAGGACAAACTGCAATACAATGTCCACACTTCATACACCTAACATTTTTAATCTCTGCTTTATTTTCGTTTATTTCAATGTCATTGGGAAAACAATCTTTAACACAAAGTCCACATCCCACACACTTTTCTTTATCTACAATCATCATAGTATAATTACTCCTTTTATATTAAATTTATCTATTATTATTTTTAAGTATTTACAATATATTTATATAAATTTGCCTGGCTATTTCATCTTAGACATATTACAATTGACTAACTCATTAACTAAATTCTCAATTGCTTTTTCTCTATCCTCTTTTTTATAGAAATCAAATCCCATTTCATTCTTTATATTTTCTGCCTTTAAAAATATGTAATTTAAATATCCTGCAATTAAGTAGTTCTTAACCCAAAATTTATGCGTGTCATCTCCATAAAGTTCCCTAAGGCACTTATTATATTCCTCTTCTGACCCTAGTAAATGTGCTGTCATCTGATTATTCTCTAAGTCATCTAAAATCGCAATCTTAGAAATTTCAGAATTATCTGCAATAAAGTTTGCAACTTCTTTTAATATGAAGGTGAGTCTATAAATTGATGATTCATTACTCTTTGATTTCATTTTCTCACTTAAAGATCTCGTTGCACAACTCATAACCTTTTTTACTGCTAGACGAATTAAATTATCTTTACTCTGAAAATGATAATTTACCATACCATTACCAAGTCCTGCTTTCTCAGTAATATCTTTTACGGTAATTTCACTAGGCTTTTTACCTTCACATATCATATGTATAGTAACATCTATCAACTTTTCTTTAGCATCATTTTCTCCCATATTTTCACCTCCTGTTTCTGTAAAATCTATATATTGAATGATATACTGTATAACATACAGTATACTATTCAACACTTATTTGTCAAGCCAATGAATTTTGATAAATAAAAATCACCGCAAAATGCAGTGATTCTCTTATTCTTATTTATAAATTCTCAAGAGTTGATTTTAAAACTTTAAATTTAAAATTAACTTATTTACTTTCATTACATAAATCTTCTTGATAGAGATACCACAAAGCTTGATGTAAAAAATACCCCCAAAAATGATTCTAAACCAACAACCATCTTCATCCAATTTAGTGGAATTATATCACCATATCCAACCGTCGTAAATGTTATTATGGTAAAATATAATGTATTACCAAACTTACTAATTAAAAAATTAATATCAAAATTTGAAGTCTTAAACATTTCAAATGCTGTTATGAATAGATTTTTTGAATTCAATTGAGCATCTTTACACATCAGAAGATTTGGAAAGAAACAGTATAATAGAAAAAATGCTGCAATCACCACTATCATAGATAATAGTGTTCTCTCCCAACTTGTATAATACTTCGTAGTTATTCCAATTAAATAATACAATAAATTAAAATTACCTTTATTTTTACTTTTCCTTTCTAATCTCTCATACTTCTTAAAATAATAAAGAGTTTCTAGATATTGATCTATCCTTCCGCTCGATTTATATATATCTGATACAATCAAAAAATTCCATTTTGTTTTCTTAAAGTCATTCTCAAAAATTAAAGGCTTGTACTTTTTATTTTCCAACAACTCGTACTCAAGATAGCACTTATCTGAGAAATTAGTCTTGTACAAACTAAACTTACCTTTAATGTCATCAAAATTAATTTCTGATTTTTTATAAAAAGAACATTGTAAAAAACTTAATTCTCTATTTATATCCAACTCCAACTTGCTTAATCCTTCGAATCTACAATCAACAAAACATAGTTCTTTTTCCCCTTTAATTTTATCCAAAATAAAATCATTTAGTATATTAACTTCTTGAAAAAGTAAATTTTCTTTAAATATAGATGCATTTCCATAGAACTTTCCAAACTCAGAATTCTCCACTACTATACTCTCTTTAACTATAGTCTCACTTATTCTTAACTTATCACAGTTTATGAACCTTATAAACATACTGTTTCTTATTATACAATTATTAATTTTTATTCTTTTATAATCTCCGCCTAATAATTCTATATCCTCAACAAATTCACAATTATTAAGTATCAACCGCAAAGAACTATCCATTTCAGCATTAGAATAGCTATCAAATCTAAATTTCTTCAAAAATATAGTATTATAAAATTCTCCTAAAATATTATTACATTCAAACGTCACTAATAGGCCCACTTTATCTTCTGTATAACCTTTATGATTCCCATAATACTCTAATAACTCTTGTTCTGTAGAAATGATTCTATATTCCATTATAACACCATCTTTATTTAGCAATATAAAATCATCTGTTTCTTTAATATCTATTCCTATCTCTAATTCCTTAAAGTCTTTTGTTAATACTTCTTTATTCATTATCTACCCCATCCTAAAGTATATATAACTTTTATTTTATTATATATTATTTACTACTATGCTTCTATAATAATGCGAACTGATGAAAATTAATATATCACTTAATTTATACTCTTGAATATATTAATAAAGATATAACGAATATATTCAGGAGTAAAAAATGCTATCAAAACAAGAGTTTATTAACCAATCCTTAGAATTAAATTTATTCTTCCTAAGAATTATGAGGGAACACTCGATATTTATCGAAGCAGCCCTGCCACCAAAGAACAAAGATTTGATCAATCAAGCTGACGCTTTTAAAAATGAATTTACAACCTTACTCTCTCGTGCCATATTACTATCAGATGGAGTTATTCCCTTTGAAACATTAGATTCCAATGAAATAATTACAAAATATACAATGGCTGCTGAAAAAGCCACTCAATTTGCTACTGGAATTTTTATAGACTCTAATATAACCTCTATGGAACAGTCATTAACATCCGGCATGAGAAATAGTGATACATCTATGCTAACTGATAATGTATATATGCTTAACCATCAATCTATAGCTGCAACTAATATGATTATTAAATTCAAAACAAAACTTAGAAACGATGTCTTATCTTGCAAAGTATTTACGAATTTATATCCGGCAGTTCTAAACCATGTTCTTAGTGAGGCAATGATATTCTCAGAGCTTCTAACAAGATTACAAAATGGCACTGGAATTGGTACGAAGAGAGATGTACTCATACTTGAAAATTTTTGGAATGATAAATTAGCAGAACACTCCTTTACTATTAGAGGAATGCTAGATCCTACTGAAGTAGAATTATTCAATATCGCTAATAACTTTGGAAAAGAATTTGAAGCATTGAGAGACGAGGCTTCTGATATGGATAAATCAGCAGAAGATTTAGCTGATCTTACTGAGAATACCTTAGACGAAGCTACTAATCTTAGAAATTTCAAGGCTCAGACCACTGAGGGAATTTTAGCCTGTAAAATAAAATCAATAATTCTACCACTCTTTGCTGATCATGTCCTCAGAGAATCAAATCATTATATAAACTTGTTAAAATCCTTTAATAATATTTAAATTCATTTACTTTAACCTAATCTAAAACTTAAAATAACCTAGGGAACTTGACTTGTTACTATCATGCATAGAATATGTTCCTTTAATATACTAATTTTGATTTCTGAATTCAAGCAATATAATCTATAAAAATACGCTTCATAATTATTCCTTTCACTAAATTAATTCTGCCCAAATATATCTATCTATTGATTAATAGAACATATATTTATGAATCAAATATAAAAAGAACATAAATATTAAATGCAAAATCTTAGTAAACTATATATTTGCATTTGATATTTCTATGTTCTTTTCCTATTATTCTTTATGCAAATCTATTTAAATAGTTATTCGATTTCCACCCAACCTCTTTTCATATTAATATTGGCTTTGAACTAAGAATTAATAACACCTTCATGTAAGTTAGTTAACTCTAATGAAAAATAATTATTTTTCATTGATATCTTATACTATAATTATATTTTCACATTGACAATAACAATATATTATTAAGTAAATGTTTATCTATTTTCTCTTAACAATTTTAAATATTTATGCTATTGTTCACCATTATAAACATAGTTATCAACAGAATCTGTTGATAACTATGTTTATAATGTGGATTCTTTTATTATTAATAGCTTTACTTTTTCATTATAATTTCTATTTTTTAGTAAAATAAGTCTTGAAAAATTTTCAAATGCGCCTATAATTAATTGTTGTAGCAAATATTTGTGCAACAATTATATTTACAACAATCTTATTTAATGGAGGTTATTATATGTTTGAATCTTATGATCAAGATATTGGAATGTTAACAAATAAAATTTCTAAGAAATTAACAACCTATCTGAATGGTAAGTTAGAAAAATTTAATATTACTACTGAGCAGTGGACTGTATTATTAAAACTTTCTAAGCAGAATAAAATAAGTCAGAAACTTTTAGCGGAAGTTTCAGGTAAAGATCAATCTACTTTAGCTAGAATACTTGATATACTTGAAAGAAAGGCTTTCATCGAAAGACATCCAAGCAAAGAGGACAGACGTTCCTTTGTAATCCATATAACAGATAGTGGTTTAAATATTGTTGGAGAAGTTTCTCCTTTTTTAGAGAATTTATTTAGTAGTTTACTTAAAGATATCTCCCCCAAAGAACTAGAAATATATAATGCGGTTCTTTTAAAGATTGATGAAAACATAAACAATTTATAATACAAAAGGAGAAATTTATATGGAAATAAAAAAGCATTTCGACTCGCCTAAACTTTGGACTAAAAATTATATATTCATGCTACTTTCGAATCTATTTATATACTTAGCATTTTATATGTTAACACCAACTCTTCCTGCATATGCAAAACTATGCGGTGGCAATAATTTAGAAGCAAGCCTAGTTGTAAGCACATTTTCAATAACTTCTTTACTTGTTAGATTATTCATAGGCAACATTATGGATAAAATTGAAATTAAACCTTTGCTGCTTTTAGGCGCTCTAATACTTGCTGGAAGTACATTATCATATACCTGGCTTCCAATAGATGCAATTATATTGGTTCGCGTAATTCAAGGAATAGGCTGGGGACTTGCTTCTACAGGTGCTGCTGCAATTTTTTCTAATATTGTGCCAAAAGAAAAACGTGGTGAAGGCATGGGATACTATTCCCTTTCAATGATAATATCAATGGCCTTATCCCCTATGGTTGCAATAGTAATAATGAATTTATACAGTTTTAAAAACATTATTCTTCTTTCGATAACTTTAGTAGTTGTTGGAATTATATTTCTCAGTCAAGTTAAATTACCTGTAAAAACTTCTACAAAATCGAATTTAATTCGAAGGTGCTCATTAAAAGATTCATTTGAGAAAAAAGCAGCATTACCGTCTTTATTATGTTTTTTTCTTGTAATCACATTATGTGGAATTATGAGTTATATAATGTTATATGGACAAGAGTTGAAAATATCTTCCATTTGGATTTATTTCATTGGATTTGTCGCAATGATTCTAATAACAAGACCTCTTGTTGGAAAAATCTTTGATGAAAGAGGACACGCTGTAGTAATAATACCAGGTTCAATTTGCTTAATCATAGGCCTTATAACACTCTCCTATGCAAACTCTATTTTAATGCTTATACTCTCCTCATTATTTTACGGACTCGGATACGGTGCTGTTCAGCCTTCCCTGCAGGCTTGGGCTGTAAATCGCTCTCCTTCTAATAGACAAGGAGCTGCTAACGGAACATTCTTATCTTCCATGGATTTATCTTATACACTTGGATCGGTTCTTCTAAGTTCCATTGCTGAACATAAAAGTTATGCAATTATGTATAGATTTTCTGCTATTTTTATAGTTTTACTTTTATTGATATACTCTTATTATCTTTTTATAGATAATTCTAATGAATCGGAAATTATAGAAGAAAAACTTTCTTAGACAAAAGGTTGTTGCATTAGTGGAATTCCACTTTGCCAACACCTCTCAGTTCCTTCATCAATGTCACTTTTCTATTAATTAAATTCTTAACCTTTTTACCTTATTTGAAATCTGTATAAAATTATCCACAATGTTACCTTTTTCCCCTTTAATATATCCACATTAATCACAGTTTTCTTATAATAGAGTTTGCAGAAAACTGAACAGAAAAAAGGACATGAGAAAATGGATAAGCTCTATCAACATCTTATTCCACTACTCTCTCAAGCCTTGAAAATCAATACTTTAATCTTATCCCTCTAATTTTTTTCTATTTAAATTTCAATATAAAAATCAATATTCTTAACTCTTTTTTCTTGTCCTTTTGCCTTAAAATCTTCAATCTTTTTTATTACGTAAGCAATCTTTTTTATGATGTCGTTAAAGATTTTTATTGGAGGACAATTATTGTTCCTGTAAAAAAAAGATTGCATAAAGCAAGAAACTGGCAATAAAACTCTGAATGCTTACTATTACTACGACGAAGGCAGTAACCAGGAAGGAGCCGTAAAAAAAAGTATGACTATATATAATGAAGGAAAATTGAATAAAAACTAAAAAGAGCATAAATTCGAATTAAGAAAACCGACCCGAAGGCTCTTCTCTTCTCGCTTTTATGCTCTCTCTTTTATTCTCTTTTAGGTTCTGTTTTTTTACTGCTCCGCCCCGTAGTCAATCTTTTTTATTTCTTGGTTAATCTTTTTTTGACGGGGACAATTATTTTAACTCATGAATAAATAATCCACTTCTTAATTTAGGCTCAAACCATGTTGATTTTGGCGGCATTACCTCTCCAATATCAGCAACATCCATAATATCATGAACCTCTGTTGGATACATTGAAAAAGCAATCCTCATATCTGAATTAACTCTCTTTTCAAGTTCTTTAATTCCTCTGATACCACCTATAAAGTCAATTCTATCTGATGTTCTTACATCTTCAATCCCTAAGATTGGTGTTAGCACATTGCTCTGAAGAATTGCAACATCAAGTTGGGATATAGGATTATTTTCATCAAATGTTCCTTCTTTTGCCTCTAATAAATACCATTCCCCTTCAACATCCATCCCAAATGTATGCTTCTTGACAGGCTTTACAGGCACATTATTTTCAGATTTAGTTACAATAAAGTTTTTTTCTAATTTTGCAATCAATTCATCTTTAGTCATTCCATTTAAATCTTTAACCACTCTGTTATAATCCATAACCATTAAATCATTATCAGGGAATGCAACTGCTAAGAAATAGTTAAACTCTTCCTCACCAGTATAATTGGGATTTTCAGCTCTTCTCTTAAGCCCAACTTTTACAGCCGATGCTGATCTATGATGTCCATCTGCAATATATAAGTAATCTATTTCCTTAAATAAATCAATTATTTCATTTATAATAATTTCGTTATCTACAACCCATACAATATGAGCTATACCATCTTCAGCTACAAAGTTATAGACTGGTTTTCTTTTACTTTCATTCTGAATCCAAGCATCTATTATTTCTGATGCAATTTGATCTTCCTTGTATGTCAAAAAAATTGGACCAGTATTTGCATCACAATAATCAACATGATTAATTCTATCTTGTTCCTTATCTGCCCTCGTAAACTCATGTTTTTTGATTATATTATTCATATAATCATCTATGGATGCACAGAATACAATACCTGTTTGAGACCTTCCATTCATTATTTGCCTATATATGTATAAACAAGGTTCCTCATCTTGAACAAATTTTCCATCTCTTATCATTCTATCAAGATTTTCTTTAGCCTTTGCATATACTCTAGGATCATGTACATCTATTTCTGGATCCAAATCTATTTCTGGTCTATCAATATGGAGAAATGAGTGTGGATTTCCCACTACCATTTCTCTTGCTTCATCACTATTCATTACATCATATGGTAAAGCTGCTATTTTTGAAGCTAATTCATCAATTGGTCTAATTCCTCTAAAAGCTTTAACTATCGCCATCAAAAATTCCTCCTAAATTATAGATTAAAGAATTCCTTTATTACTGAAACTACTTCTTCACCTATTCTTGTTTGAGCTTCTTTAGTTGCAGCTCCAATATGTGGTGTAGCACTAACTTTTGGATGGTTAATTAATTCTTCATTCTTAGTTGGTTCCTCTTCAAATACATCAATACCAGCTCCAGCAATTTCACCTTTATTAAGTGCTTCTATTAATGCTGCTTCATCAACAACCTTACCTCTAGCACAATTAATAAGATATGCTGTATCCTTCATTAACTCCAGTTCTTTTTTCCCTATTAATGAACCAGCTACTTTATCATATGGTACATGAAGTGAAATAAAATCCGAAACCTTTAATACCTCTTCTAAAGATACAAAATCATAATCCAAATCATCATGTTTTCCTTCAATTGTATAATATACAACCTTTATCCCTAAAGCAGTTGCCTTTTTAGCTAAAGATTGACCTATTCTTCCCATTCCAACGATTCCAAGTGTTTTACCAGCAATTTCAGTTCCTTCATATTTCTTTTTATTCCATTCACCATTTCTCATTGTATAGTTAGATATCGCAATAAATCTTGCAAGTGCAAACATATGACCAATTGCAAGTTCTGCAACTGAATCCGAGCTTGCTGATGGAGTATTTCTTACTGTTACTCCTGTTCCCTCTGCAGCAGGAATATCTATGTTATCTATTCCAACACCAGCTCTAATAGCTAATTTTAAACTTCCACCAGCTTCTACTTCAAAGACATCAGCTGTAAGCTTAGTAGCTGATCTGATAACAACTGCATCAAACTCCTTTAATTTAGCCCCCAATACATCTTGGTTGAAGTGTTCATTAACAACTTCTACCCCTAATCCGTTCAATGCCTCAATTGATGCATTTTCTAATCCGTCGTTTGTTAGTACTCTAATCATGTTTAAAATCCCCCTTAATTTAAATACGCTTATTGCTAATATTTCTAATAAAATTTATAAACTTCAAACAATAATTAATTGTTATACATAGTGATTAACTATAAAAAAATATATATTATACCGATATTATTATCAGATAAATTATTCACTTTTTCATAATAGCTAACATACATTCACATAATTAATTATTATCTTACTGATAAAGTGCTATAAACAATATCCATTTTTCATATCCTATTAAACTTATCTGAATTGTAAAGCTAAAAAAATTGCATAGACTTAAATTTCTTATATTTCTATATAATTCTAAGCTTCTGCACTATATAAATCGCTCTATAATAAACTTCAAGTTTCATATTTGGATTTGGAATATTTATTTCACTTCTTAAATCCTATCTGTTTTATTCTACTACTTATTTGGCTTTAATTCAATACTTTATGACTCAAATTATGATTTTAATATTGATAATTCTATGCTCTCAAATCCATGTAAATATATCTTGAAAATTGCTTAATAAGAATTTTTAAGAATATATTTAAATAATAAACTTTCTCTGAAAATTTCAGTAAGCGAGTACTTAATTGAGATAAAACATAGAAACTGGATTGTTGTAACATATATATTAAATAGTTTTCTTTATAAGAAAAAACTAGTATAAAATATAAGTATATTTTATACTAGTTCTTTTAACTTATTTAACTAAACCTTACTATTTTTTACCTTCTATATATGCACCATTAAAGTATATATAGCCAAGCGGAGATACTCTTACACCTTTAACATAATCCTTTATTCCAAATGTCTTAGTATCGTGATATAAAGGAATAATAGGCATCTCTTCCATTAGAAGATCTTCTGCTTGATGTAATATATCGAATCTCTTGTTAGCATCTGTTTCATTCTTTGCCGCATTAACTAATTGATCGTATTTTGGATTATTGTATCCAACTTCATTATTAGGAGAAGTTGATATAAACATGTCTACAAAAGTCATAGGATCAGAATAATCTCCAGTCCATGCACCTCTTGCCATTTCATAGTTCTTAGCATCTCTAGTTGCTTGGAATACTTTCCATTCTTGAGTTTGAAGTTCAACATTTACACCAATCTTCTTCCACATATCTTGGATTGCTTGATATAATTCACCATTACCATTTTCAGGGTTGTATAATACTACGAGTGGTGGTAATCCTTGACCATCTGGATATCCAGCTTCAGCTAATAGCTTCTTAGCCTTTTCTATATCACCATTTTCTTCAAAGTACTTTTTACTTGCAAAGTCTTTTCCATCTGGACCAGTGATTCCAGGAGCTACAAAGCTATGTGCAGGTGTTTGACCACTCTTAAGTACTTTTTCAACAATTGTTGTTCTGTCTATAGCGTTAGCTAATGCTTCTCTAAACTTCGCATTACTCAATACTTTTGCAGCATTTGGATCTATTTCTTTAGCTTTTTCAGAAACATTAACATCAACATATTGAGTTCCTAACATCTTAAATGTAGTAGCAGTCTTATCTTTTATCGCTTGCTCAATTTCTGATGATGGAACAGAGTATACCATATCGAATTGACCTGTCTTATAACTTGCCCATGCTGATGTATTTTCAGTAACCATCTTCATTGTAATTTTATCAAGTTTAATTTTATCTTTATCTGGATAATTCTCATTTTTTTCTAATACTATTTGATCTTTAATCTTATAATCTGTAAATTTGAAAGGACCATTTGAAATTAAAGTTTTAGCATCTTTTGCCCAATCTTTATTGCCTTCAACAATCTTTTGATCTACAGGCATATATGTTGTAGATGATGTTAATTCTAAGAAGTATGGACATGGTGCCGCAAGAGTAACTACTAATGTACTATCATCAGTTGCTTTCACTCCAACTTGATCTGCAGTTCCTTTTCCTGTATTATATTCTTCTCCACCCTTAAGATATAGTAATTGGAATGAATATATAGAGGCTGTTTCAGGATTTAACACTCTTTTCCATGCATATTCAAAATCACTAGCCTTAACTGGATCCCCATTTGACCATTTTAGATCTTTCTTTAAATGAAAAGTATATGTTAACTTATCATCAGATACTTCCCATTTTTCAGCTTGGCCTGGAATTGCCTTACCATTCTCATCTAATTTACATAGTCCTTCAAAAGCATTTGCATCTACTATAGACCCATCAACCGCTTGGTTTAACCCTGGATCTAAAGTCTTTGGATCAGCTGCTAAATTGAAAACTAACTCTTGTTTTCCTGAAGTCGCTGCTTTATCAGTTTTCTTAGAACCACAACCAGCTAAAACTGTAAGTCCAAGTGTTGCTGCTAAAGCTACTGCGCATAATTGTTTTACTTTGCTTTTTTTCATTTATATTCCCCCTTAATTTATCATTTATTATTTATTTTATTTATATCTGTTTAAATCATTTTTTCCAAAATTCTTTAACAGTATACTAAATATCTAATTAATTTCTATTTCTTGTTTAGCATTATAAATTTAATTAATCACTTTTCTTACTGAAAATTAATTATCATACAAGTGACATGCCACAAAATGACCTGGCCTTACTTCCTTTAACTCTGGATCAACTTCTGAACAAATTGGTTTTGCATGTCTACATCTACCTTTAAACCTACATCCTGGCGGCGGATCTATCGGTGATGGAATATCACCTTCTAAAACTATTCTTTTATTATTTTTAGCTACATCTGGATCTGGTATTGGCACTGCTGAAAGTAATGCTTGTGTATATGGGTGTAATCCTTCTGAATATACTTTATTACTTTCTCCCTTTTCAACCATTCTTCCAAGATACATAACTCCTATATGAGTTGATATATGTTTAACCATTGAAAGGTCATGAGCTATAAACAAATAAGTTAATCCTAATTCTTCCTGGAGTTCTTCAAGCATGTTTATAACCTGAGCTTGAATAGAAACATCAAGTGCTGATATTGGCTCATCGCAGACTATTAGCGATGGCTCAACAGCTAATGCTCTTGCTATACCTATTCTTTGTCTTTGTCCACCTGAGAATTCATGTGGATATCTATTTATATGATCACTAGCAAGTCCAACTTTTGATAACAAACTTCTTATTCTTTCTGTTCTAGCTTCACCTGTTAGTAATTTATGAACATCAATAGCTTCCCCAATTATATCTCCAACAGTCATTCTTGGATCTAAAGATGCATACGGATCTTGGAATATCATCTGCATTTCCTTTCTCAAAGGAACCATCTCTTGTTTTGAATACTTTGTTATATCTTTTCCGTTAAAAATTATTTGGCCTTCTGTCGGTTCATAAAGCTTTAATATAGTTCTACCTGTAGTTGTCTTTCCACAACCCGATTCACCTACAAGTCCTAAAGTTTCTCCTCTCTTTAGTGAAAATGAAACTCTATCTACTGCTTTAACGTAACTTTTACCTTTAAATAAGCCCTTATTTGCAGGGAAGTACTTACATAAATCTTTAACTTCTAAAATTACATCTTTATTAGCTTCCACTACTCCATCCTCCTTATAGGTGATTCAACTTTTGGTGCATCCTCGTGACATAACCAACATGCTGTACGATGCTTATCTCCTATTTCAAATAAAGGAGGCTGCTTTTGAATACAAATCTTCATTGCATAATCACATCTAGCTGCAAATGGACAACCAACTGGTGGCTTTAATAAATCTGGTGGCTGTCCTTCAATTGGAATAAGCTTTTCTTTAACATCTTCCTTGGGATTTGGTACACTTCTTAAAAGCCCCCAAGTATAAGGATGTTTTCCTCTGTAGAATATATCTTCTGCAGTTCCAGTCTCCACTATTATTCCACCATACATTACATTTATTCTACTACATACATCTGCAACAACACCTAAATCATGAGTTATTAATATAATTGCAGTATCAAGTTTCTGTTTTAATTCTTTCATCAAATCTAAGATTTGAGCTTGAATTGTAACATCTAAAGCTGTTGTTGGTTCATCTGCAATAATCAGCTTTGGTTCGCATATTAAGCTCATAGCTATCATTGCTCTTTGTCTCATACCACCTGAAAATTCATGAGGATACTGTTTCATTCTCTTTTCAGGACTTGGTATTCCAACTAGCCCAAGCATTTTTATAGCTTCTTTTCTCGCCTCTGCTTTACTGATTTTTTTATGTTTTAATAATGGCTCCATTAATTGATCGCCTATTGTATACACTGGATTTAATGATGTCATAGGATCTTGAAATATCATTCCTATATCATTTCCCCTTATAGATTCCATTTCAATTTCTCTTACATTCGAAATATTTTTTCCATTAAATAATATTTCTCCGCCCACAAGTCTTCCATTGTCTGCTAGTAATCTCATGATTGACATCATAGTAACACTTTTTCCACATCCTGATTCTCCAACTATACCTAGAGCTTCTCCCTTTTCCAAGTGAAAAGACACCCCTCTTACTGCATGTACTTCACCAGCACTAGTTTTAAAGGAAGTTTTTAAATCTTTTACGTCTAGTAATCTTTCCATTTTTCATTCTTCCTCCTATCTCTTGTTTTTTGGATCTAATGCTTGACTTAATCCATCACCAAAAAGGTTAAAGCATAATATTATTATACAAATCATTGCAGCTGGGAAAAATAATTGATATGGGTATGTGTATATACCTTGCATCGCTTCGTTAGCCAATGTTCCAAGAGATGCTCTTGGAGCTGCAATCCCAAGACCAATAAAGCTTAAAAATGCTTCTGTAAATACGGCTTCTGGAATTAATAATGTTAATGTAACCATTATTGATCCTATACAATTTGGAATTAAATGTCTTATTAATATTCTTGAATTTGTCGCACCCAATGACTTTGCAGCAAGAACAAATTCTTGTTGTTTTAATTGAAGTACATCTCCTCTTACTATTCTAGCCATTCCAATCCAATAAGTTATAGAAAGCCCCAATACTATAGTAAGAAGACCACTTCCACCTGCTGCTCCTGGTTTATTTAAAATAGCCATAAATATTACTACATATATAGTCATTGGAATTGAAGATAGAACATCTACTATTCTCATTAATATGCTATCTACTATTCCTCCAAAATAACCAGCGATTCCACCATATAACACTCCAATAACTAGATTTATAAATGCTGCAAGTACAGCAATAATTAATGAATATCTAGCCCCATAAAAATTTCTAACAAACAAGTCTCTTCCAAGGTTATCCGTTCCAAACCAATGCTCAGCAGACGGCTTTAAATATGTTTGTGATAAATCATTAGCCGCATAATCATATTTAGATAATATTGGAACCAAAATAGCAGCCGCAACTACAAGTATTATCACCACTAATGATACTATTGCCATTTTGTCCTTCTTTAATCTCCTCCATGCATCCTGCCAATATCCAACACTTGGTCTAACTACTGCATCGATTTTCTTTTCTTCTGCACTTAGAGGAGTAAACAATTCTTTTTCAATTTTTAATCCATTTTCCATTTTCTCTTTTCCTCCCCCTAGACTTCCGCATCTTGTAATTTTATTCTCGGATCAATTAATATATATAATAAATCTACAAAGAATGTAAAGAATATTAACATTGTGCAATAAAATACTGTTACCCCAAGCAACATAGAATAATCTCTGTTTGTAACCGATTGTACAAATTCGTTACCAAGCCCAGGAATAGCAAAAATCTTTTCTGTTACAAATCCGCCCGTTAATATAGAAGCCGTTAATGGCCCAATATATGTGACTATTGGAATCAATGAATTTCTTAAAGCATGTTTAAATATGATTGTACTCTTGCTTAATCCCTTCGCTTTTGCGGTTCTTATGTAATCAGATTTTAATACGTCTATTAATTTACTTCTTGTAAGTCTTGTGATAAATGATAACGATGATGCTGATAGTGCTATACAAGGCATTATATCATTTTTCCATTCACCAAAACCTGTTGGAGGTAGTAGTTGAAGTTCAACACCTAATATATAAATTAAAACTGCACCAATTACAAAACTTGGTATTGTAATACAAAGCGTTGCAATAAATACAACCACTCTATCCGGCCACTTTCCATTTTTTAATGCTGCAAGTGTTCCTAGAAGTATTCCTCCAATTAATGACATAATTACAGCTATTATACCTAATTCAGCAGATGCCGGGAATGATTTACTTATAGTATCTGCTACTCCTCTTCCTTCAAAAACCATTGATTCACCAAAATCTCCATGAACCAAATTATTTAAATACATTGTGTACTGGTCAAATAAAGGTTTATCTGTTCCATATTTTGCTGCCATATTTGCCTTAACCTGAGGTGTTAGCTTGTCCCCATCAAAAGGTCCTCCTGGCATAAGTCTCATTAGAAAAAATGTAACTGTTATTACAACCAATATTGTTAACAGACTTACTAAAAATCTTTTTCCAATATATTTTAACATGCATTTCTCTCCTTCTTTTTTATTTTATATAATATAATTTTTTAATACTTGGAAATTCTGTATTAATATTTAAAATTTTTAATGAAATTTTAAATATTTTCTGTTTTCTTGGAAGCGCTTCCACATTCGCTTAAAAATTTCAATATATTATGGCAATGGAGTCATTAAACAAAACTAAAATGTCTAATAACTCCGTTGTTATCTATTTATCAATATTTAATTTTTACTCCATAAAATTTAAGTTATTCTCAATATAATACTATAATAATAATCTTATTCTCTAAAAATGTCAATATTATATTTGAAATAGATAATATCAACTTTATATAAATTTCATAAAATATTACTATCATAATTAACTAAATATATGAATTATAAATCTAGATATTCGTGATTTTAACTAGTTTTTAGACGTTAATATAATAATCTTTTAAATATAAAGTTATAACTTATTTTTATATTATAATTAACTATAAATTTTTTCCCCATTCAAAAGATATAGATCACTTTTTTCTTAAATTCTATATCTTTTGTTTCTTTACTTAGTTAATTCCTCCTCACTAAGAAACCTTTTATTAGTGAGTTTGCATAATAAATTTTCTATTTGTTCGTAAACTTTACTAATATTACATTCTAATGAATTAGCTAAAAGTCCATTCAATACTTTAATTTCTCTATTTCATAAGCTCTCAGCTTTTCCATAAACGTCATATAAATAACTTTTCCGTACGTAGCCATATTATGTTTTTGGCTTAGCTTATGAATAATTCCGTTATCATAATGGCACTATCAGAATATAATTCATCTGTAGCAATGCTCATTTTCATAGCATTTTCTTTTAATTCTAATACGGAAACATTAGTTACTTCACTTCCAATACCAAGTCTAGTTGGAACTAATACTAATTCCTTTTCCTAAATAATATAAAACAAGAGGCATATGTAATTCTCTTAATGAGATATTTACATATGCCTCTCTGCACATATCAATTTATTTATACATTATTTTACTCTTTCACTATTCGCCTTTCAACATTATCATTTGATTATTTTTTATACTAAATATACTCCTTTAGGAGTACATTTAAAGTAATTACAATTCTTTTAATTTTCTTCATCAAAATATAATACTGACTCAGTTTCTCTACAATATTTAACACACATACACTGTGCTAACTTTCTTGGACATTTATAACATAAACAAGTCAGATCCTTTCCATTACATCTTCCTTGCTTTAGTTCTCCACAATCTCCACAATTTACTCCATTTCCTGCTGGCATAATAGTATCACTACTCCTTTAACTTTATACTTACATTATTATTAACTCAAAATTAATGAATGTCAAATTATAAGCCATTACCAAATAAAATATTCTTACGCTAATGCAACTAATATATAATAGAAAAAAGATGACCTATAAAATTGCATATATATTAGAAAACTCATTAACTATACGTTTATAAAGTATATCATAAGTAAATAGATAGCTTTTTTGAAAAGCTATCTATTTATCACTTAAAACATAATATAAGATCTCATTTACCAAATCCCTATTCTATCCCCCGGCTTAACATACATACCATCTTTTTCAGTAATTCCATATGTGTCATAAAACTTTTGAAATTGTGGTAGAACCGCATTTACTCTAACCTTATTAGGCGAGTGAACATCTATAACTAATGCATATGTTGCATATTCTTTTGTTGTTATCTGCCTCCAAGTAACTGCATAACTTTCAAAAAATGCTTTATAATTTGCATTGCTCATTTCACCTAATATATCTAGAAGACATGATACTCCGCCTATATCTGCAATATTTTCTCCCACTGTAATATTACCATCTAACTTTTCACCAGGCATTGCTTCAATCTGGCTATAAAAATTTGCAACCTTTTGAGTTTTTTGCATAAATTCTTTATAATCCTCTTCGGTCCACCAATTATTAAGATTACCATCAGAATCATATTGGGCCCCAGTATTATCAAAGGCATGACTAATTTCATGGCCAATAATAACTCCAATTCCACCTAAATTAGCTTCCTTAGCTGCATTTACGTCATAAAAATGGCCTTGAATTATTCCTCCTGGTATAATAATTGAATTTTCTGTTGCACTATAAAAAGCATTAACTGTTTGAGGTTTAAACTGATCTTCATCTTTATCCATTAATTTGTTTATTTTATTAAACATCTTATCACGTTCAAATATTCTAAGTGTCATTGCATTTTGGAAAAGTGATCCACCTTCTTCGTATGACTTAATATCTAATTTTGAATAATCATCCCAACTATCAGGATATGCTATCTTTATCTTTAATTTATCTAGCTTATCAATGGCATTTTTCTTAGTTTGGCTACTCATCCAATCAAGATTATTAATTCGCTTTTTATAAACTTCTATAATATCCTTTGTTATGGCCTCTACATCTTTTTTAGTCTTTTCAGGAACATACTTTTCAGAATAAAGTCTTCCAATAGCCATTCCCATCATAGAATTTACATTGTCAACGGCCTCTTCCTGTCTTGATACATTACCAGTTATACCCAACATATTACTTGCATATTCTTTATTGGCATTTTCAAAATCTTTACTCAAATAATTTGATGCATATAGCAAATTAACTATTTCAATATAGTTTTTGATGAGAGGTAAATTTTCTTGATTATATAATTTATTAAATGCTTTCAACCATTCTGGATCTTCTAAAATAATCTTATTAGCTTTGTCTATTCCCATATAATTCATAATTTCCGGTAAATTTAAATTGGGAGCTAAATTATTTAAGTCTGTTACTGTATATACATTATATTCTTCATCAATCAAATTTTTAGTTGTAGCCTTTTCTTGCTTTCCTTTAATACACGGAGCTACCATCTCTTCAAACTTAAACATATCATCAACTTTTTTCTGAGCTTCCTGTTGCGTATATCCACTTAACATCAATATTTTATTATAATAATTCTCCGTTAACTTACGCTCTTTTTGGGTATTCTCTGTTGGGTTGGTATATTCATCTGAATTTCCTAAACTAAGCGCTGTAGGACTTATATAAAGTATATTTGTTTTCACATCTTTTATATCTTTTTCTACAGAAAACTTTATTGTTGAGTTTAATATTCTCTTATCCTTCCAGAGCTTAGTAATATCATCTATTGTTCTAATTGATTTAATTTCATCTAAACTTTCTTTCACAGGTTTTATTCCGTCTCTATTTCTAGCCTCTATATTTAAAGTATTATTATAAATATTTATTATTTTCTTCTCATCACTATTTTCTTTATATATATCCTTATTAATCAGCAGATTATTAATTATATCTTTGATTTGCTCTGTCACTTTATTCTCAACATCATCAAAAGTAGAAGCAGTAGATTTTCCATCTTCAATTTTAGCATTTTTAATCCAATCACTATTTACTGCATCATAAAAGTCATCATTCAATCTTACACCTTGGCCATCGTTTGTGATCGATGACTCCTCTGCCATTGCAATATTATGTGATCCATTAGACACGATCAGTATAAATGCTACTATACTTGCTATGATACTTAATTTTTTAATTTTTTTCATTGCTACACCTCTCTTTCAGGATAGTTTTTTATAATTAGCGTTTATAACTTACTAGTAATCTCTGTTTATATTACATGTTTAGTAATATTTATTATGTTTCACTAATAAAAACTATTCCCTAGCCCCCTTAGCTTATAAAATTCTTAGTGGTTTGGCTTGTCCAGATATATATATCCATATAAATAATTAGTATCATATATTTCTCTATACCTAAAAGTTACACCATTCCAAGTTGATTCTGATATATAAATTTTACCACTATCTATTTTTTCAACTATTGCTACGTGTCCATCACCCCCAGAATTAGGCATGTTAGATTTCCAGACCGCAATAGCTCCTACTCTAGGTTGAGAACCATACTGATATTTACCACTTTTTTGATTTGCCCCCCACCATTCATAAGCATTTCCTATAAATCCTGCATCACTTGGCTTCACTCCTGTAATTTCCCAAGCGCGTCCCCAAGCATACCATGTACAATTTCCCTTAATCGGTTTTCCTCCACTATAAAATGGTGGTGAAAGTTTAACTTTATAAAAAAGATTATCATCAGAGTAGTAATACTTATTATCTGTACTTGGCTGCGTATTCCTTATATCACTAAGTGAACCACTGATAGCATTAGAATTTTTATTATCTACCGATGAAGTATCTACACTGGAGCCAGATATATTAGAACTGCTTGTACTATTGGATGTATCAGTATCATCTTCAGGTTTGTTAAAAGTAACCCATTTGGAGCTTATCCATCCCTTTTTCCCATTTATTATTATAGGATAGAATCCATTCTTTTCACTATCAACAATTTTGATCTGTGCACCTTTATATATCGTATCAATTATATCTGATGAAGTCGATGCATCTGATCGAACATTTAATGAATCATTATTGGTTGAAACATATGCTACACGAGAACTTGTGTCATCCTTTACACCATTTACATTCTCTGATCCACTTTCTATTTGTTCAGTATTAGTATTACCATTTAACATTTTGCCGCTGTCAGAGAAAGTATAAACTTTTCCATCAATCCCCAATGTCCCCGTTTCCATTTCTCCACTAAAATTAGCAAAATACCAAGTGCCATTGTCATTTATCCAGCCTATGCTCATTGATCCATCATTATCAAAGTGATACCATTTCTTATCAATATTCTTCCAACCTATATTCATTTCTCCACTACTAGATAAGTTGTACCACTTTCCACTATCATTAAGCCACCCTGTTTTCATTATTCCATCTTGATTAAAATAATACCACCTTTTATCAATTTCTTTCCAACCAGTGGCTTTAATATCTCCATCTGACCAGCTCCAATTATTGCTCGTATCACTAATCCATTTAGCTGATACTGATACATAACACATATTCGTTACTATTAGAGTTGTCATTCCCGTTATTATAATCTTTTTAAGAAATTCTTTGTTCACTTGCTTTTCCCCTTCATAAATTATTTCTTATACGTAACTCATAATATACTCTTTTATTGTTTATACACAAAAAATTACTACCTTAGTTTCAATATAAAACTAATCTCAATAAGTTAAAAAAGTCTACCCTGGAAAATAAATAATACTTTACAATATTTAATCCTTATACATTAAATATTAACTCAAAACCATTGAATTAACAAACATAATTATAATTAAAAATAACAAAATCTGTATTTAGAAATATAATGAACTTTTTATATTTCTAAATACAGACAATCTTTAAACAATTATTAAATTTTGTAATGTCAGAATCCTCTAAATGAAAATTCTAAAACTCAATTAAAGAAATAACCTTATTATAATCAAAACAATAACACCAGGAACTCCAAAAAAACCTGCTATCAAAGCAGTAATTGGATTAATCGCCAGCGAAAAGTTAACATTTATGCCAACTAAGCTGAGATTTGCAATTATAAAATTGGCTAAATATAATATTACAACGCCTATAATCCCATTTATAAGTATTTTTATCGGCCATTTTAGCAATTTTATCATTAAAAATAACAATATTATTCCTGCTAATCCGTATATTAAGTATTGTCCCTCCATGTTCAGCTCCCCCACTTTATTTATTCAACAATTCGTACATTAGTTTCTACTACATAACTATGTTCTACCCTTATCCCCTTTTCTCTTGCTATTGATAATAAATAATCATATCTCTTTCTTGCAACATTCTCTGAATAAATTGCTACTTCTATTAATTTGTCATCGTTAACATTGTTAAACATGCTACGAGCTACATTTATTTCCATTTTTGCAATTTCCATATCCCGTATTAACTTTGCATACACGCTTGAGTTGTTAGTCTTGTTCATCAGGTACTCTACAATATTTTTTTTATTCATGTAAATCCCTCCAAAAAACTTCTTACTACCATTTTATCCATTCAATGGTAGAAATATACATAATTTGATTTCATATTTTATTTTAATCCTGTAACACTTTTTCAAATTTATATATATATTATACTTAAGAAGCTTTTCACTCATGCAGATAGAAACTTCTAACTCCCATCTATGTAACACTTTTTAGGAACCTAAATTTCTTTAGGTTCCTTTATTTTATCAGATAGCTGTCATCCGTAATAAACTCTCTACCTTTATTCGGAGATAACGTAATCTAGAATCACACTCTTTTAGAAACTGTACCTTTTAGCATGAATTCAATTAAATTTATCAAAAATTAAAACTCTGCCTAAAACATTTCACTTTATAACTCTGTCCTTCCTTCTAATGCTTTAGATAATGTAATTTCATCTGCATAATCTAAATCACCGCCAACAGGTATACCTGAAGCAATCCTAGTAACTTTAACATCAAGCGGTTTAAGTATTTTAGATATGTACATTGCAGTTGCCTCTCCTTCTATATTAGGATTAGTTGCTAATATTACTTCCTTTACATCTTCATTCATTCTGGACACAAGTTCTCTGATTCTTATATCTTGAGGACCTCTTCCTTGCATTGGAGATATATTTCCATGCAATACATGATATATTCCATTATATTCTTTAACCTTTTCCATTGTCATAATATCCTTTGGTTGCTCAACAACGCATATTGTCCCCTTATCTCTATTAGGATTGCCACATAATGAACAAGGATCTTTATCTGTAAAGTTTCCACATACTGAACAATACTTAATCGTTCCTTTTGCCTTAACTAGCGCATCCGCAAATTCCTTAACTTCATCATCTGGAAGATTTAAGATATGCAATGTTAATCTTTGCGCCGTTTTTTGTCCAATACTTGGTAACTTCGCAAATTCTTCTATCAACTTTTCTATGGCTACTGGATAAAACTCCATCATAATTTATAATTCTCCTTCATCTATACTTTTAACATATTATAAAAAGCATACAGGCTGAAGTTTCTTCTACACTCCTGTATGCTAATATTATAACTATTGAAATTCTTAGAATAATCCACCTGGCATTCCGCCTGTTAGCTTACCCATTTTGCTTGAAGTTTCTTCTTCTGCTTTTCTTAGTGCTTCATTAATAGCACTCATTACTAGGTCCTCAAGCATTTCAACATCATCTGCATCTACAACTTCTGGCTTTATATTAATTGATGACACTTCTTTTTTACCAGTTACTTTTACAACTACAGCACCGCCACCTGCTGATGCTTCAAATTCTTTTGTCTCAAGCTCTTTTTGCATATCTTCCATTTGCTTTTGAAGCTTTTGTGCTTGCTTCATAAGGTTATTCATATTCCCGCCACCAAAGCCTCCTGGAAATCCACCTTTTGCCATAAAAAATCCTCCTCTTTCTTGAATCTCATTCATTAATTATAAAACATCTTTTACTAATACTCAAGTTTAATGAATAACTAACTTGTTATTCATCATATATTTCAAATGGTATTCCTTCTATTGTTTCTTTCAATAGTTCTTCTTGATCTTTTACCTCATT
Organism: Clostridium beijerinckii HUN142; assembly: GCF_000621745.1. Classification (GTDB taxonomy): domain Bacteria; phylum Bacillota; class Clostridia; order Clostridiales; family Clostridiaceae; genus Clostridium; species Clostridium beijerinckii_A. Next base: position 124,859 of record NZ_JHXK01000019.1, on the reverse strand, counting down.
ATCACTTTTCACTATATAATCCACAATTATTTTTTCCTTTAATACTTCTGAAAATACACTATTTACAATTTCTCTATATTCTGCTTTCTGCAATCTTTCTTTATTAAATGCATACATTGAATCATATTCTAGTGTAACTATTCCATTCTTTAGGCTATATGGTTTTGCTGTAACGATTGAAGCATAAACAATCATTGCTCTCTTTGACTTAAACTTTTCTAGTACTTCAGTCCATACTCTCCCAACATCATCAATAGTTAATGATGAGTTTGGATTAGCTTCTAAATTAACATTACCACTATTGCTACTACCTTTATTTATAGAGCTTCTGCTTTGATTGCTATTTAAATTATTTCCTATATTATTATGCACAGATTTTACTTCTTCATTAGTCCTTTCTGATTGAACCATTTGAATCTTACCATTTCTTAATGATTCCTCTAACTGGTTTATTCTTGATAAAATAACCTCGCTTGAAGTATCATACTCTATTTTACACATCTTTATAATAGCAAGCTCTAAATATAATCTACTTTGCTTGCTAGCCTTTGAATTTATTTCCGCATCCTGAAGTATTCTAATAGCTCTCATTATCTCTTCTACTCTAATCTTTCTTCCCTGCTCTTTAATTAAATGAATATTTTCAAGAGACATATCTAGAACTTCTTCTGGATTATTTGTAACCTTTACCATAAGTAAATTTCTAAAATGTGCTATTAAATCCTTAATGAATAATTGCATATCCTTCCCAGAATAAACAAGCTTATCAATTATAATCATTGATTTTTCAATACTTCTATCTATGATAGCATAAGCTATATCAAACAAATATTCATTAGTCACAAGTCCTAATATACTAACTAAATCATCGTAGTTAATTTTATCTTCACCCATAGCAATAGCTTGATCTAGTATACTTAATGCATCTCTCATCGCACCATCACAGACTCTTGAAATTAAATCCAAACTTTTTTGCTCATAATTTATTCCCTGGAAATCTGTTATCTTTTTAAGCCTGTTAGATATTTCTTTTTGATTTATTCTCTTAAAATCAAATCTTTGACATCTAGATAGAATCGTTATAGGTAACTTTTGTGGATCCGTTGTAGCTAATATGAATATTACTCTCTTAGGAGGCTCTTCTAAAGTTTTTAAAAACGCATTAACTGCCCCCACTGAAAGCATATGGACCTCATCCATTATATATATTTTATACCTAGCTTCCTGTGGTGGATATTTTGTATCGTCTATAATATCTCTAATTTTATCTATACCATTATTAGAAGCGGCATCAAGTTCTGTTACATCAATTGCTAATCCCTCATTTATTTTTCTGCACATCTCACACTCATTACATGGCTCTCCATTTTTGGGATCTAGACAATTTAATGCCTTTGCCATTACTTTCGCAGTTGATGTTTTTCCTGTCCCTCTAGTTCCACAAAAAAGATAAGCATGTGCAATTCTATCATTTAAAATTTCATTTTTTAGCGTTGTAGTTATATGTTCCTGTCCAACAACGTCTTCAAAAGTTCTTGGTCTCCACTCTCTATATAGTGCCGTATAACCCACGGGATACCACCTCGCCATTTCTCTTAAATATAACATTATTATACACTATTGCTTGTGCAATGCAAATTACACAATTAGTATTAAATGTAATATAATTGAATAATAATTTTTAATATAAAAATTTCCAAAAATAATTAGTAAGAGTTTCTTCAATACATACTCCTCCTAAATGGCGCATGCTTTTAATATCTCTTCATATTAAAATATATTGGATGACTTGTGAAATAGTTTAGGTTAAAATGTATATTGAATAATTTTTTTACAAAAATAATTTTTGGAATATAAGGAGGCATATATATAATGAGTTTATATGATAATAAATACCTATCCATTGCTAATGATATACTAGAAAATGGATACTTCGATAATAATAGAACTGGAGTTAAGACCTATAAACTACCTCATCAAATTATGCAATTTAATTTAGAAAAAGAATTTCCAATATTAACAACAAAATTTGTAGCATTTAAAACTGCTGTTAAAGAACTTCTTTGGATATTTAAAGATCAATCAAATAGCGTAAAAGAACTTCAAGCTCAAAACGTAAAAATATGGGATGAATGGATGATGGATGATGGAACCATAGGCACTTCTTATGGTTGGATAGTAAAAAAGTTCGATCAAATTGATAAATTAATCGATGCGCTAAAAAATAATCCTCAAGATAGAAGGATGATGATTAATTTATGGCAAATTCCATATTTAGATAGTGCTCCATTATATCCTTGTTGCTTTCTTACAATGTGGGATGTAACAGATGGAAAACTCAACTGCATGCTTGTTCAAAGAAGTGGGGATTGGGGCCTTGGGGTTCCTTTTAATACATCTCAGTATGCCGTATTAATTCATTTGTTAGCTCAAGTTACTGGACTTAAACCAGGATTATTTACTCATGTAATAAATAATGCTCATATATACGAAAATCAAGTAGATGGTTTAAAGCTTCAACTTACAAGAAAAAATGATGCATATGATGCTCCAAAACTTTGGATCAATCCAGAAATTACAAATTTCTATGATTTTACTCCTGATGACATAAAATTAGAAGATTATAAGCATCATGAATCTATAAAAATGGACGTATCAGTATAATTAAATTTAAGGCATATGAAAGAAAATAATAGACCAAAGATAGGTGGGATAATAAATGATTTCAATAATTGTTGCTATTGCTAAAGATAATGTAATCGGAAAAGATAACAAATTATTGTGGCATATTTCAGAGGATTTGAAAAGATTTAAAAAAATAACTACAGGTAAAAAAATGATTATGGGACGAAAAACTTTTGAGTCATTACCTGGAATTTTACCAAATAGAGAACACATAGTTTTAACTAGAGATAATAATTTTAATGTAGATTCAGATATGGTGACAATAGAACACAATTTTAATTCATTACTTCAAAAATATTTGGAATGTGAAGATGAAATCTTTGTAATTGGTGGTGCCGAAATTTATAAACAATTTCTCCCTTATGCAAAGAAATTATATTTAACAAAAATAGATGAAGAATTCGAAGGCGATACATATTTCCCTGGAATTAATTATTCCAATTATCATACGGAATATACATCAGAGGAATTTATTGATGAAAAAAATGGACTACATTATACTTTTGTAAATTTAATAAAAGCCTAGATATACAGTGACATCAAGTTTAAATTCATATTATTCTATTATAATTACAAAGAATAAAATTTCATCTTAAAAATGGGCTAAAATTCAACTTTAAAATAAAATTTTTTCAGAATTGGGGAATGTATTATGAAATTTATAACTTTTAAGCATGAAGGCATAGATGGGGTAGGAATATTAACTCTCAATGAGGAAGGAGTTTATCCTATAAAATCTCTTGGCCTTAATTACAATAGCATGATCAATTTAATAGAAAATATGACAGATCATGAGATGGACCTTCTACAAACATCATTAAATAATAACGATAAGGAATGTATCTCTATAGGTGATATTTCCAAAATGCCTCCAATACCCAATCCTAAGCAAGATATTATTTGTTTAGGTATCAACTATATGGAACATGCAGTTGAATCTGCAAGATATAAAAATGAAGCCTTTGGTGGAGATAGACCATATGCAGTATATTTTTCTAAAAGAGTGAATACTGCAACCGCTGATGGTGACTATATCCCTAGTTATCCTCAAATAGTTGATAGTCTAGATTATGAAGCTGAATTAGCAGTAATCATTGGAAAAGATGCTAAAGATGTACCTAAAGAAAAAGCTTTTGATTATGTTTTTGGCTATACTATAATAAATGATGTCAGCGCAAGAAACCTTCAGACAAGGCATAAACAATGGTATTTTGGCAAAAGTTTGGATGGTTTTACTCCAATGGGACCTTGTATTGTCACTAAAGATGAATTTGTTAATCCTCCAGTATTAAGGATATGCTCTAGAGTTAACGGAGAACTAAGGCAAAATAGTACTACTGATCTTATGATTACTTCAATACAAGATGTAATCCATGAATTATCCCAGGGAATCACTTTAAAGACTGGAACTATTATTGCAATGGGAACTCCAGCTGGCGTAGGTATGGGATTCATACCACCTAAATTTCTTAAACCTGGTGATATAGTTGAATGCGAAATTGAAGGTATAGGATGCCTTAAAAATATTGTAAAGTAAAATAAATAATAAATAGGATAAGAAAATGAGGGTATTTCATTACTGAAATGCCCTCACTTTCTTATCCTATTGTGTCCTATGTTAATCCTATTGAAGAATAACCTAATTAATTTTTCATTTCCATGCTATAATTAAACATTAAAATAAACCATGCACCTCGCTTCGTTATTAGTTTTCTATACGTTACTAATGCAGTTAGCTCAGACCAGATTGATCCACGGCACATGAAAGGAACCACTTATCGCTGCTTCCTTCCAGATCTGACGAGGTTCATGGGCTTCCATTGCGTGGGACCCAGTCATCAACACCACTTACAAAAGTCAGACTATAAATCGCTAATACCTAAGCGAGGAATTCAATCCTGCTATAGCGGATTGCAGGTTACAGGGCACCGCTAACTCCCCATCTAGCATGGCAATGGTGGAATGCTAAGGGTTTGCACCTTAATATTTCTCCTATTGAGAAAATCGTCTCTTCTCAGACGTCAAACCATATAAAAGCCTTGCAATCTAACTTATCATTTAGATACTCACTTATGATACCATATATACTTTTTAAATTCAAGGATATTCTATCAGGTATTTATATTAAATTAATCCACCATTAGTATAATTTCATATAACATAGCATTTTATGCACATAAAATAAAATAACAACTCCAAAACTACCATGATTATTTTTCATCAGACAATCTAATTACGTAGCATCATGTAAAATATATTCAGCGGATGGACTTGTTATTTTTTCTAATATAATCTAAGACAGGATCATTTTTATTAACATAATCATCAATTGATATTTCAATTGTCTTATCAGGCATAAATGAATTATTTTCATCATCACATATCTCAACGTAACTTGTAGAATAACTTACATTAAGCTTTGAATTAGGAAGCGTAAACCTTTTTATTTCTCCATAATGATTTGGTTTTCCACTTGTTGGCTGACCTATAAATGTAGCATTGGTTTCTTTTCTCCAATTAACAGCATCAACTATTGAAGCTGAAAATGTTGCTCTTCCAACTATAACATAAAAGTTATCTTTGGTATTTAATTTGCTGTTCTTTATTCCTTCTATAATATCCTGGAGCTTACTGGCGTTTCCACCAGAATTATCTCTCATATCAATCACCAATTTATTCACATCATTATTATTTATAAAACTTAAGACCTCATTATTAAAGTCACTTAGTTTTCCTGATTTATTATTCTCTTCACATAAATTATATTTAAGATATAAAACCTTATCTTTCTCTAAATATTGATACCAATAATTCAAATCTCGTTTTTGCATATATAATGGATATGATTGATCAAATGTATTATTTATGATAAATGTTGAACTATTATTAGCATCACTGTTGAGAGGTTTCACATTTACATCAAATATCTTTCCTTGTTTATCTTGAAAAGTAAAAATAATATCTTCATCTATATTATCTATAATATTTACTCCATGAAGAATTTCTGGTCTGGATAAATATGTAGGTACAACCTTTTTTATTGTTTCTTCATTCTCTTGTGCTGCTAAAGGCGACAATTTATTTTCAATTTCTTTAATATCTTGTCCATTTATTTTTATTAACTTGCAATCTAAGGCATCCTTATATTCATCTATTGTGTCAATAGCACATATTCCATCCTTAAAATAATAAAATTGGAACGGATATGCCTTCGAAAACTTTCTTGTAATTTTTGTATGTCCATCCCCTACAGCTGCAACAATTTTGTATATTCTATCTATTATCTCGTCATCATTTAGGTTATCAACTGAGTCTTTCAGATCATCTATTTCTTTATTAAATTGCTCTTCACTAACTTTAAAGAATAAATTTGCATGTTTATTTGGTAAAGCTTCTTGTAAATAACTTAAATCCTTCTTCCATTTTTCGTTTCTATCCCCACCCAAATACTGAGTCTCACAGCCAGTAGTAAGTAAAACCATAAATATTAAAAGAAAGCATATAACTATATTTATAAACTTTTTCATTTTTAACTCCTTAATATAAAATATTATTTAAATACGTGATAATAAATAATAGATAAACATATTGTTCTATTATTTTTTGATTACTCCTTAAGCAATATCATGTTTATTATAATGATACATACAAATAAACATTGATATAACGAAACAGCATATTCCACTAATTACACTATAATTTAAATCAATCAAGTTTGGCTCGTATATCTTTTTGATAAAATTGAAAGGTATTGAAAAAGGAAGGTACTCACCAAATACAAAACTATCGTGAACTCCTGATATTACAATTCCCACCGCACCATATACTACTGGAAGCATTATGTTCCTGCTTAGATTCCCAATTAGTATTGGTATTGGTATTATTAGAAACTGAAAAAATAAAGAGTATAAATAAAATTTTATATGATTACTTACAAATGTAAACTCCGGATGTTCATGATATAAAATGTAATAACCTAAGTATATAGATACAAACTCTACTAAATAGACTAAAGAAATTAATATGCAAATGGTTATTAGTTTACCAATAAAAATTTTAATCTTGCTCATTGGATATGTATATACTATACTTGAAGTTTTATCGGCAAATTCTCTGGAAAATACATATGCTGATATTAAAGAAAATAAAATAGTATAAAATATAACAAAATTAAGTTGTTCTACATTAGATGCATAGCTCTCAAAACTTCTTTGTTTTTCAGAACTTACTACTAATACTGCTAAGTTCATTAATATTGTTGAAAAAACTCCACCAATTATAATCAATAACATTATATAAGATTTTTTCAACTTTAAGAGCTCACAATATATTAAATTTAACAAATAAATCACTCCAATCTTAATTCACATCTGAATTTTTGCTGTGATAAATACATAGAAACATAGATATACCAAAAGTAATCACAGCACTTCCCACAACTGCAATGTAATCAATAGGATCTCCTCTGTGATAATGATAAAATGGTAATGCTGGTAACACCAACGGACAAATCTGACCATATATACTGCCACTCATCAATATCGTCATAACTCCTAACCCAATAATTCCTCCTAAAGCTCCATACACAATCGGTATTATAATATTTTTAGTAATATTAGCAATTAACACTGGTATTGGTATTAATATTAGCTGCAGTAGTACAGAATATATATTTACTTTTATATCCTTAATAATAAACTCTGCTGGAGGCAGTACTCTAAATTCAATATATACAACTAAGTATGATATAAAAAATTGAATTAAATACGTAATCATAATTAGTATCCCTACTGTTATAAACTTCCCAATAAATATTTTAATTCTACTACTTGGATAGGTATATAAAATATTCGCTGTTTTATCTGTGAATTCTCGTGTAAAAACATACCCTATAACTAAAGAAAAAACTATAATAAATAGAAATTGAAATGATAGTGCTTCTACATTTATCATTTGATTCTTTATACAATGTTGTATTTCTACTTGTGACAAATTACTAAAATCATTTGTTATGGCATCAGAAAAATAAATCCCTGGCAATAAACATCCACTAATAAAAACTATAATTAAAATATATGACTTTTTAAGTTTTGCAAATTCTGAATATATTATATTAAACATTAACGTTCCTCCAAACATAATCTAGTCCCTAATTGCTATTGTAAAAAATTGTATTAATGTGATATTACGCTATTGCTTTCCAGTGATCTTTAAGAAATAATCTTCCAAACTATCTGCCTTTACACAAAGCTCATCTACACGTAAATCATTTGAAACTAAAATCTTATTTATGTCTGAGGCTTGTTCTAAATTTTCATATACTCTTAAATTATTCTTTTCCCATATAACATAATCGTTTATGTTGAGTTTTTGCTCTAATATAATAGAAGCTTTCTTATCATCATTGACCTTTAAATTAATATAATGTCTATTTCTTCTTTGAAGTTCATCATACTCTATCTCTTCAAGCAATTCCCCTTTATGAATTATTCCTATTTTAGTTGCCATTTGCTGAATTTCACTTAATATGTGACTTGAAATTAAAAATGTAATTCCTTGAGTATTGCATAAATCTAAGATTAATTCCCTAATTTCTTTTATTCCACTTGGATCAAGGCCATTAGTTGGCTCATCAAGTATTAAAAATTCCGGATGATGCAAGATAGCTCTTGCTATTCCAAGTCTTTGCTTCATTCCAAGGGAAAATTCTTTTACCTTTTTGTTTTTTACATCTTGTATTCCAGTTATTTTCAAGGCATTTATTATACTCTCTTTATCTTGAATCCCCATCATTCTTCTATGTATATCTAAGTTTTCACCCGCTGTTAAATTAGGGTAAAATCCTGGATACTCTATCATAGAACCAATTCTTTGAAATAAATTTCTATTTTGTTTTGTGATTCCTTGAGAAAATAATTCTATTTCCCCAGCTGTTGGTCTTATTAGTCCCATAATCATTCTTATAGCAGTTGTTTTTCCCGCACCATTTTCCCCAAGAAAACCATAAATTTCTCCTTGTTTAATATTCATATTTAAATTCTTAATCGCTGAAAAATTCTTAAATTTTTTATTTAAGTTATGAGTTCTTAAAATATAATCCATTTCTATTCCTCCATAAATTTCTTAAATATCACTTTTGCTTTATAACATATAACATCCCTAAAAAAGCATCTATTTTAAATATCTACTATGTTTTATTTTCCTTATAAGGCACATGAAAATAAACAACAAGTCCAAAGTTGCTATGAATATTTTTCATCAGGCAAGGAGACAAGTTGCCCTCATAGCGGGCCTATTAGGTCAATTTGCCGACACAGAATGATGGAAAATATACTAGCAAATGGACTTGTTATTTATTTGATTGTGCCTAAAAAAGACTATGTTATAAATATACAACATAGTCCTTACACCAAATTTAATAGGTTCTTACATATTTCTTAACTTTAAATCAAAAGGTCTAAATAGTAATTACCATAAATAAGATACTTAATAAAAATATCTTTAATAATTACTCTTTAACGAGAATAATATGTTCTTTTTCTACATCCGCTAAAGCCTTAAATATTTCAAATAACTTGTGATCATTGACTTCATTCTTATACTTTTCATAATAGCTTACAGCATGCTCTTCTTTTTGCTTAGCCAACTCTAAAAGGGCACTATCGCTATTATATTTATCGTAATTTACTTTATTTAAGTTAGGTGTTTTCGTAAATCCTCCTAACTTCTGATGCAATCTTGAATGAAACTTTTCTATATTTGCTAATGCTTCAAATACCTTTTTAACCTCACTGTTCTTTGCCATACTTGCTGCAGTAGTATAAAAGTCACCATTAAAAAGTTCGAGCTTAACAGCATGATCTAAAATTTTTAAAGCATTCTCATTAAGTAAATTACTATCCACTTTAATAATTTCGTCGCTTTCAACCAAGTATTTTTTTCCTGCTCCACAGAACGGACAATATATAATATTGTCTTCAGAATTCTTATTTATAAAAGCTAATTCATTAAAATTATAGTTTTTTTCGTTTATCTCCATGCCACATACTTTGCACTTCAAATACCCCACCGCCTTTAATCTTTATATAAATTTTTACACATTCTTTTATTAAATTATCTATTCTTACTATTTAATATTTTTCAAATCTAAATTTTGAGGCAATGTAACTGTAAATACTGTTTTCTTAAATGGAATACTAGAAACTGAAATAGTTCCATTTAAAGCCTTTACCAGCCTCTTTACTATAGCTAGCCCAATTCCACTGCTCCTTGTATTAATTCTTCTTGATTTTTCAACTGTATATAATCTATCAAATATATAATTTATCTCGTTTTCCGGTATTCCAGCACCATTATCGTATACTTCCACAGAAATTTTATCTTTCTGATTAATTAAGCTAATTCCTATTATTGTCCCTTGTAATCCATGTTTTATAGAATTATTTATAAGGTTAGTTAAAATCCTGTTTAATGCTCTTTCATCTCCTAAAGCGTAAACATCATCTTCTGGAAGATTTATTTGAGGCTGTATGTTAAGTTTTTTTATTTCATAAAAAAAGCCAACAATATTCTGCCTTATAATTTCAGAAACATTTATTTCTTTTATTTCTAAATTAATATCATTAGAATCCAATTTAGAAAGCTCAAAGAATTCTTCCATTAAATTATATAAATAATTCCCTTTATTATAAACAATTTTTAAGTATTCTTCTCTTTTGCTTAATTCTTTAACATCTGTAGTATTATCGTCTAATATAAGTTCCATATATCCAAGTATTGAAGTTAGAGGTGTTCTAAGATCATGAGACATATTAGATATCATCTTTTTTCTTGATTCTTCATTCCTCTTATTTTTTTCATATACTTTTTGAAATTCTTCTATTACTGAGTTTACTTTTATACTTAATGTACTCAAAGATTTTATATTGTTCTGCAATCTTATTCTTTGATTTAAATTTCCATCTGAAACTTCATCTAGTACCTTACAAATATGATTTAGTTTTTTGAAAAAAGAAACAAAAAGCATTATAAAAATAACTATAACAAGCATTAATATATAATTTAATGTATTCATATTATTCACCAAGTTTATATCCTATTCCCCATACCGTTTGTATATATTTAGGTTCATTAGAATTATCCTCAATTTTATTTCTAAGCCTTTTAATATGGACCATTACAGTATTATCATCATTTAAATATTCATTATCCCATATACTGTTGAATAGTTGGGCTTTTGTAAAAACCCTGCTAGGGTTAGACATGAACAATTTTAAAAGTTCAAATTCCTTTGGTCTCAAACTTAACTCCTGTTCATTTTTGAGTACTTTATAATTTAAAGTATCTAATTTCAAATCATTATATCGTAAAATATCATCCTTAGTTTCTACACTATTATAATCAACATATCTCCTCAATTGTGCCTTTGCCCTAGCTACTAATTCCCTTACAGAAAATGGCTTTACCATATAATCGTCTGCACCCATGCTGAGTCCAATTATTCTATCCGTTTCCTCATATTTAGCTGAAAGAATAATTACAGGTACAGTACTTAAATCTCTAATTCTTCTTAAAACTTCGATACCATCAAAATACGGAAGCATTAAGTCTAATATAACTAACTGATAATCTTTGTTATATTTTTCAATAGCCTGCTTACCGTCAAAAGCCTGAATTATATTATAGCTTTCTTTTATTAAAGCTTCAGTAATTAAGTTATTTATTTCCTCATCATCTTCTACTACTAAAATATTAGGTTTTTCCACATCTATGCCCCCTATTACGCTTAACTTAGATAGCTATTCTACATATTAATCTAGCCAAAACAACTCCACCTAAACTCAAAAATAAATTTAAAAAAATATTAGCCATTCCAATCAAATACTTTCCATCACTTATTAAGTTTATTGACTCAAGACTAAATGTAGAGAATGTTGTGAGTCCCCCCATAATTCCTGTAGTCAAAAATAACTTCAAATTAGGAGATATAAGCTCTGTAGACATACTTAGTTCTACTATCGTTCCTATAAGAAAACCACCAACTACATTTACTATTAATGTACCTAGTGGAAAATCTGAATTAATCATTTTTGCAGATTGGATGGTAACCAAATACCTGATTATTGCACCAATACCTCCACCAATTCCAACAAATAAAATTTTTTGCAAAATAATCTCCTCCTTAATAATAAAAAAACTCCTGCCTTCTAAAGCAAGAGTCTTTAAGATAGCGCATTTTGCATTAACCCCGCTATATTTTAATCTGTTTTCCCAATAAATGTTATTATATATCAGAGAGTTTCAAAAGTAAATTATAATTAACCTTTTGAAACTGACTTATTTCTAATATAAAGTATCTTTATAGCTAGCGTGACTACTACTAATAAAATTATTATAATCATTAATTCAATCATGAAAAACTCTTCTGGTAATGCATTTATTATAGGGTCAGTTATAGGATCAAATATCCAATAATTATTTCTAAAAAATATTTTATGAAAATAAATGAATGCTTTAGAAAAATCCTTTGCTGATATTGCACCAACAAATATGAATATTAATGCCATTATATTTACACCACTATTAAAATTTGCTATAAGCCTCTTTCTTAAATCAGTTGATTTATTAGTTAATATTTTAAAGATTATAACTCCAATAAATATTATGCCAATTACATATAGAGTTACAAATATCCTCTTTACTTCAAAAAAGTGTATTCTTCCGAATTCGCTCATAGGTAGATTATTAAACTTTAATTCCTTAATAAACGGGTTCTGGACATAATCAATTACTCTTTTATAATTATCCATTAATACTTCTGCTGATAATCCTGTGTATTCATTTAGCTTATATCTTTGTATTGCATAACCATACACACTAGTTGTATTTAAAACACTTAAAACTATAATAGATATAATTGAGATCGCATAAAATATATCTCTAGAGATCCCAAAAAACACCTTTAAAACCTTTGAAAATATACTCTTATTTATATGAATTCACTTCCTTAAATAATCTAATTCTTCTTTAATAAAACCATTTATGATTCAAAATCACAAATGGCTTTATATTAAAATTATAAATATTCTAAATTGTATTTTTCTCCATTGAAATATTAACTTCAATAGTCATATCTCCCACGGCCATTTGTACACATACAACTTTATCTGAACTTGCATTTGCAGTAAAGTTTCCATGCACAAGAGTTGGCGTAGATATATTTATATTAATATCTTCTTTTGAAAAATTAGTTGCTACAGTTGCAGTCAACATATTTGTAAGTTCTGAAATTGCACTTTGAGCCAATTCATCAAATTGTTCAACTGGCATTCCCATCATCATTGTTGATGCTATTCGTTTTGCATCATCTATACTTAAGCCATAAATAACATTACCTTTAATATCACCGATAATACCAACGATAATGACAACTCCAGGGCTCTCTATAAATCTGCCTTTTAAACTTATTCCTTTTTTCTCTACATCAGGCAATCCTAACTGTGGCAATACACTTGCAAAAGAATTTAATATTGGATTTATATAATTGACATCCATTCTCCTTCACCTCTTCCAAAGCCTATACTAATTGATAAATCTCCGAACTGAGTTTTTGCATTTGCAGAATAAGTAGTTTCTAATTCTGCTTTCGATATACTAATTGATTCTCCATGGAATGTAGTTGGCGGGGCAACCCTTAATCCAAATATCCTATTTCTTTTATTTATCATCGAACATGCATTTCCTGCCGCCATATTCGTTATTTCAGACATAACATTAAGCATTTCTTCAGTATTCTTTACATCTCTCTTAAGCAGTACTTTTCCTATACTCTGGGCAGTTTCAAATGACATATCGAAAATTATTCTTCCAGAATACTTTCCTATAACACCCATGACAATTGAAATTCCCTTGCTTATTTTCTCAACATTTTCATTGCTTTCATGTGTAATCATTGGTACTGTCTTAGTAATCTTATTAAAAACATCTAAGAGAGCCTCTCTAAACACTACTGAATATAGACCTTCCAATTCTAGAAACAATTCTTCATCTGCCATGACTCTATTTATTAATAATGTTAATTCTTCCGAATCTACTGGCTTTTGTGCATACCCAGATACATGATTTTTTTTCGCTTTTCTCACTATCTCATCATCCATCATAGAACTAACAATTATAACTTTAATATTAGGATCAATTTTATGTATCTCTCTTGTACATTCAAATCCATCAGTTCCTGGCATAGTCATATCCATTGTTACTAAATCCGGCTTCATACTTGTAACAACTTCAATGGTCTCATCTAAAGAACCTGCTTCCCCCACAACATTAAATCCACTTTCTGTCAACAAATCTCTCAATAAAGCAATTTGAAAAGGTGAGTCATCCACTATAACAATATTCACATTTTTCATAATTACACCACCTACCCTTTTATTTATAACTACTATCAACCTACCTAACTTTAATATTAATCTGCCTCAAAATTCTCTCATTATAAAATCACCATTAAAAATTAATATGTTCTGTAAGTTAATCATATTATCATTATATTTTAAAATCTACTAATACTCAACGAAATTTCTACATAATATAATAAATTTATCTTATTAATACATATTTTAGTTAAGATAAAATGATAACTTACTCTATTCCTTATTTCATATTTATATTATATTTTAAGCTTGTCATTTCATGTATTTTCATATAATACTTATGCATACAAATTTTTAATTTATTTATTATATACCTTGACTAATAAAACATCTCAATATAAAAATAACGATTAATTACAATAATAACCTTCTATGTTAATATTCTATTCACTATAAATAACCCTATAAAATATATTATAGGGTTATTTATGTATTCTTACTATTTAAGTTTGACTAATAATTCACCTGTTTTAACCTGTTGGCCTTCACTTACTAAAACAGATTCAATAGTTCCAGCACTAGATGCAACAATATTTGTTTCCATCTTCATTGCTTCTACCACAAGTAAACTATCTCCTTCTTTAACTGTATCTCCAGCTTTAACAAGTACCTTAATTATAGTTCCTGGAATACTTGCACCAATTTCCAACTTATTATCAGTATCAGCCATCTTAGAAGCAATAACTGAATTTGAGTTGCCTATTATTCTTTCTGTTTTATCTTTTATTTTAATTTCTCTTCTATTTCCGTTAATTTCAAAATCTAAAGTTCTATTTCCTTCCTCATCTAACTTGCCAATTTCAACTAACTGAACAATCATTGTCTTACCTTCTGCAACTTCAATTTCACTAGTTTCACCTTCTGCAAGCCCATGGAAGAATATATCGCTGCCCATACGGCTTAAATCACCATACTCTAATATAGATTGAATATATGCTTCAAATACATCTGGGTATAATGCATAACTTATTATATCTTTCATACATGGCGTAAATTTGTATTTGTCTTTTAAATATGTTTCAATTTTATCGAAATCTTCCGATGGTAGTAATTCTCCTGGTCTAACAGTTATAGGTTCTTCTCCTCTTAAAACAAGTTCCTGTAATTCCTTAGGGAACCCGCCTTCTGGCTGACCCATCATTCCTTTAAAGTATGAAACTATAGAATCTGGAAATGCCATGTTTTTGGCTTTCTCAAGAATATTTTCTGGAGTTAAATCATTCTTAACCATAAATATTGCCATATCTCCAACCATTTTTGATGAAGGGGTAACCTTGATTATATCACCAAGCATATCATTTACCTTTTTATACATATGCTTTACATCATTAAATCTATGACCAAGTCCAAAGCTTTCAACTTGTGGTTTTAAGTTTGAATACTGTCCACCAGGAATCTCAAATTTATAAATTTCGGCACTTCCTGATTTTAAGTCTGATTCAAATTGGTTATATACAGGTCTTACTGTATCCCAGTAATCAGATACCTTTTGAATTCCACTTAAATCAATACCAGTATCTCTGCTTGTATTTCCAAGAGCTGCTACTATTGAATTTAATGCTGGTTGGCTTGTAAGTCCTGACATACTATTAAATGTTGTATCAACTATATCAACTCCTGAATCTGCTGCCATTAATACTGTAGCAACACCATTACCAGTAGTATCATGGGTATGAAGATGAATTGGAATTGAAACTTCATTCTTTAATGCAGTTATAAGTTTCTTAGCTGCATAAGGTTTAAGTAATGCCGACATATCCTTTATAGCAAGAATATGTGCTCCCATTTTTTCAATTTCCTTAGCTTTATCCACATAATATTTCAAGCTATATTTGTCTCTAGTCTCATCCAAAATATCACCAGTGTAACATAATGCAACTTCTGCTACCTTATTACATTTTAGTACTTCGTCTAATGACACCTCTATACCTTTTAACCAGTTGAGTGAGTCAAAAATTCTAAATACATCTATTCCACTTTCTGCTGATTCCTTTATAAATGCTCTTATTACATTATCAGGATAGTTTTTATATCCTACAGCATTTGCACCCCTAATAAGCATTTGAAACATAACATTGGGAATTCTCTTTCTTAAGGACTCAAGCCTCTTCCATGGAGATTCCTTTAAAAACCTATAAGCTGTATCAAAAGTGGCTCCACCCCACATTTCAAGTGAAAACAAGTCATTTCCATAAACAGCTGTTGCCTTTGCTATATTCTTCATATCTTGAGTTCTAACACGAGTCGCCATTAATGATTGCTGTGCATCCCTCATTGTTGTATCTGTAAGAAGCAGCTTCTTTTGATCTTTTATCCATTTAACTACACCTTCCGGACCTTGCGCATCTAAGATTTGCTTAGTACCACTTAATCCATCTAAAGAAGTTATAACTGGAATATCCGGTACATCATATTCTCTCTTCTTTCCTTTAGTCTCATTTACAACCTTTTCTCCAATAAATTTTAAGATTCTATATTCTTCATCACTTCTTGCTGTTATATCAAATAATTGCGGATTGTCAGCTATAAAGTTAGTATCGCACTCACCTTTTTTGAACTTCTCATGGTTTAATACATTTATTAAAAAATCGACATTAGTCTTAACACCTGAAATTGTTAATTCTTTAATTGCACGTATAGATTTTCTAACTGCATCATCAAAGGTTCTTGCATATGCAGTACTCTTTACAAGTAAGCTATCATAATATGGGCTTATTATTGCACCACTATATCCATTTCCTCCATCAAGTCTAATACCAAAACCTGATCCAGTTCTGTAAACATCAATTTTACCTGTATCTGGTGAGAAATTGTTTGTAGGATCTTCTGTAGTAATTCTACATTGGATTGCAAATCCTCTTGGTTTTATATCATCTTGAGAATTTATTCCTACTTCTTTAGAACCTAATTCATATCCTTCTGCTATTAAGATCTGACTTTGAACTATATCAATTCCTGTAGTCATTTCAGTTATAGTATGCTCAACCTGAATTCTTGGATTCATTTCTATAAAGTAGTGATTTTCGTGCATATCAACTAAGAATTCTAAAGTTCCTGCACTTCTATACCCTACAGACTTAGCTATTTTAAGTGCATCTGCACAAATTTCTTCTCTTTTTTCTTGAGTTAATGATAATGCTGGAGCAATTTCGACAACCTTTTGGTGTCTCCTTTGAATAGAGCAATCTCTCTCATAAAGATGAACTATATTCCCATATTTATCTCCTAACACTTGTATTTCAATGTGCTTTGGCCCTTCGATATATTTTTCAATAAACATATCGTCATTACCAAAAGCTTTTTTAGCTTCATTTTTAGCATTTCTGAAAGCAGCAAGAAGTTCTCCCTCGCTTCTTACTATTCTCATACCTCTTCCGCCACCACCTGCAGCAGCTTTTATCATTACAGGAAAACCACACATTTTAGCAACTTCAAAAGCTTCATCCTCAGAATCTATAGGTTTCTCTACCCCTGGTATTACTGGAACACCAACACTTTTAGCTACTATTTTTGATTTGATTTTATCCCCTAACTTATCCATCATTTCTGGTTTTGGACCTATAAATTCTATACCAGCTTCTTCACATCTTCTAGCAAATTCTGGATTTTCAGATAGGAACCCATATCCCGGATGGATAGCATCTACATGTTTTTTTAACGCAAGATTTATTATTTCATCAATGTTTAGATAAGCTTCTACTGGCCCCTTATTTTTTCCAATTTGGTATGCCTCATGAGCCTTAGTTCTAAAAAGAGCAAACTTATCTTCTTCTGTGTATATAGCCACGGTTCTTATTCCAAGTTCATGACAAGCTCTGAAAATTCTTATTGCTATTTCCCCTCTGTTTGCAACCAGTACTCTTTTAAATTTTTTCCCCAATTGAAATACAACTCCTTTAATGCTTATTTTTTATTTCATATGAATTATTTTTTTGATGCATGTATTAGTCGTTCGAAACTAATTATGCAATTTTCACAACTCATAAGTTGTCATAATATAGATTTTATTCATTTAAAAATTAATACATTGATTATAACATATTTAACGCCAAATGCTATATGTTATTTATCTTTTCTATTAATTTTTACACGATTCTCACTATAGTTACAAGTTGTTTTTTTTCACAAATATGAAATTTAA
This sequence comes from Clostridium beijerinckii HUN142, assembly GCF_000621745.1. GTDB lineage: Bacteria > Bacillota > Clostridia > Clostridiales > Clostridiaceae > Clostridium > Clostridium beijerinckii_A. The sequence continues at coordinate 106,601 of NZ_JHXK01000019.1, read as the reverse complement.
AAATACTTTTCCTTCATTTTTCTGTATTTATATACCAATTCGCTTATCTAATTTTCTTTTAATTGAGATGTACAATTAGGACATCTTGTTGCATCTTGATGAATTTCAGTATAACAATATTTACATTTTTTCTTATCAGGAATAATATTTTCTCCCCTTTTCTTAGAAAACTTGCTTATTTGCTGTATAATAATAAAAATTGAGAATGCTACAATCAGAAAATCTATTATGTTATTTATAAATATTCCATAGTTCACTGTAGGTACTCCTGCATCTTTAGCTTCTTGGACAGTTTTAAAATTTCCGCTTCCTAAAGTAACAAATAAATTAGAGAAATCAACCTTTCCCATTAACAATCCAACTAACGGCATTATAATATCATTAACTAAAGATGTAACAATTTTACTAAAAGCCCCACCAATAACAACTCCTACTGCTAGACTGACCATGTTCCCTTTCATCGCAAACTCTTTAAATCCTTTAAACATTCTTTATTCTCCTTTTTCTTGCTTTATTGTTTAGATACGTAACTGCATTAAACTTAGACTTCTCATTCATAACTTATTTTATTATCTGTCACTTTAACTTTTTTATTCTGATGCTATTTCACTTCAAATTTTGTTCTACATATCTTCCTTTATATGAAAAAACAAAACATTAGGAATTGTTTAATCATTAAACTTTTAACAAAAAAGGTATATATCTTTTTTACTTAATAGATATATACCTCAAATAACCCATTTTCTATAAATAGCTTTATTTAATTATTCTATATATTTTGAACTCCATAGGATTCAAATGTATTTTTTCTCCAACGAACAATGATTTCGAAGTGAAAATGTCTTGAACTTCAGCATTGATGGATAGATTAACCCCACAACTTTCATAATCATTATTAATTGCTACAATCACTTTTTCATTTTTATATTCTCTTTCAAAGATTATCTTGTTTCCTCCACAATATAATATCTTGAATGATCCATACACAAGAATCTGATTACCTTTTCGAATTGAAATAAACTTTTTATAAAAATCAAGAAGTTCATTATTTTGATTTTCCTCTTTCCATATCATACACTTTCTTGATTGGGGTTCCTCACCACCATTTACTCCCACTTCATCTCCATAGTATATATATGGTACCCCTATGTATGTGAATTGAAAGGCAATTGCTAATTTCATTCGCTCAACCTTCTCATGACATTCAGTTAAAAATCTCTGTGTATCGTGGCTACCAATCAAGTTCCACATTTGTCTTGTTATACTATCCATATAAATATTCCTATTAATAGATAAAATCTCATTAAACATTTGTGCATCTATAGTTCTATTTCCAAAAAAGTCTACCAACGCACCTTTAAAGGGATAATTCATAATCCCATCAAGCTGATCTCCTCTTAAGAACGAACTTGCTTCATGCATAATTTCTCCAATAATTATAGCCTCTTTTTTAATACTTTTTACAGCCTTTTTAAATTCCCTCCAAAAAGCATGATCAACTTCATCACAAACATCAAGCCTCCAACCATCTATTCCTATTTCATTTATCCAATATTTTGCAACATCTAATAGATACTTTTTTACTTGCTCATTATTAGTATTAAACTTTGGCATTGTTGCAACATTATCAGCGAAAGTATAATAGTTCACTTCTGCTAAGCTTACTGGAAAACTGTCTATGAAATACCAATCCTTATACTTAGATTTTTCTTGATTAAAAATTATATCTTTAAATGCGAAAAAATCCGAACCCGAGTGATTAAATACTGCATCAAAAACTATCTTTATATTTTTATCATGGCATTTTCTCACCAACTCTCTTACTTTTTCTAAATCACCAAACTGTGAATCAATTTCATAATAATCTGCTGTGTTATATTTATGATTGGAAGATGATTTAAATATAGGAGTTAAATATAATAAATTTACGCCTAAGTCTTCTAGATACTCTAACTTATTAATTATTCCTTGTATATCTCCACCAAACATTGATGCTTCATTCACATCACTTCCCCATTTTGCAACATTTTGGGGATCATTACTCGTATCTCCATTGTAGAAACGATCCACAAAAATTTGGTAAACAACAGCTTCCTGAAGCCATTTCTCTTCATTATATACATCTGGTCGCGCTATATATGGATATTGAAATGCTGTTGCTTCTTTTCTCCTTGCCTCCCTTCGTCTAAGGCCTCTTTCATCTAAAAAGAATCTATCTCCTCTATTATCTATTAATTCGAAAAAATATCTGTACCTATTTCTTTCTATGGATATATCTGTTGAAAAAAAATCAAATAAACTATTATTATCCTTAATTTTCATTTCTTTTATATTGAAGCTGTTTTCCCAATCATATCTGCTTTTATAGTGTATATTGCATATTTTTATATCATTTTTAGCAGCTCTCAGTGTAACTGATAATGTATTAATATCTTTTGCATATGCATATGGTGTGTCTAATATATGATATATTGCATGTCTATTCAATTTAAAATTCCTCCTCTATAATGCCTATGAACTTTCTACTCTTTCACTGCGCCTGAAACTAACCCTTTAGAAATAAACTTTTGAATGGCTACAAAAAGCATTGCAAGAGGAACCGAAATCATTATAGAACAAGCCGAATACATTGGCCAATCTGTTAACTTCCCTGCTGTAAATGACTTTAAACCTATTACTAATGTTTTTAAATCCTTATCTTTAAGTAGCGATGCTGAAAATACGAATTCACCATATACAGCAATGAATGAGAAGAAAAATATTACTACCGACATGGATTTAGTTAATGGTAAAATTATTTTGGTAAATACCTGCCATACAGTAGCACCATCAACCTTAGCTGCCTCATCTAATTCTTTAGGCAAGCCATCCATATATCCTTTCATAAGCCAGATATTATATGCACTTCCAGCACAAAGTACTAGTGATAAGAATATCAAATTGTCCATTCCAAAAGGCAATCTATATGCAACTGCTAATATTGCTGGTACACTCATTATTGTAGGAAACATTTGAAGTATTAACAGTAGCATTAAGCCTTTTTTTCTACCTATAAATTTTAATCTAGAAAATGCAAACGCCGCCGGTAACGTCATTGCCAATTGAATAATCGATACTAGTACTGCTACAAAAGTAGTATTAACCATCCATTTAATAAATCCAACATTATCATCTAAAGCCTTTTTGTAATTTTCAAAAGTTATAGTCGATGGGATAAGATTTTTTTGCATAAAGCTTGTCCCAGTGGAAAGTGACGCTGATATTATAGCAAATACAGGGATTATTATTATTATTATAGATGCTATTAAAAATATACGTTTTCCCCATAACTCTATTCTTTCTGTATTAGTAATTCTCTTCTTATATACTAGTTTTTCTTCTAGCGCTAAAGATTGTTTATCTGTATTTACATTAACTTTTGTCATCAATTTTCCACCTCCTTAAATTGTCCTGAAATCTTCATATTAATAAGTGATAATGTACCTATTATTACAAATAATAGTATAGACATAGCTGCTCCAAGGCCAAAATTACCTTTATCTACTGACATTTTAAAAGTTGCAGAACCTATAATATCAGTCCATCCAGCGAAAGATGACCCTGCTTTTGCTGGTCCTCCCTCAGTTAATAAATAAGCAGCATTAAAATTATTAAAATTAAATGCAAAACTTGATATCAAAAGGGGATATGAGACACTTGCTAGTGATGGTAATGTTATCTTTTTAAATTTTTGCCATCTGCTTGCTCCATCAATATTTGCCGCTTCATAATAAGTATCTGGTATTGCTGTTAGTGCACCAATACAAATATTCATCATATAAGGAAACCCTAACCATAAGTTTACTATGATAACAGCGACTCTAGCTGCTATTGGAGTAGTTAACCATGAAATAGGATCATTAATTAAGTGAAATTGCATCAAAATATTATTAATGGCTCCATATTGACTGTTAAATAATCCTTTAAATGAAATTATTGTTATTGCTCCAGGCAGTGCCCATGGAATTACTAAAAGTCCTTTATAAATGAACGCTTCTTTCATATTTTTATCTGACAATGCCATAGCAAAAATAAGTCCAATGGCAAATGCACCCAATGTAGACACTATTGTAAAAATCAACGTCCATCCAAGCAGTGGAAAAAATTCGTCTTTCAAGGGACCCACTAATACCTGTTGAAACTGGTAAATTCCAACCATTTTCCATCCACTAGCAGTGCCATAACCAAAATTCTGGTTTTTTAATGTATAATTAGTGAATGCTATGAATATTGTATATAACATTGGTGATACACTTAATATAGCTATACTTATTATAGCTGGTGAAAGATATCTATAACCCTGCATGCTATTTCTTAATGTAATACCCTTTCTTGCTTTAAACATATTCTCACCCTCTCCTTAATGTTTTGATGTATATTATTCCAAGCTTAGTTTTAAAAATAATACTCATATAATTCAGAACCAACGCTTGGAACCTTTTAAATATTCTAATTGTTACTAGCTTTAATATTGTCCTGAACTGCTTTTTCTATGTCTTTAGCCACTGTAGCTGGATCTTCTCCGTTTAATATTCTTGACATGTTATCCATGGGTTTCCATATGGATTCAATTTCTGGTATATTAGGAATTGGTACTGCTGAATTTGTTTGGGATATAAACCCTTGTGTATATTCATTATTCTTTATTTGGTCCTTATTTAATTCCGTCTTAAGTACTGGTATTCTATTTCCTATCTTATATAGTCTTTCTCCTGAATTATTGGCTAAATACTTCATCAATTTCCATGCATCATCTTGTATCGGTGATTTACTGCTTACAAATCCGGCTTGCAATCCCATTAGAGTTTTTGCTTCTTCTCCATTTATCTTCGGAAGCTTGACTACCCCAAAGTTTACACCTGCATCTTTAAATCCACTAATATCCCAAGGTCCTCCTATATAAAATATTGCATTTCCTGATTTAAATGAACTATTAGCTATATCAGCAGTTATATCTGCTGGCATGAATTTATCCTTTTGTACTAAATCTTGTAAAAACTTATAAGCTTTTATTGCTCCATCATTTGCAAGTCCTATGTCATCAACTTTTAAACTTCCTTTGTCTCCCCCAAATATATCCCCGCCATAGGATTGAACAAAAGCCGCACCATAATAAAACTCATTCATTGAAAATTGAAATCCAGATGGGCCATAAGCTTTTGCTTGACTTACTAAATCTTCAATTGTTTTCGGAACTTCCTTAACCTTATCTTTGTTATAGAATAAAGCATAAGTTTCCATCGATAGTGGAACACCATATGCCTTTCCATCATAAGATACAGCATCCCAAACAGCACTATTTACATAATCATCTCTGTTTGCAAAATCTTGTGGAACTTCTGCAAGTAATCCAGCTTGATGAAACGTTCCTAAGTTGTTATGAGTTAATCCAAAAACTAAATCTGGACCTTTTGATGAATTTGCAGCTTGCAAAAAAGATTGAAACGGGGAATTATCCTTAACTACTTTTACCTTTTTTCCATTTTCTTTTGCCCATTCTTGAGCAATATTATTTAATTCTTCAACTTCATTATCCATTAAGTATGACCAAACCACTATTTCTTTACTATCCTTTTCAGCTGAGCCTTGAGATGATTTTCCACATCCGCCAAGCATTGATGTAAAACAAATACCTGCAACTAACATAGTCATAATCTTCAATTTTTTACGCATCTTAACCCCTCCAGATCATTGTATAAAATAGGACATATTGTTAAACGATTGCAATCTTCACAGGTTTATTATATCAACTTTATATTTAATAATTGGTTTTAAATTAACCTTTTTTGTTTTTAACTATCCAAATTTCTATATATTAGTATATAATTTAACTAATATACAAACTTAATTATCATTTACTAAGGGGGATTTTCATGTATGATGCATATGATTCTGATAGTTATTTCTTTAGCAATGAAATTGCCTTTTTGCTGGAACAAAAAGATAAACAGGCAATTCTTAACATAATTGAGCAGAAACATAAGGATGAGAATAAAGAATTTATTCCAATATCAACTAAAAAGAATGATTTAATGATTTGGAACGTTATATTTGCTAGAGAAATAATTAAACAAGGCACATCCAAGCAATTTATACATACGTTATATAATAAATACTATAGAACAATTCAAACATTAAATAACTTAGAGCTCCTTCAAAGGTTAGAAATTAATATTGCTACATCATATTTAGATATATTAATTAATTTTGTTGAAGTAACTGATAATTTTATTATAAATAAGGTTATCGGCTTTTTATATATACATTTGGAAGATCACTTGAGTCTCAATGAAATATCTAATGAACTAAAGGTTTCTGTCGGATATATCTCTAGGTGCTTTAAGAAAAACATGGGTGTATCAATAATGGCTTATTTTAAAAATATAAAAGTAGACAGGGCTAAAACTTTACTTAAAAATACCGATAAGACAATCCTCGAAATTTCATCACAACTCAGCTTTTGTGATCAAGGAAACTTCTCAAAAGCCTTTAAAAGTATAGTGGGAATGGCTCCAATGGAGTACAGGAATACCTATCATTCAAAAGATAAATAATAAATAAAAAAGTGTCTATCTTAACAAATACTCGTTAATCAATAGACACCTTTGTTTATGTATTCATGATTTTTGCTTTTTATATTCTTTAATTGATAAACCAGTACACTTCTTAAACCAATTGCTAAAATAATTAGGATCATCGATACCAATTTTTTTTGAGATTTCATAAGCCTTCGCATTCGGGTTCTTGAGCATTTCAGTAACTATTTTCACTTTTGTATTTACAATATATTCCGAGAAAGTTTCATCAGTTTTTTCCTTAAAAATTCTGCTTAGGTAACTTGGATTAACATAAAAATATTCAGCTACCAGTTTTAAAGATAAATCTCTATTAGATATATTTTTCACTATAAACTTTTTAATTTGTTCTATACTTAAATTTTTGTCCTCAGTTTCATTAGAATCATTTAAATTTATTATATTGTTGTATACAACCATCTTTTCTTTAATATCCTTGTATTCCTTTTTCTTTAAATATTCGTCTTGAATCTCGTCTTTTAGCTTTAAAACTGAATTTCTTAATTCATCTTCATCTATAGGCTTAAGGATAAAATCATTCACACCAATCTTTATACTTCTTTTAGCATATTCAAATTCATTGTAACCTGTAATCACAATAACTTTTATATCTGGATACCTTTCCAATATACTTTTACTCATATCCAATCCATCTGTTACAGGCATATTTATATCTGTTAAAATAATATCTGGCTTTTCTTTATTTATTAGATTTAATCCCTCAACTGCATTAGAAGCTTCAGCGACTATCTCCATGCCGATTTCATTCCAATCTATGCAATTTTTTATTAGATCCCTTATAAGATGTTCGTCATCAATTATCATAACTTTTATAATGTTATCCATAAATTAATCCACTTCCCTTTAGAATATTCGTTAGAAAACTTAATCTATTTCTTAATTCTAGGCATCTTAATAGTTATTCTAGTACCAACATTTTTTTTACTTTCAACAATAAATTCGTGCTCATCTCCATAGAACACGCTTAATCTTTCCTTTGTAGTTCTTACTCCAATGCCAGTAGTTTTATTTTCGTTTATATTTCTAACTTGTGATTCCTCCATACCATTCCCATTATCTTCCAAATTTAATATGACTTTTTCTTCATCTTGAGATGTAGATATTCTTATCTTTCCTTTATCCTTGCTGCTTCTAATCCCATGATAAATAGCATTTTCAACCAACGGCTGTAATACTAACTTTATTATCTTAAAATCGTCGCATCGTGGATCTAAATCATATTCAACCTCAAACATGTCCTCATATCTTATATTCTGAATGACTAGATAGCTTTTTACCGTATTTATTTCTTCTTTTACAGTAATAATATCTTTCCCATTATTCAAACTCGTTCTATAAAACTTACCTAAAGCTTTTATCATTTCATATATTGTTTTATTTTTTCCGAGTAGAGCTAACGAATTAATAGTATCAAACGTATTGTATAGAAAATGAGGCTTTATTTGTGACATTAATAAATTCAATTCATTTTGTCTTTTTATCTTTTCATCTTTACGTATTTTATCCAAAAGCAAATTAATTTGAGAAATTGCAATGTTATATCCTTTTTTTAATTCTCCTACTTCATCATCATACGTTTTTATATTAACAATATTAAACTCTCCGCTTTGGATCCCCTTCATTGATTCACTAAGTTTCTTTAAAGGCATTGTTATAAATTTAGATATTACTATAGATCCAATAATAATTAATAGAAAATTTATTATACTGAAACATAAAAGAAAATAATTAGTATACTTTGTTTGCTCTGGAGATTCGTTATATTCTGCTACAGTCATCAGATTCCAGTTGTAGTCTGAATTTTTAAGATTTGATATTATATAATCTTTATCTTCCATTCTTTCCTCTAAAAAGAACACTTTTGATTTAGAATCATTATAATTTTTTATTCTGCTTAGTATTTTAGAATCAGCCTCTGACCCTGTTATCAATTCGCCTTTATCATTCTTTATAATCAATCTTGTTCCATATTGGTTATTTAGTTTCAAACTTAAATTATAGAATGCATTCTCGTTCATGTTTATAATTATTAAACCAATCTTTTCACCAGTATTTATATCATTTATTTCTCTTATTAGGGATACATAATTATTACCATAACCCTCAAAAAATCCTCCGCCATTTAATCTTAGTATATATTTACCCTTACCCTCTAATAATTCATTATACCATTCAGAATTTTTAATCTTATCCATCTGAAAATCTTTATAAAAGACATTTTCAGAATAATACTTATTGCCATAGTTATCTAATATATATATCGAAGATATATTAGAGCTAAAATTAGTGAATTGTATCAGATAATTACTAATATTATCATAGGAATTTCCTTCTTTCTGAACTCTCTTTAATGTATTTTGAACATTGTCACTTGATATAATCATCTTTGAGACGTTATTAACATTATCAATTATCATGCTCGTATTAGTTTCTGCACTTTCCAAAACCTCAACCGAACTTTGTTTCATCTTCTCTATATTATAAATAGAATTTATTTTCTTATATGCAAAGGTAAGTATGACCGTTGAAAGCACAAAAATTATTGAAAAATATACAATAATCTTTATACTTATTTTTGAATTTAAATATTTATCCTTCAAATTCTTTAATATAAAAAATTTATTATACATTTAATCATATCCTCATCATTCTATTTTCACCATTTCCTTTGTGAAGTCTTCAGGACTTATTTGTCCTTTGAATAGCTTACTAACTAGCTCCTTCTCTTTGTTTCCCTTTTCTTCTCCCAAGTAAATATCTCCGTATAAGCTATATGATGCATTCTCTGTTAGTGTCTCTAATTCTTTGGATAATTTATTTACCTTGCTCTTATCATCAGTATATTTCCACGCTGGAAGCCCTGAACCAAATTCAAAATATCTTTTTGATATTCTTTCAGCTATAAATTTTGCCGCATCAACAGCTTCTTTTTTATATTTTGTATTATTACTTACCATTAAGTGATCCACTGCTCCACCTAAAAATTCTTTATCATTCCCTTCTCCCTCTTTAACTATCGGAAACTTCTTAACGATTACATTATCCTTTATAGACGGATCCATATTCCCTATCTCACCAATGAACCAGTTTCCTGTATAATACATAGGAATTTTTCCTTGTTTAAATAAGATCTCAGATTCATCTCTTGTAAGCTCCATATTTGATTCGTTAAAAGCTTTTGAATCTACTAATTCCTTTAATCTATATGCAGCTTTTAATATTGTATCACTTTTATTAGCACCTACATGCGGATCACTGACTCCACCTATTCCACCTTCCCGTAACGCTAAGATATCATAATAGAGAATTCCTGTCCAATTGTCTTTTTCACCTACTAAGAGAGGTGTTATACCTTTATTCCTAAAAGCTTTTACTGCATCTAGGAATTCATCATAATTTTCTGGTACTTTAATATTTGCTTGTGAAAAGAGCTTTGTATTACAATAAAATGTTCCAACTGATAAAGTCATTGGTAATCCATATATGTTGTTATCATAGGTTACATTATTAAGCATATCTTTATTAATCTTATCTTTTGTATCTTCATCTATATATTCATTAAGGTTTAATACCTTTCCAGATTCTATGAATGGCTTACTAAAGCCACCTCCCCAAGAATAAAATATATCAGGTAACTCGTTTACAGCAAATGCTGTTTTTATTTTTGCTTTATATCTTTCATTTTCTACAGCCTCAACTTTAATTTGGACATTAGGATTATCCTTATTCCATTCTTCCACCGTATCCTGAATTATCCTTCCATTAGCATCCATTGTAGTTTGTGACCATATATGCCACATTGTTAATGTTATTTTTTCTTTATTTTCTGTGTCATTTTTTTTATCTAAAGAACAGCCATTTAAACTAACTAAAAATATTAAAATTATAGGAAATAAAATTACTTTTTTAATAATTATCCCTCCCCAAAAAACTGATAATTAGGTCGATGATGATCAATCATTTAAATTTTCCTTCTTTAACTATATCTGTATTATGCTTTTACTGCAAGTCTTCAAATTCCTCTTAAAATATAAATATACTTTATATTTTAATAAAACCAAAATTCTCTTTTAACATAACTCATCTATATAGTAAATCTATTAATGACCTCATTCAATTTTAATGTTAATTCACTTTGATTCTGCGTATTAAAGGAAATTTGCTCTACTTCTTTGGTTACTTCATTTATACTATCTAATATTTCATTAGAATTATTTTTAGATTTCTCTATATTACTTGAAAACTCTCTCATTGTACTATCTACATTATCAATATTTGAATTTATTGCCTTTACCATGATAGCAATTTCCTCAGACATTTCATTTATAAATCTAGCATCATTTTCATAACTTTTACTGGATTCTATCATAAACTCATAATCATCGTTTACGTTTTGTTCTATATACTTTAAAATTCCCTTTGAATTTTCTGATAAATATTCAAATACATTTTTTATTTCTTCTACAATTCCATGAATACCACTTACAGTAGTAATAGATTCTTCTGCTAACTTTCCAACTTCATCTGCAACAACTGAGAAACCTTTTCCCATTTCTCCCGCTCTTGCTGCCTCTATTCTTGCATTTAAGGCTAAAAGGTTAGTCTCTGAAGCAATGCTTACTATAGATTCACTTAAAACTTCTATTTCTTTAACTACCTTTCCCCTCTCTATAGCATCTTTAATTTTTTTGTTTTTCTCCTCATATATCTTTCTAGATAATTGTATGGAATCTTCGCTTTTTTCCATCATGCTACTTGATTTAGTTTTTATATCTACTGATTTTTTAACCTCTTGATTTACTATTCCAGCTAGATTATTTATATTCTCATTAATCTTTTGGATAGATAAAACAAATCTCTCGGTTGATGAACTCGTCTGCTCAGCTCCTACTGCTATTTCATCTGTCGATTCATTTATAAAAGAAAGCTTTGAGCTTATTTCGTGAACAGATGCAGCTAATTCCTCAGATGACGCTGATAGTTCTGTTGAGTTATCTAGGATTGTCCTAATAAGTTCCCTTACATTTTTCAATGCTATATTAAGAGCGTCTCCTGTTTGTGCAAATTCATCTTTTCCCCTAAGTATAATTTCCTCCGAAAAATTATACTGTGCAAGATTATTCGCATAATTCTTTATCTTCTTTAAAGGTACTATCATATTTCTAGCCATTGAATATCCTAAAACTATAGTAAGCATCAACCCTGCTATTATAAAAGTTAATATTTGTATCTCTACCTTACTGTATAAATCAGCATTGTTAATATTCTCATTCTTTGCCTTAATCGAGCTATACTCTAATAATTTAGTTAGTGACGCTGCAACCTTGCTTCGCGATACTGATAAATTTCGATAATCTAGTATAGCTTCATCATAATTATTTTCCTTTACAAGCTTTAGCAACGAATCACTTTTTTCCTTATAATCCTTATAAATTTCATTATAATTTACAAGCTCATTCTCCTGATATTCATCTAAATTTAACCCTCTATATTCATCTATAAATATATTTCCTTGTTCAAATCCTTTTGAAATGTCATCATTTAATTTTTTTATCATTAATTCATCTCTATCATAAATTAGGCTTAATATGTTATTATTTATTTCCAATGAATTTGCGTTTAATCTATGTAAGATATCTATAGATACTAGATCGGTATTGTACATACTATCTGATGCATTATTAACTTTACTTAAACTCTTTAAACCTATGACTCCTACCGATGTTATAATTATGAATAATAGCGTGTATGAAATTACCAATCTTTTACCCACACTAAGATTATTTCCAAAATTCATCCTCTAAACCTCCTGTAAACTTTAGTTCAAAGCTTGATTTTCATATGTATCTTAAATCACTTGTAAATCATTCCCAATTCATAATTAATCTGTATAGTTAGTTAATTAAATAGCAATAAAAAGGGCAACTCAATTTCAAAATATACTAAAGTAAATTTGAATACATTAATCATTTGAGTTAGCCCTTATTAATTTTATTTGTATTTAGTTATTATTTAGTTTCTGTTGTAAATTGCTTTTGCTTTTCTTTTCCGTATTCAACAATTTTATCTGCAGTTACCCATTTAACTGGTACTGGATAAACATCATCAACTTTTTCACCTTTTATTTTCTTATCTAAAGTATCAATTATAGTTTTACCTATTGCATAAGAATCTTGGTCAACAATTCCTGCTATTAAATTGTTGCTTATACCATTTTCCCAAGTTGGAGTATAGTCGAAACCAAAGTGATATATACTTCCTGCTTTACCTTGAGATTTTATAGCTTCCATTACACCTGTATCTGGCCCTTCTGATCCTAATGAGAATACAGCTACCATATCAGAGTTTGAAGTTATTTGTCCTTCTAATTGTCTTTTAGATTCTGCTGATTGGTCATTATCTTGGATTGGTTCTAACCACTCAAAATTCTTAGCATCTGCTCCCATAACTTTTTCAAATCCAGCTTTTATTCCGTCTTGTCTATATGTCATAGTTGTTTGAGTTAAGTTTACTGCTGCCATTGCAATCTTACCTTTTGTGATGCCTTTTTCCTTTAAAGATTTAGCACCATTTTCACCAAGTTGTTCTCCTGCTAGCTTATTATCTGTTCCTATATAAGACGTTCTATTTTCTTTTGTCTTTACATCGGCATCAAAGGTTACTACTGGAATTCCCTTATCATTTGCTTCTTTAACTTTCTTATCAAACATATCTGGATCCATTGGAGCAATAGCTATTCCTGCTGCTTTATTTTTTATAGCTTCATCAAGGAATCCTATATGCTTTTCATTCTTTTGTGTTTCATTTGGTGGTGAAGTTTTAACTACCAAATCATATCCTAATGCCTTAGCCTCATCCTCGGCTGCTTTCTTCATAGGTGACCAATAAGCTCCTGTATCAACTATTGGAATAAAATAAATAACCTTTTTTCCATCTGTACTTGCTGTTCCCCCAGTTTGTGTTTTTGTTCCACACCCTGCTAAGCTACCAACAATAAACACTGTTGATAATAAAGCAATTATTTTCTTCTTCATAAAATTTTTCCCCTTCCGTAATTCCAATTTTTTAGATATGTTTTTATATTTTAAGCTTTATTCGGTAGCAAACACTTAAGCCTGAAATCTACCAAATTACACTCAAACGACTCTTTATGATTAGCTTTTTTTCTTAAACAAACTTCCTTTTCTGTAAAAGTCAACAACTATAGCAAGTACGATAACAGCTCCTGTTACAGCTTGTTGTAAGAATGAGTTGATTCCAAGTATTGCAAGTCCGCTTTGGAATACCTGTATAGTAAATATTCCTACCATAGCTCCACCGATGGTTCCTACTCCTCCACCGAATTGTACTCCACCCATGATTGCACCAGCCATTGCAAATAAATCTGGGCCATTTATTTCACTTGGAGCACCAACATTTATACTCGACATTAGTAATATACCAGCTATTGCAGCTAAGACACCTTCTATTGCATATACCTTTATAACGTGCTTGTTTACATTTATTCCTGATAATCTTCCTGCTTCTTTGTTCGATCCAACTACATAGCAATATCTACCAAATCTTGTATTTTTCATTAAGTAAGCCATTACTAAAACTATTATGATGAATACTATAGTATTAGTGTGTATTATTGACACTCCAACTTCTGTGTTAGAGATATTATAAAACCAATCTGGAACACCCTTGATGTAAATCCCATTTGTAAAAAATAGTATTAATCCTCTTATTAAATAGCTTGTACCCATAGTAAGTATAAAAGATTCTAATTTAAATTTTGTAATTAGTAATCCATTGAATAATCCCCAAACTGCACCTACTAATAACCCCGCAAGTAAGGAAATTGGTACGCTAACTCCCTTTACAGCTAGATAGGCCACTGTGCATCCAGAAAATGCAGCTATTGCACCAATGGAAAGATCAACGCCTCCAGTTATTATTACCATAGTAATAGCAACAGTTAAAATTCCAACTGTAGGAATTTGTCGTAAGAAATTTGAAGCGTTTGCTGCCCCCAAAAAGTCCGGGCTTGCTATTGAGAATACTAAAATAAGCACTACAAGTACTAGATAGATTGAATATTTGAGAAATAAGTTTTTAATATTAAATCTTTCCTTTTTCATCTTAATACCTTCTTCGTGTACAATTTTATTATTAATTGTTTCATTCATCTTTATTAATCCCTCCAAGCGTAGCTAATTTCATAATCTTTTCTTGTGTCGCTTCTTCTCTGCTAAGTTCTCCAGTAAGCTTTCCTTCGCACATAACATATATTCTATCTGACATACCTAGTAATTCAGGTAATTCAGAAGACACCATAATAACTACTTTACCCTTTCTAACTAGATCATTCATTATGTGATATATTTCAGCTTTAGTCCCAACATCTATTCCTTTAGTTGGTTCATCAAAGATAAATATTTCCGAGTCCGTATTTAACCATTTAGCTAGTATTAATTTTTGTTGATTTCCACCTGATAATGTTCCTGCCATAACATCAAGATTTGCTGTTTTAATCTCAAGTGCTTCTTTAAATCTTTCTCCTGATTCTCTTAATTTCTTATGATTTAATACAAAATCTTTTAAGTTAGTTAAAGTTATATTATCAAGCACACTCATCACTAGAGATAATCCTTGACTTTTCCTATCTTCTGTTAAAAGGCAAATACCATTATTTATTGCATCCATAGGTGAATTAATCTTAACTTCTTTCCCATTAATTATTATCTTACCCTCACTTATTTTGTCAGCACCAAATACAAGTCTCATAAGTTCCGTTCTACCTGATCCAACTAAGCCAGCTAGACCTAAAATTTCACCTTTTCTTGCTTTCAAACTAACATTCTTAACTCTACCAACATTATCACTAAGATTTTCTACTTCTAAAACGTATTCTTTAGGCTCAAAAATCTCCTTAGGAAATAGCTCTGTTAAATCTCTTCCTACCATCATATTTATAAGTCTTTCCTGAGTTATCCCTTCTAGTTCACAGCTTTCAATATAAGTACCATCTCGGAGTACTGTAGCTCTATCACAAATATCAAAAACCTCTTTTAATCTATGTGATATATATATTGCTGCAACACCTTCCTTTTTCAGTGTTCTTATAACTTTAAAAAGGTTTTCAACATCCTTCTGAGATAACGATGTTGTTGGTTCATCAAAAATAATCGCTTTTGCATTTAAACTTATTGCCTTTGCTATTTCTACCATCTGTTTCTTTGCAGTTGGAAGCTGCATAACTAGGTCAGTAGCTTGTATATCTATTCCTAATTTTTTTATTATAGAATCTGTATCTTCGTGCAATTTCTTATAGTCAACAATACCCAAGGCTTCATTTTTATATGGTAGTCTTCCCATATAAACATTTTCTGCAACCGTCAATGTCTCTGCTAGATTTAGCTCTTGATGAACAAATCCAATACCTAATTGTGCAGCTTTAGTTGGATTAATAACTCCACAATCAACTCCTTCAACAAATATTTGACCTTCATCCTGTGTATGAACTCCTCCAAGTATTTTCATTAAAGTTGATTTTCCAGCACCGTTTTCTCCTAATAAAGCATGTACTTCACCTTTTTTAATTTCCAACTGTGCTCCCTTAAGAGCATAAACTCCTGGAAATCTTTTATGTATATTTTTCATTTCTAAAAATACATTACTCAATTCTAACCACCTCAACTTTCACTAATCGTTTTCATGAACATTTTACAATAATATATTTAGTTAATTATATTTAATATCTTTACCTCTACATTTGAAATTCTTACTTTTTAAACAATAATTAAAAAGTTATTAAATCCCTAAGAATACGTTTGCTAAACTCTCATCTTTAGAGCATTTAACATCGTTTACATTTCTTATTTTACAGTAATGCATTAATTAATTATATGTAATATCTTTACCTCTACATTTGAAATCTTTACTTCCTAAACTTATTTTAAAAAGTTGTTATTTATTAAATTTAATAGGAACTGTTGCTAAACCAACATATTTAGTTTTGTAGAACCTCAATTTTATAAATGTAATTTTCTAAAGAATAAAAAAATGTGAATTCCGAAGAACTCACATTAATTGTATGATTAAATTATGTTAATAGATAAATCACTCATTAAAAATTATTATAAAATACAGTTTGGGAAATATCTTTTCTTTTTTCATGGTTAGGATTTGGTTTAGCCTCGTTACTTGGATAACCAATTGGTAAAAGACATACGGGTTCAAGGTCTGTTGGTATATTAAAAGCAGCACGTATAGCAACAGGGTCAAAATGGCCAACCCATGTTGATCCTAAACCAAGCTCAGCAGCTTGTAGCATCATATGTGTAGCAATAATACTTCCATCAATATCAGTATGGATTTTTCCATCATAACTACGCTCCCATGCTTCATTTTTATCAGCACATATAAGTAAGGCTAACGGTGCATTAAAATGATAAATTGTGCAAGTTTTTAGTTTAGCAAGAGCATCCTCACTTTCAATTACCAAAATTCTTTGCGGTTGACGATTTGCAGCAGTCGGAGCTAATTGTCCTGCTTTTAAAATTAAATTTAAATCATCCTGACTGATTTTCTTTGTGTCAAAACTTCTTACAGAATATCTTTTTGCAGCTAATTCTATAAATTTCATATATACATCTCCATTCATTTAAGTTAATATCTTTATACCTCATCTATTATGACTTTGTAAAATGTTTTATGATTAAACTTGTACAATTGAATGCTTCTACATTGTTAAAAATTTATAAATAGCCATATTTTTTAAGTTATCTCCCCTCTACATATGAAAAATAATCAAAATCTGCATACTTATTCATACCCGATAAGTCCTGACACGCAATTCCTACAAAAGCACCGGTGAAAGCCCATGAACCTTTAATCGCATCATCTGACAATGTACTTGCGTCATAAACTTTGCCTATAGGCCTCCACTCGTCCTTATTGGTAGCAAAGAAAAATCTAAGTTGCCCAAAATTCACTTCCACTTTTAGGTAAATACGTTCTACATCAGTTATCAAAATGTTATCATCCTGAGTCATGGACTCTGATAAATCATTATTTATGCTAGCTAGAACCCCTATGCATTTGCCTCCTAATTCTTCATCCATGCTTATCCTCAAATAATAATAGTTTTCTGTGTTGTAATAGCAAATTAATCCTGCAAGCTGCAACGTTGTTTCAGGTTCAAATTCAACACAGGTTTCGGCAGAATAAACAAAGTTCTGCTGACGTCTTGCTATCATACTTTGTGTAAACTTGGAAAACATTGATTCTTTTCCATATAACCTTAAAAATCCTGGCCTTTCAGTAAGTGACATAAAGGTTTCCGCTGGAACTCTTAAGGACTGAAAATTTATATTTAATAAAGTATTATTAAAATCGTCATACTGTGAAACTAAGACATCTTCTTCATTATTTGATTCACTTTCACTGTTATTGTTAATTTCTATTTCCCAAGAAGGTAAGTTATCTGTGTCATAACATAAATAAAGCCAATCATCTTCACGCCATTCCACCTTTTGTATAGCTGTTTCTCTTCCTAGAATGCAGCGATCTGTTTCAGGAAGAGGCCTTCCACAAAGATGAACCATAAACCATTCATTATTAGGACCTTCCACAATGCTTGCATGTCCTGCTTTTTGAAGAACTTTATGCATATCACTTCCCACAGAAGTAAGAATTGGATTTTGTGGATGAACCTCATAAGGACCCGTAATTTTTTTCGAACGAGCAAGTGTTACTGCATGTTCATAACTAGTGCCTCCTTCAGCCGCCATCAAATAATAGTAATCATTATGCTTATATATATGAGGACCCTCAGAGCAACCCAAATCTGTCCCTTTAAAAATATTAATTACAGGGCCAGTAAGGCATTTGTTTTTTTCATCATATTCTTGTAAAAGGTGACCAGCAAAATTATTCTTTCCTATACGATTATCCCATTTCATGTTTATAAGCCACTTTTTTCCGTCATCGTCATGGAATAGAGATGGATCAAAACCACTCGAATTAAGATAAACAGGCTCTGACCACTCACCACAAATATCACTTGAGGTTACCAGATAATTATGGGTATCTTTAATATGTCCATTGTTGTTTACTATTGTATATATTAAGTAAAAGATACCTTTATTATAGGACAAACATGGTGCCCAGATTCCACCTGAATCGGGGGTTCCTAACATATTTAGCTGAGAGACTCTATTCAAGGGATGTGCTATAAGCTCCCAATTCACTAGATCTTTGGAATGATGAATTTGAACTCCTGGAAACCATTCAAAAGTAGAGGTTGCAATATAATAATTGTCCTCAGCTTTACATATAGATGGATCTGGATTAAAGCCCTTTAAGATTGGGTTTTTAATTTTTAACATAATTCTCCTCCTTAAGTTAAGAGTTTTATATATAGAAAGACCATATAAAATATTAAAAGATCTGACTCCAATGGACTATTGAAATCAGACCTTAGCATCATAATTTTTCATTATTTCTCCTGTCTACTTGACAGGGTGAATTTCAAATATGAAGTACCTTTCTATAAACTTTCAAGATACATATTTATTATAATTTAGATTATTAAGATAACTCTACTTTTTGTAAAGTACCATCATCATTGTACTTTATTTCAGTGTATTTTACACAACGTTTGTTGTCAGCCCCACCTGATAAAGAACTATCATGATAGAATAAATACCATTTATCTTGGAATTGAACAATTGAATGATGAGTGGTCCAACCAATTACAGGATCAAGTATTTTCCCCTTAAATGTATAAGGACCCTTCGGATTTTTACTCATAGCATATACTATGCAATGTGTGCTACCAGTAGAGTATGAAAGATAATAATTTCCATTATATTTATGAACCCATGGTCCTTCAAAATATCTTCTTTCTTCATCACCAGCAAGTATAGGATTACCATCTTCATCAACAATTGATATCTCCTCTGGAGCTTCTTTAAAAGTGAGCATATCATCATTTAATTCAGCTACTCTTGGTCCTATAGCAGGTGCTGTAGCAGCAGGACCTTCTCCATCTGGATTAAAAGTGCCAGTTTGCCATTTTTCTAGCTGTCCTCCCCAAAGGCCTCCAAAATAAACATATGATCTATTATCGTCATCCATTAAAACAGCAGGATCAATGCTATAGCTGCCAGGTATATAACTTTCTTGCGCTTTGAATGGTCCAGAAGGAGATTCACTAGTAGCTACTCCAAGTCTAAAGATATCTTCTTTATCTCTTGCTGGGAAAAACAAGTAATAAGTTCCATTCTTATAAGCAGCATCTGGAGCCCATAATTGTTTACTTGCCCATGGAATATCTTTTAAGTGCAGTGCTTCTCCATTGTCGATACAAGGTGAATTAGTATCATCAAGAGATAAAATATGGTAATCTTCCATGTTATATTGGTCACCATTATCATTTGAAATCTGTACTTGGTCAAGATCATGAGAAGGATAGATGTAGATCTTACCTTCAAATACATGAGCAGAAGGATCTGCCGTATAAATATGAGTTACTAGAGGTTCGTTTTGTTTTGCAATATTTTTCATATGATTCTCTCCTATCTTTTCTTTGAATATTTATTTCCATACTAACTTACGTTTTTGTAATTATAATTTGTCTGTTTAATATATAATTTAAATCTTTATATTAATTCAATATTTGCTTCCAATGGTGCTACCGATGTAAGTTCAAAACTTCTCTTATCCGGTTGCGATACCCCAACAAATAGTTTGAATTTCTTACTATCAAGAAGTCTTTCTCCATCATCATTTACTACTTCAAATGATTTCTTATCCAATTTCATTGTTACAGTTTTGCTTTCTCCCTTTTTCAAGGAAATACGCTTGAATCCTGCTAGGCTATGATTTAGCACAGCATATTTTGATTCTAAATCTTTTACATAACATTGAACTACTTCTTCAATCTCATATTCTCCCGTATTTTTAATCTCTATGCTGATATCAAAACTCTCAAAGCCAGGCTTAACAAAAGGCACTTGTAAATTAGATAATTCTACTGTTGAATAAGTTAAACCATACCCAAATGGATATAAACTCTCATGTTCTAAATATCTATAAGTTCTTCCCTTCATTGAATAATCAGTAAACTCAGGAAGCTTAGCTGTGTCTTTATAAAAAGTTACTGGTAATTTCCCACTCGGTGAGCATTTTCCAAATAATATATCTGCAACGGCTGTACCTCCATGGCTACCTGGATACCATGCATTTAAAATGGCTGCACATTTTTCTTCTGCACCATTTAGTGTTAAAGCACTTCCAGCTCCAAGGACAACAATAACCGGCTTTCCAACCTCAAGTACTTTTTCAAGTAAATTTTGTTGCCTTCCTGGCAAGTTCAAATTCTCTTTGTCTCCTGCCCCGTAGCTATTACCAGCATCCCCTTGTTCTCCTTCAATTGTGGAATCTAATCCTAGGCATAATACAACTACATCAGATCTTTCTGCTACTGAAATAGCTTCAGATAATCTATCATCTGGTCTTGCTAAGTCCTCCACTTTATCTTTAAATAAGTGACATCCTTCAGAGTAATATACTCTCACATCATTACCAACTGCATCATGAATTCCTTCTAATATTGTTGTATACTTAGATGCTGTTCCTGAGTAATTTCCCTTTAACATTATTTCGCTGTTTGCATTCGGGCCAATTACTGCTATTGATTTTAAATTTGATTTATTCAATGGAAGCGTTCCATTATTCTTTAGTAATACCATTGATTTTCTAGAAGCTATTAATGCAACATCGTTATGCTCTTTAGAATCGTTTACTTCATATGGTATCTTGTTATATTCACAATCTTCATCAAACATACCTAATTTAAATCTTGTTGTCATTAATCTTTCTGCTGCTGTAGTTATTTGTTCTTCAGTTACTAAACCTTCTTTATAAGCTAATAGCAAATTAAGATACATATTCCCACAGTTAAGATCACAGCCATTTTCTATAGCCAATGCTACTGATTCAGTTGCAGTACTTGTAACCATATGGTGTAAATGAAAATCTGCAAGAGCCCAGCAATCAGATACTACATGTCCTTTAAATCCCCATTTTCCTCTTAATATATCTTTCAACAAGGTCTTACTACCACAACATGGCTCCCCATTTGTACGGTTATATGCTCCCATTACACTTTCAACATTTGCCTCTTTTACACATGCCTCAAATGCTGGTAAATATGTTTCATATAGATCCTTCTTGTTAACTACCGCATTAAATTCATGCCTTAACCCTTCTGGCCCGCTATGAACCGCAAAATGTTTTGCACAAGCAGCTAACTTTAAATATTTTCCTTCTCCTTGCAATCCTTTTATGAAAGCAACCCCTAATCTAGATGTTAAATAAGGATCTTCCCCGTAAGTTTCATGTCCACGTCCCCATCTAGGATCTCTAAAAATATTTATATTAGGAGACCAATAAGTTAATCCCTTATATATGCCTCTGTCGTCTTTTTTGCTGTATTCATTGTATTTAGCACGTCCCTCTGTAGCAATAATATTTGCAACTCTTCCCAGGAATTCATCATCAAATATAGCGGCTAAACCAATCGCTTGAGGGAACACAGTTGCTGTTCCAGCTCTAGCTACCCCATGAAGACCTTCATTCCACCAATTATACTCAGGTACATTTAAGTGCTTTATTGCTGGTGATTGATAAGTTAATTGCTCTGCTTTTTCTTGTAATGTCATTTTAGATACTAATTCTTTTGCTGCCTTTACTGCAAATTCATGAGTATTTTCTTGCTCACCATTCATATATATCCCTCTATCCTTTAAATATTTATGGAGATTAAAATTTATAATACAATATTCAATTTGTAATTTAATAATATAAAATTTATGGTTGACTTAACAAGAAAGTATTTATATAATTGTAGACAAAATTTACTCTCTTGGAGGTATTCTATGTTAAAATACGAGTCGCACCACTTTGGAGAAAACACTCTTTTTTCCCACTACCATCCAATTAGTCTTAATTACCCTGTTCATCTACATCGAAGCTTCGAGTTCATATCTGTTATTGATGGAGATCTTCAAATTTCTGTTAATAATAGAAATTTTGAAGTAAAAAAGGATGAATGTATATTAATTTTGCCTTACGAAATCCACTCTCTCTCAACTAATAAATACTCTGATGCTCGTATTTGCATATTTTCCCCCGAATATGTAAAAACATTTGACAGCATGATCTATGGTAAATTTCTCCAAAATCCAGTCTTTAATTTATCTCATAATGCTCAATCTCTTATACTAGACAAAATTTTCAGAGATAATGTCAATGTTCTTGAGATGAAAGCTTGTCTTTATTTGCTTTGTTCTGAAGTTATGGAACATACGCAATTACTTGTAAGCGTGAAAAATGATTATGAATTATTACATAAAATTCTTAACTATATTCAAAATAATTTTACTAAAGATATCTCATTAAAAAGCATTGCAGATGAATTTTGCTACAGTTACAATTACCTATCCAAATATTTAAATAATGTACTCGGAATATCGTTTGTTGATTTTGTTAATCAAAATAGAATTAATTACGCAGCATATTTATTAAAAAACACAGAGGACCCGATTACTGATATTACTTATAAATGTGGCTACTCAAGCATCCGTTCATTTAATAGAAACTTTCTTAAGATTATGAATATGACTCCAAAAATTTATAGAAAACTTTAATCTACATTTAATTTGGTACTAAGTAATGGCAATTCCAGTATTCTCAAACGACTATAAATAAGATTACGCTTTTATCTATTATGTAGATTTTAACTTAATCATAATGATATACTAAAGGAAAAGTAATCTCATACGCATAAGAATTATTTTTACAGACGGGAAGTGTTAAAAATGCAAAGTAATATAAACCTCTCAGAGCTTGAAAAAATAATATTGAATAAAATACATGAGCATATCAGCAAAAATGAAAAGGTTGGAATAAATGGAGTTGCGCAAGAGTGTTTTGTTTCAAAAGCAGCAATTATAAAATTATCGAAGAAACTTGGCTACAGCGGATATAGTGAAATGTATTATACAATTCTTGCCTCTACTAATAATGCACTCAAATTAGACTTTTCGAATAATATTATTAGTACTTATGAAAGTGAGGCTTTAACAATTCATGTTAATATGCTTGTAGAATTACTAAGAGAGTATAGCGAAAAAAGAATCTATCTTGATTCCCTAGGCTTTTGCGACAGTGCTAAGGAATATTATTTACAAAAATTATTATCATTTGGATTTGATGCCGCTAGCAGCTATCATTACGAAGCATTTAGTAAGAATAAATCTGGACTTTATTTCTTTCTTTCTTATTCTGGGGCAAGGTCAGAAGTTCTTGAAAAGGTTAACGTAGCTATAGAGAATAATTTTAAAGTTGTAGCCTTTACTTCAACTAAGGATTCTCCATTGGGCAAAATAGCTCATATGACAATAGAGGTTGCTGGAACAAAATCAGATAAAGAGCATTACCTACCTAACTTTTTCACTTCAAATTTAATAATCTTATTAGAATTAGCATTAAGCAAATATTCTAATAAATATTTATCGTCACAAAGAAACTAGTGCTTATAAACTCAATTAAATATGATATTTACTCCATGAAAGGTCTGTTAAAAGTAGATTGCTTTGTAAAACTCTTTACAATATTCACTTCTAACAGATCTTTTTATATTTGTAGCTCAGTGAACTTTTTCACTAAAAGTAAACATTATCATAGAAGTGGCAATTCCATTGATACTCTATATATTCTAGTGTATTCTAAAGACAAATAAAAGGAGGTACATATTATATGAAAGAAAAATTATTATCATTAAGTCAAAGGTTTTCACAAGCCGCAGTTCAACCTGTAATGTTTTTAGCAATCATGGGAACTGGTCTCGCTATTGCTGTCATTATGCAACTCAGCTTTATGCCATCATTTATGATTTTTATTGGAACTTTATTAAAGACCATGATGAATGCTATGCTAAATAATCTTTCTATTATTTTCTGTGTTGGACTAACAACCGCATTTGCTAAAAATAAAAAAGTTGATGCTGCTATTATTAGTCTAATTGTGTACATTATATTTTTGGCTGGAAACAATGCATGGCTTACTTCACAAAATATGCTAGCTCAGCCTGGCGCTATGGGATTATTTGGAACTGGACAAAACCTTGTTTTAGGATTCCAAGTAGTAGATATGAATGTATTTTTAGGAATAATACTTGGATGTATTACTGGATACGTGTTTAATAAAGCGTCTAATATACAATTCGTAGAAATGTTTCGAGTATACGGCGGATCACGACTTGTATTTATAATTATGATACCAATTACTTTAATATTAGCAATTGTACTTAGTTATGTATGGCCTGTTATAAATTATGGTATTTCTTGTTTATCAATATTCATGAAAGGAGCAGGCGCATTAGGAGTATTCGTATATGCATTTGGTAACAGATTTTTAATTCCAACAGGATTGCATCATTTATTATGGATGCCATTTTGTTTCACTGGATTTGGAGGAACCTCCCAAATTGACGGTAATACTGTTCAAGGCGCCGTAAACATTTTCTATGCCGAAATGGGTAGTGGTGCTAATTTAACAGCTATTGACCCTTCGATAAGATTTGCTACTTTTGGATTTGCAAAAATCTTTGCAAGCTTAGGTATAGTTCTTGCTATGATAAAAACTGCAAAACCAGAAAATAAAAGTACTGTGAAAGGTTTGCTTATACCAACACTCTTCGTTTCAATGGTAGCAGGTATTACAGAACCACTTGATTTCTCATTTCTTTTTATATCACCATTACTTTGGCTAGTACACGGATTACTCACAGGATTTTCAGAAATGCTGCTTTGGGTATTAGGGTCAAGGACATATTCAATCTACGGATTACTTGATACTATAGTTTGCAATTCTGTTATAGATCCAAAGATATCTAAGATATATATTTTCTTTGCCGTTGGTATTGTAATGGCTATAGTATGGTACTTCACCTTTGTTTTCCTAATTAAAAAATTTGATATTAAGACACCTGGTAGAGAAGAAGAATCTCTTAATAATGACTCAAACCATGATTCCTCTACAAATGACAGTTCTAGTAATCAAAATGCAGAATTATTTATTAAAGGACTAGGTGGTGCAGAAAATATTGTGGAAGTAAATAACTGCTTTACACGTTTAAGAATTGATGTAAGTGACATTAACAAGGTAGATAAAGAAATAATTAGTAAAGCAAAACAAAAAGGTGTCGTCATTAAAGGAAATAACGTACAAATTATTATTGGAATGACTGTAGAATCTGAAAAAGAAAAACTTGTTAATGTATTAAACATAAAAAAACAAAACTAAAAGGAGTAATGTAAAATGAAAAAGTATTCAATCTGTATCGTTGGTGGAGGAAGCCGTTATACACCAGATATGCTCGCAATGTTATGTAATCAAAAAAATAGATTCCCTTTAAAGAAAATTATCTTATATGATAATGAAAGTGAACGTCAAAATATAGTTGGAAAATATGCTGAAATCTTATTTAAAGAGTATTATCCGGAGCTTGAAGAAATTATATATACTACTGATGAAAAGGAAGCCTTTAAAGATATAGACTTTGCACTTATGCAAATTCGTTCAGGAAGATTAAAAATGCGCGAAAAAGATGAAAAAATCTCATTAAAACATGGATGTCTTGGTCAGGAGACATGTGGCCCTGGGGGCTTTGCTTATGGATTAAGAAGTGTCCCTGCTGTTATTGACCTAATAAAAAATATTCGTACTTATTCTCCAGAATGTTGGATTTTAAATTATTCAAACCCAGCTGCAATTGTTGCAGAAGCAACAAAGAGAGTATTTCCTGGCGATCATCGCATTATAAACATTTGTGATATGCCAATTGCAATCATGGACATTTATGCAAGTGTGCTTGGATTAAAGAGAAAAGACTTAGAGCCTAAATATTTTGGTTTAAACCATTTTGGATGGTTTACACATATATTAGACAAAAAGACTGGAGAAGATTATTTACCTAAATTAAGAGAAATATTAAAAACTCCAGTAGATGTGCAAACAGAACCTCTTTTTAAAGAGCCTTCATGGAAAGCAACCTTTGATTTTATGAGTCAAATGATTAATGATTATGATGAATATCTGCCAAACACATATTTGCAATATTATTTATACCCAAATAAAATGAGAGATAAAGAAAATCCAAAATACACACGAGCTAATGAAGTAATGGATGGGAATGAAAAGGAAACTTACGAAAGATTGCGTGAGATTATATCTTTAGGTACAATTCGTGGTACTAAATATGAAATCAACACTGATGTGGGATGCCATGCAGAATATATAGTTGATTTAGCAACAGCAATTGCCAATAACACAAATGAAATCTTCTTAATAATTACAGAAAACAATGGAGCTATTCAAAATGTTTCATCTGGAATGATGGTGGAGGTCCCATGCCGTGTTGGAAGTAATGGTGTTGAACCATTGGCCGTAGGAAGTGTACCTACTTTTTACAAAGGACTTATAGAAAATCAATATGCATATGAAAAGCTGTCCGTAGACGCGTGCTTAGAAGGAAGCTATCAAAAAGCATTACAGGCACTTGTATTAAATCGTACGGTTGTAAACACTAATATTGCTAAAGAATTATTAAAAGATTTAATGGAGGCAAACAAAGGCTATTGGAATGAACTCCATTAGATTCTAGCTGATTCATAACTTATGTAATCTATATACTTGATCGAACGATCTTCTCTGATACTTCAAAATAAAACCAGGGTTTATTTTTAAACCCTGGTCTGTTTCGAAACAAGTGTACTTATGGGGACTTTAAAATCATTTTCGGACTAATCCTAAAATATTATAGTTAAAATCAATGTCCATGAGAACCACCTCTTTCAGTTATTATTGTGTGTAATATAAAATTAAATATACTAAAATATAAAACCACATATTCCATATAATGCTATTACTTCTATGAAAAAACTTATAATTTTTTTCATCATAATAATTTATGTTTACTAATTAATGCTCCGTCAACGACTTCTAAATTCCACATTCGCCTTTCATAATAAATTTCATAAATTAGCGGTGAAAATTCTATTATAGTGGATATAATTGTAATAGGAGGTGTTTAAATGGAATCGAATAAAATAAACACTAGACTTTCTTTAGTCGGGGCATTGCTAGGCTTAACATTATTCATTATGGGTGGATTATTAAATACCATCCTAGGTCGTTATATAATAATTATCCCAACTGTTACTGTAATAATTAGTTTCATATCCTTAATAAAATCTAAAAAAACTGATATAAAAATTCAAAGTTATTCTTCTTTGGGATTAATACTTGGACTATTTTACTTTATTTTATCTTTATTATAATTATGATTCTGGCACTATCAGCTCCCATTACGGACTTTCACCTATTAGCACGTACCCATGCTGGGCACACTAAAAAAATAAGAGCTTATATTTCATAAACTCTTATTTTACACAATGATGTCTCAAGTTCTGATGTACCCTATAAATATTTACATATATTTATAGTTATATAGGAATATAGTTACCTTTTTAAATATGTTTCTATGAATAAAGGTATATATTTACTTTTGTCCATATTAAACTTTAAACTGGTGCTTTAAATACATATTAGATCTTTTTAGCTTTTTGCTTCTTAATCTAAAAAAAGTCAAGACAGCTCCAATTAAACTTATTACCGCTGCCGCTATATATACAGTTCTCATACCATATATAAAAGCATCACTTCTTCCTACTACAAAATCAGTAACACGCTGTCCGATTGCTGAACTCATCATACTATACAAAAGTGTTGTAGCTAAAGCTATCCCACATACCATTCCTAAGTTTCTTACAAGAGCATTTACACTTCCTGCAATTCCAAGTTTATCTTTTGGTACTGTTGACATTATCAAAGAATTATTAGGCGATTGAAATAATCCCAGACCAATAGACATGATTCCAATAAATACTATTGTAATTAATAAATTTGAATCAATATTTAATGTAGCCATTAATACTAATCCTAAGCTTATGAGAATTAAGCCTATGAATGTTAAAATTTCTGAACCAATCTTATCTGATAAACTTCCACTAAAAGGAGCTACTACTGTTAAAAGCAAAGGATCAACCATCATTATTAATCCAGTATGTTCTGGTGTATAATTCATCACATCCTGAAGATAAAATGGAAGAATGATATTGTTGCAGAATATTCCAACAAAGGTTATGAATGCACAAAATATACTTAACGAAAATAACTTATTACTAAATATATTCAATTGTAATAGAGGATCTTCTTTTTTCTTTTCCACAAAAATAAATATTATAAATGAGATAATCGCAATGGCAAAGCTCAATAAAATCATTGGATCTTCAAAGCCAATGTTTATCCCTTCATATAAAGCTCCAAAAAGTGGAACTATTGCAAACACAAATAATACAGCCCCTAAGATATCTAATTTGCCCTTAGCTGCTTTATTTTCTTTCGGCAACAATTTAATAGCGCAAAATAATGCTATTACTCCAATAGGCACATTTATTAAAAATATATACTCCCAACTAGCTGCACCTACTATTAGCCCTCCAAGTCCTGGTCCTATTAGGGAGCCTAAAGCTATAGAAGTCCCTAAAAATCCAAGAGCTTTTCCCCTTTCACTTGGGGGAAATGTTTCTGTAATAATCCCTTGATTATTAGCCATAGTTCCAGCAGCACCTATAGATTGTACTACTCGTGCTAGAATAAGTATTGGAAAAGAGCTTGTTATACCACATAGCAAAGAACCAAGGGTAAACAATCCCAACCCAAATATGAACATCTTGGACTTTCCAAACATGTCTCCAAGTCTCCCAAAAATTAATACTGTTCCCGCGATGACTATTAAATAACTTGTTGCAACTAATTGTATACTAGATGTTGTTACATTTAAAGCAGTAGCCATTTTAGGTAACGCTACATTTACGATACTACCATCTAAGGCAGACATAAATGTAAACATTAAAACTATTATTAGTATGGACCACTTGCTTCTATCTTTTACATTTCCCATTAGTTTTCCTCCTTTGTCACCATTTAGCTAATATAACCGTATTACCTTAATCTTCAAATTCGTTTAATCTTCGAATATTGACTAGAATTTTCTTTAAAGACTGCATTGTAATCAGCATTTCTGCTTCTGATACATCTTCTGTTATTGAGCTCATCAACGTTTCAACATCTTCATGAATTTTTGGCAATACTTTTTTTGCTTTGTCTGTTAAATATAATTTATAAGATCTGCTATCTTTTTCATCTTGTTCTCTATAAACGTAACCAAGAGCTATTAATCTTGTAATTGTTCTTGCAGACATTGCCTTGTCATTGCCAAGTTCTTTGCTTAAACCGTTTTGGCTTATACCTTCGTTTCTTTCAAGATTAAACAAATATGGGCTTGACCCACTGCTTAATCCATATTTTTTTAAAGTCTTCTCTAAATACATTTGCTTATATCTGAAAATTTTACTTGTAATCATTATGAGGTTCATGCTTTCAACATCCATAATTATTCTCTCCTTATAATATAATTGATTAGTCTACTATATTATATTTATGTTATGTTGACTTGTCAACCTTTATAGTGGGACATTTTCACTTCATATAATATGAATATTCTATTTATATTCACATGATCTTGATCCTCATACAACCCGTTCTCACAACAGACTTATATAAATTACTTTTGAATTATTGAAAGCATGATAATTGATCTCTTGCTACAAAGTGATAATATAGCAGCTCCTAATTAAATTCTACTGCTTAGCAATATCAAATAATATCGTTGCTACCCCCTGCGGATCAGAAAAAAACGAAGAATGTCCTGTATCTAATTGATACACCTTATTTACTGGCATTGCATCAAGCATTTTATCTTGCAGTTCTAATGGCACTGATAAATCCTGAAGAGTTTTAATATAATATCGTGGAACACTTCCATAATTTTTAGATGTAATATGTACTATGCCATCTAGTGTTGCAATTGCCTCTCCACCCAGCTTTGTAATTGCAAATTCTATATCGCTTTCTGAGCAACCATTATAAAAAAATGGAGCCTTATCTTCTTTAACAGTGACACTTCTTTTGTCTGCCGATAATACTGTAAAACCCTGTGAGCTGTACCAATCAGTTTTATGTGCACGTATATCACCAAAATTCTGTCCATCTTGCAAGAGAGCTGCTGAAAGATAAACCACGCTCTGTATTTTTTGTGGTCTTTTTTCAGCAACGTTTGAAATTATAGTACCACCAAGGCTGTGCCCAACCAAAATGACTTTACTTGGTTCCCTATCAATGATTTCAATAACTTTAGCCACATATGTATCTGTGTTTTGATATGCAAGTGTAGAATTATCATCCCCATGTCCCGGACAATCAATAGTCACAACCTTTGCTCCACCTACTCTCAAAATTGGAACTAGTTTATCCCAGCACCAAGCTCCGTGCCATGCCCCATGAATTAGCACGAATGTCGTACTATAAGCTTTAGCATCAAAATTTTCAACTATGCTTACCTCTCCAGTATCCCCTGTGTTTTTATTCATTTATAAACCACTCCTTGTCCATATTTACTTATAAACATTATCAAATTTATACTTTTAAAATTTATCATCCTATCATATTGCAATACGATTGACTAGTCAACCATATCTTATCACCATTAAGTTGACTAGTCAACCTATTTGTTTATTTTTACATATTTTATGAAGATGAAGCAAAAACTCATTTAACTCATAATTGGTAATAATGATGCTATGGCTATAGGTGCAATTAATACTTTTCAATGATCTTGCAAATAACAAATGATAAAAAAACATTAAGCAAACTTATAAAATTTCACCTGCTTACACTTTATGCGGAAATATAATTAAAGGTACAAGCAACCCTTTACTTGTACCTTTAATTTATAATTTATGAATTTGAGTTCATACTGTAGTCAACTTCTAATTATTCTTGCAACGCCTCATCTTCACATCTTAGTTCTCCACTGTCTTTCAAAATTATTTTTACAAACTTATTTATATTTTTTATCTAACCATAACAGTTCATTTAAAATTTTATATCTCTCGAAACACTACGTAAGTCTTTTTCCATGCTAAGTAGCACACTCCTCTTTATATTATTATCTCCCATCCACGCTCGCATAAAGTGTTGCATCGCCGCATTTGATTACAATATATCTGGTAACTTAACATTTCATACGGTAGGTTGGGGTATGATTTGGACAACTTAAAAAGTGCCTGAATCCTTAGTTTCACTAAGTTCTCAGGCACTTTTAACATCTTATTTCCATGGCGGAGAGAAGGGGATTTGAACCCCTGATAGAGTTGCCCCTATACACGCTTTCCAGGCGTGCTCCTTCAACCACTCGGACATCTCTCCACATAGTATTTAATGCTTTATTATAATATCATATAATTGTTACCGATTCAACTGAATATTTTATATATAGAGATCCTATCACTTTAATGCACTAGAATCCATTTATTCACATTTAATATAAGCTATTGTCTTTCCATTTTCCTAATTAACGCAAATAATAGGCAGAAATACTTAAAATTTAAGTACTTTTGCCTACTATTAAATTACTGTTAATTTAATTATCTATCATTTTCTACAAGTAAATGGATAATAGCACCACAAAGTTATCTCTTAAAGTATTTATATAATCCTATTTATACATATACTCTCTGGTCCATGGTAAATCATTATTTACTCCTTTATTAAATACAAATTGATGAATACTTATATTTCCCGAATTAAAAGATGCTGCACAAGCATTTAAATATAATCTCCACATTCTTATAAATGTTTCATCCTTAGTCTTCCTTATCTCTGGCAACGCATTCTCAAAATTCTTTGCCCAATGCTCTAGAGTTCTCCCATAATGAAGTCTTAGGTTTTCTGCATCAATTAAAGCGAACTTTTCATCCGACATACAATTAATTAATTCTCTAACTGCTGGCACATATCCGCCCGGGAATATATATTTATCAATCCATGTATTATTTCCTCCAACCTCTGTTGATGTTATACAGTGGAGTAAAGATACACCTTTATCGTTTAATAAATTATTAACATTTGAAAAATACTCTGCAAGATGATCTTGCCCTACATGTTCTAACATTCCGACACTAACGATTTTATCAAAACTTCTATTTTTTATTTCCCTATAATCTATAAGTTCAACTTCAACTAGATCCTCTAATCCTTCATTTTTTATTCTTTCTTTAACTTTTGCTAATTGTTCAGAACTTAAAGTTATTCCTGTCGCTTTTACTTTATATTTTTTTGCTGCAGAAATTATCAGTTCTCCCCAGCCACAACCTATATCGAGTAGTCTTTCACCTTCTTTTAAATTTAACTTTTTAAGAATATGCTCTACTTTATTCTTTTGCGCTTGGGTTAGTGAATCACTTTTAGATTTAAAGTATCCACATGAATATGTCATAGTATCATCTAACCATAATTTATAAAAGTCATTTCCAATATCATAGTGGTACTCAATATTTTTCTTACTATTTTTAATATTATTTGTAGCCATCCTTAGTAAATTTGCATATTTGTCACTATTACTCAAAAAACTTTCCTGATTATTATATAAGGATTCTATAACTTTTTGAATGCTCCCTTCAATATCTATTTTTTTAGTCATATAAGCTTCACCAAACGTTAATGAAGGATCCTTTATAATATCAGCCTTAGGAATAGGTTCGTTAAATATTATTCTAAATTCTGGATTTCCTTCCCCATAAATTTCTGAACTTCCATCCCAAAGTTTTAATTCAAAAGTATCTGAAAATAAATTCTTAAATAATGTTTTGTAAAATATTTTATCAATAATCATGATAGTCATCTCCCTATTTAAAATTAATTATTAAATATAGAACTTTAAACAGAAATATACAAATTAAATTTCTAAATAGATTCTAAACAATGTGATTTAATTCCAAGTGTTTTTGTGCTGCAATTGAAGCTGCATTAGAATTATGATCTTTTAAAGCTCTCCATATTTCTTCATGATGATTTTTTACAAGTATTTTATTAATAGTATGAACTTTTGAATTTTCAATATATTTTTCAACCAAAGAAGATATAGAAAACATTATAGTTGAAATTAAGTGATTGCCAGTAGCTTGCGCTATTTTATAATGAAATTTTTTGTCTAATACAGCACAAGCTTCAATATCTGAATTATTATTTAATTCGTCCATTATTTCCTTCAATTCTATAAGTTGTTCATCTGTTATATTTTTAGCGGCAATAGCTGCTGTTTCTGGTTCAATTATCTTTCTAAGCTCAAGAACATCCTGACTTTTGCTTCCTAGAAGTAAGAATACAATAGATAACGGTTCAAGCAGACTATTTTCGAAATTCTCATTGATAAAATTTCCTTCACCATGCTTAGATTCTATAAGCCCAAGCATTTGTAGCGATTTCAAAGCTTCCCTAACAGATGCTCTGCTAACTTCAAGCTTCTCACATAAATCTCTCTCTGAGGGTAACTTATCCCCACTCTTTAGTTCTCCTCTTTTAACAATTTCTTTTATTTGCTCTATTACTATTTCATATATCTTTGTACTTTTCACAGGACTTAACATCGATATCATCCTCTCAAAACTTTATATGTTTGCTTTTGATAAGTAGTTAAGTAATTCATCATAATTTCTTTCTGCCAATAGTTCTTTATTTTTTGAATTTTCTATCTTATGGTTATGCATATTAATATTTTTTCTAAAGCTATCCAATGTGCTCATGATAGCAGTTTTAAAAAGAGGAATACTATCAATTATTCTCTTTATCCCATATACATATTCATCATCACTTAATTTAAAACATTGAAATAATCCCGAGGTTAGCCTTCCATCAGAAAATATATATATATATCTATCGCTCATTTCATCAGATAAATTAACTTCAATTTTATGTTTGTACAGTCTAAAGATAACATCCCTACTTTTTATAAATATTGGAAATATGCTAGAAAAAAGCATTGCCATGTTATTATCTTCCTCATCAATTAAACCAGAGAAGTCATTTTCATTAAGTTTTAGTACAATTTCATCAGTAAATATACTATTTCTTATTTCTTTTCCTAACCTTATTTTTAACCTCTGTTCTCTCTCTTCAATTAATAAATTATCAATAGAATTAAACAACTTATTAATTGGACTTACTCCCTTTTTGTAATTATCTTTATTATCACCCAAGATAACACCCCCTCAACTAATTAAAAAACATTGAAAACAAATTCAATAATATAGGTGCTATCAGTACAGTAACAATCCCTGAAATTGCAATAGTTAAACTACTCATAGCCCCTTCGATTTCTCCTATTTCCATAGCTTTAGCCGTTCCAACAGCATGTGATGAACTTCCCATTGCAATTCCCATAGCTACTTTATCATTTATCCTTAATATTTTATATAAAAACGGTCCAATGATAGAACCTAGTATTCCAGTAATTATAATAGCAACAACAGCTACAGAAGGAAGCCCCCCTAACTGCTTAGATAGTGCCATTCCTATGGGCGTTGTTATAGATTTAGGAATTAATGATTTTGTAAGCTCACTTGACAGATTAAATGCCTTAGAAAGCAGAATTACAGATATTATCCCAGATACAGCTCCAAATAAAATACCTAGTAAAATAGGCAAAGCATTTTCTTTAAATAAAGAAAACTTTTTATATAGTGGCAATGCTAATGCAATAGTTGCTGGAGCCAAAAAGAAAGAAATCACTTGTCCTCCGCTATTATAATCATCATAATTGATATTAAACTTCAATAAAAATGTAATCAGAATTATTATTGCTATAAGCAATGGATTAAATATTGAAAGCTTAAGTTTTTGTTTTATTAAAAGACCTATTTCATAAGCAATAATAGATATTAAAACCCCAAAAACAGGTGAATTTATCATATCATTCATTTCGAAGTCACCTTCCTTAAAAATTTAACAACGTAGGCAGTCACAATCCAAACTACAAATGTGGAAATAACAACTATAGCAGAAAAAGGTACAATCTTACCTTTAATTGCTTGAAATGATGTCACTAACCCTACTCCAGCTGGAATAAACAAAAATGACATATGGGATATTAATACTTCACATATATCTTCAATCATCTCAACTTTAACAATTCCAAAATATAGTGACAAGAAAAGAAAAATAAGACCTAAAACTGTGCCTGGTATAGGTAATTTAAAAACTACTTGTACTATTGTTCCTAAAAAATATGATATTAGAATAATCATTAACTGTTTTAAATACTTCAACTAAAAATCACCTCTTATGTAAAAATTATTGGTATAGTGGTCTGACCAGTTGCTATTACTATATCATATTTATTTTCATATCTCAACTTCATAATATTCCAAAAATGTGGTTTTATTCTCCATATTTCCGATTGGCTCTCACTAACTACCTATATCTTTACTAATCTCTTTAAATATGAAAAGCACTTTAAATCTACTATTTTTAAGATTTAAAGTGCAAAGTTTATTTCTATATTGGAATAAATTTAAAAATTAATTCCATTCTTAACTTAATATATATTTTATAATTTATTTATACTTATTTCTTCTACTACAGAAAAACTCCAACATGATATCAGAACACTCTTTATCATATAACCATTTAGTACTTACAAAGGAATTTAACCATTTATTATTCGTAACATCAATTACTGAACCACAAGCTCCCATATCTTTATTAAATGTTCCAATATATATTTTAGATATTCTACTTTGAATTATCGCACCCGCACACATTGGACAAGGTTCTAATGTCACATACATTTCAGCTCTATTTAATCTCCAATCTCCAATAAATTTTGAAGCTTCTTTAATCGCTAAAATCTCAGCATGAGCGGTACTATCATTTAAGGTTTCTTTTAGATTATGAGCTCTTCCTATTATTTTATCATCCAATACAATTACTGCTCCTACTGGAATCTCTCCTTTTTTCATTGCCATCTTAGCTTCCTCTTTTGCAATTTTTAGAAAATCAACCATTTGTAATGCTCCCATCATAAATTTTCTTAACTAAAGATTTTTAATATTATACATGTTCCTTTCTCAACATTCTACCATATAATAAAAATATAAAATCATAAGTTTCATACTCATCGCTATCAACTTATATTCAATAATCAAATAAAAATCCAAAAATATAGAAGGGATATATTTAAAATATCTCCCTTCTATATATGAATTCATCTAACTCGGCTTAATTTAATTCATTTAGTGTCGGCATTGAAGCTATAGCACCGTAGTTCGTGCATGTTATCGCCCCTACCTTATTTGCAAATGAAACTATCTCTTTCCATCTATCAAAACTTATACTCTTTTTGTCATCAATATCAGATACCTGTCTTAATACAGCTCCAACAAATGCATCTCCTGCACCAGTGGAATCTACTTGCTTAATTTCTATAGATGGTATTACTTCATTCTTTCCATTAACACTTAAGTATGTGCCCTTAGACCCTAAAGTAACTGTTACAACCTTAACTCCAATTTCATGTAACTTGTTAACAGCGCTTTCTATATCTTTTTCTTTTGTTATTAAATATAATTCTTCATCACTTAGTTTCGTAAAGTTACTATATCTCAAGAATTTAACACAATCCTCAACAAACAACTCTAACTTGTCTTGAGTGATTAGTGCATCGCGGTAATTAGGATCAAATGATACATATATGTTATTAGATTTCGCATATTCTAATAGTTTAAAATATGTCTTTTTTAACTCTCCCTCTAAAAATCCCGTTGCAGACCCAAAATGAATTATATCTGAATTACTTATCTTCGATAAATCTATATTATCAAACGAATATTCCCCATCACTACCTCTTAGGAAGTCAAAGTTACGTTCACCAATTGCATCAATTCCAACTAATGCAATTGTTGTACTTCCTCTTTCTACGGTCATCTCAGTATTTATATTCAAGCTTTTTAGCAACTCAACTAAATGCTTACCAAAAAAATCATTACCTACTTGTCCTAAAAAATAAGCATTACCTTCTAATTTACAAATACTCGCCGCTACATTTGCTGGTGCTCCACCTGCTTTTTTCTCAAATTTCTCTCCATTTTTTAAACCTTTATTATCTACACAAACCATATCAATTAAAAGTTCTCCAATGCAAAAAACATTATTATTCATACTTCACACTCCTTAAGTTCCATATATTTAGCTCATTAATTGTAATTTTGCTATCATTTCTTATTTGAAGTTCTAATCCTTCACTCTTAGGGTAATATGTTAATGTTGTTACTTCTAATCCATCTTGATAATATATTTCCATCACCGAATTGTCAATAAATACATTCAATTTTAATTCTTGCGAAGCTTTTAATTTAAATTTTCTTATCCCCTTTCCACCAATTCCCATATTACTTCTATCAACTAGGCATATTTGTTTCATGACATCATAAATTATTGATATCGATTCATCATTAAATTTAAATTTAATTTCTGTAGATTCAACACCGTTAATTTCCAAATTCAACTCTATTTCTACCGAGCGTGAATTTAAAGCCAAATTATAGCTATTAGAAGCTAAACCTTTAATATTTATTAATTGATTTTTCCTTAAATTCATCATTTCATCAAGAGGTCTTTGGTAAAGAATATTATTCTTATACTCTAAAACTCTAGGCATAGTTAGTGAATACATCCATCCATGCTTATATGTCGGATATTCAGAGTCCCTATCTGGCATTCCGATCCATCCAATCATTATATTCTCACCATTATGCTTAAATATTTGTGGAGCATAAAAATCAAATCCCATATCTAATTCTTTAAATCTACTATGATTTTTCAACTCAACGCTCTTTATATCTAGCTCACCAATTACATATCCTGACTGATATAAATTTTGATTTTTCAATTCTTCTTTTTCTAAACCTTGTGGTGAAAATATAAATGCATGTTTGCCTTTACTTATACTTATTATATTGGGACATTCCCACATGTATCCAAAGTCCTTCATATCTGTCTTTAACTCACCAAGCAAGCTCCATTTAACTGAATCTATTGATTCATAAATTAAAGCTCTTCCTTTTAAATCTTCACTTTGAACACCTAATATCATGTAATAAGTGTCATCTTCTATAAATACATATGGATCTCTAAAGTGAGATGTATATCCGTTTGGCTGTTTGTCTATAATTACTCCATATTTATCTATTATTCCATCTTTATGATAAGTGGCTAAGCACTGATATGACTCTCTTTCACCATTTGTACCTTTTACGTTTCCTGTGTAGTATAACTTTAACTCATTATCTTTAACCAATCCACAACCTGAATAGCATCCATTTCTATCAAACCAATCTTGTGGTTTTAACGCTATTTTGGGCTTAGTAAAGTTAATGAAATTGGTTGTTGTTACTAATCCCCAGTGCTTTGTTTTATGCTCACATCCAAATGGATTCCATTGATAGAATATATGAAACTTATTGTCGTAATAACTTAATCCATTTGGGTCATTGATCAAACCAAATGGCATCTCAATGTGAAAGTTGTTTTGCCATCTACTCGTTTCTTTATTACTGTAATAATTATTTAATTTTTGGTTTATTTCCTGGTATGATTTTGGGTTTGGCATCTTTCCTCTTCTCCTATTAATTTAATTAATCCCACCCACACTTTCTCTTTCTATTAGCTTCAAGGAAGTATCTTTATTCTCTTCTAACTCTTTTCCCTCTATTAAATCCAGGATTCCTTGAGCTGCTTTTATACCGATTAATTCATAATCAAAAGCTACTGTCGTAAGTGTAGGGTATGAAACACTTCCTATGTCATATCCTCCAAATCCAGCTACCGAAATTTCTTCTGGAACCTTAATATTATTTTCATGCAAGTATCTAAGCACTCCTAGACAAATATTATCAGTTGCACAAACTATTGCTGTCGGCCTATACTCTAACGCCTTGCTAGCCTTACTATATGCATTAGTAAATGAAAAATCAGTTTCAACAAATTGGACATTACAATCTGGATTATCTTTCTTTACAGCATCAATGAATCCGTTTTTACGATCCACTCCCACCGCTATATCCCATTCATTCACTCCTAAAAATACTATATTTGTATGTCCTTTAGACTTAAAGTAACTTCCAAGGATTTTCCCTGCTTCATAATCATCTATTTTTATATAATTAGTAAATTCATTTTTTTGTCCTGTAAATATAGTTGGAATACTAAGCTTACTAATTAATTGAATATGCTTTTTAGTAATAGCCATAGAATTAATAATTATTCCATCAACCCCTTGCTGATAAAGGCTATTAATATTCGCTAACTCTTTTTCTATATCCAATTCACTGATCAAAATAATTCCTTGATAATCATTTTCCATTAACTTTTTATTGATACCAGTTAACACCTTGCCTATTGTAACAGAATCAATTCTAGGAATTACAATTCCAACTAACCCACTTCTTTTAGTCTTTAATCTCTTTGCAAAAAAATTAGTTTCAAATCCGGTCTTTTCAATCGCTTCTTTTATCTTTTTAGCATTTTCTTCGCTCACATATCCATTATTCAAGTATCTAGAAACACTACTCTTTGAAACATTGACCATATTAGCAATATCTTGAATTGTGACTTTTCGATCCATATTATCCTCCATATATGTTTTATATAAATATTATTATATATCATTCCTACATATTATTGAAAAGATAACTTATAAACGTATATATATACTAATACATAAAAGAGAATTTTATATAACTTGATAGATTTAGCAGATAAAATTATACCTACTAAATCTATCTATAATACATCTGAATATTATTTTCTTATTTCTATTCTTCTGCCTTAAAGAAGAAGAATGTTAAGCAAAAAGCAACTGCTATAGCTATAGCATTAACTAAAATGTACCCTCCAAGATTGCCCACATACAATAACATACCTGGTAATGCTGTAATACCCATTCCGGTGCCTGCTAGGTGAAGTATTCCTGAAAGCATTCCACCAACGGCTCCTCCTGCACATCCAAATATAAAAGGTTTTATAAATCTTAAATTCACACCAAATATTGCTGGTTCAGTAATGCCTAAAAATGCTGGAATCGCTGATGAAATGTATAATGAACGTTTCTTTTTATCTTTTGTTTTGAATGCTACTGCTAAAGCTGCAGCACCTTGTGCTACAATACCACAAGTTATCATTGCATTAAATGCATCTTTTCCTGTGCTTGATAGTAATTCAACTTCTAAAGCATTTAATGCATGGTGAACTCCAGTAACAACTATAAGTTGATGCACGCCACCAACAACTAGTCCACCTAATCCAAATGGAAGGCCCATAAATCCTTTAATAGCTCCAAATATTAATTGTTCTGCATTATGCATAATTGGCCCAACTATTAATAATCCCAATATCATTGAAAATAATAATGTAATAAATGGTGTCACTATTAAATCTAATACATCTGGAACTACTTTCTTAAGTGCCTTTTGAGTTTTAGCTGCAATAATTCCTAAAACTAATGCTGGCAATACAGATCCTTGATATCCAACAACAGGAATACTTAATCCTAATATAGTTAGATTAATCGGAGTTGCTGTTCCTGCTGCCACAGCATAAGCATTTGGCAAACTCGGTGATACAAGCATTAATCCTATTACTATGCCTATTACTGGTGTCCCTCCAAACTTTTTCATCGTTGACCATGCAACTAACGCTGGTAAAAATGCAAAAGCAGTATCTGTTAATACTTGTGTAAAGAGAATAAAATTTTCATTCATTTGGATTCCTAGATTGGTTAAAAGG
This sequence comes from Clostridium beijerinckii HUN142, assembly GCF_000621745.1. Classification (GTDB taxonomy): domain Bacteria; phylum Bacillota; class Clostridia; order Clostridiales; family Clostridiaceae; genus Clostridium; species Clostridium beijerinckii_A. Next base: position 65,109 of record NZ_JHXK01000019.1, on the reverse strand, counting down.
CCTCTTAACCCCATAAACAAACCTGTTGCGACTAATACTGGTATTATAGGTACAAATACATCTCCAAAAGTTCTAGATATTTTTTGGATTAATGTCATTTGACTATACGCTTCCTCTTTGTTATTTCCAGTTACCAAATCAGAATTTTGTCCAACTATAACATCATAAACCTTATTTACAAATCCTGTTCCAAGAATTATTTGATATTGCGCTGCTGCAAAAAATTGTCCTTTCACGCCATCAATATTCTCAATGGCTTTCTCATTTATCTTTTCCTTATCATTAAGTATAAGCCTTAATCTAGTTGCACAATGTTCTAATGATTTTATATTTTCTTTTCCGCCAATATGCTCTAGAATTTCTTTTGCCACTAGTTGTTCTTTCATTAATGTACCCTCCTAATTTGTTTTACTTTAAAAATCGTTTTCACAATCATATGATACCAGTTCCACATGTAGCGTGTCAATATTTTTTTCATGCAATTAATAGCTTTTTAATTTTTCTTCTATTCCTTACTATTCATCAAGTATTTATTTAAATATAATCAACTCTATACCTTAATCTATGTATGTTATAATATGAAAAAAAGTGACTCTTAACCTTGTGGTACTGTTCCCACTTATATTATTTATTATAAAGCTAAATCTATATTTAAAATAATTAATCCTTTGGAAATGAAAAAAAGTGTATTCCCTTTAATAATTTTAAGGAACACACTTATCCGCTATACTCTATTTTTAAAATGTCATTTTTTGAACGTAAATTATCTTAACTATTTTCTCAAGTTCTTCATTTAATGCTAATTGTATTATTTTTTTATTGTTCAATTCAAAAGTATAAATCTTTAATCCATTTATGTTAGTATTATAATACGCTTCCACACCGCTCTTAAGAGCATTTTTTCTCTCTGTAGGATATACTTTTTTCACGTCATCTCTACTAATCTTTTGCGCAATTTTTCTTCTGCTTGCATTGTAAACCTTAGTTATTGTTATATCGCCATTATACAACTCATACTCATAATCAATATACATAAAATAGCTTCCAACAAAAAATATTAATGCTACTATTCCTAATGCTATTCCAATTATTGGTGATGCAAAAACAATCATTAATGCAACTACCAAAAAAATAATTGAAATCTTTTGAAGTATGTTACTAATTCTCTTAGGTTTATCTGATGAAATAAACTGCTCCAAAACAACTTCCATATTCTCACTCCCTCTTTAAACAAGTTATATCTATAATAAATATTTTAAATTAGTTTATATTATATAGTAAATATAATATTTATTCTAATAAAAGCTATGTTTCACCAATACTTAATTATTATTATACATATTAAGAGCGTCCAATTGTATTAGTTCCTTTACTTTTTGTAAAATGTCACATACATTTCATATAAATTTCTATAATCCATCAGCTATAAACTTATATTTTTTGTTGATGATAAAAACAGATGAAAAAATTCATCTGTTCTCTACCATTGCAACAATCTATCAATCTCATTTTCCTGATCACTGTCTATTTTTATAGATTCTTTTACATCTATATCTATAGCTGCCTCATCAACTTTATCATCACTAATTTTTTTAATAGTTGAAGGTATCATATTTCCTCTCATTTTTTCAGCTATTAGCACAGTTATATATGCTGAAAAATCTAAACCAAGAGACTTGGCTTCTTTAGATGCAAATTCCTTAATATGGGGAGCTAAAGTAATTGTGGTTTTTATCTTTTTACACATTCTTACTCTTACCTATTATGTCATACGTCTTTACATTAATCATCTGTGCATCGTCCAACACTCTGTAGTCGCTCAAATAACTTTTAAGCAATAAGGCTCCCCCGCCTATAAAAACAAATCTCGAATACTTTGATTGCTCTGGAAATGCCTGTTTTATAGCATTTATTATTTCTCCCGCTCTCAAACTTAATACATTGTCAATATCTTTACTTACGTTTACTTCCTTGCCTTCTACAAATATAGCCTTATCTGCAATTATTTGTTCTGCCTTCATACGATTAGAATAGTTTACTCCATACTTGGTTAACTCTTGTAAAAGCACATCATATGTGGGATTTACTCCTAGTGGATATGTTCTACCTTCTTTAAATTGACCATTGCTCATATATGCTATGTCTAATGTACCACCACCTATATCTACTACTAGAGTATCCTTTTCTACTAGTGATTTATCATATAAAAATAATCCTGCCGATTGAGGAAATACGATTACTTTTGTAATAGTAAAACTTCTATTTTCTCCATTAAGCTTCATAAACACTCGTCTATTTTCAAGAGCTCTTATCAAAGAATTCTTTTGTTCTGCAAAAAATTGAGCCGGAAGTCCAGTTATAACTCTTACATTGTTATCTATTGTGGAACTCATTGTAGCTGCTATGGCTGTATATAAGCAAATATGAAATATAATATCCTTATCTCTTGAATGTTCAATACTGGTAAAACCATCATCATTACCAATTAAATATGTTTTATTATTGTACTCAACTGTATATTTAGCTGTCTCCAATTCGTGCATCTTTTCTTTTACGGTCGATGAAAAGGAGCCTTCTATATTATGTCCAATAAAGTTTGTTGTATTGTAGCCTATATCTGCACTGATTCTCATTTTTTAATCCCCCTTTTTTGCTTTTACATTCTATTTGAATATCTTTTTATGGCGTTTATACCACTGTTTTCTAAAAATTATTTATCCTTATGAAATGTTTCTCCATTAATATTCCTTTGTGCGTAGTTTATATAGCTATCATACTACTATTACCTTAGGCAATTAAATACTTTTGTACATCGTATTGCTTGTCCATACTTTATATACAAGTAAATAAAACTCAAGCTCAATTGACTATCTTTTAGATTCTAAATTTAAGTCAATCTCTCCATTTATTTCAGATAATTCAGATTTACTAATCGATTTCATCATATTAAATAGCATGAATTCTGTAATAGTCATCCCTTGCTTTCTGGCCATTCTCTTTATGGCTAGCTTCTGTTCCGTTGTAACCCTGAGCATTATGGTAGCATCTTTCATCGTATCCCCCCATCCCACATACTGTATATAATGTAATTACAATTTATACATTACATACAATACCATACTTGTTTTACATTTTTTGTAAAAATATAGCATAAGAATCATAAAATCTCTCGACTTCTTTCGTATTTTGCTTTTCATATCAGATATATGTTATCAATTATACACGTTACTCCAGCATATAGCCTTGAATCTCTCACTACCATCTTGACTTGTATAAAAGATTATTTAATAACTATAATTTAAAAAATATAAAAATAATCTAGAGCACATATTATACTCTAGATCATTTAAATTAACCTTTATAACTTATCATTTTAATTTATTGTATCTTTACTAAACTAATTGTACTCCAGTAGAATTATCTCATTTGCCTTCATATCCAAACCAGTATGAATGTCTACAACCTTATAATTATTAGGTTCAGATATTACTAGCATGGTGATATCATCCAATCCCTTCTCCCTAATAAGTTTTCTATCAAAACTTAAGATAATATCACCTTTTTTTACTGCTTTTCCTTCTTCACAATGTAATTCAAAACCTTCTCCGTTTAAAGCTACAGTATCAATTCCTACATGAATTAGAAACTCCATTCCATCTTTTGTTCTAATACCAACTGCGTGTTTACTTTCTTTCATAACTGCTGCTATAGTTCCATCACAAGGTGAATATATTTTTCCTTCACTTGGTTTAATAGCGACTCCTTCCCCCATCATTTTTTGTGAGAACACTTCATCATTAACCTCACTTAAGTCAATACTTACACCATCAGCAAAAGCATAAAATACTTTATTCTTATTTTTATTAAATAAATTCTTAAACATATTTACCTCTACTTTAATTCCGGCCAATAGCCTTTATTAGCTTCAATAAGCTCATCTAGTAGCAACTTAGCAACACTAGCACTTGGTACAGTCTTAGATAAAGTAAGTGCCTGCCATAATTTCAAATAGCTATTTTCAATCCATGCTTCAACAACTAATTTTTCTACTGATACTTGCTGCTCCATCAATCCCTTTTGGAATTGAGGAATTTCTCCTTGCGCTAAAGGTTCTGGTCCATCACTTCCAACAATACATGGAACCTCAACCATAGCCGTTGGATCAAAATTAGAAATAGCACCTTTATTCTCTACAATACATAACATTCTTTCATGAGTATTATAAGCAATTGCTCTAGCTAAATCTACAATAAAACTTGCATGAGCATCAATATGGAATTCTCCACCTTTTGCCGTTCCTGCCTTTGTAATAGAACGTGCTGCGTTAAACACATCTTTTTCTCTTCCATCCATAACCTCATTTGCTCTAGAATATTCTGCATTAGAATGTTCTACAACATAATCTGGATACAGATAGTACTTTAGGTAGGTATTTGGTAAAAACCTCGGATCTACTGCTAACAAATCTTTTGCTTTCTTATGAGTTTCCTGCCAGCTTGGATCAGTATGTTGTGTCTCCACTTCTTTTACAGTTAAATAGCCATTTTCTGCAACATAGGCTTTAATTATATCTGTTAAATCATTACCTTGTTTATCCTTAACGCTAGTCCACCATCCAAAGTGATTTAATCCAAAGTATTTAACTTCTAAATCACCTGGTTCTAAGTTCACAATGCCAGCCATACGACGAAGAGTTCCAACAGGCATATCACAAATATTTAATACCTTCGAATTTGGTTTTAATCTACGGCAAGCCTCAGCTACAATTGATGCTGGATTTGAATAGTTTAGCATCCAACAGTCTGGGGAGTATTTTTCCATTAAATCTATTAATTCTAGCATGCCTCCTATACTTCTCATTCCATATGCAATTCCTCCTGGCCCACAAGTTTCTTGACCAAGTACTCCATATTTTAAAGGAATCTTTTCATCCTTTTCACGCATTTCATATTTTCCAACACGTATATGAGCCATACAGAAGTCAACATCTGTAAATGCTTCTTTTGGATCTGTAGTATAAGAAAATTCAATATCCGGTGCATTTTCTTTTAATACAATATCTAAAGCCTCACCAATAACACTTTGACGTTCAGCATCATTATCATATAATTTTAATTTTCTAATTGGAAAACGGTGTAGATTATCTAATAGCATCATAACTATTCCTGGAGTGAATGTGCTTCCGCCTCCTGCAATAACAATAGAATGTTTTTTCATATATATTACCTCTTTCCTCTAATTTATATTATTCTTCAAATATTTCTACAATTTATATTATTATTCTCCTACAATTCCTAGTGCTTCATCCACTATAGATCTTATTCTAGTTACATGTAATCCATAAATTACTTGAACATTTTCTCCTTTTTTAACTACTCCAGTAGCCCCTGTTCCTTTTAACGTAGCTTCATCAACTTTTGATGTGTCATCAAGAATTAATCTTAGTCTTGTAAAACAGTTATCTACTTTTTTAATATTTTCTTTTCCACCTAGAGCCTCTATTATTACAAGTGCTTCATTCCCTGAAGCTTTACCTCCTGTGTTTTGTTCTCCTGCTACTTTTTCTTTATAATCTTGTTTATTATAAAGTTTAACTTCCTCATTACTGTCTTCTCTTCCAGTAGTCTTTAAGTTAAGCTTAACTATTAGAAATCTAAATATTACATAGTAAACTGCAAACTGTGCTATACCTACTAAAATAAACATTGGCCAGCCTGTTTTTTCTATACCTAATGGTAAATTATAAAGTAAGAAATCTATAAATCCATTAGGTGCTATAGCCCTTACGTTTAATATATTTAAAGCTACCATTCCAAGACCGCTTAAAACTGCATGTACTCCAAACAATATTGGTGCTGTAAATAAGAATGAAAATTCTATTGGTTCTGTAACACCTGCTATTATTGAAGTTACTGCTGCTGGTATAAGAATTGCTCTAGCCTTCTTTTTCTTGTCAGGGTCAGCAGTGTGATAAAGTGCTAAACATGCGCCTATTAATCCAAACATTTTTGATAATCCTCTAGCGTCCCATATAACTGTGCTAGATAAAACTTTGATTGAAGGATCTGCAATTTGTGCAAAATAAATGTTTCTAGCTCCTTCTATTGCCTTACCACCTATAGTCTCTATTCCTCCAAGCTGACTATATAAGAATGGAGTATATACCAAGTGATGTAATCCCGTTGGTATTAAAAGCCTTTCTAGTGTCCCATACATAAATACTCCAAAGTTGCCGCTCTTTTGTATGTAATATCCTAAACTTGATATTCCCCACTGTACTGATGGCCAAACATAAGAAAGTATAACAGCTAATACAACAACCACTGGAATTAATATTAAGAATACTAATCTTGAGCCTCCATATATTTGAAATGCTCCATTAAACTCTTTTTTGCAATATTTATTATGAAAATACGCTACAACTATACCTAAAATTATTCCTAAAAAAACTCCCATATCCAAAACCTGAGTTCCAAGTACAATCGCCTGACCAGAACCTCTTAAATTATCAGGATTTACTAACTTCCCTGATAAACTCAAGAAAATATTCATGGCATTATTAAATATTAAGTAAACTAGTACTGATGTGAAACCTGACTCTGCTTTTTTCTCTTTTGCAAGTCCTACAGCTAAACCAACACAGAATATTATTCCAAGGTTTGATAGTATAGGAACCAAGGACCCTGATAATATTTTTCCAAATCCAAATATTACACTATTCTTTAAGAACGGTGCATATTCCGCTAATTTGGTATTTGTGAGAATATTTCCAAAAGCTATTAATATACCTACAATCGGAAGTATTAATACTGGAATAAACATAGCCTTAGAAAATCTTTGCATAGCATTCATAATTTTATCCTTCATATATTCCACCTCTTATCAAATTATTGTGTCATCCATAGGCTCATTATATATACGTTTTCATTGAATTGAAATAGATTTCAACCATTAAGAAACCTGTTAGCTTAAAAGATAACAGGTTTCTTAATTTGACTATTTATTTTCTTTTCTTGTTTCTTGATAATATCTGTAAATTAAGTATTCCATAAACATAAGCATATTTGCAAAAAACGAGTTAGGCAGCACATTACTGTCATCTAATTTATGCATATCAAATATCTTAAATGAAATATCCGAAAGAGCTGAAATGCTGTTTTCTAATTCCTTTGTGAAGGAAATTACTACTTTATTTTTCTTCTTCGCCACTTGAACCTTATCTAATACTTCTTTAGTTTCTCCAGATTTTGATATTACTATTAGTGTTTCCATGTCTTCTAGATTATTTTCAAAGCTGCCCTTAGAATCTATCAATATGCTCTTTACACCTATACCAAGCAGCTTTTTATTAAAGTATTCTCCAGCAATTTCAGAGTAGCCTCTTGCATAAATAAAAATATACTTTTTGGTTCCACTTACCAATATTTCTATAAACCTTTTTACATTTTCATCATCTATATATTTAGATAAAAACTTAATATCAGTACCTATTAATGCTTCTGATTCTTCTATAATTCCTGTACTACCACTATCTATTAGCGGTGTTATATTGTAAATCATATCAATAAATCCTGTAAAACCTAATTTTTTTGAAAGTCTCATAATAGTTGATGTGGATGTGTAGTTGTCGGCCGCAACTCCTCTAACGCCAAGATCCATTACACTATCGATATTATTAATTATATATTCTAATACTTGTTCTTCTATAGGTGTGATTTTTTTATTATTAACTATTTTGCTTAGATCAACTTTCATTTTTTAATCATCCTCTAATTATTATACGATTTCAATAGTTGCAATAACATTATTGTAATACATTACTATCTTATTATTCAATCTTAGCACACTATTATATATGTTGTCATAACTACTTTCTTGTTCCTATATTCTATTCAAATACTTTTATATGGGAATTGTAATACAATCAACTTATACATTACTTATCTAAATGGAATACTTATTTTAGTATTCTTTTTTATGTTATTAGTATGGTTCTTATACCTCAATTACCTTATAAAAAGTCCAACTTTCCTTAATCTTATCTAGAAATACATATACTGTATCGCTTGTCTATACAATATACACAACATTTTATTTTATCTACTTAAATATAAATGCTTAATCTATATGTAATTATAGGTATAGAAACATACTACTCGAAGCTTATTTGTATTTTAGTATCAAAATATGAAAAACATATTATTAACTTATATGAACGCTGGATATTCCTTACTACGAAATTAGTCCATTTATATAATCTAAATCTAAAGTATTTTCAATAATTCTATATTCCTTATTAGAATTACTGATATTATTAGCAATATTTATATATTCCTTACCTTGTATAGTAACTTCAGCAGATATGCTATTCTTATCGTAAATATATATATGATAAGAACCTTTTGTTCTATCTGATACGCTACCATAATGCTGAATTAGTTTTATTTTAGATAAATCAAATAAAATATTATTTATCTCAATCTTATCTTTAATTGTTTTATCTTCCCCTCCCAATGTGCTTCTAATCTCAATTTTCTCTATATTTTCTTTATTATAATTACTAAATAAAAAACTATTCAAAGTTCCTTTTCTAGGATATAAATAATATGATGAGCAAACTATTAGTACAGTAATCAATAATATGGATATACTTAAATTTTTCTTCATAAATACCCCTCCTATTTATGTTATAAAAGTATCGTCTAAATTATTAATAGATAAATCACTTTAAATAACTTGAGATCCTTTAAGCTTGTATTAACTTTAATGAAAAAGCAAATTACCAACTTAAAAAACTATATATGTTGAATAATTTATAAATTCTTTCGCATGAAAATATTAACATTTGAAACACAATAAAAGCTACAACCGTTGTATAACTAAGTTGTAGCTTTTGCTTGGTACTCCCAGCGGGATTCCCCCCATACATTTCAACACATTCTATAAAGTTATGAAAGATGCTATTTCACTACGCTTTAAGACTTTTTATTCATCAACTAAAAACCATTAAAATTGCTCCAATATCGGAGAATAAACACCGAACAAACACTTTTTATATAGTTAATAATTTAATTTTTTTATAAAAGATTATGCTTAATATAGTGTTGAAATATTTTATAAATTAGTTCTCTTTAATTGTGTCTCGTATAATATTTTCGAGTTCATTCCTCTTATCAATTAACTGTTGTTTAATAATGTCTTGCTTATCAATTTCAGCTTTAATTAAATCTACTACTTCCTTTTGCTTTGCTTTATTGGGAACTGGTAGTAAAAAATCATTTAATTCTTTACTAGATATTTTAACCATAGACTGATTTTTTCCCTTTGACACATACTTAAAGTATAGCCTTCCTATAATGGAGTTTATAATATACGCTACGTATTCTTTATTTATATCATCATTTAGATTAATCCTTATCATTAAATCAGAAAATATATAATCTTCATCTTCATCAGACAGTTTAGCAATTGACGCTAATGCTACTAAATTAACAGTATTACCCCTACTAACAAATAAATCTCCATTTTTAATAATATCATTATTAATATTATCTTTACTTTCATCTGAATATTTTGGTGAGTCAAATGACAAAGAAGTATTTATATTTATACAATCTATACCTAGAATTATATTTGTTGTTGCATTATCATCACATGTTGGAGACCATCCATTTTTAGTGTTTATTATATATTTACCCAATTTTTCAATACAATTACAATTCAAAAACATTTTTTCTTGTAGTTGAACAGCCTTATTCCACCTATAACTAGCTCTTAAATTTGAATTATTGAAAGACAAAGAATATAAATCAGTATCAATATTTTTCTTATTTTCTATTTTTTTTAATGTTTCTATATCTATGCAAAATTCTTTAGTTATAACTTCGTTAATTAATTTTTCAATAATTTTATTATAATTTCTGCTTTTAGAAATAGAATTTTCATATTTGTTGATTAAATCCAATAAATAGTCCTGTTCATTTTTGTCAAGAATCGGAATTTGTATATCCATTAAATCATCAACTCTTAAAAAAGAATATCCACCAGATACTTTATATAATTTTTCAACTACTTCTTTAATAATTATCGAAATTATATATGTGTACACTAAAGAATTATATTCTTCTTTTAATTTGATTGAAATATTATTCTGATTTAATAGCATCTTTACATCATCTCTTATGAGAGCTATTTTTCCAATACTGTGGCCAACTAGCGCTATTACAATCTCATTCCGTTGTACTTTAAACTTTTTAAATTTCTCCATATCGTAGAATTCTTCAGGTAAATAATCCATATTATCAAAGTCAATAAAGAAATCTTCTTGAAAATTAGCTCCTTTAAGTGCTATAATTTCTCCTTCAGTTGAAAAATCTTTTGCTTCAAAAGCATATCCTTTATATGAATAAGAAACGAAATATTTTAGTTTTTGGGTATTTTTATATTTGTTAGTAAAATCACTAATCCATTGAAAATACTTAAAATCATTTCTTAGAATATTATGATGTGATATATTTTTAAAGTTTAACTTTTGTATTTTTATAGCCATAGTCACTACCTCCTTGACCAATGGATTTCTCTTATGTAATCAAGTATAGTTTCTTTAATACCATCATCAACCAAAACCATTCCATTTCCATCTGTTCTATAAAGGTCATTAGATGCTATTTTTTCTCCTCTTTTAGACCTTTTATATCCAACGTTATCAGCTTCTGCCATAAAAATAGAGTAGTTAAGATCTTTTGAAACTTCTTCAAATACCCACCAAGTATTAACATAACCAAATTCCTTTTCTGTATCCTTATTATATTTGCAAAGTTCCACTAATTCATCTTGATATTTTTTTATTAATTCATTATTTGATAAAGCTATATCATCATCTGTAATATGCGCTTTTAAAAATCTAACCAAAACTTCCTTTTCTTCTGTCTCTGATAAACCTTTAATAGAAGGTAATTTTGCTTTTTGTTTTTCTCCAGAATAAACTCTAATTAAGTTCTCAACTCTTGTTTTAAGATTTTCATATTCTCTTGAATATTTATCCCAGATCTCATTCCATTTTTTAATCTCTACTACCGTTTTCTTTTCAGCAAAAAGAATACTTGTCTTTGTTTTTGTAAATGGATCAAATGTTAATTGTGGTAATGAAACAATTGCTTTAATGTTAAAATATTTATATAAGAATAGTCTAATATACTTATTTTCAGTTGTATCAAATATACTTTCTGGAAGAATAACAGCTAATCTACCATTTTCTTTAAGCAATTGATAGTATCTTTCAATAAATAAGTTTTCAGAGTTCTTTTTATCCCCAAAAATAAAGCATTTTCCAACTTTCTTTTTAGTGTCCTTATCCAAATCTACTGAAAATGGTGGATTTGTTAATATAATATCAAATTGTCCATTTACTTTTTGCCCATATGCTTCGTCATCTGATTCCTTATTGAGTGCATTTGGTGCTGATGGTTTTAAGTACTCTGTAAATGGCAATAACCCATCACCCTTTTGTGCTCCAACAAAAATGTTAGTAGAACCATCGCCATGTAATATCATATTAACCTTTGTAGCAGTTCCTAAATTAAAGTTCAATTCAGAACCGTATATGTATTCTCTTGCCCATTTATTCTCTCTATAGTCAGGATAAAACCAATCAGATTCAACTTTGTCTTTGACGCCTCTTGATGTATCAAGCTTTCCTCTGAACCTGTATTTAATGTTTTGAGTAACAAACTTCATATATTCAATTAAAAAAGTTCCACTACCCGCTGATGGATCAATCATAAATGGAATTTCTTTATCTTTATTAATTTTTTCAATTGCAAGTTTATCAGCTTGAATAGCCCATAACATAAATTTAACGATATTAACATGAGTAAAAAATTGTCCTTTACTTTGTTTAAACCCTGTTCGAATAATCCCTTCAAAAAAATCACCTAAAATATCCTTACCTGATAAACTATTTTTGCCATCTACAAAAGAATATTTTTCTAGTTCTTGAACTGTATATTTCAGTTTAGATAAAGAGAATTTTTTAGTATCAATAACATAAGATTTTTTTAATTCCTCAGTATCCGTAATATTAAGTTTTTCAGTTAAAGCCCTTTTATATAAATCATTAATTCTATCAAATAAAATTTCATTAGTTTCGAATTCATCACTTGAAGCTTTGTCAAAAGTAAGAGATTGAAATTCATATATATCCCCATCATTCTTTTCATCTTCATCCTGTATTTTAGCTAAAATAAGATTAGTAAGTGAAGAAAATATTTCATTATCATCTGTACTTCCTCCGCCCCATAAAACATTATGTAAATCTTTTTGTAGTTTATCTAATATTTCATGTGTAAAGTTCTTTTCTAAGTCTTTTTCGGTTCCTTTTATATAAGGTGTCTTTTGAGCCTTTCCATATCTTATTGGAATAGCATCTACAAAATCTCTTGATATTTCCCAATCAGAAAATGTAGGAAACTTTTCATTATCAATAACCATACATTCATCAGAAATGTTTTTTCCTAGCATATCTAATGTATAAAGCACCAAGTATTTAACATTGTGTCCTTCTATTTTTTCCATTCCGCCAACTTTAAATAATTGTTCTTCAATAGTCAGATCTTTATCCAAAGCAGCATAGTCCTTTGGAGACTTCAATTCAATAAATAGAAAAGCATCATTTTTATCATCTCTAACAATAATATCAATTCTACTCGTTATAGTGTGTGGCCTTCCTGCTGTGTATTCATGTTCAATTTCAATCTTTTCTGGTTTATATCCATACTCATTAACTAGTTTAGTTAATATATATGCTCTAACAATTTCCTCATCACCTGAAATAGATTTAATATCTCGTCCCTTGATTTTTGATGAATACGCAATTGCTCTTTTGGTGAAATCTAAATTTTCAACAATTTTAATAGGTTGTTTTTGTATATATTCTTCTATGTATTGTTTTTGTATATCTGTTAATAAACTCACCATTTATTCTATCTCCTTTAACTATGCATGTTTAATACTAATTCTATTACAATTTTATCGTGTACTTATCATAACATAATTTACAAAATATTGCACACAACGCCCATTTTTTGGTATTAAATTCTTTTATATGAAAAAATAAGCCCTACAAGCAACGATCAAGTTACCTATTGGGCTTTATTATTTCCCTATTTTTTTATTTCATAGAACCATGAACCCAATGTGCTTTTTAGATCATTACATTGACTCATAATCAAGTATTGTGTTTCAATCCATACACCTTTATCATTGCCCCTCACGTAACACGTAATGCCATTGAAATACTTCAAGACATCATTTATGTTAACCCCATCATATGCAGCTGATTCAGGCGGCAAATAGTTCGTAACTATATACCCTTTTTCTGCTGCTGTGGCTGCTGGATCTGCTGGTATATTTGAGTCAATTGCATTGCAGAACCTATGGGCCAAAAGCTGCCAACTGCAACCCCTATAGATGGCCATATCTGTTTCGCTATCACAAAAGCATATTTCAAATATTATGTTACCAGCTGCAATATGATTCATTTCATAATCTTTGACATATTTTACACCTCTGTTAGTGAATCCAAGAGATCCAAAGTTATTACATAACCTTTGGGCATATGGAAGGGCCTTGCTTGATTCTGATGAAACAAGCGCTTCAACCCCATGGCCTGATCCATTAAAAGCATTCATGTGAAGGCTCACAAATAAGTCAACATTTGCTGCATTTGCTGCGGCTGCTCCTTCAGATAATTCAGCATTTGCGTTGCTGCCATTACTATTACAATCTATAACAGTATGGCCATATTGTATTAATAGATCCCTAACATATTTAAAATATTGCTGCATTTGCTCATATTCATTAACGATTCCAACCGCCCCAATACAATTGGAGCTATGGCCGCCCCTTAATCCTATTTTCATTATTGCAATTCCTCCTTTGTTACACTATCGCTCATTCCTGTTGTGCTATTGTCCACAACAATTCCTAACATTGTAAGAACTCCTAATACTGTATTAATTATATCATTCCAATTATCAGGGAATATTTTAAACCCTAATTGTTGGCTCAATAATACGATAGCACTTGCAATGTATACCCAAAAACTCTTATTTTTTAATCTTGCCTTTAAATCAATCTTATTCATATCATTTCTACCTCTTTTCATTTATTTTGCTTTTGATCTCTCTTACATCTTCCTGAATATGCTCAACTAAATTGAATTTTTCTGCCAAAGTATCTAATAAATTTTGATACCTTGCTTCTCTTTCCCCTGTGGTCCTTAATACATAAACCAGTAAACAAGCAAACATTCCATACCCTAGGCCCTGTTTTAGGGCCATATTAATTAACTCATCCATAACACACCTACTCATTCAACATTAAAAAAGGCCATAAAAAAAAGACTTGTCAAAAGTCTGCTGTTTGGGCCATGATATTTATTATTGAGCTGCTAAAATTGCTGCCACTCTATCTCTCCATAATGGCGGCACTTCTTCGATCGTCATTATACCTTCTTTTATTCTTCTAACATATATAACAACCATTATTTTGTACCTCCTAACATTGCTGCGATCTCTACAAGCGCGGCTTCTAGATCATTCAATCTTTGTTCAACCGGATCAACTTCTTTTACTATATCAATATATTTATAATATAACTCATTGTGTTCTTTATCATATACTAATATTGTTTGTTTCCCCTCAACTTCAACCATTTCAGGCTCATTTTTATCTAATACATAGCCTTCATTTACATCAAATTCATTAAGATCATAATTAAAATTGTATCTAATAAATGTAACCTCATTTTTTTCATTAGCTCTGATAAATATCATTTTATATCCTCCTAAACCTTAAATTTTAATAGATTTTTTGCATTTGCAAGCATTACAAATTCATTATTTGCATTTCCAGCGGCCCCAACGAATCCATTAGATTCAGTATATGAACCGCCAAAAGGGTATGATGGCGGTATTCCAGTAATATCTCCATCCATTACTATAACCCCTGTTCCAGTTGCGGTGGTCCCACTCCCGTCTTTTGTCCCTGAAACTACAACACATCTACCCGCTGGACTAAAACCAGCGTTATAACCATACCCCAATTGATATACAGATCCAGATTCCTTCACTAAGTACCCACCATCTGAACTTGATGAACTCGTGCTGGATCTAAATGGTTTAAATACATAATCAGTCGTGCCATTCCCTACAAAACCAGCTTGATAGATCGAATTAAGGCTGACTTTTGCAACGCTTGCCCCGTTTGATTTATTAGCTTTTGTATATGATGTAGTCCCATTGTTAAAGCTGTCTACGATCCAGATATAATTCTTTGATAGGCCTATTGATGTAATGGTGCTGCCCCCTGATGAACTTTGAAAAACGCTTATGATTGTTGATGAATAAACCAAATTACCATTCACATCAAATCGCTGTATAATGGCATCACGCCCGCTCATTGCCACCTTGTAGATGTCTCCATTACTATCATCAAGCACATAACTGTAGCTTGTTGGATAATGGGCCAAGCATCTATTTGATCTATATGTCCAACTTACGAAATTTAAATTAGTATCATACCAGCCTGAATTCGCCCCGCCACCATAATCGATATTCACCCATAATAAATTTGTCCATCTATCAAACCTTATAAATGGCGCTCTTATATATGATGGCGTAGTCCATGAAACTTTTGTTACTACATTTAATTTAGCATCAAATTTTATTAAATCAATTGTACTGTAATTACTATTGCAAACCAATAAATATACACAACCATCATTGTCTATTGCAACACAAGGGCCAGCATATTGATAATTCGTTATTGATCTATAAAATGAGGTATAAGATCCGCCCAAGCTTTCAACTGTTGCAGATCCATCAACCCCAAATATATTTTTTCCAGCTACAATATATTGGCTTAATAAATTGGGATCGCCTTTGATTATTTGTGGCCCAGCTGTATATATATTGGCTGGTATCGTCTGATCCGTTGTACCTGGTATTATGGTTGCGGTAGCTTTGGAAGGGATATTCCCCGCCACTTTTGCCCCTTTAGTATAGGCACTATATCCATTTAAAATATGCCCCGCGGCTGCGGTTGCGTCTGCGCTATCAATAACGGTTGGACTTCCTGAAACACCCACTATTTTAACACCAGATTTTATATTATTTGAAATGATATTAGAATCAATTTGAGCTGCTGTGGCCACTACTTCTGGGTATCCGCTTGTTGTGCTTGTTATATACGCCCCTGGTGGGAATCTAAAATATCTATTGTTAGGGTAGAACGCACTAACTCCAACACTTACCGCGCTTATTGATGCTGGCTGATTCAGCATAGTTCCAATAATACCTGTGTCATTATCATTGCTAAAAGTTTCATTCGCTAGTACATGAGCTGCAATGGTATTCCCTTCGGCACTAGCCTTGATAAAAAAACAATCACCCGCCAGATCGTACCAAATTGTAACCGCCTTGCCCTTTACCAAGTTTGCTGGTGTTGTTGTGTTTGGTTTATACAATGGCCTTCCATTAACAAGTGTGCTTGTACCATTGTTATTATAAGCGACTCTAAAACTCTTTGAACTTCCATCAATAAGATCCACACCATTTAATATTATTGCATTTGAAGATCCCTGGGCCAGCTGTAAGACTTGTATACCATCAACCCTATTTGTTAAGTTTCCAGCGATATCGCCATTTAAAGTATTTTTTATTCCTGAAAACCATGAGTTAAAATCATTTGCGAATTGAGTCTCCATAGAATCTATTTGTGATTGTTCTGTTGATTTAGTAGAATCATACCAAGCTTGAAAATCTGTTTTCTTTTGAGTTGTCCAAGTAGAAAGATCTGTGTCATATTGGCTTTTCTTTTGTGTCAACCAAGTTTGATATTGATTGAATAATGTTGTTGTGTCTACTTGGTCTATAGTTCCATGAACTATCCCACATTTTGAATTATCCAGCCTAAGATCTGTTATATTGGGTTGGCTTATACTTAAAACACCTTTTCCAATATAAATATCAGCTATTCCCAATTCATAGGCGTTCGCATCTCTCTGTAGATCTGGCGCTGCTGGCGTAGTAGCAAAAGTACCTTTCTTCACCTTTGCGCTGATAGCTCTAGTTACAACATCAAATCTTAAAATCACTCGATCAATTCTATTTAATATTCCATCCGCATTATCAATATTTAGAACTAAATCAGCATCATTATTATAATAATAGCCTTTAATCCATGCTTTACCAGCCTTTATGGTTATGCTCATATCACTATTTGATAATGTTTGTAAGTTTGTACTAGGGTTCGGAAAAACTCCATTACCTATAAAACTCGAAAAATATTCCGCGAAAAAGTCTGCTTTATATTTACGATCGCCATTAATACTGTTGAAAAATCCGCTTTTTTCTGCCATCTTATCCCCTCATTTTCTGCTTTAGTTTATCAATTAATGTTGGTATATTATTACCAAAAGTTATGTTAATACTTTGCCCACTTGGCTCATATACTTCTTCAATTTCTGTGATCCTTGTATTTATAACTAAATTCCATCTTTTAGAAACACACGTAACAATATCGCCAAGATCAAAATCTTTTTTATATGTCAAATTTGAATTAACATTAATAGTGCTATCAAAAGTTAAAACCTCTTTTGTTGCTGCAAGCGCTTCATTACCCTTTTCGATTAATAAATCATTATAAGCTTGTTCACTCAAAACATTGTTATCTTTATCAACATTGGTTAAGCTCTTTTGATCTGCAAATATTTCAAACCTATCCAGGCCAGCTGCATTCCCAACGGTGGCAAGTTTCCTTTCAGGACCTTCACCGATTCCCCCAATTAGGACCAAGTTTTTATAGTTGTTCAAACTATCTGTAAATTCTTGGCTTAGTACATTTTCAAACTCCTTGCTAAATATAATCCTTGGGTTTATATTCTGGCTTATGCTTCGATCTTGGCCCTTGTATACTTCAAAGATCAAATCTTTATCAACTGGATCAAACTTGATCCTATGGCCTAAATTAGATATATTACTTAGGCTCTTAATTTCTTCAGCCAAGTTTGAATATGATACTTGATAATTAACCGATTCATTGAATCCCTTCAGGCTGCCAAGTGTTAAATTATTTATTATTCTTGATAGATCTGCTGGGTTTATGCAATTATGGTTTACTAGCTGCCGCATGGCATTTTCTGTTGTATCGTTTATTATTTCAGTACCCCAAATAATTCGCCTATTCAAATAGCCTGTTAAAAAATAACCTTTTACAATAATGATCTCTTTGCCTTCTTCATCTTGTTTTAAATTTACATATTCAATGTACGCTGCTTCTGGATCTCCTTTGATATATATAATATTTTCTCTTTTCAATAAAGAAAGGACTTCAGGCGTTAACCCACAATGCAGCTCAAACTCGCCAGCTTCAAAATATTTTCTAACATATCTAAATGATATAAAACCTTCAACTATACCTTTAAAGGTTAAATTCCTATCAAATATAAGTAATTCCATACTTACACCCCCAAATATTGCGGCGTGTAATATATTGTAACTTCTAAGTTATCAATAAATTGATCTGCATCATATCTGAATAAATTATCACCTGTAGCCAATTGTAAAAAGGTGCTTTGAAAATCAATATAATTGAATATGTTTGTAGAAACTCCATTTATAACACTTTCAAGTTTTTTGTTGCCAAAGCTAGTGTTTAAAACAATAACTTCACCAGCTTGCATGGTCCTATTAATCTTTATAAATTCTTGTGTATTAACATTTAATATTGATGGGTTAACAACCGTTGCCAGCGCCCTAAATTCGGCCCTAATTCCACAATCAACATCACCTTCGTTAAATACATCAACGATCAATGAAGGCTCTCTATGGCCTATTTCAACCCCTGTTTCGTCTGGTATTTCAAAATCAAAACTAAAATCACCCTTCCACAAGGCAATTTCAGCTTTTAATTCTGCTATATCCATCCAGAAAGGATTGCTTGCGGTGCAACTTATAAGGCATTTATTAACTGTGCCATTAACGCTTGTAAAGTATGGAAGTGAATCAATTATACATTTTGACTTAACCTCTTTTACTGGATCTTTATAGATTAAGTACCCTTCACCTAATCGCGGGTTAAATACTTTATTGATCTTATTTCTATAATCTATTAGATCCGTTTCATTATCAGCAATTATTGCAATTTCAATTGTCTTATCATTTGATTCAATCGTATTACCTAAGTAAGTCGATCCATCCTGATTCATGCCCTTGTTAGTATAAATATTTACTTTTCCCTTTTCTGAAAAGCCAAGCAGCAAAAGCGGTGCAAATTCATTAAAATCAATTGTTTGGCCTAATTTGTTAACATAAGTTAATTTTTTCACTTCTTTTCCTCCTTACAATCCAAATGCTAGTTCTTGCAACGCTCTTTTGTTCTGCTTTGCTGTTTCAGCTGGACTCAATGCTGATGGACTATAAATATTTACAACTTGACTAATTCCGCTGCTGGCCGCTTGGCTGCTGCCTGATATTGCGAAATTTGCACTTCCTGAATCAACTACTGGGATCGCTGCGGCTGCTAGGGCCTTCGCTTGTTTTGCAATGTTAGCAACTGTTGATGCAATACCAATCTCAAACCCTTGGCCAGTATATATTCCGATTTGTTTCATCACCCTTGATGGGGAATGAATATCTAATGAATGTTTTATACCCGCCACAAAATCATCAACAAGGCCGCCCATCCATCCTTTCATATCATCCCAGGCGGTTTTAATTCCATTTCTAAGACCAGCAACTATATTTTTACCAATGTCAAGCATTCTTTCTGGCAAGTTTTCAAAGGTATCAACTATTCCATTAAAAGTATCTTGTGCGCCTTGGGTAGCTTCTGCAAGCATATTACTTCCCCATGTAGCAACGTTACTAACTGTATTAGTTAACCAAGTTTCAACGCTGCCAGGTAATTGAGTAAACCAATTAATAACCGAATTATATGTATTGCTTGCGGCTGCTGTCGCTTCGCTTAGCATATTACTTCCCCATGTTTCAATATTAGTGATCGTATTAGTTAACCATGTCATTATATTTCCAGGTAGTGCGCTAAACCATTGGCCAACTGAATCGATCCATTGAGGTACATTTATAGTTAAATAATTAATTACATCTGATCCCCATTTAAAGATAGCTCCTACCGCTTCACCCAATCCATAAGCTATCTTATGTGGCAATTGGGCGAACCATTGCCCCATGGAATCTAACCAAGCTGGTATACTTTTTGTGAAAAAATCAGTTACTTTGGTCCATCCATCCTGAAAGGTTTGTGGTACTGTAGTTGTAAAGAACAAAGCAAATCCACTAAAAGCGGTTGGAATTGTGTCTGTAAAGAAAGTTATTATCCCATTAAATACAGAAATTGCAGTGGTGCTTATTGCCTCCCATGCTCCAATTATTGCATTTCTAAAACCTTCATTTGTATTCCATAAGTAAACTATAGCTGCAACTAATCCAACTATTGCCGCAACTATTAAACCTATAACATTTGCTTCCATGGCAGTATTCAAAAGATATTGAGTAACTGTCAAAGCTTCTTCAGCTTCTTTTGCGCTCTGGAATCCCAGCACCAGATCATTAATAACACTCGTCATTGCGAAAACTTGCATAGCTGTTCCTATAGCAACGATTCCAGCGGCGATTAAACTAGAATTATCCATTATCCAACCCAAACCATCCAATAATGCTGGTAATACATTTGTGGCCATATCAGCTATATTTTTTATTAATTCCCCTAATCCTTGTGATAACGATTCTATCCCAGCTTCAATGCCTGACTCTGAAAAAGCGGTGTTCATTTGATCTGCTGCATCATTCAAGCTCGGCATAAGCTCCTTTGAGATAGGCAATAATAGACTTGTTTCTATCTGTCTGCCTAGTCCTTGCAGCGCTTCGATAGGTGTATTATATTTCACCTGGTTAATTTGATTCATTGAATCGGTTGTCTTATCAAACATAGTTTGCATACTGTCAAGGTTTGTAATTACTTTTGGCCCTAGATCCTCCCATTGAGTTCCAAAAAGATCCACCCCAGCGGCACTTTGTTTGACTGGATCATCCATTTTCCTAAGACCTTCAATGATCTGGAAAAATGCTGCTCTGGCAGTCTCTCCCCCAGCTCCAAATTTTTTGGCCATTTCATCTGCATTAAGGCCAAGCTTACTGAATCCATCCGCTGTGGTATCAGATCCATCAATGACTCTAATTGATAATTCTTTTACTGCATCCCCTACTTTGTCTAAATTGAATGCCCCATTTTGCGCCCCAGCTTCAAAAATATCAAACATATCATTAGCATTTAAACCAAGCTTTCCAAATTGGACCGAATATTCATTTACGCTGTCAAGCAATTCATCACTATAATTTAAATTTTCTTGCTGCCCTTGTGCTAATAAATTAAAAGCTTCTTCAGATGTGATCCCAAATTGTTTCATTAGCGCCTGAACTGAGCGCATACTTTCAGGGACTTCCACTCCAAACGTATCTCTAAATGCAATAGCGTTTTGTGTTACCCCTTGCAGATCTTCTCCTGTGCCTTGCATATACTGCCTTACACTTGAAAAACTTTCCGCCGCATCTTCAATACTTTCACCAAAATTATTGTTATAAACTGCTTCGATCTGGTCATTAAATTTTGCCATTTCTTCATTGGTCGCGCCTGTTTGAGCTTGTAACCCATTTAAAGACTTCTGCCAATCTCCACCAAATGTTATAAGTCCCCCAATTCCTTCCTTTACCTTATCCCATAGATCTCCACCAATGGCCATTCCGAATCCGCGCTTGATATATTCACCCATGTTAGTGAATAAACCTTTGCTTTTCTCAACTTCTTCTTCTAATTCTTTAACCGGTTTTTTTAAATCACCACCTGAAGGCGGGTTCATAGCATCCTTGTAAGATGTTTTAAACTTATTCAATGACGATTCTGTGAACTCTATTTCTCTTTGGAACGCTCTGAATTGTGCTTCGCCTATATCCCCTTTAGCAAATTGTGCTTCGACTTGGCTTTCAGCTTCTTTCAAAGCTTTCAACTTTTGACTTGTATTTTCTATTTGCTTGGCCAATAATTCTTGCTTTTGGGCCAATGCTGCTGTGTTTCCAGGATCGAATTTTAATAACCTTTCAACATCTTTCAGCTCTTTTTGAATATCAATACTTTGTTTTGTAATGCCTGATAAAGATTTCTGAAGGCCTGTGGTTTCCCCATCCAATTCAATAGTAATTCCCTTAATTCTACTATCTGCCATCTTTTCACCTCACTTTCTAAAAATTATCAAAGTCGGTCTGGCTTGCTGTTCTTGACTTGGTTTTGTTTGGGTTGTTCATTTCAATAAATTCTTCAATGTAATCAAAGCACATACCAATGGTCATATCTTCAAGATCTTCACGTTGGAGATCGCATTTTCTGCATAAAATAGCAAATGATTCAGTCGTTAAAACCGAATCATCTGCTGAATTGTCATTTTCTATTTTTTTTTACTTTGAATACTTGAAGCAATTAAATCTTGGATCTCTGGGATTATTTCAAATAATGGAAATTCGTCAAAACCATCCAGCCAGGTGATAGGATCTGGAATTGATTTATCAGCTGTCTTTGCTAACACCCATATGATGTTATAAAATATTTCAAAATCTGCATTTTCTAACATTTCAAAATTATCTGTAGCATCTTTAAATTTGTTTAATTTATTTAATTTAATTATTTCAGCGAAATAATCTTTATGGAATTGCGCTTTAAATCTAAGCGGTGTTGCTGCTGTTGACTTAAAAGTGACTTCTTTGTTATCAATTGTTATTGTCTTTTCCAATTATTACACCCCTTTACGCTGCCACTTTTTCATATACTTTTGAATACCAGCCATTATAGATCTCGGCTGGTGTCATTGTAGTTGTCTTTGTTTTAACCGCAAGATCTGTTGTCCTTGGAGCTGCAACAAAAGTTAATTCACTTGTGTTTGGATCTGCTTTATCTGCCTTTGTACTAGATCCAACTTTTGGTCTTGATGCAGTACAATTATACAGAACGTGCCTTGTTGCTTTTATATCACCATCAAACTCAAATAATAGCGCAAAAGGCTTGCCCACTAAATTTGATCTTTCTGTTAAAACTCCATCTTTTTCATCTTTAACTTCCCCAAGTGCATCAATTAAAAATGTCTCTGGAATATTTGCAAGAGTTAAAGTCCCATCGTAGCCTTGATTGTTTGATGCAGAATAATATAAAACGTTATCCGCATAAAATTCTGTCATATCTCCCCTAGGATCTAAGGCCAATTCAATTCCACCTTCCAATGCAATTGGCGTGTCATAAGTTATAACACCATTAACAACTGAAAAAGTTGCATAATGCACATTTGTTAAACCATAAGTAACTTTATTATCCATATTATGTTAACCTCACTTCGTATATTTTTTGATAAATGTTCTCTGTCTCAATGAAAATCTCACCTTCCGACGAATAAGGAATTTCATTGGAATCAAAAAGATCTTCAAGCTTTTTTTCTGCCTGAAGATCTTTGATCTTTGTATATAATTCAATTTGAATATTGTATATTTTTATATAGACTTTATTATCTGCATACATATGAGCTGAAGGGCCATAAATGTATGTCATAAATGGCGGCTGTGGCGCTGGGTTATCATCTGTAACATTGAAATGAGAATAAAAAACTGGGTAGCCAGTTTCATTTAATATCTCTATTAATTCAGTTATTATCATCTACGGATCACCCTTTCCACTCCGCTTATATATTCTTCAACTGCTTGTTCTTCGGCTGGTCTTATATGGACCTTTGCCGCAACTCTGCCCCCATTTACTTTGGCATGGCCTTTTTCTAGTAGATGGGTTAATTGATAATTCGTTTTATTATGAATTATCTGTCTCGTGCCTTCTTTTGAAACTGTCCAACCTTTGGCATAATCTCCCGTATCTTTTGGACTTGTACTTCTTAGGATCTTTACAGTATTATTTGCGGCTTGCGGCTTGGCTGCTTCTAACCCTTCAGTTACTTCGTTTGAATATGCTGCCAATGCTGCTGCAATTTCTTTGGCCAATCC
Organism: Clostridium beijerinckii HUN142; assembly: GCF_000621745.1. Classification (GTDB taxonomy): domain Bacteria; phylum Bacillota; class Clostridia; order Clostridiales; family Clostridiaceae; genus Clostridium; species Clostridium beijerinckii_A. The sequence goes on along the minus strand of NZ_JHXK01000019.1, from coordinate 41,000 downwards.
TTCTATCTTAGACATTTAAACCACCTTTTCACACGTTAATTCTATTTCTTCAAAATCCTTTGAATAAGTACGAATTACTTTATATCTATTTTTTTCAAATAAGATTTCTCTTTCTCCATTGTATTCATAGTTATGAATTACAAATATGATCTCTGGCTTTAGGCCCTGGCTTGCTGCATTATAATATTCATTTCTTCCTATGCTCTTTAAATCACAATATAGATCCGTTTTTATTTCTTCAGGAATCTGATTCTTTAATTCATCTGTTTTAAAGATATGTTTAATCAAAGTTAACTCATAATCATATGCCATGATCTAACCCCTTCCAACATGAATAATTAAATTGTGTAATCTATATTGCAAATGCCTTGGCATGGCTGCATGATCCTTATTTCTGTAGGACCACGCAACATAATCAACAATAAATAAAAGATGATAAAAGTTCTCATATTCTAAAATCAAACCTTTTTCATCTTCTAACTCTTTTGTTATTCCTTTTATAATTGCAGTAATATAATTATCTCTAATATCGGACCTAATACCCAATTCTTCTTTTACTAATTGGAGGATCAATTCAATATTCATCCATTACACCTCCTTAAAGTTTAAACTATCCTTGTGTTTGTGGTGTTGTGTTAGCTGCATCAAGTGCGAAAGACTTTGAAACTTGAGGCGTAACACCATTTAACCCCATAAGAACAAAAGCGCCTGTTCTTACTGGCTTTCCATCATATCTGGCAGTCGCCTTGAAAACTGTCTTATCATCTGTGAAAAGGAATTCTGATGAACTTGCACTTTTTACATCTGATCTTTCAGCTAATAGATATTTTGAATAATCACCAATTAAGATATTATCAATCGCCATATCTGGACAGAATACAACCTTGTATCCAACGCCTGGGAACGCTTGTGCTGAAACTGTAGTAAATGCCCCATTTACATTAGTTGCAAGTGACATTGGCACTATTGTTCCTAACCATGTTTGTTCATTCATAGCAATTGTTATTGGTCCTCTGCCTGAATATCCCCTTTTAACAAATTTCATAGCTTCAATTATCTTTGCAAGCTTTGTATCTGTTGTTGTTAATTTTATTATGTTAGTTGTTTTTAAATCTGCATCCGCTGCCAAAGCTGGAATAATACCCATAGGCATCTTGTTTCCTGTTCCATATAAAATAGCCTTGTCCAAAGCAATGGCAATACATTCTTTTAAACATTCTTCCACGTGCATTGCTAAATTTACCATTGAATCCTCTATATAAGAGTTGTCTAATGGTATGAATCCGCCTACTTTGTATCCATCAACTTCAACATCTGTGAAAAGGCAATTTAATTCGTTTATTCTTCCTTGCATTTCTGTCCATACTGCTTGTGGTGCTTCACCAACTATGATTGCTCTACCCTTGCCAGTTAGCTTGGCAACTCTAACAAGATCATATAATACTGAATATCTTCCCATATCATAAGTTAAAGTATCCATTATTATTTGTGGTATTGTAAGATCCAGGCCAGATATACTTCTTTTTTCAACTGCTTCTTTCAAATTAGCGTAAAAGCTTCTAACTTCTTCCCTGTTTAATCTGTCAACTATTTGGCTTCTTGTGTTCATTCTGTTTGATTGCATCCTTTGTTCTCCCCCTAGGTTTTTATTTCTTTCAATTGCTTCTGGTGCTGCTGGTGCTGGTGTTGGATCTGCTGCTGGTACTGGATCATTTACTGGATCTTTTGCATTTAGTTTTTCAAGTTCCCCTTCAAGATCTGCAATCTCAGTTTCCAAAGTTGTTTTTTCACCTTCAAGCTTCTCTTTATCTGTATCTAATTGAGATATATTTTCTTCAACCAGTTCAATTTCTTCATCTGTTTTAGCTTCTTCAACTGCTGCTTCAAGCTCTGCGGCTCTTGTGTTTAATGCTGCTTCTCTTTGCTGCAATTCAGCTAGACTAGCTTTCCTTTGTTCTATCTTTTTAGCTGTTATTAGCTTCTTTAATGCCATAATTTTTTAACCTCACCTTTAAATTATTTTTCTTTTGTAAAATCTGTTTTTCCCTATAAGCTTCAACGCTCTTTTGCCTAGCTTGTACGCCTGTTTCTTCATAGGCTGGAAATGTAACAACACTAACTTCATGGAGATCCACTTCAGTAATGGTCCATTTTACGCTCCCATCATCCCGCCACTCGGTTTCTTCAGATATGATATTGAAACCAAAGCTGCATTGACTTACATCACCACGCTTCACACGCTCATACACATTGACCGCTTCAGAATCGTTTGGATTAATCTTGATCCTTCCCCATAGGCCCCTCGAATCCACTTTTAGCTCCAAAGTGCCTGACTTGTTTCGGCCTAATACAAGCCGCGTATCATGGTTTATTAAGGCCCTTATGTCATTGCTCAAAGTGTTATTAAGTGCGGTTGGTGCTATTTCTTCATATGCTCCCAGCCATAACTCTGTTGGCTGATTAAAAACAATAAAATAACCTTCAATATACATTTCATTACTATCAGCGTTATCTCTAGTTTCAAGTGCTATGCTCATGCTCCTTGTTTGTCTTTCAATTCTGCTCAATTACTTATCACCTCCTTGCAGCTTCTTTTGATCGCCTATCATTCCAGCTGGTATATAGTTTTCAAGGATCACTCTTTCGTCTAATCCTTCTGCTGGTGACATTCCAAGCCAATTCCTTACTTCATTTCCAAACATTAAACCTCTAACATACATATCAGTTCCAACCGCTGCCAGTTCGCTCAAGTCATATGAATATAAACTCCTTGGGTTAAACTTAAAATAAAGGTCCTGGCTATATAAAAGCTTTCTTGTTAACTCCTGTTCGATTCCTTGGGCTATTGGTAGTATTGTTGTGCTGATAAAATTGTTATATTCTTCTTTGTTGTAAGTACCTACGCCCAAAAAAAAGGCTGGTACTCCGAAAATACCCGCCACCGTTTTTTTATCTAATTGAATTGCATCATTTAAGGCCAGATCATTTAAGCTCAATGGCTTTACTTGATCTATCTTTACCAAGTCGGCTGGAATAACCCAAGGTTTGCCGCCACCTGTTTCATCAATATATTTGTTTAATATTGCATCCCTTCCCGCTTCGCTTGCTAGTTCTTCTGTCATTGCATCAACTGCAATTATTAGTGATGGTTTCCACTTATCACTCATAAAAGAATTTTTAGTCTTTGCAGCTTGCTTCAAGTTCATAACAATATCTTTTAATACAACCTTGTACCCCTGGCCCAAATATGGCCTTTCTGGATCTGGATTTATAACGAAATGCAATACTTCATCATAATCGTAAATGTTAGATCCATAACGCACCTGATAGGCTGCTGGCGTATCTTGAAAAGAAACGCCTGAAGGCTTCAAAGGAATCAATTCAGATATCAACCCATTGTCAACCTTTGGATATACAACACTATTTCCATTTCCTGCTAATAACATTGAATGAACAATGTTATACACCCATGTTTTTCGTGTCATTAATGAATAAGGGTTTACATCAATTTTTCTGGATAAAGCATTTTTTACCCTTATATCTCCATTATCTGTATTTTGCATTAAATGAATTGTCATACTAGAAATAAGATCCGCGATCTTGTGCGCGGCCATTCGTACCTCTGGATTATCTGACAACCTTGTATAACCTGGAACGCTCAAAGATTCTGAATCATTAGATAAAAACCAACTTATTGCATCCCCTTCAGATCTCCTATTCATTTTCTTTTTATTACTCTTTGCCAATCTCTCACCCCCTTTAACCTTTCAACCAAGTTGAAGCGGAATTTGATTTCTCAATATCTTCTAATTTTCTGACACAAGCGAAAACCGCTGCATCAAAAACATCAATTCGCTGCTCTGGCATAACTTTTTCATACTGGATCATATCGTCTGTCTTTTCGATTGCTCTTACATTCTGCAAACAATACTCAAATGGATCAGCATGGAGGTAATACAATTTTCCTTCCTTTGCCTTTGCTTCGATCCTTCTAAACCCTTCTGACTTTTTATAAAAATACTGCGGCTGATCTATGATATTAAAACCAGCTTTCTTCATTCCTACAAAATACTCTCTACAAAATTTTCTATCATGGCCAACTTGTTTTATTTTGAATCCCATTTTTCTCATTTTTACAAACCAATTTACAATATCAGCATAATTAACAACTGGATTATTGCACATATCCAGCCAGCCATCATCTTTCCAGCCAAAAAGTGGGATTCCATCTTCATCCGCTTTTTTGTGAGCTGCAACAATTGGGAACCAGGCGTGGGGAATAATAATATCAATGCCCTGGTATTCTCCATATAAAGCGGTGGCAGTTAAATCATGCAACTTGGATAAATCGGCCCCGCCATACCATGTGATCGGCAGCTTTGCAAGTTGTTTTAAGGTCCATTCATACTTATTATCTGAGTTTTTAAATTCATCTAAATTGAAATAAGCTTTCATAGCACTTGTATAAATGTTCATTGACTTCGCTAGAAAATCTTTTCGCTGCTGCGGATCGTTTTGAGCTTGCAGCGCATCATTCAAAATATCGTCTGGCCTGATGCTTACCCCATATGCTGGGTTTGCTTTTTCATGTTGGATCGGATTTGTATAATCAACCTCGCCTGTTTCATCTTCATCAGCTTTGCAAATGAAAACAAAGTAAGCTTCATCTTTTACAGTTCCATCCAGTATCTTTTTGCAATACATTAACCGCTGATAACAAAAGGAATTCATATTATCACCAGCGGTTGTTATGCCTATCATCAACTTATTTGTATAAGCTTTCATGGCTTCCTTTATGATGTTGTATTGCTTCGGTGTTTTATAGGCGTGTATTTCATCCGCGATCGCAATATTACAATTCAAACTGTCCTGACGATCTGGATTTGCTGCAAGTGCTTGTATAAATATGCCGCCATCCCCTAGATCACCCTGTATTGAATGTTCTTGGTTATTGTCAATCACTCTGAAGTTTTGCTTTTCGCCCATAGCTTCAAGATTAAAATTAATAAAATTGAAACTTTCAAGGGATTGTTTCAAAGCTGCTGCGGTAATATATACCTTACTTCCACTTTTTCGCTCTAGTAGGCCCAAGGCCCACGCCAACGCTGCTGCAAATGAAGTTTTAATATTCTTTCTAGGTATAAAAATAAACGCTTCTTTGAAGCGCCTTATCTTAGTACCTTTATGATAAAAACCTAACAAGTTATACACCTGGAATTTATGAAATGGCTCTAATAAAAATGGCGTACCCCTTAAAGGTGTACCATCTAGCCTTTCCCCTTGTGCATGAACAAAGGTTTTTTCTATTATTCCAATTACGAATTCGGCATCCTTTGGATTAAATTCATATTTAGGATTTTTTAAATCATTTAAAAATCTGTTACAAGCTTGAATTTGTTCTTTACAAGCTATTTTTCTTTCTTCAACAATACTGTTGGCATATTCCATTACTATTTCATAATTTGTATATTGGATCATTGCAGCTCCTGAAGTACCGCCGCAAGTTTTGACTTGTTATTTCCTTCAGGTGTAACAGATCCCAAGGCTTTTGGATTTAAACAAAGTCTGTCAGAATATGCAAGAATGTCTTTTCTTAGTGATTCAAGCGTTGCCACAATTGCAGACTTTTTCGTTCCACCCGCTGCGGTTTCTGTTTCATATTGATAGCCGCTATCTTCAAATTCCTTTAAGGCTACTTCATATTGGATATTAAGATCAACATATATGCCTATAAGGCTGCTATATTGCTTTTTGTATACTCCTAAAACTTTCATATCTTCCACCACTTGGGCCATCATTACTGCTTTATTTTCTGGCATCCTCTCACCTCCTAAAAAAGTTTTTTCGGTAGTCGATCTATTGGAAAAGGTTATCTCCCTCGGTTCCTTACTCAATAAAATAAAAAAAAACAAAGTGGGGGGGATCTGATCTGAAAGCAATTGAATAATTTTAATACAAAAATAATTTTCTTTGATGGACTTCATTGAAATTTATTTTTCTGCCTTCATTCTCCTGATCCATTGTTCCCCTAACTTTGTTAGTTTATTGTTTGTACGGTCGTGCATCTTATCATGGCACTTGTTGCACAAACTTATTAAGTTATCACTATTAAATTTTAAATCTGGCCTTTGATCCAAAGGAATAACGTGGTGTACTGTAGCTGCTGCGACACTCCTACCATACCTTAAACATTCTTTGCACCGATATTCGTCACGCTTTAATATCCTTATTCTCTTGGCCATCCACTTAGGATCTTTATAAAACTTATTTACTTGCTTCATTCTATCCTCATAAGTTACTTAATGGCTATGTGAATACTACTTAATCAATTGATGCTGCTGCATAAAGTTAGTTGATGATACCTTATTATTTTGTTTATATATTGTGCCTCAATATATTTTTGTTTTAAGATCTAACTTTAAATAGTTTTATCAATTGTTCTTTCTATTCTTTTTCATAGTCCTCTTATCATTTGTTAGATTCAGCAAACGTGATAACCCAATATAAACATCTAAGGCTTAATGTAAACCGTAAACCAAAAAATTTATTAACTCTATATTTGAAAGGAGGTGCATAATAAATGAAAATAAAAATATGCAAAACCTTAGATGCTTATATTGAGCTATCTTCCAAGCTCATTGCCTTTTGCTATAATACAATAATAACATCATTTCCTTATGGAAAACTGTTGGCTTATTGGTTACTTATTGGCGAAAAACTGTTTAAATATTGGTGAAAAATTGGTGTGGAATTGATTCATTGGGATATATGTATGCAGCTAAATGATTTACTATTTTATTCTTAGCTTTGCAGCAATTATCTTTATCCATGCCCAAGCTCATTCCAATCTCTATCCAGGTCTTTTTCCTTCCCTTTTGAAAGTATCTTAATTCAACTATTTTTAATTCTTCTTCCTTCAATGATTCAATCCCATTGTTTATGAGCTGCTGCAATATAATAAGATCTTGCTTTGATTGCTTCAGCCTGTTTAATTCTTCGCTTATATGTTCATCCCTTCGGATCACTTCATCTTCAACTGATGACTTAAAAGCGTTGGTGTGTCCTGTCTTTTCTTCATATGATACCCCAGCAATTGCAACATCATTACTTAATCTATCTATATAAATATCTATGCTTTTGATTCTTAGATCTATATTCTTATATTCATATAAGGCCCTCTCTGTTTTCTTAAATAGGTGATCCATTCTTTTATTACTCCTTTGTCTATATATGTTATAACCTAAATTACAAAATTGTAATTGCTAAAAATGAGATATACCAACGCTTTCAACAATTTTACTATTCTAAATTACAAGAATTACACTAATTATATATACCCCCTACTTTTCATTCAAAATAGCTTATTTTCTTGTTTTCTTTATATATATATATATTATTTTTTCTGTAATTTCTGTAATTTATATATATATATACTGTCTTATCCTTGTCATACCCTCATTTCTGCAAATTACAATCTAAATTACACTAGCTTAAATTCTGTAATTTTTAAATAAATTCTGTATTTTTTTTGTTTTGACTTGGCACTAATGTTAAACGCGCGTTGCCTTTGCTTTCAGTACCGTTGAACGCTTCAACATTTGTTATTGTTAATAGTCCCAGCTGATCCAATTTTTCAATGCTATATCTATCCATTCTTACTGACTTTTTTTGAATAGTGAATGTTTTGTTATATGCTGGTTCTTTCTCGCCTTCCTGAAGTTTCTTTAATTCTTCAGAATCTTGAACAATATAACCCGCCAGCCTTGATTGCTTTTTAAAATCATTAATCTTGATCGGTGTTATATCAACTGCATTTGAGTTGTTTATATATTCCATAACCTTTGCAACAACTTCTGTTGTTTGCATATAAACAAAATCCCCCTCATGCCTTAATAACCCTTCAACATATGGCACTTTTCCCATACTTACCATTTCATCAAATAACAATAACATTTGTTCTACTATTGAATAAGCATCATCTTTATTCCCTAATACTTCGGATCTGATTAATTCTGTGATCTGGTCCACATAATCAATAATAGGATCAATGCCTTTTTTAATTAAAATCTTATTAAATATTTCAATTCCAACCGCGATATTACAAGCGGTGTTGTGTGGCCTGTCTATCAATCTGTCGAACTTGGCTGCCGCTTCGGTGTGCATCTTCTCGTATTCTTCGCTTGATAGATCCAGAATAGCTGCTATTAATGATCTGCCTAATGAATTTAATTCCTTCTCATGGCCTATTAAATACTTAATAGCTTCGGTATTCCCATGAGTTCTTTCTGACTTCGATACATAGACTATACATGATCTAGTCACAAGGGCCTTTTCAGCGTTTGGGTAACTTTCTTCACCAGCAATTATAATTGGCCTTTGATACTCATATTTAAATACTTTTTGTATCTTATTACCTTTTTCCTTTGTGCTTCGGTCATAAAGATCTCTAAGGGTTGCAGATATTTCGCTTAGGCGGTTTTTACTCATCATTGATGGTTTAAACTCATCATATAAGGCGGGATAATTGCCTGTAGATAAATCTTTAAGCATTGCAAAATTTGTGCTGCCCATAGTCTTTTTGTTAGCTGGTGGATAATTCAAAATAGGTGCTATGACTTTTTCAAGAATTGTGCTTTTTCCTGATCCAGACTCCCCAACAATTAATAAATGATGCAGCTGTTTTCTTATCTTAGTATTTTGGTATACTGCCAGATCATTGACTATAGTACCTAAAATGGCTGCCGCTTTATCAAAGGATAAATACCCCAGCAAGGCATCCTTCAGGCCCTTCAAATCGTCTGATTTTATAGGTTCAACGCTCATAATATCTATTTTGCTATCATCTGCATAAATTGAAATATCAATTTTATTATCTTTTTTCATTGCTCCAACTCCTGTTATAAATGACATTTCATTTTCTAACTCTATAAATTTGTCACCCATGTATATTTTTTCTGTATCTAATAAGTAATTATTATTTATCCAAGTTTTATAATCATTTAATATGTTAGTGCTGGCGTAAAAAGTTAGATCCATGCTACTTAAAAAACTTTTAAATGACTTTGTATCATCAAATACGGTGCTTGGCCCAGTTTTCTCAATAATCTTGCCATTTGCACTCCTGAAGGTGATCTTTACCCCTTCGGCATCATCTTCAACATAATGAAGGATCTTTCCATCTATAACCTTAAAATTACTTACTGGAATTTTCTTTACTTCATCATTTTTAATTGTGTTTATGTATGTTTTGCCAAATTCACAATAAAAATCATATTTATTATTGAGGTTTGATGCCCTGTTAAATGCTGCAAATAGATCTTCTATGTTGTGGCCCGCTTCGATCCAATCGGTAACATCTTTGTTATTGCCCAAGGCTCTAAGATCTGGCAGCTTAATTATTTTAAAACTGTCGCTGATCTCCTGAAACTCAATTCTTATTTTTTCAACATAAATTTCACCAGCTTGGCCAGTATCTCCAATAACATAAACTGCTTTAATTCTTTGATCTGTGATTTTTGAAAGATCCTTACACCCTTTTATTGATGTGGCCACATAATTTTTTCTTTTAAGGAATTTATTAATTGTATTTGCATCTTTTTCGCCTTCAACAAATATTATTGTTTTTCCATTCTTAATGCCCTGTAGGACATTGTAAAGATTATAGGGAACGTCAATTATTCCTTCCCTATTATTAATTATCTTATCGCCCATAAATCGGTAATAAGAACTTACTTTTTTGCCATCTGGTTTTAAGAACTTAGCTTTATAATAAATAATTTCATTTTGTTCGTTAACAAATTCAAATACACCTAAAAGTTTATATCCTAGTTTGTATTCACTATTTTTAACATCCCAATCAATGCGGCTTATTATTTTATCAAAGCGTATTTCTATTTCAGTTTTTTCGCCTTGTATTCCTAAAAGTTCCCTCGCGGTTTTGTAATCAACATTTCTATAATTCTGTATGAAGTCGATCGCATCCCCTGAAGCTCCACAAGCAAAACATTTATATCTATACTTATTTTTATCAGGAAAGAATTTAACCGATAATGAAGGCGTATGATCTGAATGAAAAGGGCAGTTTATATAACCTTGCCTATTAAATCTATTTCCTAATTCAGTTTCAATTGTTTCATGTAAATTAATATCACTTATTTCTTTCATTCCCTCACCTCGTTAAATCCATTTATCTTTTGTTCATAGCTCAATTCTTTACCAGATATAAATTCTATAAAAAATATTATCCCGCTCAATTGCCTGGTCACATCATTGAAAAGATCCAGATATTTTATACATTCGCTGATACTATTAGTTTTGAAAAACAATTCAGCTTTTTTGCTTCGCTCTAACAGCTCATTATATTTAACCTTCAGGGAATACAGATCTTTTTCGCTGTATTTAATACCTGAATCCATCTTTATCTATTCGCCTTTTTAGCCTTTCAAGCTTCGCTTCAATGAATCCATCTATATTAGCTTGGCTGTATATCAATCGCATCTGGGCCAGCATTATTTCAAGATCTGCAATTTCTTCTTCTACATTGTGCGGCTCTCCTAAAATATCTTTTAAAAGTGCCTGGCTCAACTCCGCTGCTTCTTCTACTGCTTTTATCTTCTGTTTTTCTTGACCAAACCTACAAATAGCTTTTATTAGTAGATCTTTATTCATTTGTATCTCGCTATACATTTTAATCATCCCGCCTATTCCCATTTAGTAATTTTAAAATTTATTAATGCTGCCAAAGCTATAGCAATAATTATGGTATATATATTGATTGGTATTTTATAATCCAATAAGCTCCATATAATATCCCTTATGGCTTTCATGGTCCAAAATAAACCTATATCAAATAAAAACTCTAATATAATCATTTTTATTAACTTCATTGCTGCTACTCCATTACTGTCAGTAAAAGATCGTGGCCTTTTATATGTTTGATTATTATACTTTCTTCGATCGCTTCTAAGTGGTTACATAATTCATATGGCGTAGGAAAACAATTCTCATAATCGTCTACCCTGTTATTAACTAAATCAACACCCATGAAGTCAATATCATCATCAACAACCAACCAAATCGCTCCATTGGCCATTATTAAAATATCTCCTTGGACTATATCTTCATAATCTATTTCGTTTGTATTTACATCAATAATCATTTGTTATCTTCTCCTTTATAATCAATTAAAATGGCATATCTCCGTTGTCAACTGGTGTTATGTCTGCATTAAATTTAGTATTTTCATTGCTGCTGCTATTCTTATTTTCTAAGAACTCAACCCCATTAACTGGATCTGCCACAACTTCAGTTATATATTTTTTTGTCCCTTGGGAATCATCATATGATCTGGTGACAATCTTCCCAGCTATACCAACTTTAGAACCTTTCCTGGTATAGTTTGCTACACTTTCAGCACTTTTGCCCCAGACTACAATAGGTATATAATAGGCTTTTGCGTTTTCTCCATAACCATCATTAACCGCTATATTGAAAGTAGCTTTTGCGGTCTGCTTTTCTCCTACATAACTTAAATTGGCATCATTAGTTAATCTTCCTATGAGTATAGATTTATTCACCCTTTTTCCCTCCGCTCTTTTCTTGCTGGATCTTCTCTTTCTTTTCATTTAACATCTTCATGCAATATGCTAGATCTCTATTTTCAATCTCTTTTATGTCCTTTACTTTGGCCCAGGCACAAAAGTTCATTTTATCTGTATTCGTTTCCTTTATTAAGTTTTCAATTACTTTTACTTGAACGTTACTTATAGGATCGCGCGCCCCTTCTTCTTCCCCTTCGGTTTCGGTTGTGTCATTCTCCGCAATCTCAAAAGCATTCATATATAAATATCTTTTCGCATATGTCAAAGCTCCACCTATATTTTGAATTGCATTGCATCCTTTTAGTTCTGATATTGCAACTGGCATATCAAAGCTTATAAATCTTTCTATATCTTCGCAATCATATATTAAAAGTGTTGCAACATCTTTAGTCATATTGAAAACCGGATTAACCCCATGTTTATTACATAGCTTTGCAACATCTGGTAAAAAGTCTTTTAGTTCAAAATAATCATATTTAGAATATGTATTTCTTCCAGTTTTTCTTAGTTCTACCCCTTGCAAATCTGCCCTAACCTTTTGCAGCTTTGCCACTACATTTAGCTTGCTTTTTTCTTCTGCCATTTATTTTCTTCCTACTTTCTCCATTCAAAAGATATACATATCATAAAATCATCATCTTTGAATTTTATATTTTCTTTTACCTCTATGTCTTTTATAAAAATTGAATTTTTCTGGCATTCTCCATTGTTATTAAAGCTGCATTCACTAGCTTCGCAATAAACAATCAATTTTTCATCCCCTTTAAATTCCTATTTGTTTGATCTGCTTAGTTGTATATAAGGGCATAACAAAAGTTACTCTGTCATTTTCTTTTTCAAATTGCTATATTCTATTAAAAGCGCTATAATTTCTGGATCTTCTTCATCTACTGCTTTTTGAATTTTTTTTACTACATTATCAAGCTGATCTACTTCTGAAATAATATTTTGTAGCGCTTTTAATGCGGACCTATTTTCTGCATATAATAAACTAAATCTCAAACGCTGCTTTTCATCACCTTCAAAAGATTTCATTACTCTATAATGGTTAACCTCATGTTCAAGCTCTGTTTCTCTATCTTTTAATATTTGTAGCATTTCATTATTTGTCATTCTCTTTGATCTCCTTTACAATTGCCTTTACATCTTCCTTAAAGGCTTCAAAATCTTTAGGATATAATATATATCCATATCCTTTGGCTGCTTTTATTTTTTCAATATTTCTTATCTGTAGCGGTGATGGTGTTCCACCTTCTTTTTTTAATTCGATCCCCATGAAATGGCCTGAAATACACCCAACAATATCAGGAATTCCACTTTTTGAATATGCGCCCGCCCAATGTTTAAAGTACCAAACTTCAGGAGCTAAACCATCCAGAAACTTTTTAACTTTCTTTTCAAAGTCTTTTTCACTAGGCATGGTTATACTGCTGCTTTACTTCTGATACTGTTCTTTTTTGTATTCTCTCAATGGCCTTCATATGCTTCGCTATCTGTTCCGCTTGGTGCTGGATCTTATATTCTTTTAAAGAATCTCTTGACTTGCCCACCCAAATATTTTGTTTATATTCTCTTACTTCTTCGCCTATTTTGCTTTTGTCTATGTTTTTCATTTCATTTGCTGGCTTGATTATATATTCATTTTTTGCTGATTCGTAAGTCATTACATACCCCATAATTAAATACCCCTTTTCTCTAATAATTCATTTGTTAAGATATATTCAACTCTTATATTGAATATTTTGTCTATAACCTTCATGCTCGGCATTGTCTGGCCGCTTTCATATCTTTGTATGGTCCTAGTGCTTTTATTAAGTTTCATTGCCAGATCTTCCTGGGTTAACCCTTGCTTGTCTCTATATACTTTGATAGCGTTTCCAATATTCATATATACCCCTCTCTATATTCACCGCCCTTCATCTTCTTGGAAAAGCTTGTCTGTATAATCTTTTCTTTGTTTGAGCGTTTCAAATATATCTTCTTCAATACTCTTTTCAGTAATTAGATAATAATAAAAGCATGATCTTTCCTGGCCCATACGGTGGGTACGCTTTTTACTTTGTTCAAAAAGTTCGCTGCTAAGTGTTAAGCTAAAATAAATGATCTTATTTGCTTTCTGCAAATTAAGGCCCATTGCCCCCGCCTGGTATTGAATCAATGTTATTGTATTATCATGCTGCTCGTAGTTTTTCAGATCCCTTTGATCTCCATTTACAATAGAGATAGGCTTCTTTAATTTCTTGCAGATCTCTTGGAGCTTCTGACATTCATATTTAAAATTATAAAATATAATTATTCGATCCTCTGTTGATTCCAAAAGCTCTGTTATCTTTTCATATTTGTTTTTGTTGTACATTGCTGCAAGTTGCCGCAAATATAATAGTTTTGTAAGTGACGTATCACCAACTAACTCATTTTCTTCTATTTCGATTAAACGATCTTTCTTAAATTTTTTATACTGCGGAATGTTTTTTATTTTAATCTCATATGGGATCACTTCAGGCAATTCAATAACTTCTTCTGTTTTCATAAAAACCGCCCCATGCTGCCGCAACATCTGCTTCAAATGGTCCACATTCTTATACCCTGTTACTTTTTTCTTTTTGAATCCTCCTAAATTCATCAAAAAGAATTTTATATAATTGTTCCAATATGCTTCTTTTGTGATCTTCCAGCCTAATAATTTGATCTGGCCGAAAAGCTCTTCATACTTGCCCCCTGTTGGTGTTCCAGATAGCAATATTATGTTTTTGGCCTTGATCTTCAAGATAAACTTAGTTCGGTTGCTGCTTTCGTTTTTGATATAGCTGCTTTCATCTAGGATCAAAGTAAATCCTTTTAACTTTTTAAATTCATCCCTTCGCCAGATCAAATCATAATTTATAATTATTACTGTGTTCGGCTGGATCTCTTGCAGCTGCTTTTTATATATGATCGTTTTATATTTTGGATAAAATTCATTGAAATGATCTTCCCAATCCTCCAATTTTGATTTCTGGCATACCACTAAAATAATGTTTGTTCCCAATTCTTCAGCTTTTTCAGTCGCAACAAAGGTTTTGCCAAGTCCCATATCTAAATAATAGGCGGCTTTATTCATGCCCCTTGTCATTTCTAAGGCTTTCAGCTGATGTGGGAATAATTTTATTTTAGCCATTTACTTTTATATCCCCTTGCCTTTAATTTATGGTATCTAGTGCATATGGCGGTTTCTGTTTTTTCTAGTGCGTAACTTAACATTTTTAGGCCATCATATTTGTAATAATACATTAGATAATCATCATCATCCCTGGTCCATGGCTGGTCCTGTCTTGCATGAAAATCTGGATTGTATTCCATTCGGCCACGTTTATTATATTTGATCTCATGGGCCATCAGAACTCAAAACCCAAGCTTCTCAAATACCATACTCGCCCATATACTGTAGATTCCTTTTTTTCAAGTGCATAACTCATCATTATCAGGCCATCAAGTTTATAATATTCCATTAAATACAGATCTTCTTCCCATGTCCATTTTTCATGCTGTTTAGCGTGAAACTCTGGGTTATATTCCATTTGACCCTTTTTGTTATACTTTATCGATGTTTCCATTTTTTTCGCCTTCTTGATTGTCCAATTTTTCAATTTTAATTTTATTAGTCTTCAAATTCAATATAAATTTAATTTTCATAATTACCTCTCATATTTAATTTTTTCTGTTAGTGGAATGCCATGACATTAGTATACGTGACATTAGTATACGGCTCAACATCCGAAATTCACTGAAAATTATAGTTTAACTTAACAACACTTTGATTTCCTCCCACTATTTCCGAAATCGGAAGTAAATTTAAAAAATATTTTCCGCATGCAGAAAAGTTTTTTCTTCTATTTACTTCTTTTCACACTATACATTTCCTTTTAACCCTTTGGTATATATGAGTTGTCGGATTTTATATATAAATACATCTTGAATCACATACTATATATGTTATACTATTGTTAACGGAAGCATGAGACCAAAAGAATATTACCATTACAAATTGTTAACTAGGGGGATATAAGATTGAGTGATATTAGTATAATAGGCGAAAATATAAAAAAAATTAGAGTTTTAAAAAATCTTTCTGCTTATGAATTAGCTAAACGTGCTAGCGTTGGTGGTGCAACTATAAGTGAAATAGAAAGTGGTAAAAGAAAAACATTAAAAGGAGATACTTTAGAAAAAATTGCTGCTGCTCTTGGTGTTACTGTCAATGATTTAATGGGCAATACTGAAACAGTAAGTTTTGAAACAGATAACCTTATGGATATACTTAACATAATTGATTATATTGAAAATCCTATATTGGACGATAGACAAATTACGAAAGACGAAAAGAAAATCTTAATGTCAGCAATTGCAATGGGTATAAGTACAATTAGATATAATAGACTTAAATAAAAGTGGTAGCGAATTCTTACCACTTTTTTTTATTAGATTTATGGCTCAATTGTAACATGTAGCTTTTAAAAAAAATACAGTATTATTTCAAAATACCTTATGTAATTTATTCCTATATGCTCATATATCCCCTTATAGTATTTTCATATAAAATGTTATATTTTAGATATACTATAACTAATGACAAAAAGGAGAACAAACATGGAAAGCAAATGGATAAATGCTGGTAACAGGTTAAGAGAAATAAGGAAGGAAACCAATTTATCGGTTTTTAAAGTAGCGAAGAAAGTACATATAAGCGGAAATTATTTATCAATGCTTGAACGCGGTATAAACTGCCCTTCGGATGCTGTTTTATTTAACTTGGCTGAATTCTATAATGTTGACCCTTCGGAATTGTTCAAACTTTATGATAAAGTCACACCTCCAACAAACGAACAATTAAAAAATATGCCCTCTTTAAAAGGTTTAATTACACAACTTTCCATTGATCCTAAATTAACACCTGAAGAAAAGGACAAATTCGCCACACAATTATATGAAATCGCAAACAACTTATTTAATAAGGAGTGATTACATGGAAAAATGGTTTCTAGGCTTCGAAGAATGGCTTGGTGGTAAATATGGTTTTGCATTTGTAGTACATTTTGAAGATATTATTTTGTTTGCTGCTGGCGTATTCTTGGGTATGCTTATCATGTCTGTACTTTCAGGGCTGGTCGTTTTCAAGCTTCAAAAAGTTAGTAATCTTGGATCTAACAAAATTAATTTAGTTAAATTTAAACATGAAGGTAAAAAACAATATATTGCAGATCCTAAAACAGTGGGAGAATCAGTGGAAACACTACTACTTGTGATATTCCGCCCCCTTTTCCAAACAAATGATTATACTTATAGGGATGAAAAAAGAACAAAATATTTTTTAATTTTTCTTGCGATAATAGGTATCTTATTATTCGCTTTGGCTCTTATTTGTATCACTACTGTTGTTCAAGATGGACGCTAAAAACCCCCTAAAGATAGGGGGATATCGTACTACTACAATTGCATTTCTTTACTTTCTCTTTGATTAATTTAAAATATTCTTGAAATATATACATATATGAACAACATAAACAATAAGTATAATAAGCATATTCCCATTAGTGTACCTAATAATATAACTTCTACCATATATGACAACACCTCCAATTATTGAAAGTATTGCCTTCAATAATTAATTTATTCAATGAAATATGTATCATTGAATAAATACGATTTACGATTTCTTTTATTAATCAATTATTTAATTATAACGCCCTTGTTTACAAGGCTTTTAACTTTATGTTACAATCAATTTGCGAGATCGGTGGTAACGAAAGTTGCTGCCTTTTATTTTTATTTCATATACTCATACAAATTTTTTGATTCTTCCAATCCTAACAAAGCTTTTTCTAATGAATCATAATCATACTCCCTAGGCTCAAAATTATTGAATTTTGAAACTTCCCAATCCTTTTTATACGGGTTTTTGAATTCAATTTGTATTTTCTTCTCATTTTTTATGGCCCATCTTGTATATTTGAATTCATCATTGATGTTATTTTGACTTTTCATATGGTCAAACGCTCTTATAATTTTTGCAGCATCATTTCCACTATCTTTTAATAACTCTTTAGATTGTCTTTTGTTAAATCCTGTATAATTAGCAATTTGAATTACTTTTTTATCCTCTGAATCTTCCAGGATCGCTTCATCTATGTGTATTTGGTTTTCAAGGGGTTTTCTACCGTTGCTATCAACCGGTAATTCTTTCGGTTCTTCTGTTGGTTTCTCTTTTTTCTTTGTTTCTGCGCCAACATAGAATAAATATTTATGTATAAAATATAAATTTTTATTTCCTCTACCTTTTTTGATAGTGATATACTTTTTTTCTTCCAATGCCTTTAAAGTATCTGAAACAGTTGCTTTTCTATTAGTTGATAATGTAATCATTAAATGCTCATAGTTCGGATAAGAATATCCATCTGTATGGCTATGATACAATATTAAGCTACTTAGTAGGATCTTTTCGCTTGGTTTTAGATTGGTATCATTATTTATATTTAGCATTGTCTTTAGTAAATCTTTAATCACTATCATTCCCCCTTTACTTCCTTTGTTTCTTATTCCTTACATCCTTAAATATAATCTCGTTTTCTTCCTCTGTATTTAATCGTATTTCGTAACCATTGGCAATTAAATATTCTTTAACCGCTTTATTAGTTATCTTACTAGCATCAATCATACTTTCATTTTTCATACGATATAAAGTGTCATACACTTCAGGCTCTAGTCTGCAAGTAAATCGCTCGAGTGCCATTCTACCACCTCCTTTCGTTCACCTTATATGTTTAGTATACTATAGACGTCTGCAAACGTCAATGGTACATTGAAATACTTTTCAATGTACCAACCAAGTCGACCAAATATAGTATGTATATAATATATTTAAATAATAAATTTATATAATATATATATGGTATCGAAAAGCGTAACACTCTATTACTGAATTAGTAACTCTGGTATTACTAAAATCGTATCTCTCTATTACTAAAACAGTAACACTCCACAAAAATAGTGTTACTAAAAGCGTAACTCTGTGGATAATGTTAATAAAAAGCACTCGGAGAGTGTCTTTTACTTCGTCATTTTTTAGTATTGTGCAGCATTTTAAATATAAAAAATACCGCAAATTCACTTTTTCAATGATGCGGTACTCATAACATTTATATTATTTTAAATCTATGCTGAATTTAATATTAGAAATAGTAATATATTTATCATTTGTATTACTTGCAAGGTAGGTATATTCACTATTTACCCAAATGTATAAATTTATTATAGCTTTACAGGACTTATTTATATCTTCTTTCATTTTCTCATCATCAAAATAAATACAGTCTATTAACTTAAAATTTCTTCCATTTCTAAGCAACATTATAGCATTAAGTACATTTAAAAGTTCACCTATCATTCCACTTTGATTGAGAAGATAGAATATATCATAAAATATTCCTGGTGGTATGTCATTTTTGTATCTGGTTAAAATCATATTTCCAAGAGTGCAAATTCCCTCTAGTTGCTGTTTTATTTTAGTAACCCATAACTTATTAGGATTTGCTATGTCTATTTCTATAGACTGATCTACTTGGTCCATTAATTTAACGCATTTAGATATTTGTTTTATAGAATTTAATTCAAAAAACTCTTCTATTTTATTAATTTCTGATATACTAATAACTTCTTTAATTGATGCGTTAATTCCAATAGATATCCATAAATCAATTATACGTCTTTCAAACTCCTGAATTTCTCTCTGCATCGTAGCTCTAAAAGGTATAAGCGTATTTTGTTTCTCTATTGCTTCTAATAGATCTGGAATAAAATTTACAAATATATAAAACATATAGCTAACAATGTATCCCACACTTAGATTATAAATTAACATATCTGCATTTTCTGGTTTAATGAAGTACTTGGGCATATTAGCCCATATTTTAAGATCTGAATATCTTGCTGCTTGAACCCCACTAGCCAGTAATCCTAATGTTAAAATTCCGAAATACACCCATTTCTTTTTTGATATTGCAGTCAATACTCTATATAATTTTTTAATCATAATTCCCATTTTATCCCCCCCTTGTACAATTATTAAGAAAATTATACCATAAATTTGATATTTCACTTTACATTAATACCGCATTATTCAATTTTCAAAGAACATTTTTATGATTTACTACGTTAAGTCTACATATTATGAAACTTATTAAACCTATTTTATAAATAAAATTCCTTTTTTAGCTTGGTTTTATATTATATACAAAAGATCATTAAAAAAATTAATACTGTCCCTAAATATTTACAGTAAAAAAATAACTGTAAGTATAATATTCTACACTTACAGTTATTTTATAATTTATTAGCACGTAACTACTTTATCTATCATTCCAATGCAATTTTTAATTGCCATTAGTTGAATTTCATAATTTTTAATTCTGCTCTCTAGTTCTCTAATGTATAATTCTTTTTCCAAGCTTTCGCTAGTTGTTTCAATTCCTAAATACCTATGAACTTCATTTAATGTAATTAAATACTCTTTTCCCGATTTTACGGCCTTTAATTTACCTTGTCTTACTGCTAGGGTTAATCTAGTAACTGGAATATCATATCTTGCTGAAATCTCTTTTATTTTAAAAATTGTTTTGTCATTTGTTGAATTCATTTTCTTCCTCCTAATTTCTTTAATCTATTAATATAATATCAATTTATTATATTTAATAAAAACCTCGTATTCTTCTTATAGATGTATTTAAATTTGATTTTCTTTAAATATCTTCACTTCCGTTAACAAATTCTTATCATTTCCGTTTACAAAAGCAAATTATTTTTGTATAATAGTTTTGTCAACGGAATTAATAGCCGGCAAACTTTTCGTTTTCAGAACTATAAAATAAATCTTTACCAAGATGAAAATTTAAAAAGCGGGTGAACAAATGGCAACATATAAACAAATATCTAAATATAATTGGAGTGTTAGTGTAAGTCTTGGATACGAAGACGGTAAACAAAACAGAACAAAAAAACAAGGTTTTAAAACTAAAAAAGATGCTGAAAAATGGGCAACTGAAATTGTATCTAAAAAGCATAAAGGATATGTTCCTACCTCTGAAAGTAATATATTATTAAAAGATTTTATGACTAAATGGTTTAACGAATTCAAAATTAATACTATATCAATTAATACTGTAAGTAATTATAAAGCTCGAATTAATACGCACATAATACCGAAGTTAGGGCATTATAAATTAAATAAGATTACTAATATAGTCGTTCAAGATTTTTATAATAGTCTCATTAATGAGGGTGCTAAACCTTCAAGCGCTAAAAAGATATTAGAAACTTTAAGTAATTGCCTTAGATATGCACAAAGAAATAAATTAATATATCTGGTTCCTGTTGACATTGATAGAGTTCCTATTGAAAAAAACAAAGTTTCATTTTGGAACGAATCCGAAGTTGATTTTTTCTTAAATGTTATAAAAGATAATTATTTAAATACACCAATATTAATTGAAATCTTTACAGGTTTACGAATCGGTGAATTATGTGGTTTACGTTGGTGTGATGTAGATTTAGATAATGGATATTTTATTATTAGAAACCAAGCTATAATTGATAAAACAACTAA
Organism: Clostridium beijerinckii HUN142; assembly: GCF_000621745.1. Taxonomy (GTDB): domain Bacteria; phylum Bacillota; class Clostridia; order Clostridiales; family Clostridiaceae; genus Clostridium; species Clostridium beijerinckii_A. The sequence continues at coordinate 19,766 of NZ_JHXK01000019.1, read as the reverse complement.
AACTTTATTCCTTTCAGATAAATTAAAAACAAAGACAAGCTATAGAAAAATTGCATTACCTAAAATATTAGTCAACTATTTAAAATCTATTAACGATAATGCACTTGATACTGATTTTGTAGTGCTAAGTCGTGAAGGGCTTATGTGTAATCCCCGTAATTTATCAATGAATTTTACTAAAGAAATATCAAGATATAAATTATCCTTGGCAGATTATAAAAAATCTAAAAATAAGATGGATAATTATATGCAATTGCCTCAACTTAGTTTTCATGGTCTTAGACATACTCATGCTACATTATTGATATTTAAAGGTGAAAATATAAAAGTTGTGTCTGAAAGACTAGGCCATAAAAGTATTACTGAAACACTAGATACTTATACTCATGTTATGGAAGATATGAAAAATAATACTGCCGATTTATTAAATGATATGTTTATAAATGCAATCTCAAACTAAGCACCGAATAAACACATAAAAACTTTCCAAAGGAAAACAAGCACCAAATAAACACTTTTTCAGAAAACAAAAACGGCTCAACCCGCATGGTTAAGCCGTTTCTTTATGTAACTTGGTACTCCCAGCGGGAATCGAACCCACATCTATCCCTTAGGAGGGGATTGTTCTATCCATTTAACTATAGGAGCATATATTTAATTCGTACCTATAAAGTTTATTACAATTACTTGTCATTGTCAAATCAATAATTCATTTTTACACAAAAAAATAAATTATGTTAACCATGAAGATGCTGGTTAAATAAAATCTTTAGATAAAAGCCTATAAAAAACAAAAAATTTGTGATCTATTAAGTCACCTAATCTATATAAATTTCCAAGGTAATAAATTTAATAACTAGATGCTCTTAAGTAAAAAACATCAAAGGCTAATACTGCAATTCTGTATCCAAATTATATTCTTTTGCTTTATATAACTATAATTTATATTAACTATTTTCCACTGTCTACTGCACTTTTATAAAATGGTTCTTTATGCCTTACAAGTTTTTTCCATATTTAAATATTAATTTTCATAAAATAACATTATAAAATAAAGCTTAAATACCCTATATGTGTATTTAAGCTTTATATCTCTAAATTGTTTTAACTTTGAACTTCTTATTAACTCTAACTCTAAATATATCTACAATTTTAGTTATTAGAGGGCTAGATGCTATTATTACGGCTAGTGATATTAACCAATGACTTAATTGTATTTTGGTTAAGCTAAATACTTCTCTCCCTATTGGTGTTAAGAAACCTAATACTATTATCCCAAACATCGATAAGCACATTACTGTTTTAAACTTAGTTAACGGTCTTGCAACTCTAAACAATACCACCATACTAATTCCTGAAAACATTAATACTGCTAAAGTTCTACTATAATCCATTGGAAGATTCATTTGCATTGATAGAATAAATGTTATAAGTATAAATAGAGCAAGTAGTATTCCATTAGGAATACTAACAGTTAATATTCTTGTTAAAAATCCCTTTTTAACTCCTCCTGTGCTAGGTAATAAAGCTAAAAAGAATGATGGAATTCCTATAGCGCAGCTTCCCACTAATGATAACTGTATTGGAAGTATTGGATACTCTATAAGTAGTATTGAACATACAAGTGATAAAATTATGCAAAACACAGTTTTTGATAAAAATAATTCTGATACTCTCTCCAAATTATTAATTTGCTTTCTTCCCTCTTCAAGAACTTTAGGAAGTGCTGTAAAATCAGATTTCATTAATACTAATTGTGCTACAGCTTTTGTTGCATCAGAGCCATTGGCCATTGCAATACCACAATCAGATGATTTTAGAGCAAGTACATCATTCACTCCGTCACCAGTCATTGCAACAGTATGCCCCATTTCCTGAAGTGCCACGACAATTCTTTTCTTTTGATGCGGAGTAACCCTTCCAAAAACAGTTATTTCTTTAATCAAATTCTTCAATTTTTCATTATCTTCTGGCAATTCTCTTGCATCTATATATTTTTCCCAGCCATTTACACCAGCTCTTCTTGCCACCTCTGAAACGGTAATAGGACTATCTCCAGAAATTATTTTTACAGCCACTCCTTGAGCATCGAAGTATTTTAATACATCTGGTGCTGCTTCTCTTATGATGTCTTCAATTAAGACTAGAGCTACACTTTCTACTTTACCTTCTAATTTTTCATTTAAATTATTATGAAGGTTTGCCAGTAATAAAACTCTTTTTCCTTTTCTAGCTTCTTCTTTAACTATGTTTTCTATTAATTTGTATTCTTTATCTAATATTATCTCCGGTGCACCAAGTACCCATGTCCCAAGCTTTTCAAATGTAATTCCACTCCACTTTCTTTTAGATGAGAAAGCAATCTTATCTATAACTTTTATTTCCTTGTCATATTCTTCATATTTTTCCAATATAGCCTTCTGAGTTGGATTATTACTTGGTAGATTATTTATTAATGCCGCTAATACATGGTCTATTTCTTTCGAACTTTTAGAACTAATATTCTTCACTTCTGCTAATCTCAACTCGCCTTGAGTTAAGGTTCCCGTCTTGTCTAAGCAAAGTACGTCAACTCTTGCTAAGACTTCTGTGGCACTTAATTCTTGAACTAAAGTATCATATTTAGATAGTTTTATAATTGACACTATAAACGTAGCACTCGTCAATAGTACTAATCCCTCTGGTATCATTCCTACAATTCCTGATACTGCTCCTATCAATGCATCCTGCCATGTATTTCCTGGTATTCTTAACTGGGTTATTATTAACAATGCCGATAAAGGAGGCACAATCCATATTATCACTCTAAAAATTTTATCTATTGCTGCTTGTAACTCTGAATTTATTATCTTAAATTGTTTAGCTTCCTCAGCAAGCGTAGACGAATATGTTTCTTTACCTACTTTCGTAACAATCGCATATCCCTCTCCAGATACCACGAAACTTCCAGATAATAATATCTCTTTGTAATTTTTATATATTGCATCAGCTTCTCCTGTTAACATAGATTCATCTATTTCCAAGCCATTACTATGTAAAACTTCTCCATCCGCCAATACCTGCATACCGGTTTCTAAATAAATTACATCATCCAATACAATTTCTTCTATTGGAATTTCTTTTATTTTTCCATCCCTAAGAACCTTTGCATGAGCTGAGCTTATGACAGATAACTTTTCCAATGTACGCTTAGCTTTGATTTCTTGAATCACCCCGATTAATGTATTTACTATTATAACACCAACAAATATAGCATTCTTAGGTGATCCTGCTAAAATAATTATTGCTGCAAGTGCAAAATTTATTGCATTAAATCTTGTAAACAAATTAGCTCTTATTATTTGAGGCATAGTTCTTGATGGCGTCTTAGGAATGTGGTTTACTTTTCCTTCTTTAATTCTCTGTTTAACTTCTTCTGATGTTAAACCAACTATAACTTCAGCATCTTTCTCCTTCATATTCAACATATTATTATTTAAATTCATCAAAATTCTCCTGCCTGTGTAAATTATTTACTATACTATTTCATATAATTATCATTGTCTTATATATTATACATTTTTTAATATTATTTTACCCTAATTATTTACTTAATTTAAAATTAATTTTATTGAATTTTTAATCCACATGTAATCTATTTAGTCTTTTAATATATTAATTTTTATACTATACTGATTAGTGTAAAAATTAATATATTAAGGGTGTGTAATTTTTAATGTTAAGAACTATCTATTTTTATCTCGGATTAGTAATAAGTCTTATATTTTCATCTATCTATAAAATTAAGATAAAAATCTTAACTAATAAAGGCGACATGGAAGGAAGGAAATGGTTAATTCATAGAGTAACTCGCTCTTGGGCAAAATTCGTAATGAAAATAGCAGGTGCAAAGATTAATGTTACCGGTTTAGATAATCTTCCTAAAAATCAAACTGTATTATTTGTTTCTAATCACCAAAGTAATTTTGATATTCCCTTGCTATTGAGTTCCATTGACATTCCAAAAGGATTTATTGCAAAAAAGGAACTTGAAAAACTACCTTTTATTAGTAGTTGGATGAAATATATAAATTGTATTTTTATGGATAGAGATAATTTAAGAAAATCTGCCGAATCAATAGTTGAAGGTGTTAACCTATTAAAATCTGGTTATTCAATGGTGATATTTCCAGAAGGAACTAGAAGCAAAGGAAAATCTGTAGATGAGTTTAAAGGTGGAAGCTTTAAATTAGCTACAAAATCTAAATGTCCTATAGTTCCACTAACCATAAAAGGAACATATAAACTTATGGAAGCAAATAATAACGCAATAAAAAGCGCAGCTATAGAATTAGTAATACATCCTTTAATAGATGTTGCCACTCTAAACAAGGACGAGCTAGAAAAGCTACCAGAAACCGTTCATTCTATTATCTCTAGCTCTTGCAACCTATACTAATAAAAAAATATGGTGCCTAATTTATTAGGCATCTTATTTTTATGCATTAATTTAAGTATATTTTCTTCTAAATGCTGCTAATAATATACTGAGATAATAATATCTTTTGACATTAATTTATCTATTGTGTTATAATGAATTCATTTGACTTGTATATAAAACTTTAATATAAGTTATCGAAACAAAAATAATTAATTTTAAAACAAAGAAACGAGGATATTTAATGAATGATAATCAATTTGCTACATTAGGTCTTAAAGAGAGTATTGTTAAGGCAATATCAGACCTTGGTTTTACAAAACCATCTCAAATACAAGAACAAAGTATCCCTGTAACACTTAGTGGCGCTGATTTAATAGGGCAGGCACAAACTGGTACCGGAAAAACTGCAGCTTATAGCTTACCAATAATCACCAAAATGAGTGATAAAAGAGGAATAAAATCTCTTATCTTAGCACCAACAAGAGAACTTGCTGTTCAGGTTAACGAAGAGATACAAAGACTTTCTAAATATGAGAAAATTGAAACTCTAGCTGTTTACGGTGGAGATTCAATCGATAGACAAATAAGGGCTCTAAGAAAAGGTGATGTTGATATTGTAGTTGGAACACCTGGAAGAATATTAGATCTTGTAAAAAGAAAGTGCCTTCATTTAGAAAATATAGAATTTTTAGTACTAGATGAAGCTGACGAAATGCTTAATATGGGATTCATCGATGATATTCAAGAAATCCTTAGTCACACACCATCTGAAAGACAAACTTTATTGTTTTCAGCAACAATGCCTGATCCAATAGCAAAATTAGCTAAAAAATATATGAAACCAGATGCTAAACTTATTAGTATTAAGAGGAGTTCATTAACTGTATCTAAAATTGAGCAAAGTTATTTTATGATTAATAATAAACATAGATTAGAAGCTCTTTGTAGATTATTAGATTTAGATAATCCTAATTCAGCTATAATATTCTGCAGAACTAAAAGAGGTGTTGATGAACTTGTGCAAGAATTACAATCAAAAGGTTATATGGTTGAAGGTATGCACGGAGATATGACACAAGCCCACAGATTAACTACTTTAAATAAGTTTAAAGACGGCACACTAAGTCTATTGATTGCTACTGATGTCGCTGCTAGGGGTATAGATGTTGAAGGCGTAACTCATGTATTTAACTATGATTTACCTCAAGATGTAGAATCATATGTTCATAGAATTGGTAGAACTGGTAGAGCTAACAAAAGTGGTACAGCTTATTCTCTAGTAACACCAAAAGATTTTTCAATGCTTAAGCAAATTCAAAATGTTACTAAAAGCTCGATCACACAAAAACCAGTTCCAACTGCAGAAGAAATTAATAACAAAAAATTTGAGGACATGATGTCAGAAGTTGAAAAAACTATTAACGCAGGTGAACTTACTAAGTTTATTCCAAGTGCAATAGAATTAACTGAATCTTATGATGCAGTATCAATTATTTCAGCTTTAATGAAAATGAAGTTCGAAAATGAAGTTGTGTTTGATTATAGCTCAAACAAATTAGAAGCACCTAAAAAAGAAGATGTTCGTTTATTTTTCTCTGTCGGCAAAAGAGACGGTTTGACTCCTAAAGTATTAATTAACTATATCAGAGATACGACAAAAGTTAATGCTTCAGCAATTGGTCAAATAGATCTTATGGAAAACTTCTCATTTGTAACTGTTGATGAGTCTATATCTTCTAAAATATTAAAAAATTGTCCTGGTGGAAAAATTAATAAAAAGAAGGTTAATGTTGAAGTTGCTAATAAGCGTAAGAAATAATAAGATTTTTTATTCTTAATACTCTTACTTAAGGGAAGATTTAAATTCAGGTATAATGCCTAGAGCTTATCCTCCCTTTTTTGTTTTTATTATTTAAAATAACTATTCTAAAGACAGCATTAAGACATTTCATGCTATACCTTATACATCACTGTATATCAGCATCATCTTGATAACAATCCACATCTATTATATTTGATGTATTTTCTAATAAATATTTCTTTTGCATTATTATACTGAGAACTCCATTATCAATACTTTTAAGTATCTGATTTATTTCTATCTCCTCAATATCACTAAATTTTTTATTATAAGCCTTCTTAACAAGAACGGTATTAGAAAATATCCCAAATCCACTTTTTTTAATTTCTAGTCTATTTAGATTTATATCTAATATTCCTGGATCATATCTTATGCTTAATTCTCTAAGATCAATACCTTTTAGATCTATAGTTAGAAGATACATATCTTCATACCGATTAAGTTTTATAAAATTGTTATATTCTTCTCTATTTCCTTCATAAGAAGAACTATCTTCATTATTTTTAGTAAATTCATTTATATCAAAGTTATCTAAAAATGAATTCATAATTCCACTTATCTTCTCTATATTGTTTGAATTAAAAAAGTTGTCAAATCCAAAAGTAAAAACTTTGAACATATCTTCCCCCCGATATATTTCTTAACACTTATATAATATTTATAAACTTCCAATTTGTTTAAATGATTTTATTCTAATTTCAATTGTATTTTCAGACTTTAATTAATGTATCAATTTTAAATATCAGCTTAATTTTTCTCACTATATAACCCCATTACTTTCAATACACAACTAATATAATATTTTTTATTTGCAATAATTGTATCAATACACTATTGAATAATTTTATGTAAAATACTACAATAGTTATTATATACGGGAGGATATTATAATGAAGCGTATTGATAAAATTTATAACTATGTTTTAAAAAATTCTAAGAATTTTAATAAAGATAAATTCTTAGAGCAAAATGGGTTTAGTGCCCAAGAAATTGGACAAAAATTAAATATATTAAGAAATAATGTTTCAAAGGAACTTAATATTCTTTGTAGAGAAAAGAAAATTATTAAAATAAAAAATAGGCCAGTTATGTATTTTGATAGAAGTTACCTTGAAAACATACTATCTATAAGACTACCTAAAGATTTAGAGGAAATATCAGATATTAGTACATTGCTTTCTTCTCCTTCAAATACAGTTATTGAAGACCAATCACCTTTTAACTATCTAATTGGCGCTAGTACATGTTTAAAAAATCAAATTGAACAAGCCAAAGCTGCGCTAATGTACCCACCAAACGGATTACATACATTGATAATTGGTGGTACAGGTGTTGGTAAGAGTATATTTGCTAATATGATGTATAAATACTCTAAATATATAAAAAAACTCTCTGAAGATGCTCCTTTCGTTGTTTTTAATTGTGCTGATTATGCTAATGATCCAAAACTTCTTCTATCATATATTTTGGGACACATCAAAGGTGCCTTTACAGGCGCTGATAAAGATACAGATGGTATTATTTCAAGAGCTGATGGAGGCATTTTATTTCTTGATGAAATACATAGATTGCCACCTGAATGTCAAGAAACGGTATTTCACTTCATGGATACAGGAACTTACAATAAACTTGGCGAAACTGATAGGACACGAAGAGCTAATGTGCTATTAATAGGTGCGACAACAGAATATCCAAATTCCACCTTACTTAATACTTTCATAAGAAGAATTCCAATAACTATAACAATTCCAAGTTTTGATGAAAGGCCAATCGATGATCAAATTAAGTTGGTTCACTATTTGATATCAAAAGAAGCACAAAGAGTTAACAAAGCTATTAAGATTTCAGCTGAAGCTATTAAAGCTTTAATAGGGAGCACATCTTACAGGAATGTTGGACAGCTTAAATCAAATATCCAATTAGCGTGTGCAAAAGGATTTTTAAATTCTATTAATACAGATGACTGTATTGATATAAACTTAAACCTACTCCCACCTAATTTGAAAAGTGGAATTTTAGCTTTTAGTAATAAAATAAAGGATAATGCAACAGTATGGGATATAATCCCTAATGCAATTACAATTCAACCTGATGGCGATAAAACTTTCTTAGAAACTGATGCTTATGAACCACCTTTTAATATTTATAACATTATTCAAGATAAAACTTCTGCTCTTCAGGAAGAAGGCATGAGCGATGATGATATAAAAAACTTTATATCCATTGATATCAATATTCATTTAAAACAATTCTATGCTAGGTTTAAAAATGATACACATCGTCTGGAAGGCTTGTTAAAGATTGTTGATAAAGATATTGTTGAATTTGCTGAAGAGATAAAAGCTCTCGCAGAAACTAGATTAAATAGAAAATTAAATGAAAGATTCATTTATGCAACAAGCTTACATTTTAGTGCTCTGTTTAATCGTATTAAGAAAAAAACTGTTTTCTTCCCATCACATATTCAACTACAACCTTCTATTAACAGTAAAGAATATGAAGTTGCAACTGAAATCAATGAGTTAATCAAAAAACGTTATAATCTGGCTCTTCCTCCTATTGAGATTAGCTATCTTGCGCTGCTCTTTACTTCGATTCAAGATTCATCTCATCAAGAACGGGTTGGAATCGTAGTTGCTGCTCATGGTTCAAGTACCGCAACAAGTATGGTTGCTGTTGCCAGAAAACTCTTTGATGCTGATAATATTTTAGCTGTAGATATGCCTCTTGAGATGAATCCTTCTGATATATTAGAAACTGTTATTGAAAAAGTTAAAATAGTCGATGAAGGCAAAGGCGTATTACTTCTAGTAGATATGGGATCATTAAATAGCTTCTGTGATGCTATAACTGAACGTACTGGCATCAATACTAAAAGTATAGATATGGTATCAACACCATTAGTCCTAGAGGCTGTTAGAAAATGTTCTCTCTGTGATACAGATTTAAACTCTATTTATTCTTATTTAATTACTGATTTTAGAGGCTATACGAATAAAGTTATTACTGAAGAATGTCCGAATATTGATGGTACTATTGTTACAATTTGCTCTACTGGAGAAGGTGCGGCTATTAAGCTTAAAGAATTAGTTCAAGATATAGTTGATAATATACGTACAAACAACATTAATATAATTCCTATTGGCTTAAAAGATTTAAGTAAATCAATTACTCATATATCGAAAAGTAATAAGATTATAGCTCTTATCGGTATCTCAAATCCTAATATTGGAATTCCTTTTATATCACTAGAAAAATTAATAGATGGTTCTGGTGAAAAAGTACTAAAAAATTTGATCAATGGAGAAACTATTATTGATACTAATGATACAAAAACAGAAAAACAAATAGTTCTCAAAAGCCTTTGCAAACAAAGTCTTAGAGATCTTTTAACATATTTAAATCCTGAAAAAATATGTCCTTTACTAGAGGACTTTGTTATTACAATTGAAAATTTCTTATGTATAAATTATCAAAATCCTGTAAAGCTAAGGATTATGTTGCATGTTGCTTGTTCTTTAGAAAGGATGATTTTAAATGACGGATTGGTGTACAGAAAACCCATTGATACACTAAATAAAAATACTCTATCTGCATTAAAAAAAGCTAGCTTAATATTTAAGAATTCACTATCTATAAATTTAACAAATGATGAGCTATATTATATGGTTGATATATTTAACGAATTCTAAATTTAGTATCAAAATTAATTTTCAAGTATTAGTAAAGTATATTATTTTCCGATAAGGTACGCTATTTAATTTATATAGTGTATTATTTTTATAATTGCTATTTATTAACTATGATAGAACTGTATCTTTAACAGTATTCAATATTTTCCGATACACCAATTGACACTTTAATTACTATGTGTATCAATATCTAAATAATAATGAAAGGGTGATAAAATAGTGATAGCATTAATTATAAGTACTCATGGGAATTTCTCAGAAGAACTTGTCAAATCGGCAGAAATGATCTTCGGTGCTCAAAAAAATGTAGGCGTAGTTACATTTAAACTAGGTGAGAGTACAGATAATCTAGTTGAGAAATATACTAACCTTATGAATGAATTAGACTGTAAAGACGGAACTCTATTTATGATAGACCTTTTTGGTGGATGTCCTTTCAACGTTGCTAGTGTTCTCGCGTTGAAAAATGACAACATGGAAATTGTATCAGGAGTAAACCTTCCAATGCTATTAGAAGTATTCGGTAGTAGAGACTTTTCAAGTCTTTCTGAATTAGTATCAATTGCACAAAATGCTGGCAAGAATTCTATAAAGCAGTTAATAAAACAAACAGCCTCGAATTTAGAGGAGGATTATTTATAATGAAAATTGCATTAGCAAGAATTGATGACAGACTAATACACGGCCAAGTAGCTATAATTTGGTCAAAAGAAACAAAATGTCAAAGGATTATAGTATGCAATGATGATGTAGCAAAAGATGAAATTAGAAAAACTTTATTAACTCAAGTTGCGCCTCCAGGTGTTCAATCTCACGTAGTTGATATTGATAAAGCTGTTAGAGTTATTAATAATCCTAAGTATGAAAATGATATTGTAATGCTCTTATTTACTAATCCAACAGATGTTCTTAGATTAGTTGAAGCAGGAATTGATATTAAGTCTGTTAATATCGGAGCAATGTCTTTTAAGGAAGGTAAATCTCAAATAACTGGTGGTGTTTCACTTAATGATCAAGATATGAAAGCATTTAAAGCACTAAACGATAAAAACATAGAACTAGAAATAAGAAAAGTTGCATCTGATTCAAAGTCTTACATTATGCCTTTATTAGAGAAAATGTAGATTTTAAAATAATTAATTTTTGTTTCATCTAACATTATTAATTCAATCTCTATGTGCTGCTATACCTGCTGCAATCTATATTCAGTTAAGCTCTAACTGTTGCTGCTCAATCCCATCTACTTCATCAACTAGTAGCGTTGCAGACGATGAATTAGGATAAAATAAGAGGTAATATAATATGAGCAAAGAATTAAAAATGCTTACAAAAAGTGATTTAACTAGCATATATATAAGAGACTATCTATTCTGAACCATTTCAGGATAGTCTCTTTTTCACCTTAAAATAATTATTTATTTTTTCTTTTATAATCAGTTATCTTTTCTTTAAACTTTCTTACTTCCTCTTTTGTCTTATTGATTTCCATATGATCTAAATTACCTCTGCCTAATCTATCTGAAAGCGAAACCAAGAAAATCTCATTTATATCTACATCCCTTAGCATATCTCCTATGTTTTGAAATTTCATGTCTTTAGTTACAAATAAACTTTGCATATGCCACCTTACAAGCCCTCTTACTTCATTTATAAAGTTTTCTTCCATATTAAAATAAGTAAGAAATTCTCTAGTCATTTCAGCTCCTACACTATCGTGGTTATAAGATGTTAGTCTTCCTTTTCTTAATTTAGTAGTAGGTTTTTTGCCTATATCATGTAATAGAAGTGCCCACATAAATACTCTTTTATCTTTACTTCGCTCCCTATTTACTGCTCCTTGATCAATAACCATCATTGTATGTATAAAGACATTTCCTTCCGGATGAAACTTTGGATTCTGATCAACATCTTGTAAATCCTTTATCATTGAAAATGGATAATTATCAAGATTATGATTTTTTAGGGCATCCTCTAAATAAATAGAGGGTTTATCATCTCTAATTAAATGCTCCTCAATATTTAAAAAAATTTCTTTCTCATTCATAATATACTCCTATTAAACATTTTCTACTGTATCTATAATTTTATTTTAATTCAGCAATATTAGTATATCTAATATTAAAATTATTAAACTAAAAAGCTCTTAAAAGTTGATTTCTATACTAATACATCATTACTAATACATCATTTATATATAAAAATAGTAGGTAGATCTATAACAAAACAGATCAACCTACTATTTTATATATATTTTATTCTTACTACCTGCTATTAATTAGGTTCTCTATTGATAGATGAGCGGCTTATTTCTATAAAGCTGCATTACCTCTCTCACCTGTTCTAATTCTTATAGCATCTTCAATATCAATTATAAATATCTTTCCGTCTCCAACTTCACCAGTTCTAGCAATTGAAGTAATAAGTTCAATTACATCTTCTACTTTATCATCTTCTACAACTATTTTAACTTCTATCTTTGGTAATACATTAGTTGTTATTTCAGTCCCCCTATGATATTCCTTCCAGCCACGTTGTTGTCCGCATCCCATGACTTGACTTATAGTAACACCATTTATATTTTTATTTTTTAATGCTTCTTTAACCTCTTCAAGCTTTGAAGGTCTTACAATAGCTTCTACTCTTTTCATAATATACTTCCTCCCTAATCATCTATATAATGTATATAATATTATTTTAACAATATATATCTAAAAATTATACTACTAATTTTTATGCAAATACTTTATTGCAATACATACATTACACAATACTATAAAGTTTCCTGGATATATTAATATTTAGTCTAGTCCAGTAAACGCTGGATATGCGGTTTCACCATGTTCAGCCACATCAAGACCATCAGCTTCTTCTGCACTTTCAACCCTAATAGTCATAAATAACTTCATGACTTTCAAGATAATAAATGTCATAACCGCTGCAAAAACTATTGTTATTGCTATACCTTCTATTTGAGCTATTAAAAGTTTAATATCTCCAAAGAAAAGACCATTCCATTGCGCTACAGAGTTTATTGCTGTTTGTCCAAATAATCCTGTTGCAATACCTCCCCAGACTCCTCCAATTCCGTGACATCCAAAGGCATCTAATGCATCATCATATCCGAATTTAGATTTAACTGCAGTCATGAAGAAGAAGCATATTGGAGATACTATGGCTCCTATTATAATTGAACTCCAAAGAGGAACAAATCCAGCCGCCGGTGTTATTGCAACTAATCCTACAACAGCTCCTGTTGCAGCTCCGAGTATTGTTGGCTTTCCATGTTTTATTTTTTCAATTAGCATCCATGAAAGTAATGCTGAAGCTGCTGCAGTATTTGTTGTCATGAAAGCATGAACTGCAAGTGGACCAGCATTCAATGCACTACCTGCATTAAATCCAAACCAACCAAACCAAAGTAACGCTGCTCCAAGAACTACAAATGGAATATTGTGCGGTTTATATGACATCATACCATAGCCACGTCTTTTGCCTAATACAATACAGGCTACAAGTCCTGAAACTCCTGAACTTATATGAACTACATCTCCACCAGCAAAATCAACTGCTCCCAAAGAGTTTATTAATCCACCTGAGCCCCATACCATATGTGCTAGTGGGTAGTATACAAAAATTGACCACAATGCTATAAATATAAATAGTGCTGAGAATCTCATTCTTCCCACTAGAGATCCAGTTATAAGAGCTGGAGTAATTATTGCAAACATCATTTGAAACGCTGCAAAAAGCTCATGTGGTATAGTAGGTGCATACGATGAAGGATCTCCACCTACTCCATTAAATCCAAAAAAGTTAAGTCCTCCTATTACTCCTCCAATATTATCTCCAAATGCTAGTGAGTAGCCTATCAAAACCCACATTACAGATGCTAATCCACAAATAAAGAATGAAGACATTAACGTATTTAAAACATTTTTTCTACGAACCATTCCACCATAAAAGAATGCAAGTCCTGGTGTCATTAAAAGTACAAGTGCTGAACAAATCAATATAAAACTGCTATCGCCAAAATTAATTTCCATAAAAAATCCCCCTTAAATATAGTAAGTCTAAAATATAAATTGCTAGACAATACCTTGAAATTACTTAAAACTTTTCAAATAAATGTTAATAGAGAGATAACTGCGCACATTATCTAAAAACCAATTTCATAGTCTTTTCGAATTATAATTATAATTTTTTTAAATAAAAAAGGTGCTTGAGAAATATACTTACGAGTATATTTCTCAAACACCATTGTTCTTATTGATAGTATATTATCTTGATATAAAATTGTCAACATTTTTTTCAAAATAGATTTAATTTTGTTTAACATCTAATCAAAAACATTTAATGTGTTAATTATTATTTTTTTTATACTTTCATGCTTAATTGGCATATCCTCATTTGTCCCTATTAATTGAATTAAATTCACAAGATCTCTTAGCTTACTTATGTTATACCAATTTTGAGTGAGCTTATAATCTGAAAACTTATTGTACTCATATTCAAATGTCTCAATTAAATTTCTATTAAAATATTCCTCATATCTAAAAAACTGCCCTATATCCGCTAAAGGGTGTCCCGCCATTACAAACTCCCAATCTAATATACCTGCTAGCACTTTATTTCTTATTATTATATTAGTACCTTGAAAATCCCCATGAATAAGTCTAGGATCTTTATCTAAATCTCTTAATGCTTTTTCATTCTTTCTAACTACACGATTAATGTCATTTACAACGGTTTTTCCTAAACGCTTATTAGCTATATCTCCCATGAAGTTTTCATACCATGAAACAAGCGGTGGGAATTCTTCTCTTATATACAAACATTCATCTAAAGCCCCAACCTTAGAAAACTTATGACTATGTATTTTTGCTAAAGCCCTTGCGACGTCTTTAACAAAATTCTCCTCCAAACTATAACCTTCTCTTATAGCCTGCCCTATAGTTTGTCCTTCAATGTATTCATAAATCGCATATTCTCTATTTCCAATATCTTTATGTTCACTTACTCTATATACTTCTGGTACAGGTATAAACTTAGAATTCCTTAAAAGATTTAATAACTTAATTTCTTTCTTATAATCCTGCCCCTTTATAAAAAATACTTTTAATATGTACTTTTTTTCTAGATTATTGGCTTCAACAATATAGTTTGTCGTCCTGCACCCAGAGTCTATTGGTATAATATTACTAATATCATTTTCTTTCAATATACCTTTAAATAACTTTTTAATTGTTTCACTACCAACTTCCAAAAATGGAAATGTCCTTTCCCATCTATATTCCATGCCTTACCTCTTTATTTATTTAGCTTATTGCTTATAATCAAAATTAAATAAAATTATTCTTAAACAAAAGTTTTTTATAAGTCCAATTCCTTTTAAGTAAAATATTCAAATTTACAACAAGATCTAAATAATATTTTTTTACCATTTCCTTGGAAATATGTAACTAGGATGCTTCTAATTCCTTTACGTAATCATAAGCTTTCTCTATTGCTTCTGTTTTAGTTTCGTATATATGACTTACCCCAATTTTAACTGCAAACCCCATCTTATCTAATACTTTCATAGGTTGATTTTGCACATGTGTTAAGCAAAGTTTTATATTCGACTCATTACAATGTTTAAGTAATCTAGTTAATGCATCTATCGCAGACGCATCTATTGCGTGAGTATGTCTCATATCTAATATTACAACGCCCACTGAAGATTCAATTTCCTTCATTTTATCAAAAAACTCTTGGACTACCCCAAAGAACATTGGACCATTTACTTGATATACGCGTATCCTTCCATCTGCTTTTTCTAATACAGTATTTGTATCTTTATCAAAAACCTTCTCCTCTACCAAATCTCTGATTTGAGTAGTATCAGATACTCTCTTCATAAATAAAAACATTGTCATAATCATTCCAATTCCTATTGCTATAACTAAGTCAAATATAACTGTACATGTAAATGTAAGTAATAATACAATAATATCACTTTTAGGTGCCTTTAATAAGGCTTTAAATACCTTCCACTGACTCATATTATAAGCAACTATTATCAAGATTGCTGAAAGTACAGACATTGGTATCATCCTTGCAAGTGGCATTAAAATTAACATGGTAGCTAACAATGTTACAGCGTGTACCATCCCTGATATTGGACTTCTTCCATTTGATTTTACATTAGCAGCTGTTCTTGCAATCGCACCTGTAGCAGGTATTCCGCCAAATATTCCACATATAATATTGGCTAAACCTTGAGCTATAAGTTCCATATTTGAATCATGTTTATCTAATATCATTCCATCTGCTACTGTTGCTGATAATAGTGATTCTAATGCTGCCAGTATAGCAATAGTTATAGATGGAACAAATAATTTATTTATTACATCTATATTTATCTTAGGAAACATAGGCATTGGTAATGTTGATGATATCTCTTGAAATCTGCTTCCTATAGTCTCTACTGGTATATTAAATATTTTTACAAAAATAGTGGCAGCAATTAACGCAATCATTGATCCCGGTATTGTCTTGCTAACTTTAGGCCAAAATATCATTATAAAAATACAGCTTATACCTATTATTAGCGACCATATATTTAACGTTCCTATGTTAGTAACATAACTTTTCCATTTTGCAAAAAACTCCGCTGGAACATTTTCAATTTGCAGCGCTAAAAAATCCTTAATTTCAGTGGATACTAAGGTTACTGCTATGCCTGCAGTAAAGCCTATTGTTATTGTCTGAGGTATATATTTAATCAATGAACCAAACTTTAAAAGCCCCATTATTATTAATATAATTCCAGCCATTATTGTCGCTACAACAAGCCCACCTACGCCATACTCTTGAATAATGGAATAAATTATAACGACAAACGCCGCTGTAGGTCCACCTATTTGAACTTTACTACCACCCAAGAGCGAAATAATAAATCCTGCAAATATTGCTGTCGTAAGCCCTTTCTCTGGAGATACTCCCGATGATATTCCAAGTGCTATTGACAACGGTAATGCTATTACAGCTACAATAACGCCAGCTATAATATCCTTCATAACTTGCTCTCTAGTAATTTCCTTGTTCTTAATCATAGAAAAGAACTTAGGCATCATTTCTAATCACTTCCTTATTAAATTTGTCAGTCTCTATCTTACTCCTAAATTTTAAAGTAGTCAAAACAACCCCTATCATTACTGCATTACTAGAAGAATTTATAGAGAAATTAATACAAAGTGATTTTTTATTAAAGCCAACTTATTCAATCCTTTTAACAATTGTCTGTAACATAATTATGTTTTTTTCTCTCAGTCATGTTAAATACCTAATATCTTATCTATCTTACTTTCTAGTCCTTTTGTGATGTTCATTAACGGCAATCTAACCTCATCAGAATCTATTAACCCTAGTTTCTTTAGGCTATATTTAAGAGGTGTTGGATTTGGTTCTGAAAATAGTAGTGGTATCATTTTATATAGAGAACTCCATTTCTCTAGTGCAGCTTGATGATCATTAGCCTTTGCCAAGTTATATACCTCAATAAAGTCTTTAGTATTTAAATGGGCTGATGCCATTATCCCTCCTTGTCCTCCAAGCATAAGTGTTGTATAGAAATATGCATCCTCACCTGTTAAGATTGAAAAATCTTTTGGATGATTCATTAATAACTCGGTTGTCTGTTTCATGCATCCACAGCAATCTTTTATTCCTATTATGTTTTTTAATTGAGCTAATACATGCACAGTTTCATTTTCAATATTCGCTCCAGTTCTATATGGTATATTATAGAGCACTATATCCAAATCAGTTGATTCTGATATACTTTTAAAATGTTCATAAATCCCCCTTTGATCTGGTCTCGAATAATATGGTGTAACAGATAATATCCCATCCACTTTATACTTTTCTACTAATTTTAGTTTCTTAATTACTTCACTTGTATTATTTCCACCTAATCCTGCATATATTGGAACTCTATTTTTAGTATATTCAATAGTTTTTGTTAATATTTCTTCATATTCATGTTCTAGGATTGTAGGTGATTCCCCTGTGGTTGCAAGCGGTATAATTCCATTTATCCCTTCTTCTACATAGTGATTAATCATTCTTTCGTAAGATATGAAATCAACCTTTCCATCTTTAAACGGTGTTAATAATGGTACTAGAACGCCTTCAATTTTCGCCAATTTGTCCAACTCCTCAAATTTATTTTATTAAATAAGAAAACCCGTTAGTAAATTATACCAACGGGTAGAGTTAACCGCACAAAACTTGTACAAAACCAAAACACAATAATATTATAACTATAACATTATTATCTATAGCCTCACCAAATCCTTGTAGCTCTCCACTTTCGTGACAGTTATACATATATTTTATGCATACCCAGAAATAAATTTTTGCATAATCTAAATCTTCGGCCATAATACCTTTCTTTATTAATCAATGTTTGCCAACTCATAATAAATACTCTTTATTAATAGCACCTCTACCTTAGGTTTTCGTTATTACATTATTAAAATTATATCATTTAATCAACTACTTGTAAATAAAATAGCATCTATCACTTTGCCGAATAACAAAACTATTACTAATATTATTATTGGTTTTATAATCTTCGCTCCACTTTTAATTGCAAAATGTGCTCCTAAATAATTTCCCAAACTCGCACATATAGCTGCTGGTACACCTATAATAAATAAAACTTTGCCATTTAATATATAAGCTATTAATGCTGCAAAATTAGATGCCAAATTTACTATCTTAGCATTCCCTGACGCGGTTATAAGATTGAATCCTAAAAAAGATGTAAAAGCTAAAACTAAAAATGTTCCCGTTCCAGGGCCAAAAAATCCATCATAAGCTCCTATTACTAAACCTATTACTCCTGCCACTAAATAAATCCTTTTATATTCCACTTTCTTTTCATTATTTTCTCCCCCAATTTTTCTATTAAACAAAAGAAAAACTGCAACTATTGGCAAAATAATAATAAGACAGTATTGCAGGTACTTTTCATCTAATAGCAATACTAATTGAGTTCCAAACCATGATCCTATAATCGCACCTATGGCTGAAATTAGTGCTGGCTTAATTTTTATATTACCACTACTTAAAAACTTTATAGATGCTGCAAATGTCCCAATACCATTTGCAAATTTGTTAGTTCCATACGCTATATGTATAGGGATTCCAGCAAAAATATATGCCGGCAAAGATATTATTCCTCCTCCACCTGCAACAGCATCCACAAAACCAGCACAAAACACTAATGGGCATATTATAAGCAACATTGTATTATATGAATACATAACTTCTCCTACTGATAATAAGTTAATTATGTTTATTGAAAGTATATTTAACTTATCACTACTATTTAATCAAAATAAAAAAGATAGTCATTACAACTATCTTTTGTGCTTACCTCGCAACGTCCTACTCTGCCACACAGTCTCCCATGCAGTACCATCGGCGCTATAGACCTTAACTTTCCTGTTCGGAATGGGAAGGAGTGTTACCTCTATGCCATCATCACGAGATCTATTCAATTTCAAAGATTATATTCCTTGAAAATTGCACACAGTTTTTTTAATGTATTTACAACTTGACTATATTGGTCAAGCCCTCGACCTATTAGTATCAGTCAGCTAAATATGTTACCATACTTACACCTCTGACCTATCAACCTTGTAGTCTTCAAGGGGTCTTACTAGCTTATGCTATGGGAAATCTCATCTTGAGGTGGGCTTCACACTTAGATGCTTTCAGCGTTTATCCCTTCCCGACTTAGCTA
>NZ_JHXK01000018.1 GCF_000621745.1 Clostridium beijerinckii HUN142 | reverse complement strand
ACAACAGTATTAGCAAATAAAGGATTCGCTGAAGCATTTAACTATGCAGATATTGATAAGGCTCCAGAAGAAAAAGAAAGAGGAATCACAATCAATACAGCACACGTTGAATACCAAACAGAAAACAGACATTATGCTCACGTTGACTGTCCAGGACATGCTGACTATGTTAAGAACATGATTACAGGAGCAGCACAAATGGATGGAGCTATCTTAGTTGTATCAGCAGCAGATGGTCCAATGCCACAAACAAGAGAACATATACTACTAGGATCAAGAGTTGGTATCCAATATATCGTAGTATTCTTAAATAAAGCAGATATGGTAGATGATCCAGAATTATTAGAATTAGTAGAAATGGAAGTTAGAGAATTATTAAGTGAATATGACTTCCCAGGAGATGATATTCCAGTAATAACAGGATCAGCATTAAAAGCATTAGAAAATCCAACAGATGAAGAAGCAATTAAGCCAATCATGGACTTAATGGAAGCAGTAGATAGCTATATCCCAACTCCAGAAAGAGCAACAGATAAGCCATTCTTAATGCCAATCGAAGATGTATTCACAATTACAGGAAGAGGAACAGTTGCAACAGGAAGAGTTGAAGCTGGAGTACTTCATGTAGGAGACGAAGTAGAAATCGTTGGATTAAGTGAAGAAAAGAAGAAGGTTGTAGTAACTGGAATCGAAATGTTCAGAAAGTTATTAGATGAAGCGCAAGCAGGAGATAACATCGGAGCATTATTAAGAGGAGTTCAAAGAGCTGATATTGAAAGAGGTCAAGTTTTATCAAAACCAAATTCAGTACACCCTCACACTAAATTTGTAGGTCAAGTATATGTACTTAAGAAAGAAGAAGGCGGAAGACATACTCCATTCTTCGATGGATACAGACCACAATTCTATTTCAGAACAACAGACGTTACAGGATCAATCAAATTACCAGATGGAATGGAAATGGTAATGCCTGGAGATCATATTGATATGAATGTTGAATTAATCACTCCAATCGCAATGGATGAAGGATTAAGATTCGCTATCAGAGAAGGTGGAAGAACTGTAGGTTCTGGAGTTGTTACTAAAATAGTAGAATAAGATATATTTATATTTGACAATAAAAGCAAGGTATAGGTTCCTTGCTTTTATTTTATAAATAATGTACTTTGCTGATTAGGAATATATGAATTTATTTTTACAAAAGGTTTAATTATTATTTGAGAGATAAATTGTTATAAAAATGTATAAAGATTTAAGCAAAGATAACTAAAAAATGAGCAAATATAAACATGAAAAAAAAGTTAAGAAAATGTAAAAAAAAGCTTGAAAAGACAATATAACAATAGTATAATTAAGAAGTTGCATAGCATACAGCGAGGATTCAAGAGGTTGCCGGACTTCCGGGTAATTCTTGATGAGTAAGTTTGGATCTAGAATCCGACGACAGGGACTCTGTATTAGGTTTGGATATTGTGAAACACCTGGAACAGTTTACAGAATAGCCGCTGTTGTGCGTTAGAAGTAAAACGTACATAAAAGGAGGGAAATGAAATGTCAAAGCAAAAAATAAGAATTAGATTAAAAGCTTTTGATCATACAATTTTAGATCAATCAGCTGAAAAAATTGTTGAAACTGCAAAAACATCAGGAGCTAAAGTTGTAGGGCCAGTGCCATTACCAACTGAAAAAGATGTTGTTACAATATTAAGAGCGGTTCACAAGTACAAAGATTCAAGAGAACAATTTGAGATAAGAACTCATAAGAGATTAATCGATATTGTTAATCCATCACCTAAAACTGTTGATGCATTAATGAGATTAAATCTTCCAGCAGGTGTTGATATAGAAATCAAGCTTTAGTACTGGAAATAATATAAAAAACGGCTAGTTATGATTGTTAACAGTCCGCTAATTAGTTTGGGAGGTGTAAATACATGAAAAAAGCTATAATAGGAAAGAAAGTTGGAATGACACAAATTTTCGATGAAAAGGGAAAAGTGATTCCTGTAACTGTAGTAGAAGCTGGCCCATGTGTTGTTGTTCAAAAGAAAACATTAGAGAATGATGGTTATGAAGCAATACAAGTTGGTTTCGATGAAATAAGAGAAAAGTTAGCTAACAAGCCAAGAAAGGGTCACTTTGCTAAGGCTGGAGCTACATTAAGAAGAACTCTTAAAGAATTTAGACTTGATGATATAAGTCAATACGAAGTTGGAAATGAAATAAAAGCTGATGTATTTGGAGCAGGAGATAAAGTTGATGTATCTGCAGTATCTAAGGGAAAGGGTTTCCAAGGATCAATAAAGAGATGGAATCAACAAAGAGGGCCTATGACTCATGGATCTAAATTCCATAGAGCACCAGGTTCAATGGGAGCTTCATCAGATCCGTCTAGAACATTCAAGAATAAGAGAATGCCAGGACATATGGGATCTGTAAATACAACAGTGATTAATTTAGAAGTTGTTAAAGTAATAGCTGAAAAGAATTTAATACTAATTAAGGGTGGAATCCCAGGGCCTAATAAAGGTACAGTAGTAATTAAAGATACAGTTAGAGCTTAATTTCTTTGAAGAAAGGAGGAAATAAAATGCCTACAGTAGGAGTATTTAATAAAGAAGGAAATAAAGTTGCGGATATGGAATTAAATGAAGGTATATTTGCAGCAGAAATTAATGAATATGCATTACACCAAGTAGTAGTTGCATTATTAGCTAACAAAAGACAAGGAACTCAATCAACTAAAACTAGATCTGAAGTTAGAGGAGGCGGAATTAAGCCTTGGAGACAAAAGGGTACTGGAAGAGCAAGACAAGGTTCTATCAGATCACCACAATGGATCAAAGGTGGAATTGTATTCGCACCAAAGCCAAGAGACTATAGAGTTTCAGTTCCAAAGAGTATGAGAAAGGTTGCTATGAAATCTGCTTTAACTAGCAAGGTTCAAGATAATCAAATGATAGTTCTTGATTCATTAAATTTTGAAGCGCCAAAAACTAAGAGTATGATAGAAATGCTAAAGGCTTTAGAAGCTAATAAAGCATTAATTATAACAGCTGAATCAAATGAAGTTGTTTATAAGTCAGCAAGAAATATTGAAGGAATAAATGTTATTCCTGCAAACAACATTAATGTGTATGATTTGTTAAAATATGAAAAATTAATCATAACTAAAGATGCTGTATCAAAAATTGAGGAGGTGTACGCATAATGAAATTAACAAGCCATGATATAATAAGAAAGCCAATCATAACTGAAAAAAGTATGGCGTCTATGGCCGAAAAAAGGTACACTTTCATAGTTCATGTTGATGCTAATAAATCTCAAATAAAGAGAGCTGTGGAAGAAGTTTTCAACGTTAAAGTTGAATCTGTTAACACTATAAACGGTTTAGGTAAAACTAAGAGAATGGGCGTACATGTAGGTAAAAGATCAGATTACAAGAAAGCTATGGTTACATTAACTGAAGAAAGCAATGGAATTGAATTCTTTGAGGGAATGCAATAATAGTAGAATAAAGCCATTATTGGTGATCAACACCAGAAAAGCTTGAAGAAGGAGGGAATTTTAAATGGCAGTTAAAAAGTTTAACCCTATTACACCAGCAAGAAGACAAATGACTATGCCAACATTCGAAGAAATAACTTCACAACAACCAGAAAAGTCACTTCTTGTTGCGTTAAAAGTTAAAGCGGGTAGAAATAACCAAGGTAAAATCACTGTTAGACATCGTGGTGGTACTGTTAAGAGAAAATACAGAATAATAGATTTTAAAAGAAATAAAGATGCAGTTCCAGCAAAGGTTGCATCTATAGAATATGATCCAAACAGAACAGCATATATTGCTCTTGTTGTATATAGCGATGGAGAAAAGAGATATATTCTTGCACCTGCAGGATTAAAAGTTGGAGATGTAATAGAGTCTGGAGTTAATGCTGATATTAAACCAGGTAATGCACTTCCATTAAAGAATATACCAGTTGGTACGGTTATTCATAATATAGAATTACAAAGAGGTAAAGGTGGTCAATTAGTTAGAGCGGCAGGTGGATCGGCTCAATTAATGGCTAAAGAAGGAGATTATGCAACTCTTAGATTACCATCAGGGGAAATGAGATATGTAAGAATCGAATGTAGAGCCACTATAGGAACACTTTCTAATGCAACAAATGATATTGTTAATATCGGTAAAGCAGGTAGAAAGAGACATATGGGATGGAGACCAACAGTTAGAGGATCTGTAATGAACCCTAATGATCACCCTCATGGTGGTGGTGAAGGTAAGTCCCCAGTTGGTAGACCAAGTCCAGTTACTCCATGGGGTAAACCAGCACTTGGATACAAAACTAGAAAGACTAAGAAATATTCAGATAAATTTATTATCAAAGATAGAAGAGCTAAGTAGTTTGGGGAGAATAGTAAGTTCTCTTCACAACTTAGACCTTAGTGTTTATGAAGGGAGGCATATTAGTGAGTAGATCAACAAAGAAAGCACCTTTTGTTCATGAAGGACTTTTTAATAAAATAGAAGAAATGAATGGTAATGGAGAAAAAAAGGTTGTTAAGACTTGGTCAAGAAGTTCAACAATTTTTCCACAATTCATAGGTCATACAATTGCTGTTCATGATGGAAGAAAGCATGTACCAGTATATATATCAGAAGATATGGTTGGCCATAAATTAGGTGAGTTTGTATTAACTAGAACTTATAAAGGTCATGACGATAAAACATCAAAAAGATAGCCTGGAAAGGAGGATCATAAATGGAAGCTAGAGCTATAGCAAAATATATTAGAATGTCTCCAACAAAGGTAGGAGTAATTCTTAATTTAATAAGAGGAAAACAAGTTAACGAAGCTTTTGCTATTTTACAATATACTCCAAGAGAAGCAGCAGTAGTTATAAATAAAGTATTAAAATCAGCTGTTGCTAATGCAGAAAACAATTTGGAATTAAATGCTGATAACTTATATGTTTCAGAGTGCTTCGTTGGTCAAGGATCAACATTAAAGAGATTCCAACCTCATGCTCAAGGTAGAGCATTTAAAATATTAAAGAAAACAAGCAATATAACAGTAGTTGTTAAAGAAAGAGCTTAATAAGATAAAAGGAGGGAAAAGCAAGTGGGTCAAAAAGTAAATCCTCATGGCCTTAGAGTAGGTGTTATCAAGGGATGGAACGCAAAGTGGTATGCTAATAAGAAAAACTTTGCTGATAATCTTATAGAAGATAACAAGATTAGAAAATTTGTGAAAAAGGAACTTTTTTCTGCAGGTATTTCTAAAATTGAAATTGAAAGAGCTGCTAAAAGAGTAAAATTAAACATATATACAGCAAAGCCTGGTGTTATAATAGGTAAAGGTGGATCTGGAATTGAGGCTTTAAAAAATAAATTAACTCAATTCGTTGAAAATAAAAATGTTTTAATAAACATAGTTGAAGTTAAAAGTGCAGAAGCTGATGCGCAATTAATGGCTGAAAATATTGCTGCGCAATTAGAAAAGAGAATTTCATTCAGAAGAGCTATGAAGCAAACAATGCAAAGAGCTATGAAACACGGAATAAAAGGTGTGAAAACTGCTTGTTCTGGTAGATTAGGTGGAGCAGAAATAGCAAGAACTGAACATTATCATGAAGGAACAATTCCACTACAAACATTAAGAGCTGATATTGATTATGGATTTGCTGAAGCAGATACAACATATGGAAAAATCGGAGTTAAGGTTTGGGTTTATAATGGAGAAGTTCTTCCAACTAAGAAAGTAGAAAAGGAAGAGGCTAACGCATAGGAAAGGAGGAATAGATCATGTTAATGCCTAAAAGGGTAAAACATCGTAAGGTGCAACGTGGTAGAATGAAAGGTAAAGCTACAAGAGGTAATTTCTTAGCTTATGGTGATTACGGAATCCAAGCGCTAACTTGTGGATGGATAACAAGTAACCAAATTGAATCTGCCAGAATTGCTATCAATAGATACATTAAAAGAGGTGGAAAACTTTGGATAAAGATTTTCCCAGATAAACCAGTTACAGAAAAGCCAGCTGAAACAAGAATGGGTTCAGGTAAAGGATCACCAGAATACTGGGTTGCAGTAGTTAAGCCAGGTAGAGTATTATTTGAATTATCAGGAGTACCAGAAGAAACTGCAAGAGAAGCAATGAGACTTGCTTCACATAAACTTCCTGTAAAAACAAAATTTGTTTCAAAAAGAGATTTTGAGGAAATGGGTGGTGAAGAATAATGAAGGCTAGAGAATTAAAAGAATTGAAATCAAGCAATCCTCAAGATTTAACAGTTAAATTGGGCGATCTTAAAGCAGAGCTATTTAATTTAAGATTTCAATTAGCTACAGGACAATTAGAAAATCCAATGAGAATAAGAGAAGTTAAGAAATCTATAGCCCAAATAAAAACCATCTTAAGAGAAGAAGAATTAAAAGCATTGGAACAATAAAAGTTGGAAGGAGGTAAGCCCTAATGGAAAGATCATTAAGAAAAAAAAGAATTGGTAGGGTTGTTTCTGATAAAATGGAAAAGACTATTGTAGTTGCTGTTGAAACTAAGGTTAGACACCCATTATACGGTAAGACAGTTAATAAAACTACAAAGTTTAAAGTACATGATGAGAAGAATGAAGCTAAAATTAATGATAGAGTATCAATAATGGAAACTAGACCTTTATCTAAAGATAAGAGATGGAGACTTGTTGAAATAGTTGAAAAGGCTAAATAAGCTTTAAAACTGAAAGGAGGGTAATTTAATGATACAACAACAAACCTTATTAAAGGTTGCAGATAATTCAGGTGCAAAAGAAATTATGTGTATCAGAGTATTAGGTGGATCTAAAAGAAAGTTTGGTAATATCGGCGATGTTATAGTTGCTAGCGTTAAAAGTGCAACACCAGGTGGAGTTGTTAAAAAAGGTGATGTTGTAAAGGCAGTTGTAGTTAGATCAGTAAAAGGTGTAAGAAGAGCTGATGGTTCATATATTAAATTTGACGAAAACGCAGCAGTTATAATCAAAGATGATAAGCAACCAAAGGGAACTCGTATCTTTGGACCTGTTGCTAGGGAGCTAAGAGATAAGGAATTCACTAAAATTTTATCATTAGCACCAGAAGTTCTATAAGAGGAGGTGGCCAACTTGAAGATACATGTAAGAAAGAATGATACAGTTATTGTTATATCTGGAAAAGATAAAGGCAAAACTGGTGAAGTGTTAAAAGCGTATCCAAAGACAGGAAAAGTTCTTGTTCAAGGAGTTAATATAGTTAAAAAACATCAAAAAGCTAATAAGGGTCAAGTTGAAAGCGCTATAATTGAAAAAGAAGCGGCAATCAACAGCTCAAAAGTTATGTTATATTGTAACAAATGTAAGAATGCGACTAGAATTAGTAACAAAGTTTTAGATGATGGTACTAAGGTTAGAGTATGTAAAAAATGCGGAGAAACATTCTAGAATTTGAAAGGAGGTAACTAATATGACAAGACTTCAAGAAAAATATCAAAAAGAAGTAGTTCCAGCTATGATTGAAAAGTTCGGATATAAAAACATAATGGAAGTACCAAAGCTAGAAAAGATAGTAATCAACATGGGAGTTGGAGAAGCTAAAGAAAATCAAAAAGTGCTAGAATCAGCTGTTAATGATTTGACTTTAATAGCAGGTCAAAAGCCTGTATTAACAAGAGCTAAAAAATCTGTAGCTAACTTTAAAATTAGAGAAGATATGCCATTAGGCTGCAAAGTTACTCTAAGAAAAGCTAACATGTTTGAATTTGCTGATAAACTAATGAGTATCGCACTACCAAGAGTTAGAGATTTCAGAGGGGTTTCTAGCAAAGCTTTTGATGGTAGAGGAAATTATTCATTAGGAATTAAAGAACAATTAATATTCCCAGAAATAGAATATGATAAGATAGATAAAGTTAGAGGAATGGATATAATCTTCGTTACTACAGCTAACACTGACGAAGAAGCTAGGGAATTATTAAGATTCCTTGGAATGCCATTCGCTCAATAATAAGGAGGGAAACACATTGGCACGTAAGGCTATTATTGAAAAGTGGAGCAAAACTCCTAAATACCAAACAAGAGCTTATACAAGATGTAGAATATGTGGAAGACCACATGCTGTATTAAAAAAATATGGAGTATGCCGTATTTGTTTTAGAGAACTTGCTTATAAGGGCGAAATTCCAGGTTGTAGAAAAGCAAGTTGGTAAGATATACGATGTAACGAAAGGAGGCACATTAAATGGTTATGACAGATCCTATAGCAGATTTATTAACTCGTGTAAGAAATGCTAATGCTGTAAGACATGAAGTGGTAGAAGTACCTTCTTCAAACGTAAAGAAGGAAATTGCAAATATATTATTACAAGAGGGTTATATAAAAGAAATAAATGAATATAACGATGGAGTTGTTCCAATGTTAAGATTATCTCTTAAATATGGAGCTAATAAAGAAAGAGTTATAACTGGTATTAAGAGAATTTCTAAACCAGGGTTAAGAGTTTATTGCAAGAAAGACGAGGTACCAAAAGTTCTTAATGGATTAGGTATCGCTGTTGTTTCAACTTCAAATGGAATAATGGTAGATAGAGAAGCTAGAAAGAATGGATTAGGTGGAGAAGTAATCTGCTACGTTTGGTAATATCTCAGATAAATTAAACTAGATAAAATTGTAAAATACAATTTTAAAATAATACAGGAGGTGCAATTATGTCAAGAGTAGGTAGATTACCAATAGCTATTCCTGCTGATGTAACTGTTACTGTAACACCAGACAATGTAGTTACAGTTAAGGGACCAAAAGGTGAATTAGTTAAAACTATGCATAAAGATATTAGCATAGCTGTTGAAAACAATGAAGTAATTGTTACTAGACATAGTGAACAAAAAGATCACAGAGCTCTTCACGGTTTAACAAGAGCATTAATTAATAATATGGTAATTGGAGTAAAGCAAGGATACCAAAAAACTTTAGATTTAGTTGGTGTTGGTTATAGAGCTCAATTACAAGGTAAAAAGCTTGTAATGAACCTTGGATATTCACATCCAGTTGAAATTGAACCTATTGACGGAATCACATTTGAAACTCCAGCTGCAACTAGAGTAATAGTTAGTGGAATCGACAAAGAAAAAGTTGGATTTGCAGCAGCAGATATAAGAAAATGGAGAGTACCAGAACCATATAAGGGTAAAGGTATTAAGTATGAAAATGAAGTGATCAGACGTAAAGAAGGTAAGACTGGTAAGAAATAATAGAAAGGAGTGAGTTTTATGTTCAAAAAGGTAGACAAAAAGGCGAGCAGAGAAAGACGTCACCTTAGAGTTCGTAAAAAAGTTTTTGGAACTGCGGAAAGACCAAGACTTTCAGTATTTAAGAGTGAAAAGAATATATATGCACAAGTTATCGATGATATAAATGGTGTTACATTAGTAGCTGCTTCAAGTTTAGAAAAAGATTTTGCTGCAAAAGGCGGAAACAAAGAAGGTGCTAAACTTGTAGGTGAGTTAATAGCTAAAAAAGCTATAGAAAAGGGAATTGATGTAGTGGTATTTGATAGAGGCGGATACATATATCACGGAAGAATTCAAGAATTAGCACAAGCAGCTAGAGAAGCTGGCTTGAAATTCTAATTAAACAAGGAGGGAAATAAATGAGAATCGATCCTAGTACACTAGACCTTAAAGAAAAGGTTGTTTTCATAAACAGAGTTACTAAGGTTGTTAAGGGTGGTAGAAACTTCAGATTCAGCGCTCTAGTTGTTGTCGGAGACGAGAACGGACACGTTGGCGTTGGAATGGGTAAGTCAATCGAAATCCCAGAAGCAATAAAAAAGGGAATAGAAGATGCTAAGAAGAACTTAGTAAGTGTTGCAATGGTAGGGACAACAATTCCTCACCAAGTTAATGGTAAGTTCGGAACAGCAAATGTTCTAATTATGCCAGCTAAAGAAGGTACAGGAGTTATTGCTGGGGGTCCAGCAAGAGCAGTACTTGAATTAGCAGGGTTAAAGGATGTTAGAGCTAAATCATTAGGATCAAATAATCCTAATAACATGGTAAATGCTACAATTAACGGATTAGCTAGTTTAAGAACAGTAGAAGATATAGCTAAATTAAGAGGCAAATCTGTTGAAGAAATATTAGGTTAAGGAGATATTGCAATGGCTAAATTAAGAATTACATTAGTTAAGAGCTTAATAGGTAGAAAAAAAGACCATATCGCTACTGCAAATGCTCTTGGACTAACAAAGATAAGAAAAACAGTAGAACCTGAGGCAACACCTCAAGTACAAGGTATGATAAAAAAGATTGAATATCTATTAAAAGTAGAAGAAGTATAAAAATAAGGAGGTGCACTGAATATGAAACTTCACGAATTAAAACCAGCAGCAGGTAGCAAAAAAGCACCTAAAAGAATTGGTAGAGGTACTGGTTCTGGCTTAGGAAGAAATGCTGGTAAAGGTGAAAAAGGTCAAAATGCAAGATCAGGTGGTGGCGTAAGACCTGGTTTTGAAGGCGGTCAAATGCCTTTATATAGAAGACTTCCTAAGAGAGGTTTTACAAACATTTTTGCAAAGAAGATTGTTAGCATAAATCTTGATAGATTAAATATTTTTGAAAATGGTACAGAAATTACTCCAGAAGTCTTACTTGAAAGAAGAGTTGTAAGTAAGGTTTTAGATGGGGTAAAGATTCTTGGAAACGGAACATTAGAAAAAAGCTTAACGGTTAAAGGATGTAAGTTCTCTAAGTCTGCTATAGAAAAAATTGAAGCAGCTGGGGGAAAAGTTGAGGTGATGTAAAGTGCTTCAAACTTTAAGCAATGCATTCAAGGTTCCTGAACTTAGAAAAAAGATTTTATGGACAGTATTATTAGTTGCAGTTTTCAGGATGGGAAGTCATATTCCTCTTCCTGGAATTAACTCTGATTTTTTAAAGAATCTATCTCAGTCCGGTGGACTATTGGGATTTTATGATATGCTTTCTGGAGGTGCGTTTAGCAGATCTAGTATATTAGCATTAGGAGTTATGCCATACATTAATGCATCAATAATAATTCAATTATTAACTGTTGCTATCCCGCAATTGGAGCAACTATCAAAAGAGGGAGATACTGGCAGGAAAAAGATACAAAATGCAACACGTTATGTATCTCTTGGTATAGCTTTTATCTTGGCTTATGGAATTTTTGCAACAATTTCAAGCAGTGGAGCAACGATTGGATTAACTGCAATTCAAAAGATTATTGTTGTTTTTGCACTAGTGGTTGGAACAACATTTTGTATGTGGTTAGGTGATCAACTTACAGTTAAAGGCATTGGAAATGGTACTTCAATATTAATATTTGTTAATATAATTTCAAGAGTTCCAGCAACAATTGCTTCAATGATGACACTTCAGCAAGCAGGAAGTGCGAGTATTGTGGAAATCGTACTATTTGGAGTATTTATTGTGCTTTTACTTGCTACTATACTATATTTTTCTTTGTCAGAAAGAAGAATACCTGTGCAATATGCTGGTAAATTTGCATCAGGCAATAGTAATATGGTTAAATCGCAATCAACGCATATACCATTAAGCATAATTGGATCAGCAGTTCTTGCTATTATATTTTCTATGTCAGTAATGGATTTTCCAAAGACAATTGCTACATTGTTTGGTGGAGCAGGGGAAAGTCAAAAAGAGTGGGCAAAGTGGATATTAAATAATCCTACATCTATCTTTAATCAGAAAAGTTGGATGTATGTAGCATTATATGCATTACTAACAATATTCTTCAATTGGTTCTATACTCAGATTACATTTAAACCAGATGAAATGTCTGAGAATTTGCATAAATCGGCAGGATTTGTGCCTGGAGTAAGACCAGGTGAAGAAACCACAACATATTTTGAAAGAGTTTTAAATAGATTATCGTTTATCGGAGGTATATTAGCAGCGGTGTTAGCTGTAACTCCAGTTATGATACAAAATTATACACAATTTCAAAATATAGCTTTTTCAGGAACTGGATTATTAATTGTTATAAATGTTGCGTTAGATTTTACTAGAAAAGTAGAATCACAAATGGTAGTTAGGCACTATAAAGGATTTCTTAAATAGATTAGAATAAATGGAGATGAAGCCAGTGAAGATAGTATTACTAGGTCCTCCTGGAGCTGGGAAGGGAACACAGGCTAAATCAATTAGCAATAAATATTCAATACCACATATTTCTACAGGTGATATTTTCAGAAAGAATATTTCTGAAAACACTCCTTTAGGAATAGAAGCAAAAGGTTATATTGATAACGGGCAATTAGTTCCTGATGAAGTAACAATTAATATGGTTAAGGATAGACTGCAACAGGATGATTGTAAGGTCGGATATTTATTAGATGGTTTTCCTAGAACTGTAGCTCAAGCTGATGCTCTTAACAACTTTCTTGTAGAGAAAAATGAACAATTAGATACTGCATTATTAATAAAGGTACCTAATGAATTTATTCTAGAAAGAATGACTGGTAGAAGAGTATGCCCATCATGCGGAGCAAGTTATCATGTTAAATTTAATCCTCCAACAAATGAAGGAAAATGTGATTTGTGTGGAAGTGAGGTTATACAGAGAAAAGATGATACAGTGGAAACTGTAAAGGAAAGACTTGATGTATACCAAAAGGAAACACAACCACTAGTTGAATTTTACAGTGAAAAAAACTTGCTTTCAGAAGTTGATGGCACAAAAGCTATTAATGAAGTTTTCAGAGGAATATGTGAATTGTTGGGGAACAACAAGTAATGATTACTATAAAAAATCATGATGAAATAGCCATAATGAGAAGAGCAGGTAGAATAGTAGGAGAAACATTGCTATTGCTTGAAAAAGAGGTAAAACCCGGAGTAACAACTGCAAATTTGGATAGAATAGCAGAAGAATTTATAACTAAGCATGGAGCAAAACCTTCATTTAAAGGCTTATATGGTTTTCCTTCGTCACTATGTATTTCAGTAAATGAGCAAGTAATACATGGGTTTCCAGGAGAATATGTTCTTAAGGAAGGCGATATAGTTAGTGTTGACTGTGGAGCATATTTTGATGGATTCCATGGAGATGCTGCAAGAACTTTCTCTGTAGGGGAAGTTTCGGTAGAAGCTCAAAAATTAATTGATATAACAAGAGAAAGTTTTTTCCAAGGTATAAAGTTTGCAAAACAAGGAAATAAATTAACTGATATATCACATGAGATACAAAGCTACGTAGAAGCAGCAGGTTTCTCAGTTGTAAGAGATTTTGTGGGTCATGGGATTGGACGCAAAGTTCATGAAGATCCTAATGTACCTAACTTCGGAAAGTCTGGTAGAGGTCCGAAATTACTGAATGGTATGGTGTTAGCAATAGAACCTATGGTTAATGCAGGTACTTATAAGGTTAAAACATTAAAAGATGGATGGACAGTTGTAACAGCAGATTCTTCTTTATCGGCGCATTATGAAAATACAGTTGCAATTTTATCAGATGGACCTGAAATATTAACACTGATTAAGTAGAATAAAGAGTGTTGCTTAGTTATAAATTTGCATAATACCGTTGTGGTAGTGTTAATTTATACTAAGGTAATCATAGAGGTGAAAAATTTGCAAAACAATGACTTGATTGGAAAAGTAGTACTTTCAAAAGCAGGAAGAGATAAAGATCACTTATATGTTGTTGTTAGGCAGATAGATGATGATTATGTATTACTAGCTAATGGAGATACAAAATTGATTGAGATGCCTAAGAAGAAAAAAATTAAACACTTAAGTATTTTAGAAGATGTAGATGATGAATTATCATCATTAATAAACTCATGCGATAAGAGTACTAATTTAAAGATTAAGAGATTCCTAAAGCTTAGAGGCATTGTTAAGGAGGGTTGATTACCTTATGTCAAAAGATGATGTTATAGAAATGCAAGGTACGGTCCTAGAATCTTTACCAAATGCTATGTTTCAAGTTGAGCTTGAAAGTGGCCATAAGATTCTAGCACACATATCAGGTAAATTAAGAATGAACTTCATAAGAATTTTACCAGGAGATAAAGTTACAGTGGAACTTTCTCCTTATGATTTAACGAGAGGTAGAATTACGTGGAGAGCAAAATAAAGTAGATATAACTTACATTTAAGATCTACTACAAAAGTAATATGAGGAGGGTTAGCTATGAAAGTAAGACCATCAGTTAAGCCTATTTGTGAAAAGTGCAAAGTAATCAGAAGAAAAGGAAAAGTAATGGTAATCTGTGAAAATCCTAAGCACAAGCAAAAACAAGGCTAATGATCAAGTTTACAATATTATTTACATTAAAATAAATGTAAATAATATTGACATTTCAGCAAAAGTCAAATATGATTATATAGTCGTTTAATTAATCAAAAATAAATTTTAGGGCGGCTGGCAATAGAATCGTCTATTGACCTAAAATTTTATTATAAATTATAAATTATAAAATCAACTTTTATACATTTCAATTATCAGGAGGTGTAAATTTTAATGGCAAGAATATCAGGTATTG
The DNA here is from genome assembly GCF_000621745.1 of Clostridium beijerinckii HUN142. GTDB lineage: Bacteria > Bacillota > Clostridia > Clostridiales > Clostridiaceae > Clostridium > Clostridium beijerinckii_A. The sequence continues at coordinate 164,575 of NZ_JHXK01000018.1, read as the reverse complement.
ACCTACCAAGAGAAAAAAGAGTTGAAATAGGTTTAACATATATATATGGAATAGGATTATCAACTTCACAAAAGATCTTAGCTGTAACAGGAATTAATCCAGATACAAGAGTTAAGGATTTATCAGAAGAAGAAGTTAATGAAATCAGAACTTATATCAACAAGAATTTAATGGTTGAAGGTGACTTAAGAAGAGATGTCGCTATGAATATCAAGAGATTAGTAGAGATAGGATCATATAGAGGAATTAGACATAGAAGAGGTCTTCCAGTAAGAGGACAAAAGACTAAGACTAATGCAAGAACTAGAAAAGGTCCTAAGAAGACAATAGCAAATAAGAAGAAATAGTAAGGAGGGAAGATAATGGCAGCTAAAACAGTTAAGAAAACTAGAAGAAGAAAAGAAAGAAAGAATGTTGAGCATGGTGCTGCGCACATTAAGTCAACTTTTAATAATTCAATAGTTACTTTAACAGATGCAGTAGGAAATGCTTTATCATGGTCAAGTGCAGGAGCACTAGGCTTCAGAGGATCAAGAAAGAGCACACCATTTGCAGCTCAAATGGCAGCAGAAACTGCAGCTAAAGTAGCAATGGAACACGGCTTAAAAAGTATAGAAGTTTATGTTAAGGGACCTGGTTCAGGAAGAGAAGCAGCTATAAGATCCTTACAAGCAGCAGGACTAGAAGTAACATTAATTAAAGATGTTACTCCAATACCACATAATGGTTGTAGACCACCAAAGAGAAGAAGAGTCTAATATAACTGTAGTAATAGGAGGTGTAATTTAATGGCAAGATATACTGGCGCTACATGTAGATTATGTAGAAGAGAAGGTATGAAACTTTTCCTTAAAGGTGATAGATGTTTTACAGATAAGTGTGCTTTCGTTAGAAGAAGCTACGCACCAGGACAACATGGGGCTAGCAAGAAGAAAGTATCAAACTATGGAGTTCAATTAAGAGAAAAGCAAAAAGCAAGAAGAATTTATGGCATATTAGAAGGCCAATTTAGAACATATTATGAAAGAGCTGAGCATATTAAAGGTATAACAGGTGAAAACTTACTTAAATTACTAGAAATGAGACTTGATAACGTAGTTTATAGATTAGGTTATGGTTCATCAAGAAATGAAGCAAGACAATTAGTAACTCACGGACATTTCTTAGTAAATGGTAAAAAGGTTGACATTTGTTCATATCATGTTTCAGTTAATGATATAATTACTGTATGCGAAAAGAGCAGATCAAGTGAGAAATTCAAAACTTTTGTTGAAAATCCAAAAACTTTACCAAAATGGTTAGAAGCTAATGTTGATAACTATGAAGGAAAAGTAGTTGCAGAGCCATCAAGAGAAGATATAGATGTGCCTGTTAACGAAACGCTTATTGTTGAGTTATACAGTAAATAATATATTTATATTTGTTAGAGAAATTTATCACAATATATGCAAATATAGAATCAGTTGCCCTCATAATAAGGTTGCCATTTTTAAAATAAGGAGGGTTTGTCAATGTTAGAAATCGAAAAGCCAATAATAGAATGTATAGAAGCTAATGAAGATGGTACTTATGGTAAGTATGTTGTTGAACCACTTGAAAGAGGATACGGTATTACATTAGGAAATGCTCTAAGAAGAATACTATTATCATCTCTTCCAGGAGTTGCAACAACCTCTGTCAAAATTGATGGTGTGCTTCATGAGTTTTCTACTGTTCAAGGAGTTAAAGAAGATGTTACTGAGTTAATTCTCAATATTAAATTATTAGCTCTGAGAATGAATGGTGAAGGTCCAAAAGTTATTTATATTGATGCTAAAGGACCAGGAGAAGTTACTGGAGCAGATATAAAGACTGATGGTGATGTTGAAGTTGTTAATAAGAATTTACATATTGCAACTTTGGATAACGATGGAAGACTTTATATGGAATTGACAGTTAATAAAGGAAGAGGATATGTTACTCAGAATAAAAATAAGAGTGATGAATTACCAATTTCTGCTATAGCAGTTGATTCTATTTATACACCAGTAAAAAGAGTTAATTTTACTGTTGATAATACAAGAGTTGGTCAAATTACTGATTATGATAAATTAACTTTAGAAATTTGGACTAATGGTACTATAAAAATAGATGAAGCTATTAGTTTATCAGCAAAAATACTTATTGAACACTTTAAATTATTCATGTCATTAACAGATAATACTAATGATGTTGAAATAATGATAGAAAAAGAAGACGATAAGAAAGAAAAAGTCCTAGAAATGACTGTAGAAGAACTTGATTTATCAGTTAGATCATATAACTGTTTAAAGAGAGCCGGAATTAATACAGTCCAAGAACTTGCTACAAAATCTATGGATGATATGATGAAAGTAAGGAATCTAGGAAAGAAATCTTTAGAAGAAGTTGAAAGAAAGCTTAAAGAATTAGGTTTAGCCCTAAAACTAACCGAGGAGTAAGGAGGTAAATCCATGGCAGGTCATCGTAAATTAGGTCTTCCTACAGACCAAAGAAGAGCTATGCTAAGAAATCTTGTTACTAGTCTATTAAAACATGGTAAAATCGAGACAACTGAAACAAGAGCTAAGGAAACTAGATCAATAGCAGAAAAAATGATTACTCTTGGAAAAAGAGGAGATCTTCATGCTAGAAGACAAGTCTTATCTTATGTTCAAGAAGAATTAGTTGTTAAGAATTTATTTGATAATGTAGCTCCAAAGTATACTGAAAGAAATGGCGGATATACAAGAATAATTAAAAAGGGTCCTAGAAGAGGGGACGGAGCTGAGATAGTAATACTTGAATTAGTATAATACTAATGGGGGATTAAGTTTAAACTTAATCCCCATTTTGACATAAAGAATAAAATTAGGGTTTAATTTATTATAGAGATGTTTTCTTATTCAAGAGATATATATTTTTTTGTTGAATATGTTAGATTTTGAGATATAATGAAAATAATAATTTAACATGCAGGGATAATAATGTTTTTTATAAAAAACATTTGTATAATATATTAAAATTATAAACATCATGGGGAGGTACACTATGAGTGATGCGATGATAAAGTGTGCAAAAGTATCTTTTAAATATGTAAAGGATACAGAGGGAGTTAGGCAAGAAAAATATGCAATAAAAGATGTAGATTTAGAAGTAAAAAAGGGGGAGTTTTTGGTAGTCTTAGGGCATAATGGATCAGGTAAATCCACGATAGCTAAGCATATGAATGCATTGGTTGTACCATCAGAGGGTACAGTGATTGTAGATGGGTTGGACACCAGTAAAGCGGAGAATGTATGGGAGATTAGATCCAGAGCAGGAATGGTCTTTCAAAATCCTGATAACCAATTAGTGGCTACTATAGTAGAAGAAGATGTGGCCTTTGGACCAGAGAACTTAGGAATAGAACCATCAGAGATAAGAAAAAGAGTTGATGAGAGCTTGGAAAAGGTTGGAATGGGCAAATATAAGAGGCATGCACCACACCTTTTATCTGGTGGACAAAAGCAACGAATTGCTATAGCAGGAATACTTGCAATACAACCTGAATGCATAATTTTTGATGAACCTACAGCAATGTTGGATCCATCAGGAAGAAGAGAAGTTCTAAAAACCATAAATGAATTAAATAAAATTCATGGTATTACTATAGTATTAATAACACATTATATGGATGAGGCAGCTCAAGCTGATAGAATTGTAGTAATGGATGGTGGAAGTGTAAAAATGGAGGGGACTCCTAGAGAAATCTTTCCGCAGGTAGAGCGAATGAAAAAGATAGGTTTGGATGTTCCACAGGTTACTGAATTAGCTTATGAGTTAAAAAAGGCAGGAATAGATATAAATGAAAAAATATTAAATGTGGATGAGATGGTGAATGAGTTATGTCAATTAAAGTAGAAAGTTTAACACATATATATATGCCTAAAAGCCCATTTGAAAAGACTGCATTGGATAATGTATCTTTAGAAATAAAGGATGGCGAATTTGTAGCATTAATTGGGCATACTGGCTCTGGTAAATCCACTTTGATACAACATTTTAATGGTTTGCTAGAAGCAACTAGTGGAAAAATAATCGTTGATGGAATAGATATTACTGATAAGAAAGCAAAACTAATAGATATAAGAAAAAAGGTTGGATTAGTGTTTCAGTATCCAGAATATCAGATTTTTGAAGAGACTATAGCTAAGGATATTGAATTTGGGCCTAGAAATTTAGGGCTCTCTGACAGTGAAATTAATGATAGGGTAATTAAGGCAATGGAAATGGTTGGTCTAGATTACGAGACTTATAAAGATAGATCACCATTTGACTTAAGTGGTGGTCAAAAGAGAAGGGTAGCAATTGCAGGGGTTATAGCAATGCAGCCTACAACACTAATATTGGATGAGCCTACAGCAGGATTAGATCCAAAGGGTAGGGATGATATATTAGATCAAATAAGTAAGCTACATAAGGACTATAATATGACGGTAATTATAGTTAGCCATAGTATGGAGGATGTTGCAAAGATTGCGGAAAGAATTATTGTAATGAATGGTGGGAGAATAGCATTGCAAGGAACTCCAGCAGATGTATTTAAGGAAGTAGATGTGCTAGAGAAAATAGGACTTGGAGTTCCTCAAGTAACATATCTGATAAGAGAATTAAGAAAAAGAGGCTTTGATATTCCAGATAATATATTTACAATAGAGGAAGCAAAAAGGCAGCTTTTATCTACTCTAAGGATAAATAAAGTGAAAGGGGAATAGACAAAACTATGTTGAAGAATATTACAATAGGACAATATTTACCTGGAGAGTCCTTTATTCATAAATTAGATCCTAGAACAAAGATACTTATATCAATACTTTTTATTGCCTGTTTATTTATCATAGATAAATTTATTGGCTATACTGTTGTTGTTATTTTTTTACTATCTATAATATTGATTGCAAAGGTGCCGTTTAGATTTATTTTTAATGGTTTGAAGCCAATTTTTCTATTAATAGTATTAACAGCTATTCTAAACATATTTATGGTTAGGGGCGCTGAAGGGACAGAGGTTTTTAGCGTAGGATTTTTAAAGGTGTATCCAGAGGGGTTAAGTATTGCAGCGTTTATGGCTATCAGACTAATTTTATTGATAGTAGGAACATCGCTGTTAACATTAACCACATCTCCAATTGAGTTAACGGATGGAATCGAAAAGTTATTAAGGCCAATTGGAAAAGAGATGGCTCATGAACTTGCTATGATGATGACAATAGCCTTAAGGTTTATACCTACTTTAATAGATGAAACTGATAAAATAATGAAAGCTCAAAAGGCTAGAGGAGCTGATTTTGAATCAGGTGGAATTATAAAAAAGGCTAAGAGTTTAGTACCGTTACTAGTACCTTTATTTATTAGCTCATTCAGAAGAGCTGACGAATTAGCAATGGCAATGGAAGCGAGAGGCTATAGAGGTGGTGCTGGTCGAACTAGAATGAAAATACTTGAGTTTTCGTATAGAGACTTAGTTGCTTTTATTGTATTTTGTATTTTAGTTTTATGGTGTATAGCTGTAAGATTCATTGTACTATAGGAGTAAGATAAGTCAGATGAGGAATATAAAATTAATTATTGAGTTTGATGGAAGTAACTTTTCTGGGTGGCAAAGGCAACCAAAAGGAAGAACTGTTCAAAAGGTTATAGAGACAGCAATATTTAAAGCTACAGGCGAAGAGATTATGATTAATGGAAGCTCTAGGACTGATGCGGGAGTTCACGCAAGAGAGATGGTTGCAAACTTTTTAACTAATTGTTCAATACCTGGAAATAAGTTTAGAGAAGCTATTAATACAAGATTACCAGAGGATGTATCTATAATTAAATCGGAAGAAGTAAATGAGAATTTTCATGCAAGATATTCATCAAAAGGTAAGACGTATTCATATACAATTATAAATAGATATGAAAGGTTGTCTCTGGGGCATCAATATCTGTATCATTATAGGTATAAATTGGATATAGATGAGATGAGAAGAACGTGTGAGTATTTTATAGGTATCCATGACTTCAAGGCATTTATGTCACCTGGAAGTTCAATAAAAACTACTATAAGAACTGTTAAGAATCTCTACATAGAACAAAATGGAGATGAAATAAAAATATTTATTACAGCCGATGGATTCCTGTATAATATGGTAAGAATAATAGTAGGTACATTAATAAAGGTTGGAAATGGAAAATTAAAAGCTGAAGATATAGAGGGAATAATAAAAGAAGGAAATAGAAAAAAGGCAGGAATGTGTGTACCACCAAATGGATTAATATTAGAAAAAGTTTTCTATTAAATGATAAAAATGTGTTGACACGCCCGTGTGCGTGTATTATAATAGGTTTGTTTGTTAAAACATTTATGTATATAAGATCCACTAGCCCCGGGTCTTGACATAAAAAATCTTACTTAAAATAATAAGTAAAGAATTAATGTAAGTTCAGGGAGGGAAACAGATGAAATCATACATTGCTAAAGCAAGTGAAATTGAAAAAAAATGGTATGTAGTTGATGCTGCTGGTAAGCCACTAGGTAGAGTTGCTAGCCAAGTTGCTTCAATTTTAAGAGGTAAAAATAAACCAACATTTACACCTAATGTTGACTGCGGAGATTTTGTTATTGTAATTAATGCAGAAAAGGTAGTCTTAACTGGTAAGAAGTTAGATCAAAAATTAATGAGAAAGCATAGTCTTTACCCAGGCGGATTAAAAGAAACTCCTTATAGAGTAGTATTAGATAAAAAGCCTGAATTTGCTTTTGAAGAAGCAGTAAGAAGAATGCTTCCAAATGGTGTATTAGGAAGACAAATGTTGAAGAAATTAAATGTATACAGAGGTGCAGAACATAATCATGCAGCTCAAAAACCAGAAGTACTAGAATTAAGATACTAATACGATCTCGGGAGGAGGAATAAGAAATGGCAAAAGTTCAATACATGGGAACTGGAAGAAGAAAGAAATCAGTTGCAAGAGTAAGACTTGTACCAGGAAATGGTAAGGTTACTGTAAATAAAAGAGAAATAGAAAACTTTTTTGGTTTAGAAACATTAAGAGTTATCGTAAATCAACCATTAGTTTTAACTGGAACTAAGGATAGATTTGACGTTTTAGTAAATGTTCACGGTGGTGGATTTACAGGTCAAGCAGGAGCTATCAGACATGGTATAGCTAGAGCACTAGTTAAATCTGATGAAGCTTTAAAGTCAGAATTAAAGAAGGCTGGATTCTTAACAAGAGACCCAAGAATGAAAGAAAGAAAGAAATACGGTCTTAAAGCAGCAAGAAGAGCTCCACAATTCTCAAAGAGATAATATTTGGAGATCAAAAATCCCACAAACGCGGTGTTTGTGGGATTTTTATGTTATATAGAAATATATAACATCTTGAATAAGAGCAAATATAGGGAATAGTTATTACATTTCTAGGAATAAGAGTCTTATATTATTTCCTAATATAGTTATAAACTCTTTTATTATATGTTGCAATAGATGTAGGTTGTAAACAATATAGCTTATCATTTATGAAGTTATTTGTTTTCTAGTACTTTGTAGCTTAAGATAAATTCTTACGAATCAATATTTTTAAATAATACATTAAGGAGATTGTAATTAGATCTTTATTAAGTGCTACATATAATAAGTTTAATAAAAATAAAAGTTTATTAATGTAAATGAATTTGAATAATTAAGATTGTATAGCAAACAATACAGTATGTAAGTCTAAATGATTTGGAGGAATAGTTTTATGAGAATGAAAAAATGGATAGCATTATTCTGTATATTTTGCTTAATTTCTGGGATTCCGGTAAGAACAAATTCTGAAGAGAATAAAGATAAAAGAATAATATTAATAGACCCAGGTCATGGAGGAATTGACGGTGGAGCAAAATCAAAGAGTGGAACTATAGAGAAGGATATAAATTTATCTATATCTTTAAAGCTAAAAAAGGAATTAGAAGATGCTGGATATGCTGTATATATGACAAGAGAAGGGGATTCTCAATTAGATGCGAAGAAAGTTAAAGACCTTAATGTCAGATGCCAAATGAAAAAAGATGTTAAATGTGATGTATTTATATCTATACATCAGAATATGTTTCCGCAGTCTAGTTGTTTTGGTTCTCAAGTTTGGTATTCATCCAATGAGAGCAGTAAGTCTTTAGCGGAAAATATTCAAGTATCACTTAAAGAAACAATAAATGATAATAATAAGAGGGTTCCTAAGGCTGCAAAGGAACAATATAGAATACTTAGAGATGGATATGAAGGTGCATGCGTTCTCGTAGAATGTGGCTTCTTATCTAATTATGAAGAAGAGCAAAAACTAAAAGGCGATGAGCATCAAGATAAAATAGCAAAAGGAATAACAAATGGTGTCAATAAATATTTCGAGAATAAAAATAGTTAGTTACTTAATTTCATAAAAATAGGACCAACTTTTATGCTATTTCCTGGATATCCATAAGAATAATATAATTTGTTTACTAATAAAAGCAGATTATACAACAGCAAACAGGTCAAAAGCACAATTAAAAAGTAAATTAGTATAGTTAGGAATTTGTCTAAATTTTTAGGGTTCATAAGTTAACCTCTCAAATATATAAATTAGTTATATATGTTGCAATTGAGTTTCTACATTTTATCTTAATCCAGCACTTAGCGTATAAGAAGTTTAAATGTAAGCTTATTATTGCAACATATATATAATTATAGTATTAATGAACTATGATTATGAGCGATAAATTTAAAAATAGAGAAGGTATTTAGCAATACTAAAACAAGAAGATCTTAAAAAATGACTATAAGGAATGCTTTGCGTATGATGTATAGATATACTAAGATTATTTACATTTAATTCTGAGAATTATTGGATTAAATAAAATTTATTTGGGGTTGTAAATAGTAAGAAATACTTTTAAACTTATATGTAGTAATAAGTATAAATGTATAGTTTGTAAGCGATAATAAAGGAGCTGTAAGAATGAGAGAAATAAATGTTGATGTTATAACAGAAGCTATTAAAAATTTATCAATTGAAGCTAATTATTTCTTAGGATCGGATATTAATGATGCATTATTAAATGCGAAGAAAGAAGAACCATGGAAATTAGCATCAGATGTTTTAGATAAAATATTAATAAATTCAGAAATTGCAAGAAATGAGAAAATGCCTATGTGTCAAGATACGGGAATGGCATGTGTATTTATTGAAGTGGGACAAGATGTACATTTAGTTGGTGGAAGCATCGAAGATGCTATCAATGAAGGTGTACGTAGGGGATACGAGGAAGGATTTTTAAGAAAATCGGTAGTAAAAGATCCAATCAGAAGAGTTAATACAAAGGATAATACTCCGGCTATAATATATTATGATATAGTGGATGGAGATAAGGTTAAGATTATATTAGCACCAAAGGGATTTGGCTCTGAAAATATGAGCAAAATAGGCATGCTAAAGCCATCAGATGGACTAGATGGAGTGAAGAAGTTCATAATAGATACAGTTAAAGCGGCAGGACCCAACCCATGCCCACCTATGGTAATAGGTGTTGGAATCGGAGGAACTTTCGATAAAGCTGCATATTTAGCTAAGAAAGCATTATTAAGACCTATAAATATAAGAAATGAAGATGAATTTTATAAGGAATTAGAATTAGAGCTATTACAAGAAGTAAATAAATTAGGAATTGGACCACAAGGCTTCGGAGGTAAAACAACTGCATTGGGATTAAATATAGAGACTTATTCAACTCACATTGCAGGGTTACCCGTTGCGGTAAATATAAATTGTCATGCTACTAGACATAAAGAGGTAATACTATAAAGTTTATGTTTTAAAAAGATATATATAAGTTCTAAATAAGATAATTCATTCTCTATAAATTATCTTGCTTGTGCTATCTCACGGCTTAAGATAAATTGTGATAGATTAAATTTTTTAGAATCCACATATATTTTTAAAAGTATAAATTTAGCAAGAGTGCATTAAAAATAAAGATCTAAAATAATATGTATGATTGGAGAAAAAAGAATGGAAATTAAATTAGAAACACCTCTTAATGAAGAAAAGATAGGACAGTTAAGAGCAGGAGATAGTATTTTATTAAGTGGAACAATATATTCTGCTAGAGATGCCGCACATAAAAGATTAATAGAATTGCTTGATGAAGGTAAGGAGTTACCTTTTAGTATAAAAGATCAGATCATATACTATGTTGGACCATCACCAGCTAAGCCTGGTACTGTTATAGGATCTGCTGGTCCAACAACTAGCTATAGAATGGACGCCTATGCGCCTAAATTAATGAATATTGGCTTAAAGGGAATGATAGGCAAAGGTGCAAGAAATGAAGAAGTAATTAGTTCAATTAAAAGGAATAAGGCAGTATATTTTGGAGCCATTGGAGGCGCAGCTGCATTAATAGGAAAAAGTATTATTAAGTCAGAAATAATTGCTTATGAGGATTTAGGTGCTGAAGCTATAAGAAAAATGGAAGTTAAAGATATGCCTCTAGTTGTTATTATCGATGCTCAAGGAAATAACTTATATGAAATTGGCCAAAGAGAATATTTAAATTCGGTAAAATAAATTGAAATTATATATTAGGCCGTATTAAAAGGAGAAATATATGAGCAGGATTAAGTTACCAGGAAGAGAAAAGAATAAAAAAATTATATTATCGGTGCTAGTATTAATAGCATTGGGGATAATGGCTCATGAATTTATAGAAAATAGAAACAGCAAGAATATTAAATATAAAGAAGAAAAAGAAATAACAATGCCTGAAGGAACGCAACAATCAGGTAATAATGTAACCAATAAAGAGCTAGAAAATATAGATATGGAGAATAGTTCTAAAAAGGCGGATAATGATGAAACAAATGAAAAGTCCAGTTATTCGGCAAGGGAGAATGAGTTATACGATGAAGCATATAATTTGTTTTTTTCCCATAAGTACACTGATGCAATTGGCAAAGCAGATTTACTTATAAATGAATTCCCAAGTAATGCAATGGGGTATAATATAAGAGGAATTGCAAAGGCGTATAATGGAGAGTTTGATAGCGGTATAGATGATATAGATAAGGCATTAAGTATTAATACTAAATATGGATATGCAAGGTTTAATAAGGCACTTACATATGAGTTGTATGGAAAAATGGATGATGCACTTGAATGGTATAATAAAGCTTTAGATATTGAAGATTATGAATGGAGTTACTACGGTATAGCATCTATTTATGGGAGAAGAGGAGATGTAAAAAATACAATGCTATATTTAAAGAAAGCAATACAAATGGATACATCAATAAAGGAAATTGCAAAGGCAGAGCATGATTTTGATCCAGTTAAGAATTCAGAAGAATTTCAGAAAGCAGTGTATAATTAATATTAGAATATAAGTTCATTGTAAAGCATATTATGTGAAACGTGAACTTTAGGAGGAATTTGTATGTTCAATGTATTAGTAGTTGATGACGAAAAGGAAATACGAGATGCAATTGAAATATATTTAAGAGGTGAAAATTTAAAGGTATTTAAAGCAGAGGATGGATTGGAAGCTTTAGATATTCTTGAAAAAGAAAAAATACATTTAATTATACTAGATATAATGATGCCTAGATTTGATGGAATACGTACTTGTTTAAAGATAAGGGAAAGCCAAAACTTGCCGATAATAATGTTATCTGCAAAGGGTGAAGATTCAGATAAAATATTAGGATTAAATGTGGGGGCAGATGATTATATAACGAAACCATTTAACCACCTAGAATTAGTAGCGAGAGTTAAATCTCAATTAAGAAGATATGAAAAACCGCTAAATGTAGAAGAAGGTAAGGATATAATTAAAGTTAAAGATTTAGTAATAGATACTGTTGCAAAAAAAATTACTTTACGTGGAGAAGATGTTAAGGTAACGGCAACAGAATATAAAATATTATATCTGTTAGCGTCAAATTTAGGAAAAGTATTTTCTATAAAAGAGATATATGAAAATGTATGGGAAGAGATTTTTTACAAAAGTGAAAATACAGTAACTGTACATATTAGAAGAATAAGAGAAAAAATTGAAATAAACACAAAAGAGCCTGAATATATCAAGGTGGTGTGGGGAATTGGATACAAGATTGAAAAAGAAGATTAAGATATATTTTAGTAGTGTCTATTTAGTTGATATAATAATTGTAGCACTAATAACATTAATTTTACTTTCAACATTGGGTGATTATATACAGATTAATAGATCACAACATAGCCTAGCAGTTAATAGAATTAAAGGTGATTTAAGAGGTTTAATCTTGCTAGCTGTTATATATGTGACGTTTATTGCAAAGATGGCCCTTATATTAAAAAAGAATCAAAGTTCATCTAAAATACAATCTAATTTTGTTAATAACATGATTTTTGTAATTAAAAATGGATTTCATTATAAGGAAACAAGGAGCACATTAATAATATCAATTGCATTGGCGTTGATATTATTAATTGCATATTTATATTTTCTTGCTACCGGAGGATATGAAAATAATATATTTGTGAAGTTCTTCCAAACTTATCCGTTTAAAGGAAGCGTATTTGTTATTATAATCTTATTTTTTACTATGATGTATGCATTAAAAAAGACTCTAGATATAATAGTTGTAAATGATGCACTTAGAAGAGTCAGTGAAGGAAATTTGCAAGATGATATTAAGTTAGATGGATCTCCTGCAATAAAAGAGCTAGCTAAAAATATTAATTTGATAAAAGCAGGATATAAAGAAATATTGGAAAATGGTGTACACAATGAAAAATTGAAAACAGAATTAATATCAAATGTATCTCATGATTTAAAAACTCCATTAACGTCAATTATAAATTATGTTAATATACTTAAGAATAGTGATATAACAGAGGAAGAAAGGGAAGAGTATTTACTAATATTAGAAAGAAAGTCACTAAAGTTAAAAGTTTTAATTGAAGATTTATTTGAAATGTCAAAAATCAATAGTGGAAAAATTAAGTTAAATAGAGAGTTAATAGATATACTATCATTAATACATCAAGGCATAGGTGAATACAGTACTTTATATGAGGAAAAAAATATTTCCTTTAAAGTAACAAGTGAAGAAGATGCTGTATATATGGAACTTGATGGAAAGATGATGTCAAGAGCTTTAGAAAATATAATAATTAATGCACTAAAGTATTCAATGAACAATACTAGGGTTTATATTAATGTAAAAATAGAAGAAGATTATGTTAATGTTGGTGTGAAGAATATTGCTAATTATGAGATGGATTTTAATGAAGACGAAATGTTCGAAAGATTTGCAAGAGGAGATAAGTCTAGAAATTCTAAAGTTGAAGGTTCTGGGTTAGGTCTGGCAATTACAAAGAGTATAGTTGAGCTTCACGGTGGAGAAGTTAAGATAAAAAAAGAAGGAGATATGTTTAAAATTTATCTTATACTTCCAGTAAATAAGAAATAAAAAATATTAATAAATAAATTTTATCAATTAGGTAGTTAATCTATAGAAAACTAAAGATTAGCTACTTTTTTCATATATATCTATAAATTTTAAGGTTTTACAATTATCATGCTAACAATTATAATATACGATATATTGTATAGGAGAAATAAATTATATACAAAAAACACAATATGTAGTAGGGAGAGATAACTAAATGTCGCTTTTGAGTGAATTATGCAAAGATGCTATTAATGCAATTAAAGATAATGAGGGGATTTATACAGAAGATAAACTATTAGATGCGTTAAATCAAATTATAAGAAAAGATATGAATAAAAGAGAAATAAGAAATTCATTAATACAAGTATCACTAGAATTAACTACAGATATGGAACCAAATTGGCAATATGTGGCCTCTAGGGCATATACGCATGAACTTTATGATAGAGTTAGAAATTCTAGAGATTTAGAAAATGGTAAGAATTTATACCAGGATTATTACGAATTTATTGAGTATCTAACTGAAAAAGGTCTTTATGGAGAATATATATTAAAAAATTACTCAAGAGATGATATTTTAGAACTGGAAAAGGATATAAAGCCAGAAAGAGACTTTTTATTTAATTATAGCGGAATAAACCTTTTAGCAAGTAGATATTTAGTTCAAGATTATAATAGAAATCCCATAGAGCTTCCTCAGCAAATGTTTATGGGAATAGCTATGCATCTTGCAATTCCAGAGAAAGAAGAAAATAGAGTATATTGGGCAAAGAGATTTTATGATGTACTTAGCTCATTAAAAGCAACTATGGCGACTCCGACAATGTCTAATGCACGAAAGCCATTTTATCAATTAAGTTCATGCTTTATAGATTCAGTGGAAGATAGTTTAGAGGGAATCTATAAATCGCTTGATAATTTTGCTAAAGTATCTAAATTCGGTGGTGGAATGGGTATCTATATGGGGAAAATTAGAGCATTAGGTTCGCCAATAAGAGGATTTAAGGGAGCGTCTGGAGGGGTAATACCATGGGTTAAATTATTTAATGATACAGCAATAGCTGTAGATCAATTAGGTGTTAGAAATGGCTCGGTGGCAATATGGTTAGATGCATGGCATAAGGATATTCCTGAGTTTCTTCAAATAAGGACTAATAATGGGGATGATAGAAAAAAGGCACACGATGTATTTCCAGGCATTTGCTATCCAGATCTATTTTGGAGGCTTGCTGAAAGCGATATAGATGCTAATTGGTATATGATGTGCCCACATGAGATTAAGGCAGTTAAAGGATATGCATTAGAAGATTTTTATGGAGATCAATGGGAAGAAAAGTATTATGAATGTGTAAGTGATGAGCGAATAGAGAAAAGAGTAATGTCAGTAAAAGATTTAGTGAGATTAATAATAAAGAGTGCGGTTGAAACAGGAGCACCATTTGCATTTTATAGAGATATTACAAATAAGATGAATCCTAATAAGCATAAAGGAATGATATATTCTTCAAATTTATGTACTGAAATCATGCAGAATATGAGCCCAATGAAGATACAAAAGAGTCAAATTCTTAGTGATAAAGATGAATATGCAGTAGTTGAGAAAATAATACCAGGAGATTTTGTTGTATGTAATCTTTCATCAGTAGTGCTTGGAAATATAGATGTGTGCAATGATGAGGAAGTAGAATATGTTGTTGAAACTCAGATTAGAGCAATGGATAATGTAATTGATTTAAACTATTATTCAGTTCCTTTTGCTGAGATTACTAATAAAAAGTATAGGGCAATAGGTCTTGGGACTAGCGGATATCATCATATGCTTGTTAATAATAAGATACATTGGACAGAAGAAGAGCATAAAAGTTTTGTGGATAAAGTCTACGAGAAGATAAACTACTATGCTATAAAGGCTAGTATGAAAATATCAAAAGAAAAAGGTTGTTATGAATTATTTAAGGAATCTGATTGGGATACTGGAGAGTATTTTAGATTAAGAAACTACAATAGTTCCAAATGGAATGAACTAAAGGAGTTAGTTCACAAATTCGGAACAAGAAATGGATATTTAATTGCAGTAGCTCCAAATGGTTCGACGGCAACAATTGCAGGGACAACAGAAGGAATTGATCCTATTATGGCAAGATTTTATTTAGAAGAAAAGAAGGGAAGTATAATTCCTAAGACTGCACCAAATCTTTCAGAAGATAATTATTGGTATTATAATTCAGCTTATAATATAGAACAAATGTGGTGTGTTAAAATGAATGGAATACGTCAAAGGCATATAGATCAAGGCCAATCCTTTAATTTATATATAACGAATAGCTATACAATGAGGCAAATAATGAACTTATATATAGAGGCTTGTAAATGTGGAGTTAAATCTATATATTATGTTAGATCAAAGTCATTGGAAGTGACGGAATGTGAAACTTGTTCAGCATAAGTGTGCTTTATGTTCCGTGACAGTACTTGGTCAGCAGAAGTTATACATAGTGAATTAATAAGCAAAGAACTCAAATCTTATATTTGGGTTATCAAGCTTATTTAGTTCCTTAAATATTAGTTGGTCACTTGAATTTATGAAAAAAGAATATATAAATGAATAATTATGTTTTATTTAAGTATGAAATATTTAGTATTAGTTACTATATAACTAACACATGTTAGCTATATAGTAATTAATGATTAGAGATTAGGGGTGTAGATATGATTATAAATAAAAAACCTCTTTTTAATGAATTTGGAGATAGAGAAATCAGTAAAAAGAGAATTATAAATGGAAATACTACGAATTTAAATGATTTTAATAATATGAAATATAGCTGGGTTTCAGACTGGTATAGACAAGGAATGAATAATTTCTGGATACCCGAGGAAGTAAATCTTTCGCAAGATTTAAAGGATTATCAAAACTTATTAGAAGAAGAAAGAATCGCATATGATAAAATATTGTCATTTTTAATATTCCTAGATTCTATACAAACAGCAAACTTAAGTAATATAAATAATTATATAACGGCAAGTGAGATAAACCTTTGTTTAACAATTCAAAGTTTTCAAGAGGCAGTTCATTCACAAAGCTATAGCTATATGCTTGATAGTATATGTTCTCCTGAAAAGAGAAATGAAATATTATATCAGTGGAAAGATGATGAGATACTCTTGAACAGAAATAAATTTATAGGAGACCTATATAATGAATTTATAGAGAATCCAACAGGATACAATTTGTTGAGAACACTTATGGCTAACTATATATTAGAAGGTATATATTTTTATTCTGGATTTATGTTTTTCTACAACTTGGAGAGAAACGGTAAGATGCCAGGGTCTGCACAGGAAATTAGATATATAAATAGGGATGAAAATACTCATCTTTGGCTTTTTAGAAATATTATAAAAGAGTTACAAAATGAAAATCCAGAGCTATTTACTGAAGATACAAAAAATGAATTAAGGAATATGATGAAGATTGGTGTAGAACAAGAAATTTTATGGGGACATTATGTTATAGGTGATAAGATACAAGGGATAAATAAACAATTAATTGAAAGTTATATAAAATATTTAGGAAATAAAAGATTAAAAGAAATAAATTTATCTCCATTATTCAAAGATCAAGATAAGAACCCAGCTTCATGGGTAGATACTCAATCAAATGCAAATTCTGTTAAAACTGATTTCTTCGAAGCAAGATCTACAGCATATGCAAAAATAACAACTTTAATTGATGATTTATAAATAAATTTATAAAATATAAAAATAATAGGAAATAAATAGTAATGAATAAATGAAGAGATACTTTTTTTAGTAAAAATCATAAAAAACGATTAAATTTAAGTTAATTTTTTTGTGAATTATGTTATAATAGAAAAGGTTTATACTTAAAATAAAATTTACAGATACACGAATTAATGTAAGAAATACTTACTTAATAAATGAAATTTACAATCAAGGAGGAGTTCCATATTATGAAAAAAGGTATTGCTGCTTCTAAAGGATATGCAATAGGAAAAGTATTTTTACAAGAGCATGAGGAAATCATTATAAATGATAGTAAGATTGCAGATATAGATGCAGAAAAAGCAAAGATGCAAAAAGCATTAGATGATTCTAAAACACAATTAGAAGCTATTAAAGATAAGGCAGAAAAAGAAATGGGTGCAGAGAAAGCGGCTGTATTTGAAGCACACATTACATTACTAGATGATCCAGAATTTACTGGAGCAATGATGATGGAAATTGAAAACAATAGCTTAAATGGATTAAAGGCTATTGAGAGTGTGGCTAATACTTTTGTCGCTATATTCGAATCTATGGATAATGAATATATGAGGGAAAGAGCTGCTGATATTAAAGATGTATCTAAGAGAATATTATCAAATTTTGCAGGTAAGGGCGGAGATTCTTTTGCAATTACTGAAGAAAACACAGTAGTTGTAGCTCACGATTTAACTCCATCTGATACAGCAGGACTAGATAGAACTAAGGTTGTTGGATTTATAACTAATATAGGTGGAAGAACTTCACATGCAGCTATAATGGCTAGAACTTTAGAAATTCCAGCAGTACTTGGATTAGGTGATATAACTACAGCTGTTAAAACAGGAGATGCAGTTATAGTTGATGGAATAACAGGAGATGTTATTATAAATCCATCAGAAGAAGTTTTAGCAGAATATAAAGAGAAAAAAGCAAAATTCCAAGCAGAACAAGAGGAATTAAAGAAATTAATTGATGTTAAAACAACTACTAAATCAGGTAGAAGAATAGAAGTTTGCGGAAATATCGGTAAGCCAGAAGATGTATTAGGTGTTTTGGCAAATGGTGGAGACGGTGTAGGATTATTCAGAACAGAATTCTTATATATGGATAGAGATAGTGCTCCAACAGAAGACGAACAATATGAATCATATAAATTCGTTCTTGAAAAAATGGAAGGTAAACAAGTTGTTATAAGAACTTTAGACATCGGAGGAGATAAAACGCTTCCATATTTACCATTACCAGAAGAAATGAATCCATTCTTAGGATATAGAGCAATAAGACTTTGCTTAGATAGAAAAGACATATTTAAAGTTCAGTTAAGAGCATTGCTTAGAGCTTCTATATATGGAAATCTTGCAGTTATGTTCCCAATGATTTCTGGTTTAGAAGAATTTGAGCAAGCAAGAGAAGTTGTTGAAGAATGTAAGGCAGAATTAAAAGCTGAAGGAAAAGAATACTCAGAAAAGATTCAATGGGGTATAATGGTTGAAATTCCAGCAGCAGCAGTTTATGCAGATGAATTAGCTAAGCATGTTGATTTCTTCTCAATAGGAACTAATGATTTAATTCAATACACATTAGCAGCTGATAGAATGAGCGAAAAGGTTTCGTATCTTTATAATCCAATGCATCCAGCAGTATTAAGATTAATAAAGATGACTATTGATGGAGCTCATAAACATGGTAAATGGGTTGGAATGTGTGGAGAAATGGCTGGAGATGAAGCAGCTATCGCAACATTAGTTGAATATGGATTAGATGAATTCTCAATGAGTGCTACATCAATCTTAAATGCTAAAAAGATAATGTTAGAACAAGAATAATATATAATATATCGTTTATGTAATTAAGGCTATCTCAAAATTAATTGAGGTAGCTTTAATTTTTATATTTAATTATTATAATTGAGTGCGATATAATATATATTATGAAAGAATAAAACATATTGCACTAAGAATAACAAAGGGGAATCTTATGAATAAAAAGGTTAAAAGGGCTCATGACAAAGCTATGAGTTACTATGAGATGGGACAAATAGATAAGGCTTTAGAGATATGTGAAGATATATTACTAGAAGGTTTGGATAATCCAGATGTATTAAACTTTAAAGGGCTCTTATTATATCAAAAGGGTAATTTAGACGAAGCAATTACAGTATGGAAAATGAATAGTGACTTAAATAACGATAGTATTGCAAAAAGTTACGTAAATGATTCGATCGTAGATAGAAAGCGATTAGAGTTATACAGACAAGGAGAGCAGGCGCTAAAGCAGTTAAAGGTTGATAAAGCATTAGACATATTTATGAGATGTGCAGAAAGTGATTTTAATTCTATTAAGGTGAATACTGGAATCGCTATGTGTTATCAAAAAAAAGGTGATTTTTATAGAGCAAGAGAATATGCAGAGAAAGCACTAAATGTCGATAAGAATGCAATTACAGCAAAAAATATCGAGAAAGAATTGAAAGACAGTGGAACATTTATAGAGGAAAGAAACTCCTCAAAGGGGTTATTTGGAATAATAATTATAGTTATAGTGGCCGCTATTGTAGTGGGTGGATATGCAGCTGTATCAAAATATAAGAGTTTAAATAATACTGTTGAAGAAACAACGAAAGATGAAAGTGATATTAATAAAGAAGCTGATACATATGAGACAAAGGATAATACAGAATCTGGTTCAGAAAGCTTAAAAGAAGAAGTGAAAGATGAACATGGTAGTATTAACTTTAATAAGGATAAAATAATAGAATTAATAAATAACAATGATTTGGATGGCATATATGAGCAACTAAAGGATATTAAGCAAGAATCTATAGGTAGTGATGATCAGGAAGTATACAAGCAAGCCGTTGCTTTAATGAAAGATCAAGGCGTTTCAATATTTTATGAAAATGGATTAAAGAGTTTTAATGAAAATAAATATTCAGATGCTAAAGTTTTTTTAGATAAAGCGTATGCATACTGTGAAGGAAATAGTTTAAAAGAACATATATTATTTTATAGAGCAAGCAGCTCTTCAAAGCTATCTGACAACTCTGCAGCTATAAAGCAATATGAGGAATATTATAGTCAGTATCCTAATGGTGTATATGTAGAGGAAGCACTCTATGATCTGGTATTATTAAACAGTTCTATAAATAAGGATAAGAGTAAGCAGTATGCAAGTATACTAATAAATAATTATCCAGATTCAATGTATGCTAATAATAATATAAAAAATATACTTAAGGAATAAGAAATAAGTTTCAAATTAAAAATTACTTATTCTTCTTAATTTAAAAGCAAATTACTGTCATATTAATATATCTATTAGGAAAAGATAATCACATAATCGGCATTTTATTATTAGATGTGATGATTTAGAGTATTTATTTAAAATAAAGGATAGGTGAAAATATGATTTCAATAATTAAAGGATGTAATGTGTATGCACCTAAGAACCTTGGAATAAAAGATATTATGATAGCCGGGGGGAAAATAGAAGGAATATATGACAATCTTAATATTAAAAATGCGCCTATAGATATTGAGGTTATTGATGGAAGAAATAAATTACTTTTTCCAGGGTTTATAGATGGCCATGTTCATATTATAGGTGCTGGAGGCGAAGGTGGATATAATACAAGGACACCTGAAATGCCATTGTCTAGTTTGGTTAAGGCAGGAATAACTACGGTTGTAGGATGTATAGGAACGGATGGAATATGCAGAAGCATGAAAGCATTGATAGCAAAAGCAAAAGCGTTAAAGCAAGATGGTATGTCTGCATACTGCTTAACTGGTTCGTATGAGTTGCCTGTTAAGACTGTAACAGATTCAATTAAAAGCGATTTAATGTTGATTGAAGAAATAATTGGAATAGGGGAGATAGCTATTTCAGATCATAGAAGTTCTCAGCAAACATTTGAAGTATTTGCAAACGCAGTAGCAGAAAGTAGAGTTGGAGGTCTTCTATCAAACAAGTGTGGAATTGTTAATATACATTTAGGCGAAGGGGACAGGAAATTAAACTATTTATTTGAATTGCTAGATAAGACGGAAATTCCTGAAACTCAGTTGTTACCGACTCATATTAACAGAAACGGTAAGCTATTTAAGGAAGGATTAGAATATGTTAAAAAAGGTGGTTTTATTGACTTAACAACCAGCTGCGACCTAGAAAATTTAGCAGAAGGTGAACTTAGAGCTGGTGAAGGGTTAAAAAAGTATTTAGATGAAAAATTGCCTATAGATCATATAACTTTTACTTCAGATGGAAATGGAAGTATGGAGAAATTTGATAAAGACGGAAAGTTAGAAGGATATGAAATTTGCTCAGTTTCAACATTATATAGGGAAATTAAATATGCAATTACTGAACAAAATGTGCCAATTGAGGACGCAATTAAAGTAGTAACATCAAATGTTGCATCAATCATGAAATTTAGTAATAAAGGAATGGTTGAGGCAGGAAAAGATGCAGATTTAGTAATAGTGGACGAAAAGTCCTTAGATATAGAAATGGTTTTCGCAAATGGAAAGAAAATGATGGAGAATGGAAAAGTAATGGTAAAAGGATTTTTTGAAAAGTAATTATAATAAGAGATGGGTTATATCATTTTTATTTGATATAACCCATTATTTTTAAATTAATATATAGAGGCTACACTTTTACTTTGAAAAAAGTGTGATGCCCTATAATTTTTTCATTTACTTTTTGTGTTTCTTTCATCCAATGACATGTTGCGGTAGCCGGATTATAGAAAAATAAGGCATCATTTGTTGGATCAGCGCCCCTAATCGCATCGTATACTGCATTATAGCAATCTTGATCTGGATTAGCGGTTATTTTACCATTCTTAACGCAAGAAAAGGCATTTTTTTGGAATATAACTTCTCTGATAGTATTTGGGAAATGAGGATCAATAGTACGATTTAATACTACAGAAGCTACAGCAACCTTTCCAGCATATGGTTCACCACCGCTTTCAGCAAATACAAGTTTTGCCATTAGATCTATATCTTCACCCGTTATATATAATTGTTGAGTATCATGTTTGAAAACTTCTAAAACTCCATTGTTTTTCTCATTAGATTGAGAACTGTTTATATTAGTACTTAAATAGTTTACTCTCATTTTTTGATTTTCATAAGTAGTCTTAGTCTCACTATAAGATCCAGCTAAATTAGACGCAAATGCTGGATTTATATTAATAACGGAAAGATATAGTATTAAAGCAGTTACAAAAATACTATATGTCTTTTTCATAAAAAACCTCCTTCGGTATAGTGCAACAAATAATATTATTGCCAAAGAAAGTAATTATATACACTATTTATTCTTATAATCATTTATAGGGTTTTATAACGATATAAACTATAATTAATTAAGATTAATAAAAAATTACTATAAAAATAATTAAAAAGTAAGAAAATAATAATTCTCTTTATATCTAATATCATAGTATTTGTTGTATAATTTTATTGTGAGAGAAAAAGAGGTGAGAAATTTGCAAGAACTTTTAACAATGTTAGTAAAAAGCTTTTCTAATATATCGATATGGTCCATATTAGATATACTAGTAGTATCCTATATATTTTATAAAGGATATATGTTAATAAAGGAAACAAGGGCAGAGCAATTATTAAAGGGAATAGTATTAATCATAGCACTTATTCCAATTAGTTATTTATTAAAGTTAGATATGTTATATTTTATACTAAATAAAACATTAACCATAGGGGTATTATCTGTAGTTATAATTTTTCAACCAGAGATTAGAAGGGCTTTAGAACATTTGGGAAGAAGTGCTTTTGATGATCATTATCTTAATAATAGAGAAGATTTTAATACTATGATTAATGAAATTACAATTGCGGTACAAAACTTAGCAGAGAGTAAAACAGGAGCTCTAATTGTAATGGAGCAAAGCACTGGTTTAAACGAATTAATTGGTGCAGGAACCGTATTAGACGCCAAAATCACCTCGAATCTTTTGGAAAATATATTTGTTGTTAACACTCCTCTACATGATGGAGCAACAATAATAAGAAATAATAGAATTTTAGCATCTGGATGCGTTTTACCGCTTACTAGTAATAATTCTATAAATAAGAAGTTGGGAACAAGGCATAGGGCAGCAATAGGTTTATCTGAAGTATCCGATGCATTGGTTATAATCGTATCTGAAGAAACAGGTGTAGTGTCGCTAGCGATTAATGGGAAAATTACACGAGGCTATGATAAAGATAGATTGAAACTTATACTAACTAAGGTAGTAGAAAATAGAAATCAGAAAAAAGTTAAAACTGCGGGAGAGAAGGTGAGGTCATGGATAAAAGTGAAAACGGAACGTTAATTGTTAAAATTATTTGTTTACTGTTATCAGTGGTTCTGTGGCTATATATCTCGAATGTTGAGAACCCGCTCAGGACTTATGAATTAAAAGGAATACCAGTAGAATTAACTAATGAAGATTCTCTAGTGGATTCAAAATTTGCAATTGTAAATAAGCAGCCATTTACGGTAGATTTAAAATTAGAAGGTCCATCAAGTGAAATATTGAAGGTAAAAAAAGAGGATTTTAAGATTGTAGCTGATATGTCAGCCTATGCTTTAAAAGTAGGAGAAAACACTATACCAGTCCAAATAGTGAGTTACCCTGAAAATATAACTATAAAAAATAACGGAATTTTAGGTATAAAAGTCAATTTAGAAGAATTGACTCAAAAGGAGCTTACAATAAGCTCAAAAGTAAAAGTAACTTATAAAGAGAATATTTATGAAAAAGAGCAAACTATAAATCCAAAGACTGTAACAATAACGGGAGGAAAAAGTTCTGTAGATAAGGTTACCGAAGCCATTCTGACTGGTGAAGAAAAGGATGTAGATAAAAATAAGCAAGGTGATTATAATATACAGTTTATGGATTCATTTGGAAATGCAATTAGCAATATTGAATCTAATATTAAAACTGCAAAGCTATCAATTACAGTAACAAATGGTAAGAGTGTACCAATTAATTTAAAGACTACAGGAAATGTGCCTCAAGGATTCGTTTTAGATGGTTATGAACTAAGTAGAAATAACGTAACTATTTTAGGTGATAGTCAGATTTTAGGTAAGTTGGAGTCAATAGATACAGAAGCCGTGGACATGTCGTCTTTGCAGCCTGATAGTGAAGTTGATGTTAAACTTAATTTACCAGAGGGGATTTCAATGGGGGATGGAGATGGAGTTATCAAGGCTAAATTTAAACTAAAAAAAGAAGAGAATGTAACTAAAAATATAGAATGCAATGTTCAGTACAAGAATTTAAATGATGCATTTTTGGTAGCAAATCAAAATTTAACAGCTAATGTAAAGTTATCAGGTACACAAGAAGCATTAGATAAAGTAAGTTCACAAAATATAAGCGTTATACTAGATTTAGCTAGTATAAAAGAAGAAGGAACTTTTGATTATACACCGCAGGCAACACTTGCTAATGCTAATAATGTAACAGTATCAGATGTTGGAAATGTTAGCGTAACAATAAAGAAAAAAGGATAATAATAAAATCACAGTATTAATTAATTTGTTAATACTGTGATTTTTTATGATATAATTTTTTTGAATTAGTTTGGAGAAAGATAGGATTGGGAATAATAAATAAAATATGAAGTTTGACTGAATAGATGTATGATTATAGGTTTATTGTTGAAAGGATATGGTGAAAAGTCTGTGGCTATAAGAATAAATAATATAAATCTAAGTTTAGATGATGATTTGAGTACTTTAGAAAAAAAAATCTGTAAAAAGCTAAATGTATCAAAAGAAGATATTAGCAGGTTAGATATAATTAAGAGAAGTATAGATGCAAGAAAAAAGAATGATATAAAAATAAACTTTAGCGTTAATGTATTTTGCAATAAAGAGAAAAAGTTATTATCAAAGATACACGATAAAGATATAAGTTTTGAGGAAATTAGAGAAGTTGAATCAATAAAAGGTGGAACTGAAGAATTTAAAGCTAGACCAGTAGTTGTAGGATTTGGTCCAGCAGGAATTTTCGCAGCATTAACATTAGCAAGGTATGGATATAAACCAGTTGTGTATGAACGTGGGGAAGATGTAGATAAAAGAACAGAAACTGTGGAAAAGTTTTGGAAGAATGGAGATCTTAATTTAGAATCAAATGTTCAATTTGGAGAAGGAGGAGCAGGTACATTTTCTGACGGGAAATTAACTACCAGAATTAAAGATCATAGGTGTTCATTTGTTCTCGATGAACTAATAA
Organism: Clostridium beijerinckii HUN142; assembly: GCF_000621745.1. Classification (GTDB taxonomy): domain Bacteria; phylum Bacillota; class Clostridia; order Clostridiales; family Clostridiaceae; genus Clostridium; species Clostridium beijerinckii_A. The sequence continues at coordinate 139,063 of NZ_JHXK01000018.1, read as the reverse complement.
AAGCAGGGGCACCAGCAGAAATTAAATATGAGAGCAAGGCTCATGTTGGAACAGATCTCTTAAAAGGTGTGGTTAAGAATATAAGAGAGGAAATAAAGAGACTTGGTGGAGAGGTTAATTTTAATTCTAAGTTAGAGAAGATAACATATAAAGAGGGTAAACTAGAGAGTATAGCTGTTAATGGAAAGGATATTCCATGTGAGGCTTTAGTGCTCGCTATAGGGCACAGTTCACGAGATACATATGAAATGTTACATAAAGAAAATGTATCAATGGATGCAAAGGCATTTGCCATAGGGGTAAGGATTGAACATCCACAAGAATTAATAAATGTTAACCAATATGGAGATAATCATAATCATCCTAAATTACATGCGGCAGATTATAGACTTACATATCAAAGTGAGAAGCTAAAAAGAGGTGTATATTCTTTTTGTATGTGCCCCGGTGGAGTGGTAGTTGCAGCATCATCAGAGGAAGGAAGGCTTGTATCTAATGGTATGAGTTATCATGCAAGGGATTTAGATAATGCAAATTCAGCACTAGTGGTAACTGTATCTCCAGAAGATTTTGAAGGAAGTTCACCACTCAGAGGAATGGAATTTCAAAGGCATTATGAAAGTTTAGCATTTAAGCTAGGTGGTGGAAAGTATAAAGCGCCTGTTCAATTAGTAGGAGACTTCATGAAGGATAGAGTGTCAACTAAACTAGGAGAGGTCATCCCGAGTTATACTGCAGGGTATGAATTTAGGGAATTAAAACAATGTCTACCTGATTATGTTGTAGAAGCTCTTAAAGAAGGAATTATAAATTTTGATAAAAAGATAAAAGGATATGCAAGAGAAGATGCAATATTAACTGGAATTGAAACAAGAACATCAGCACCAGTTAGATTAAATAGAAATGCTTCGCTTGAAAGTATAAATGTATGTGGACTTTATCCAACCGGAGAAGGTGCAGGCTTTGCAGGCGGTATAATATCAGCGGCTGTTGATGGGATAAAAGTAGCCGAACATATAATTGAAAAGTTTGATTTACCAAAGTAAGATTATAGATAATATGAGTGGGATTAGTATAATCTTTTCAGAAGATGAGGAAGATATATCATATCTCACTCATCATGTTGTAAAATTTTATAAAAATAAATATGTAAATTTAGTAAGATAATAAAAATAATATTCTGAAAATTCAACATTTCCAGTAATTTTTTGTTACAATAAGGTATAAAGAAATATTCATAGCATTGATTGACACAAATTTAACAAACAATTAAATTAATTATATATAAAGTTAAAAATTATTAAAGTAGAGGTGCAGAAAATGAGTAAAAACTTTGATGAGTTATTATCAAGATTAAAAGAAGTTCCAACCAAAAAAGTGGCTGTGGCTGTAGCACAAGATGAACCAGTATTAGAAGCTATAAAAGAAGCGACAGAAAATAACATAGCAGAAGCAATATTAGTTGGAGATAAACAACAAATTCATGAGATTGCAAAGAAAATAAATTTGGATTTATCTGATTATGAAATAATGGATATTAAAGATCCAAAGAAAGCAACATTAGAAGCAGTAAAATTAGTTTCAAGTGGTCATGCAGATATGTTAATGAAAGGTCTAGTTGATACTGCAACATTTTTAAGAAGTGTATTAAATAAAGAAGTTGGTCTTAGAACAGGAAAATTAATGTCACATGTAGCTGTGTTTGATGTGGAAGGTTGGGATAGACTATTATTTTTAACTGATGCAGCATTTAATACATACCCAGAATTTAAAGATAAAGTTGGAATGATAAACAATGCAGTTGTAGTTGCTCATGCATGCGGAATAGATGTTCCAAGAATAGCACCTATATGCCCAGTTGAAGTTGTAAATACAAGTATGCAATCAACAGTTGATGCTGCATTATTAGCTAAAATGAGTGATAGAGGACAAATTAAAGGATGCATAATTGATGGACCTTTTGCCTTAGATAATGCGATATCAGAAGAAGCAGCTCATCATAAAGGCGTTACAGGATCAGTAGCAGGTAAAGCAGATATATTATTATTACCAAATATAGAAGCCGCAAATGTAATGTATAAGACATTAACATATTTCTCAAAATCAAGAAATGGTGGACTTTTAGTAGGTACATCAGCACCAGTAATTTTAACTTCAAGAGCGGATTCGTTCGAAACTAAAGTTAATTCAATTGCTCTTGCAGCATTAGTTGCAGCAAGGAATAAGTAATAAATCAATCCATAATTATTAATGCATAATTAATGGAGAGATTTATATGGAATTTGCAATGCACTTTTAGATTCTATAATAATTTCTTCCGAAGATTATGCATTGAGACTGTATAGAATGCATTAAATTTAAGGGGGATTCAGAATGTCATATAAGCTATTAATAATTAATCCGGGTTCAACATCAACAAAAATTGGTGTTTACGAAGGTGAAAAGGAACTATTTGAAGAAACTTTAAGACACACAAATGAAGAAATAAAGAGATATGATACAATATATGATCAATTCGAATTTAGAAAAGAAGTTATATTAAATGTTCTTAAAGAAAAGAATTTTGATATAAAGACTCTAAGTGCTATTGTTGGTAGAGGCGGAATGCTTAGACCAGTTGAAGGTGGAACATATGCAGTAAATGATGCAATGGTGGAAGATTTAAAAGTTGGTGTTCAAGGACCTCATGCCTCTAATCTTGGCGGAATAATTGCTAAGTCAATTGGGGATGAGTTAAATATTCCATCATTTATAGTAGATCCAGTTGTTACAGATGAGTTAGCAGATGTAGCAAGATTATCCGGAGTACCAGAATTGCCAAGAAAAAGTAAATTTCATGCTTTAAATCAAAAAGCAGTAGCTAAAAGATATGGAAAAGAAAGCGGACAAGGATATGAAAACTTAAATCTTGTAGTTGTACATATGGGTGGAGGCGTTTCAGTTGGTGCTCACAATCATGGAAAAGTTGTAGATGTTAACAATGCATTGGATGGAGATGGCCCATTCTCACCAGAAAGAGCTGGATCAGTTCCAATTGGTGATTTGGTTAAAATGTGTTTTAGTGGAAAATATAGTGAGGCAGAAGTATATGGCAAGGTTGTAGGAAAAGGTGGATTTGTTGGTTATCTAAACACAAATGATGTAAAAGGTGTTATTGATAATATGGAATCAGGAGATAAGGAATGTGAATCAATATATAAAGCATTTGTTTATCAAATTTCAAAGGCAATTGGAGAAATGTCAGTTGTATTAGAAGGTAAAGTTGATCAGATTATTTTTACCGGAGGAATTGCATACTCTCCAACACTTGTTCCGGACCTTAAAGAAAAGGTTGAATGGATAGCCCCAGTTACAGTTTATCCTGGAGAAGATGAATTACTTGCTCTAGCTCAAGGTGCTATAAGAGTACTTGATGGAGAAGAACAAGCTAAAGTTTATTAGAAGTAAAAATGCACCTAGAGATATTTTCTAGGTGCATTTTTTATTTATACAAAATCCTTATATTTATATCACTAAACTGTGGCCAAATGATATAATAAAATAATCGTAATGATATTTAGTAAAGAATAAGTTTAATTGGGGTATGATATGGATAGATTTAATTGTATTTTGAATGACACAGAATATATATATTATATAAAAAGAAATAAAAAGTTTGAAAAAGATAGAAAATTTTGCAAGCATAATTTAAAACACTTTTTAGATGTAGCACGAATAGCACAATTAATAAATCTCGAAGAAAGTCTAGGATTTAACAAAGAAATTATATATACTACTGCAATTCTCCATGATATAGGAAAGTCGCTTCAGTATGAAAATGGAACACCTCATGAAATAGCATCATGGGAGATTTCAAAAGAAATTTTACATAATTACAGATATAATGAGGAAGAAATTGAAATTATAAAACAAGGAATACTAGGTCATAGAGATAAAAAAAGTGAAAACTTTGCACAGCTCATGTATAGAGCTGATAAACTCTCAAGGCTATGTATTAGCTGTAAGTCTATTGATGAATGTAATTGGGGAGATGAAAAGAAAAATTTTAAAATATATTATTAGAAGGAGCTATAAGTTAATGAAAATAGGAAGTAAGGAATTTAATATAGGGGAAAGAACATATATTATGGGAATATTAAATTTTACTCCAGATTCTTTCTCAGATGGAGGAAAATTTAATGACATCGATGTTGCTGTAAAACATGTGAAAGAAATGATAGATAATGGAGCTGACATAATAGATATAGGAGGGGAATCTACAAGACCTGGATATGAGATAGTAAGTGAAGAAGAAGAAGTTTCAAGAGTTGTACCTATAATAAAAGCTATAAAAGAAAATTTTGATATACCAGTATCAATAGATACATATAAAGCTAAAGTTGCAGAGCAGGCAATACAAGCTGGTGCGAACCTTATTAATGATATATGGGGATTTAAAAAAGATAAAGATATGGCAAAAGTTGCGGCAAAATATAATGTACCTTGTTGTCTAATGCATAATAGAGATAATACAGAGTATAAAAATTTAGTGGAAGATATATTAAATGATTTGAAAGAATGTATTAATATTGCTAAGGATGCTGGAGTAAAAGATGAAAATATAATATTAGATCCAGGTATAGGTTTCGGAAAGACTTATGAACAAAATTTAGAGACTATGAATAACTTAGAAAGAATCAAAGAGTTGGCATATCCGATATTGCTTGGAACTTCCAGAAAGTCCATGATAGGATTAGCTCTTAATTTGCCTGTAGAGGAAAGAATAGAGGGGACAGTTGCAACAACAGTTATTGGAATAATGAAAGATGCTTGTGATTTTGTAAGAGTTCATGATGTGCTTGAAAATTCAAGAGCAGCAAAGATGACTGATATAATCGTAAGAAGATAGGATGGATGAGTTTTGGATAAGATGTATATAAGGGAGTTAGAGTTATTTGGCTTTCATGGAGTTTTCGAAGAGGAAAAAAGATTAGGTCAAAAGTTCATTTTATCTTTTGAGCTAGATATAGATTTAAAATTAGCAGGAAAAACTGGAGATTTAACTAAAACAGTTCATTATGGTGAATTGTGTGAAAAAATTGAAGATGAATTTAAAAGAAAGAACTATGATCTTATAGAAACAGCAACTTTAAATTTAGCTGACTTTATTCTTAATGAATATAAGATAATAGAAGGGGTTAAGGTGTTTTTAAAAAAGCCCTGGGCACCTATAAAAAAACATTTAGATACTGTAGAAATAATGATTGAAAGAAGAAGGCACAAAGCATATATAAGTTTAGGATCTAATATTGGGAATAAAGAACAATATTTAGAAGATGCAATAAATAAAATATCTGCAGAAAAAAATATTGAAATAATAAGAAAGTCATCGTTTATTAAAACAAAACCATGGGGATACTTAGAACAGGAAGATTTTTTAAATGGTGTTGTGGAAATAGAAACTATATTAGAAGCAGAAGAACTTATGGATGTATTACTTGGAATTGAAGCAGATCTAGATAGAAAGAGGACTATAAAATGGGGACCTAGAACTATAGATCTGGATATTATTATGTATGATTCAATAGTTTCTTCAAATGAAAAGGTAGTTCTCCCACACCCAAGAATGCATGAGAGAGAATTTGTATTAAAACCTTTAAGCGAAATAGCACCATATCTTATGCATCCTGTGCTCAATAAGAGAGTATTTACTCTTTTAGAGGAGTTAGAGAAGAAGAATTAATTAGAAACATGAAATAACTTATTATAAGGTAGGGGTAATTTTATGAGAAGTTCACTAAAGTTTACTAACAAGTTAAATATGTTATCTGAAATGGAATATGAATCAAAATTTCAAATATTAGAATATGAGAATTTAGATGGAGCTACTGATGTTCAAACTGCTTTGGGACTTAACATAATGAAAAAAAGTGGAATAAAATTAAAGCAAGTAAGAATATTGCTAGAAGACAGTTCGGTAATACTTGAGCCAGGTTCTTTGAGCTATATGAAAGGAAAAATCCAAATAACAAATAAATCAGGTGGACTATTGGGACTTGGTAAAAAAATAATATCAAGTAAATTAACAGGAGAAAATATATTTAGGCCTACTTATAGTGGGACTGGAGAGATATTTTTAGAACCCTCTTTTGGTCATTTTGCATTGATAGAGCTAGAAGATGACGAAATAGTTATAGGAGATAATATGTTTTATGCATGTGAAGAAGGTATAGAAGTTAATGCAACAATGCAAAAGAATGTATCATCGGCGTTTCTAGGAAATGAGGGATTGTATCAAACTAGGATAGAAGGTAGTGGAATAATTGTTCTTAAAGTCCCGGTTCCAGAAAGTGAAATATTTAAATGTATATTAATTAACGATACTTTAAAGGTAGATGGAAATTTTGCTATCTTAAGGACAGGAAACATAGAATTCTCAGTGGAGAAGTCATCTAAATCAGTTATAGGGACCGCAGTTAGTGGAGAAGGTATGGTTAATGTATATAGAGGTACCGGTGAAGTTTGGCTAGTACCTACAAAAAGCATATACAAAGATTTAAATATTAAAGGATTAGACTTAATAGGTAATATAAATGCAACTAGTAATATTGAAGATTTATAGCTAGCATATGTCAAGAATGTTTTAGAAATTCGATTAAAGGAGAAGTTTATTATAAATTTTATTTTATAAAAGGCTTCTTCTTTATTTTATAAGTTTTATGTGGTTTATATTAAAAATAGGTATTGATAATGGAGTGCTTTAGCAATCAATATGGTTAATGTATGGTACAAGTAAGAGTTGCATTCTGGCCTTAATTAAGTACTTGACTTACTAGAGTTTTAAATGTGAATTTATTATCCTAACATATATGGTTTGGAATAAATGTTTATCCGATTAAATGAGACAATAAATTAGTTAGAGCGAATATGCAGCTAACAAAACATATGCATAATATGTGCTTTGATATATTAAAGTTGTAAAGTGAGCTTTAGATGGTTATAATTAAAGAGAAAATAAGTGTTACAAGAGGTGATAAAGTGAGTTCTTTAGAGTCAAAGCTAAAAAGTAAAGAATTAGATTTATTTTTTAAATCAATTCTAGAACTTAAAGATATAGATGAATGCTATAAATTCTTTGAAGATGTAGCTACGATAAATGAAGTTAAATCATTAGCACAAAGATTGCATGTAGCAAAGTTACTTAAAAGCAAAAAGACTTATTCAGAAATAGCTGAAATAACGGGAGCAAGTACTGCAACGATTAGCAGAGTTAATAGATGTTTAAATTATGGAAGCGATGGATATAATTTGGTTTTGGAAAGATTAAAAGATGAAAATATAGACTAAATATATGCTGATTCTAAAAATATAATTATTATATGTAATTTATTGTGAAATAGTAATATTATAACATAAAGAGAAGATTGTAAATAGGTGTTAAAAATATTATACTATTTAAGGTAGGCACTGAAGAAATTACAAATAATATTATCCATTGTAAGTGATTAAGTATATTATAGTAATTGAGTGACTATAACAGAATAAAAAAGTGAGGTAAAATTATGGGTAGAATGTTTGGAACTGATGGCGTTAGAGGAGTTGCAAATACAGAATTAACAGCAAGAATTGCATATGATCTTGGAAGAGCAGGAGCATATGTATTAACAGAAGGAGCTCATAAGCCTAAAATATTAGTGGCAAAAGATACGAGAATATCAGGAGATATGTTAGAATCAGCATTAATAGCAGGAATATTATCAGTTGGAGCTGAAGCAATAGTGCTTGGCGTAGTACCTACACCAGCTGTTGCATACTTGACAAGGAAATATGGAGCAGATGCTGGTGTTATGATTTCTGCATCACACAATCCGGTAGAATATAATGGGATCAAGTTTTTTAACGATAAAGGGTACAAGCTTTCGGATGAATTGGAAGATGAGATTCAAAGAGTTATTGAAAGTGATTTTGAAGGAGTTCCAAGTCCAACAGGAACAGATTTGGGAAGAGAGACAATTGAAGTATCAGCGTTAGATGATTATATTGAATTTGCTAAGAACACTATACCTTATAGCTTGAAAGGATTAAAGATAGCTTTAGATTGTGCAAATGGAGCAGCATATAAATCATCAGTAAAAGCATTTAGAGAACTAGGTGCTGATGTATTCGTAATTAATGACAATCCAGATGGAACAAACATAAATGAAAATTGTGGATCGACGCATCCAGAAGAATTAATGGAGTATGTAATTAAAAAGAAATGCGATTTAGGTTTTGCCTTTGATGGAGACGCAGATAGATGCTTAGCTGTCGATGAAAAAGGTAATTTAATAAATGGCGATTTTATATTAATGCTATGTGCAAAATATTTAAAAGAGCTTGGTAAGCTAAAAGATGATACATTAGTTGTAACTGTAATGAGTAATCTTGGACTAGATATTGCATGTAAAAATGAAGAAATAAACATTATAAAGACTGCTGTTGGAGATAGGTATGTTTTAGAAGAAATGGTTAAAAGCAAATATGTCTTAGGTGGAGAACAATCAGGGCATGTTATATTTTTAGACTATAATTCAACTGGAGATGGATTAGTAACAGCGCTTCAAATTGCAGGGATAGTTAAGAAAAAGGAAAAAACATTATCTGAATTATGTTCAATAATGAAAGAGTTACCACAGGTTTTAGCTAATGCAACAATACCAAATGATAAAAAAGATTTATATTTGACAGATGATGAAATACAAAATGAAATAAGAAAAATAGAGGAAGCTTTAAATGGTGTTGGAAGAGTACTTATAAGACCATCTGGAACTGAACCGCTAGTAAGAGTAATGCTTGAGGGAGAAAATCAAGTTGAAATAGATCAAATGGCTCACAATTTAGCAAATTTAATCGAGAAGAAATACAATTAATGAAATAAATAAAGTATATATAACTTTGTTAAGAGGAATTCTATTAAATGAGTTCCTCTTTTTTTAGCTATTCGGAGGAGATGAAACTAATTAAAAATTCCTATAAGTTTATCATAAGTAAGGTAAAGTAAAACTATAAGCTTGATGCGGACATACAAAAGTATGCATTATAAAAGTATTTTTTGATTTTAAACAAATACGGGTTTTATTGTTAAATTTTACACATAATTTTTTGTGAATAACAAGTGATGAATAAGGGGATAAATAGATTAATATATAAAATAGTACGTTGATAAAAGGAGGTATTTATATGGACAAAGAACCTTATAATGAATATCTAGTAGTAATGCCAACTGGTAACTGTAAGGGATTTAACGACATAGAAGGAGCAAAAGCATATATCAATATATATTATGAACTAAGGCTTGATGATGTCTTCCATAAAGATGGTTATAACGATGCGACTGAAATAGGCGGAGATGAATATAGGTACAACGTATTTACACAGTTGGGTGCTGAAGAGGGAGCAAAATGCGAAATATATAAAACCGCATCATTCATTGAAGAAATTAATAAGGAGTTAGTCTTTGAAGATGAGAAAGAAGAAATAATTTCAAGGTTATGCGAAGCCAAAATAAACTTTAACATATACAATTACAGTCTGGATACAGTTTTAGCAAACATTCAAGAGGTTGAATATATGGAGGATTATGGAAGCAAAATTAGCAAAATGTAGAAATTAGGGGTAAAAGTCAGAAAAGATGCTCTTATTTAAATTGTTAATTAAAACTATATTAATAATTAATATAATTAAATTAAGTCATAAAGTATTGATAAATAAACAAAAAAATACGCAAAAAAATATTAAATAGTCAATTTTGGTATGCTGTAAATATATAAAAAAATGATAATGAAAAATATATTACTAAAACGTTGACAACAATAAGAACCGAGAGTACAATTTAGTCTAACAGGAAAATCAAATATGTCCTTAAGCTATAAAAAATGCTGAGATGGAGAAAATTATCTAGTAGATAAGTTGCAGAGAGTCGATGGTTGGTGAGAATCGATACTTTAGCTTTATAATTATCACTCCTGAGCAGAATCCAGAAAGGGGAACAATGTTCCTTGAGTAAAAGATATCCGGTGTGCATCCGTTATATGCAAGGGTTTGTTAGAACCTAGTGATATTATATAAGGCGGAATATTATCCCACTTCTTATGATTTATATCATTAAGGGTGGATTTTTTTAACCATTTTTAAGGGGGGAAGGCGATGGAAAAGCATGTATTATCTGTCTTAGTGAAGAATTCATCTGGTGTTTTGAGTAGAGTCAGTGGATTGTTTTCAAGAAGAGGATATAACATTGATAGTTTAACTGTTGGTAGAACTGAAGATCCTTCAATTTCAAGAATGACAATCACACTTATGGGCGACGATAATGTTTTGGAGCAGGTCAAGAAGCAATTGAGCAAACTAGAAGATGTGATAAGAGTTATAAACTTTAAAGCTGATGACTCTGTTTATAGGGAATTAGTATTAATTAAAGTAAAAGCAAATGCAGAAAATAGAGCAGCAATAAATGAGACTGTGAATATTTTTAGAAGCAAGATAGTTGACTTGTCTACAGATACCTTAACAATAGAATTAACTGGGGATGAAAATAAAATATCAGCATTAATAAATTTAATGGATGAATATGGAATAGAAGAATTGGTTAGAACAGGTGTGACAGCACTGCAAAGAGGCGAGAAAACTATAAAGAATTCAATTGAATCTTACTGATGAATAATAACTGCAAATAATTAAAAGCAATAAAGCAATAAAATAAAAAGGGGGATAATGATATATGGCCCGGAATCAGGTAAGGATATTTGATTCTACTCTAAGAGATGGAGCCCAAGGTCAAGGAATTTCATTTTCATTAGAAGATAAAATCAAAATAGTAAAAGTTTTGGATGAGATACAGGTAGATTATATTGAAGCTGGTAATCCGGGATCAAATCCAAAAGATATGGAATTCTTCAAAAGGCTTAAGAATGTGGAACTTAAGAATGCAAAGGTCGTAGCATTTGGATCGACAAGAAGGCCTAAAGTTAACGTAAAAGATGACAAAAATTTAAAGGATTTACTATTATCGAGAGCAGATACAATTGTTGTTTTTGGAAAGTCATGGGACTTTCAAGTAACAGATATTATAAAAACTTCTTTAGATGAAAATGTAAATATGATAAAAGATACAATTGAGTATTTGTGTGTTAAGGGGAAAGAAGTAATATTTGATGCAGAACATTTTTATGATGGATATAAAGCTAACAAAGAGTATGCAATGGCAACTTTAAAGGCAGCAGAAGAAGCAGGGGCAAAAGTGGTTGTGTTATGTGATACTAACGGAGGAACTTTACCTCAAGAGATATATAGCATAACTAAAAGAATAAAAGAAGCAATTAAGGTGGAGCTAGGAATTCATAGTCATGACGATATGGGGATGGCAGTTGCAAATTCGATTATGGCAGTGGAGGCAGGAGCAAGTCAGGTTCAAGGAACTTTTATTGGAATAGGAGAAAGATGCGGGAATGCGAATTTGAGTACAATAATTCCTGCATTAAAACTAAAGCTTGGATATAAAGTATTAAATGATAACGAGCTAGTAAATCTAACAAAAACATCTAGGTATATTGCTGAAATTTGTAATATCACATTATCAGATGAAGATCCATTTGTAGGAAATTCAGCGTTTGCTCATAAAGGTGGAATGCATATAGATGCAGTAACTAAATCACCAAAGTCATATGAACATATAGAGCCAGAGTTGGTAGGAAATAAAAGACGATTTTTAGTATCTGAGGTAAGTGGTAAAAGTACAATTTTACAGGAAATACAAAAGATATTTCCTAATATATCTAAGGATGATAAATCAGTTCAAAAAATTACAGATAGATTGAAAGAACTAGAGTATGATGGGTATCAGTTTGAGGGAGCAGAAGGAACAGTTGAATTAGTTATAAGAAAAATTATTGGAAAGTACAAACCGTTCTTTAAATTGAATCATTTTAAGATCATTGATGAACAACCCTATGGATCAGAGGATTTTTCATCAACAGCAGTAATAAATATTACAGTTGATGGACAAAATGAGATGACAGCAGCAGAAGGCGAAGGACCAGTGAATGCTTTAGATAAGGCTATTAGGAAAGCGCTTGAAGTGTTTTATCCAGAATTAAAACAGGCAAGATTAGTGGATTATAAAGTTAGAGTTTTGGATTCAGAAAGTGCAACTGAGGCAAAGGTAAGAGTATTGATTGAATCAACAGATGGGATTGAAAGTTGGAGTACTGTTGGGGTATCTCGTGATGTAATTCAAGCTAGTTGGATAGCTCTAGTAGATTCAATAGAATATAAATTAATAAAAGATATTGAAAGAAAAGTAAAAGCATATTTTTAAGGGGGACTAAAACATGGGAATGACAATGACTCAAAAAATCTTAGCAGCGCATGCAGGATTGGAATCTGTAAAAGCTGGACAATTAATTGAAGCAAATCTTGATTTAGTATTAGGAAATGATATTACAACTCCAGTAGCTGTAAATGAATTTAAGAAATTCGGAACAGATAAGGTGTTTAGTAAAAGCCAAATAGCTATAGTTCCAGATCACTTTACTCCTAATAAAGATATAAAAGCAGCCGAACAGGTTAAATATATTAGAGAATTTGCTCAAAAGATGGAAATAGAAAATTTCTTTGAAGTTGGAGAAATGGGAATTGAACATTGCTTGCTTCCTGAAAAAGGATTGGTTGTCGCTGGAGATGTTGTTATAGGGGCTGATTCACATACATGCACTTATGGCGCACTTGGATCCTTTTCAACAGGAATAGGATCAACAGATATGGCAGCTGGTATGGCTATAGGAAAGTGTTGGTTTAAAGTACCATCGGCTTTAAAATTTGTTCTTAAGAATAAGCCTGCAAAATGGGTGAGTGGTAAGGATATAATCTTGCACATAATCGGAATGATTGGTGTTGATGGGGCTCTATACAAATCAATGGAATTCGTAGGCGAAGGATTACAATATCTTTCAATGGATGATAGATTTACAATGGCTAATATGGCAATAGAAGCTGGTGGAAAGAATGGAATCTTCCCAGTTGATGATAAAACTGAGGAATATTTAAAAGACCATGCGTCTAGAGAATGGAAGGTTTATGAAGCTGATGAAGATGCAGAGTATGATAAGGTATTTGAAATTGATTTAGGCACATTAAGACCAACGGTTTCATTTCCACATTTACCAGATAATACGAGAACAATTGATAATACTGGTGATGTAGCTATTGATCAGGTTGTAATTGGATCATGTACTAATGGTAGAATTTCAGATTTAAGAATAGCTAGAGATATCTTAAAAGGAAGGAAAGTTAAAAAGGGTATCAGATGCATAGTTATTCCTGGAACTCAAAAGATTTATTTACAAGCAATAAAAGAAGGAATAGTTACAGATTTGGTTGAGGCTGGAGCAGCATTCTCAACACCGACTTGCGGACCATGCTTAGGTGGACATATGGGGATTTTAGCTAAAGGTGAAAGATGTGTATCAACAACAAACAGAAATTTTGTAGGAAGAATGGGACACGTTGAGTCAGAAGTATATCTAGCAAGTCCAGCAGTGGCAGCAGCATCTGCTTTAACTGGAAAAATAACTGATCCTGAATTGGTGTAGGAGGTATTTATTAATGAGCGTAAAAGGTAAAGTATTCAAATATGGAGATAATGTAGATACAGACGTAATAATTCCAGCGAGATATTTAAACACTTCGGATGCTAAAGAACTTGCTGCACATTGCATGGAAGATATAGATGTGGATTTTGTTAAAAATGTAAGAAGTGGGGATATAATTGTTGCAAATAAAAACTTTGGATGTGGTTCCTCAAGGGAACATGCACCTTTAGCAATTAAAACAGCCGGGGTTAGCTGCGTAATTGCATCAACTTTTGCAAGAATATTTTATAGAAATGCAATCAATATTGGCTTACCAATTTTAGAATGTGAAGAAGCTGTAAAAAATATTGATGCAGGAGATGAATTAGAAGTTGATTTCTCTACAGGTCTTATTAGAAATTTAACTAAGAGTCAAGAATATCAAGGAGAAGCATTCCCAGAATTTATGCAAAAGATCATCGATAACGATGGATTAATTGGGTATATAAAAAATAAATAGAAAAATTTATTCTTAAGAGCATAATCAAATTAAATTAATATATTTTCTTAAGATAAAGATAGCAATAACTCGAATTCATAATTAAGTTTTAGTGAAAAAGGCAATAAGAAATAGATAATTATAAGAGGGGGATTAGCATAATGAAATATAATATAGCTGTAATACCAGGAGATGAAATTGGTCCGGAAGTGGTAGATGAAACAATAAAAGTTTTAAAAGTTATTGGGGATAAGTTTGGACATAGATTTGAATATGAATATGTATTAGCAGGTGGATGTGCTATAGATAAAGAAGGAACTCCACTTCCAGAATCAACTTTAGAAGCTTGTAAAAAAAGTGATGCAGTTCTACTTGGAGCTGTTGGGGGACCTAAGTGGGATGATCCCACTGCTAAGATAAGGCCGGAACAAGCGTTGTTAGGATTAAGGGGAGCACTAAATCTTTACTGTAATTTAAGACCAGCAGTACTATATGCTCCGCTAAAAAACGAATCACCACTTAAAGATAGTATTGTTAAAGATGGCATAGATATCTGCATAGTTAGAGAACTAACAGGCGGAATTTACTTTGGAGAAAGAGGATTGGAAGAAGTCGCTGGAGTAAAGAGTGCTTATGATACTGAAAGATATAATGAAAATGAAATAACTAGAATTGCTAAAATAGGATTTGAAACAGCAATGAAAAGAAATAAGAAGCTTACAAGTGTAGATAAAGCTAACATATTAGAAAGTTCGAGACTTTGGAGAAGTGTAGTTAATGAGATGGCTAAGGATTACCCAGAAGTGGAAGTGAACCACTTGTATGTTGATAATGCTGCTATGCAGCTAGTAAAAGACCCAAATCAATTTGATGTAATTGTTACATCTAACATTTTTGGGGATATATTATCAGATGAAGCAAGTATGGTTACAGGTTCAATAGGTATGTTACCTTCAGCATCTCTTGGTGAAGGAACCCTTGGAATGTATGAACCAATTCATGGAAGCGCTCCTGATATCGCAGGACAAGGAATTGCTAATCCGTTAGCAACTATTCTCTCTGCAGCAATGATGCTAAGATATAGTTTTTCATTAGAAGAAGAAGCTAAATTAATTGAAAAAGCAGTTCTTGGTGTTCTAGAAGATGGTTATAGAACTGGTGATATAATGACTGCGGGTAAGAAAAAGGTTGGAACAGTTGAAATGGGAAATCTAGTTCGTGAGAAATTAGAGGCAATAAAATAGAATCTAAATCAATTTATACATTGCTAGTTATCAAACAGAGATCATTTTATAAGCAAAGGAGTGAATAAAATGTTATTGACGGGGGCTGAAATATTAATAAAGTCATTGCTTGATGAAGGAGTAGAGACTATATTTGGATATCCAGGTGGGGCAGTATTAAATATATATGATGAGCTATATAAATATAAGGATAAAATTCGTCATGTTCTCACTTGTCATGAGCAGGGAGCATCACATGCAGCTGATGGATATGCAAGGGCCACTGGAAAAGTTGGAGTTTGTCTTGCAACTTCAGGACCTGGAGCTACCAACTTAGTAACAGGTATTGCTACTGCATATATGGATTCAGTTCCAATGGTTGCTATCACTGGAAATGTAGCGAAGCCATTACTTGGAAAGGATAGTTTTCAAGAGGTTGATATAACTGGAATTACAATGCCTATAACAAAACATAATTATATTGTAAGGGATATTAATGAACTTCAGGATATAATAAGAGAAGCTTTTTATATAGCACAGGAAGGTAGGCCAGGTCCAGTATTAATAGATATTCCAAAAGATGTTACTGCTGAAAAGACTCAATATAATAAGATAATTCCTAAAGAGATTGTTAGAAAATCAGAGCATATTACAGAAAAATCATTGCAGGAAGCTGTTGAGTTAATAAATCAAAGCAAAAAACCTCTAATATACGCAGGTGGAGGGATAGGTATATCTGAAGCAACATCTGAATTAATAAGATTTGCAGAAAAGATTAATTCTCCTGTATCAACATCGCTTATGTGCATGTCTGAGTTTCCAAATGATCATGAATTATACACTGGTATGATAGGAATGCATGGGACAAAAGCATCAAATATTGCTGCAACTAAGTGTGATTTATTAATAACTCTTGGAGCTAGATTTAGCGATAGAGTTATAGGTAATCAAAATCATATAAAGAATGCAAAGATTTTACAAATAGATGTTGATCCGGCAGAAATAAATAAAAATATAAAAGTTGATACATGTATTGTAGGAGATTTAAAAGTGGCATTAAACCAATTAATACCACTAATTGATGAAAAGAAAAATGAGGAATGGTTTAATACAATAAATAATTTGAAAGAAAATAAGAAAATAGCATCGAATTCAGAGTTAACTCCAGAATTATTATTTGATAAATTAAATGAATTAAATGATGGAGATTTCATAATATCTACTGAAGTTGGGCAACATCAAATGTGGACCGCTCAATATTTCAATTTTAAAAGTGAAAGAACATTTATAACATCCGGTGGACTTGGAACCATGGGATATGGTCTGGGGGCAGCAATTGGAGCTCAGATAGGCAGAATTGATAGAAGAGTATTCAACATTGCAGGGGATGGAAGCTTTGGAATGAACTGTAATGAATTAGTTACTGCTGTTAAAAATAATCTTCCATTAATTCAAGTTGTTATGAACAATAATTGTCTAGGGATGGTAAGGCAATGGCAAGATTTTTTCTATGAAGGAAGATATTCTGAGACAACGTTAGATAGACCGACGGACTATGTTAAGCTTGCTGAGGCTTTTGGAGCTAAAGCATTTAGAATAACTGAAGTAGATGAAATAGACGATATACTTAGAAAAGCTCTGGATTCAGAAGGTCCAGTTCTTATAGATTATTTAATAAACAGTGATAAAAAAGTTTTTCCTATGGTTGCACCTGGTGCACCAATTAATCAAATAATAAGTGAAGAAGATATCTAAGGCACAATCAATAAAATAATAGACCGGTATGTTTGTCTGTTTTGCATCATACTGTGCAGCAAGTGTTCTTAATATTAGTAAAACTTGCTTCCTTGTCTGATACAAAATATATGTCACATCTTTGGGATATTATTTTGTTCAATGTGCCAAATAATAACTAGGAGGGTCATAAAAATGCCAAAAATGTATTACGAAAAAGACACAGATTTAAATTTATTAAGAGGAAAGAAAGTTGCTATCATTGGTTATGGTAGCCAAGGTCATGCACATGCGTTAAATCTTCATGAAAGTGGAATAGATGTTATTGTTGGTTTATATAATGGAAGTAAGTCTTGGGAAAAAGCTGAAGCAGCAGGATTAAAAGTTGCAACAGTTGCAGATGCAGCAAAAGCAGCTGATCTTATTATGATTTTATTACCAGATGAAAAACAAGCCAAAATATATAATGAAGAAATAGCTCCTAATTTAGAAGAAGGAAATGCATTAGTATTTGCTCATGGATTCAACATACATTTTGGACAAATTAAACCACCATCATTTGTTGATGTATTCATGGTTGCACCTAAAGGTCCAGGACATTTAGTAAGAAGAACATATACAGAAGGCGCTGGGGTACCTTGCTTAATAGCAATACACCAAGATGCATCGGAAAAAGCAAAACAATATGCTTTAGCATATGCAAATGGAATTGGTGGAGCAAGAGCTGGTGTTCTTGAAACTACTTTTAAAGATGAAACAGAAACAGATCTTTTCGGAGAGCAAGCAGTACTTTGTGGTGGTGTTTCAGAACTTATCAAAGCTGGATTTGAAACTTTAGTAGAAGCAGGATATGCTCCAGAAAATGCTTACTTTGAATGTATGCATGAAATGAAATTAATTGTTGATTTATTATATCAAGGTGGATTAAGCATGATGAGATACTCAATTTCAGATACTGCTGAATACGGAGATTACCAAATTGGTAAAAGAATAATAACTGATGAGACTAAGAAGGAAATGAAGAAAGTTCTTACTGAAATTCAAGATGGAACATTTGCTAAGAACTGGTTGTTAGAAAATGCAACTAATAGACCAGGATTTAATGCAAGAAGAAGAATGGAAGCAGAACATCCAATCGAAAAGGTTGGTAAGGAACTAAGAGGTATGATGAGCTGGATTGATACAGCAAAGGTAGATTAATATTTAAAGTTTTTAGAAGACGAGATTCGTAGATGATCGTCTTCTTTTTTGATATAATTTTATTAGCGAAGATTTTGAATTTTATTAACATGTTAAATTATAGATCAAGAGTTGAGGTAATATATGAATTATGTATATATTGTAGAATGTTCAGATAGAACACTTTATACAGGGTGGACAAATAACTTAGACAAAAGAATTCAAATGCATTCAAAAGGATGTGGAGCAAAATATACGAAGGGTAGGGGACCTGTTAAATTAGTATATCATGAAGTATTTGAAAATAAAAAAGATGCAATGAAAAGAGAGTACCAGATAAAAAAACTAACAAGAAAAGATAAGCTAATATTAATCAGTATTTATAATGGTAAAAGTAAATATAAATAAAAAAAAATCATGCAACCGTTTTTATAAAATGGTCTATAATTGAGTAAATCTTAATAAAACATAGGAAAGTTATTAAATTTAATCGAAAACAAAGGAAAATATAGGTTGTAAAAGTTTTCTTTGGTTGATATACTTATATCATTAAGAAGTAGATTTACTTGAGAAAAGGTTAACAAATGGAGTCTGGATAGCTTAATACGCTAAAAAGACTAAATTTTTTTAAAGGTTTCGCAAACGATTGCGAAGATGGCAATTGAGTAACATTATATATCTAAATTGACTTCTAGATATGTGTTATATAAATAAATGCTTAGTATTTTTGAAAGTTATTCAGGATGCTAAACAAAGTTTTAATGGAGGGGTATTTAAATGAAAACAAAACAAATATTATCAACAATTTTAGCTTCTACATTATTGGCTGGGACTATGGTTGGATGCGGAAGCTCATCAGGAGTAAGTTCGCAAAGTTCAAGCGATGTTGGAAGCGGAAAAACAATTAAAGTATATCAATTAAAGGTTGAAATTAATGATGCACTTCAAGAACTTGCTAAAAAATATGAGAAAGAAAAAGGTGTAAAAGTCGAAGTTACTTCAGTGGGCGGTGGAGCTGATTATGGAGCATCGTTAAAGGCAGAGTTCGCCAAAGGTACGGAACCAGATATATTTATGATTCAAGGTGCTGGGGATTATGAAACTTGGAAACATAAAATTGATGATTTAAGTGATCAAGGCTGGGTTAAAAATGCTGTTAAAGGAACACTAGATACAGTAACTATCGACGGAAAAGTATATGGAATGCCAGCAGCAACAGAAGGGTATGGCTTGTTATATAATAAAGACATTTTGGACAAGGCTGGTATCGATCCCAAATCCTTAGATTCTTTTGATAAATTAAAAGCAGCATTTGAGACATTAGATAGTAAAAAAGTGGAATTAGGACTTGATAATGTTGTTTCTTATACAACAAAAGAATTCTGGGTTACTGGTAATCATACATTTAATATACCACTTGCAACTCAAGATAATCCAGCTCAATTTACAAAGGACTATCTTGCAGGTAAAGCAGATATAGTTAATAATAAGCAATTTAATGACTGGATGAATTTAGTTGAATTACTTTGTAAATATGGTGGAGGAAGGAATCTAGACACTATAGATTATAGTACTCAAGTTGGTAATTTTGCACTTGGAAGAACTGCATTCTTGCATCAAGGTAACTGGGTAGCAGGAGATGTAAGTAAAATAATGGATCCAAATGAAAAATTTCACATGGGATTTGCACCACTTGCAATTAATAATGATTCAAAAATGAGTGGATCTATTTCAGTAGGTGTTCCAATGTATTGGGTAGTAAATAAAGATTCTAGAATTAATAAAGAAGCTAAAGAATTCTTAGATTGGATGGTTACAAGTCAAACTGGTCAAGAGGCATTAGTTAAGGATATGAATATGATCCCAGCATTTACAAACTTCACAGTTGAAAGTGATAATGAATTAAATAAATCAATTTCTGAATATAACAAAGAAGGAAAGACTCTTCCTTGGGCATTTACTAACCTACCAGATGGATTTAACAAGAATAGCTTAGCTCCTTTATTCTCTAAATTTATTAATACTGATATGGGGCCACAAGCAAAGAAAGATATGTTACAAGGAATTCAGGATGCTACAAAAGCCAAATAATATTAGATAAGATTTATTCATGAGGGGATTAATACCTCCTCATGAATTTTGTATAAGTATTTTAAATTATAAGACAGCGCTAAATATTATTAGGAAAGGAGTAAGTGTATGAGTAAGAAATCACGAGATATTAAAGATTTTTGGATTTTTGTTGGACCAGCTTTATTCGCTATGACAATGGTTGTAATAATTCCGTTTATAATAGGTATATATTATACATTTACAAATTGGAATGGTGCTAATCCTCATTATGATTTTGTTGGAATAAAAAATTATACAGGAATTTTTAAAGATGCACAATTTATCTATTCTCTAAAAATAACAGTATTATATACAATTGCAAGTGTAATAACTATAAATATAATGGGGTTTGGACTAGCGTATATAGTAACAAGAAAATTAAAAACTAGTAGTTTCTTAAGAACAGGATTCTTTATGCCAAACTTAATAGGAGGATTAATTTTAGGTTTTATATGGCAATTTATGTTCAATTCAGTATTTACAGGAGTCGGTAAAGCATTGGGAAGTGCGACGCTTTCAACATCACTTTTACAAGCTCCAACTACGGCAATGCTAGCAATGCTAATCGTTTCAACATGGCAATATGCTGGGTATATAATGGTTATTTATGTGGCAGCCCTTGAAAATGTTCCAACTGATTTAATAGAAGCAGCTCATATTGATGGAGCTAATGGATGGCATACATTTAAAAATATAACAATACCTATGGTTAGACAAGCGGTTACAATTTGCTTATTCTTAACTTTAGCAAATTCATTTAAGTTATTTGATTTGAATTTTTCACTTACACCAATGAAAACCACTGAAATGTTAGCATTAAATATTTACAATGAAGCGTTTATTGTGAACAATATGGGAATAGGACAAGCAAAAGCTATTATATTCTTTGTACTAGTAACTACTATTTCTTTAACTCAAGTTTACTTTAATAAGAAAAAGGAGGTAGAGGTATAATGGAGCCAAGTAAAGTTGTTAATAACATAGAAAAAGTTAAAGCAAATAAAAAGCTAAAGACACTAGATAGTTATACTGGCAGATTAAAACTATTAGAAGTATTTTCATGGTTACTATTGATAGCATATATGACACCATTTTACTTGATGCTTATAAATTCATTTAAGACAAGAAGAGAGATTTTTTCAAACACAACTGGTCTTCCTGACACATGGAACTTTCAGAATTATTTAGATGCTATGAAAAAAATGAGTATAATAAGTTCATTTGCAAATTCTATGATAATAACTATAGGGAGTGTGGTACTAATAATTCTTTTGTCATCAATGGGTGCATGGGTGTTAGTAAGGGATCAGTCAAGAAAGAGTAAGATAATATTTTATATATTTACTTCAGGGCTGATCGTTCCATTTCAAGCAGTAATGATACCACTTGTAAAATGGATGGCAAAAATTCAATTTGGACCATTTCAAATGCTAGGAACGCACTATGGACTCATATTTATGTATATAGGGTTTGGCGTTAGTATGAGCATATTTTTATATCATGGCTTTATTAAAGGAGTTCCAAAAGAAGTTGAAGAAGCCGCAACCATAGATGGATGCAGTAAATGGCAAACATATGTGAAAATTATATTACCATTATTGAAGCCAATCACTGTTACAGTTACAGTTTTAAATAGTATATGGATATGGAATGACTTCTTACTTCCGTTCCTAACTATAAATGGAAAGATAAATACTATACCATTAGCGATGAACAACTTCTTCGGAGCATTCTCAAAGCAATGGGAATTAGCAATGGCAGCGTTAATTTTAGCAATAATTCCAATAATCATATTCTATTTCTTTGTTCAAAAGCATATTATTGCAGGTATTGTTCAAGGATCTATAAAATAGTTATTAATAAAGAATTGAGAATAACGTGAAGGTATAGAGAGGTAATAGGTAAGGTTTTTTAATCAAAATTCAACTTATCCTAGTTAAAGAATTTACTGAAATTAAGGAAATATAATTTAAATTTTAGTTAAAAAACCTAAAAAATTAAAATGCTTTTGATATGGGGTTTGGTCTTTGACGGCTATATTTTATTAGTTTAATTTAATGTGATTCTTTGTGCAAGCGATTGCTTAAAGCGTGAGAAGAACAGAGGGCGGTTATAAAAATAAATTTTAAGCAAAAGGTGGAAATTAGGAGGAAGATATGAATAGAAGTAGTGGTATAATAATGCACATTGCTTCTCTGCCAGGAAAGTATGGAATAGGGACATTTGGTAAAGAAGCATATAAGTTTGGAGATTTTCTAAAAAAGGCTGGTCAGAAGTATTGGCAAATACTACCGCTTGGGCCTACAAGTTTTGGAGATTCACCATATCAATCTTTCTCGGCATTTGCTGGGAATCCATATTTTATAGATTTTGATATTTTAAGACAGGATGGATTTTTAGATGCAAGCGATTATTATTCAGTGAGCTTTGGGGAAAATTCAGAGGATATAGATTATGGTTTGATTTTTAAAGAAAAATTAAGGGTATTAAAAATAGCATACGAAAAATTTAAATTAAGACAAGATAAGGGCTTAATTAAGTTTCAAGAAGCTGAGGCCTATTGGCTTGATGATTATGCATTGTATATGTCAGTAAAAAAACATTTTGATTTGAAGAGCTGGTATGAATGGGATGAAGACATTAGGTTAAGAAAACCAGAGGCAATAAATAGGTATAAAATCTTACTAGAAGATGAAATGGGATTTTGGAAGTTTTTGCAATATGAGTTCTATAAACAATGGAATCATTTAAAAGCCTATATTAATAATTTGGGAATTGAAATAATAGGAGATATGCCTATATATGTGGCAGAGGACAGTGCTGATGTATGGGGGAATCCTGAGGCATTCCTACTTAATAAAAAGACACTAAAACCATTAAAAGTTGCTGGATGTCCTCCGGATATATTTGCTGCCACAGGACAATTATGGGGAAATCCAATCTATGATTGGTGCTATATGAAGAAAACGGACTATAGATGGTGGGTTGATCGTATAAGACAAAGTTTGAACTTATATGATGTACTAAGGATAGATCATTTTAAGGGATTTGAATCATATTGGTCAATTCCTTATGGAGACCTAACAGCAGAAAATGGTGAATGGGTTAAAGGCCCTGGAATAAAAGTTTTCAATGCAATTAAAAATCATCTTGGGGACGTCAATATAATTGCAGAAGATCTGGGTACACTCACTGAAGAAACAATAAAACTTAGAAATGATACGGGATTCCCAGGAATGAAGATATTAACATTTGGGTTTGATACAGATAGCTCAAATCCTTTTTTACCTCATAATTATGAAAACAACTTTATAGTTTATACTGGTACACATGATAATGATACTGTACGAGGATGGATTGAAACAACAGCACCTAAAGAAGAAGTTCAAAGAGCAATAACGTATTTAGGTCTAAATAAAGAAGAGGGGTATAACTGGGGATTTATTAGGGGGGCTTGGAGCAGCATCGCCAATATTTCCATAGCACAAATGCAAGATTTCTTGAATTTGGGAAATGAAGCCAGAATTAATTTGCCTTCAACATTGGGGAATAATTGGCGTTGGAGAGTAAGGAAAGATGCATTGACGGATCAGTTAGCAGAAAAGATTCATCAGATTACTAGAACTTATGGAAGGTGTGATAATTAGCAGGTACTATAGCAAAAGTAAAGGATAGTGATAATTTATATGAAAGATAATCTCTGCAATAATATATACTTATTAATTATGGTGGAGATTAGCTACATATCTACTTGTTAATTAGAGGTGTGCTTAAGTTTATACTTCATAGTAATAGAAAGAAAGATTATTTGATTGTTGTTTAATAAAACCATATATATGGCAATTGTAACATCATTTTAAGTATGTTAATATTAAAATTATTAGAGGAAAATAGTTATAAAGCATAACATATATAAGTTTTTACTGTCATTAAGTGATTATTCCTAAAAAGATAGTATATTAGAATGTGATTAGATGTTTTTATGTTAGTAAACTTTATGAGTGATTTCTTATTGAGAATAGGAGTAAGTTATGAAAGTTACAATAAAGGAAGTAGCAAGAGAAGCGAATGTATCTCCATCAACTGTATCGAGAGTTATATCAGATAGTTCACAGATAAGTGAAGAGACTAAGGAAAGAGTTAGAGATGCAATAAAAAGATTAAAATACAAGCCAAATGCAATAGCTAGGAGTCTGGCAAATAAGAAAAGCAGAATATTAGGTGTAGTTTTACCTAATGAGGCTCAAGACTTAATCACTAACACGTTTTTTATTCAAGCTATGAAGGGAATGAGCAAATATGCTCAAAATAAAAAGTATTATATTACATATGCATTTAGTGAGGATGAAAAGGCTGAATTAGAATATATAAATAATTTCATAACAAGTAACTTAGTTGATGGAATATGCTTATTACGTGCAAGAACTGATGATAGAAGTATTAAATATCTTAAGGAAACACAATTTCCATTTGTAGTAATAGGAAGACCGGAAGAATCGGAAAATTTGCTATGGGTTGATAATGACAATTTTCAGGCTACTTACAATTTAGTAAATGAACTTGTAAAAAAAAGGCATAAATCTATTGCTTTTCTAGGCGCAAAGAAGGACTGGAATGTTACAAAAGATAGATTTAAAGGGTTCAAAGTTGCATGCGAAATTAATGGAATTTCAATACAGGATAAAAATTTCGTAATTATGGATGATTTTAATGAACAAGAAGGAATAAACGGAACAATTAAATTGCTAGAAAACATTACGCCTACAGCTATTATAGCAGAAGATGATGTATTAGCATTTGGTATACTTAAGGTACTTAATGAGAGAAAAATTAAAAATATAGATGTGGTAGGATTTAATAATAGTCCATTAGCGGAGCTCCAAATACCACCATTATCATCAGTTGATATTAATTCTGAAGAATTAGGGTATCATGCTACAAAAATTTTAATAGATTTTTTAGAAAATGATGATACATCGATAAATCACTATATTATAGATACTAAGTTAGTAAAAAGAGAATCATTTAAGTAACAAAATGTAATATTTAAATTTATATAATTGCAGGTAATTGATGAGAGTTAAAACTTTATCAACACTTATTAGGTTTTATTAAATATTAGGAATATATTTTAAATAAAAGAATTCTTTTACGAACAAATATTGTTTGGATTTAGAGGAATTCTTTTATTCTTATTTACATAATTACTATTAATATTATTATAGGTGAGGAGAAATAAACAAGAACCGATGCTTTGTTAACGTTTAACTTGATATAATTGGTACTTTACAAGATATAAGATATTGGTTTAGGTTAAAATCACTTTATTCAAAGGAGAGATTATGATGGGGAAAAGGATATATTATTAAAGAGAAGTAATAGGTATAGTATTAAGTTTTATGTTTTCTATTGGAACTATATGCTTATATCAAATGAGAAATGTTATAAATGAGCGTGGAATAACACAAAATATAATAAACAATGCAGCTGTACAAAATGTAATCAAGTGCAAGTTATTGTTAATGCCATAAGGGAACAAATGAAAATAGCAGAAGAACTTAAATCTGTGATTAATATATATAAAATATAGAATCAAAGTGTATAATATGTTAGTATTTGTATAAAGATAACTCAAAACTAAAAAGTTAGGGGTCTATATATGAATGATAAAAACTCTAGGATCAGCCATGGAGAAACATACATAAGAGATAAGAAGAAAAAAAATAATTATTTGAAATATATAACTTTTATATTGGTAATTATATTAGTTTTGACTGGATCTTTAATTTATTTAAAGTACCGAGAAGGTTTGAGTAATAAAAAAAATACAGCTAACTATAAAGCAACTGGCGAATCAGATAAGTCTATTGATGATGATAAATATAAAGCGAATCAATTCAAAGAACCAACAAAGAAAACGATTATTATTTCTTTTGCAGGGGATTTTACTTTAGGAACTGATACTAAATTCCCTTATGATGGTAGTCTACCAGCAGCGTTTATAGGTAGTGGAAAGAATTACTCTTATTTCATGCAAAATGTATCGAGCATATTTAGTAAAGATGACTATACATTAGTGAATTTAGAAACTACATTTACAGATTCCAAAGATAAAGCACATAAAGATGGAGAAGTATTTTATAATTTTAAAGGACCTAAGGAATACGTTAATATTCTTACTAACGGATCAATAGAAGGTGTTACGATAGCAAATAATCATATTTATGATTATGGAAAGCAAGGGATAAATGATACGATTAATACTTTAAAAGAAAAGAATATTGATATATGTGGTGAAGGATATAAAATCTTAAAGGATATTCAAGGAATAAAATTTGGATTTTTAGGGTATACAGGTTGGGAATATTCTAATAATTTAAAATCTAAAATAATAAGTGATATTAGTGAGTTAAGAAAGCAGGGAGCAGAAGTTGTTATTCCATACTTTCATTGGGGAGTAGAGAGAAAATATGAACCAGATGATATTCAAAAAAGTTTAGCTAGATTTTCTATAGATAATGGAGCTGATGCGGTTATTGGTTCTCATCCACATGTAATTGAAAGTATGGAAAATTATAAGGGGAAATTTATAGCATATTCTATGGGAAACTTTTGTTTTGGAGGAAATTCAAATCCATCAGATAAAAGAACTTTTATACTTCAAATTAAAGTTAATATTGAAGATGATAAATTATCTAGTCTTGAGTATAAAGTAATTCCAGCAATGATTTCTTCAAGAAATGATAAAAATGATTATATTCCAACTTTAGCAGGTGGTGATAATAAGACTATTATATTAAAAACACTAAATGAATTATCGCCAACGCTAAATGGTAATATTAAAGATGAGTTTTTTCAAATTAAATAGAGTTTTTATTGTTAATAAATATAAAGGCTGCTTCGAAGCAATTACTTCGAAGCAGCCTTTATATTAAGTGGAATTATTCATAATATGTCTTTAGCCATATTATTGGTACAGAATTGAAAGATAAATGTAAGGTTTATCAATATAAGAATAATTAAACTTAGGTTATTATATAAGTGATAAGACAGGAATCGATTTATACTAAGCTTTTATTTAAGGAAAAATTAATGTTTTATTAAGGGTTATGTTAAAGCATTAATGATATACTGATGAATATTAGGTTAATAAAGTTACATAAATTCAGTATAATGGAAGATTGCGAGAGAGTGTAAGAATTAATGGTGCTTAAAGAGTAACATATATATGACAATGTTAGTTAATTACTATTACATAGATAAACAGGCTGTTAAGAATAGGGGGAAGTTTTAAAAATGCCGAAATTAGATATCAAAAAGTTAAAACCTAAAGGCATAAGTCTTAAGGGGATGAAGCTAAAAAAGAAACCAAGTAAAAAAATAATATTAATATGTACAATATTTATAATAGTTGGAGCTATTATAATAGGAAAGTTTATTATGCCTAAGCCAGTTCCACAAGTAAAATGCACAGTTCTTTCTAAGGGGAAGATTGTAAATAGTGTTAATGTTTTGGGAGAAATAAAAAGTAAAGAATCTACTAACATATACAGTAATTTAAACAATCCAGTCCAAGAGGTGAAAGTAAAAGAAGGAGATAGAGTTAAAGCAGGAGATATTTTAGCAATGCTAGATTCGAATGGCTTAGAAAAAGATATTGAACAGGCTACAGCTACAGCTGATGCAACTGAAGCTAATGCTAAAACACAACTTGATTTAGCTCAAAAGGAATATAATGATGAATTGAATTTATATAATAACAACTCAAATGCAGATATTAAAAATGCAGAAGAAACACTAAGCTTAGCTCAAATTACTCTTGATGATAAAGCGAAGATATATGATAAGAATAAAGCTTTATTTAACGCTCAAGCAATTTCTGAGAGTGATTTAAATAAGATCAAGATAGATTATGACACTGCTAAATCAGACTACGAGAAAGCTGTGACAGCACTTGAAAATGCAAAGGTTAAAGTTGATCAAGCTCTAAATAAAGCAAAAAGTGATTATGAAACAGCACAAACAAATTATAATAATAAAAGCCAGAGAATAGCCATTGAAAAGCAAAAGCAGCAGCTAGATGATTGCACTATTAAGGCTACAAGTGATGGGATAATTACAAATGTAAATGCTGTTGTGGGGAATCCAGGAAATGGTGTTTTATTTCAGATCGAAAATTTAGATAATATAGAAATAACTGTACCAATTAAGGAAGTCGATATTGCTAATGTTAAAGTTGGGCAAAAAGCAGAGATAAAAACAGATGCAACAGGCGATAAGACTTTTCCAGGAGAAATAGAAAGTGTTAGTCCATCTGCTAGAAAAGAAGGTATAACTGTAAGTGCGAGTCAATCTGGGAATACACAATCTCAGTCTCAAGGAACAAGTTCAGATGCAGGCTTTGAGGCAAAAGTTAAAGTTGATAATACAGATGAAAATATGAAAGTGGGAATGAGTACAAGAGTAAATATTATTACAAATGAAAAATCTGATATTTATACCGTTTCATCAGATAGCATAGTTGAAAATGAAGATAGCAAGAGTATATATGTAGCAGAAAGGAGTGGCGAAAAAGCAAACCAATATATAATTAAGGAATTACCAATAGATACAGGACTTGAATCTGACTTTAATGTTGAAATTTCAGGAGAAGGAATTTCAGATGGAATATTTGTAATTGATGATCCTTCAACACATAAGCCTGGAGAGAAAGTTCAAATAAAAGGAAGGTGAGTTCTTTGAATGAAAATATAATAGAAATGAAGAATATTGTCAAAAGCTTTTATGTTGGGACTCCTAATCAATTAAATATTCTTAAAAATATAGATATAACAATAAAAGAAGGTGAATTTGTATCTATAGTTGGTGCATCAGGATCAGGAAAGAGTACTTTAATGAACATTATTGGAGCACTTGACAGGCCAACTTCTGGAACATATTTTTTAGATGGGACTAATGTTAATGAAGAAACAGACAATGGTTTATCAGAAGTTAGAAATAAACAAATAGGCTTTGTATTTCAAACTTATAATTTAATTCCAAGAAGTTCAGCTTTGAAAAATGTAGAGTTGCCAATGCTTTATTATGGAATGAATAGGAATGAAAGAAGGAAAAGGTCAGAAGAACTTTTGGAACTTGTTGGAATGAAGGATAGAATGAAACATCTTCCTAATGAATTATCAGGTGGACAAAAACAGAGGGTTGCAATTGCTCGTGCACTTGCAAATAATCCAAGTATAATACTTGCCGATGAACCAACAGGAGCCCTTGATTCTGCAACAGGCAGGATGGTTATGGATTTGTTTCATAAGGTTCATGAATTAGAAGGTAAGACTATAGTATTTATAACTCATAATTATGAGCTGGCAAAAGAAACAGAGAGAATTATAACATTAAGGGATGGAAAGATAATATCAGAAGAAGATAACGACAAGTATGTAAGAAAATTTCCAGATGGTGAAAAGATATGTTTATAAAAGAAAATATATTGCTTGCGATAGCAGGTATAAAATCAAGCAAGATGCGTTCACTTTTAACTATGCTTGGGATTATAATAGGAATATCATCTGTTATAGGAATTGTTTCTATTGGAGGTGCAATTACATCTAAAGTAACAAGCGAGTTGGACAACATGGGTGCAAATAATATGGAAGTTGTCTTAACTGAAAAAAAAGATGATGGAACCTCTGCAGGATTTAATGATGGACCAAGTAAACATCCAGAAGATAGCGATCTTATATCTTCAGAGCAAATAGACGCATTTAAAGAAATATTTAAGGATAGAATTAGCAGCGTAAGTATAGATGAGACAAAAGGACAGGGAAAGGTAAAGGATGGATATTTATATGCTAATGTAAATGCTATTGGAGTAAATGAGGGATACAAAGAGGTTAAAAATGTAAAACTGACTAGTGGGAGATTTATCACTGATAAAGATCTTAAAGGAGCGAAAAAAACTGCTGTAGTCTCTGATAAACTTATTAATAATATCTTTAAAGGAAAGACTGATCCACTAGGTAAAGAAATTAAGGTTTATACAAAAGATGAAGTTGAAACATATGCAATTGTAGGGGTATATGAATATGAAAATTCTTCACTATTCGGTGGAGGTGGTATGGCATCAGAAAAAGACAGAGTTACTGATTTATATATTCCTGTAACAACAGAAAAATCATCACAAAAAAACAAGAATTATCAATACTTTACTATTACCCCTAAACAAAATGTTGATGCCCAAAAGCTTGTAAAAGACATGAAAAAATATGGGGAAAAGCTATATAAAAGCAATAAGAATTGGACAATAGATGTTTTTAATAATCAAAGTCAAGCAGCGTCTTTTACGTCAGTGATTAATATGATATCCCTTGGTGTAGCAGTAATTGCAGCCATAGCATTACTTGTAGGTGGAATAGGAGTAATGAATATAATGCTCGTATCTGTTACGGAAAGAACGAGGGAAATAGGAACACGAAAAGCCCTTGGTGCTAAGAGCAGTCATATAAAGATGCAATTTATAACTGAGTCAGTGATAATATGTTCAATTGGTGGAACGATAGGAATAATATTTGGAATAGGCATGGGGGTAATTGCATGCATAGTATTAAAGTCACCTATATCAATATCTATTCCGACAATTTTAATAAGTTTTACTTTCTCAATGGCAATAGGAGTATTTTTTGGATATTATCCAGCTAAAAAAGCAGCAAGCCTTGATCCAATTGAAGCTTTAAGATACGAGTAAACAGATGAAAGAATAATAGATAAGAAATAAAGCATATATATTCTAATAAGTTTAATTCATCGAAGTTTATCTTAGATTAGTAGATAGTACAAGTCAGATAATTCTATAAAGAATAACTGTATTATTTAAAACGCCTATATAACATATGATTTATGTTATATAGGCAAATTTGGGAAGATAGCTATTTTAATTTTGCTAAAAGTTGAAATAGTTATCTCTTTTTTATTCAGGAGAAATTTTTATGTAATAATGAAATTTTAATAATCTAATTACATAGAAAATCGATATTTTTACTAATAATTATTGACAAGTCCATGTAACTATGTATAATTAGTATTAACAAAAAAATATCTGGATAAGTTAATCTTATTAAGAGCGGTGGAGGGACTGGCCCTTTGAAGCCCGGCAACCTGAAAAGTTTTATATATAAATTTTTCGTTGGTGCTAAATCCTGCAAGAGAATATCTTGAAAAATGAGAGGAATTAAGTTTTGGTAGAACTTATAATATGACTACAAAGTCACTTCTTGTTTTGGAAGTGGCTTTTTTTATTAATATTATTTCTGATATTAGCAATAAGTAATGCATTAAGCAAAGCAAATTTAAGGAGGCAAAATAATGACTTTAAAAAAATCTTTTGAAACAATTGCAGTCAGTGGAGTATCAGGTGGAGATAAAGAAACTGGTGCTATAAGCTTTCCGATATATCAGGCGGCTACGTTTAAACATCATGGTCTTAATAATAGCACCGGATATGATTATGCAAGGGCTCAAAATCCAACCAGGGAAGAAGCTGAAAAAACATTAGCTGTTTTAGAAGGTGGAAAATCAGCGATAGGGTTTTCTTCAGGAGTTGCAGCAATTACAGCCTGTATACATTTATTTAGGTCTGGAGATCATATAATCTTATCTGATGATTTATACGGTGGGACATATAGATTGTTTGATGATATTTTTAGAGATTTTGGATTGGAAGCTACCTTCATTGATACTACAATTACTAAAAATATATTGAATTCTATAAAAGAAAATACAAAGGCAATACTTATAGAAACTCCATCTAACCCTATGATGAAGGTAACAGATATAAAAGCAGTTGCAGAAATAACAAAAACAAATAATTTACTGTTAATTGTGGATAATACTTTCTTAACTCCGTACTATCAAAGACCACTAGAACTAGGAGCAGATTTAGTAGTTCACAGTGGAACGAAGTTTTTAGGTGGGCATCATGATTTACTTGCAGGATTCATAGTAGCAAATGATGAAGAAATATTAGAAAAACTCAGAAGAATTCACATGTCAACAGGAGCAACTTTATCTCCTTTTGATTCATGGTTAATTTTAAGGGGGATAAAGACTTTACATATAAGGTTGGAAAGGTCACAAGAAAATACGCTTAAGATAGCTAAGTTTTTAGAAGGTAATCCTAAAGTGGAGAAGGTATATTACGTAGGGTTAGAAGGTTTTGAAGGCTATGAATTGAATAAAAAACAATCAACTGGTTTTGGAGCAACATTATCATTTAGAGTAAAAGAAAAAGAATTAGTTGCCAAAATTTTAGAAAGAGTTAAAGTAATAAGATTTGCAGAGAGCTTAGGGGGAGTAGAGACGTTAATAACATATCCATTTACTCAAACACATTCAGAGATACCAGAAGAAATTAAGCAAAGACTTGGAGTAGATGAATATCTACTTAGACTATCAGTAGGAATAGAAAATGTAGAAGATTTGTTAAATGATTTAGAAAATGCTATAGGAAAATAGAATTTATAATAAAAAATAGAATGGGGCGTTAAATATGAATTTTGGAACTAAATTAATACATGCAAGTGGAGATATAGATCCGGCAACAGGATCAGTAAGCACTCCAATATATCAGACATCAACATTTCACCAATTTGATATAGAGAACTTCGGAAAATATGATTATGCAAGATCAGGTAATCCAACTAGAGACGTAGTAGAGAAATTAATTGCAGAACTTGAAGGTGGTGAGTGCGGATTTGCATTTGCATCAGGAATGGCAGCTATTTGCTCAGTATTATCGATATTCTCTGCAGGAGATCATATTATAATATGTGGAGATGTATATGGGGGAACATATAGAGCTACTACAAAATTATTCTCAAGATTCAATATAGAATTCACTTTTGTAGATGCATCAAATATTGAAGAGATAGAAAAAGCATTTAAAGAAAATACTAAAGGGCTTTATTTAGAGACACCTTCAAATCCACTGCTAAAAGTTATAGATTTAAGAACAGCTAGTAGGCTAGCTAAAGAAAATGGGGCAATAACTATAGTGGATAATACATTTATGTCACCATATCTGCAAAGACCTATTGAGCTAGGAGTGGATATTGTTGTTCACAGTGCAACTAAGTTTCTTGGAGGGCATAGTGATGTCATAGCAGGTCTTGTTGTAACTAAAACAAAGGAACTAGGAGATCGAGTTTATCAAATACAAAATACTTTTGGGGCAGTACTTGGACCACAAGACTCGTGGCTTTTGGTTAGAGGTATTAAAACATTAAAAGTTAGACTAGATGCACTTCAAAAAAGTGCTCAAAAGTTAGCAGAATGGCTTGAATCTAGAGAAGAAGTTGAAAAAGTATATTATCTTGGATTACCTTCTATGGAAGGAAGAGAACTACATTTAGAACAAGCGGATGGGGCAGGTGCTGTATTATCATTTAAATTTAAAACATTCGAAAGAACAAAAATATTTTTAAATAATGTAAAGAATGTAGCAGTAGCCGTTAGTTTAGGTAGTGTTGAAACTATAGTCTCATATCCAGCTAAGATGAGTCATGCTTCAATTCCAAAAGAAGAAAGAGAAGAGCTTGGAATAACAGATACATTGATAAGAGTATCAGTGGGATTAGAAGATATAGATGATTTAATAGAGTCATTTAGAGAAGCAATAGAAAAATAAAAATTATAGGAATAAAGTTAAGTAGCTATAAAGTTGATGAAAAAGGGTAATTTATATAATCATCCTTTTTCATGCTTTCGATTAGAGGAACAATTCCATTAAATTTGATGCAATGAAGAAAAACTAGGATTAATCGAATATTATAATTTAGAAAATATCCTTTATGTAAGCAGAGAATTAGGAAAGCATTATTTTAATTTTTTTAATATATTTATAAGGTTTATTATGGAATAATCTAATGTAATTACTTCATCATCAGAAAGAGAAGAGATTTTTTCAGCAAAAGAATTACAAATGGCATTACGGAGAGAATTCAGTAAATCATAAGCTTTTGGTGTTAGCTCAACTCTAAGAATCCTTCTATCATTAGGGTCCGGGTATCTATTAACTAGTTCATAATTAATGAGGTTATCTATAATTGGAGTCATGTTGGATTTTGATATACCTATATTATCTGCTATTTGAGAAATAGGAGATGAATTGCTGTGCAAAAGATAGAATATAACTCTAGCATGTGAAGGAGGAATAGAAAAATCAGAGCAACATTGTTTGTCATTTTCATGTAATGATTGAAAAATTTTAGACATATCTTGTACTTTGAATATATTACTTTGAATAATCCATAAAAAGCTAACTAAGGAATCTGCAACTTTAAATAAATTTTCTTTTTCCATATTAAAACAAATCCTTCCCGAGGTGGTATATTAGTAAATTATAAACTATTGATAAATTGAAGACAATAGATGAGGATTATTGATTTATAATGATTCTGATAGAAAAAGGTAAATTAGTATGACTTTAATACCTAAAGAAATACATTTGATGATTCTATATCGCCTATATTGAGTGATGGTGTTACTATAGATCAATATATGAGTATATGAGTGATTGCAATAAGTACTAAGCAGATAAAAGTGCAAATGCAAATAAATTAACAGCTAGTTTGATATATTTAAAAAAATTCAGGCTTTAGCCAATTGCTCGAAATTTAATTGAAGTAATATTTAATATACTTAATAGGTTTAAAACACTTACTAAGTATATTTTTTTGTTTTGTAAAGATAATAAAAGTATGCTTTCTTTTCGATCATTTTAGGCTATAACCATGTATTTTCAACAGTTTAACATTAACTTTAAATTTGTCATTGAAAACGTCACTCAAATTTGAAGTTGTTTAAATTGAAAAGGTATTCTTCATAGTTTAAGATAGTAAATGAAAGAACTAATAATAAATTATATAAATAAAAATAGATGGAGGTTTTATTATGGAAACTAACAAATCGTCTCTTAAAGGAAGCGTGCAAAGATTAGGTAGTTTTTTAAGCGGTATGGTATTACCTAACATTGGTGCATTTATTGCTTGGGGTCTAATTACAGCTTTATTCATTCCAACAGGTTGGATGCCAAATGAATATTTAAGCAAGCTAGTAGATCCAATGATAAAGTATTTGTTGCCATTACTTATTGGTTATACTGGTGGTAAAATGGTATACGGACACAGAGGTGGCGTTGTTGGTGCAATAGCTACAGCAGGTGTTGTAATCGGTGCTTCTATTCCAATGTTCTTAGGAGCAATGATTATGGGACCTTTTGGTGGATATGTTATCAAGAAGGTTGACCAATTATTTGAAGGAAAAATTCCAACAGGTTTTGAAATGTTAGTTAATAACTTTTCAGCTGGTATTTTTGGTGGACTTGTATCAATTTTAGCATATACTTGTATTGAACCAGTAGTTACTGCATTTTCAAATGGTTTAGGAAGTTTAGCAACTGTAGTTACAAATATGGGTCTTTTACCATTAATAGACATATTTATTGAGCCTGCTAAGATATTATTCTTAAACAATGCAATTAATCATGGAATATTAACTCCACTTGGAGTACAACAAGCACAAGAAGTTGGTAAGTCAATATTCTTCTTACTTGAAGCAAATCCAGGTCCAGGACTTGGTATACTTTTAGCTTATACTTTATTCGGAAAAGGAAATGCAAAACAATCAGCTCCAGGAGCTATAATAATTCACTTCCTTGGAGGAATACATGAAATATATTTCCCTTACATTTTAATGAAACCAGTATTAATACTAGCAGCAATAGCTGGTGGAATATGTGCAGATTTAGTTTTTGTATTAACTCATGCAGGTCTTAGAGCAGCAGCATCTCCAGGAAGTATATTTGCAGTATTGACTATGACAGCAAGTGATTCATATTTAGGAGTTTTAGGAGGCGTTGCAGTAGGAACAATTGTATCATTCTTAGTTGCATCAGTAATTCTTAAGGCATCAAAGGACAATGGAGAAGAAGAAAATCTTGAAGAAGCTCAAGCTAAGATGAAAGGTATGAAAGCAGAAAGCAAAGGTGCAAAAGCTTCAGAAACTGTAGTTAATGTATCAAAAGCTGATGTTAAATTAATAGTTTTTGCTTGTGATGCAGGTATGGGATCTTCTGCAATGGGAGAATCTATTCTTAAGAAAGCATTAAAAGATGCTGGAATTACTGATGTTGGAGTTAAGCATTCATCAGTTGATAGCATTCCACAAGAAGCAGATGTTGTATTTACTCAAGAAAACTTAGTTGAAAGAGCAAGAAAATCAGCTAAAACTGCTAATATAATTACAGTTAAGAATTTCTTAGATCGTTCTAAGTATGATGAGTTTATTAACACATTAAAATAATAAGAGATTAATTAGTAAAAGAGATTTCAATAATATAACTTTTAGGTATTGGTAAATGAATTCATTTGCCAATACTATTTTTTTATTTAATAAAATAGTAGAGATAAGAGTGAATAATAGTTAAATTTTAAATTTGTCATTAGAAATGTATCACAGTTTTGAACTTGTTTGAATTGAAAGGATGTTTCATATAGAGTAATATATATATTGAAAGAAGCAATAATTTATAGTAATTAAATAGGAGGTTTTATTATATAAAACTTTATTTAGACAAAGTGACTTCCAGCTTGAACTTTGGATAAACTGGTAGATCTGATGATAACGTTTATGATGCAAAGGGTTATTAACTTTAAATTAGCAGTTTTATTTAAGATGTGTGTATGGGATCTTCT
The DNA here is from genome assembly GCF_000621745.1 of Clostridium beijerinckii HUN142. Classification (GTDB taxonomy): domain Bacteria; phylum Bacillota; class Clostridia; order Clostridiales; family Clostridiaceae; genus Clostridium; species Clostridium beijerinckii_A. The sequence goes on along the minus strand of NZ_JHXK01000018.1, from coordinate 101,985 downwards.
TTAATAGGAAAATCTATTTTTAAAAGAATTTAAGAAATTTAAAATCTAATGACATCTGAAGATTCTACTTCAAGTTAAAATTAATTGTTATAGATATGATCAGTCTATCAATATATACAAAATAATAGATAAATCAGGTGAGATATTATGAATAATTTAACGCCTAGACAACAATTCATATTAAGTACAGTATTAAATGAAGGAACTTTTAATATAAAACGGCTTCATAAAGATCTTGACATAAGTGAGAGAACTATTTTAAGAGAACTTTCTTCTATTAATAAAAGATTAAAGAAGAATAGTATAACTATATTTAATGACGAAAATATGAATTTAAGTATTTCAGGTAATAAAGAAAATATAGAGGAAATAAAGAAATCATTAGATATGGTTCCGATTCCTTGGCTATTAAGTAAAGAACAGAGACAAATAGTTATCATATGTGAACTATTAGTTAGTAATGAGCCACTAAAAGCTTCGTACTTTTGTCATAAGTTCAATGTTGTAATGGGAAGTATAAGCCTTGATATAGACAATATTGAAGAAAGGCTAATATCTAAGAATTTATGTGTGATTAGAAAGCGTAGCTATGGGATAAGTATTCAAGGATCAGAGTGGAACAAGAGAAATGCATTAGTAGAACTATTCTTTGATTTTAAACCTTTTGAAGATTTAATAGCTTTTCTTTATGATGAAAAAGTTGATCCAATAGTTAAAACTTTGTTTAACATTGTTTTTGGGAATGAAGCCATTCAATTAGTAAAAGATATACTAAAAGATATAGATTTTGATTATCTTAAAGGAAATGATGTTAAATATTTTAGTTTGTTTATCCAGGTATTGCTATCTATAAAAAAGACAAAAAATGGAGAAATTATATATTTACCTCAGGAGATTAAAAATAGTATATTATCTTTAGAGGAATATAGAAAAATACAATATTTAGGTAACCTATTACAAAAGAATAATATAGATATATGTGAAGATGAACTTGTTTACCTATGTTTATATTTAAGTGATTACAAGTACTTTTTTAACAACAAGCATCTTATAGAATCAGATATTAACTATGAGAACATTGCTAAAGAAGTTACAGAGGAAATATCAAAAAAGATATATGTTGATATTACTAAGGATGAGCAGTTAATAAGAGATTTGACTCAACATTTTAAACAAACATTTTATATGTTGAATTTAGGATTAAAAGTTATAAATCCTTTGATTAATGAAATAAAGGAACATTATTCAGAGTTATATAAAATTATAAAAAATACTTGCAGATTAATATTCTCTAGGTACAATTTTAAGATTCCTCCAGAAGAGGTTGGATATATAACAATGCATATTGCTGTTGCAGTACAAAAGCAACAGGCGATGTCAAAGAATATAAAAGCACTTGTTTTATGTCCAAGTGGCATAGGTACTGCAAGAATACTATGTAGTAAAGTAAAGTCTATATTTAATGAAATCAATGTTATTGATGTGGTATCCTTACATGACATTAATAGTATAATTGATAAAAATAAATATGATTTGATCCTATCCACTGTTCCTGTAAACTTGAAAATAAAACATAACCTAATTGTTGTTTCTCACTTTATGACTGAAGTGGATATAGAGAATATAAGTAATTTTATTTCTAACTTTAAAGCTAGTAATAATGAAAGAGAACTAGAATTATTTGCTCAAACAAAAGATAATACAGTGACAAATCACGAATATGAATTAGCTAATACGATGGTTAAGAATTTTCAGCTAAAAAAATCAGATAGTGATTCATTTATTAATTTAATAAATTATATAGTGGATGATATTCACAAGATTGATATTGGAACAGATAAAGAGGTAATAAGGGATCTTATATTTAAGAGAGAGGAAAATGGAAATGTTGTAATTCCGGGAACTCATGTAGCCCTTATACACACAAGAAGTGATACAATAACTGCTCCATTTGTAGGAGTGTATAGAATAAATAAACCTTTATCTATGAAGAGTATAGGATTTTCCACAGAAGATGTAGATACCTTTATAGTAATGTTTGCAAGAAATACTGAAAGTAATTATATACTTAAGATTCTTGGAAAAATAAGCGTTTCATTAATAGAAAAGAAAGAATTTGTTGAAATGCTAAGACTAAGTAACACTATAGATATTAGAGATTATTTAATTAATATTATAAATAACGAGGAGGAAGACTAATGGAAAAAGGAATTTTAGTAAAAGAAGGAATAGTATTAAATGTTGCGTCAGAATCTAAGGACAAGGCGATAGAAAGAGTTGGTAGACTTTTAATTAATGGAGGATACGTTAAAGATAATTATATAGAGGGAATGAAAGCTAGAGAAGAAGAAGTTACAACTTATATGGGAAATGGTGTTGCTATTCCTCATGGTATGAATGAATACAAGAAAGAAATACTTGAAACAGGAATAGTTATAGCCCAATACCCTAATGGTGTAGATTTTGGTGAAGGCAATACTGCTTATATAGTAATAGGAATAGCAGGAAAAGGCGATGAACATATGGAGATATTATCAAAGATAGCTTTAACTATTCAATATGAAGAAAATGTTGAAAGACTTAGAAAAGCAAAGACACCAGAAGAAATAATGGAGATTATAGAAGAAGGAGAAATGTAATATGAAAGCAATTCAATTCGGTGCAGGAAACATAGGAAGAGGATTCATAGGTGCATTACTTTCAAAAGCAGGATATCACGTAGTATTTGCTGATGTAAATAAAGAAGTAATTGATAAAATCAATGAAGATAAAAAATATACAATACATGTGATGGATGTAAATTGTGAAGAAATAGTAGTTGAAAACATAAGCGGAGTTATTTCTATAAATGATGAAATTTTAGATGAAATAAAAGAAGCTGAAATTATAACAACAGCAGTAGGTCTTGTTGTATTACCAAGAATAGCTCCAACAATAGCTAAGGGAATACAACTTAGAAAAGAAGCAGGAATCAAAACACCATTAAATATAATTGCATGTGAAAATGCAATAAAAGCAAGTTCTCAATTAAAAGCAGAAGTTGAAAAATGCCTAAGCGAGGAAGAAAAAGCTTATTTAGAAGAATTTGTTGGATTCCCAGATTGCTCTGTAGATAGAATTGTTCCACCAGTTAAGAGTGAAAACATTCTAGATGTAGTAGTTGAAAAATTCTATGAATGGAATGTTGAAGAAAAAGCATTCAAAGGAAGTATTCCAGCAATTGAAGGAATGAACTTAGCAGATAATTTAATGGCTTATATAGAAAGAAAGCTATTCACATTAAATACTGGTCATGCAATTACAGCATATATAGGAAATTTAAAAGGTTATGGAACAATAGATGAAAGTATAGCTGATGAAAAAATATATAATGTTGTTAAGAAAGCAATGACAGAAAGTGGAATGGGCTTAGTAGAAAAGCATAAATTTGATAAAGAAGCTCACTTCAAATATATAGATAAGATTATTGGAAGATTCAAAAATCCTTACTTAAAAGATGATGTATCAAGAGTTGGAAGAGAACCACTTAGAAAATTAAGTGATAGTGATAGATTAATAAAACCATTAATGACTGCTAGAGGATTTGACTTAAGCGTTGACAATTTATTACTAGGAGTAGGTGCAGCATTACACTACAATAATCAAGAAGATACACAAAGTGTAAAACTACAAGAATTAATAAAAGAAAAGGGCGTAAAAGGAGCGATAGCAGAAGTTGCTAATATCGATGATAATGACTTATTAGAAAAGATAGAAAAGGCATATAATGACGTTTTAGCAATATAGAAAACTCATTTAAGGTGGATAATTATCCACCTTAAATATTTTATTAATAATTTTTAGTGATTTAACATATTAATAATTAATTATCTGAAGATGATTTTGTAACCAAAAAGTAATAATAAAATATATATATAAATATAGACAATTGAAAATAATATGATAAAATAGTCAAAGAGGCATAAATAAAGAAAACAGAGGTGATGAATGGAGAAGAAAGAAAATCTTAAAATCAATAAAAAGCGCCAGGACTAAGTGAGATTTAGTTGAAAGTGAATTTTTACAGGGTTGGTTTTTATAAAAGGAATTTAGTTAATAGTAAGCTTTGATATAAGTTACGCGAATAGCTAATGAAATCTTTTTAAAGGAAACTCGACTCACGTTCGTTCGCTGAGTAAATTCAACTATCCAAATCGAAGATTTGGAGTTTCATTTACGTCGACGAGGTTGGGGAGTATCGAAACTTCGGCGGGTGCCCCACGGTATCGCACTACCGTAAACGACTGGTAAAACTGTGAAGTGATTCACAGGACAAATTCAGTCTGGTGTTAAAACCTTTGTTTTAATTTTAATTTCTAGGATTACTATGCCCTTTTATAATTGTGCTAGGAATGAAGTTAAAAGAAGAATTAAAATTAAATATTATGTGAAAAAAGAGAGGAAGATAAATATGTGCGGAATAGTTGGATATTTTGGAAGTAAATCAGCAAAATCTTTTTTAGTAGATGGATTATCAAAGTTGGAGTATAGAGGTTACGATTCAGCAGGTATTGCAGTTGTTAATGATGGTAAGGTAAGCATCGAAAAGCATAAAGGTCGTCTTACTAACTTAACTGATAATTTAGGACAAGGTAAAGCTGAAGGAACACTTGGTATCGGTCATACTAGATGGGCAACTCATGGAGAACCATCAGATATTAATTCACATCCACACCAAAGTTCAAAGGGAGATATTACTGTAGTTCATAACGGAATTATAGAAAACTATCTAGAACTTAGACAATGGCTTAAAGGAGAAGGATACGAATTTGTATCTCAAACAGATACTGAAGTAATACCAAATTTGATTCACTACTATTATGAAGGAGATCTTTTTAAAGCAGTAGTTAAAGCTACTGAAAGACTAGAAGGAAGTTATGCATTAGGTGTAGTAACTGGAGCAGAACCAGACAAGCTAATTGCAGTAAGAAAAGATAGTCCACTAATTGTTGGTTTAGGACAAGATGAAACATTTATTGCTTCAGATATTCCAGCGATAATAAGCTATACAAGAGATATCTATCTTTTAGAAGATAGAGAATTTGTTGTTATAGGCAAAGATGGCGCTAAAATTTTAAGCGCTGATGGAAGTGAAATAAAGAAGGATGTTTTCAAAGTAACTTGGAATGAAGACGCTGCTGAAAAAGGTGGATATGATTCATTCATGTTAAAGGAAATCAACGAACAACCAAAAGCTATTAGAGATACAATGGCATCAAGATTATCAATGAGCCATGATATCACTTTTGGAGACTTTAAGTTATCAAAAGAGGATCTTAATAATATAGATAGAATATTTATAGTAGCTTGTGGAACTGCATATAATGCAGGACTTATGGGAAGAGTAGCAATTGAAAAATTAGCAAGAATTCCAGTTGAAGTTGATATAGCATCAGAATTTAGATATAAAGACCCATTAGTAACTAATAAATCCCTTGTAATAACATTAAGCCAATCAGGAGAAACTGCTGATACATTAGCGGTTCTTAGAGATTGTAAGAAAGCTGGAGCTAAAACTTTAGCTATAACAAATGTTGTAGGAAGTACAATTTCTAGAGAAGCTGACGATGTACTATATACAATGGCAGGTCCAGAAATAGCAGTAGCTTCTACTAAAGCATATACAACACAAGTTGTTGTTATGTATATGATGGCAATGTATTTCAGTGAATTAAAGGGATTAATGACTAAGGAATTAGAAAAAGAATTAAAAGAAGCATTATTATTAGTACCTGAAAAAGTTCAAGTAATTTTAGATAAAGCAAGTGAAGTAGAAGAAATTGCAAATCTTTTAACTGATGAAACAGATGTATTCTATTTAGGTAGAGGTGCTGACTATGCATTATCTATAGAAGCATCATTAAAGCTTAAAGAAATTTCATATATCCATTCAGAAGCATATGCTGGTGGAGAATTAAAACATGGAACAATTGCTTTAATTGAAGAAGGAACTAAAGTAATAGCATTATTAACTCAAAAATCATTAAGAGAAAAAATGGTAAGCAATATAGTTGAAGTTAAAGCTAGAGGAGCAGAAGTAATTGCAATTGCTTACGAAAATGATGTATTAGATGAATCAATTTTCGATAAAGTAATTAGAATTCCAGAACTTCTTAACTTAGTTTCACCAATAGTTGCTGTAGTTGCATTACAACTTTTAGCTTACTATACAGCTAGAAATAAAGGTTGCGATATAGACAAGCCAAGAAACTTAGCTAAATCAGTAACAGTAGAATAATTGATAATTTAAAACAATTTATATTGAGCATGAAGAACTCAGGTCTAATCCTGAATCTTCATGCTTCTTTTATTTTTGCAATTAATTATAGTAAAGAATATCTAGTGGGGATCAAGATTGAAGATGTTTCGTCTAAGGAAAGGGGCACAACAATAAAGAAGTAACAGCATTAATAGAGAAAATACAGTGTTCTACCTCAATCGTTGATTCAGAAAATGACAAGCTGCTTAGATATCAGGCAAAGCAGTTGTATGAAGAATTTACCTGCTATAAAGATTTTATTTACAGCTGAAGAAGGTGCAGAAGCTATTAAATATGTTAATAATATTTGTAACATAGGAGGTTGGAAATTAGAGGATTGCATCCACTACTGTGGAAATGATGATGAAGTTTTTAATGAGTTATCTTTAAGAGCATTTAAGAATGGAGAAAATTTAGTTTAATAAAATGTATTTTAGAAGTTTAACTTTTGTGTCTAAGATATTCACATAACACTATCATGCAGGAAGAGAATTTGCCATACAGTTAGCTGCCATAATAATGTGATTGCTAGCTGTAGTGGAAAAAAAGGTGGTTTTCATATCAAAACCACCTTTTGGGATGTTATTTTTAAATTAAAAACAGTTTACTGCATTAATCTAGATTATAGATAGAAGATCTAGATGGTGTCTTTATTGCCAGCATTTTACTAACATAAAGATTGCGCGATGCGCCTAGACCGGCAAATAAGCATAATCCGGCAGCACCGATTAAGATAGTAAGTGGCAACGTCCAGTTGTTAACCGCATCATGCAGAAAACCAAAAAGCATCGGCCCGAAAGCAGCGAGTAAGTAGCCTCCTGATTGAGCCATACCGGATAGTCTTGCTGCCTCATCTGCATTTCTTGTACGAGAGCTGAAAAATATAATAGCTAAGCAAAAAGTAAGCGCTCCGCCAATACCTAATATAATCATCCATAGTGCTGTAAGCTCTGTTTCTCCGAGGAATATTCCCAAAAGCCCTATCAAAACACATAGGGAAGCAGTGATAACTAATGGACGTTGATTAGCCTTACGCCCAGCAAGTATAGAACCAACGAACGATGTAGGAAGAGATACCAGTTGGTAAAGGGAGAGCATCCATCCTGCTTTGCTTGAATCCATACCTTGATGAACTAAAATAGCTGGTAACCACGCAATCATGCAATAGAGTAGCATAGACTGTAATCCCATATATACTGTCACTTGCCATGCTAAAGGGGATTTCCAGAGATTGATCTTATTAATACTATTTGCCTTAACGATCTCCATTTCATCTTTTTTTTCGTGGACGTCTTTGGCTTTTATTCTAATGCCACTATGAACCGTTCTTTGAACAATAGATATTCTTTGTTTTCTTCGTGTAATTTGAGGTATCCAGAGGATAATGGATAAGAAACTAAGTGCAGCCCAAATGCTTAAGGCTACTCCCCATCCTAATCCTGATTCTGAAGCAACGGGGACACTGATACCGGATGCTATAGCGCCAAAAAGGCCCATAGAAGCAGTATAGATACCCGTCATTACACCGATCCGCTCAGGAAATTCATGTTTTATTAAGCTGGGAATCAGCACATTACCTACAGAAATGGATAATCCAATGATTACTGTACCAAGAAACAGTCCTAAATCTCCAAACAACGAACGTAATATAATTCCCAAAGTCAGGAAAATAAGTGACCAAAAAAGCACTAACTTAGTGCCAAATTTTCGCGCCAAATTTGGAGCGAAAGGTGAAAATCCTGCAAAAGCGAATAACGGAAGTGTTGTAATCATACCCGCTAATGTATTTGAAATATGTAAGCTTCTACGAATTTCATCGATCAACGGGCCAACTGCTGTTAAAGGTGCACGCAAATTCGCTGCAGTAAATGTAATTCCGATTATCAGTATTATTTGTATGGATCTTCTTGAATGTGGATGTAGGTTTTGTGTGTGTTCATTACGTAATTGATTCATTTATATAGTTTCTCCTTAAAATTATCATATGTTTATACTTGATTTAAATATTTTTTAAAAGCAAAAGTAGCCTCATCACTGATAATATGCTCCATTTTGCAGGCATCTTCACTTGCTGTTTGCTCATTAACATTGCAATAGGCAATTAAGAATTGTTTTATTAGCTGAAACTTAGCTATAATTATTTGCCCTTGTTTACGTCCTTCATCAGTGAGATGGATTTCCCCACCTAAAGGCTTAACAACTAATCCAGCCTCTTGCAATATAGCCACAGCATTATTAATACTTGGCTTTGAAAATCCTAAATAAGCAGCAAGATCAATTGAACGCACTGATTGTGTTTTTTCAGATAACTTATATATGGCTTTTAAATATTCTTCTTTTGAAGGACTAAGTTTTTTCTGCAAATAACGCCTATTTTGATACATCACTGATCCTCCTTGCATTAATTATAGACTAAAGCGTATTGGTGGTATACACTTTGGTACAATTCTTCATTTGTCTTATTTTTTTAGAGCCCATCAAATTTACTGTTTTCCAATTTGTTATTGAAAAGATTCGCTGGTGGAAATATCGGACATTCATATGGATAAGAACCAAAGAGAACGCATGAGGCTAAAGAAGTATAAATAGCCCATAAACTCATTTCAGTAGTCCATAAACCTCTTTCATCAGCATCAAGTATTTTATGTTTATGCTCTATCTTACTCACTTTACTATTATCAAAACTCAGAAATGACTTTAATGATTTTTTCTTTTTCATATTATATCCTCCTAACTTAATTATGATGAAAAAGCGTATAGTATACATACACATGTATAAAATTTTAACTGAAAAATTTAATTTTGCTTATCATAAATGAGAAAAGTTCCAATTCATGTCCAATCATATTTTCTACAATAGAGTGATAGTGCACATAGTTGCCATAAGTTTCTTGTTTTAATTATAGGTGGAAAAGTGTATGGCTACCATATACTTAAGCATAATTGCTTATATATTCGCCTGCACATTTCACCATTATCAGAAGTCATATCTGACCTCTGATAAATTTTTCTTTTTGATATTAGTATTTCCTGGCTTAAATTATAATGAAAATGAATATATAAGCCATGCACTTGCGTAAAATATTTATTCATCAAAGTTTTCATTAAAAGATTTAACTTTGTTCATCATAGACGATAAAAAGTTTGACAAAAATTCTAATTCATATTCGGAGGCATTTTGTAGCTCATCTTCAAACATGCTGTTCAAAATAGAATGATAGTACATATGGCTGCTATGAGCTTTTTTACCTTTTTCACTCAGACTCAATGAATATCTAGATAAATTAAGATTATCAATTTCCTTTATAACCAGAGCCTTTCTCTCTAGCTTTTTGAGGATTTCGGAAACAGATCCTTTTGTTACTCCTAGAATATCTGCTAATCCACCTACATGAATACCAGGATGTTCAGCAATGGCCTTTATTATATGAATTTCAGAGTGAAAAATCGGCACATCAGTTCCGAAATAGCGAGTCTTTTTATCAAGATCAATTAAGGCAAATGCTAAATCCAGAGAATCATATGCGATTTTATGTTTGTTATTTATAAATTTATCCATGACAATAGTATATGGCTACCATACACTTTTGTCAAGTGACGTTGAATTAAAATTTTATATATCGTAACGAGGTGATATATAGTAGAGCAAATGTTAAAAAACCACTTTTGTAAAAGGGAAAAAATGTGACTGTGACATAATTTCTATAAATATTAAGCATGCATAAATTCGTGTAAGTAAATTTTATGCATGCTTATGTTATTCATTAATATAAGTTTATATATCGGCAATTACCCTGCAAGCAAGTCCAGAAAAACCACTCATGTTTGTAGGAAAAGTATATACCGTAAAAGATTTTTTTAGCTAATATCTCATAAATTAAATAAAAATATTGTAGTATTTTAGGTGAAAATATTTTTTAAAATAGGTTTATAAATTTGCTGAAAAATAATATTTCATATATAGGGAGGAAATATTATTTAAAGGAAATTCATTAACAAGAAAGAGAAAAGATATGCACATTAAAAAAGGCAGCTATGCTCCAATACTAAACTTTTCTGCATATAAGAACATTTTATGGATTTATTTATTGATATATAAATATGAGAGGAAATGACGAATATGAGAGAGAGAAAATATGTTAAATTTAGAGTTGACATGCATGAGGATACTAAATTAAAAATAATAGATAGAAAACCTGAAAGAGATCTTATTAACTATATTTGGACAAGAGTTGTAATCTTGGCTGGGAAAGTGAATAGAGAAGGCGATTTGTTTATGTCAAAAAATATTCCATATACAATTGAAACCTTAGCAATAGAGCTTAATAGGGATATTGACCAGGTTGAACTTGCACTAAATGTGCTAATGGAATTAGAAATGATTGAAGTTACAGAACATAAGGTATATAGAGTAAAGAATTTTGCTAAACATCAAAATATTAAGGTGAAGGAAAAAGTTGAAAGCAATAAGATATCAAATTCGGCAGAGATAGAAAAAGAAGAATTTAGAAATGAATAAATAAAAAGTGAAGAAGATTTAAAAAATGAAAGTCAAATTGCTATAAGTGAGGATATAAGCGCTGGAAGTAAGGTGGGTGAGAATGATGTTAAATCTATAAAAATTGATGAGGCAGCTAACTTGGAAATTACGCATAAGGATATTAATGGGAAGAAAGAAGGCATGATTAAAGAAAAAGAATCAGATAATCTAAAAAATAACAAATCTATTCCTATAGAGGTTAAAGGGGGAAAGGGTAAAGGCCGAAAGAAGGAAAATGCGTCAATAATTGAAGTTATTGACGGAGATATTGATAGTATTAATGATGATGTTAGTGGTTTTTTCCAAGAGGAGAGACCGTTAGGAAAAGATGAGCGTATTATTAAATCGTGGACTTTTGATTGATAAATGTATGTTAAGGCTTTAGGTTTTAATCGTAATATCAATATATTTATATCATATAATTATTTTTATAGAAATTTATGAACCTAAAATTCACATGATAAATATACAAAATATAATAGAAATATACAATCGGTTTGAATGTATATTGATATAATAAGGCTAAATCGAAGATATTACTCATGGGTATAAAAATAAATAATTTATTTAAGGTGGGAAATTATATGTTAGAAAAAAATTTAAACGAAATCTTAAAGAAAAGGTTTAATAAGATAGTGAGAGAAGCGAGTAATGAAGAAATCTATTTAGCATTATTAGAATTAACAAAGGGAACAATCAAGAAAAAGAGTGTTAATAGAGGAAAGAGAAAATTATATTATATTTCTGCTGAATTTTTAATTGGGAAATTACTATCGAATAACTTAATTAATTTAGGTCTTTATGAAGGTGTTAAAGATGTTTTGACTAAGAATGGTAAGGAGTTAGCTGAAATTGAAGAAATTGAATTAGAACCTTCGCTAGGAAATGGTGGACTTGGAAGATTAGCAGCTTGCTTCATAGACTCTATTGCAACTTTAGGATTAAATGGAGATGGTGCAGGACTAAACTATCACTTTGGATTATTTAAACAAGTTTTTGAAGATAATAAGCAAAAAGCTGTTAAGAATCCATGGATAACAAGTGAAAGTTGGCTAAATAAATCTGATATTAAGTTTGAAGTTCCATTTGCAGGATTCACAGTCACTTCAACACTTTATGATATAGATGTAACTGGCTATGATCAAGAAGTATCAAATAAACTTCGTCTATTTGATGTAGATACAATAGATGAAGCTTTAGTTAAAGAAGGAATTGATTTTGACAAAGAAGATATTAAGAAGAACTTAACATTATTCTTATATCCTGATGATAGTGATGAGGCTGGATGCTTATTAAGAATATATCAACAATATTTTATGGTTAGTAATGCTGCACAATTAATATTACTTGAAGCAGATGAAAATGGGTATGATCTTCATAAATTACATGAACATGTTGTTGTTCAAATCAATGATACGCATCCATCTATGGTTATTCCTGAATTGATAAGGCTGCTTGGAGAAAGAGGGATACCTATGTCAGAAGCCATTGAAATAGTATCTAAGACTTGTGCTTATACAAACCATACAATATTAGCAGAAGCTTTGGAAAAGTGGCCAATAGCTTATTTACAAAAGGTTGTTCCACACTTATTACCAATTATCAGAGAATTGGACAATCAAGTTAAACTTAAATTTAAAGATGAAAAAGTAGCTATTATAGATGAAGAGAAGAGAGTACACATGGCCCATATGGATATTCACTATGGATACAGCGTAAATGGAGTTGCAGCTCTCCATACTGATATCTTAAAAGAAGAAGAGTTAAAGCCATTCTATGATATATATCCTGAAAAATTCAATAATAAAACTAATGGGATAACCTTCAGAAGATGGTTAATTCATTGTAATAACAAACTTGCTAGTTATATTTCAGAACTTATTGGAGATGGATATAAGAAAGATGCTGCTAAGCTAGAAGAATTAGCTAAGTTCGTAAATGATAAGATAGTGTTAAGTAAGATTGGGGAAATTAAAAAAGAAAATAAGATTGCACTAAAGGAATATTTAAAAGAAACTCAAGGGGTAGAAATTGATGAAAATTCTATCTTTGATATTCAAATTAAGAGACTTCACGAGTATAAGAGACAACAAATGAATGTGCTTTATATTATTTATAAATATCTGGATATAAAGAAGGGTAATAAGCCAACTACACCTATAACAATGATATTCGGAGCTAAGGCTGCACCAGCTTATATAATTGCACAAGATATAATTCATACTATTCTTTGTCTACAGGAAATAATTAATAATGATCAAGAAGTTAATAAATATCTAAAAGTTGTTATGGTCGAAAATTATAATGTGACTAAGGCTTCTAAGTTAATACCTGCTTGTGATGTTTCAGAACAAATCTCGCTTGCATCTAAGGAAGCATCAGGTACTGGTAACATGAAGTTCATGCTAAATGGCGCATTAACTTTAGGAACCGAAGATGGAGCTAACGTTGAAATTCATGAATTAGTTGGAGATGAAAATATCTATATATTTGGTGAATCTTCTGAAAAAGTTATCGAGCACTATAAGAATGCAGATTATGTTTCTAAGGAATTCTATAAAAAGCCAGAAATAAAAGAATTGGTTGATTTTATCATAAGTGATAAAATGACAAAAGTTGGGGATGAAGAAAATCTTACAAGACTTCATAAAGAATTAGTTAATAAGGATTGGTTCATGACTTTACTTGATGTTGAGGATTATATCAACACAAAAGATATCGTATTTAAAGATTATGAAGATAGAGAAGCTTGGAATAAAAAAGTGTTAATGAATATTAGCAAAGCAGGATTTTTCTCTTCAGATCGTACAATTGCTCAATACAATGAAGACATTTGGAAGTTATAATTTATAAATAAAATCATAATTTAATTCAAATGGGATCGATACCGGTTAGTACTAAATTTAACTGATAAGAAAGACTAAAAACTTGAGAGTTCAAGTTTTTAGTCTTCTTTTTATTAAAGTAAGTTTGTTTATTATCCAAAATTATTGTTTCTATATTCAGAAGGTGAAACACCAGTAAATGATTTAAATACTTTATGGAAATGACTTTGATCATGAAAACCCAAGGTCAAGCCTATTTCTAAAATGCTACTAGTTGTAGTTACAAGCAATACTTTAGCCCTATCAATTCTTATTTTTTTTGCATATTTCATAATAGTCATCCCCATATGTTTCTTAAAACAATCTGATATATAGCCCTCAGATAGATTTAATTCTCTAGACAATTTTTTCAATGAAATTTGGCTCTCGATATTAAGATGTAGGTGCTTCAGAATTCTATTTATAACAAAGTTATCTTTTACTTCAACGTCATTTATAAGGAGATTAATGTATGTATCTATCATTTGTATTTCAATAGTTTGTAAATCTTCTATAGTATTAAGAGTAGGGATTAAAGTATAGAACTTGTTATATATTGGATGAAGATATCTTGTCAAAATGCCATTTTCAACTATTTCTCTAGTATACATCGCATTCCAAATAAGCAAATCGTTTCTCTTATCTTGTATAGATATCTCATCGGAAATTTCGTCTAAGTGCTTTTTTTTAACTATTTCTAAGATTTGTGGCTTTGCTCGAAGTTTTATTAAGAATGATATGTCATTATTAAAAATACTCATATCTGATATGAATGAATTGTCCAAGATAATTTCCTCCCCACATTCCACTTATATTATATATATACATATTATATTAAAAATATACAAGTACAATCAAGTATTAGTGAGTAGGGGAGATGTAATTAATAAAGACAGGTATGGTAAATAAAGTATAATTTTCGACTTAGTTTTATGATAAAAATTAATAATATTATAGTATATATGTAAAGAAATTGAACTATCAGTGCGATAATAAAAAGAATATGTAAATTGTTATTGTAAAAATTAAGAGGGAAAATAATGCAGATAGATAACGGAATTTAATTAAGTTAAATTGTTATTTGTTCAATTTTATGAAAAGAGGTAATAGTAATGAAAACGGAAAAGTTTAGGGTTAACACTATTCGCAGCAAACTAGTTATTAGCTTAATAGGAATTTGTGTAATTCCCCTAATAATATTAGGTTATGGTGCTAATATACAAGCCAAATCAATTCTTAATGAAAAACTGAAATTAACAAGTCAGCAAACACTTTTAGAAGTAAACGATGGAATCAGTAATTATTTTGATGGATTCAGTAATATGATAACTATGACATCCACAGATTATAACTTTGTTAACAGTGATAAGAGTGAGCAAGCAGCATACATACCAGAAAGTCTAAAGAATTTAAAAGAAAGTAATAGTAATATTTTTAGTTCATATTTTGCAACTACTGATGGGAAGTTTGATATATATCCTAACAGTAAAATGCCAGAAGGATTTAATCCCAAAGAAAGGCCTTGGTACAAACAGGCTGTAGATAATAAAGGAAAAACAATAATAACGTTGCCGTTTACTGATGCTCAAACGGGGAAAAGCGTTGTGTCTATTGCAAAGACAGTAGAAAGAGATGGAAAAGTCATAGGAGTTTGTGCTATGAATGTTTCCTTAGAGACACTTACAGAAAAAATAAGTACGAAGAAAATAGGAAGCACTGGATACGTTTTTATTTCTGACGTAGAAGGTAAAAATATGATAGCGCATCCAAATAAAGATTTATTAGGAACTGATGCAGCATCTAAACAATCTTTTTGGAATGATGCTAAAACTAATGAAAAGGGATTTATAACGTATACCTTTAACAATGTAAAGAAGTTTGGAGCATATGAAACTAATAATATTACAGGTTGGAAATTAGTAGCGACGTTAGATGAAAAAGAATTATCAAAGGATACAGATTCAATATTAACTACAACTTTAATTATAGTAGTAGTTATATGTTTGATTTCTATAGTGTTATCTTTATTATTAAGTAAAGGAATAGCTCAAAATGTTAAGAAATTGAAAGAAGTATTTGAAAAAGCGTCAAGTGGAGATTTAACTGTATCTATGGTTTCATCTACAAAAGATGAATTTAGGGATTTAGCTAATTCCTTTAATGAAATGCTAAGGAATATTTCAGAGCTTATGAACAATGTAAATAAATCTTCGAAAACAGTTTTGGAAACGTCATCAAATCTTGCAAGTATGTCTGAGGAAGTAACTGCATCTATAGGAGAGGTTGCAAAAGCAATAGAAGAGGTATCAGAAGGGGCAACAAATCAATCGCAAAATGCTCAAAACGGAGTTGCAGAAATGAATGACTTATCTAATAGATTAGATAAAATAAGTGTAAATTCTAATGAAATGGACAAACTCTCAGCAAGTGCCAAAGAATTAGGTGCCAAAGGATTATCTATGATAGATACATTAATAGAGAAGTCGAAGAAAACTAAGATAGCTACAGGTGAAGTTGATAGTATAGTTAAGGATATGGATGAAAGCACTAGAAAAATAAATACTATATCTGAAACAATTTCGCAGATAACAGAGCAGACTAATTTATTGGCATTAAACGCAAGTATAGAATCTGCACGTGCAGGGGAAGCCGGAAAAGGTTTTGCGGTTGTAGCAGAAGAAATAAGAAAACTTGCAGAACAATCAAAATCATCAACAGAAGAAATTAAAGTTATTATTACAAATATCCAGAGTAAGTCTGATACAGCTGTTAAAGCAATTAAATCTACAGAAAGTGTAGTGACAGAGCAAGATTTAGCAGTGGGAAAGACGCAGGAGATATTTAGTGAAATCCTTAGATCAATTGAAACAATGATAAGCAAGGTTGATGAGATAAAGACTTCTATTATTGATGTTGATGAGAAAAAGAAAAAAGCGGTATTGGAAATTGAAAATATATCGCTAATATCACAGGAAACTGCTTCAGCTTCAGAAGAAGTAACTGCATCAACAGAGGAAATAACTGCGGTTATGGATAGATTCACAAAATATGCGGATGATCTGCAATTATTGGCAGAAAAGTTAGATGAGGAAATAGGGGAGTTTACAATAATATAGAGAAAATTGCAAGTTGAATTTCATGTGAAAATGCAATTCAACTTGTTTCTATTATTGGAAATAATAATACATAAAGGTTAAAGGTATCCTAGATAATTTAATTATTTAGTGGTATCATTATATAGAGAATTGGTATATTGGAGGTATGATTATGAAGAGTTTAAAAGGAAGCAAAACAGCAGTAAATTTGATGAAATCATTTGCAGGGGAAAGCCAAGCTAGAACTAGATATACTTACTATTCTAGTATTGCTAAAAAAGAAGGATTTGTGCAAATTGCGAACATATTCTTAGAAACAGCAGAACAAGAAAAAGAACATGCAAAAAGATTTTATAAATTTCTTAAGGATGATTATGTGGACGAGCAGATAGAAATACAAGCATCTTTTCCAGTTTCATTCCACGAAAGTACATTTAAGAATTTACTTGCAGCAGCTTCAGGCGAAAATGAAGAGTGGACAGATCTTTATCCAAGTTTTGCAAAAACAGCTGAAGAGGAAGGATATCCAGAAATTGCAGCAGTTTATAGAAAGATAAGTGAAGTTGAAGCACGTCATGAGGCTAGATATAAAAAGCTTGCTAAAAACATTGAAGATGGAACAGTGTTTAAAAAAGATGAAGTAACTCTTTGGAAGTGTGGTAATTGTGGATTTATATATGAAGGTAAAGAAGCACCAGTTGCATGTCCTGCATGTGCACATCCACAAGCATACTTTGAAGTATTTGTTGAAAATTATTAATATAAAAATCAAATAGACATACATTAAGGGAACACTTATATTTAAGTTTAAATTAAGTGTTTCCTTTTTATGTGTTGGTATTTTTGAAAATTTAGACAGTTCATATTTACCGTGTTAAAATAAAAGAAGTATATAAAAATAAGACAGATGGTGAGTATATGATTAAAGCTAAATTAGAAAAGAATAAAAGTGGAAAAATAATATTTAAATTAAAAGTAGACAGTGATTATAAAGAAAATATTTTATTTAAAAGAGCTATTATGGAATCAAAAGAAATCAAGGGGCGATATGAATATGAAGTACCGTTGAGATTCTTTATTCCAATATGTAAGAATGTGGGTAGAGAGAACTTAGTATTAGATAAGAGATGTATATTATCTTATCTGGAGTTTTCAGATTACTATGATCAAAATTATTATACAGATATAGATGCTACCGCAAAGTATATGAAAAAATGGAGAGAAGAAGGTTGTCCTGATATTTATAGAATAACTATAGATAAAGATAGCTATGAAATAACAAAGGAGGTAGTCTTTAAGAAGCCTAAAGTAGTAATTAAGGACTTTAGTTTATAATATGTATTTGAAAAGAGAAATGAAAAGGAGTTATCTCAAATTAGAAGTAATTTGAGATGATGCCTTTTTAATATACTTTGATATTATTGAAGATAAATTACACTTGCTATTATATTAGTAATTTCTAATGAATTGCTAGAGAGCAAGAATTCATGTATAGAACTTAGGTTTAAGGATTTAAGCAACAGTAAATCATTCTTATTAACTTTGAAAATTTTATTGTTAATAGTATATTTGAAGCTGCCACTTACAACATAAAAACAAATAGCTATAAGCTCCTTATCTAATGGAACTTGATATTTGAATACACATTTTTTTCTAGGTGTAATATTTAAATGAACTAATTCACCATTATAATTTTCTCTTGTCATTAAGTTAAAAACAGAAGCTTTTCCATAAGTTTTTGTTTTCCAATCTCCCATGAAACTATCTTGTTCAAAGGATTTTAGTAATTTCCTATATTTATTTTCATGATTAAGGGTTATTTTGCCTTCAGTAACCATAAATTTACGTGAAACATTTGTAAGATTGCTAAAAGTAGATTCAGGTATATCAATTTTAGCTATACCAAGTCTCCATAAGAAGTTTCTGCTTGCATAATCAGAATCTACTGGATATGTTATTAATTCTGTCGCCATTCCACCAGACCAAAATGTCGGCTTATAGCTCTTTTCTCTTATTAATTCAACATCGTAGTTCATAAATTACTCTCCCTTTATTTATCACATATTTTATGTTCATTATATTAAAAGATATATGTATAATCAATAAAGATAAGTACAATATAAAGCATAATTAATTTTACTACTATATAAGGTTTATTATTTTTAGATATATAAATAATAGACATAAGATGTTTTAGTAAGTAAAATTAAAATAATGAGTAAAGTGCATAGTTAGATCAAATATTTAGGGATTTATTAATTTGAGAACAGTGTGAAGTTTATATTGATATGAAATATAATTATAGGAGTTGTTGTTATGGAAAGCTTTATTGATAAAAAGATATTAAGAAAAGAAATTTTAGCTGAGCGTAAAAATATAGATGTAACAGAAAAAGAAAAAATGGATGGAAGAATATTAGAAAGGGTTTATGATAGCGAGTATTACAAATTGGCAAAAAATATTTTTGTTTATATATCATATGATACTGAAATAAATACAAGAGCTTTTATAAAGGAATCTTTAAATGACGATAAAAGAATTTATGTTCCAAGGACTGAAATTAAAACTAGACTTATGGATGCAGTAGAAATTAAATCACTGGATAATTTGTCGGAGAGTTCATACGGAATACCAGAGCCATCAATAAATGATCCATATATTGATCCAAACGAACTTGATTTAATTATAGTTCCAGGCGTAGCTTTTGATAGGAGTGGGGGGAGAGTTGGTTATGGAGCAGGTTTTTATGATAGATATTTCAAGAAAATTAACAAGGATAATATAAAAAGAATTACCAAATTAGCATTAGCATATGATTTTCAAGTACTTGATAAAGTTCCAACCAGTTATCATGATGTACCAGTAGATTACATTATAACTGAAAAAGAATTTATAAGGTTGGAATAATGTAATGGCGGATTAAAATAAACAGGGGGAATATATGGAATACATTGAAAGTAACTTTGGGTATCTAAAAGGAACCAAAATAGAAAAGTACTATGATCATCTGATAAAAGCAGAATTTTTATGCGAGTATTATCCGATAGTTACAAAAATTATTGTTAGGAAAGTAATAGAAATGCTTTTAAGAGATATAGCGCAGGACAGTAGAATGGATATGAATGTGTCTGCATTTACATTACTAAATAGTGTTAAGTTAAAGTCTAATATTTCTTTTTCAGAAGAGGTTTATAATGGTATAGATATTATATTGGCTAACGGATATGAGAATATCTCAAAAAGAGATAGAAATAGAAAGATATCTAAACATCCAATAGAAATTTTAAAGATAGCACAAAAAGTTCTATATTACTATCTGAAAGAGAAAGAAAATTTTAAGTTAATCGATGAAAAGAATTTAAGTTTTAGCGCTCCAAGTAATATAGAATATATGAAGAAAGAACTTTTAAAGATTAATAACGATATTACTCAGAGAGAAAATTTAATTAATAGTCTAAGGAAAAAGATTCTTCAATCAGATAGTTCGCCAAAGCGAATAAGTGAAATAAATAATATTATAATATTAATAAAAGAAGAAAAAGCTTATTTAGAAGAAATCCAAGATATATTAAATAGAAAAATAGAAATGCAAAATAGATATATATTGAATATGAAAATGGATTATAAAATATATGAAAAAAAGTTTAATGAAATGAAAATAAAGTTTAGTGAAAATGAAACACTTCTTCTTGAAAAAGAGGGGCAGCTTCTGACGTCGGAGATACAAAATCAAGAATTGAAAATCTTGACTGAGGAGTTAGATGAAGAAGATGAATCAATTAAAAGAATGAAAGTATCACTGGATGAAGAATTAAGAACATTAAGACAGGCGTATGAAAGTTTACTAAACTTAACAGAAGAATATAAGGACATTGTTGAAACAATGGAATTTTCATATGATAGTGAATTACAAAAAGAATTAGAAGCCCAAAAGAACAGTATTCAAATAAAAATAAACTTTGAAGATGCTGTATTTAACGAGAATATAATTGTTTACAATAAAAGTATAGTGGAGTATAAAAGAAAAGTATTAATATTTAAAGAGTTAATAAATGAAAATATTAAGCGGGAAATTAGACATGAAAAATTTTATGATGGTTTTTTAAGACTATCAGGAAAAGAGCTTAAAATTGTATATACCATTATTAATAATATTACTTCAACTTTTAATTTGATAAGTAAACCTAAAGAATTATTAGGAAGATATAATGAAGATAAGTTTTTAGAATTGCTAAATAGAAATTTAGAGAACCTAAAGAATATTAATGATAATGAAATAAAACTAATTCTATATTATAAACTAATAAATTTATCAAATGCACCTTATGGGAAGATATATAATAGAAGAAAGTTTGTGCAAACATTAGATTCTATGGTAGAGAAAGCTTATGATGTTTTAGCACCTAAAAAAGATTTCAAAGCAAAAACAAGAAAACTAGATACAATAAATGAATATTATATGAATAGAATTATATCTGCATTAAAGAATAAAGGCGCAAGTACACATCTTACAGAAGAGTTACTAGAAAAGATTTATCATATAATTACAGAATTAAAACAAAAACCAGAAAATAAAGAGAAAAGATTTTACTATGAAAAGACTGATTTGGATATTATGACGGAATTAGCCCTTAAATCAGCTATAAAATCGCATCCATATACATTTCTACACATGATAGCAGAATTAGCAAGCATTGATTCATATAAGGACATCTCTAGTATTATATTTCAAATTGAGAATTTAATTGAAAAAAGATCTTTAATTAAAAATTTTTCTAATACTTATTTTATGGTTCTCTTATATTTATCTAGTGATGCAATAATGATAAGCCAAAACCAGCAAGAAGAATTATTACCATTAGCAGTACTGTTAATAACAAGCGTAAGTTTAGTCTCAGATAATAATTTCGTAAAGCTGGAAGGATATAATGATTTGATTAAGTTGTGGAAACAAAAGCAACAAAA
Organism: Clostridium beijerinckii HUN142; assembly: GCF_000621745.1. GTDB lineage: Bacteria > Bacillota > Clostridia > Clostridiales > Clostridiaceae > Clostridium > Clostridium beijerinckii_A. The sequence continues at coordinate 80,223 of NZ_JHXK01000018.1, read as the reverse complement.
ATATAATGATATTTATATGAAGAAAGAGGAAGAGGAAAATAATTTAGGTTTAGTAATGAGAGAGAAACTGGAGGTAGAAATTAATCAGAAAGAGCTATCAGAAGCCTATGACTCGTTATTAAGAAACTATGGAAGTTACGAAAATGAATTTAAAAATATAGTAATGAATTCAGAAAAAAGAGTCCTCTTGCCATCATATTTTTACTATGATGATTTGTGTAATAAAAAGAAGGAAGCAGAAAAGCATATTAATGAATCAAAAAATAAAATTGGAACATTGAAAAGTATGTTTTCTATAGAGGTTTGGAAAGATCAAGCGAATAAATTTATTAATGAATCAAATATGTTAGAAGCTGAAAAGTTATTAATTAAAGAAGCAAAGCAAAAGCCTTATTTTAAAAAGGAACATTCAGTTTTCTTGGAATTAGAAGATCAAATTCAAAAAGTGAATGAATCTATACAAAAAAATAAGGAGATGCTGAAAAGCAAAGATGCATTAGTTGATAATATAAAAAGTAAAATTATCGACTTTCAGAAGCAGTTAACTACTATGAAAAATGCGTATATAGACATAGAAAGAGGCTACTAAAAGGTTAATTGCAGATATGTAATTAGGATTTACTGAGTGTTATATTATTCTAGGGAAAGAGTATAAGTCTGTAAATCTTACTTGGAAAAAAATTATACAAACTTAAAAAAATGAGGATGCCTTATTTACAAGAGCATCCTCATTTTTTATATAAATTTTATAGTTCTTTATTCTCTATTTCTTTAACGATTCTCTCGATAAACGCATCTAATTTAACAGCGCCTTCATCGTCATTCTTTCTGCTTCTTACAGATACTTCATTATTAGCAGCTTCTTTTTCTCCAACAACTAAAATGTAAGGAGTTCTTTCAAGTCTAGCTTCTCTAATCTTATAACCAATTTTTTCAGCTCTATAATCAGTTTCAACTCTAATACCTTTATTCTTTAAGGCTTTTGTAACTGCTTCAGCATAATCATTGTACTTATCAGAGATTGGTAACACTTTGGCTTGAACTGGAGATAACCATGTTGGGAAAGCACCAGCATATTCTTCTATAAGCATAGCTAAAGTTCTTTCATAACATCCAATTGATGATCTATGGATTATATAAGGACGTTTCTTTTCTCCGTCTTTATCTACATAGCTCATATCAAATCTTTCAGCTAAAGCAAAGTCAATTTGAACTGTGAACAAAGTATCTTCTTTACCATGAACATTTCTAAATTGTAAATCAAGCTTTGGACCATAGAAGGCAGCCTCATCATCAGCTTCAACATAATTAATATTTAAGTGATCTAGGATATTTCTCATTGTATCTTGAGTTTTATTCCAAGCATCAGGATCATTGATATATTTTTCAGTATTATTTGGATCCCATTTAGAGAATCTATAAGTTATCTTTTCAGCGATTCCTAAAGTTCCCATTAAATATTGAATTAATTCAAGAACGCCCTTAAATTCTTCTTCTAATTGTTCAGGTGTCACAACTAAATGACCATCAGCTAAAGTGAATTGTCTAACTCTTATAAGACCATGCATTTCACCTGAAGCTTCATTTCTAAATAAAGTAGAAGTTTCACCGTATCTGAGTGGAAGATCTCTATAACTGTGTTGTTCAGCATTATAAATTGTATATTGGAATGGGCAAGTCATTGGTCTTAAAGCAAATACTTCATCGTCCTTTTCTTCATCACCTAATACAAACATACCGTCTTTGTAATGATCCCAGTGACCAGAAATCTTATACAAATCGCTTTTAGCCATAAGTGGAGTCTTAGTTAAAAGATAACCTCTTTTTTCTTCTTCATCTTCAACCCATCTTTGAAGAAGCTGAACTATTTTTGCTCCTTTAGGCATTAATAATGGAAGTCCTTGACCTACATTTTCATCAGTTGTAAATAGTTTTAATTCTCTACCAAGTTTATTGTGATCTCTCTTTTTAGCCTCTTCTAAAGCTTCTAGGAAAGCATCTAAGTCTGATTTCTTTAAGAAAGCAGTACCATAGATTCTTGTAAGCATCTTATTTTTTTCATTACCCTTCCAGTAAGCACCAGCACTTCTAATAAGTTTAATTGCTTTAACTGATTTTATTGATATAAGGTGAGGACCAGCACATAAGTCTGTGAAATCTCCCATTTTATAGAATGAGATTATCTCATTTTCAGGAAGATCATTTATTAATTCCACTTTGTAAGGTTCATCCTTCATTAATTCTAAAGCTTCATTTCTTGGAAGTTCAAATCTAGATATTTCTGGATTTTCTTTAATTATTTTTTGCATTTCTGCTTCAAGCTTTTCTAAGTCTGCAGCAGTGAAAGCATTTTCTCTATCAAAATCATAGTAGAAGCCAGTTGCAATTGAAGGCCCTATAGCCAACTTTGTTTCAGGAAATAATCTTTTTACGGCATAAGCTAAAACGTGAGATATACTATGTCTTAGTGCATCTTTACCTTCTTGAGAGTCAAATGTGCATATGCCTAATTCAACATCCTCATTTATTTCTTTTCTAAGATCTTCAACCTTTCCATTAACTATACCGCAGCAGGCATTTCTAGCTAAACCTTCACTAATTGATTTGGCAATTTCATAAATAGATAAACCAGCTTCGAATTCTTTAATTGATCCATCTTTTAAAGTTACTTTTATCATTATTAAGACTCCTTTCAAATTTAAAACAATTTTGTTTCTGTGAATTGTTAAATTTTAATAATTAATATTTTTAAGAAAATTTATTACTAAAATCATGCATTTTTGCAAACAAAAAAACCTCATCTCTAAAAATAGAGACGAAGTAATATCCGTGGTTCCACTCTAATTACCTAAAACAAACTGATTAAAATAGGTCAAATAAAATAAACATTAAAAACCTTTTAAAAAAAATCAGTTAAATAGGTCACTTGAATTTATCGTAACGTGATAATTACGGGCTTTATTAGGGCCACTCAGAGGTGGTTTTCAGTCTAAATTTATATAAGAATAATCGCACCAACATATTCTCTCTCTGAAAAATAAGATTTTAGCTTACTGTCCTCATCAACGTGTTTATTTATTATATTAATATCCTTAATTATAAGCACATGATTTTTAGATGTCAACTAATTAACAAAAAAAACACAAAAGATACTAAGATTTTCAGAATATATTGGATATTTTAACAAAATTATAATAAGGCCTTAACCTAGAATTTATTAAAATCAAATAAAATTTATGTATATTAGGTTGTATTTAGTATTTTTTCAGGAGGTAGAGATGAATAGAAGTATTAAAAGTATAAAAGTTAAAATTATTATGTTCTTAATACCAATGTTATTAATTGCATTTATAGCTTTGTCGGGAATAGGATATAGATTTGCAAGTAAGTCATTAAAAGAGAGTAACTTAAATGTAATGGAAGAGATGACGAAAACTGCTGCATCACGAGCAGATGATCAAATAAAAAGTGAGATTAGGAACCTTGAAGTAATTGCAAGCAATCCGATAATAACGGATAAGAATGTACAGATAGAAGAAAAAATTCAAATACTTAAACCAGCATTGAAAACAGTTGGACAATTAGAAATGAGTATAAGTAATAAAGATGGAAATTCAATAGATACTTTAGGAAATAAGAAATCAATAAAGACAACACAAAGTTTCATGAAATCAATAAATGGTGAAAATTCAATAACCAATCCATATATAGATCCAATCACAAAGAAAAAAGTCATATCATATTCAGTACCTATCAAGGATTCTTCAAATAGTGTTATAGGAATTATTACATCGATAAAGGATTGCAAAGATTTTGCGTCTCTAAATAAAGAAATTAATTTCTTGAAAACAGGAAATTTATTAATTGTAGATAGTAATGGTAATTTTATAGTTTCAGAAGATGAGAGCTTGGTAAATGAGAATAAAAATATAACCAATATGACCTCTGATAAAGAAAATTTACAAGATCTAAATAACATAGGAAAAAGTATGACAATTGGGACCCAATATGGAACAGGAAAATATACTTATGAGGGTAAAGAAAGATATATATCATATAGCCCAATAGGGAAGACAGGTCTTGCCATAGGAATCACAGTAGAAGAAAAAGACCTACTAAGTGCATTAAACAGTTTAGCTTTCATTGATATTATAGTGACTGTGATTATGACGCTACTAATATTAACTATTATAATAGGCTTTACAATTATAGTTGTAAACAGGTTACTTGGGGCAAAATATTATGTAGATAGTATTGCTAAAGGTGATTTTTATACTAAAGTTGATGATAAATATACTAAAGGTAATGATGAAATAAGTGAAATATGCCTAAGTGTAAGCCAAGCTAAAGAATCAGTAGGGAAAATGATAGAGGCAGTAAGAGAGGATTCAAATATAGTTAAAGAAGGTTCTGTATCATTAAATCAAATTGCAGAAGAACTATCAATTCTTACAGAGGAAATATCAGCATCTATAGGAGAGGTTTCTAATAATACTAATAAACAAAGCCATGACTTTGTACAGATAAGCACTAAGCTTGAAAACTTTGGTGAAAATATAACTGAAGTTAAGAATAATGTTCATTCAATTAATGAAGATATTGCAATAATCAATGATAAATCTTTAAAAGGAACTAAAGACATAGAAGAATTAAATGGTGGAATTATAAGTGTTAATGATAGTTTCGAAAAGTTTTTAATTAGCATAGAGTATATACAAGGTGATATGAAAAATGTTAATGGGATTACAAATATTATCAATGGAATATCTGAACAAATAAATCTTCTAGCACTTAATGCAGCTATTGAAGCAGCTAGCGCAGGCGATGCAGGACGAGGGTTTAGCGTAATAGCATTAGAAGTGAAAAAGCTTTCAGACAAAAGTAAGGAGTCTGCACAGAATATTTATAAGATAATAAATAGACTCATAAATATAATAAATAAACTTGTAGAAGAGTCTAAAAATATGGAGAGTGAGTTGCATGAGCAGAAGGAAATGATTTATAATGCATCAAGTTCATTTTCAGAAATAGCACTGCTAGTTAAAGAAATAGCACCTAAAGTATCTAATATAGATAGTGTGTTTAATAATATTAATCACAGCAAAGATTTAATTGTTGAAACTGTATATGAGTTATCAGGAGAAATAACAGAGACATCAAATTCCTTGGAGCAAGTAACGAATTCCTCAGTTCAGCTTGCACGCCTTGCAGAGAAAGTTAACAGCAGTTCTGATATTTTACTAGATAGAGCAGATGATTTGCTGCAAAAAGTTAATCAATTTAAAATCAAAGAAGAAGATTTAACAAAGGACACCGATATATCTGTACAAAATTCAAAAGCAAATAATCCATGTGAAGAAAAATCATATTCCAGTGGGGGCGGAGAGTTAGACACTAAGAATAAGAGCTTAGAAAAAACGAATTTATTAAATAAGTTTGAAGACTCAAGAGATATTAATCAATATGAAAGAAATCTAGATCTTGACTTGGAGAAAGAATTAAAGGAATTATCAATATTACCTGAGGAAGAAATTAATTTGGAATTTAGCAATTATGGGACAAATGATTTAGATTTATCACTGGCAGAACACTTTGTTGATTTAAGTGTATCTCCGCTAGAAAAGTTAGAAGTAGATACATCAACTAAAGACTTTGGATGGGGGTGTTCGAAGATGACAGAAATTAAAGAATATATTAAGCTAAAAGATGATGGAGAATGTACGGAGGATGATTTAGGAAGATATAATATATCGTAGGTTATCATATAAATACGTCTGGAAGATTATCACATATGTATAAAATTTAATATTGATTTAATATATTGAATAGATGTATAATATTGGTAGGCGGATGTGGCGGAATTGGCAGACGCACTAGACTTAGGATCTAGCGCCTTTCGGTGTAAGGGTTCGACTCCCTTCATCTGCACCAATAAGCGGGAATGACTCAATGGTAGAGTGTCACCTTCCCAAGGTGGACGTTGCGGGTTCGAGCCCCGTTTTCCGCTCCAGTAAGAATATAAAGCTTGAATTAAAATAACAAATATCTAAAACCAAAAAGCTTGTTTTAGATATTTGTTATTTTAATTTACACATGATTACTAAGATAAATTTAATTATATAAACATAATAAGTTAATAATTGTCTTCAATCAATTTGTCTAAAGTTAAGTTAACAATCATTTCTTCAGAGTAAAATTTTTCACCCATTATTTTAAATATTACTTCTGATTTTTTATAACCTTCTTTATAAAGCTTTAAGTTTCTTGTAATTCTTTTAAGAGTGTTTCTAGGTATATTTAATTCTAATGCTAGTTCCTTAAAAGAATAATAGTCTTTTTTTAGCATATCGTATAATTTATTTTGAAGATCTAACTTATATCTATAATCAACTTCTTTGGATTGGTGGGGACCATATTTTCCTCTATGATGGGAAGGACATAAATATTTATAATTTAGTTCTATATCAAAGCCACCTTCACTTCTGTGAACAATATGATGTATATCAGCTTCGGCATTACATATTTCACATAAAGACAATGTTTAATCCTCCTTAGAATCTACCCTATATAAAAATATATTAATTATTAAAATTTATTTAAATTAAAAAAATAATAGAATTCTTAATATAATAATATGATAACTGTAAATAACTTGACATTTAATATTATAAAGTAATAAATAAGAAATATCAATTTGAATATCTATAATAAAAGTCTAAAATTTTGTAATAAAATAATAAAATGGGGATAATATATTAATGTGTATATATTAAACAAATTTATCCAAGAATAAACAATTATGAGATAAATGAGTTATAATATAATTAGAGAACAAAAGATAACTATTAATAATATATTTTATAAAATATTAGTTGGGAAGGTGAGTAAAGTGTGGGAAGTTTATAATTCATTTAATTATTGGGAAAACGTTATCAGTAGGAACAAGACAATAAGAGGACATATGTTTATGCAGAAACCACCAACAGAAAGAAGTATTTATTTTCATACCCTTATATTTGGAAACAATAATGGTATAAATAATATATGGGGATATTTCCCTAATAGAAAGTGTTTGATTGGTTATCTTCAATATTCGTTCTTGCAGGAAGCTTTTTATAAGTGGATATATGGAAAAGAAAAATTAATTACTAGGATTCCACATTTAACTGTTGATAAGATCATTCGTGAGGGAGAAAAACTAAATAAAATAGACAAAGAAGTTGCAAGTAATATGAGGAGAGACTATGATTTTCTAAGTAGTTTATGGAATCTTCCAGCTGAAAAGGCTCAAGCTAGATTAGATAGATTCCCTGCAGAGTTTAACAAGAAGTGGATGGGGGATAATACAGAATTTTTATATATAAAAATTTTCAAGACTCCAGAGGAGCTTGGTGAATTTGTAATTTCATCTTCGTTATTAACAAATACAGAAGAAGAATTAGAAAAGAGAATAGGTATGTCTATTAATGAATGGGGAGATATCTGCAAGAATGCAATAAATGATCCAGACAAAGGAGAAGTATTCAGAGATATTCTACTAAAAAAATTAAGTGAAGTATTTTAGCAGATTAATATATATAATTTGAGGAGCTATCATTAGAAGATTTTAATCTGCTAATGATAGCTCCCTTTTTACTTATAAATCATTATAACTTTTGAATAGTATATTTCTAAAGGTTTATACTTTCAACAGAAGATATACTTTGAGAAGAAATTCCAAGCATTTCGCCAGTAAAGCCAAGGCCCTCTTCGGTAGTAGCCTTAATATTGATTTTATTGATATCTATATTCAGAGCAATTGAAATATTCTTTCTCATATTTTCAATATGAGGTAGCATTTTTGGTTTTTGAGCTATTATTGTAGCGTCTATGTTGTTTATGGCATAGCCAGACTCAAAAAGCAATTTACCTGTTTCTTCAAGAAGTATGATACTGGATATGCCGCTGAATCTGCTATCTGTATCAGGAAAATGCTTGCCTATATCGCCAAGAGCACATGCGCCCAATAAAGAGTCTATTATAGCGTGGATAAGAACATCCGCATCTGAATGACCTAGTAGCCCTTTCTCATATGGAATTTCTACTCCTCCTAAAATTAATTTTCTATTTTCAACTAATCTATGAACATCATACCCTAATCCAATTCTCATATAATCACCTCATTGTATATGTTTTGTTATTTTACTATTTTAACATATTATAAGGCTTTTTATATAAATAATTATTCTAATTTAAAATACGTCTACGTCTACTTGAGGACATGTTATCTACGGAACGGGTTTTAGTTTTAATATAAAACTTAATGTTAAACCAAGAGATAAATCTATTTACATGAAAATGTATAAAAGTTATTCTACGTTTTTTTACAAAATCTACATATATAATTTTTCCTCTCATTAATAATCTCCAAAATATTGCTTTTAAATTAAATTTAGATAAAGAAAATTTTATAGATAAATAGCTTTATATGCTATAATATCATAGTATGAAGAACTTATACAAAGGGTTAATCTTTTAAAGAGGTGTTAAGTTTATGGAAAATTTAGGCTTTAGTAAAGACAAGTATGTATTTTCATCTATGCCATCGATGTTCTTGATAGGAGATACGGCAGAAGATATTAGAAAGAAACAGATATCTTTATTTATAAATGAATTAAGTTCATATAATGTTTTACTTAAGGATTTGGTAAACTTTCCAATTAAAGAAGTTGATAGAAATATAGCTTTAAATATAGCCTATTATATAGCTGGTCATGAGGATTTACTAAGAATAATCAATGAAAAAAGAGTTTTACCTATAGTTAAGATAAGTAAATTAACTAGGATAAAATCTGAAATTATAAATAAATTTAGGGACCACATAATAGCTTATTGTATTATAATAACTAATTCCAATTATAGATTTATTCAAGATTATCTAAGAATAAAATTAAAAGAAGATAATCAAGTGGTGGGTATTTCCAGTAAAAATCAACAATTATATAAAGGAATAGTAATAAAAGCTTCTAAAAATTCAGCATATATATTAACTTCAAAAGGAGAATTTTTAAAGATAAAAACTTCTAGTAAATCAAATGTTGGAGATATATGTGAAGGAAAAGAGAAGAAAGGGGTTAGAGGCTATAAAATACATATCTCTATATTGCTATTTATATTAATATTGATTGGCAGCGGTATAACTATTGAATATAGGACAACACAGAGCATAATAGTTATAGAAACAACTTCTAATATAAAGATTAATATTAATAAATTTAATAAAGTTATATATGTCTATTCACCTACGGACAAAGGAAAAGAACTTGTAGGAAATATTGATGTTTTAAACAAGGATGTTGATGAGGCTATAGTAGAGATATTTGAATATGCATTAGATAATCAAATGTTAGATTTAAGTAAGAAAACATTAATAACAATTAACGGACAAGCTTTAAAATATGGGGAGCTTACTAAAACAAATAAATTTATATATGAACACAATATACCTATAGCTATAAATAATGCAGGAAACCAACAAAAGTTACCTAAATACTCAACTGAAGATGGCAAAGAAGAAAAAAAATAACTCTTTATTTAAGAGTTATTTTTTAGTTTGAGCTAAAACTTCCTTAAAAGTACTCATGTCATATTTTGAACTGATATAAATTCTATCAAGTTTAAGAATATTATCATCTCTATCTGAGAGTCCTCTTTTAGTAGTGAATGCTAAAGTATAACCTGAATCTTTAGCTGCTTTAACACTATCATCATTAAAATCTCCAAATGGATAAGCAATTGAATCAACTTTTTTTCCTGTTATTGATTCCAAGGTCTCTTTTGATTCTTTCAATTCACGTAACTGCTTATCATATGTAAGCTGATTAAGTTTAGGATGATTAACAGTATGGCTTTCAATATCTATTCCATAATCAGACATTTCTCTTATAGCTTCTTTTGATAAATAGTAAGAACCATCTAAATCTGAAGTTATACAAAATATTGTTGCTACCATATTTAGATTTTTCAGAATTGGAAAAGCATTGTAGTAATTATCCATATAGCCATCATCAAAAGTAATAACTATGCTTTTCTCAGGAATTGGGGAACTATTTAATAAGTAGTTTTTAAGCTCGTCTAAGGTTAATGTTATATAACCTTGATCTTTTATGTACTTAAGCTGCATCCGAAGACTTTCCGGGGATATTGTAACCTCATTATCAGCTGATTCTCTCACGGAATGGTAATATAATACTGGAACTCCTCTATTGTCAGTAATTAAGTTGGCGTTATTAAAAGATCTTTCATTTTGAATTGTGTTTTGATCTATGCTTGAAGAATCTTTTTTTAATCCGTTTTCAGATACAGCATGATTTTCATCAATACTTGTAGGGCCAGGATTCGAAGCTATGGAATTTTTATAAGATGTATTATGAGTTATTAGGTAAATGGAGAATAGTACAAATAATAAACTAAATATTAAAATACTTAGAGAAATTTTATTTTTGAAAAAGCTTTTGTAAGAAATGTTTCTTGGCGATAAAGTTCTTTTTAACATATTGTTATTGCTCACTTCCTTGCAATTAAAATAAATATAATTTTCTTTTATCATTATACCCTAAACTTAAAGAAAAACTACAAGGCTTATTATAAGTTATTTATGATATATATTACAATTAAGCTCATGTATTTTATTCTTAATTGAGAGATGGGATTACTAAGGCTTTAAATATAAATTTACTATTGAAAAGTATATATAATAAATTTTATTTTTATACGTTTGATCGGAATAACTTATTGAAAAAAGTAGCATAATATAAAAATAGTACAACTTACTAACATTATCCACAGTGGGCTGTGGATAAGATGTTATAAAGATGTTAACATACATAATTTTACATGTTGATTTTGTGGATATAAAATATATTATGTCGCAAAATGAATAAATGAGGGAGGCGCTAAAATGGGTATTATAGCTAATATAACAGGGCTATTAATAGTAAGTTCAATGTTATCCACTGCTTGTCCACAGGAAATGTTTATAAGTAATAAAATGAAAAGTGAAAGTAAAATTAAAATTGTGGATAAATCTATAACTAAAAATCTAAATTATTTAAAATTAGACATAAATATGCCTCAATTAATGGGTGGAAATGATGAAAAAAAGATAAATTTGATAAATAATGCAATTAGTCAAGATATTTTGCCAAGAGCTGAAGAGTCTGAAAAAACAGCGAAAGAATACTTCGGAGAAAAAGGACAAGAAACCCCAAGATTTCCCTACGAGATTTATTCAAGATACACAACATCAGAAGATAATAATCAAATTCTTAGCTTATATAATGACTACTATGAGTTTCTTGGAGGTGCCCATGGTATGACAACAAGGACTTCATATACAATAGATAAGAAGAAAGAAAGTTTACTAACTTTAAAGGAATTATTTAGTGAGGGATATAATTATTCGGATATAATAAATAAAGAAATAGAGAATCAAATAAGAAAAAATCCTGAAAATTATTTTGATTCAGGCAATATATTTAAGGGTATCAGTGAAAATCAGAGTTTTTATATAAGGGATGGAAACCTAGTAATATATTATCAGTTGTATGATATAGCGCCGTATGTATTTGGAATTCCTGAATTTGAAATTCCTTTAAAACTATTTGATAAGGATTTTGTCTATTATAAGGATTGGGATTCGGGAAGTAAGAAGTAGGATGATGAAGTTTCCTTAGATATGTTGTTAAACAATAAAATGATTGATATCTTAGCGGTTAACTTATAGATTTAGAATAGATAACAATAATTCTTAGATAAGATTTGAATAAAGGATATGAAAATGAAAGTTAAACCATAGTAATTGATAAAAATATGCCATATAGGATAGAATTACATTATCTATCCTATATAGTATATTTTACTTAGTACTATGGTTTAACTTATTAATAATATCTTTTAATTATTATAAGCACTAGTGTTCTGATTTCCTCTAAATCCATAACCATCTGAAATTATTCTGCCTATTCCAGTTACTTTACCAGTTATGCATCCTCTGCAGTGTGCAGGTGTATCGCCTGTACATATTTTACCTGGATATAGGGCATAAAGCTTTCTATATTCACCTTCAGTAACGTTAGGCATTACAACGTTAGCACCACTTTGAAGTGCAATTATTCTTCCGTTTGGAGTTAGAGACTCCATTGCAGTTGTTGCAGGAATATTTATATCAGGAAGTATTAATCTAGTTAAAGCCATAACTTTTAATGCTAGAGTAAGATTTCCGCCTTGAGCATCCTTTAAAGGTGTATCTTCATTTGGTATAAATGGACCTATACCGATCATATCCGCGTTAATCTCTTTAAAGAAAAGTATATCACTAGCTATAGAGTCTAATGTCTGATTCGGTAAACCAACAAGAATACCACTACCAACTTCATATCCTAAGTTTCTTAAATCCTTTAAACAATTTAATCTTTCCTCGAAACTCATATTAGGATCCATATCTTCATAAAGTTTCTTATCAGTAGTTTCGATTCGTATTAAATATCTATCAGCTCCAGCTTCCTTAAATGCTTTATATTCCTCATAAGTTTTTTCACCTAAGCTTAAGGTTAAAGCGACATTTAATTTCTTTATCTCTTTTACTATGTTTGTCATTCTTTCTTTAGTAAAATAATCATCTTCTCCACCTTGAAGGACAAGCGTTTTATAGCCATAGCTAACAGCTTTTTTAGCAAAGTCTAGAATCTCTTCTTCAGTTAATCTATATCTGTCAAGATTTTTATTGTCTCTACGTAAACCACAATAAAGGCAGTTTCTTTTGCAGATATTTGTAAATTCTATGAGCCCTCTTAAATGAACATAATCCCCCAAATATTTTTGACGTACTTCATCAGCGGCTTTAAATAGTTCTTCATTTATATCATTGTTTTGCAGTAATTCAAGTATTTCATCTTTATTTAAGTCATGTGTAATTTTAGCTTTTTCAATAATTTTATTCATAGTTCCTCCTAAGTTAAAAGAAATTAATAGCTAACTGATATTAGTATACTATAGAATCTAACAACATAACAACATAGTAGTTTGTGTAAAATCTTACATGTGAATTGAGATACATTTGATGAAGAAAATAATTTAATATAAATCAAATGAATAATAAGAAAATTTGGTAATGCAACTTAAGAATGTTTGCACAAAATTATTGCTTTTTTATATATCTAAATAAAGGGGATAAAAATGACTAAAAAGCTAGGAATCTTGTTAATTATAATTTCATTTATACCATGGATATTTATTTTAGGAGTTCCATGGTTAGATATAGATGTTGGAATAAAAGCTATTATAGTAACAGTTTTTATTGTTTTAGGAGAAGTATTGTTTTGGGTTGGAGCAGTGCTGGCAGGAAGAGATATAGTAAAAAAGTACATTAGATGGATTAAACAAACAAGAGAACCTCGAAGAAAATAAGATTTAATTAGGTGAAGTTAAAACTAAGTGCATACTTATTAATCAAAAAATAGAAGTTACTTTTGAAAAGATTCCTATTGGAATTCTTAGCAAGAATATACTTCTTTTATTATATAACTTTAGAATTTTAAGAAGAATATTATAAGAAACCTTAAAACCTATTTTTAAACTTATATTGCATATTATGACCTATGAGGTTACAAACATGTATCCAATTCCTCTATTTGTGATATCTCAAATTTTCAATGTGAAAACCTATAATTGAAATTTATTTTTAATCCCAAATAGGTATAAGTTTGCTTAGAATAAAGAAAACTGATTAATAGTAATAGACAACATTTACGATGAAAATAAAAAACAAATTTGGAGGTAGAAAATGAGAGTTACAAATCCAGAAGAATTAACAAAGAGAATAGAGCAAATAAGGGAAGCTCAAAAAGAGTTTTCAAAATTTTCTCAAGAGGAGGTAGATGAAATATTTAGGCAGGCAGCTATGGCAGCTAATAATGCGAGAATTACTCTTGCTAAAATGGCAGTAGAAGAGAGCGGAATGGGAATAGTAGAAGATAAGGTGATAAAAAATCATTTCGCAGCTGAGTACATATATAATCAATATAAAGATACAAAGACCTGTGGAGTTATAGAGAGAGATGAAATGTTCGGAATAACTCATATAGCTGAACCTATAGGTGTAATAGCAGCCATTGTACCAACAACTAATCCAACATCAACAGCGATATTTAAAACTTTAATTGCTTTAAAAACACGAAACGGAATAATTATAAGTCCACATCCTAGGGCAAAGAATTCAACAATAACAGCAGCAAAAATAGTTCTAGAGGCAGCAGAAAGAGCAGGTGCACCAAAAGGGATAATCGGGTGGATAGATGAGCCATCAATAGAATTATCCAGAAATGTAATGGCAGAATCTGATATTATACTAGCTACAGGTGGTCCGGGAATGGTTAGAGCAGCATATTCATCAGGAAAACCGGCTATAGGAGTTGGTGCAGGAAATACTCCGGCTATAATTGATGACACGGCGCATATAAAAATGGCTGTAAACTCAATTTTGCTTTCTAAAACTTTTGATAACGGCGTAGTTTGTGCATCAGAACAAAGCATAATAGCTATGGAATCAGTATATGATAAAGTCCTAAAGGAACTAGATGAGAGAGGTGCTTATATACTTAAAGGTGAAGAAATTGATAAGGTCAGAAGTATAATATTAGATTCAAAGGGATCATTAAATTCAGAGATTGTTGGACAATCAGCGCATAAGATAGCAAAAATGGCTGGAGTTGAGGTATCAGAAGCTGTCAAAGTGCTAATTGGAGAAGTTGAATCGCCTGAATTAGAAGAACCATTTTCACATGAAAAGTTATCGCCAATATTAGGCATGTATAAAGCTAAAACTTTTGATGATGCACTAAGATTAGCTTCTAGAATGATAGAGCTAGGTGGATTTGGTCATACATCAATACTTTATACAAACCAAATGGAATCAGTAGATAGAATAGAGAAGTTTGGAGTAGCTATGAAGACTGCTAGAACTTTGATAAATATGCCAGCATCTCAGGGCGCAATCGGGGATATATATAATTTTAAGTTAGCACCATCTTTAACTCTTGGCTGTGGATCTTGGGGCGGAAATTCAATATCAGAAAATGTAGGACCTAAGCACTTAATCAATGTTAAGAGAATTGCCGAGAGGAGAGAAAATATGCTTTGGTTTAGAGTTCCAGACAAAATTTACTTTAAATTTGGATGTCTTCCAGTAGCCTTGGAAGAATTAAATGCAATGAAGAAAAGAAGAGTATTTATAGTGACAGATAGAGTGTTATTTGATTTAGGATATACACATAAGATTACAGATATTTTAAGTAAAAACCATATTGAATATAAGATATTCTCAGATGTAGAGCCTGACCCAACATTAAAAGCTGCAAAATTAGGGGCAGATGCTATGAGAGAATTTAATCCAGATGTTATTATAGCTATAGGTGGAGGATCGCCTATGGATGCAGCTAAAATTATGTGGGTAATGTATGAGCATCCAGATGTTAGATTTGAAGACTTAGCTATGAGATTTATGGATATTAGAAAGAGAGTATACGAATTCCCTCCAATGGGAGAAAAGGCAATTTTAGTTGCAATTCCAACATCTGCAGGAACAGGCTCAGAAGTAACTCCATTTGCAGTTATAACTGATGAGCAGACAGGAGTTAAGTATCCTCTTGCAGATTATGAGTTAACTCCTGATATGGCAATAATAGATGCTGAACTTATGATGAGTATGCCTAAAGGATTAACGGCTGCATCAGGTATAGATGCTTTGGTTCATGCAATTGAAGCTTATGTTTCGGTGTTAGCATCTGAGTATACAAATGGATTAGCATTAGAGGCTATTAGGTTAACATTTAAATACTTACCTGATGCATATAATGGAGGTACTACAAATGTTAAAGCTAGAGAAAAGATGGCTCATGCATCTTCTGTAGCGGGTATGGCCTTTGCGAATGCATTCTTAGGAATATGCCACTCAATGGCTCATAAATTAGGTGCATTCCACCATGTACCTCATGGAATTGCAAATGCCTTATTAATAGATGAAGTAATTAGATTTAATGCAACAGATGCACCTAGAAAGCAAGCAGCATTCCCACAATATAAATATCCAAATGCAGGATGGAGGTATGCAAGAATAGCGGATTATCTAAATCTAGGAGGAAATACAGAAGAAGAAAAAGTTGAACTATTAATTAAAGCAATAGATGATTTAAAGACCAAAGTTGGAATACCAAAGAGCATAAAAGAATTTGGAGTTTCAGAAGAAAAGTTCTATGCTTCAATGGATGAAATGGTAGAGCAGGCTTTTGATGATCAATGTACAGGTGCAAATCCAAGATATCCATTAATGAGTGAGATTAAAGAGATGTATATAAAGTCATATAATGGTAGCATTAAATAAAGACGATAGATAGAAAGTAAAAGAGCTATATCAAACAATTTTGATATAGCTCTTTTATTAATCTAATTATACAATCCTAAAAGTGTCTTATGCAGCTTTCATAGAGGAGTCATTAGTTTCTCTATTTCTATTCTTTTCATTATTTTCTTCAATGAAACCTCTAACAACCTTAATAGTTTGTATTATTAAAGTTGGAATGAAAGCAAATAAGTGAACTAATATTAATTCGTTAGTAGTAAGTGGAGTTATTTCAAATAATCCTTGAAGTGCTGGTATGAGTAAAACTGCATTCACAAGCACAACACCTGATATAAAGGCGATCCAACTGAATTTATTATTGAAAACTCCAAGAGCAAAGATAGATTTTTTGCCTCGGCAGTTAAATCCATGGAATAATCTAGCTAAACATAAGGTACTAAATGCCATAGTCATTGCAAGTCCGTGGCTTCCAGTAGCTAAGCCAATATGGTAAGAAATCATAGTGAATATTCCAATCAGCAAACCTTGACAGGAAATATCTATTATAAAATCTTTAGTTAAAATAGATTCTTTAGCATCTCTAGGTTTATCTTTTAAAACATCTTTTTTGGATTTTTCCATACCAATTGCAATAGCAGGTAAACTATCTGTTAATAAGTTTATGAATAATAAGTGTACGGCTGCAAATGGAATAGGGAGCGCAAATATTGATGAATATAGTACTGCAAGAATTCCAGAAGCATTACCTGAGAGTAGGAACTTAATTGAATTCTTTATATTAGCATAAATATTTCGTCCATTTGTAACTGATTTAACAATAGTAGCAAAGTTATCATCTGTTAAAATCATTGAAGCAGCATCTTTTGAAACTTCAGTACCTGTTATACCCATTGCAATACCAATGTCAGCTTGCTTTAATGCAGGTGCATCATTAACACCATCTCCAGTCATAGCTACAATTTTACCTTTATTTTGCCATGCTTTAACTATTCTTATTTTATGTTCTGGAGATACTCTTGCGTAAACGGAAATGTGCTTTAATTTTGAGCTGAGTTCGTCATCAGACATTTTATCAAGTTCCAAGCCTTCTACAGCTAAGTCACCTTCTTGCAATATTCCAATTTCTTTAGCAATAGCTGATGCCGTAATCTTGTGGTCTCCAGTGATCATAATTGGTTTAATAGAAGCTTTAATACAATCGCTAACAGCTGTTTTAGATTCTTCTCTAGGTGGATCAATCATTGAAATTAAACCTAAGAAAGTATAATTATCCTCATCTTCTAAAGTAAGCTCTTTATTTTGGTCAAGTTCTTTATAGGCAAAAGCTAAAACTCTTAATCCTTGAGATGATAGTTCTCTATTAACATTATTTATATTGATTTTATCATTGTTAGTGAAGTTTGCTATTCCAGTTGAAGTTTTTATTGAAGTTACTCTATTAAGTAATACATCAAGAGCACCTTTGGTAACCATTATATATTTTCCATCAATTTCATGAAGTGTACTCATAAGTTTTCTGTCAGAATCAAAAGGAATTTCGTTAAGTCTTGGGTAACTGCTTCTACATTCAATTTCATTTAAAGAGTATTTATGCCCTAAATTTACTAAGGCAACTTCCGTTGGATCACCTATCTCAGCACCATCTATAGAAGTAGAATCATTACATAGTACAGAGCTAGTTAAAAGGAAATTTGAATCAGAATCTTTAAGAACTATTTTATTGCTATCAATTAACTTATTATCAACAAAAATCTTTTTTACAGTCATCTTATTTTGTGTTAATGTACCAGTTTTATCTGAACAAATAACAGATACGCATCCAAGACCTTCAACAGCTTTTAGCTTTTTAATAATAGCATTCTCTTTAGCCATTGATTGTGTACCTATAGCAAGTACAATTGTAACTATAGAACTAAGCGCTTCAGGAATAGCAGCAACAGCAAGAGCAACCGCAAACATTAATGAATCTAATATATCAATACCTCTATACATACTTAACCCAAATACAATAACACAGATACCAATTATTCCAAAGGCTAACTTCTTAGAAAATTCATCTAAGGAAACTTGAAGTGGCGTACTTTTTTCCTGAGTTTCTTCCATAAGAGTAGCAATCTTACCAAGCTCAGAGTTCATACCAGTATTAGTTACAAGAACAGTAGCTCGTCCATAAGTAACTAGTGAACTAGAGAAAACCATGTTTTTTTGATCGCCTAAAGCAACCTCATCTTTATCAATAACTTCAGAGAACTTGTCTACACTCTCTGATTCACCAGTTAATGAACTTTCATTAACCTTAAGAGAAAAATTTTCTAAAATTCTACCGTCAGCAACAACTAAATCTCCAGCTTCTAATATTAAAATATCTCCTGGAACAACATCTTTAGATGGAATTTCGATTTTAACTCCATTTCTAATAACTTTAGTACTAGGTGCAGACAATGCCTTTAAACTATCTAGGGATTGCTCAGCTTTAACATATTGAACAGTACCTAAAATAGCATTCATGATTATAACAGCTAGAATTACAAAAGTACTTTCCATATTTCCAGTCATAGCTGAAATAATAGCAGCAGCAATTAATATGATTACTAATAAGTCCTTAAATTGTTCCAGAAATACAGATAAAATGCTTTTCTTCTTTTTTTCATTTAAGGTGTTTTCGCCTACAGAGTTTAGTATTTCATTAGCTTTTTCACTCGTCAGCCCCTTTAAAGTCACATCGAAGGTTTTAAGAGATTCTTCTACTGTTTTAGAAAAATATTTTTTCATTATGGCATCTTCCTTTCAAAGAAAAAATTTAATAAGTACCTGAGTAGCTAAAGTCTATAAAGTGAACATTTTCAGGTAGAGTTTAACTCTGTCTGAATTTAGTTGAACTTATACCCTCAAGGGATACCTCGTTCAGGAATGTACAGTTGTTATACCCTAATTGAAGAAGGGGAATGTTACGGATACTAACTATAGGATAAATTAACAACAAAAAAGACTTTTAATATAACTTCAAATTATTGAAGTTATATTAAAAGTCTCGTTACCTGTTAGGGTATATAACACCAGACTAACAATATAGTCGCGATTGTTGATGTTATATTTATAACTACTCCCTTTTAATATAGTGATTTATTTTATATAATGATTATAGCATTTTATATAGTTTTAGTCAACACACTAAGAGTTATTTTATACGACATATATTGTTTATGCTCCATAAAAAAACAAATAAGCAAACTACTGTTTAAGGTATATGTAAAATTATAACTATTGTTATCATATTGGTTAATATGTATAATTATAACTGCACACGTTAACAATGCTATGTTATGTATGTAATTATATATTTAGACTATAGGGGGAAATTGAAGTGAGATTAAAAAAAGTAAAAGATGTAAAAATCATAAGGAGTATAATTGTAATAGTAATTTTATCTTTGATATCTATAATTGCTATTGGAGTTCTAGGTTACTTAAATACATCTAAAATGTATGCTGCCAATTTGACAATGTATAATAACGTTATTCCAAAACTTAGTGATTGGGGTGATGTTAATGGCAGTATGGGAGTTTTAAGAAATACTTTAACAAAAATAATAGATAGGCCGTTCGATGAAGCAAATGAGAAAACAATGTTAGAATTAAATACAAATATAACGGAAATAGTAAATAGACAGGCTAAAGAATCGGAAAATGATTTGGAAGAGCACCAATTAGTTATGAAATTTAAAGAAGAATATGAGCAATATTATTCATATATACCTAACATTATTGATCAAAGAAAACAAGACTTAACTCCAGATAAAAAGATTACAAATGATGCTATGGGTGTATATGGAAATCAAATTGCTCAAGATAATAAAGCACTAGTTCAGCTTCAAAAGGATAGGGCTACAAATGAGATTAATAAATCTATGGGCGCATATAGGAAAAATATATTTATGTTTATAAGTATATTGAGCGTATCAATTCTGGCTCTAGCGTTTATGTCAACATATATAATATTCATGATTAAGAATTCAATTAAAGAATTTGTACATAAAGTTTCAATCTTATCAGAAGGAAATTTCACTGTAAAGTTTGATACTGAATCCACAAACGAATTTGGAGTGATGCAGAATGCATTAAGCAAGACTATAGCATCTATTGCATCAATTATATCTACAGTAAAGGAAGATTCGAACCTTGTTACAGAGCAATCAATAGAGCTTTCAAGGGTTTCAGAAAAAATGAAGCATTATATAGGAGATGTATCCAGTTCAATTCATGATATAGCAGAAGGATCTAACGAACAATCTGAAAGACTTATGTCAATAAACAATAATTTAAGTTCTTTTAGTGATAAATTAGATTCAATAACAAGATCTGTAGAGAAGGTGGATAAAAGCACTATTAATATTAGTAATGAAGCCAATACCAGTGATGAAAGATTGAGAAATATAGGTATATCGATAAATGAAATTGCAGAATCTTATAATGAGGCACAAAGGAAAGTTAATAAATTAAGTTTAAGTGTAAATAAAATAACAGAAATAACTAATATGATTAATGAAATAGCAGACGAAACCAATTTGTTAGCTCTAAATGCGGCTATTGAAGCGGCAAGAGCAGGTGAAGCAGGTAAGGGATTTTCAATTGTTGCAGATGAAATTAGAAAATTAGCAGAGCAATCTAAAAGTTCATCAGAAGATATTAATAATCTGCTAGGTGACATAAGTTCCGAAACTAAATTAGTTGAAGAAACAACAGGTATTGCTAATAAGAAATTAGAGGAGCAGATTCATACAATAGCATCAACTATAGTTTCATTTAAAGAAATAGTAGAATCTATAGGTGATATAGTCCCTCAAGTTCATGAGATAAATGATGCAATAGTTGATATTAATAATAGAAAAAATAATATAGTAGAAAATGTGGAATTATCATCCGCTGTATCGGAAGAAAATTCGGCTGCATCTCAAGAGATATCCGCATCAGCCCATGAAATGGATAATTCAGCACATAAGGTTTCTAAATCTGCAGAAGAATTGAAAGATATAATGCAGCAGATTACATCTCAAATTGAGAAGTTTGTTCTTTAAAATAGAAATAATTAAATATAGATAAATATCAATTTATCATGGGAATCTCTATGCTGTTAAAATTATAGAGGTTCTCATTTTTATTATAAATTTAAGAAATTTAATATATAGCAACTAAGAATAAACGACTTGATTAAAAAACTAGAAATTCCATTGATGTAAGTTTTCGTATGATTAAATTTATTATTTAAGTTATAATATATAATAGTATTTATTGTGTATGGAGGTTTTTTATGACAGGACTTGTACTTGAAGGCGGAGCATTCAGAGGATTATTTACAGCAGGTGTATTAGACGCATTTTTAGATATAAAGGCAGAAATAAAATATATAGTAGGAGTATCTGCAGGTGCTACTAATGCATATTCGTATGTTTCTAGGCAAAGAGGAAGAAACTTAGAGATAATGGAAAGATTTATGGATAATAAGAGATATATAAGTTATAGAAATTTAATTAGATGTAAATCTCTTATGGATTTAGAATTTGTATTTGACGAGATACCTAATAAGCATTGTCCATTTGATTATAAATCATTTTATGAATTTGATGGGAAGATGTTAGCGGGGGCTTTTAATATTGAGACTGGAAAGAATGAGTACTTTGATAAAGATTTATTGGATAAAAGAAATTCAATTCTTAGAGCAAGCATAGCAATACCATTAGTATTTCCATTTGAAAAGATAGACGGACAATATTATGCTGATGGAGGTCTTTCAGAGCCTATACCAATTACTAAGTCAATAGAGGATGGCAATGACAAACACATAATAGTACTAACAAGGAATGAGGGGTATAGAAAGACAAAATCTAAAGCCAATGAAGTAACTTATAGGCTTTATAAAAATAAGTATCCAAAGCTTGCAGATGTGCTAAAAAATAGGCATATTAAATATAATGAGCAACTTGATTACTGCAAAGAATTAGAGGAAAGTGGAAAAGCATTTATAATAAGACCAAGTATAAGTATGGATATAAGTAGATTTGAGCGAAATAAAAGTAAACTAAAAGCAATATATCAAAATGGGTATGATTTGATTATTCAAAATAAAGAAAAAATACTTAAATATATTGGATAATATTTTAGAAAAGTATTTTTAAATAGATAAATTAGCATGTATTGTGAATATGTTCAAATGGAATATGTTAAACTTTAAAATCTGCAAATGTAGGATTCTAGCTGTTTTTCATGTATAATGTACTAATAAAATATAAATTTTAGACAATAAAGCAAACAAGGGAGATATATATGTTTACATCCAATAGCAAAACACCTAAAGTATATGATCAAGTTATAGAACAAATTAAGGGTAACATAAAAAGTGGTAAATTAAAAAAGGGAGATAGATTGCCATCAGAAAGAGAAATGTCAGAATCTCTTGGAGTATCACGTGCATCCATAAGAGAGGCATTGAGAGCACTAGAAGTGGTAGGGCTTGTGGAAAGCAGGCAAGGCGCAGGAAATTATATAAAAACTAATTTCGATAATTCGTTATTTGAACCTCTTTCTGTTATGTTTATGTTACAAGAAAGTTCAATTGAAGAAATGTATGATTTAAGAGAAACATTGGAGCTTCGTTGCGCTAGGTTATCCGCTAAAAATATAGAAAATAATGAGCTAGAGCTTTTGACAGCAATATTAGATAGAATGTATATAGCAGAAAATGAGGCAGAGAGTCTTGAACTTGATATTAAGTTCCATTATTTAATAGCTAAAACCTCAAGAAATACTTTACTTATAAATGTTCTTGAAGTTATATCCCAGCTTATGGATGAATTCATTCGAAAATCAAGAGCGCAAATTTTACATACAGGAAAAACTAGAGAGAATTTATTAGAGATTCATGAGAATTTAGTGAGAGCATTGAAATGCAGAGATGCTAGTAAAGCTCATAATGCTATGGAAGAGCATTTTGATTTGATTCGAGGAGCTTATGGATATAAAAAATAAAAATATATTATTTTAAAAATAAGATGGATAAAATATGATCGTTGTTGAGATCATTTTTTTATCCATTTTATTTTTGTTATATTTTAAACAAAAAATGCTTAAATACGATTAATTAAAAATATAAATTAAATTTCTATTAAATTTTATATAAGCAAAAAGATATAGAATATGAGGCGCTAAGGAGTATATTGGAATAGAGTCAATGTAAACATTTTCTGTTAAATAAATAACAATACTTTACAAACTATATTTTGGAAAGTATAATTAAATTGAAATTGGTCATACCAATTCGATATTGGTATGACATGTTGGAAAAGAGGAGGAATAAATTAGTTTTATTGTGACTCTAGCAAAAACTATTATATATAGCGGAATAATTAAACTGATATTGGATTTTATCAAGAAATAAATTGAAGTAATTTTTAAAAGTTTGTTTATTCCACATTGTTTTGACAAAACTACTACTATCACTTTGCCAATCAGTGTTTGGAATTAAAAATACAGTTTTAGGAGGAAGTTATCATGAATATTTTAGTTTGCATTAAGCAGGTACCAGGAACATCTAAAGTTGAGGTTGATCCAGTTACAGGAGTTTTAAAGAGAGATGGCATAGACTCCAAAATGAATCCATATGATCTGTATGCTCTTGAAACAGCTCTTAAGATTAGGGAGAGCGAAGGAGGAACTGTTAAAGTCTTAAGTATGGGTCCTAATCAAGCTTTAAGTGTAATCAAGGAAGCTTACACAATGGGTGCTGATGAAGGTACATTATTATCAGACAGAAAATTTGGAGGAGCTGATGTTTTAGCTACATCGTATACAATAGCTCAAGGCGTGAAAAAGATGGGAGATTTCGAACTTATTATTTGCGGTAAACAAACAACAGATGGGGATACAGCGCAGGTAGGATCTGAAATGGCTGAATGGTTAAAGATACCACATGTAGCTAACGTTAAAAACATAGTTAACGTAGAAGACTCAACAATAACAGTTGAAATGGATATGCCAGAAAGTATTGAAACAGTAAAGATAGCGTACCCATGTCTAATCACTGTAGATAAAGGAATTTTTGAACCAAGGTTGCCTTCTTATAGAAAAAAACTTTCGACTAAAGATAGAGAAATAAAAATATTAAGCCTAAAAGATTTTGATGATAAAGATGAGAAGAATTATGGACTTAATGGATCACCAACTCAAGTAGAGAGAATATTTCCACCAGAAGTTAATAATGATAGAGAAATGTGGACAGGCAGTTCTAGTGAATTAAGTGGAAAAATGGGAGAGAAATTAAAAGAATTGAAATTTATTTAGGTATTAAATATTAGTAAAGATATCTCACAAAGATAATTAAAGGGGAGAATGCGTTATGGCAAAGTTAGTAGTAAATCAAGAGAAAATATTAGATATTGATGAGTTAATTAAAATATGTCCTTTTGGTGCCCTTGAAAATAATAATGGAGTTGTTGAAATAAGTGGAGCATGTAAAATGTGTAAGCTTTGCGTTAAAAAGGGTCCTAAGGGAGCTGTTGAATATATAGAGGAGCAAGTCAAAGAGATAGATAAAAGTCTTTGGAATGGGATAGGCGTTTATGTTGATCATGTAGATGGGGAAATACATCCTGTTACTTATGAGCTAATAGGAAAGGCAAGAGAATTAGCAGGAAAGATAAATCATCCAGTATATGCTGTATTTATTGGAAATAATATTTCTCATAAAGCTGAAGAATTATTACACTATGGTGTAGATAAGGTATTTGTATATGACGATGAGGAATTAAAGTATTTTAGAATAGAACCATATACAGCTGCTTTCGGAGATTTTATAAATAATGTAAAACCAACAGCGATTTTAGTCGGTGCTACAACTATAGGTAGATCTTTAGCGCCAAGAATAGCTGCTAGATTTAAAACTGGACTTACAGCAGATTGTACAATATTAGATATGAAGGAAAATACAGATTTAGTTCAAATTAGACCGGCATTTGGTGGTAATATAATGGCTCAGATAGTTACTCCAAATTCTAGACCTCAATTAGCAACTGTTAGATATAAAGTTATGACAGCTCCAAAAAGAAACGATGATATTTCAGGAGAAATAGTAGAATGTTCTATAGATAAAGAAAAACTTTTATCTAAAATTACAGCGCTTAGTATAAAGAAAAAAGATGCCGAAGTAGGAATAAGTGATGCTGAAGTAATAGTTGCAGCAGGAAGAGGAATTAAATCAGAAAAGGATTTAGAATTAGTAAAAGAATTAGCTAAACTTTTAGGAGCAGAATTTGCATGTACTAGACCTCTAATAGAGGCAGGTTGGGTTGATGCGAAGAGACAAATTGGATTAAGCGGTAGAACTGTAAGGCCAAGACTTATCATAGCTTGTGGAATATCTGGAGCAGTTCAATTTACAGCTGGAATGAATAATTCAGATTATATATTTGCTATAAATGCTGATGATAAAGCACCAATATTTAAGGTTGCTCACTATGGAGTTGTTGGAAACTTGTATGAAATAATTCCAGAATTAATAGAAAAAATAAAAATGGCTAAGGAGGCATAGGTGATGAGTTACAAAGAAGTTGAATTAAAGGATTATCAATATATATTATCTATAGCAGAGAATGATTTGGAGAGAGTTTTCTTTAGAGAAGAAATAAATGAAGACTATAGCCATGATGAATTAGGTGGAATTAAGAAAATGCCTGATATAGTTATTCAAACCATAAGTGCTGATGAAGTTTCAAAAGTAATGAAATATGCCTATGAGAATAATATTCCTGTTACTCCAAGGGGATCAGGAACAGGACTTGTTGGAGCAGCGGTTCCACTTAAAGGTGGAATAGTTATAGACCTTAGCAGAATGAATAAAATTTTAGAATTAGATGAAGAAAACCTTACTCTTACATTAGAACCGGGAGTATTACTTATGGAGATAGGTAAATATGTTCAAGAATTTGACTTATTTTATCCACCAGATCCAGGTGAAAAATCAGCAACAATTGGAGGAAATATAAGTACTAATGCAGGAGGTATGAGAGCTGTAAAATATGGAGTAACTAGAGACTATGTAAGAGGACTTGAGGTTGTATTACCAAATGGTGATATAGTAAATTTAGGAGGAAAAGTAGTTAAAAACAGCTCAGGATATGCACTAAAGGATTTAATCGTTGGTTCAGAAGGAACTTTAGGAATAGTAACAAAGGCTATTTTGAAATTGTTACCACTTCCTAAAAAGGCTTTAAGCTTGCTTATTCCTTTTGAAAGTCTCGAAAGAGCGATAGAGACTGTGCCTAAAATAATTAAATCTAAGTCAATACCAACAGCAATCGAATTTATGCAGAGAGAAGCGATACTTGCTGCAGAAGAATTTTTAGGAAAAAGTTTTCCAGATAAATCATCTGATGCATACCTATTATTAACTTTCGATGGAAATTCCACAGAAGAAATTGAAAAGGATTATGAAAACGTAGCTAATATTTGTTTAGAAGCTGGAGCTTTAGATGTATTAATCTCAGATACTGAAGAAAGACAAGAATCAATATGGTCAGCTAGAGGTTGTTTCCTTGAAGCAATTAAAGCATTAACTACTGAAATGGATGAAGTTGATGTTGTTGTTCCAAGAAATCAAATAGGAAAGTTTGTAACATTTACTCATGAACTTGAACGTACTGCTAATATAAGAATAAAAAGCTTTGGACATGCAGGTGATGGAAATCTTCATATATATATATTGAGAGATGACCTTGACCAAGAAGCATGGGAATCTAAATTAAAAGAAGTTATGCAAATAATGTATAATAAAGCTAAAGAATTAGATGGCCAGGTGTCAGGAGAACATGGAATAGGATTTGCAAAGAAGGGATATTTAAAAGAATCACTTCCAAGTGAATGTATTGGAATAATGCAAGGAATTAAATTAGCCTTTGATCCTAAGAACATATTAAATCCAGGAAAAGTATGTGAATAGAATAAAAAAGTATTTAATGAATACTAGCAAATTATAAATATAAGTAATTTAATTAGGCTTTATTTACAAATCGAAGCTGTCTCAAAATAGAAATTTAAATTTCTATTTTGAGACAGCTTATTTTTTATTTAGAATGAGTTAATTATATCAATGAAACTATATGAAACTATATAAAATAATAAAAAATACATTGAAAATTAATTTAAAATAATATAAAATAAGAATATAGTAATAGTAAATAATAATAAATAAGCGGAAAGGAGAAAGAGAAATGGATGAATTAGCAATGTCTCGAAGAATTGAAAATTTAAAGAAGAAGATGTTATCCGAAAAAAGATATGCATCTATTGAACAAGCACTTATAATAACTGAAACTTATAAAGAGAATGAAGATAAGCCAGTTATTATAAAAAGAGCATTAGCATTAAAGAATTCTCTTTCAAAATTAGAAATTGGTGTTGATGATGAAGAGTTAATAGTAGGTAACCGTACTAAAGGGGTTAGATATGGTGTTGTTTTTCCAGAGAGCGGCAGTTCATGGATCGATAAAGAATTTGAAACACTACCAACTAGACCTCAAGACAAATTTAATGTGAATTTAAATGATATAGAAACATTTCGAAAAGTGATTAAACCATATTGGGATGGATACTCATTAGAGGATGTCATTAGACGGAGATATGGAAAAGAAATTGATGAAATTGCAAAAGTGGTAAAAATAAATCAAAAAGACCATGCTCAAGGACATATTTGTCCAAATTTCAGAGAGTGGCTTGCTTTAGGCCCAGAAGGAATTAAACAAAGAGCCATTGAAAAAATGAAGATTGCTACAAAAGAAAGTAAGGAATTTTATGAAAGTGTAATTATTGTTATGGAAGGTGCTCAAGAATTTATGATGAGATACCATGATTTGGTAAAGGAAAAAGCTGAGTCAATCTGCGAGGAAGAATTAGTATCAGATATGCTTCAAGTTGCAGAGATTTGTAAGAATATCTCTAGAAGGCCGGCACAAACTTTCCATGAGGCAGTGCAAGCAATTTGGTTTTTGTTTGTTATACTTCATATGGAATCAAATGCATCATCATTCTCACCAGGAAGAATGGATGAATTCTTATATCCATATTATAAAAGAGATATGCACCTTGGAAATATAGATGAGGAAAAGGCTTTAGAAATAATTGAATGTCTTTGGCTTAAGTTTAATGAAATAGTTTATTTAAGAAATTCTCATAGTGCTAAATTTTTTGCAGGATTTCCTATAGGATTTAATATTGCAATTGGTGGCCAAGATGAAAAAGGTAATGATTTTTCAAATGAATTATCGTTCTTATTCCTAAAAGCTCAAGAACATTTAGGTCTTCCACAACCTAATTTATCTGTAAGACTTCATAAAAACACATCTGAAGATTTATTAAAAGAGAGTATAAAAGTTGTAGCAAAAGGTAGTGGAATGCCACAGTTCTTTAATGATGAATCAGTAGTACCGTCTATGATAGACTTAGGAATTAAAGAGAAAGATGCAAGAGACTATGCAATTGTTGGATGCGTAGAGCTTACAACTCAAGGTAATAATCTTGGTTGGAGTGATGCGGCAATGTTTAATTTAAATAAGGTTTTAGAGCTTACGCTAAATGGTGGAAAATGTTTGATTTCAGGAGATTCATTAGCTCAAGGCCTAGGGAACCTAACTACGTACGAAAGGTATGAAGATTTAGAGGAAGCATTTGCTAAGCAAATAGATTATTTTGTTGATAAAATGATTTTAGCTTGTGAACAAGTTGAAAAAGCTCACATAGATGTTTTACCTTCGCCATTTTTATCGTCAGTTATTGATGACTGCATTGAGAAAGGAATAGATGTTACTGCAGGCGGAGCAGTATATAATCTGTCAGGAATTCAAATGATACAAGTTGCAAATTTAGCAGATAGCTTGGCTGCAATAAAACTTTTAGTATACGATGAAAAGAGAATTTCTAAAGAGGATTTGTTAAAAGCTCTTCAAAATAACTTTGAGGGATATGAAGTAATAAGGGCTATGCTATTAAATCGTGCACCTAAATACGGGAACGATATTGAATGGGTAGATGAAATTGGTGCTAAATGGGCAAGATATTTCAATGGAAAGCTTAAAGCTTATACAAACTACCGTGGAGGTAAATATCATACAGGAATGTACACAGTATCAGCCCATGTTCCTATGGGGGAAAATGTAGGGGCATCTGCAGATGGAAGACATGCAAAGGCACCTTTAGCTGATGGTGGTATGTCACCTGTATATGGAAGAGATATTGCGGGACCTACTGCTGTTTTAAAATCTGTATCAAAATTAGATAATGTATTAACTACTAATGGTGGTTTATTAAATATGAAGTTTTTACCTGAGTTTTTTAAGAATGAGGTTGGGAGAGATAAGTTTGCAAGAGTCTTAAGAACCTTTGTAGATTTAGAAATACCACATATTCAATTTAATGTTTTGCGTAAAGAAGATTTATTAGCAGCACAAAAGGATCCTGAAAATTATCGTAGTCTAACTGTACGTGTAGCGGGATATACAGCATATTTCACTGAACTTGCAGGAGAATTGCAAAACGAAATTATAGCAAGAACAAGTTATGGGGATATATAGCTTATGGAAAAAGATTATGCATCTTTAACAGGAAGGATTTTTGATATAAGGAGATTTTCAACACATGATGGTGAGGGCATAAGAACAACGATTTTTTTAAAAGGATGTCCGCTTAAATGTGTTTGGTGTCAAAATCCCGAAGGAATTTCTCCAAAGGAACATTTGATCCATTTTGAAAATAAATGTATTAATTGTAATTTATGTATTAAAAAATGCTCTAATAAATCAGTTATACGAGAAAATAATAAAATATGTGTTGTTCAAGATAAATGTACAGATGAGCAAAATAAAATTGTTACAGATATTTGTCCGACCGGTGCATTGACTATGGATTCTAAAGATTATACTTTAGATGAAGTTATAGAAATAGCACTGAAGGATAAAGCATTTTTTAAATACGGTGGTGGAGTAACTTTATCTGGTGGGGAACCATTGTACCAGAGAGAATTTGCAGTCCTATTACTTAAAAGGTTAAAAGAAGCTGGGATAAATACAGCAATTGAAACTTCCTTATTCATGCCTGCTGATTATATAGTAGAAGCACTACCTTATTTAGATACAATTTTTGCGGATTTAAAGATATTTGATGATGATAAGCATAAGGTTTTTACCGGTGTAGGTAATGAATTAATCAAAAAGAACATCAAGCTTATTTTAGAAAGCAATAAGAAAGATAGTGTGATTATAAGAACTCCATTAATACCTCAATTTACAGCAAATAAAAATAATATTTACGATATAGGTAGATACATTTCAA
The DNA here is from genome assembly GCF_000621745.1 of Clostridium beijerinckii HUN142. Lineage (GTDB taxonomy): Bacteria > Bacillota > Clostridia > Clostridiales > Clostridiaceae > Clostridium > Clostridium beijerinckii_A. The sequence goes on along the minus strand of NZ_JHXK01000018.1, from coordinate 49,458 downwards.
GTATTTACTCAAAAGTAAGGTATGAACTATTAAATTATAATCCACTTGCAAAATCAAAATATAACTTAATCAATAATTTAGAGTATTGTTTTGAGGAGAATCCTAAAATGTATACTGAGAATCAAATGGAGGTTTTTTATGATATAGCTTATTCAGCGGGGATAGAAAATTTAGTTAAGTAGTTGTTTTATATATTCATTGATTGCTGAATAAAAAGGTATAAATAAAAATGTTTTTATTCTAATATTCTAAAGTTCTAAAATTCTTAAGAATATATATTGTTTAGAATATTACAATATAAGAATATATATTCTTGAAATAAGAGTATTGTTTTATAGCGTTTATAACGCATTTACTTAATTTAAATATAGAAATTAAAAAGAGAGAGGGAGAAAAAAATGTTAATGTTAATTGATGATGCAAATTTAGAAGCTATTAAAAAAATCTATGAGTTTTATCCATGTGATGGGGTGACAACTAATCCATCTATTCTAAAAAAACAAGGTGGAAATCCTATGGAGGTATTAAAAGAAATTAGAGAATTCTTACCAGAAGGGGCACAATTACATGCTCAAGTTGTATCATTAACTGCTGAAAAAATGGTTAATGAAGCACACCACATGATTGAAGTACTTGGAAAGGACACTTATATTAAAATTCCTGTGACACCTGAAGGAATAAAAGCTATGAAATTATTAAGTAAGGAAAATGTAAATATTACAGCAACAGCTATTTATACTTCAATGCAAGCATTCATGGCGGCAAAAGCAGGAGCAAGATATACAGCACCTTATGTAAATAGGATTGATAATATGGGAGCTGATGGGGTTCAAGTTGCAAAAGATATTCATGACATGTTTAAAATGCATGGATTAAATTCGGATGTATTAGCTGCAAGCTTCAAAAATTCACAACAAGTTTTAAATTTATGCAAGTATGGAATTGGATCAGTTACAGCAGCACCAGATGTAATAGAAGGATTAATAAAACATGATGCGACTAAGAATGCAGTAGATGTATTTACAAAAGATTTCTATAGTCTAGTTGGTGAAGGAAACACAATGGAAGGTCTATAATTTGAATGGAGAACATCATTTGTTATTCTATTTAGATAATTAACAATAAAAAATACTATAAGAATAAAAGTTGCTAATGATCGTGAAATTGTGGAAAAAGGAAGTTATGAAGAATTAATAAATATAATGGCAAGTACTATGAGTTCTATGAAGATCAATATGAAATGGTCATGGATATATACAATTAAGGTAAATAATTTATTGTTCTTTTTGATAGAGACTCACACATACAAATATTTTAACATATAATGAACTAGTATCATTACATGGAGTTGAAAATGCGTGATATACGGGCTGATTTTAGCTGGAGGTAAGGGCAGTAGACTATATCCTCTATCAAGAGCCGATCAACCAAAACAATTTTTAAAGCTAATTAACGATAAAAGTTTCTTAGTTAATACTGTTGATAGGATAATACCATTAATAGACAGGGATAATATTTATGTTGTGACCAATATGGACTACAAAGAAAAGGTAAAGGATGAACTAATAGGAATTAGAGAGGAAAATATTTTTGTAGAACCTGCCAATAAGGAAACTGCAACTTGTATAGGTTTGTCTGCAGTAAGATTATTAAAACAAGATGCTAATGCAGTAATGGTTGTATTACCATCAGATCACTATATTCAAGGTGAGAAGAATTATATAGATACTTTATCGCAAGCAATAGAAATGGCGAATAGGAGAAGGTGTATTGTTACACTTGGAATTGAACCCAATAGACCTGAAACAGGATACGGATATATAGAAATGGGTGAAAGAACTACTGGAAGTATACCAACTTATAGAATTGCAAGGTTTACAGAAAAACCAAATTCAGAGGTAGCTAAAGATTTCATATTAAAAGGAACTTATTTATGGAATTCCGGGATGTTTATATTTAGAGCTGACGTTATCCTAAGAGAAATAGAAAAATATTTGCCTAAATTGCATAAATCACTGATGGAAATATATAAGAATTTAGGGGAGGAAAGCGAAGAGAATGTCATAAAAGAGCAATATGAACTTATAGACGGAATTTCTATAGACTTTGGAGTTATGCAAAGAACAAGAAAGGCCTATGTTATTAAATGTGATTTTAGTTGGGATGATATGGGAAGTTTTGGAGCTTTAAGTAGGCTGCTGAGCACTTATAGAAATAATAGTATATCTAAAAATGTTTATATTGATGATTGTGAGAATTGCTCCATATTCGGGGACAAGAATCTAATAATTGGGTTTGGAATAAAGGATCTAGTTATAGTAGATGCTGGAGATGTTATTCTTGTAATGGATAAAAATAAGGATCAGGAAATAAAACATTTATTGAATAGGCTCAACGAAAATAAAGAATATAATAAATTTCTATAGTAAGCAAGCTGTTTCAAGATATCTTAATGATACTGAAGCAGCTTATTTATCTTTGGAGAGGAACTTAAAAGCATAGACGAGTTGAATTGAATAGATTATTACATCCATAAACGCAGTTTCGCAGGTAACGAATTAGGGGGGAGTGGAACAACAATAATCTATGCTCAGTTTAATGAAGTTGTTAACTTGATGGAAGATGTCGTTGAACAGACTCATAATACAAAGCAATGTATAGATAAAATTTTAGAAGTGATATCAATATTTAAAGTTTAAAATAATGAATGAGTTTATATAACAAATGTAGATAGCTTGAATTAAGATTTTAGGAGGTTATGATTACTTAATTGGTACAATATAAAATTATTAATATATTAAGTTATTAAATGTTTTGTTCAATATTGTAATTAATATTATAGTATATAGCATAAATTATATGAATTAGCTTATAAAGAAATCCTATGGAATAGATGCTTAAGCTATATTAAACTAATATTTTTGTTAATATAACTTAATAAGTTATCAGCTTTGATATTCTTGGGTATTAGTGCATATAATACTTAGAGAAATCGGTTGATAAAGTGTTGTAAAATTAAGTTTAGAGTATTATTATAAGTATACAAAACAAATTTAATTTATGAAAAAATAACGAAACGCCTAAATGAGGAGTTTATAAAATATAAAATTTAATATTCAGAGGATGTGATCAAACCTTGATGATTAATACTCATAAAATTATGGCAGAAAATATTATAAAATATGCTAATACAAAGAGTATTTATTTAATTAATAATAAAAGATTTATATGGGGGAACGTGAAACCTGATTGTGCGCCTAAATATAAATTTAAGAAACACTACTTTAATGAAAGCATAGATATGATTATTGAAAAGATTATATATTTATCTTCACTATCATTGGAAGAAGTATATTATGATATGACAATTGGAAAGTTTAGTGAAGAACTTGGAGTAACATGTCACTTTTTATGTGACTTTTTCTGTGCACCACATTATTATAGATGGGAATTTAAGAGCACGAGTGCAGTAAAACACCATATGATGTATGAGAAAAACTTAGCTAAGGTGGCTAAGTCGTTTAATCCAACAGGAATTATAAATACACATGTAGATTCTAGTAATATAGAGGAGTTTATAATGCAGCTACAGAAGCAATATGATGGAACGATAAATTACTATAATGATTTGACTTTTTCATATTATGTTTGCGATAGTGTATTAAATATGATATTAAATAATGTGTTTATCAATGAAAATAAAGTAAGTAAAGTGATTTAATTTCTTAAGATAAAAAATATTTCAAAATAGTTGAAAAATTATTTTGAAATATTTTTTTGATTTGATAAAGAGCATAGGATTTTATAGGAGTATCATTTAATATAAACAAAAATGACAATGTTATAATAAAGGTCTTGAACACATGTTTAAGTATTGCTATTGTTATATAAGGAAGAAGCTGAAAATAAAGCGGTTTAAATTAAAAAAAGTGGTCAAAATATAAAAAAGTAAAGTTTTATAGTGATAAATTTTCTACATAGTTTTATTGTTTATTAAGATAAATTTTAAATTTATAGTTACTTTTGGATAAATAATTTGATTAAGCTTGACATAAAAATATAGAAATATGGTAGAATTATAAATTATAGCAATTAATTAAAATTTAACAATGTAAATATAATTCTTAAAATGAATTGTTAAGAAATAGACTAATTATAATTGATAGAATTCCGAATAGGGATTATATAATATAATTTTATATAAATATTATAGAGTCGAAAAATATAAAAGTATTGAAATAGGAGAAAGTAGATATGGAAAAGCATAAAAATATATCGATGGCAGTTATTAAAAGGTTGCCTAAATATCATAGATATCTTGAAGAACTTATGAAAAATGAGGTGGATAGAATTTCTTCAAAAGAATTAGGAGAAAAGATTGGCTTTACTGCATCACAAATTAGACAAGATTTAAATTGTTTTGGAGACTTTGGACAACAAGGTTATGGATATAATGTTAAGGAACTATATACCCAAATTAGCGCTATATTGGGATTAGACAGAGGTTATGAAGCTGCATTGGTCGGTGCTGGAAATATAGGGCAAGCAGTTTCGAATTATTCTAGATTTGAAAATTTAGGATTTAAAATATCAGCAATATTTGATGCAAATCCTAAATTAATAGGAATGAAAATCAGAGATGTAGAGATAATGGATATAGATGAAATGGAGTCTATATTAGAAGAACAAAAAATAGATATTGGTATAATTTGTGTTCCAAGAAAAAATGCACAAGTTGTTGCTGATGAGTTAATAAAGGGTGGAATAAGAGCAATTTGGAATTTCGCTCCTGTAGATTTGATAGTTCCAGATCATGTAAAGGTAGAAAATGTACATCTAAGTGAAAGTTTATTAACCTTAATTTACTTGTTAAATGAGAGTGAAAGTTAAAAAATCAATAATTATATGCAATATATTATTTAAAGCTTGTTCAAAAAATAACAGATTAAATATATATATTTATTTTTATAAATAGATTTAAGAAAATTTTATCCAAAAGCTTTACATGAATAAAGTTTTCTTCTCTGATTGCCATGAAAATAGATATATACCTTTGATCAGTTATTTTTTTCATATACTTAAAAACTTATATTAATAACGCAATATTTTATTGCAAATAATCTAGGAACGTATTATAATTTTAATTGAGGCATAACAGTCTTAATATTTTTTTAAGCTAATTTGTTATATTATTAACAATTAAGTTTAAAAATATCAAAAATAGTGTGAAAATTAAAAAAATAAATAAGCAAGTTTGAAGGAGGTCCTTAGAATGGAATTAAAAAATGTTATTCTTGAAAAAGAAGGGCATTTAGCTATTGTTACAATCAATAGACCAAAGGCATTAAATGCATTAAATTCAGAAACATTAAAAGATTTAAATGTTGTTTTAGATGATTTAGAATCAGATAACAATGTGTATGCAGTTATAGTTACTGGTGCTGGTGAGAAATCTTTTGTTGCTGGAGCAGATATTTCAGAAATGAAAGATCTTAATGAAGAACAAGGTAAAGAATTTGGTATTTTGGGGAATAATGTCTTCAGAAGATTAGAAAAATTGGATAAGCCAGTTATCGCAGCTGTATCAGGATTTGCTCTTGGTGGTGGATGTGAACTTGCTATGTCATGTGACATAAGAATAGCTTCAGTTAAAGCTAAATTTGGTCAACCAGAAGCGGGACTTGGAATAACTCCAGGATTTGGTGGAACTCAAAGATTAGCTAGAATTGTAGGACCAGGAAAAGCTAAAGAACTAATATATACTTGCGACATAATAAATGCTGAAGAAGCTTACAGAATAGGTTTAGTAAATAAAATCGTTGCATTAGAAAGCTTAATGGATGAAGCAAAGGCTATGGCAAATAAAATTGCTGCTAATGCTCCAAAAGCAGTTGCATATTGCAAAGACGCTATAGATAGAGGGATGCAAGTTGATATAGATGCAGCTATATTAATAGAAGCAGAAGACTTCGGAAAGTGTTTTGCAACAGAAGATCAAACAGAAGGAATGACTGCATTCTTAGAAAGAAGAGCAGAAAAGAATTTTCAAAATAAATAATTTTTTTAATAATTAGTTAAAAATCTATTAGAGATTTATATATAGTTTGTATCAAATAGGTTTAATTAACAAGGAGGGTAATTTAATGAATTTCCAATTAACTAGAGAACAACAATTAGTACAACAAATGGTTAGAGAATTCGCAGTAAATGAAGTTAAACCAATAGCTGCTGATATCGACGAAACAGAAAGATTCCCTATGGAAAACGTTGAAAAAATGGCTAAGCTTAAGATGATGGGTATCCCATTTTCAAAAGAATTTGGTGGAGCAGGTGGAGATGTTCTTTCATATATAATCGCTGTGGAAGAATTATCAAAAGTTTGTGGTACTACAGGAGTTATTCTTTCAGCGCATACATCATTATGTGCATCAGTAATTAATGAAAATGGAACTAACGAACAAAGAGCAAAATATTTGCCAGATCTTTGTAGTGGTAAGAAAATCGGTGCTTTCGGATTAACAGAACCAGGTGCTGGTACAGATGCTGCAGGACAACAAACAACTGCTGTATTAGAAGGCGACCATTATGTATTAAATGGTTCAAAAATCTTCATAACAAATGGTGGAGTTGCTGAAACTTTCATAATATTTGCTATGACAGATAAGAGTCAAGGAACAAAAGGAATTTCTGCATTCATAGTAGAAAAGTCATTCCCAGGATTCTCAATAGGAAAATTAGAAAATAAGATGGGAATCAGAGCATCTTCAACTACTGAGTTAGTTATGGAAAACTGTATAGTACCAAAAGAAAACCTACTTAGCAAAGAAGGTAAGGGATTTGGTATAGCAATGAAGACTCTTGATGGAGGAAGAATTGGTATAGCTGCTCAAGCTTTAGGTATTGCAGAAGGAGCTTTTGAAGAAGCTGTTAACTATATGAAAGAAAGAAAACAGTTTAATAAACCATTATCAGCATTCCAAGGATTACAATGGTATATTGCAGAAATGGACGTTAAAATCCAAGCTGCTAAATACTTAGTATACCTAGCTGCAACAAAGAAGCAAGCTGGTGAGCCTTACTCAGTAGATGCTGCAAGAGCTAAATTATTTGCTGCAGATGTTGCAATGGAAGTTACAACTAAGGCAGTTCAAATCTTTGGTGGATATGGTTACACTAAAGAATACCCAGTAGAAAGAATGATGAGAGATGCTAAAATATGCGAAATCTACGAAGGAACTTCAGAAGTTCAAAAGATGGTTATCGCAGGAAGCATTTTAAGATAGGAGGACTTTTAGAATGAATATAGTAGTTTGTGTAAAACAAGTTCCAGATACTACAGCTGTAAAAATTGATCCTAAAACTGGTACATTAATAAGAGATGGTGTTCCATCAATAATGAACCCAGAAGATAAGCATGCTTTAGAAGGTGCATTACAATTAAAAGAAAAAGTTGGAGGAAAAATTACTGTTATAAGTATGGGACTTCCAATGGCTAAAGCGGTTTTAAGAGAAGCATTATGTATGGGAGCTGATGAAGCTGTCCTATTAACAGATAGAGCACTTGGAGGAGCTGATACATTAGCAACTTCAAAGGCACTTGCAGGAGTAATAGCTAAATTAGATTATGATTTAGTATTTGCTGGAAGACAAGCAATTGATGGAGATACTGCACAAGTAGGACCAGAAATAGCAGAACATTTAAATATTCCTCAAGTAACTTACGTTCAAGACGTTAAAGTTGAAGGAAATACATTAATAGTAAATAGAGCATTAGAGGATGGACATCAAGTAGTAGAAGTTAAAACTCCATGTCTATTAACTGCAATCGAAGAATTAAATGAAACTAGATATATGAATGTTGTAGATATATTCGAAACTTCAGATGATGAAATCAAAGTTATGAGCGCAGCTGATATAGATGTAGATGTAGCTGAATTAGGGCTTAAAGGCTCACCTACAAAGGTTAAGAAGTCAATGACTAAGGAAGTTAAAGGTGCAGGAGAAATCGTAAGAGAAGCACCTAAAAATGCAGCATACTATGTTGTAGGAAAATTAAAAGAAAAACACTACATCTAAGATAATAGGAGGGTAATTTATTATGAATATAGCAGATTACAAAGGCGTTTGGGTCTTTGCTGAACAAAGAGAAGGCGAATTACAAAAAGTATCTTTAGAACTACTTGGTGAAGGTAGAAGAATTGCTGATGAACTAGGAGTAAATCTTACGGCTTTATTATTAGGTAGCAACATAGAAGGATTAGCAAAAACTTTAGCAGAGCACGGTGCAGATGAAGTTTTAGTTGCTGATGATAAAAACTTAGAACACTATACAACTGATGCTTACACAAAAGTTATTTGTGATTTAGCAAATGAAAGAAAACCAGGAATATTATTTGTCGGAGCTACTTTCATCGGAAGAGATTTAGGTCCAAGAATAGCTGCTAGATTATCAACAGGATTAACAGCAGACTGTACATCAATTGACGTTGATGTTACAAATGGCGATCTTTTAGCTACAAGACCAGCATTTGGTGGTAACTTAATGGCTACAATTGCTTGTCCAGAACATAGACCACAAATGGCAACAGTAAGACCAGGAGTATTTGCAAAGATTACAACTGATCCATCTAAATGTAAAATTGAAAAAGTTGATGTTAAATTAGCAGATAGCGATGTTAGAACCAAAGTTTTAGAAACTATAAAAGCTAAGAAAGATATCGTTGATATAGCTGAAGCAGATTTCATCGTATCAGGTGGTAGAGGAGTTGGAAATAAAGAAAACTTCCAATTACTTAAAGAATTGGCAGAAGCTTTAGGCGGAACTGTAGCTGGATCAAGAGCAGCTGTAGAAAAAGGATGGATCGATGGAGCATACCAAGTTGGGCAAACTGGTAAGACTGTTAGACCTCAAATATATATAGCTTGTGGTATTTCCGGAGCTATCCAACACGTTGCTGGTATGCAAGATTCAGATCTTATAATTGCTGTTAATAAAGACGATTCAGCTCCAATAATGAAAATTGCTGATTATGCAATAGTTGGAGATATTACTAAAGTAGTACCAGAATTAATAGCTCAAGTTAAGGAAATAAAGAGCGCTGAATAATTATTTGATTAATTTAGACATATTTTTGTTATACTATAATTTTGAAAGTTAATAATATAACATAAAAGACAATTGATTAACAATATAATCAGAGAATTAACAATTTAGATAATTATAAAACTAATCCTTAGTTAAAGTGTATATTTTAGCTAAGGATATCTATAATGAAGAGATTTTGAGGAGGAATAATTCATGAAAAAGATTTTTGTACTTGGAGCAGGAACTATGGGTGCTGGTATCGTTCAAGCATTCGCTCAAAAAGGTTGTGAAGTAATCGTAAGAGATATAAAAGAAGAATTTGTTGACAGAGGAATAGCTGGAATCACTAAAGGATTAGAAAAGCAAGTTGCTAAAGGAAAAATGACTGAAGAAGATAAAGAAGCTATACTTTCAAGAATTTCAGGAACAACTGATATGAAATTAGCTGCTGACTGCGATTTAGTAGTTGAAGCTGCAATCGAAAACATGAAAATTAAAAAGGAAATCTTTGCAGAATTAGATGGAATTTGTAAGCCAGAAGCAATTTTAGCTTCAAACACTTCATCTTTATCAATTACTGAAGTTGCTTCAGCTACAAAGAGACCTGATAAAGTTATCGGAATGCATTTCTTTAATCCAGCTCCAGTAATGAAGCTTGTTGAAATTATTAAAGGAATAGCTACTTCTCAAGAAACTTTTGATGCTGTTAAGGAATTGTCAGTTGCTATTGGAAAAGAACCAGTAGAAGTTGCAGAAGCTCCAGGATTCGTTGTAAACAGAATTTTAATTCCAATGATTAACGAAGCTTCATTCATCCTACAAGAAGGAATAGCTTCAGTTGAAGATATTGATACAGCTATGAAATATGGTGCTAATCACCCAATGGGACCTTTAGCTTTAGGAGATCTTATTGGATTAGATGTTTGCTTAGCTATTATGGATGTTTTATTCACTGAAACAGGTGACAACAAGTACAGAGCTAGTAGCATATTGAGAAAATATGTTAGAGCTGGATGGCTTGGAAGAAAATCAGGAAAAGGATTCTATGATTATTCTAAATAATATCATAAATACATGAGAAGACTCAAGCTTATGCTTGAGTCTTTCTTTTTGGTGCGCCAAGCATGGGCACGCACTAGTCAGTAAAAATCCGTAATAAGTGTTGATAGTACTAAATATTAGCATTTAACTTTTCAAAAAGCAGAGTAAAAATAAAAATCTATGAAAAGGCTATAAGAAGATTCAAGTAAAAGAATATTGTAAAGTTCAACAAAATATTTTATTAATAGTAAGTAAGTGATATAATATATTAAATAATAACTATTTTCTTGAAATTTGCTTCTATATTTAATTTACATATTGAGTGTTTAAAGAAAAAATGTAACTAAAGGTTATATATGGATATTATATACGCTAAAGTAGTCAATATCAATCTTGGTATAGATTTAGGAGAAGAATTTAGCGTGAAATATATTAATTGAAGAAGAATATATGAATGAAATAAGTGTAAACTAAAGTTGATAAAGTATTATGTTTATTAATCATTTTACTAAAAAGGTAAAAATATAATTTGAATATAAATGTTCTAGGCGTTTAGTTAGTTGAGTTTTATATTAAGCTATCAGGTGATATAAACTAAATAATTTTATGAGGAATGAATTACATATTATACAGATGTAAAAAGTATTTTAGCTTTATATTTTTGGCTAAGTAGATTTGGATTTTATACTGCAAGGGAGAAGGAGAATGAAATGGATTATAAGTCTGTAGAGTTTTATGATAATTATTTAAGAATAAAGGAAGTAAGTAACTTTAAATTAAAACATATATTTGAGTGTGGACAAATTTTTAGATTTGAAGAGATAGCAGAAAATAATTTTATTGTAATTGCTTTTGGAAAATTGATTGAAATTAAAGAAGATGGAAATGACGTAATAATTTATAATTCTACTAAGGAAGATTTTCAAAATATTTGGCTTAAATACTTTGATCTAGATAGGGATTACTCGATTATAAAAGATGAGCTTTCAAAAGATGTTTTACTTAAACAAAGTATTGAATTTGGATATGGTGTTAGAGTTCTGAATCAGGATCCGTTTGAAATGTTGCTTAGTTTTATTATTTCAGCGAGAAATAATATACCATCAATAAAAAAGACTGTAAATAAGATATCTAATAAATGGGGAAAAGAAATTACTTATAAGAATAAAATTTATTATGCGTTTCCCAATATAGATGAAATAAAAGATGCTACATTAGAAGAAATACAGGAGACAGGAGCATCTTTTAGAAGTAAATATATTTTCGATACAATAAAAAATGTATTTACTTCTAAAATGGAAAATGAGAACTTGAGAACAAATGATACAAATGAATATATAAAGTATGATTTGGATTATATTAAAAATTTGGATGATGATGAATGTCATAATGCACTTCAAGAATTTAAAGGTGTTGGTTCGAAGGTGGCTGACTGTATAATGTTATTTTCAATGGAAAAGACTTCAGCGTTCCCAGTGGATGTATGGGTTAAACGTGCGATGATTCATTTTTATGGGGCAGAAGATGCTTCTTTGAATAAGATTAGAATTTTTGGAAGGAATAAGTTTGGCAAGTTAGCAGGTTTTGCACAGCAATATTTATTTTATTATGCAAGAGAAAACAAGATAAATGTATAGAGAAAATTAAAAAGTTTGATATAGAATAAATAATCTAGGATTTTATTTTCTAGATTTTTTATTTCGTCAAAAATACCAAATAATACGTTCTATAATGTTAATAATTTATCATTAATATATTGATGGGAATATTATATAAATCCATTGATATGACTCAAATAATAGTAAATAGATAGGTTAAAAGATGAACATAAATATAAGAAAAATCTCTAATTAAAATAATTGAGAAATTCCATTATATACATATGAAAATAGCGCATATATTAAGAAAATTTAGAAAATTTAAATTATATAATACTTGTTATATTTTTAACAAGAGTGTGCTATAATTATTTTGTATTGTAAATGTAAGATAAAATTATTCATGGGAGAGTGTGTGTAATGTTTCAATTTGAGAATCAACTTTTAGCTTTAAAGCATGAGGTTCTTACTAGAGTTGCTGTATTAGCGAAAGAAAATAAGATTAGTAAAGAGGAAATAGAAAAGATTCCTTATGCTATGATTGTGGGAGAAGAACCTAGATATAGAGATTCAGTTGAACGAGAAAGAAATGTAGTATTAGAAAGAGCAAAACTTGCATCAGGATTTAAACCAACAGGCAAACATGGACAAGATTTAATTAACATAGAAGAAGAAAAACAAATATTATATGTTATAAAAGAAGCATGTGATAGATGTCCAACAAAGAAATTCCAAGTTACTGATTCTTGTAGAAATTGTATAGCGCATAAATGCCAAAGCGCATGTAACTTTGGAGCGATTACGTATGTTGAAGGAAGAGCATATATTGAGCCAGATAAATGTAAAGAATGCGGAATGTGTAAAAAGGCATGTCCTTATGATGCGGTTGCAGAAGATATGAGACCTTGCAAGAAATCATGTCCAACAGGTGCACTAAGCTATAATGCAGAAGATTTAAGTGCTGAAATTACAGAGAGTAAATGTGTAAACTGTGGCGCATGTATGTCAGCATGTCCGTTTGGAGCCATAGAAGATAAAAGTTCATTAGTTAAGGTTATTAATAGATTAATGGATAAAGAAGAAAAAATTTATGCGGTAGTTGCACCAGCAATAACAGGACAATTTGGCTCTAAAACAACTTATGGACAAGTTAAGAATGCAATTAAGGCATTAGGCTTTACAGATATGTTAGAAGCTGCATGTGGAGCAGATGCAGTTACTGTACATGAAAGCAATGAATTTGTAGAGAGAATGGAAAATGGGGATAGCTACATGACAAATTCGTGTTGTCCAGGATTCCTAAGTTATATTGAAAAAATGATGCCAGATCAAGCTGATAAAATTTCAGGAACAGTTTCACCTATGGTAGCAACAGGTAGATATATTAAGTCAAAAGATAAAGATGCAAAGGTGGTATTTATAGGGCCTTGTACAGCTAAGAAAAGTGAAGTGCTAATAGAATCAATAAAAGATGCTATAGATTATGCATTAACTTTTGAAGAATTAGTAGCTATATTTGATGCATTCGAAGTGGATCCTACAACTTGTGAAGATATAGTAGTTGATGGAGCTTCAATATTTGGTAGAAACTTTGCTGTAGGTGGTGGATTAACTGCTGCTATAGAAAACTATGTACAAGAAAAAGGGGTTAACATTGACTTTAAGCCAGTGAAGATTTCAGGCGGAGCAGAAATTAAAAAGACTATGACAATGGCTAAGGTTGGAAAATTACCGGGGAACTTTATTGAAGGTATGATGTGTGAGGGTGGTTGCATAAATGGAGCAGCTAAAATTGTATCGCCTATGAAGGCTAAAGCGCCATTTACAAAAACGAATCAACAAACAAGCACTAAGAGCGTATTAGCTAATGCAACATTAGGAGAATACCATGAAATAAACTTAGAAAGATAATATAAATCCTTCTTTTGAAATATATTTTAGTGAGTAAAACTCTAACCAATAATATTTTTATTTGGTTAGAGTTTTTTTATTATTTTAAAAATTCACAATATTAATAATAATATTGAGAAAATTTAAGTAAACACGATATATTTTAAGATAAGAAGTAATATTCGCTGAAAAATGGGATATAATATTAGAAGTAATGTTTGAATTATATGGATATAAAGGATATTATAATTATGTTAGCACTCGACAATGATGAGTGCTAACAGAAATTAAACTGAAATGATAATATATATTTTAAGGAGGGTTTTTTCATGAACATTAAACCACTTGGTGAAAGAGTAGTAATTAAAAAATTAGAGGCAGAAGAAAAGACTAAGAGTGGAATAGTCTTAACTGGTACTGCAAAGGAAAGACCACAAGAAGCAGAAGTGGTTGCAGTAGGACCTGGAGCTGTTGTAGACGGAAATAGAGTGGCTATGGAAGTTAAAGTTGGAGATAGAGTATTATATTCAAAATATGCTGGAACAGAAGTAAAGGTAGATGGTGAAGAATATACTATATTAAAGCAAGATGATATTCTAGCAATAGTTGAATAGTTAAATTGTTCATAACTAAATATTTAAATATAAAAAAGAATTCAATTAGTAAAGATAATAAATAACATATATAAGGAGCGTGTTTATATAAATGGCTAAGATGTTAAAATTCGGAGAAGATGCAAGAAGATCTATGCAAATAGGTGTAGATAAATTAGCAGATACAGTTAAAGTAACTTTAGGACCTAAAGGAAGAAATGTTGTTTTAGATAAAAAATTTGGTGCGCCATTAATTACAAATGATGGTGTTTCAATTGCAAGAGAAATAGAATTAGAAGATCCATATGAAAACATGGGTGCTCAATTGGTTAAAGAAGTTGCAACAAAGACTAATGATGTAGCAGGAGATGGAACTACAACTGCAACACTACTTGCTCAAGCAATAATTAGAGAAGGTCTAAAGAATGTTACGGCTGGAGCTAATCCAATTCTAATCAGAACAGGTATTAAAATGGCTGTAGATAAAGCTGTTGAGGAAATAAAAAAGATTTCTAAACAAGTAGAGGGAAAAGAAGATATAGCTAGAGTTGCTGCAATTTCAGCTTCTGATGAAGAAGTTGGTAAATTAATAGCAGATGCTATGGAAAAGGTAGGAAACGAAGGCGTTATAACTATCGAAGAATCTAAATCAATGGGAACAGAATTAGATGTTGTAGAAGGTATGCAATTTGATAGAGGATATGTATCACCTTACATGGCTACAGATACTGAAAAGATGGAAGCTGTCTTAGAAAATCCATATATATTAATAACTGATAAGAAAATTTCTAGTATACAAGAAATATTACCAATACTTGAGCAAATAGTTCAATCTGGTAAGAAGTTATTAATCATTGCTGAAGACATTGAAGGAGAAGCAATGGCTACATTAGTAGTTAATAAATTAAGAGGAACATTTACTTGTGTAGCTGTTAAGGCACCAGGATTTGGAGATAGAAGAAAAGAAATGTTACAAGATATTGCAACATTAACTGGTGGAACAGTTATAGCTGAAGAATTAGGCAGAGAATTAAAAGAAGTTACTATTGACATGTTAGGTACAGCTGATAGCGTTAAAGTAAATAAAGAAAATACTGTTATAGTTAATGGTAAAGGTGATTCTAATTCAATAAAGGAAAGAATCAATCAAATTAAAGCTCAAATAGAAGAAACTTCTTCAGAATTTGATAAAGAAAAATTACAAGAAAGATTAGCTAAGTTAGCTGGAGGCGTTGCAGTAATTAAAGTTGGTGCAGCAACTGAAACTGAATTGAAAGAAAAGAAACTTAGAATAGAAGACGCATTGGCTGCAACAAAAGCTGCTGTTGAAGAAGGAATAGTAGCTGGTGGTGGAACTGCTTATGTTAATGTTATTAAAGAAGTTGCTAAATTAACTTCAGATGTTGTTGATACACAAGTTGGTATCAATATAATAGTTAAAGCTTTAGAAGAACCAGTAAGGCAAATAGCTACTAATGCTGGAGTAGAAGGTTCAGTAATAATTGAAAAAGTTAAGAAAAGTGAAGCAGGAATAGGATATGATGCATTACATGGAGAATACATCAATATGATTAAGGGTGGAATTGTTGATCCAACTAAGGTTACTAGATCAGCTCTTCAAAATGCAGCGTCAGTAGCATCAACATTCTTAACAACAGAAGCAGCTGTTGCTGATATTCCAGCAAAGGAAACACCAATGCCAGGTGCTCCAGGAATGGGAATGGACGGAATGTACTAAAATATATAAGTTAAAAAATATAAAAATAATAAATAGAGAAAGTACTTATAAGTACTTTCTCTATTTTTACTTTCAAATATTAAAAGTAAAGTATCTAATAGCCATTATATTATCTATATACTTTGAGTTGAAGGCGTCATATATTAAGCTTATTGAACTAATTAAGCTAATAGTATTACAAGTTTATTATCAAAGCTTATATATTAAAGGCGAATATTATAAATCATTATGAAAAATTTTCCATTAAGTGTATAAAAAGTTGCTGATTAGAGATAATTTAAATAAAAAGGCTAATAGGAGATGGATAATATATAATGATTTTTTCATATATTAAATGTAAATTTAGGTTCAAATATATTATGTCAAAAAAAAGCTTATGCAAGAAAAGAAAGAGGGAAGCTTTTACACTAATTGAAATGATTGCAGTCATTGCAATTATTGGGATTTTAGCTGTTGCTATTTTACCTAAAGTAAATGGCTATATAAATGAAGCAAAAAAAGTTAAAGTGGTAGATCAATCCAGAAAAATCATAATGGCCGTTGAATCATATAACTTAAAAAGTGATTCCCCTTTGAGTGAAAATACGATTGTAAGTTCGGCTGTAAACAATAAAGGAATTAGCAAATACTTAGATGGTGTTGAGTTAAGTAATTTAAATACTAGCAGCACAAGTCTAAAAAATTGCTATGATATAGTAAATGGGGCGGAATTTGATTTCCTAGAAGACACAGATGTTTTAAATCCGCTTACAATTAGTAAGGGATCTAGTAAAGATGATGTAAAAAAATAGAAAAGATATCGATAACAATAAATTTAACTTACATTATTGAAGTAAATTTGCAATTTTAGCTTCAAATTTATTGACTTTAGATTGTACATACATTATAATAATTTTAATTTAAAATATAGCGCATTTAAAAACTTATATATACCTTGAATATGGCAAGGAGTATCTACCGGGAGCCGTAAATTTCCGACTATAAGTGATATTAGTATAGGCTAAATCTATAGATTTATTGGCATATTAACATCACTTTTGAGGTTAATGTGCTTTTTTTATACAATAAAATAGTACAAACTATGCAATTTATAAATCATAAAATGTAAAAAATGAAATAAATAATTCAAAAATAGGAGGATTTATATATAATGGGAAAAATAATTAAGACAGCATATACTTTTGATGATGTATTATTGGTACCTAATAAATCGGATATATTACCAAGAGAAGTGAGTACAAAGACAAGAATAACTAAGACTATAGAATTAAATATTCCTTTAATGAGTGCAGGAATGGATACTGTAACTGAGTCGAAAATGGCAATTGCTGTTGCAAGAGAAGGCGGAATTGGAATAATACATAAAAATATGACTATTGAAGAGCAAGCAAAAGAAGTAGACAGAGTTAAGAGACAAGAGAATGGAGTAATTACAGATCCTATATTTTTATCTCAGGATCATCTTATCCAGGATGCAGAGAATTTAATGGCGCAATACAGAATATCAGGAGTTCCAATAACGACTGAAGATGGAAAATTAATCGGAATAATTACAAACAGAGACATAATATTTGAAACAAATTACCAAAGAAAGATCTCTGAAGTAATGACAAAAGATAATTTAATAACTGCTTCAGAAAATACTACTGTGGAAGAAGCAAAAGAAATATTAAAAAAACATAAAGTAGAAAAGTTACCTTTAGTTGATATTGACGGACGTCTAAAGGGATTAATTACAATGAAAGATATTGAAAAAGTTAGAAAGTTTCCAAATGCTGCAAAAGATAAAAAAGGTAGATTATTATGTGGTGCAGCAGTAGGTGTAACTGGAAACATGATGGAAAGAGTTGATGCATTAGTTAAAGCTCAAGTTGATGTTATAACTCTTGATACGGCACATGGACATTCAAAAGGAGTTTTGGATGCTGTTGCACAAATAAAGAAAGTACATCCTAATCTTCAAGTTATAGCTGGAAATGTTGCTACAGCAGAAGCTACAGAGGATTTAATAAAAGCTGGAGCAGATTGTGTTAAGGTTGGTATTGGACCAGGGTCAATCTGTACTACTAGAGTAGTAGCAGGGGTTGGAGTACCTCAATTAACTGCAGTTATGGATTGTGCAGAAGTAGGTAAGAAGTATGGAGTTCCTATAATTGCAGATGGTGGACTTAAGTATTCAGGGGATATAGTGAAAGCACTAGCAGCAGGAGCATCTGCTGCAATGATGGGATCATTATTTGCAGGATGCGAAGAAGCGCCGGGGGAAATGGAAATATATCAAGGAAGAAGCTATAAAGTTTATAGAGGAATGGGATCTTTAGCTGCTATGGAGTGTGGATCTAAAGATAGATATTTCCAAGAAGGAAATAAAAAGTTAGTACCAGAAGGTGTTGAAGGTAGAGTGGCATATAAAGGCTTTGTGTCAGATACTATATTCCAATTATTGGGCGGAATTAAGTCGGGAATGGGATATTTAGGAGCAAAGAGTTTTGAAATTTTATATGAAACGGCTAATTTTGTAGTTCAAACAGCTTCAGGTCAAAGAGAAAGTCATCCGCATGATATTAATATTACTAAGGAAGCACCTAATTATAGTGTAGGACAATAGTAAGATGCACAGTTCACAATCATAAAATATACCACTTATGTGAACTGTGCATTATTTGATTTAATTGGCTAATAATTATATAGGTTTTCATACTATTATTTATAATTTTCGACGAAAATTATCTCAATTTGTTGATAAAAAGAATTATTTAGTTGATAATAGAATTTATAAGAACAGTTTAGGAGGAGAACATGAAAAGAGATTTAGTTTTAGTTGTTGATTTTGGTGGACAATATAACCAATTGATAGCGAGAAGAGTAAGAGAATGTGGCGTTTATTGCGAGATTATTCCATATGACTATACTATTGAAAAGATAAAAGCTAAAAATCCAAAAGGTATAATATTTACAGGCGGTCCTAACAGTGTTTATGGGGAAAAT
The DNA here is from genome assembly GCF_000621745.1 of Clostridium beijerinckii HUN142. Taxonomy (GTDB): domain Bacteria; phylum Bacillota; class Clostridia; order Clostridiales; family Clostridiaceae; genus Clostridium; species Clostridium beijerinckii_A. The sequence goes on along the minus strand of NZ_JHXK01000018.1, from coordinate 30,525 downwards.
ACTCCAACTGTAGAAAAAGAAGTATTTGAACTAGGAGTGCCAGTACTTGGAATATGTTATGGTGATCAATTAATGGCACATTTACTAGGCGGAAAAGTTTCTACAGCACCAGTAAGAGAATATGGTAAAACAAATGTAAAGATAGATAAATCATCTAAGTTATTTGAAGGAATTGAAACTGATGGCATAGCTTGGATGAGTCATACTGATTACATTGAAGAAGCGCCAAAAGGATTTAAGGTAATAGCAACTACAGAAGTTTGTCCTGTTGCAGCAATGGAGAATGAAGAAAAGAGGCTTTATGGAGTTCAATTCCATGCAGAAGTTGAACACACTCAATTTGGGCAAAAAATGTTAGAAAACTTTATACATAATATCTGCGGCTTAGAAAACAGCTGGTCTATGGGATCTTTTGCAGAAGAAAAAATAAAAGAAATAAAAGAATTAGTTGGGGATAAGAAAGTGTTATGTGCTTTATCTGGTGGAGTTGACTCTTCAGTAGCAGCTATGATTGTACATAAGGCTATTGGCCATAATCTTACTTGTATTTTTGTTGATCATGGTTTACTCAGAAAAGATGAAGGCGATACTGTTGAAAGAGTATTTAAGAAAGAATTTGATATGAACATTAAGCGAGTTAACGTTCAAGATAGATTCTTAGGAAAACTTGCAGGAGTATCTGATCCTGAAACTAAGAGGAAAATAATTGGTGAAGAATTTATAAGAGTTTTTGAAGAAGAAGCTAAAAAGGTTGGTCAAATTGATTATCTTGTTCAAGGAACAATTTATCCAGATATCGTAGAAAGTGGAACTAAAACATCGGCAACTATAAAGTCTCATCATAATGTTGGTGGACTTCCAGAAGATATGCAATTTGAGCTTATAGAACCATTAAGAGAATTATTTAAAGATGAAGTTAGAGCGGTTGGAGAGGAACTTGGAATTCCTCATAAATTAGTCTGGAGACAGCCATTCCCGGGTCCAGGCCTTGCTATTAGAGTTTTAGGTGAAATTACAGAAGAAAAACTTGAAATAGTTAGAGAAGCAGATGCAATATTCAGAGAAGAAATTGCAAATGCAAATCTTGATGAATCTATTTGGCAATACTTTGCTTGTTTGCCTAATATCCGCTCTGTTGGAGTTATGGGAGATGAAAGAACATATTCTCATACAGTAGCTTTAAGAGCTGTTACATCAAGTGATGCAATGACATCTGAATGGGCAAGAATACCGTACGAAATTCTAGATTTAGTAAGCAGAAGAATTGTAAATGAAGTTAATGGAGTAAACAGAATTGTTTATGACATAACATCAAAACCACCAGCAACCATTGAGTGGGAATAAATCTATAAGTTAAACAAAATGTTGATAGGAATTTAGATGAAATTTGATGAGAAAGCTTAGATACTATTAAATTGTTAGTATCTAAGCTTTTTTATTGTATTTTAAGTCGAAAGACTTGAGAATATAAAGCATTAATTATTCAGTGATATGGAGGGTAGAATATTAAGTGCTATAAGCACCTAAGGAACAGGCAGTAAATACATATTTTCTCTAACTAATAGCAAATAAAGTATAACAGCATAATATATTATTAGATAATTATTAAATTTTACAGATAAATTATTAATAATTTAGGCGTAGTAGTGCTTTAATTAATAGCTTTAGTAATAATTAAGTGTAAGATTATGCTGATTACGAAGGAGAGGAAATAATGGAAAACAGAAATAATAGAAATTGTAGATGTTGTAATGCGGAAGAACGTGGAGAAATGGATAGAAGAAATTGCAATCCTTGTGATAATGGAACTCTTGGATCTAACGTAAGAAATGATGACTGCTTAGCTGATGCGTTGGAAGATGCATATAATGAAGGCTATAAAGATGGATATCGTGATGGATTTGAGGATGGAAATACTGCAGGAGAAACTGCAGGGGAGACAGCAGGATATAAGAAAGGATTTTGCGATGGATATGAAAAAGCAAAGCAAGAGGTTCTAGACTATATTAGAAGAAATAGATGTTGTAGATGTTGCTAAACAAAACTAGATTATATAATTAAGTAGTTATATAAAAAAGGTGTTTATAAGTGATTGAAAAATCATTGTTAAACACCTTTTTTATTTAATATAAATATGGTTATAGTGATAATTTAAATAGTTCATATTAGATAAGAGTTAATTAAAAAGTTACTTTTAATACTAATTGAATACAATTGTGCAAACATTTTCTTTATAGAGGAAAAAGACAGCATTAATCGTTATCATTTTATAAAGTATAATTACATTAAAGAAAGGGGGTATCGAAAACGCTTGAAAAAATCAACCTTTGAATATAAGATAGTCATAAGATTATACTATGAGTATAATTTTTAAAGACTTCTAAAATCAAAGAACAACAAGTTAAAGTAAGATTAATAGTAGTAATTTTATTTTAATTTAAATGAATTAATAAGTATTGATTCTTTTCAAGGAGGCAAAAATGAAGTATTTTTATACTGAAAACCGTTCGACAAGAATTCTAAAATTAATTGAACGAAGACATTCCATTTCTGTTGACGCCATTGCTGAAAAATTTGAGGTTAGTTCAAAAACAGTTAAAAATGATGTAAAAGAGCTGAATGGTTTATTAAAAGGATCTGCACTAATTGATAATAAGCAAGGAATATATAAAATTTATATTATCGATAATAATAAATTTGAGGAAATTAAGACTAATATATATAATCAAAAAGAATTTCTTAATTCACCTCAAAGAAGAATGGCATTTATTTTGTATAAGCTTATGAATAGTGAAGAGCCATATTTAACTGATGACTTGGCATGTGAGATGAATGTCGGAAGAACGACAGTAATAAGTGATTTAAAGAAAATGAGGGAGATACTTAATAACTACGATTTAAAGATTATAGGTAAAACAAATAATGGACTAGCTTTAAAAGGTACAGAATTAAATATAAGGTTTCTTGTACTTGAGAACCTTTATGAAATGATTTATGGAGAGTATGAATTAGATCAAGATGTTATTGATTTGGTAAAAGAGATAACCGATCAATATCAGTTTGATACAACTACTTTTGAATCGTTCATACATTCTCTAGTTGTAACTTTAGATCGCCTTTTAAATGGACATACAATCAATACATTAAGCGAGAAGTATGGTGAATTATTAAGAAGTTGGGAATTTACATTGGTAAATACCATATCAGATGCAGTCGAAAAAAGGCTTACTATAAGTATTCCGATTAAAGAAAGAATTTTCTTAGCACTGCCAATTATAGGAATGAATACTCCGACTAATGTGGAAGGAATTTCACCACACGTTGAAATTACAGAAGAAGTATCAAATTTAGTAAATCATATATTAGAGCGCATTAAATATGATATGGGTTTAAATATTACGTTAGATGATATTTTGAAAGACTTTATATATCATATGGCTTTCTTAGTAAATCGTCTAAAATATGGAGTTCATATTCATAATCCTATAGTAGATGATATTAAGAAAAAATATAAAGTAGCCTATAAAATGGCCGAATTAGCACGAGATGTTATTGAAAAAAGTCTTGATGTAAGAATGACACAAGATGAAGTTGGATTTATAGCAGCATATTTTGGAGTTTTTATTTCAGAACAGCAAATAGAAAAAAGTAAAATATATAAAGTTGCAGTTATATGTGGAACTGGAAGAGTTACAGCTAGGTTAGTTGCGAGTCAATTAAAAGGTATCTTTGATGCGAACACAGTTATAGATTTGTATTCAGATAGCACAGTTACTAGCGAAATATTAGATAAGTATAATTTGATTTTATCTACTGTCCAGGCTAATTTTAAGACAACAGCCACAATAATATATTTAGAGAAAATATTTGATGAAGAAGCGCTAAAGAAAAGGATAAAAAGTATTAAGTATATAGATAAATTAGACATGCCATCCATGCAAGGAATGGATTCTATATTACTAAGTATTTTAGATGAAGATACCTTCTTTATTCTAGATAATCAATTGAGTTATTTAGAAAATGTTGATTATATGATTGATAGTCTATATGCAAAGGGGTATGTAGATGATGGATTTAAGGAAAGAATAAGAAAAAGAGAAGAAAAGTCTACAATGATTTTCAATGAATCCATAGCATTTCCTCATACTATTAATTATGAAAATGATGAAATTGTAGTCAGTCTAGGAATAATTCCGGAAAAGGCTGGAGAAAACAATCAAAGAAAACTAGTATTTTTGGTAGGACTTCCAGAACAAACTAAGGATGATACACTCTTGGTTAAAATTTATGATGAAATTATAGCTATCGCTAATGATAAGAATACTATTGAGGCTCTTTCAAAGGTAAAAAGTTATAGAGAACTAATTTTACATTTTACAAAAGAAAACGATATATTCGATTTATGAGTAGGAGGTTTATGATGAATTTTTGGTTTTTGATTATATGCTTTGGAATTGCATTTATACTCCAATATATACTAACATTTGCTCAAATGAAAAGTTTCACAGCTCACTATAGTAAATTGCGAAGAAGAGGAAGAGTTGCAATTGGTAAAGTAAAAGGTGGTTTCCGTGCTGGATGTATTGCAATGTTTGCTATCGATCAAAATGGAATTATACTTGAAGGCGGTTATATGCAAGGAATAACAGTACTTGCAAGGGTTAAGAAATTAAACGGATTTGAAGGAAAAGATGTTGGTAGATTAACTGAAGCAGATTGTAAGAACTTAGCTAAACCATTAACCAAAGCAGTGCTAGAAGCCTCTTCCAATTATAAAGTTATTATGGGCGGTGGTGAAGTTGTAGAGCCTCAAAGTCCATTACAAAGATTAGGCAATATTTTTACAGTTAAAAAATTAAAAGCTCACAATTAGAAAGGAGATATTAATATGGACGCAATTGTTTATTTTGCAAAAGGATTTATGTATTTATTTGAAGTTGGTGGAAATACATTTGTCAGTTGGGTAACAGGAATTATCCCAAAGGTATTATTACTTTTAGTTTTTATGAATTCGATAATTGCTTTTATTGGACAAGACAAAGTTGACAGGTTTGCAAAGTTTGCATCTAAAAATGTTATATTAGCTTATGGAGTTCTGCCATTCCTATCAGCCTTTATGTTAGGTAATCCAATGGCATTATCAATGGGGAAATTTCTTCCTGAAAGAATGAAACCAAGCTACTATGCATCAGCATCGTATCATTGTCACACAAACAGTGGTATTTTCCCTCACATTAATGTAGGTGAAATATTCATTTATCTAGGTATTGCAAATGGTATTACAACTCTTGGCCTTGATCCAACAGCTTTAGGACTTCGTTATTTATTAGTAGGTTTAGTAATGAATTTCTTTGCAGGATGGGTAACTGATTTTACTACAAAGATTGTTATGAGACAACAGGGGATTCAATTAAGTAATCAACTTAAGGCAAATTAGTTTAGGAGGGTATTCATATGGAAAAATATAATGCAATCAAAATTGTAAAAGGTAGTGGAGGTTTTGGTGGTCCACTTACAGTAAAACCTGAAGAAGGAAAAGATACATTATTATATATTACAGGTGGTGGAGCTGAACCTGAAATTGTAGAAAAGATTGTTAGTTTAACAGGATGTAAAGCAGTAAATGGATTTAAAACATCTGTACCAGAGGAACAAATTTTCTTAGTTATTATTGATTGTGGTGGAACACTTCGCTGTGGAATATATCCACAAAAGAGAATTCCGACAATAAATGTTATGCCAGTAGGTAAAAGTGGTCCTTTAGCAAAATTCATTACAGAAGATATTTATGTATCTTCGGTTGGCTTAAATCAAATTTCTTTAGCTGATTCGAGTGCAGAACCCATAAAGACTACAAAAGCATCTGAAGAAGGAAAAAGAGAATTTAAATATAGCGCAGATAAAAAGGTATCACAAAGTTTAGCTGAAAACAGTAAATCTAGCATTGTTCAAAAAATTGGTATGGGAGCAGGTAAAGTTGTAAATACATTATACCAAGCAGGTCGTGATGCAGTTCAATCAATGATTACAACAATATTACCATTCATGGCATTCGTTGCAATGCTAATAGGAATTATACAAGGTTCTGGATTTGGTAATTGGTTCGCCAAAATCTTAGTCCCATTAGCTGGAAACGGAATCGGACTTATGATTCTTGGATTCATATGCTCTATTCCTCTATTATCAGCATTACTCGGACCAGGTGCAGTTATTGCACAAATCGTTGGTACTTTAATTGGTGTTGAGATAGGTAAAGGAACTATTCCTCCAAGCTTAGCATTACCAGCATTGTTCGCTATTAATACACAATGTGCATGTGACTTTATCCCAGTAGGTTTAGGTTTAGCTGAAGCAGAACCAGAAACAGTAGAAGTTGGCGTTCCATCCGTATTATATTCACGTTTCATGATTGGTGTACCTAGAGTAGCAGTTGCGTGGGTTGCAAGTATAGGATTGTATCAATAAACTATAATTTACTTTAATTAATTGTGATTGAGTAGTTCTTATGAATTGCTCAATTGCACCAGGAAAAGTATATTATTAATTTATAAGTAAGGAGTGGAATAAAAGGAGGTTTATCTATAATGAAGCTAATTATTGATGATGTAGATATTGAAAAAATAAAAGATGTTTTTAGCGTATTCCCGATTGATGGGGTAACTAGTAATCCGAGTATTTTATATAAATATGGAAAACAGCCATATGAAATATTAAAAGAAATACGTGAATTTATTGGAGAAAACTTGGAATTACATGTACAGGTGATTTCTGAAAGTTCAGAAGATATGCTTAACGAAGCACATAAGATCATTAAAGAATTAGGTAAAAATACTTATGTAAAGATACCTGTAACTAAAGATGGATTAAAGGTTATAAAAATTCTTAGAAAAGAAGAAATTAATGTTACCGCTACTGCTATATATACTCAAATGCAAGCATATCTAGCTGGAAAAGCGGGTGCTCAATATGCTGCCCCATATGTAAATCGAATTGATAATTTGGGAGCAAACGGTGTTCAAGTGGCAAAAGACATTCATGATATTTTTGAAAAAAACAATTTAAAAACAGAAGTGTTAGCAGCTAGTTTTAAGAATTCACAACAAGTATTAGAATTGTGCAAGCATGGAATTGGAGCGGCTACGATTTCATCTGATGTAATTGAAGGTTTAATTAAAAACGATTGCGTGGATGTGGCTGTGGAGAACTTTAAAAAAGATTTTGAGATATTATGTGGTCAAGGTAATACCATGTTAAATTGCCAATAATCTAAGTAGCTTAGAGCAAATAATAATTTTAGAAATAAATATATTTGAAGGGACGAAAGTATCTATGAGTAGTAAGATAATCTATGAAAATAAAGTAAAGGCCTTAGGAGATTTAGCAGAAACATTCTTAGAAGAAGGAATGATAATATTTTTTGGAGACAATGCACCAGATACACTAGCAGATTACTGTTACTCTATTAATATAAAAGAAGTTAAAGAAATAATTAAACCGGGACAAGTTTTTATGATTGATGGAATAGCTTTTGAAATAACGGCTGTTGGAGACGTAGCTGAGAAAAATCTAGTGAGTTTGGGGCATATAACTGTTGCATTTAATGGTTCTAGAGTACCCACTTTAGCAGGAACAATTTGTGTGGAGAAAAAGGAGATTCCTAAACTTAAAATAGGAAGTGAAATATCTATCTTATCATAATTATATCTAGATTTATACGAAATCGAAGTATCTAATAAAATGGTATTAAATAATGAAGTTGAATGATCAGGAGGAATTTTTATGGAAAATACATGGCTTAATTTAGAGGGGAAAACAGTAATTGTGACAGGGGGAGCATCTGGTATTGGCAAGGCAGTTGCACAAGAGTTTTTAAATAATGGTGCAAATGTAGTTGTTTGTGATATGAATCCAAACAAACCTGAGTTTGATGAACATAGTGGACATGTAGAATATATAATTACTAATGTTGCGGATAGATGTAGCGTAGAAAAAATGATTGAGAAGGCAAAAGAGATTACTGGAAGTATTGATATAATTGTAAATAATGCAGGTATTAATATTCCTAGATTATTAGTGGATAAAAAAGAACCAAAAGGAAAATTTGAGTTAGACGAAAATGTTTGGGATAAAGTTATGAATGTAAATGTAAAAGGAGTATTTTTATGTGCTCAAGTGGCTGCTAGGGAGATGGCAAGTCAAGGAAGAGGGGTTATTATAAACATGTCTTCTGAAAGTGGATTGGAAGGATCAGAAGGGCAAAGCGTTTATGCAGCAAGTAAAAATGCAGTAAATTCTCTAACTCGCTCATGGGCAAAGGAATTGGGGAAAATAGGTATAAGAGTTGTCGGAGTTGCTCCAGGGATTCTAGAAGCGACAGGACTCAGAACTTTAGAATATGAAACAGCATTAGCTTATACAAGAGGAATTACTGTAGAAGAGCTAAGAGCAGGGTATAGTAAAACTTCAACTACTCCGTTGGGAAGATCAGGAAAGCTTTCGGAAGTTGCAGATTTGGTGTGTTATTTAGCTAGTGATAGAGCAAGTTATATTCATGGAGTTACTTATAATATTGCTGGAGGGAAAACAAGAGGTTAAATAAAAAAATATTAATACAAAGTAATTTTAATTATTTGGCCATCTATCATGGAGTGGGTTAAAAAATTAACAAAGTTACTTAGGTTTTGATAACTAAAAAGTATATAAATTATATTTTATAAAGAGAAAACCCAGTTTTCTCTTTTAAAGTTTTAAAAAATTATTGATATTTAATAAACAATATGTTATTGATGCTATTAAAAATAAATTAAGACGTGTAAGGGATAAGATGCATATTAATTTATATAATTAGTAAAAATAGAATCGAGTAAAGATTAAATGAGATTAAATTAAAGTTATTATTTAATAGATTATTTGTAAAAAAATCAAAAGCGAAGATAAGATATTGAGAATTTATGATATAATTGAATAATAAAATTATTTTTAGTTATATATGGAGGTAGGATAGAAGAATGAATAAAGGAATATCACTAGACTTATCAAAAGTTTCTCCTTATTTAGAAGAAGCAGAACTTGAAAATATGGAAAGTATGGTTAAGGCTGTTCATGAAGATTTACACAATAAAACAGGAGCAGGCAATGATTTTTTAGGTTGGGTGGACCTTCCTGTAGATTATGATAAAGAAGAATTTGCAAGAATTAAAAAGGCAGCAGAAAAGATTAAATCAGATTCTGATGTTTTAATAGTTATTGGAATAGGTGGATCATATCTTGGAGCTAGAGCAGCTATTGAAATGTTAACAAATAACTTCCATAATGTATTAGGAAGTGATAAGAGAAAAGTTCCACAAATATTTTTTGCTGGAAATAACATAAGTTCAACATATATGGCAGAGCTTCTACAAGTAATTGAAGGAAAAGATGTAAGTCTAAATGTAATTTCAAAATCAGGTACAACTACAGAACCTGCGATTGCATTTAGAATTTTAAAATCATATTTAGAAAAGAAATATGGTGTAGAAGAAGCAAGAAAGAGAATATATGCAACAACTGATAAGGCTAGAGGTGCTTTAAAGACATTAGCTGATTCAGAAGGATATGAAACTTTTGTAGTTCCAGATGATGTTGGAGGAAGATTTACAGTATTAACAGCAGTTGGATTATTGCCAATAGCTGCGGCTGGAATCGATATTGATGAAATGATGAAAGGTGCTGCAGATGCAAGAACAGCTTATTCAGTACCATCAATTAAAGAAAACGACGCTTATAAGTATGCAGCAGCTAGAAATGCTTTATATAATAAAGGAGCATCAATTGAAGTATTAGTAAATTACGAACCATCACTTCATTATTTCAACGAATGGTGGAAACAACTATACGGAGAATCAGAAGGTAAAGACCATAAAGGATTGTTCCCAGCAGCAGTAGATTTTTCAACAGATCTTCACTCAATGGGTCAATATATCCAAGATGGAAGAAGAATAATGTTTGAAACAGTTGTAAACATTGAAAAACCAAAATATGAAATAAACATAGAAGAAGCTGACAGTGATTTAGACGGATTAAATTTCTTGGCTGGAAAGACTATGGATTTCGTTAATAAAAAAGCATTTGAAGGAACTTTATTAGCTCACAATGACGGGGGAGTTCCTAATATGATATTAAATGTACCAGAAATTTCAGCATATTATTTTGGATATATGGTTTATTTCTTTGAAAAGGCTTGTGGAATAAGTGGATATCTTTTAGCAATAAATCCATTTAATCAACCAGGTGTTGAAGCTTATAAAAAGAATATGTTTGCTTTATTAGGTAAGCCGGGATATGAAGATATGAAGGCTCAACTAGAAAAGAGACTTTAATTTAATTATGAAGATTATTATTGATGGAGATGCCTGCCCAGGTATCTCCATTATTGAAAAAGTAGCAAAAGAACATAATATTTCAGTAACAATTTATTGCGATATTCATCATTTCATACAGAGTAATTATTCTGTGGTTAAAGTTGTTGATAGTGGATTTCAAAGTGTAGATATGTATGTAATGAATGAGACTAAAGAAGGTGACATAATTGTGTCCCAAGATTATGGTGTAGCTGCAATATGCTTATCTAAAAAAGCGAAAGTAATAAATCCTAAGGGACATGTATATGATGAGAAGAATATAGATAGATTATTGGAAGAAAGACATATATCACAGAAAATAAGAAGGGGTGGAGGAAAGACCTTTAATCCAAAAAAAAGAACTGAAGAAGATAATATAAGGTTGGAAAAAAACTTATTAAAACTTATAACTAGTTGATCATTTTAGAAGCTTAAATAAGAGCTTCTATTTTTATGTGATAAAAAAATTTTATAAGGTATATTTTAGCTATGATTCTAATTTTGATTGGAAGAGCTGATTTATAGAAAAAATCATCTTACTAATATATGAGTTTATATAGGTATTTATGATATAATCAAATAAAAAATAAACTGAAGTTATTTACAAAAAATGGTATAAATGTATAATATAATAATAAGGGTCATTTTGAGAATTGTTATGAAAGGAGTATCAATTTATGGAGGAACTTCAGTTAAAATATGTTGAGATAGCTTTTGATAAGCAAGCACCACAAAAAGTTGGCACGGAGATAAATATATCTGGTAAAATAGATGGGGAAATAGAAAACTTAGAATATAAGTTTATTGTTGGCAAAGGTGGGGTTTGGAATACTATACAAGAATTTTCTGAAAAAAATGATTGCATATGGAATCCTAAAAGAGAAGGGGAGTATATGGTTATGGTACAAGCCAGAGAGAGGGATGGAAAAAAGCCTTTAGATTATTTAGCCAAGGAGGACTATTCTATAGTGACAGAGGAAGTGAGCAATACTGTGGATAAAGATACTAGTATTCAAGATGTTACTAATGATGAAGAAATTAAAAGTGCTTATAAAGGTAAGGTTGGTAATTCGCTAACGTCTGAAAAAGAAGAACCAACTTTATGCAATATTGAATTTAAGGAAGCAATAAACAATATAGAAAATAATGTAGTGTTTCTTGAAGTTAAGGAAATTTCCAGAGCTGAGAAAGAAGTATTAATGTCAAATAGCTATGCTGATGAAAAAATATCATTATCTGATAATATAAAAGAAGTTGATGATATATCAGACAACACTCAATATAATGAAGAAGTTCTCAATAAAATATTAATTGAAAACAATGCTCAAATAGAACCAAGTTTTATAAAAGATATCAGTATAGATAAAGAGGAAATAAAAGTTGGAGAAAAATGTTGTATTGAAATAAAAACAGATGATGAGAATTTGTATTTATATAGATATTATATAAAAAGGAATAATGAATGGGATATAATTAAGGATTATGATAAAAGTAATATTTTAAAATATACAGCAAATGAGTCAGGAAATAAAGAATTTTTAATTCAGTGCAAAAGAATGGATTCTACTGAAACGTTTGAAGATCATAGAATTATCACGCTAAAAGTTAGGGAAATTGATAAAGTAGAAATAACTAATTTCAGATGTTTAAATAACTCATTAATGGCGGGAGAAAAGCTTGGCTTTATAGTAGAAACAAATATTGAAGAATCTGTTAGTAATGAAGATATTGTTTTGCTATATAAATTTTATAAAATATATAAAGATGGAAAATCAATTTGTATACAAGACTATTCAACGAAAAATGACGTGTATTATAAAGAAACAGAGGCGGGAAGTTACAGAATTTTATGTCTTGTAAAAAGTATATTTTCAAATAAAGAGTATGATGATAGAGCTATTTTGGTATACAATGTTAAACCATATGAGACGATTAGGATTAATAATTTCGTAGCTGATTCAAATTCTCCTAGAGTAAGTGGAAGTAGTATAAAGTTTACTTCGGAAATAGAAGGTGGAAATAAAGTTATATGCAGATACCAGGTTAATGGACCTATCAAAGAGGACACGGGATTTATAGAAAAGAGTGAATTTGTATGGAAACCATCTGAAGCTGGAGAATATGAAATTATACTTTATGTTAAGGATATTAATTATAAAGGTGATTATGAAGATTTCAAAAAAATTATATTCAATATTGAGAAAAAGAGTGAAAAGCCAGTAAAAATTTTAGATATTGTAGTTGATAAAGAAAAGAAGATTATTGTAGGGGAACCTGTTAATATAACGGTAAATGCTGAAGGTGGAATAAAGCTTCAATATGCATTCACCATTAGAAAGGATGGAAGAAGGTTAGAGTGGGTAGATTATAATAAATCTAACTGGATAAATTTTATTCCTAACCAAGCTGGAGAGTATGAGGTAGAAATAAGACTTAAGGATAAGTATTCAGATAAATCTTATGATGCTCAAACAGTTATATATTTAAAGGCACTAGAATACCTACCAGGTGAAATAGATTATATAATACTTCCTTATAAGGAAACACATTTGATTGGAGAAGCTGTGGAATTTGAATGTATTGTTCAAAATACACAGAATATTTTACTGAAATATGAAACTAAAATTAATGGACATTCAATTGAGCAGACAGAGTTTTCTAAAAATAGAAAGTTAAGATTTATACCTAAAACTGCTGGTAAATACACTATAGAAATTTATGCTAAGAATGTTAAATGTACGAGTGAATATGATTCTAAGAAGCAGATAAATTTATATGTAAGTGAAGCACCTCCTGTGATAGAAACTAATATAATAGCGAATACACTAGAAGGACATGTAAATGAAGAACTTACATTTGAAGCCATAAGCAGGGGCGGGAAAAACGTTTGTTATGAATTTTATTTAATGGAGAATAATGAGTGGAGAAAGGTGCAAGCATATAGTAGAAAGCATTATTATAGTTTTATGCCGTTTACTCAAGGAAAATATAAGATTTTAGCTTTAGCCAAGAGTTATTATAAAAAAGTTAGTTATGAAGATTATGCTGAAGTAACATTTTATGTTAAAGGTTTAAAAGCATAACTCGAAAATAAACATAGGATAAATTTTCGAGAAAGGTTGTTTTAATATGGCAATAGATGGTTTAGATAAAATATCAAATGAACAATTATTAGCAATGAATATGCTAAGCAATGGACAAGTAACAAATGATTCTGACTCTGATTCTAGTAATAGCACAGGTGGTGAAAAAGATTTAGCATTTCAGCTAGTCATGAAAAATCTTATGGATTCATCAAAAAAATCTAAAGAAAATGATAGTGCTGAATCAAATGGGAATACAAAAGAAGGAAAAAGTGAAACAACCAATAGTGAAAACTTGAATTCAAAAAATAATATAAATTTAAATAATTCGCCTAGAGTAGCCCAAACATATGTCACAGGACAAGATCTAGAAGAAATACCAATGGTTTTAACTAATAATTATATAGGTTTCACAAAAAATTCTGAATCTGTATTGTCTAAGAAAAGTGGAGCTGATATTAAGAAAATATATTCAGCTGTAGATGACGCATCTAAAAAATATGGAGTAGATCCAAATCTAATATTAGCTATAATTAAGCAAGAGTCTGATTTTGATGCTAATTCAACATCTGGTGTTGGAGCCGCTGGGTTAATGCAGATAATGCCAGAGAATTTTTCACATTTAGGTATAAATAATGGATATGATGTTGATCAAAACGTTAATGGCGGAACTAAGTTGCTTAAAGAGTATTTAGATAAATATAATGGAAACGCAGAGATGGCCCTTATGGCATACAATGGAGGACCTGGAACTATGCAAAGAAGAGGTGTGTCATCAGCTTCAGACTTATATAAAATGCCGCAAGAAACTCAGAATTATGTTCCGAAAGTGATGGGATACTATAGAAATGGAGTCTAGGATGTTTTGCATTCTAGATTTTTTCAGGAATAAAATAGTTATAATGATATGAAAAACTGCATGAAAAAAACCAACCTAAGGTTACTGATGGTTTTTTTCATGCAGTTTTTTTGCTATTTGTTAATATTATTAACAATATAGACATTTTTGAGTTGAATCTATTTTGTTATCGTATTCAAATGTTAAGTAAATGTTTTCAAAAAATCATAATAAAAAACGCAACCCTTGGGGCTAGGTTGCGCTTTAGCAATAAGCAATAAGCAATAAATAAAAAGGGGGCTATATATTCCTTTTATTTATCCTTGCAAGAATATTATAGGGTATTATTATTAATAATGCAAGTGATTTAATAAAAAATGTGAATATTTTTGAAAGAAATGAATTATTTTATTGCAAAATTATTTAATATTCGTTAATAGCTCCTTAAAAGGCTTAATTCTTCATCTGTTAATTCTCTATATTCGCCTTCTTCTAAATCTGGATCTAATAATAGGCCTCCAAATTCTTCTCTTTTAAGGTAAGTTACATTTTTTCCAACTGCTTCAAACATTCTTTTTACTTGATGAAATTTGCCTTCTTGAATTGTAAGTCTTATTTCAGATCTGTCGCTACTGCTTGATAATATTTCAAGATGCGCTTCTAAACATTTATACCCGTCATCTAAAGTAATTCCATTCTTAAATGCTGTTATATCTTTTTCATCAACTCTTTTATCTATTTCAGCATAATATACTTTATCAACATGCCATTTAGGTGAAATCAATCTATGGTTTAATTCACCATCATTAGTTAGTAATAATAAGCCAACAGTGTCCTTATCTAATCTGCCAATAGGAAAGGGATCAAAGACCTGATGTTCTAGGTTTAATAAATCAATAACTGTTTCATCTTTATTGTCATGAGTAGCCGATATAACTCCGTCAGGTTTGTTCATCATCAAATATATGTATTTACGATATAGTATTTCCTCACCATTGATTTTTATAACGGATTTTTCAGGATCAACAAGAAGGCCACTATCTTTTACAACTAAACCATCAACTTCTATGATTCCCTTTTTAGCGAAGGATTTAACATCTTTTCTGCTTCCATATCCCAAATTAGAAATTATTTTATCTAATCTTTCCAAATTATCCACTCCAATCGTCTATTTGCTTAATTTATATATTGATTTATTTTACCATAATAATAAGTATCATAACACATAGATATATAACTTGTAATTTATCTATTTCATTTTTTATTTTTAATAAAACAGATGAGATTTATACAACCTATTGTTTATATAAAATAAAGCCATGCATAACTGAAGAAATCGCTTCATATGCATGGCCTTATCGCTAGATTTATATCCACTGTACAATAGAGTTTAATGGCTGTCTTGTTTTTTTATGTGGTTCTTTGGCACGGTATCCAAAGCTAGCCATAACTGAAACACCAAAGTGCTCAGTGTCTAAAACATCTTCATTTTTAAGAATTTCTTCTACCTTTTCAATATTAAAGCCTTCAATTGGACATGAATCAATTTGTAGAAAAGCTGCAGCAGTTAGCATATTTGCTAAAGCAATATAAGTTTGTTTGCTTGCCCAATCGAAAAGTGTACGATCATTTTCAAGTAAATTAAAATCGTTCTTCTGAAAGTTTTCAAAAGCTGATTTTCTCTGTTTGGCTACATCTCCGGGAAGATTTTGAACTTCGGTCATAATTTTAGTGATATATTCAGAATTATAAATTGTATCAATTTTTTTACGAGCAAGAAGAATCACAAAGTGACTAGCTCCATTAAAACTATTCTGTGCCCCCCATGATACAGGAAACAATTTTTCTTGAAGAGTTTTATTTTCAATTATAAGGAACTTCCAAGGTTCAAAACCGAATGAACTTGGAGAAAGACGCCCAGCTTCTAATATGGTATTAAAATCTTCTTTTGATACTACCTTTGTAGGATCAAATTGCTTACAAGCATGACGGAATTGAAATGCATTTATAATTTCTTTATTTTTATTATTCATTTAAAAATCACCTCTTATCGAAATATAAGTCAAGTCTAGCACAATTAGGTGCTATATTGAAGTACGCACAATTTTGATATATAATATAAATGAACTTACCTAAGTATCTATTCTATACTAAAGGAGTAAAAAATATGCATGAACAAGTTATATATCCAGATTGTCCTAACCATCCATGTCCAGTAGAGACGACATTAAATATAATTAGTGGGAAGTGGAAGGGGATTATTCTATATCGTTTATTAGGTGGCAAAAAACGATTTAATGAATTAAAGAAACTAATTCCGAGTGTTACACATAGGACATTGACACTTCAATTGCGTGAACTTGAAAGAGATAAAGTAGTAAAACGTACAGTTTATGCCGAAGTTCCTCCACGTGTTGAGTATGAGTTAACGGTTCTTGGCCAGTCTATGTCACCGATAATTCAATCTATGTATGATTGGGGGCTGAATTATCAATCAGGATTAAAGTCTTAGAAAATGAAATTAAATATTTGATTATCATTTTAATGAGAATAGAAATTTAAAAGTATAGTAAAATAAAAAAAGTATAATATTATTAAAAGGATATTGACAAAAAATTATGAGAATTCTATAATTAATTCGTACCCGAACGAACGAGGTGGTAAAAATGAAAAACAAATGTATCGTTGGAAGAATGAGTATAATTGCTGAGGCATCCAACAAATTTTTGACAAAAAAAATAAAAGATGAGCGGCTACCTATATTGCAAAATCATATAGCTCTATTTGATATTTTGCCTGAAGATGGTTCGAAGTTGCTTTTTAATGAAATAGCAAGTACATGGAAAATATCAAAATCATCTTTGTCTGACATAATAAATAAATATGAGAGTCAAGGATTGATAAATAAGTGTATGTGCAGTGAAGATAAGAGAAGTGTATATATTAGCTTAACTCCTGAAGCTGTAATCATAAAACAAAAACTTCAAGTTATGGAGAAAGAATTTCTAGATATAATATTAAGAGATTTTGGTGAAGCTGAAAAAAAGGTGTTTGAAGATAATATAGATAAAGCTCTTAAAAATATAATAAAAATGCTTTAAAGGCATTTTTTTAAAATAGATAATTCGTACGCGTACGAAGAATATAAAAGAAGGAGTACAGATTATGAAAGAATTAATAATGAAATCACTTGATAAAATCAGACCAATGCTACAAAGAGATGGAGGAGACGTTGAATTAGTAGACGTTAGCAACGATGGAGTTGTAAGTGTAAAAATGCAAGGCGCTTGTGGAAATTGTCCAGGAGCAATGATGACAATAAAAATGATTATTGAGCAAAGATTAAAGGAAGAAGTTCCTGGAGTCACAGAAGTTGTAGGAGTTTAAAACTAAAGATATTTAATTAAAAATATAAATAAAATATTTTTTAATTTCACATATATTTCGTACGCGAACGAAATATATGTGAAAAAGATTCGTTTCGGGTACTACATAAAATATAAAAAACATATAGAAATTATAATTAAGATATTTCGATAAATACTAAATATTAGGGAGTGATAATATGTTTAATTCCATAAGAAAAAAATTGATTTTTAATTTCGTAGTAATGGCAGCAATAATAACTTTAGTTTGTATAACTTTCTTTTCGTACCAAATGGTAAATGGAATACAAAACCAAATGAAAGCAGATGGAATAACTTTAGTTAATAATATAAGAGCAAATATAGAAAGTGTAGGAGTTATAAATACAGATAAAATACAGGAAATAATAGATCAGACATATAAATATTCAGATGGAGAATTATGCTATATAGGTATAATATCAATAGATAAAACTCTTATTGCAGGAACATCAAAGGAATCAATTGGAGAGAAAATTAATTCGGAAGGATTAGATGCAGTGTTTAAAGGGAACACAGGTACATATATGTATGAGTGGAAGGGCACTCCTGCGTATAATGTGACAGTTCCGGTCAAGGACGGCGATAATATAGGATATGCTCTTTCAATTGGAATTTCTGTCGATAACATGCAGCAATCCATTAGAAACACTATTATAAAAAGTATAATTTATGCTATAGTCGTTTTAATATTAGCAGCTGTTGCAGGAGTATGCATAGGAAGGCGAATTGCGAAACCTATAGAAATTATTAAAGATGTTATTGAAAAAGCAGGAAATGGAGACTTTACAGCAGAGTATAAAATTACAGGTAAAGACGAAATAGGAAAATTAGCAGCTGCAAGTAGTAAAACTAGAAAGAGCATGAGGGAACTTGTCAGGAAAACCAAAGTGATATCAGAAAGTTTAAGTAAACTATCGAAGAATATTGAAATTGGTGGTAGCACTGTAGCGTCCTCTAGTGAAGAAATCGCAGCTTCAGTGACTAATGTATCCAAAGAAGGTATAAAACAAACAGAGGCATTAGAAGAGGCTGTTAGCATATTAGAAAGTTTTTCAGTAGACTTAGATAATGTGGATAATAAATTGGTGTTGTTAGCTGATGGTGGAAAGATTATAAAAGAAGATACAAATAGAGGAGTAGAAACTATAAATAAGTTGGCTAATACTATCGATGATATGTTGAATTCATTTTCAGTATCAAGGAGCAAGGTAGAAAATTTAGACAATACTATATCACAGATTAATTCTATAGTTGATGTTATAAATGGAGTGGCGAAACAAACTAATCTTTTAGCGTTAAATGCATCCATTGAGGCAGCAAGAGCAGGAGAGGCTGGAAAGGGATTCTCAGTAGTAGCAGAGGAAATAAGAAAGCTTGCAGAAGAAGTATTAAATTCATCAAAAAGTATAACCCAATTAATAAATACAGTAATGAAAGAGACTCATGATGTTTCTAATACTACAGAAGTCGTTACTAAGATAGTAGAAGAAAGTAAAAATGATATTAATAGTGTAACAACTTCATTTAAAGGAGTTATTAGCAAGGTTAATAGTATTCCTAGTGATATTAATAAGGTTCATGCGGTACTTCAAGAAACTATGAAGGGAAGAAATAAGATTTTGGATACAGTTGAAAATATAGCTTCAAAATCACAAGAAATCTCAGCTCTTTCTGAAGAGGTGACAGCATCTACAGAAGAACAAGCAGCTATAACAAATGAACTTTCTATAACAGCAAAAAAACTAGTTAATATTTCATCTGTGCTAGAAAAAGATATTTCAAACTTTAAGATATGATTTCTATGATTCTTGAAGTAGAAAAGTTAGAGTGACTAACATATGGTGGCTAAAGTTGTTAAATCATTAATAATGCGTAAGTAACACTTGATTAAAAATATCAGGTGTTTTTTATATTCCTAGAAATTTATTAATTCTTCTAAGTAATAGAAGCTAACCCAAAATATAAGTTTGAATATATGTAATTAAAATAATATTTTAGTTAGCTTGATGATTTAAACATAAGCACATATGGTATAATATTTAAGGATTGGGAAAGGAGGAATAAGTAAATGGATTTAAAATCATTACTTAATAAAGAACAATATGAAGGGGCAACCACAATTGATGGGCAGGTACTTATTTTAGCTGGAGCAGGTTCGGGTAAGACTAGAGTGTTAACACATAGAATGGCACATATGATTGAAGATCTAGGTATTGCGCCTTACAGTATATTAGCTATCACTTTTACAAATAAAGCTGCAAAGGAAATGAAGGATAGAGTTAAAGCACTTATTGGTGAGAGAGCAGAAAATATGTGGATATCCACTTTCCATTCAACTTGTGTTAGGATTTTAAGAAGAGAGATAGATAAAATTGGATATAAAAGTAGTTTTACTATATATGACAGCTCTGATCAAAAGACATTAGTTAAAGAATGCATGAAAGTACTTAATATTAATGATAAAGATATAACAGAACAAGAGATAGTGGGAAAGATAGGAAAAGCTAAAGATAAAATGCAAAGTGTTAGAAGCTTTATGTTAGAAAATGAAGCCAACTTTAGGGAAAAGAAAATTGCAGATATATATGAAATGTATCAAAAGAGATTAAAAGAAAACAATGCTTTAGATTTTGATGATTTAATTTTTAAAACAGTTGAGCTTTTCCAAAGTAACCCTGAGGTATTGGAGTTTTATCAAAATAAATTTAAATATATCATGGTTGATGAGTATCAGGATACTAATGGTGCTCAATATGAGTTAGTTAAATTACTTGCTTCTAAATATAAGAACATATGTGTTGTTGGAGATGATGACCAGTGTATTTATCAGTGGAGAGGTGCAGATATTCAAAATATATTAGATTTTGAAAAAGATTATCCAGGAGCTAAAGTGATTAAGCTAGAACAAAATTATAGATCAAAAGGAAATATATTAAGTGCAGCCAATGTTGTAATTGTTAATAATGCAAATAGAAAAAGTAAAGTATTAAGGACAGAACAAGAACCTGGAAGTAGAATTAGGATATATAGGGCCTATTCAGATAGTGATGAAGGGGATTTTGTCGGCAAACAGATTTTAGACATAAAGGATAAAGAAGAAAAAAATTATAATGACTTTGCTATATTATATAGAACAAATGCTCAGTCAAGAATTTTTGAAGAAAGCTTTAGAAGAAAAGGAATTCCTTATAAAATAGTAGGCGGTACAAGATTTTATGACAGAAAAGAAATTAAAGATATATTAGCATATTTAAAAGTTATTGTTAATATTCAAGATGATATTAGTATTAGAAGAATAATAAATGTACCTAAGAGGAGCATTGGAGATGCAACCGTTGCAAAGGTTCAAGAATTTGCGAGCAGCTTTGAGTTTAATTTATGGGATGCATTATCTGAAGTAAGGAGTATTCCAACATTAACACCGAGAAATATTTCAACTATTGAACCTTTTGTTGCATTAATGGAAAATTTCATGGAACTTAGCGAGACAGTTCCTGTTTCAGTACTTATTGAATCTATATTAAAGGATACTGGATATCTAAAACAATTAAACGAATCAAATGAAATTGAGGATAGAAGTAGAATTGAAAATTTAAAGGAACTTGTTTCAGATGCAGCTGATTTTGAAAAGAACAGTGAAGATAATTCATTATCTGCATATTTAGAGAGAGTTTCTTTAGTTCAGGATACAGATAAGATTGAAGAGGAAGATGATGCAGTAGTATTAATGACAATTCATAGTGCAAAAGGATTAGAGTTTCCTGTTGTATTTATGGTTGGTATGGAAAATGGTATTTTTCCGGGGAATGCATCATTTGAAAAAGAATCAGAGATGGAAGAGTCAAGAAGATTATGCTATGTTGGTATAACTAGAGCAAAACAGACATTATTTATGACTTCAGCGGAAGTTAGGAGAGTATTTGGTAAAGCTGTAGCATATCCTCAATCTGACTTTATTAATGAAATAAGACCAGACTTAAAAGAATATGTCGGAGTTAAAAAGGAAAGCGCTAAAAGTAGAGAGAAGATTATGAAAAGTAACTCTTATACTAATCCGCATAGTTTAAGAAATAGTGTTACAGGTAATAGAGCATATACTCTTGATAATGGTGGTATTAATAATGTAATTGATAGAAGTACCATGAATGAAATAGCTAAAGAATATATATCTATTAGTGAAGCGACTCTTGGGAGAAAAGTAATTCATGAAAAGTTCGGGAAAGGGACAATTGTAGCTGTCCAGGATTCAGGTAGCGACAAAAAATTAACAGTTGCTTTTGATAAACAGGGTGTTAAGTCGTTATTATTATCTTTTGCAAAACTTAAAATGATTTAATGGAAATTTGGAGGCCTAATATGGATAAGATTGAAAGAATAAAAGAACTTGTTGAAAAGTTAAATAGATATTCCTATGAATATTATTCTTTAGATAGTCCATCTGTAAGTGATAAGGACTATGATGAAAAATACTATGAACTTCAAGAGTTAGAAAGAGAAACAGGATACGTGCTTCCTTATTCACCGACATTAAGAGTTGGAGATATAGTATTAGATGGTTTTAGAAAGTATACTCATAAAGCAAGACTTTGGAGCTTAGATAAAGCACAAAGTTTGCAAGAAATTATAGATTGGCATAATAGAAACATTAAGTTTGTTGAAGAGGCTAGAGGCAGAGGAGAAAATCTGCCAGACCTAAAATATGTTGTTACAAAGAAATTTGATGGTTTGACAATCAACTTAACATATAATACTGAAGGTATACTTGAAATAGCTGCAACAAGAGGCACAGGAAGCATTGGAGAAGAAGTAACATCACAGGTTAAAACAATCAAATCAATACCGCTTAAAATCAATAGTAGTGATGTTTTAGAAGTTCATGGAGAAGCTATTATGACTCAACAGGCCTTCAATAAATATAACGAAACTTCTAATACACCATTAAAGAATTTAAGAAATGGAGCAGCAGGTGCTTTGAGGAATCTAAACGTAAAAGAAACTGCAAGAAGAAATCTTTCAGCCTTCTTTTATGATGTGGGTTACAAAGAAGGAACCCCATTTAAGACTTACATGGAAATGATGGGGTTTATAAAAGAACAAGGGCTTCCAGTTGATGATTATATAAGAGTATGTACGTCTATAGAAGAAATTGAGAAAGAGATAGAATATGTAAAAGGTATTAGATTTGACTTGAACTATGATATAGATGGATTAGTAATTGCAATAGATGATATTAGAACAAGAGAACTAATAGGATATACAGTAAAGTTCCCTAAATGGGCTATCGCATTTAAATTTGAAGCTCAAGAAGCAACAACTAAACTTTTAGGTGTTGAATGGAATGTTGGAAGAAGTGGCAGAGTTGGACCAACAGCAATATTAGATCCAGTAGAACTTGCAGGAGTTACTGTTAAAAGAGCTACTTTAAATAATATGGATGATATTGCAAGAAAAGGCGTTAGAATTGGTGCAGAAGTATTTGTTAGAAGAAGCAATGATGTTATACCAGAGATAATGGGAATAGTGCCAGAATCTTTAGAAGGTTCCGAGGAAATAACAGTTCCGGAGCTTTGCCCTGCTTGTGGTAGTCACTTAGTTCTAAATGGAGCTCATTATTTCTGTGAAAATACTCTATCTTGTAAGCCTCAATTAGTTAAAACTATAGTACACTATGCTTCAAGGGAAGCAATGAATATAGCTGGTTTTTCAGAAAGAACAGCAGAACAATTATTTGAAAAACTTAATATTAAATCTATTTCAGATTTATACAAATTAAATGAAGAAGATTTGATAGGACTAGAAAAGTTTGCGGCTAAGAAAGCGCAGAATCTTCTTGAAGCTATTGAGGAAAGTAAAGATTGTGAGTTATTTGCATTTATATACGCTTTGGGAATTCCAAATGTGGGAGTAAAGACTGCAAAAGACTTGGTTAATAGATTTAAGTCCATAGAAGGTTTGAAGAATGCAACCTTTGAAGAACTTGTTGGAGTTCAAGATGTTGGAGATATAGTGGCTCAAGGGGTTATAGCTTTCTTTAAAGAAGAAAAAGTATTGCAGACCATAGATGAGTTGATAGCTTTAGGTGTTAATCCTAAATATGAAGAAAAAGAAGTTATATCAAGTCCTTTTGAAGGAAAGACTGTTGTTGCAACAGGCTCACTTGAGAATTATTCTAGAACTGAGATAAAAGATAAACTTGAAAGCTTAGGAGCAAAGGTTTCGGGAAGTGTTAGTAAAAAAACAGATTACGTAATAGCAGGAGAAGCGGCAGGATCAAAATTGACTAAAGCAGAGGAATTAGGAATTAAGGTTCTTTCAGAAGAAGAGTTTGAAGAAATATTAAGGAGGTAAAGTATGAAAAGATTAATAAATTTGCTTGAATTTATATCAGCTTTTATAACAAGCATCTTAATAATTTGTACCTTTTTAACAACATATCAATTCTATTATGTTGGTCAGATTTTCAATTCATACTTACCGATACAACTTGGAGTTTGTATCACTATGGCAATTTTAGCACTTAGATTTCTTCTTAATGAGACAGGAAAAAAGAGAATAATATATTCTATCTTAAGTTTTTTAATATCAATTTCTTTGATTTTCTTTATGATAAATTTAATTAAGTGATGAAGTGTTCCTTAAAATTAACTTAGTAATTGTTAATTTTAAGTAGAGGTTTTCGATTAAGAAACTGGCTCAAAGTTGTTTCAAAACATTTGAGTCAGTTTTTTTGATTAGATAAAGTAAATTGTGGAAATAATTCTTAATATAAATTAAGGCAAAGGGTGTAATTATGAAAAGAATTTTTTTCTATGCAATTATGTTAAGTTTTATAATATTATTTTGTTTAGGATTTGTGAACAAAGAAAGTAACAATGCATCTAGTGATGATTCTAAAGAAACAATAAGTTATGGTATAAATGAGATTCCAGAAGATTTAGAAAAGGTTACTAATTTATCTAAACGTCATGAGGATATTATATGCGCGGTAAGCAAAGGATTAGTTTCTAAAGATGGGGATAATAAAATAGTGCCATCTTTAGCAAGTGAAATCACAAAAAGTAAAGATGGTATTCAATATGAGTTTAAAATTAGAAATGATATTTTTTGGAGTGACGGAAGTAAAATAACTCCTAATGATATAGTTACTTTCTTTAAAGAATTATTGAAAGAGGAAGATGAAGAAAACATACAAGCATTACTTAATGTCTATGGGGCAAAAGAATTTAAAGATGGGAAAGCTATATATGAAACTGGAGTTGCAATAAAGACGACTGAAAATTCTGTTGTTATTAGATTGAACAAAGTGGATGATAATTTCTTAAATGAATTGGCTAAGCCACAGTATACATTGAGAAAATATTTAATAATGTGGCGTAATATGAAAAATAATTACAATACATTAATTTATTCAGGTGATTATAAAATTGATTCATTTAACAAGGATCAGGTAGTCTTAAAAAGAAATGAAAATAACAATAAAAGTAGTATAGATACCATTAAAATATTAAATGATGATAGTGTAGAAGCGTCTATGGCATCATATGAAGTTAAAGAAAGAGATATTGTAATAAATCCACCAGAAAGCGAACTTAATAAATTAGCAGAACAGAAAAAATTAATAACACTTCCTGAAGTAAAAGCAACATATTTAGTCATTAACAGTAAAAGTAATTCTATTCCACTTCAAGGAAGAAGAGATATTTATAATGATGTACGTAAAGCTACTGAATCGTATCAAAATTCAAATAATAAAGAGTTTGAACTTGCAGAAGGAAGTTTTTTTAGAGAAGATAAGCAAGATCTAACAAAATTACAAGCAAGGAAAGTTATTAGTAATAAAGAAGGCGAATGGAACAAACCTAAGATATTAACATTACTATGTGAAGATACTGATGAGAATAGAATTTTATGTAGAACAATTGAAGATTGGTTTAAAAATAATACAAATATAATAATAAAATATAGTTTAGTAAAAGAAGAGTTTGAGGATGAAGAATTGAAGAAAAGATATGATATGATTTTGGTTAGTAATAATGCTAATTCATCTGATAAAGCAGATTTCTATGACAACTTTAAGAAATATCTAACAGAAGATCAAAATAAGTTATTAGAAAAGTTATTAAATACTAAAAATAGTGGAGATTATTCAAGCCTAGAAGAAAATTTATTTGATAATTACAATATTCTTCCATTGGTGTTTTATAATGAAAATATAGCAATTTCTGATAAGATATCGGATTTAAAATTAGATGGAAATGGCAATATAGACTTTGCTACAATCCAATAAGAGTAATTCTAAAATCAATATTAATAATTATGTATAGCCTATATTCTCAATATAACGTATTATAGCTATCCTTATATGTAAATCTTATATTTCGATTTACATATAAGGATAGTTTTTATCATATCCATATTTACTAATCTTAAAATTTTTTCTTATTGTGAGGATGTTGAGCTTTATTTTTCTTTACTTTTTTATTTTTCATAGAAGGATTAACTTTAGATGTACCGCCATTGTTTAATGAAGCTATATTAGTATTATTTTTGAAGGTATTAAAACTATTTAGCACAGGTTCTCTAGAGTTAACGGGTTCTTCGATTTTTGATAAACTTAATTGTGTTTTTAAGCCACTTCCATTATTTCCTGAATTAACTGTAGTTGATGAATTGTTTAAGTTATCTTCCTCTATATTAATTGTTACAGAATTAATATTTGATTCAACTGAGTTCTCTAAATCAGATAGCTTTTCTAATCCTAATGGTGGAATAAATTCCATGAAATCTTCAACCATATCTTTAAGAAGATAGATAATCATAAAGAAGTTAAACATATTTTTACTACTATCAAAAGATGTTCTTTTAGTGCTTAATGAATCTTTTTTCTTTGAGTAGCTCAAGCTCTTAACGAATACTGGTGCTAAGCCTGAGCTTTTAGGAGTAGGCAATATTGGCATTCTAAAATATATTTCATCTAACATATCATCAGAACGTAAGCTTAATTTTTTATATCGTTCTACTTCATCTAGGGTCGGAGCTTCAGGCCAACTTGTTAGAAGACCTCCATTTACGAAGAATTTTCTATAAAGACCAGAAATAATAGGTCGCAATTCTGAGATCTTATCTTCTTGAAATGAATACATAAGTAAACATAAAAGATATAGATTGATTTCAAGGCAAGAGTATTTACTATCCTTCTTATCAGATAATTTTACAAATATATTTTTATCCGTATCATATAAGCTGATCAATTTTTCAGTAATTTCTTTAGAAAATTCTTTAAAAGAAATTATTTCCGTATGTTTATAAGCTTCCATTAGACAGATAGAAAATAATGCACAATCATCTATAGAATCAAGATAATAATCTTTTTCCTGAAATTTAGAAATCAAAAAATCACCTAAATCTAAAATCAATTCTTTCGCCTTTTGTGAGCAAGAATATTTATAGTGAATATTTAGAGCAAGAAAAATTTGTATGCATTCATTAAATGATAAATCATATAACACAGAGTTATAAGTTTTAAACATATCTAGAATTTCATTTGAAAATGCAGTGTACTCTTTGCTAAGGTCATCATTATCATTATAATATGAGTATAATAAGTAAGCATCCATCATAAAAGCTTGATCAGAAAATTTAAATTTATCATCTTTATCTACTAAAGAGAATCCTTTAGAATTTCCATCAGATACATTTTTCTTATCTACAAATAAACCTTCATTATTTCGTAAATTTTCGGAATAGAACTGCAACTGTTCTCTGGCAAGGTATTTAAATGGTTTTTCAAGAGATACTACATTTCGTTTTCCATCACTATAATGTGAATAATATTCACTTAATTCAAGTAAACATAAAGTCATAAGAGCACTAGTAGAAGGGCTCACTTCTTTTTTAAAGCTTGATTCATCAAAACTAGGGCTGCTTTTGCTGTGAATAAATAAAGGTGAAGCTTTTCTATATAAGCATAATAGTGGAGAAAAATTATTTAATATGCTAATATCTTCTATAGAAGATTTTTTTGAAGCTCTAGTTTGAGCTAAAATACCACATTTAGAATTTAAAACTAAAGTTTTTATTGATTCTTTGGATAAGTAAAAAAGTTGACCACTAATTTCTTTTTGAGAAAGACTATTCATCCTAAAAAATGGTCCTATATATCTCAATGTATAACACCTCTCATAAATTTCTCATCTTATTCATTAATATGAAATTTGTAAACAAAAAGTACATAAAATAAAAATAAAAGGAGATTTTTTATAATGAAGGAAGGAAAATTAGATTTCGAGGATTTGAGAAATATTATATTGAATAATAAAACAATCAAGAGAAAGGAGGTGAAAATTCGAAATGATGTCGGAGAAGATTGTTCTATTATTGATTTTGGAGAATATGAAGGAATATTTTCTACAGATCCGATAACGGGTGCAAGTGAAAATGTTGGAAAACTAGCAGTACATATTAACTGTAATGATATAGCATCAGCAGGTGGGGAGCCTATAGGTATTTTAGTTACAATATTAGCTCCAATATCATCAACTTTACAAGAGATAAACGAAATTATGAAGGAAATCAATGAGGAAGCAGCTAAGATTAATGTTGAGATTATAGGAGGGCATACGGAAGTAACAAGCGCAGTGAATAGGATGATTATATCTGTAACAGTAATAGGAAAAAATTTAAAAGGCAAATCTGTAAAAACTGCAGGAGCACAATTAGGAGATGACATAATAGTAACTAAAACATTAGGATTAGAAGGTACATATATCTTAATAAATGATCATAAAGCTAGAATTGAGAAAATTTTATCAAAAGAAGACATAGAACTTGGGTGTAATTTGATTGATAAACTAAGTGTTCTTGAAGAAGGAAAAATAGGCGGAGAATTTGGCGTTAATTCAATGCATGATATAACAGAAGGAGGACTTCTTGGAGGACTTTTTGAGGTCGCTATGGCATCAAATAAAGGATTTAAAATATTTAAAGAGAAAATACCAATGTTGGATATAACTAAAAAGGTTTGCGAGGAATTCAAAATAGATCCACTTAGGCTCATATCGTCTGGGAGTATGCTTATTACTACTAAAAATGGTAGTGAGTTGATAAAACGTCTAAATGAAAGTGGAATTGAAGCTAGTATAATAGGTGAGATATGTGAGTGTGGCGCAGTATTATTAGATAATGATCATGAAATAGAGGTTGAAGCACCCAAAAGAGATGAATTGTTTAATATACAGTAAAGATTCTAAAAGATTGATGTGTTTCAAGTAATTTTGTTAGAATTATATAAAAGCTATTTGGAATTATTGAGATTAATTAGAATTGTAATAGTGATAGAAAGTCAAAAGGAATTAGGCGATTTTAAAGCTTTTTATAAAATAATTATGGAATTCAAAATTTTTATTTTAAATGAGAAGAAGGAGATATAGAATGAAAAAATTAATATTAGCTAGTAATAACAAGAAAAAGATTAAAGAAATGAAAGAAATATTAAAAGAGCTAGATATAGAAGTTAGATCTTTGGAAGATGAAGGCATAAATATAGATGTGGTTGAAGATGGAAAAACGTTTGAAGAAAATGCAAAAAAGAAAGCAAAAGAAATATATGAACATTTATTAGAAAGAAAAGCTAGTAATTTTATTGTATTAGCTGATGATTCGGGACTTGAAGTAAATTACTTAAATGGAGAGCCGGGAATTTATTCAGCTCGATATGCTGGGGAACATGGAAATGATTCAAGAAACAATGAAAAGCTTTTAAACAAGTTAAAAGGTGTTTTGAAAAGCAATAGAGAAGCTAAATTTATTTGTCAGTTAGCAATGTTTACAGATAAGGGAGAGTATTTTAAAGTTACAGGTGAAGTAAAAGGATGGATTATAGAAGAATTACATGGAGATGGCGGATTTGGATATGATCCATTATTTTTCTATGAACCATTAAATAAAACTTTTGCTGAATTAACTTCAGATGAGAAGAATGAAATAAGTCATAGAGGAAAGGCATTAAAGGAATTGAAAAAAGTAATCATTCAATTACTTTAATTTATTAGAAAGTTATTTAGAATAAGTTAATAAGTTGTTTACTATATCTAAGAAATGTTAAATAAATTAATAATAATGCAGGAGGAAGAATTATGTTAATTGCAGTTGTAAGTGATACACATAGGATGATTAAATATATTAATTTGGCTAAGGAACTAATAAAGGATGCCGATATTTTGATACATTTAGGAGATAACATTGACGATGTAGAATTGTTGGAAAATGATTTTAAAGGGAAAGTGTATGCTGTTGCAGGTAATTGTGATTATTCAGCTAAATATCCGAAGGAATCTATTATAGAAGTAAATGGGAAAAGAGTGTTTTTTACACATGGTGACTTGTATGGTGTAAAAAGCTCTATGAACAATATTTATTATAGGGGAAGAGAATTAAATGCTGATATTGTATTGTTTGGTCATACACACCAACAATTAATAGAGAAAGAAGATAATATGATCTTAATGAATCCAGGAAGCATATCATTACCTAAATTAAAATGGAGATGTATAGGCTTCATAAATATCAGTGATAATGGAGATGTAGATGCATATTTAAA
Organism: Clostridium beijerinckii HUN142; assembly: GCF_000621745.1. Lineage (GTDB taxonomy): Bacteria > Bacillota > Clostridia > Clostridiales > Clostridiaceae > Clostridium > Clostridium beijerinckii_A. Next base: position 220 of record NZ_JHXK01000018.1, on the reverse strand, counting down.
AGAAATTAGGGCATAATGATTAAATATTTAAATTAATTATCATAAAATTATAAAAAAGGTATTGACGAAACAGATTTGATATTGTAGAATAATCATTGTCGCTGAGAGATGAGTGACAAGTTAAAAAACTGGTTAAGATTTTCGGGGTGTGGCGCAGCTGGGAGCGCGCGTGGTTTGGGACCATGAGGTCGCAGGTTCAATCCCTGTCACCCCGACCATT
>NZ_KK211339.1:99802-187429 GCF_000621745.1 Clostridium beijerinckii HUN142 | reverse complement strand
TAAAAAAGTGTATGTTTTACTGGATAATGCTAAATTTCACACTTCTAGAATAATGCAGGACTTCGCTGACGCGCATAGCGAAGAATTGTTTTTAATAAATACTCCTAGATATTCTCCAGTTCTAAATCCACAGGAAAATATCTGGAATAAGTTGAAAAATTGTATTTTTAGTACTAGTGCTTTTATATCTATTGATGAGCTTTTTGAATCGATAAATTCAATATATATCCATTTAAATGAAGATTTTAACATGGTTAAGTCATTAGTCTATGCTAGAAATTACTATGAATAAGTTTAATTCTTAAGTTGGATATCTATATTGATAACCAACTTTAAAACTATATTTATGTGATAACTTACCGAAATCATAAATATTTTGTTCCGAAAAGCTATGAAAATATCGCTAAAGATTCTAAGCAGCAGGTTGTAGCCACTTTAGCATGCTTCCACTTTCAGTGTGACAAGCTAAATCGGAACAACCTACAACTAAGAATCTTAGTAGCTCATTTTCAAATGTTTTCTCCACAAATATATTTATGATTTCTAGTTAAGATATGAGCTTAAAGTTTTAGCAACTCTATAAATAGGTTCATCTAATAAGTCGAATTCTTAAGTTGTTTATCTATAAAACACATAATTTGTTGCTTTTTTCTCAATCTATATAATTACAATATTATTCTTTCAAGAGTCCAACTGTACCGGTTAAAATATAAATCCTAATAAAAAATCTTATATCATAAAATTAGCTTTTCCTCCGAACTAATCTAATATCACGGAGTATTTATAAAACAAGAACAAAATCGCAGGCGACTGTGGAGCCGGAGATTTTTTCACGCATCTGCCTTTTCGAACGCATGTGAGAAAAACTTGGCAGGCGAATAAGATTTCTTTTTTATTCTTTTTATAATACAAAAACTAGTCAATCAATTTTTTTTAGTTATCCACAGATTTTATCGGAATATAAATTCCTAAAGAATAAAAAAAGATATTATGTCGTAGTTGACATAATATCTTTTTATTAATTTTGTAACTTTAAATAAATATTAAACTATTGAAACACATCTTTACTATCAACATCAGCTTGAAGTAAATTCTTATCTTTTAGCCATTTAATATTGTTATTCCAATTCTCTTTATCTTGACTTAAGAATTTACCACTTTCATTCTCCATAAGAGGTAAAAGTATCTCTAAGCTCTTCTTTTCTATCTCTTCATCTAATGGGAAACTTTCATTTTGAGCCTTCAATATTAAATCTAAAGCCTTATCAGGATTCTTTTGAGTATATTCAAATCCTTTTTTAGCAGCTCCTAAGAACGCTTGTATTGTATCATTATTGTTCTTAATTGCGTCATCACTTGCAACAAATGCTAATTCGTAGTTATTTGGCACGCCAAAATCTGATGGCGCAAAAGTTTCTAATTCAATGCCTTTTTTCTCTAATAATATTTTTTCATGGTTTATATATCCACCTATAATTGCATCAACTTGTTTTGTTTCGATTCCAGGCATTAAGTCATATCCAACATCTACAAATTCAACCTTTGATGGATCTCCACCAGCTTGTGCTACCATTGCTTTAACAGTCTCTTTATCAATATCAAAAGATGCATATCCAACTTTCTTTCCTTCTAGATCTTTTAATGTTTTAACTCCTGAATCTTTACGAACCATTAGTTGGTTTAATGAACTTCTAACTATTGCTCCAACAGATTTAATAGGAATATTTTCGCCTCTTGCTAAGATAATTTGTTTAGGATAGCTTATTGCTAAATCAGCTTTTCCTGCTGCTACTAATTTAATTCCATCATCTGTACCTGCAGGTGTAATTAAGTTAACCTTTAATCCTGCTTCTTTAAAGTACCCTTGCTCTTCTGCTGCATATAAGAATGAATGTACTGCATTTGGATACCAGTCTAAAAGAACATTAACTTCTTTAAGCTCTTTAGTAGCACTTTTGTCCTCCTTATTATTAGAAGCACTAGAGCACCCGCTAAATACTAAACTAACTAACATAACAAATAATAAAAATATACTAAGCTTTCTTAATTTCATGATTGTCCTCCTTCAATCCTCTTCTGTATTTTAATAAAATCTTTTCTAGTAAGAATCCTACGGAAAATAGGACTAATCCTAGAAATGATAAAACTAACACTCCTGCAAAAACCGAATCTGCCTGCAGCATACCTGCTGCTCTCTTAATATATATCCCCAACCCTTTTTCAGCTCCGAGCCACTCTCCTATAGTAGCTCCTGAAATACTATAGGTAGCAGCTATTTTAAAGCTGCTTAAAAAATTAGGTAATACAGAATTCATATGCAGTTTAAAAAATATTTGAAATTTATTCCCTCCAAGGGCTTTTAAAACATCTTCTAAATCTCTATCTACACTATTTAGTCCATCTAAGGTACTTATAACTATAGGGAAAAAACAAAATAATATTACTACTGCTACCTTTGACCATATAGTATATCCAAACCACATAACCATAATTGGAGATAAAGCTATAGTCGGAATTGTTTGAGAAAAAATTATAATTGGATATAAAGTTTTCGAAACATTCCTCCAAAGATATATAGAAAGTGCACAGGATATACCTATAATTACTGATGCTATAAGCCCTAACAGTGCTTCACCTAATGTGATAATCGAATGTTTATATAGTAAATCTTTTTGATCTACTAAAGCCTTTATGATTTCAGAAAATCTAGGCAGAATAAAATTTGGCACCTTAAAATATGGTACTATAAATTCCCAGGCCAAAATTATAATTATCAGAAATATTAAAGGGAATATATAATCTTTAAATTTTTTCATTCTACATTCCCCCCTTATTTTCTTCTAAAGAATCAAGAACATTTAAAATAGCTCTTTTTAGCTCAATAAACTCACTAGAAAGTGTAGTCTCATAATTCCTTGGCCTTTCAATATTTACATCTATAGATTTCAAATTTTTATATGGAAGCTCCGTACAGATAAGAATTCTATCTGATAAAAGTAAAGCTTCATCTATATCATGAGTTATCATAAATACAGTATTATTTTGCCTTTGGCAAAGTTCTAGCAGCCATGCTTGCATTTTTCTTCTTGTTAATGCATCTAGTGAAGAAAATGGTTCATCCAATAAAAGTATTGACGGATTATTTACTATAGCTCTTAGAAATGAAGCTCTTTGTCTCATTCCTCCCGATAATTGATGCGGATAAGACTTTTCAGTGCCTTTTAGCCCAAAGCCTTCAAAGTATGTAGATGCTATTCTTCTAGCAGCCTTCTTACTATGACCATTTAACTCAAGTCCTACTGCAGTATTATCAAGAATATTTCTCCAAGGCATTAAGGAGTCCTTTTGAGGCATATATCCTATAATATTTTTATTGCCTTCTTTTTCTATATTTATATTTCCCTTTTGTGGCTTTAATAGTCCTAAAATTAATCTAAAAAGAGTGCTTTTACCTGTACCGCTAGGCGCGATAATTGTTACAAATTCATTTTTATCTATACTAAAAGATAAATCATCAAGTATAAGTTTATCTGAGTCCTTATACTTAAATGATAAATTATTAATTTCCAATGCTTTCATCTAAATAACCCAACTTTCCTTTTTGTAGCAGCCATCCCAAAACATATATTCATATTTTGAAGATATAATGAATATCTCTTCTAGTTTTTGAAGCTGCCTTTCTGGCAGTCCTTCTGCTAGTTTATCCATAAGTTTTATGCACCAATCATTTTCCTTATTATATTCTTCAGTTGCATATGTAAGTATCCATTCTCTATAAAGTGGATGCTCCAATGCCTTTTTATTCTCAGCTAAAGTCTTGCCAATAAATGCATAACTCCACATACATGGAAGCAGCGCTGCTACTAGCTCTGCTAAAGATCCTTCTGATGATACCTGAAGCATAAATTTTGTGTATGATAAATTACTTGCATTTGGCTTTGTAGCCTCTAGTTCTTCCTTAGTTATTCCAAACTTTTTAGCATATTCAGTATGTGCATCCATTTCAATATTTACTATAGCATTTGCACATTTAGCAAAGGCTTGTATATCTTCTAATGAATCTGCTTTAACCATCCCTAATGCAAAAAGCTTTATATAATCTATTAGATAAACATAATCCTGTTTAACGTAAAAGCAAAACTTATCTTCCTTTAATGTCCCCTCACTAAGCTCCTTAAGAAAAGAATGCTCCAAACATGCCTCCCATATAGGTTGACCTTTCAATAATAATCTTTGCGAAAATTGCATAAAAAAACTCCTCTCAAACAGTATTAAAATACCATTGAAAGGAGTTAATAATCTAATTAAATTATAAATCTACTACCTTTAGATTTAGCTTTATATTATCTTATAACTTCCCTTCGCTGGCATTACCCAGTGCAGGTTCAAAGGGTCTGAAAAACTCATCTCAGCCATTACGGCTCCCCTAGTGCTCGTCTAAATTTTATACTCTAAATGTTAGAATGTCAATGAAAATTTACCATTAAATCAGTATATTATATAGATGCCCAGATTTATTATGTGAACATATTTCCATACTTACTATATATAAATTATTATCTTAACTATAAATCATAAATATATTTGTGGAGAAAACATTTGAAAATAAGCTGCTAAGATTCTTAGTTGTAGGTTGTTTCACTTTAGCTTGTCACACTGAAAGTGGGAGCATGCTAAAGTTGTGAAACCTGCAACTTAGAATCTTCAGCGATATTTTCATAGCTTTTCGGAACAAAATATTTATGATTTCGGCAAGCTATCGCATAAGTCTAATTTATAAGACAATCTTTTTTAGCTATATATATCTGAAAACTCAATATTAATATTTTCAACCTTAGATTGGTTTGCATAGCCATTCTTGCTTTTCTTACCTTTATCTTCTGGTACAATCTTAACAGGAAGGCATATGATAAACTCTGTACCTTCTCCATAAACGCTTTTTACTTCTATTGTTCCTTCATGCATCTCAACTAAGGCTTTAACTATAGATAACCCAATTCCACTACCTTCATGGCTTCTATTTAATAATCGTTCTACCTGCTTAAATCGTTGGAAAAGCTGCGATACTTTTTCCTCTGGAATTCCTCTTCCTGTATCTTTTACAGAGATAACAATATGATCATCCATGTCATATAAAGTAACATTTATTTCATCCCCTGGTTCAGTGAATTTAGTAGCATTTGAAATTAGATTAAGCAAAATTCTTTCTAGCTTTTCTTCATCAAAAGCCATAATTTTTTCTTCATTATCTGTATCAAATATTATTGTTCTAGACATATATCCTACATATTCGGCAGTTGATTGTGTTATATCCTCTACAACTTGTACTATATTGCCATTTTTCAATTCTAATTTCATATAGCCTGAATCGATTTTTGTTATATCAATAAGATTATTCACTAGTCGCACCAATCTATAACAATTTTGCTTTATACTACTTGTATAATTCTTCATTTTCTGAGTATTTAAATTTTCATCTCTGTTTATAAGTACATTAAATAACTGCGCTGTTGAAAATATAATATTTAATGGTGTCCTTAATTCATGTGACATATTAGCAATAAATTCCGTTTTTAATTTTTCATACTGCACGGTTTCTTCTAATAGTCTTTTATTTTCTGACAACATATTATTAAAACTATTCGCCAAAACTCCTATCTCATCTTTACTATCTATATTACATCGTACTGTCAAATCGCCTTTACCCGCTATCTCCATACAGGATTTTAACTTGTTAATAGGCTTAACTAATGTATTAGCTAAAAATAACGCTATAATTCCTCCTAAAACAATTATTATTGCTCCAGTAACTATTGTGGTTGTCAAGATTGATTTAGCTGAAGAATTTAATTCATCATAATCTGCTGTAGTAACTATATACCAATGCCAAGCTTCGAAATACTGATAATATCCTAATTTCTTAACTCCGTTATAAGTGTACTCAATCATTCCACTTTTTTCAGTATGCATTTTTTGAACAAAATCATAATTACTTACATTCTTTCCACTATCAGATGGATGAAGAACTACATTTCCATCAGAATCTAGTATGTACGCATATCCAGTCTTTCCTAATTTAATATTACTTAATGTATCATTTAAATAATCATTAATGATTTTATTTCCTAAACCTATTGCTCCTATTACTTTTTTATCTTTATCTAATATTGGCTTCATTCTTGTTAGATATCCAATTCCCTCTATTCTAATATCGCCAATAAATTCTTCATTATTTAGTGTCTTTTTATAAGCTTCAGTATCACTTGAAATATATGTACCTAATATCCTATTACCATTATTAAATACGGTAGTAGAAACCCTTATTAGTTTATCATCCTGTAATAAAAACATTGTTGCTATAGTACCTGTTGATTGTTTTAGTTTATCAACTATAGTATTATCTAAGGATATTCTTTGATTTCCTGAATATAAAACTGGTAAGTTAAAATCTCCAACTTTTACGATTTCATTGTAATCAACTCTCATATCAGCTAAATCGTTTAATACGTTATTTGCAAAATTTAAATCTCCATAAGATTTCTCAGTAAGCAAATCATTTCTTACACTCAAAGTTGTAATAATTGATTCTGTTAAACGCTGACTTTTTTCGTTTACCTCTTTAAAAACTGCTTTGTTAGATTTATTCCCAATTAAGAAACCCAATACACTTACAGCAAATACAATTAAGATCAAATAGCTAACGATAAGTTTATATTTTATTCTCATTTCAAAACACTTCTCCTTAGTTAATTATGTTTATTAACACTAAAATCAAATGTAACCATAATATACATAGCTATTTGATTTATTGCATACCCGGATAATTATACCACAGGTGCAATGTTTTTTGAAATATTATTATCTCTCTAAAATATATTTGTAAAAAATCGCAGGCGACTATATTTTCTTTTTTATTCCCTTTACAAATTATAACATTCCGAATCAGTATTTCCATAACTTACCTACAATTTTCACTTGAATATAAGTTCTTAGAGAATAAAAAAACAAGAAGTATCATTTTGATACTTCTTAACATAACCCTTAATTAATCTATGGCTCTAGCCTTTTTAACACCTCAACATCAATATCTTCACTATAATTGACTCCATCGATTTCAAATCCATTTAACTGCATAAATTCCTGTTTATATCCGTCATAATCCGATAATATTTTAAAGTTATCTGGAGTTATTTTATCCCACAAGTTATTGACTTCGCTTTGCACATCTTCTCTAAGTTCCCAATCATCCATTCTAAGTCTTCCACTGTTATCAAATTCAGATGGGTTTTCTGTATATATTTTATCAGCAAACATTCTTTGCATCTGCATAATGCAGTTTTCATGCAAATTCTTTTCTTTCATTACTTTATATAATACTGCTGCATATAATGAGAAGGAAGGTATATACGCACTTGCCTTCGTAACAATTGCTTTGTTTACAGAAACAAAAGCCTTTCCATTAATCTTCTTTTTCCACTCTTTATCTATTTGAAGTGCAGAATTTTCAAGATGACGTTTAGCCTCTCCTATTGTACCTTCCCTATAAATTTTATATGTTCTTGATGCTCCAATATATGAATACGAAATTGTTATAGCCTTGTCAGAGAGACAATCATTTTCAAGAAGCAGTTTACACCACTCACTCCAATCTTCACCTCCCATTACTTTTTTTGTTGCTTCTATCTCTTTATCAGTTGCCGAATTAACTTTAGTTGTAACAAGTTCATCTGTCTCCATATCAATTGTCGGCCCCTGAAACTCTCCAGATGTAGTTTTTAAAGTTGACTCGTAAATATTTCCTGTCTTAGGATCTTTTCTTCTTGGCGATGCCAAACTATAAATGAGTAAATCAATTTTTCCAAACTCATCCTTTATATATTTTATAACATTTTCTTTAACTTCATCTGAAAATGCATCTCCAATAAAGTTTTTTGCAATTAATCCTTCTTTTTCTGCAAACTCTTTAAAAAATATATTATTATACCAACCTGCGGTTCCTGTTCTTCTATCTGTAATGCCTGTTTCAAACGAAACTCCAATTGTATCAGCTTTTGCTCCCCCAAATGCTAAAGAAATTCTTGTAGCAAGGCCAAAACCTGATGACGCTCCAATAATCAGCACTTTTTTAGGACCATGGAATTGCTTTGCATTCTTACAATATTCGATTTGGTTTAGTACTTCTTTTCTACATCCATATGGATGGCTTGTTTTCGCTATTCCCTTAATTAATTCAGGTTTAAATATCATTCTATATCCTCCATTTATAAAATCTTCTTTGGCTAGTCTTTGTAAATCTTCGATAATATACTCTCCAGCGAATCACTTAAATATTTTTGATATTTCTTATTAGTTATATGAATCTCTATTTCATTCTTCTTTAGTATATCCACTAAGATTTTATTTTTGGCATTTAAATCTGCCACTGCAAGAACAAGGTTTGCGATAATGTTTTGCATATCTGCATTTTTACCCCTGTATTTCTCAATTATTTCTTTAACACCCATATAATCACCCCCTGATACAATAAATTATAAAAATATCAGTGATTATATTCCAAATTTTATAAATATATATTTTGCAATTCATAATGCACATTTCACAATTCATAATTAATTCTAAAATTATTGCAATATTTTTAGAATTATAATGAAGAATTATTTTTCCAATATATATTATTCCCCTTAATTTATCTTGATAGCAATATTCTAATTATAACTATTTTAAATTTATTTTCTATAACAAACAGTAGTTAAGTATAAATTTTATTTATACAAAATTTATCCCATTAAAAACTGTCTTAATCTATATGATAATTGAACCATTAAAATCCATGTATATCTGTTTTCTTTATATCAAGTTCCTGAAACATGCTTGATATGATTCCTTTATATTCCTGTAAACTACTAGTCTTTCTTATCTTTTTAGCATATTTATCGCTATTAGAAAACATATGTATCATATAAAACCATAATTCTTTCATTTTAAATAAGACATTTTTATCACCTGAAAGAACTTCTTCATATCCCCTGCAGACTTTATCATGAAATGCCTTCATTGATTCTTTATCCACAAGACGATTGGTCTTAATCTCTTCAATCAATCCCGGATTTGCAATAAGTCCTCTACCGAGCATTACTGTTTCAAGCTTCGGATAAGCTTCCGATAATTTTTTATAATCTTCTACATTAAAAATATCACCATTATAACAAACAGGATTTTTACTTAATGCTAATGCATCCTTAAACACTTCCATATTAGGCCTATTTTTATAAAAGTCTGTCTGAATTCTTGGATGAATTATAAGTTCCTCTAAAGGATACTTATTAAAGATTTCAATTAACTCATAAAATTCATCTGGCGTATCCTTTCCAATTCTTGTCTTTATGGAAATCTTGGCTGATGCATTTGAAAATATATCTTCTAAAAATTCATCAAGCTGCTTTCTTTGTGCAAGAAATCCTGATCCCTTATACTTTGCAACAACAGTTCCAGATGGACAACCTAAATTTAAATTAACTTCATCATATCCAAATTTAGTCAATTCATTTACAGTATCAGTGAAATACTCGGAATTGTTAGTAAGTATCTGAGGAATAACATTGATTCCTTTATTATGCTCAGGTAATACATCATTTAATTCTCTAGACGTAAAACTTTTATTTTTAGTTGGTGATATAAACGGCATAAAGTACTTATCAATTTGTCCAAAAAAAGTTTCATATGCATTTCTATATACATACCCAGTGACACCTTCTAATGGTGCAAAATAATATTTCATATTATGAATCTCCTTATTATGTAAGTAATTTCACTTTTATTGTATCCAACAAATACATTTTTGTATATAGGATTCCACAATGAGAATCGAACTTATGTGGATATCAGCCGAAATTGAATACATATTTGTTCCATATGACTATGAAAATTTCATATTATGACCCTTGAGGTTACAAACATGTATCCAATTTCTCTACTTGATATATTTCAAATTTTCAATGAGGAACCCTATGGATAACCCAACTATAAGTTAGCTTTACACTATGAAATATCTTCTAACCAGAAATGAGTGATATACTTTTGTGGAATGTTTCATTGGTAATTTTGATGGATGTGATTCTTTGGCTATAAGTTGTTCCAAATGTGATAGTTCAAAAAGTGAGAATCGAAATTTCATATTTCGTTCTTCGAACTTTCTCTGTGAGCGCTTGTTCTTTGAGGATAGCACTTTGGATGCAACTTTATAGCCTTAGAATCACCCATCAGAATTACCCAAAAACTGGAACAAAAGTATATTATTCATTTCGGTGAGGTATGCGCATAAGTATAGATTATAGTTGGTTTATCTATAGCCACAAAAAGCTATAAATATATTGATTCAATAAATGAGTACCCTAATTTTAAACCATAGAATATAAGTATTAGTCCACAAATTATGTTGATCCATTTAATTATTTTATTAAATTTACTGCTAAACTTGCCTACGAATCCTGCAAGTCCACTAAACCATATGGCTGATGCCATGCAGACCCCCACTATAAAGTACTTTGACATCTCTGCTGGAAGTGAAGCATTGAATCCACCTAATAATAAAGATCCGTCAATTATTGCCTGAGGATTAAGCCACGTAACAGCAAAGCAAGAAATAATAATTTTAATAAATGAATTATCACCCAGCTTTTTATCTTCTAATATTTGCGAAGATGTTCGTATTAATCCAGCTCCTATGTAAATTATAACAACAAATCCAAATAGAAGTATTGCCAATTTTAATAGATAGTATTTTTGAATAAGCACCCCTATTCCGAAAAAACATGCAATCGCTAGTGAAATATCAAATAAGATAGTTATAAGTGCAACTTTATATGTTTCAACCTTACTTTTTTGCATAGCAGTGTTTATTACATATAAGTTTTGTGTTCCTATTGGTGCTACATAAGCAAGTCCAAATAGAAGTCCTTGTAATAAGTATTTAATCATAATTTACCTCCTTTATTAGTTCTTTTCTTATTGTAACTAATGAAATATAAAAAGTCCCCAACCAAGATATTAGTTTATTACCCAACCAAAAGCAGCTATTGAAAAAAATCAATAGCTGCTTTTGGTTATATCATTAAAATAGCTCTTTTTTACTAATTCTGATAATATCCTTAATCCCTTTTCTAACTCTTCCAATGATGCATATGAATATGAAATTCTTAAATTTTGACTATTAGAAAAATCATAAATATTTCCCGGATTAATCAATATTCCTTTCTCATAAGATAATTCAAATAGTTTATTTAATGATAATGATTTCTTTAATTTTAGCCAAATATAAAATCCACCATGTGGTTTACTCCATGTTGCTATACCATCAAAATATCTCTTTAAAATATCTAATATTGCATCTCTTCTAATTTTTAGCTGATTTCTTAGTTGTAATAAATATTCATCATATAAGCCACTATCAATCAATTCGGCTAAGACTTCCTGAGACAAAGAACTTGTTCCATAATCCATCTGCATCTTAAGATCACTTAAATGTTCAATTACATTTTCTGGTCCAACTAGCCAACCAACTCTAAGGCCTGCCGCTATAGATTTTGAAGCCGTGCCTAAATACATCACATTTCCATTTTTATCTTTTGATTTTAACGGTAGCGGTGGCTCTTTATCTAACCATAGTTCTCTATATGCGTCATCTTCAATAATAGGAATTCTTTCTTTTGAACATATTTCTAAAATTTCATTTCTTCTCTCTTCTGTCATTACAATTCCAGTAGGATTTTGGAAAGTCGGTATAGTATATAATAAAGTTGAATTATCATTTTTCTTATTTTTTATAATTTCATTTGGCTTGATGCCAAAGTTATCCATTGAAACACTATTTAAATTCATTCCATATGATTGAAATAAATTAAGTGAACTCAAATATGAAGGCTTTTCAACAAGTATTGTAGATCCACTCTTCAAAATTCCCATAGAAATTAACTGCAGTGCTTGCAAGGATCCGGATACAATTAATATTTTTGACGGGGAAACATTTATATTATGCTTTTTCAGATACTTACTTATTGTTTCTCTTAAATGCAATGATGCTTTTGGTTCCTCATAACCTAAATCTTTTACGTTTTCTGAAACTTTGTTTAAAATCACTTTCATCATATCATGAGGATATAAATCACGAGAAAGCTCTCCAGTTCCTAACCGTATCATTCCATCTTTAAATTCTAATTGATTTATTTTTTGAATTGTAGGCAAATTGGGCTTTTGTATGCCACTTTGAATATAATTTTGCCATTTTAATGGTGAAATAGATGTAATTAGAGACCATGTATTATTAACTATGACAGTTCCTACACCACTTTTACCTTCAATTAGACCTTCTGCTTTTAATTCATCTAAAGCCTCCACAACAGTACTTCTATTTACTTCAAATATTTTTGCAAGCTCTCTTTGTGTTGGCAGTTTACTACCTACGTCCCATTCCCCCGTTGATATCATCGTCTTAATATAATTAACTATTTGCTGATATAATGGGATAGATAACATTTTATTTGGTTTCCAATTAACATTTAACATATAACTCCTATAATATATAGATATCCAACTTTAAAACTATATTCATGTGGTAACTTACCGAAATCATAAATATATTGTTTATCTATAACAACTTCACTATTTATTTTAAATAAATTATGATATTCAAATCTTATTTCAATATTTTACAATAGTATCTCTAGATACTCCATAACTTAAATAACAATTATCAGGATTGATCTTGCTAAGAATGTCCTCTATAAATTCATCAGTATTCTTTAACAGAAAATTATTATCTTTATAATACTCAGCCTTATTATTATCTATCTGGTCTAGGCATGTTATTGTAATAGATTTACTTATATTGATTTTTTTATTTTTGTTCTTAAAGTGAATCTTGTTATAATCATTTTCTATATTCTCTGATAATAAATCTATATCTAATGGTGCAAATCTCAAAACACCTTGAAATTCATTTTGAATGTTAGTTAGGTCTGTAATATTTTTGTATGGATTCTCTTTCATTTCATTTGGCAATGGTCCTGCCCCATGTCTTGTTAAATAGCTCCTTGTTACATAGATTACTTCTATGTCAAGTTCACTGAGCTTTGCTTTTTCTAACAAATCTATCACATTGCTTACACCTGTCTTAGAATGGGTCACATAAGGAAAATATTTATAGTCCTCTGACAGCATTAATCCTTGTGCTCCTTCGAATATAGGAGTTTGATAATTTTCTAAAACTCTTTCTATATTATATAGTTCTACCTTTGATTTAAAATTGTTATCAACATCATAAATAAAATGTTCTATTAGATTTGCATCAAATAGTATATTTATTAAATTATCATTGGAAGACTTTAAGTTTAACTGTTCAATCCTCTTATCTATATATTCTTTTTTTATAAGCTCCAGCTTATCTTTATAAACTCCACTGAAAATATCGCCACAGGTTATTTTATATCTATCTATTCCATTTCTTATAATTGACTCATTATACCCAAGGCCACAACTCCCATGTTTATTATTTCCTCTATGTCTTTCTAATATCTGATTTAATAACATGTCTTGTGGTATAACTACAGGGCAATTTGGATCTATCATTGTATATGGAATATTTCCTATTTTATTAAGTTCATCATATTCTTTTAGAAATAACAAAGGATTGACTGAAAAATAACTGCTTAAAAAAGTTGGAATACCTTGTAAGCTTCCTGCTCCAAAATGTCCAAATACATGTCTTTTACTATCTGGAGTAACTACAGTATGACCTGCTTGAGCAGATGAATTGAATCGAATCACAACTGGATTTTCATTTATAGAACACATGTAATCTGTCATTAGTCCTTTTCCTTCATCACCCAAATTAGAACCTATTATCACTTTTATAGATTTCATGCCAAACTCTCCTCTCATGATGTTAAACATGGAGCTGTTCCATTAAGAAAATTGACCACAATTATACTGTATTAGAATTTTTAAATTTAATACAGTATATTGTAGTTTTTATTCTTTGTGGGACAGCTCCAATAACATTAAAACTTTACAAGTCCATCATCAGCTTTTACATTTGGAACCAATTCTTTAATAGCATTTCTTATTATTAGGCTTGTGCTTCCATCCCAACTGTCAGAAACATTATCCTTGTCTTCTCCAGTTAATACTTGTAACGTTGATACTATAAGTTCAGGCAATTTTGTATAATCTGACAATCTCAAAACTCTTTGGCCTAAAATATCATTCCATGACTTTATTACTTCATCTGGCTGATAACGCATATGACTTCCTTCTTCAATAATAATATGAAATACTTCATATTGCTTAGATACAAGCCTTAATAAATCTTGTGCTGACATACTATCAGTTTGTATTGTATCTCCAAAGACCTTTTCAATTTCTTTTTTAAGAACAGTCTTAGGACACTCTTCATCTCCTATAGTAAATAGATATCCCTTTTTTCCTCTTTTTATAAAATTATCACATTTTGTATGCATTCCAGCAAACCACCAAGGTAAAGTATAACTTTCAGAGTTATTTCCTCCCCCTCCATGCTCCACATAAATTTTAGTTAACTCTTTTGCAATTCTTATATCAGCTTCAAATTGAGTTACCTGTAAAGGGGATGAATCATATTTAACATCGCCAATTCCCATAAACATGATATGTGGGTCTGAAACAGGCTTTCTATTATATATTTCAGTAGCTAATTTTTCTAAGCCTTCTCTTGCAATACTATCTGCAATTATGCCCATTGAACCAGTTACATCAAGTCCAATAATAATTGGTGTTGAACTTGGATTGTCACTACTGTCACAACTTTCCCTAAAACTTACTTTATACGGATTTAAACTAGGATCAAGTCTCCTCGCTGCAAAAACATCATCTACTGTTTTCTTTCCTTTTATAGTTGCACTTGCATAACTATCCCAAGCTTTTGAATCCCATCTTCCTGTTCCCATTTTAATACCTCCTAAATATTCATATACTATTTACTAATTTTTCTAGCGTATAATTTATTTATATCAATATCCATATTTACGAATTTTCTTTCTCCATAACTTTGTTTAATTACACTTTCCCAAAGCTTATACTCTTCCATTGGATTGTTTGCTGAGACTCCTCTGACCCAATCAATAAGCAGCTTAGGTATATCAGAATCTTCAATAAAACTTATTCCATTCTTATCACCAAGCAAGGTTCTTCCAATTAATCTTATGGATTCTAAGTCTAATAGAAATGTGCCTATTTTAGATGACTTCATTTCTGGGGACATTATGCTATAAATTTCGTTAGATACTCCAAGCATCTTCCCATCTATAGGAACTGTATACCACCATCCACCTAACAAAAATCCACTATGATTTGAAGGTGAAATATAATAATTATCAATATTTATTCCATTGTGTGATAGATTATTATAATATAGAAAACAAGTTACATTATATAAACTGCTTAGAATCCAAGTTACATGCCTTGATGGAACTTTGCTGCTATAATAACTTAATATATCTTTAAGAGAATAGGCATATTCTGGCTTTTCTATAAGCAATCCTATCTTCTTATCTATAGTTTCAAAATTTTTTAACACTTTCGGAAAATACTTTTCAAATTCAGATTTCATGTTGTTATTCTCGTACTTTAAATTCTTGATTCTATCCAATGCATTTTCTAAAAAATCCTCATGCTTTATATCAATTAAATATAAAATTGATCTATTTCCAATAAAATATTTTCCTAATTCAAATGAATATTCTACATTATATTTCATCGAATATTTTTCGCCATCAGAGCTTGTTATTTTAATTAATCCCTCTTCCATCCAGTTTCCATTCTCTAATAATTTAACAGCTTCAGAATACAATTCATTTATTTTACTTGTAACCTCTTTGTATTTCTCTGAATCTTTATGCAAATCTGGATGAAATATTTTAAGAAGATCAACGTGTTCCTTTTTTGCTGTTTCTTTATTACCCGTAAATAATTCATAGGGGTATTTCATTTTAAGAATTTCTTCAATAGTGTACAAAATTCTCATTCCCTTCTTAAAAATACAATAAATATCTTACCTTTCTAATCCTTCAAAGGCTTTTATGCAGTTTTGGTTTTTGGAGTTATCTAAAACAGCAAATATTATATTATCAAAGTAACTAATAAAATTTTCGTTAATTAGAAGTTCTCGCCAGTATTCTGCTATTAATTTAGGGTCATTTCTAAATACACCACACCCATATGCACCCAATATCAAATTTTTATTTCCTGCATTTACGAAAAGAGCTAAAACTTTTCTCATCCTTATTTTCATTACCTTTTTAGCTAGTGTTTCATTTTCTCCCTTTAACAAAACTTGTCCATAATTTACTGCCGGTGCTGTAATAATATTTGCTGTTACCCATTGTTCTAATAGATTTAATTCATCATCTCTTATAAATACCACTTCTGGTGAATAAATCATGCAATCCGTATACATCATAGTCTTACAATTTCTATTTTCTAAATAATATTTCTCATTATTTAGCTGAGTATCATATAGTCCTGATCCTATAGCAATACTTTCTTCTTGAGCTAAAGCTCCATTTAAGAAACCGCCTCCTGGATTTTTAGCACTTGCAAAATTTAATACTCCTATGTCTTTTAAATTTTCACTTACTAAGCCTAACACAGCTTTTACTGTAGATATATTTTTAACTTTAATATTTACTTTCTTATTTGCTTTCGAGCCTTTATGCTTTTCTACTAAAGCATCCCCTTCTTCTGGCGAAATTAAAATACTTTCTTCAACAGACTTTTTATGAACATCTAAAATATCTAGCCTTTTATCATCTACTATATAATAACCATTTTTTAGATATTTCAATGTATTTTGAGCTGCTTCTATTCTTAAATTCTTATTCATATGTTAACTCACCTCCATTATTTTTCCTAATAGCAATAAAAACAAGATGCTTTATCTTTAACTAAAACTCTCCATGTAACTTATCTCTAATTTCTTTTAATGAATAATCTTTAATAAGCTTTCCATCTTTATATACTACTTCTAATAAATTATCCTTATATTCTTCCTGCTCTTTTATAGTAAGCTCTTCCTTATAAAGAATATCTTCTCCATTCTTGTATACATAGCACATTCCTTTTTGAGATTTTTTGAAGTTTCCTGTATCAGTTTTAGGATCTTTAAATATGAATTTTTCTTCACCATTTATTACTGCATGCGTTGCTTTTAAAGCAAATCCAAAGGTATCACGAGTATTATATTGATAAGTGTAAGAGCCAATTCCAAAAGTACAATTGCTTACTGCAAATCCTTTTTGCTCAAGGCACTTACAGATTTCTTCGCACCTTTCAACTGTGATACTATCACCATAAATTGTTCCAATATGAGAATTTAAAACTTTATATCCTTTTGAGTTAATTTCTCCACCAAATATATCCCACAAAAGTTCAACAGTTCCTTTATATGCTGGACTATCATTTGGTGCTTCACTATCACCACAGATTATTTTCACTGGATCTCCACTATCTCCTCTGATTACTACCTTTCCGTCTCTATTTAATATATCCTCTTTTAATATTGGAAGGATATTAGTAATAAGGTTCCAATAATCGTAAGTATCTGAAACGATACTTATAACACCACTTGGAAATACTTCATTAATTAATCTCTTGTAAGCCTTAAGCTCATCCGTTCCATAAGTGCACATTACACTATGCTCAGTTGATGGGGTTCCAAGTCCAACTATTTCATTTTCAATATTACAGTTATAATATTTTTCTAGATAGAGTATTGATGATATTGTTGCAGTTCCAGTAAATGAAAGTAAATGCCCTGCACTGCTAACCTGTGCACTTTCAATTGAGCTAAACCCTCTCATGCTAAAATCACCGCAAGCTTTTTTTACATCACCATTTTCAACAGTTAAATCAAAATACTTTTCAACAATTTCTCTATATCTATATGCTATTGTTGCACTTGTCATAGGCTGCCATATATTACAACTCATGAATGTTTCCAAATAATTTACAAGCCAAGCAAATTCATCGTGAGTATTAGTGATTTCAATCATAGGTGTTTTTATATTTACTCTTGTTCCTTCTTGGACTGCTTTTATTTGTATAGGCAAATAACCTAAATCATGCAATTTTTCTATATGAGCTGTATCTGCTGCGATGCTTCCCATTGTTCTAGATATCACTCTCTTATATTCACTAATAATTTCATCCTTAGGAATGGCGAAAAAATTTTCATTAAAATATTCTATTAAGTATTTTTTTATAAAAGATTGAAGCCCAAACATAACCACTTTGTTCATGTTTTCTTTTCTAGACATTCTTGGAGTCCAATAGCTTACAAGCTTTGTAAGTCCAGGTCCATAGCACATATGATGTATTGTTTTATAAAAATCAGTTAATAATAATGGATCTATCATTTATATCTCTCCTATCTTTTAACTTTAACACTTAGTGCTTCAATTACATCTAGTGCTTTATCATGAAGACTATCATCAAAACTTGCACATAAAGTTCCATCTACACTTAAATTTGCATTTATATATTGAGATTGAAATGTAACTACATTACTAATTACACACATGTTTGTTACGACTCCAACTAACTCTATTTCATCTATATCCTCGCCAATATCCTTTGATATCTTTAACATATCCGCTGGTGCTATTCCAAAGGAGTTTTTATTATAATGAAGAGTATTTTCTACTCCTACAAATTCTTTTAACTTTCCATAAAGCTCGTGACCTTCAGTATCTATATAACAATGAGGTACAGGTAAATTCTTTCCTTCTCTTGTTTCTAAATAATTTTCAAAGTGAGTATCATAAGTGAATAAAACTTTATCACCATTTTCCAAATATTTTTTTACTTTATCATAAATGCCTTGTTCTAAGGTTTCCGCTTTCTTAAATCCTAAAGCTCCATCAACAAAATCTTTTTGATAATCTATAACCACTAATAATTTATTCATAATCGTCTCCCCAATCTCTATAATTTAATTTTGAAAATACTCTGATTATCTGTATGATGTACTCGCTCAAAGCATTGAGAACACTACAAATGTTAACTTTTTATACTTTTTTCTTTAAAAATATTTTCAATTTTAACTTCTTAAGTTCTTTCATTGTTAAAAATTTAAATTCTTAAATTCCTATATTCCTTTATTCTTAAATTCTTAAATTCTTAAATTCTTAAATTTATTTATTCTTAACAATTTAACTTGGTTCATTTTTAAATATTTAACTTTCTATCTTAAATATACATGTTGCAATTCACAATGCACATTTCACAATTACGGTTAAAATTCTTGCAGTATTTTTATAATTATGATGAAGAATTATTTTTGCAACATATATATTATTCATTTAGTTATACAATAGAGGATATCTCAAGCTTCTCGTGCTCTTTAGATAAAATGCTGTTAGTAGTAAATACCTTAGTAATTAAATCAGTCTTTAAAATTTCTCCATCAAAAATTGTATCCTCACAATGTGTTACCACCAAATAAATCTCGGAAGCTCCCATTCCTTTAAGCTTTTTAGCTGTTAAAATAAAGGTTCCACCCTTAGAACATAGATCATCTACAATAATAGCTTTAAAATTTTTACTTTCTACAGTTCCGTTTATTTCAAGCTTATTTATAAATCCAGTTTTAAAATCCCTTTCTTTGTTTGCAGTTAATATTTTTTCATATTTAATTTGTTTCCCATATCTCTTAGCTGCACCTGCATCTGGATAAACTAAATAAACTGAATCTTTTTTATCATCTACTTTTTCTAATAAATTTTTTGCTAATATTGCAGACATGTTTATAACTTTAACCCTGTCTAGCAATGCGACACATACATCTGAATGTGGTTCATAAATTGTTACTTCTTCAAAATTCAAATAATTGATAAGTCTGCATAAATGCTTTAGGGTAAATACAGTCACTCCTTCGGTTCTGTCCATTCTGCTATAAGGCATATAGGGAATTATAAGATTGCATTTAATATTTGATTCATCCAAATGCTCCTTTAAAAATATCAAATGAGTTATATCATTATCACTTTCAAATTTGAGCTTAATGGTATTTACCCATTCTTTAATATTCAACTCCTGACTATTTATTAAACTTTCTCCATTAGGAAATTTTTTAATATTTATTTCTTTGTCATTTAAAAAAATCATTTAATTATCCCCTCTCATATTAAATCTCAATTCTCTATCCTTAAATTTTATTAATAACTTAAATTTAGTTTAGAAATTATGTTCCCAGTTTTCATTAAATTTAAATACTTTAGCAGGTCTAAAAGGTTTCCCCTCTATTTTTTCATCAGTTTCTATAATCATATCTTCCATTTTTCTTCTAAAATTCAAGATTTCTCTTCCCATTATTGCTTCATATACATTTTGAAGTTCTTTAACTGTAAATAATCTAGGCAAAAGATTTAATGCAATTGGCGTATATTCTATTTTATTTCTAATTCTGTCTACTGCATAATCTATTATTTTATAATGATCAAAAGCTAATTCATCATTACTTTCATTTAACGTCTTATAACTATTTTCCTTTTTCCTAAAAATAGTTCTTTCTATTTTTTCTATTATTTCATAATTAAATTTTATTTCTTCATCTTCACTTTCAAATTTTAGAATATATTTATTTATGGTATGCGTATCATCTTTTTTAGAATCAATTAAATTCTTTTCTACCCAAAACCACTTTGATTCTTTCCTATCTTTATAATCACCAAATCTAATATCTTCTTTCGATATTAATGCTATATTTCCGATGCTGATTACTCTTGTCCTTGGATCTCTATTAACTTCTCCAAAAGTATATAACTGCTCAGTATATACATTATCTATTCCTGTTTCTTCTTTCAGCTTTCTTAGTGCTCCATCTTCTAGACTTTCATCATTTTTAACAAAGCCTCCTGGAATTGCCCATTTTCCTTTATGAGGATAATCATCTCTTTTAATTAAGAGAACCTGCATTCCTTTCTTTGGTACTTTTCTTGAATTCTTTTCTATCCTATCACCAGTTGTAAATATAATAATATCATTTGTAACACTTGGCCTATCATAAATATTTACATCATATTCACTTAAAAATTCTCTTTCATTTTTATCTGCTAGTTCTTTATCCAACTTACCCACCTCTATATATTAGAAAAATTATTTTACTTGCTATTTATCATTTAGATAATATCAATTTGATTCTATGTATTAATATTAACTCTATTAACTTTATTTGTAAATACCTTTTTGAAAAATAATTATAGAAATAATCCAACTAAAACCTGAACTTATGTATATAGCTCACCGAAATAAGAATTATGCTGTTGTTCCAGTTTCTAAGGAAGTTATGATGGATGATTCTAAGATTTCTAGTTAGTATATATTTCATAGTATAAATCCAGCTTATAATTGTTTTATTTATATGGGGTTCAGCAATGAGAGTTGAACTTATGTGGATATCAGCTGAAATTAGATACAAATTTGTTCCAGCGGACTAATGAAATTTTCGCAGGATAGTTCTAAGTTGAAGGTTGTATCCTCTTTAGGATGCTCTACCTTTCAGTTTGACAAGCTAAAAATTTTATATTTCAAAGCAATCTAGAACACTCATATAGCGGAATAAAAGACTTAGAAATAGAGAGCCAATATATGCATGTCATGTGTGATATTTTTATAATAAGTGCTATTAAAAAACTATAGTCTAATAAATAATAGTAATCTACTATTACGTCATAATTACATAAAATGAAAGAAAAATTAGCATCCTAGTATTAATTAATAATAACTTTTAAATCTTTTTAAGCAATTTCACTATAGATCACTAAATAAATATTAAAACTTTATATTTTATTATTATAAAATCATAGTGCTTTATTAAGTATATGGAGGTGAATATTATGGCAAAAGCAGCAGGTAAAACAGGTTCAGGTCCAATATCAATTGTAGCTATAGAACAATATTTTCCACAAGAAGAACGCATTATCGTGGATAACTTGGCACATCGATTAATACCTTCTGGCGGAGTCTTTTTAAAGGTGATGCGTCTTAACTCAGTCAGGGATTGGATGGTTAAAATAACCGAAAAAACATTTCCAGGTCTCTGGAGTTGCATGATGTGCAGAAAGAAATATATAGATGAAAAATTAATAGATTCAGTTAATGATATCGAAGCGGTAGTGAATTTAGGCGCTGGATTTGATACTCGATCATTTAGATTACAAGAACTGTCACACGTTCCTGTTTGGGAACTAGACCAGCCTACAAACATTGAAACTAAGAAAACCCAGCTTGGTAAGATATTCGCAAGCATTCCGTCAAATGTAAAACTTGTATCAATAGACTTCGACCATGAAGATATAAGTACCATATTGTATTCTTATGGATACTCAATATATAAGAAGACATTTTTTATATGGGAAGGTGTTACGCAATATTTAACTGAAGATGGAATTAGAGCAACTTTTGACTTTCTTGCTAAAGCTGCACCAGGTAGCCGTCTTGCTTTCACTTATGTTCTTAAAGATTTTATAGAAGGCCGCAATATGTATGGATGGGATAAGATGTATAAAGATTATGTAACAAATAATATCTGGCTTTTTGGCATGGAGCCAGAAACATGGCCAAATTTTCTTAAAGAGTATGGTTGGCAAGTAATTGAGGATATAAGTTACGAGGAAATAGCTCAGAAATATGTTAAACCTACTGGCCGTAAGCTTGCTTCAACTCCAGTAGAGAGAATGATTTATGTGGAAAAGTTATAATAGTTTTCTACTAAATTTAGCTACTAAACTTTTTATAATTTTTAAGGCTATATTTCAACATTATATTAAACATAGCCTTATATTATTATAGATAACCCATTTAGGAATTCGACTTATTAGATGAACATATTTACAAAATCGCTAAAACTTTAAGTTCATATCTTCACTAGAAATCATAAATATATTTGTGTAGAAAACATTTGAAAATGAGCTGCTAAGATTCTTAGTTGTAGGTTGTTCCACTTTAGCTTGTCACGCTGAAAGTGGGAGCATGCTAAAGTGGTGAAATCTGCTGCTTAGAATCTTCAGCGATATTTTCATAGCTTTTCGGAACAAAATATTTATGATTTCGGTAAGTTATAACATAAATCTAGTTTTAAAGTTGTTTATCTATAAATTTCAAACAAATTTTACTATCAAGTAAAATTCACAAAAAAATGCAGCCAAATTAATGACAGCATCTTTTTTATATTATTAAGAAATGAAAATGAAAAAAACTTTTTTACAAGTTTTATTATACTTGTACTACCTTAACATTAGCTTAATGAAATTCAAAAAATATTATTATTATTATTATTATATATATGTTGCAAAAATAATTCTTCATCATAATTCTAAAAATCTTGCAAGAATTTTAGCCGTAATTGTGAATTGCAACATATATACTTTCAAATTATGTAGTTAATTTACTTATTACAGAATAATAAATAAATATATAAATTAAACCCGTAAGTCCAATAAATCCTAAAAAGTACTTTATTAATTTTAATACTTTTGACATAAATCTAATCCTTTCACTTTATTCTTATTTTAGTGATACACAAAATATCGTTTTATTATCATTTTAATGATACATCAAAATATAGTTAGTTTCGTAAATTGTTAAACTTTATTTATAAATTTATTCAAATATCTTTTACAAAATTATAATTTTAAATAAGCCAATATAGCAGCATATGAAAACTTAATTTAATTAAGTCAACTCGAACTGCCTAACTGAGACATTTTCAACATTTTTTATTATTGGTAACTTCATAAAAAATGTTGTTCCATTACCAAGTTCTGTATCAAACCATATCTTACCATTATGAATATTAGTAATTGTATGATATACCATAAACAAGCCAAGCCCCGTTCCTCCACTTCTCTTAAAAGAAAAAGGTTCAAATAAAGTCTTATTTATTTCCTCAGGAATGCCACCAGCAGTATCTTTAATTATAATAAGTATAGAATTTTTATACTTTTCAGTTATAACTTCAATTGACCCACCATTATCCATTGCTTGAATTGCATTATTTATAAGATTCTCGATTGCCCTCTTCAAAAGCTTTTTTGATATGTTTGCATATTCATCTACATTGTCTATCAATGATAACTTTATATTTTTATGAGTGCAAATAGGCTGAAAAGAGTTTAAAACATCTTTTATTAGAGTAGTTACCTTCTGTGGTGTGAGCTCTTCTGGTTTAAATATACTTAAAAGTTCAACTACCATATCATTCATTTCGTCAACTTGCTTAATTATTCTATTGAAATAATTATCCATTCTAGCTTTATCTGAAGTTGCTATACCAAGCTGACCTAAGCCTCTAACTACAGATAGTGGATTTTTAAGATCGTGAACAGCTGTTGCAATTAATTCACTTGTTGCAGCTAAATTGATTCCAGTTGATGTATTACTAAATTTATCGCTAATATATTTCATAGCTGTCTCAATTGAATTTATGCACGCTATAAGAGAATGTAATTTTATCGGATTCATATGTTCAACTGGAACACTTATCCCAATTGCCCCTATCACATTTTCATTATTTATAATTGGCACACCTATACAACCACACTTACAATCAGGCATACCATAATGTTCTTCCCCATACACCAAAATTGGCTGCCCCAGTGCCAATGCAGTGCCTATTCCATTATTTCCAACATTTTCTTCTGACCAATTTACCCCAAGAGAAAAACCTTCTATTATTCCACCCTGTTCTTCAGTCTTTTCTCTAAAATCAATGATCCATCCATCATTATCTGATAAAGCAATTATATGCGGAATATTTACTAAACTCATAGATAGTGAATCCATGTACAAACTTGATACTTCTGTCAATTTAGAGTTTTCCTTTTTCTTTTTTTCAACATCCCCGCTTGATAAAAACTCAAATTTTACTTCGTTAGGATTCATTCCTAACTTCTCACATCTTTTCCATGACTCCAATGTAATTTGTCTCGCTGTTGGATTTTCATTTATAGTAGATGTAAAATCATCCCAAGATGAAAAATTATTGCTTATTTCTAATAGACACTCCATTCGTGACTTTCACCCCATATATTTATTGTTTGACCATAAGCCAAATCTACTATTATTTATTATTCGATAATCAGCTCTGAATTCCTCTTTTTCAACAAAATAATACATTATAAGATAAATAATTATTTAGTTAAGTCTATAATTATAACTTAGCTACTAATATTATTATATAACAGCTATATTTTCTTTTTTTTATTCTCTTTTAAAAGTCAACCTTCTGAATCATCCTTTCTTATAAATTATCCGCAGATTGTCCATTAATATAATTTCCTAGAGAATAAAAAATTCACATTTTGTACTGCATCAAATTAAATTCTCAATTAAAACAAAAATATATAAACTCAATTTCCATATATACCATAAATATTTATCGATATTTTTACCACCTTTTATTATACCTTCCTTTTCTTAACATTATCTTAATTACAAAAAATCTTTTAATTTATTATGTATTGCAAAAATAATTCCACATCATAATTCTAAAAATATTGCAAGAATTTTAGTCTTAATTGTGAATTGCAACATATATATTGGATTTCTTTAATGAATAATTTTATATTAAGTTAAGATAATAATATAAAGGAGAAATTTAGCATATGAAAATTCATAAGAAGTTAGTTATTGGAGTTATCTTAGTAATAAATCTTATTCAGTTAATATTTTGTAGCGCTAATGTACCCAATAATAAAATGTCAAAAGATAGATTAGAAATAATAAAAGAAAAAGGGGTACTGGTTGTTGCATCTTCAAATGATGCTCCTTTTGCCTACATAGATCCGAAAACTAAAGAATTTACTGGAATTGATGCAGAAATTATAAGAGAAGCTGCCAAAAGGCTTGGGATAAAAAAGGTAGAAATGAAGCAAATTCCATTTGATGATTTATTAAACCAATTAAATAATGATGATAGCATAGATATAGTAGCCAGTGGAATGTATGTTACAGATGAACGAAAAAAAGAAGCATTGTTTACAAACATATTCTATAAAGAATCAGAAGCAATAATCACTCCTAAAGTATCAAAAATTGTCTTTAAGGAAGATTTTAAAAATGCTGTAATAGGTGCGCAAATAGGAACAGCCTTTTTAGAATTAGCTAAAAAATGGAAAACAGAAGGCATTGTCAAAGATGTAGTTTCATTTAAAAATCAAAATGATCTATTATCAGCAGTAAGCACTAAAAAAATAGATGCTGCAATGACTGACTCTATTTTTGCTTCATATATGATCTCTCAAAATAATTTATATCTGAAAGTATTACCTCCAACAGATTATACTCCTGAATCCCCCGGTAAAATTGCTGCTGCTGTTAGGAAAAATGATATTACTTTAGCAAAAGCAATAAATGAAAAAATAGATGAAATGAAATACGATAAAACAATTCCTGAAATACTCGAAAAATACGGTTTAAATGGCAATTATTTTGTTTCAGTTAAAGATGGTCATGTTTAGCTGAAATAAGAACAGGGCAGTGATTAGATTTTTTCTAACTATTGCCTTTATTTTTATACCATGCTTCTTCATAAGCATTTTAAGACAATAAGTATCAAAAATTTAAAATATATTTTATAATTTATCACATTATTTCATAATGCGCATAAGATACTTATATAAACAAACAACAAATGAAGGAGTGTTAACCTTTATGTACAGACGCGACGATGATGACTGTATGTGTAAATCAAAAGAATATTCAAAGGAATATTCCAAAGAGTATTCAAAAAAATATGAATATGCGCGCGCATATATATTACCTCAAAAATATGAAAATTTGTATTCTTGCAAAGAAGGTTTTGTAAAAGGAACAATATTTAAAGACCTTTACAGACCATATAAAAAACAGCATGATCATAAAGGCTATGATTGTGAACATGATCATCATGAACATGAACATGAACACGAACATGACCATGATCATGAATATGAATTTGAATACAAGAAAATCAAATACGAGAGGTGATATAATATTATGAACCAACGAGAGATGTTAAATAGTATAAGAGTTTATCAGTTTTGTGCTGTAGAACTAAACCTATTCCTCGACAATTTTCCTGAAGATAAAAACGCTAAAGAAGATTACAACAAGGTATCTTGTAAGCTAACCGAACTAATTAGCGCATATGAAAAAAACTTTGGCCCATTAACAAACTTTGGATCTGCATATGTGGAAAATCCAAAAGCTTGGGTAAACACACCATGGCCTTGGGAAAATTGTAGCAGGGAGGAGGAATAAGCGTTTATGTGGTACTATGTAAAAAATTTAGAATATCCAGTAAATCTTAACAAATGCAAAGATCTTAATATGGCAAAATTGCTAATAACTCAATATGGTGGTCCTGACGGAGAATTAAGTGCTGCCTTGAGATATTTAGATCAACGTTATACTATGCCAACTGGAAAATCAAAAGGATTATTGACTGATATTGGTACAGAAGAAATGGCCCATGTAGAAATAATTGCTACAATGGTATATCAACTTATGGAAAACGCAACTATAGAAGAAATAAAAAAAGCAGGACTTGCTGGGCATTATGCTGATCATAGAAAGGCATTATTTTATACAGATGCAACTGGAAATCCATGGGCAGCAACTTATATACAAGCAAAGGGCGAGCCTATAGCTGATTTACATGAAGATTTAGCAGCTGAACAAAAAGCTAGAGTAACTTATGAGAATTTAATACACTTAACTGATGAGCCTCAAATTAAAGAAATACTAGCATTTTTAAGAGAAAGAGAAGTTGTTCACTTCCAAAGATTTGGTGAGTGCTTAATGCACGTTGAAGATGCAATGTGCATTAAAAAATAAGATAGCATAATTTATATATATAGGGCTATATATATATAAATAAAACTGCCTCAAAATACAGTTTTGAGACAGTTTTATTATACGTTAATAGCTTTTTTATATTTTAAGTTATATTTTCACTCTTATATTATCCTATCCATGCTCCATTTGCACCTAATTTATATCCGTCAATTGCTGTATTAGCTGCCATTGAACCATCTGAGTTACAGTAGTACCAAGTACTACCATCCTTAACCCAGCCTGTTGACATATATCCATTATTCTTTAGATAATACCAAGTACCGCCAAGTTGTGCCCAACCTGTTTGCATAGCTCCATTTGATGGTGACATATAAGTCCAGCCTACATTATCCTTTTGCCATCCTGTTAATGGATCTCCTGTTCCATTTACCATGTACCAGTTGTTGCTTACTTGTACCCAGCCTTCTTTTATTGTATCTGCTGTAGTCATAGCTACTGGTGATGCTACATATGTTGCATTAGCTTGTACAGGTAATGTAACTGCATCTGCTGTTATTACCGCATCT
Organism: Clostridium beijerinckii HUN142; assembly: GCF_000621745.1. Lineage (GTDB taxonomy): Bacteria > Bacillota > Clostridia > Clostridiales > Clostridiaceae > Clostridium > Clostridium beijerinckii_A. Next base: position 158,999 of record NZ_KK211339.1, on the reverse strand, counting down.
TGTACTTGTATATATTTTCCTAGTAAAGGCACATATTTATAAACTGCTGCTACTGGTGCTTGAGTTTTATCAACCGGAATAACCGCTCTTGTACTGCCTGCTTCTGCTGTTATAACAGCACCTACGCTCTTACCATCTTTAGTAATAGCTGTTACAGATAGCTTAGTTCCGTCTGCTGTTACTACCTCTTTAGCTTGTTCAGCAGTAGCTCCTGTAACTCTACTTATATTATTTACCACTGATGACTCAACTGCTTTTACAGCTTCCTTTGACATATTCGCTAGTGACACTGGTTTAGTTGAATCTGATACAGTTCCTGTTGATGCTCCAGTATTAGATGTATTAGTAGTTGAACCAGTGGTATTGCTGCTTGAAGAGCTACTAGATGAACTGCTTGAGGAACTACTGCTTGAGGAACTACTGCCTGAGCTATGATGTGAAGAACTCGAACCACTTGATGATCCTGAATTTCCATTTGAGCCTGTATTTCCTGAGTTACCCGTTGAGCCTGAGTTTCCTGAATTTCCAGTTGAGCCTGAGTTTCCTGTTGATCCTGAACCTCCTGCTGAGCCTGAACCACCTTCTGATCCAGTGTTTCCTGGCTCTTCTGTAGAAACGATTTTATCATTGTAGTAGTCTATCCCTAGCCAATTTTCATTTAAATCTTTTAACTCTATATGAAAATTACAGATGCCTGTACCATCTGAATAGTCTGTATCTACATTAGTTGCTTTCATTAAGTAGAACTCTGTTATTCTTACACTTGCTACTTTGCCATTTGTAACTTTATTTAGTCCGTCTAATATATCATATTCATTCATATTGTTTGACGGCTGTAATTTTGCTAAATAATTGTTTATTAGTTCTTTTATTTCTGCTGAAGACGGTGTATCAATATCTATCCCCTCATAATTATTTAAGTTTAAATTATTGCTAGGATCTACTAAATTCATACTAAAACTAAGGTTTCCTGGATGCCCTCCTTCTGAAGGATTTTTATAAAAATTACTTATTGTTAATTCTAAACTTTTATCTTTAAGTGATTTATTCGTATAGTCTATAATATCATCAACAGTTGTATCATTTGATACTTTTAACTTATTAATCGCATCTTGAAGATTATCCAATTCATCATATAATTTATCATATCTTTCATCATGATTATTATTATCATTGCCATCTTCAGGATTAATTCCCTTAGAAACAACTATACTATAAGGCATCTTCTCTATAAGCGCTTCATTGTTATCTGTTAATTCAATAATTCCGGTAACTAAGCCATCTTTATTATTTATTGCTGGATTTATTGTGAAGTTATGTATATCTCCATAAAAACCTGTATCGTATATAGCTCCTTTTACAGCTTCATACACGTCATACACTTGAGCATTATTATATAATTTAAGGTTTTTAAAGGCATCATTAATTTTATCTTTTGCTTGTCCTACTGTTACTGCTGATCCAGTTGTTACTTCATCAGTTGGAAGCGTAACTAATCCTTCAGTTGTAACCGGTTTATTAAAAGATAAAGTTTCTATTGTTACTTCTTCCGGAGTGGTTACATCTACTGTAACTGCACTTTCTGTAGTTGCTGTCACATTAATATTAATTGTTGCCGCACTTGGTGTAGTATATTCTATATCTACATTAGTATTATAGACATAGCCTTCCATCTTATTACTATAAAGAGCTTTTATGTCATCTCCTGTTGTATCTTCCCCTATAGATGTAAGCCTATTCATAGCATCAGTTATTATTGATTTTACCTGTTCAAAATCATTTACTACTTCAGCTGATGCTGGAATTGATGTTGTTACAATAGTTCCTACTGCAGCCATTGCAACTGCCCCTGTTAAGTATTTGTTCATTTATTATTTCCCCTTTTCTTCTAGTTATTCATAGTGTTTTCATTAGTGAACACTAAATAATACTTGTTGTTCTTCAACAAGCACTATTAAAGTTCGCATATTTCAAAGTTAATCTATATGAACATATTATTATATAAAGTGGGTTATATTCCACTATATACATACTTTCTCACTTATAGTTAAATATTCGTATGATATCTTTACTTCTTTAATATAATTTGTTGAAAAAGTTGTATTTTTTAATATAACTTGTCAAATAAATGTATTTTTAGTACATTTTATTTAAATATTACACCATTTTCAGGCCAAATATAAGAAAAATATTATTTTAAAGTTTGGCTATGTTTTAAATCAGTGTTGAAAATGGATATTTATTAGTGAAATAGGTTATAAAATAGATATAATAAGTATTTAGGAGGTTGCATTATGCAAAATGTGAAGTCTATATTAAATGATATTGAAAAGTTACCATTACATCAGAAAGAACAAATACTATCAACTTTAGAGGAAATTCTTGTCTTAGGTTCGCAAGTAAGCCAAGTAGAACAAGAAGTTAAAGAATTTAGATTTTCTAAGGGGAAAGTATGCCCAATTTGTGGCTCTGAAACTATATCAAGAAATGGTAAGTATAATGGTAAACAAAGATATATCTGCAAATCTTGTAAGAAAACTTTTACTGACTTCACTAATTCTGCAACCTATAAAAGTAAGAAAACATTGGATAAGTGGCTTAAATACGCTAAGTGCATGATTAATGGTTACTCTATTAGGAAAAGTGCTAAAATCGTAGAAATTAACATGGCAACAAGTTTCTTTTGGAGACATAAAATTCTCGATTGCATAAGCACATTTTTAGGTAAAGGATACGTTGATGGTGTCGTTGAAGCAGATGAAGTATTCTTTGCAGAAAGTTTTAAGGGTACAAAGCCTTCTAACATGCCAAGGCACTCTCGTAAAAGAGGCAAACAAGTTAAGAAAAGGGGTATCTCAAAGGAACAAGTCTGTATTGCTACTGCTATTGATAGGCAAGGTAATTTAATTATGGAATTAGCATGTAAAGGTAGAATTACATCTAATGAATTAGAAACATTATATGAGGGGCATATAGGACATGATTCTATACTTTGTACTGAGTTATATGCAATTTGCAAATGATTTATCATTAGAACACAAACGTATAAAAAGAGGTAAACATAAAGAGGGATTATATCATATTCAACATATTAATGCTCTTCATAGCAATTTAAAGAAATGGATGAATAGATTTAATGGTGTTGCAACAAAATATATCAGTAACTATATTAAGTGGTTCAAATGGCTTCAAATATTTGATACAGATAAAGAGATAGTAAAGGCTAAGAATTTTATGATTCAAAGCAATGTAACACATTCATATATCAAAGTAAAAGATTTAAAGAATAGAGAGCCAATTTATATATAACATGTGTGATATTTTGTAAATTATGTTATAATAATCATTATGCGAAACTATAGTCGAATGAACAATGGTAAATTATTATGCAATAACCAATAGAAAGAATCATGGTAAAATATAAAGTTTTTGGGGAGTGACAAAATGATAAAATTAGAAACCGAAAGATTAAGATTATTACCGTTACAGGCAGATGAACTGGCTTTATCTATAGAGAACTATGGAAAAATGCAAACTGATTTGGGGTTAAGAGTTACTAATACAGTTCTTGACGATGAAATGAAATATGCAATGAAAGTAAGGTCAAGAAAGATACTTGAGGATGAAGAAAACTATTTATGGTTAACAAATTGGGCAATAATTCTTAAAGAAGAGAATATGATAATTGGATTTATAATGATTAAGGGTTACCCTAATGAAAATGGTGAAGTAATTGTCGGATATGGTATTGAAGAGAAGTACAGGAATATGAGATATGCTACTGAAGCACTAAAAGGATTAATAGAATGGATTTTTAAAAATCCGAAAGCAGTGTACGTAATAGGAGATACAGAAAAGGCGAATACACCATCACATAAGGTTTTACAAAATGTAGGTGCTATCAAATATAAGGAAAATGACGAATTAATATGGTGGAAAGTTGAAAATAAAAAAGTGAATAACTGTTAGCAGAAAAAGTTTACTAATATGTTTGTAAGCATTTTTCTTTTATTGAGTATTATAGGTGGACAATCCCACTTATAATTTTTTTAGGCTACATTTCAACATCATATTAAAACATAGCCTAAAGTTTTTTCTCTTAAAGTCTTGCAGCCTTCAATAGCTTTAAGGTATCCTTTATCAATAAATTCCTGCTTCGGTTCTATTGTATGTAAATAAAGTTTGTTTTCACCACTATTACTATTTGTAATAGTTACTTTTTCATCTTCATCAATAGAGAGTAACATTTTTGAAACATTACCCCAAATACTAAAAGCCACTGAAATCAGTGGCTTTCATTGTTTTAAAATTCTAAATTCTTTAATTTTAATGTAAAAATGAGCTAAGAAATTTTTTCTTAGCTCATTACATCTTTGACTTGTTATTTTCTTTCACGTGTCTTAAAGCTTACATTGTAGAATCTAATTTAAACATTTTAACTATTTCATCCATTTTCCCAGCTAATTCATTAAGTTTTTGAGATGTTTCTGAAATAGAATTCATAGAATTAGTTTGTTCTTTAGCTATGGCTGCTACTTCTTCCGTAGCACCTGCTGATTCTTCTGATATAGCAGATATCTTCTCAATAGAAATTATAGCTTTTTCTTTATTTTTATCTACATTTTTAATATTTTCTGATAAATTATGAATATGATTTAAGCTATTTTTAATAGAATCCTCAATTAAATCAAAAGATTTTTCTGTTTCAATTACTGCAGTATTAGCTTCACTTACAGCATCCACACCAGTATCCATAGTCTTCTTTGCAAGACTTATTTCTCCTTGTATTTCATTTATAAGCATAGCTATTTCCTTTGTATAATCTGTACTTTGTTCTGCTAAATGACGTATTTCTTCTGCTACAACAGCAAAGCCCTTACCATATTCACCAGCTCTGGCTGCTTCAATAGCTGCATTAAGTGCTAATAAATTTGTTTGTTCTGCAACACTATTAATTGTACTTACTATATTATCTATAGAACCTGATTTATTACCTAAATTATCAACAATTATGGATATTTTACTTGTTGCATCGCTACTTATTTTAAATTTTTTTGTAAGTATATCAAGAGATTTAGAACCTCTGATACCCATTTGTTTAGCATTATTAGAAGTTTCCTTCACCACGTCAGAACTTTTCAATGCAATTTGTATGTCATCAGCCAAACTTTTAATTGTTTCTAAACTCTCTTGAGAATACATTGTATGTTCAGTTGCACCACTTGCCAATTCTGACATCGCTTCTGAAACATTATTAATATACATAACTGTATCCTCAGTATTTGTAGATAGACTTTTAGAATATTCATAAACATGGCTTGAACTATTTCGTAAATTATCAACTATATTAATTAGATTTTGCTTTAAATTAAATACAGCCTTAATCATAATACCTGTTTCATCTTTATTTCCATAAAACTTCTTTGCCTTTTGATCTAAGTTCGAATCCAGATTATAATGAGATATATTATTTATAAGTTCAGTTGCTACTTTAATTGGTTCTGAAATTTTCTTACCTAAATATAGTGCTACAATTATAGATAGCGCTATTCCTATTATTATAACCATAGAAATTATTGTTGTTAATTTATTTATGCCGCTAAGAACTTCACTTATAGGTGGTGCCAAAGTTAGAACCCATCCATTTGAAAGTTTTGTATATGCCAGGATTTTATCTTGTCCATTTTTGCTCTTATACTTAGCAACACCAGATTCTTTTCCTTTTATTTGATCATAAATATCTTTGTAAACACCATCTTTAACTGTAGCTAGATTGTCTTTATATGTAAAATCAGGATGTACTAAATAATCAAATTTATCATTATATAATGCAGCATATCCTGTAGAATATACTTTAATTCCATTTATCAAATCTTTAATATCACTAAATTTTAAATCCACACCAACTACACCGATAAGTATGTTATCTTTAAATACGGGTTTTGAATATGTAATTACGTCTGAATCAATTGTTGATGCAGCATGTGGAATAGACCACTTTCCATCCTTTTGCTTTATGGTTTCATAATACCACTTCATATTTTCATTCTTAGAATCATATTTATCTTTTGTTAATTCTGATTGTATTTCGAAACTGCCAGTACCTTTAGTATCTGCTAGAGTCACATCAGCTACATCACCAGTTAAATCCGAATTCAATATGAAATACATTGATAAATAATCTTTAGAACCATCTGAATAATTTTTTATGGTTGATGCTAATACACCTCTGTATTTTTCCATATATTGCGGATCTGCTTTTAATTGCTGAATATCAAATGTGCTCATGACATTATAATACAAAGAGTCAACTTTATTTTCTGGTAATTCAAATTTTTTATCTAAATTTCCACCTATGCTTTGTGACATATATAAAAGCTTATCCATAGCATCATTATTAATAAATTTTTTTCCTACCGTTATTGAAATTACTCCTAAAACAGAAGATAACACAATGCAGCAAGATATAATAGTTATTATAATTTTAGTACTTATTTTTTTCATCTTAATATTCCTCATATAGTAAAATTTGTAGTCAATTTTAGGCAAACGAGATTTATGCCCTAGATCAATTTCCACCAAACAAACTGACTACATAAGACATAAAATTGCTGGAAAGTATATTGATAAAATAGAATATTTAGGTGGATTTTACCGAATTAATACTATACCACAAATTAATGGAAATTCAAATAACCTTATTATAGACATTATGAGCCTATTAAATGACCATATTGATAAACAATCATACCATCTCTTCCATCAAACATATGCATATCCGCAGTTCTCGAAACAGTTATTACTGCACCAATAGCAAGTCGTTCGTAAACTCACGACTATCACCACATAGGTGCCAATCTTAGGAATTTAAACTTCCATTTTTTTATACTATTGTCTTGGGAAAATTGTAGCAAGGAGGAGGAATAGTAGTTTATGTGGTATTATGTAAAAACATTATAGTATCCGTGAATCTTAAGTGCAAAGATCTTAACATGGCTAAATATATAATTTTTGCTCTACCAAAAAACTAAAAACACCTATATTTTGATATAAATGTTTTTGCTATTATTATATGAATAATTGGACCTTTAATTTTGTTTAAAATTCTCTTTATTTATGATATGTCTCTCAGTATAGCTAGCAAGTGAGATTTTTTGCAACTCGTTAAAGTCTGCATCAGTAAATGATTAAATGATTGTTTCTTTGCAGTAATGGCTATAATTAATTATAATAGCCTTAAGCCAATATTTTTTTAACAAAGGGAGTAAATTTATGCCAAAGATTATTATTATAGAAGATACCGATACTATAAGAGCAGAGCTTAGTACTTTTCTAACAAGATATGGTTATTATGTTGTTGCTCCAACAAGCTTTGAAAATATTATTGATTATACTCTTGAGGAAGCACCGGATTTGGTACTCTTAGACATAAACCTACCTATATTCGATGGATATCACATATGCAGAGAAATAAGAAAAATTTCTGATGTGCCTATAATAGTAGTTACAAGCAGGGATAGCGAGATGGATGAACTAATGAGTATGAATTTAGGAGCTGATGACTTTATTACAAAACCCTATAATACTCAAATTCTTTTGGCAAGAATCTCATCTATATTAAGAAGAATTCAAGGTTCCAACACCCAAGACATAATTTCTTACAATGACTTAAAGCTCAATTTATCAAATGGTACTATTACATACAAAGACAATGCTGCAGAGCTAACAAAAAATGAGCTTAAAATATTGTCCTGTTTGATTAAGAACAAAGGAAAGATTGTGTCTAGAGATGATTTAATGAACTTTATGTGGAGCTCGGAAATTTTTGTAGATGATAATAATTTATCTGTAAATGTTACAAGGCTAAGGAAAAAGCTTGAAGAAGTTGGAATGAAAGATAATATAGAAACTAGACGCAGGCTAGGATATATAATGCCATGAGTATAAAAGATTATTTAAAAGATAGATTTGTATTCTTGCTTATTAATTTTATATTGTTCCTTATTATTTGCGGCATTATGCTGCTTATAAATATTAGCGACAATATAATTCTCTTAACCTTTTGCATATGGTTTCTTCCCCTACTTTCCTCTACAGCTTTAGAATATATTAAAATAAACAGATTTTATACTGATTTGACCAATGTAATGGATACTTTAGATAAAAAATATTTGCTCTGCGAAGTCATTAAAGAACCTGAATTTACAGAAGGCAAGTTTATATATAATTTATTAAAAGTCACTAATAAAGATATGCATGAACATGTAAAAGAATATAGAGACATGCAGAGTGAATATAGAGAATATATAGAAACCTGGGTTCATGAGATTAAGACGCCGATTGCATCTACAAAACTGATTATTGAAAATAACCCAAATGAGATTACAAGAAATATTGATTATGAGATTAATACAATTGAAGGTTACATTGAACAGGTATTATACTACTCTAGAAGTAATAATGTAAGCAAAGATTATATTATTAAAGAGATTTTTTTAGCTTCCCTCATTAAATCCGTGATTAAAAGTAATTCAAGGGATTTTATAAGCAGGAGAATATCTATTGATATTGAAGGTGTGGACGGCTTAGTATATAGTGATACCAAGTGGCTTGAGTTTATATTAAATCAAATAGTTGTAAACTCCATTAAATACTCTAAGGAAAAGGCAGGTAAGGTAAAAATATATTCTATTAAAAATGAAAACAACCTAGTACTTAACATTGAAGATAATGGCATAGGTATTGTAGATAAAGATATAAACAGAGTTTTTGAAAAAGGCTTTACTGGAGAAAATGGCAGGAAACTTAGAAGATCTACCGGTATTGGACTTTATTTGTGTAAGAAGCTTTCTGATCAGCTTGGATTAGGTCTAACTCTAACTTCTCAAGCTGGCGAAGGTACAAAGGTCCGTATTATCTTTCCCCTAGGCCGAAATAATTTGTTTAATTGATATTAAAGGGTTCATAGCTATTGCTTGTTGCGATGCTGTGAATCTTTTATTTTTACATTACAAAAATGTAACTTTAGTGAAATATAAACGAATATGTATCTGTAAAAAATTCTAGTAAGATAATAACTGTGGACAGAACATTAATATATGAGGTTTACAATTCATTATATACAAGGAGGAATTTACTATGAAAAAACTATTAATACCGATACTAGTAGGAGTGCTTATAATTGGTGCTGGCGGCGCTTCTTACAAATACTTTAATGGTCCTAAAATAACAGAGAGCTCAATAACTAAAAGTATAGATGATAACGGAAAAGCTACTGCCCCTTCTACTACATTTAAACCAAAAGATACAGTTTATTTTTCTGCAAAAGGCAAAAAGCTTGCTATCAAAAAAGCTACAGTTGTGTGGTATAAAGGCGAAGTCGCAACAAAGAACAGATTTAAAGTAGATGAAAATATAGAGATAAACAAATCGGGATACTTTACTTCTACGCTATCAGCTCCCGAAGGTCTTGAAGAAGGTCAATATGGTGTAACTATCTATTCCGCAGGTAAAGAGATAATGGAAGGCATTTGGAATTTTGACGTAAAAAATTAAACATTTATAAAGCTGGTATGAAAATACCAGCAAAACATATAAAGTGATGGAGGAATTATGTATGCAAAACATATTAGATGTTCAAAAGATTGAAAAATACTATGGAAACAAAGGGAATATTACAAAGGCTATTGATAATATCTCTTTTAAAGTGGATAAGGGAGAGTTCGTTGGAATAATGGGCCCCTCAGGCAGCGGTAAGACTACCCTCTTAAATTGTATTTCAACTATTGATACGGTTACAACAGGACACATTATTATAAATAAAAAAGATATTACAACTCTTAAGTCAAAAGGATTAGAAGAATTTAGAAGAGATGAATTAGGGTTTATTTTTCAAGATTTTAATCTTTTAGATACCCTTACTGCTTACGAGAATATAGCGTTAGCTCTAACTATACAAAATAGAAAAGCGGCTACAATAGATTCAGCTATAAAAGAAGTTTCAGAAAAGCTTGGAATTACGGATGTACTAAGCAAATATCCTTTCCAAATGTCAGGAGGACAAAAGCAAAGAGTGGCTTCTGCCAGAGCCTTGGTAACTAAACCTTCACTTATATTGGCTGATGAGCCTACTGGCGCTTTAGATTCAAAATCCTCACGACTTCTTCTAGACTCCTTTGAAAAGTTAAACAAAGAATTTCAGGCTACCATACTTATGGTGACTCATGATGCTTTTACAGCAAGCTATGCCCACAGAATTTTGTTCATTAAGGATGGAAGGATTTTTAATGAACTAATCCGTGGAAATGATACAAGAAAGGAATTCTTCAATAAAATAATTGAAATTGTAACTTTACTTGGAGGAGATGCAAGCGATGTTTTTTAAAATAGCAGCGAATAATGTAAAAAGAAGTTTTAAAGATTATTCTATATATTTTCTAACCTTAACCTTTGCTGTATGCATATTCTACAGTTTTAATTCTATTGAGGCCCAAACATCATTGCTTGAGATTGGAAAAAGTACTAAAGCTTATGTAATAACCCTAAATAAGCTTATAGCAGGAACATCTGTATTTGTATCCTTTATTTTAGGAGGACTTATAATTTATGCTAATAATTTCTTAATAAAAAAGCGCAAAAAAGAATTAGGTATATATATGACCTTAGGTATGCCGAAAAGCAAAATTTCAAGAATTTTAATACTGGAAACTTTTTTAATCGGTTTATTGTCTCTGGCGGCTGGAATCTTACTTGGTATTATAGTTTCCCAAGGCTTATCAGTTATTACGGCAAAACTTTTGGTAGTTGATATGAATAAATACAGATTTATTATATCAATAAGTGCAATAATTAAATCGTCTATATACTTTGGAATAATATTCCTTCTAGTGATTATATTTAATCAGGTTATTATCTCTAAGTATAAGCTTATCGACATGATAAATGCTGCAAAGAAAAATGAAGACATAAAGCTGAAAAATCCTGTTATTTCAATAGTTATATTTCTTCTGTCAGCAGCAGCACTTATAACAGCTTACAGCATGGTGTTAAAGGTTGGAGTAGCTCCTGATAATACTACTTTTATAGCCTCCATACTACTGGGCGTTATAGGAACCCTAATGTTCTTTTTCAGTCTTTCCAGCTTCTTAATCAATGTGATTCAAAAGAGCCAAAAAATATATCTTAAAAACTTAAATATATTTATACTCAGACAAATAAATAACAAAATAACTACTAACTTTTTATCAATGACCACAATATGTCTTATGCTTTTTTTAACTATCACACTTTTATTCACCATGTTTGGCTATAAAGGTAGCCTAGATACAATGCTTAAGGGAAATACTTCTTTTGATGCTTCGGCTAAACTAGATATTAATATAAAAGATCAAAAGACAAAAGATATTAAGGAATCCCTTGAGAAAGCAAATTTTAAATTTGAGCCTTACGAAAAACATGTCTTTTTTACTGAATACAAGCTTGATCTTTCCTTAAACGATTTATTAATCAAGTATTTAAGCAAAAACGAGCAAAAGGAACTTCAGTCAAACTATACAGATGGTCCTATATCAGCTGTAAAAATATCAGAATATAATTCAATAAGACAGCTTCTGGGGCAGCAACCCATAAGCTTAAAGGATAATGAGATCTTAGTTGTATCCAACTATGAACATTCTATCAATGCCTTCGATATATTCATGAAAAATGAAAACTCTGCAGTTATAGAGAATAAAACTTATAACATAAAAAATAAAATGCCAATAACAGAAAATATAATTAGTTCAAAAGCTAGTTTGGAATTCCTTTATTTCATAATCCCCGACAACTTTGAAGGAACATTAGAGCCGCATGCATCGTCCTTTAATGCAATCTTCAAAGGCAATAATTATGAAAAGTCTAAGGAAAGATTCTCAAATTTATTTGTTGAGCTTGAAAAGTACAAACTCGAAAAGGATGACTTTATGCTTATCTATGGAAATACACTAGAACAGCTTTATGCAAGCGTATATGGCCCATCAGCTCTTATTGTATTTCTAGGCATATACTTAGGTATAGTATTTTTGATATCTAGTGCTGCAATACTGGCCTTACAACAGTTATCAGAAGCAAGCGATAGTGTGAATAGATACAATTCTCTTAAAAAAATTGGTGTTACTGAAAAGATGATAAATAAATCTATACTAGTACAGACACTTATATACTTTATGGTGCCTTTAGCTTTGGCAATCATACATTCAATAGTTGGAATAACTGTAGCTAATAAAATACTTAGGACTGGTAATAAAAGTATTTTTCAAGGTTCTTCCCTCATGATATCCTTAGCACTTATTGTGATATATGGTGGATATTTTTATGCAACATATTTTAGCTTTAAAAGAATAGTTAAGAATAGCAATTAATATATAAATTTGTAAAGCAGGGTGTACTATCACCCTGCTTTTCTGTTAATCAATAGCTTGCATTATTACATTGATAACTCAAGAATTTAATAGTTACTCTAAATAAATCCGCAAAATTGTACCTCTCCCTAGTTGCTGATCTCTATATCTTTTTGCAATATTCTATACTTTTATTTATCTCTTTCACCCTGCCCACAATACCGCTCTCAAGCATCACTTTTATGCCACGATGATGCTCTGATGAATTGCTAAGTATCTTCTCCACTATTCCTTCTGTCAATTTTCCTGAATATGTACGAGACCGAGTATACTGTAGCTATGCCGACTTTGTGCACTGGACATTCGTGGGTGCCCTTAATGCTATGTTTAACAACAATGTTGAAATTACAAAGACAACCAATTAAGGTTGCCTTTAGTTCATTAAAAAAGAAGATTACAAACTAATATATAATCAGATTTTGCCATAGTTTCATTGAAAACTAACTGAAAAGGCGACTGAATCTACAACGTTTAAAATCTAAAAAATTCATATTGTATTGAATCTGTATGATAATAAATAATATGAATAACATTGAGCAACTTAATTTACGACCTACTATAAATAAATATCAGAAAACTCTACAGTTGTAACCTGAACAAGGCGATTGTCCAATAAATCCGTTGCTGTTTCTGTATCTAGCTCCTCTATAACCTGCTCATTTGGAAACATAATTTTAAATGTACTTCCTTTACCAATCTTACTTTTAACTGATATGCTTCCATCTAATGCATCAACAAATCTTTTAACAAGTGATAACCCAATACCGGCACCTTCCGCCTGTCTTGATAACGAGCTATCAACTTGACCAAATCTATCAAATATAACATCTATCTTCTCCTCTGGTATTCCTATACCATTATCTTTGACTTCAATACATACTTTATTTTTTGTAGTTCGTAACTTTACAACTATCAGTTTTCCTGCAGGGGTAAATTTAATGGCATTTGATAGAAGGTTAAGAAGTATCCTCTCGTACTTTTCATCATCTATTCCCACTATTTTACTTGTTATAGAGGAAGAGAAAATTACAGCAACACCCTTTTGTAAAGCATATGTGGAAACCGACTTTATGATTGAATTTGTTAAAAATACTATATCTATATTCTTTTTATTAATTTTAATCCTTCCTGCATTAACCCGAGTAATATCTAAAAGGTTATTTACCAATCTAAGCTGCCTAAAAGTATTTTGCCTTATTATATTAATGTATTTTTTTGCTTTATCAGGCAGTTCATCTTCACAGATATAATTCATTGCTTGTATAGCTGCATTAATTACATTTAGTGGTGTCCTGAATTCATGAGATATTAGTGATAGAAACTCATCCTTCATCTCCATGTTTTTCTCAAGAGCTTGTCTCTGACCTCTTTCGGCCTTTAGAAGAAGCTCCTGCTGCTGATTTAGTTTTGCTTCATACATTATCTTTTCAGTTACATCATGGCTTGTAACAACTCCATATATGAAGTTTCCTTTGTCATCAAATATAGGGGAGCCACTCACACTTATATAAATCTCTTGTGTTTGAGATTTCATAAGCATTACTTTTTCAATTACTGTTTTGCCATGTAATACATGATAATTAGGAGTATCCTCAAAGGGAACTTTATTTCCGTTAAGGTCATAATATTCTGAAAATTCATAGCTCTCCCCCGCCTTATCAATTGCTCTACCGAAACGCTGTCTGCCTGTCTTGTTTATAAGAATATACTTGCCGTGCTTATCAAATATAAACAAGGCTTCCCTCATGTTTTCTAATATAGCATCAAGCTGGTCTTTTTGAAGCTTGATTATTTCACTCTTAGTTATGGAATCTGTAACGTCCCGCACATGTAATACACCTTTACCAAAGCTTCCATACACATTATACAGAGGTGACCCATTAAATACATAGTATCTCTTGCCTTCCGGATGTTCCATAGCCAGCGTCTGTTCTTGTATTCTTTGTCCACTTAATATGCGATTTACAGGCATATCAGAAGAAAGAACTTCATTGCCTTCTATATCAAAGCATCTTGAAAAAGAAAAACTTTTACTGATGTTTTTATGACTAGACAAGAATTGAAACGTAAGGGCAGCCTTGTTTTGCAGCATACAGTTGCCCTCCCTATCAAAAACTATTAAGCCATCGGATATATTCTCAATGATTGCCTCCAGCAATTCTTTCTTTTCCCTTATCTCTTGCTCATTTATATATTTGTTGGTCACATCACTGAAGCATAATATTGCGGAAGTCAATTCTTCAGCATCATTATAAATCGGGCCGCCATTAAAGTTCAAATATGCTGTGCCGTTCGGTTTCTCAACCCTGAGTACTACATTTTCTATTTTCTCTCCTCTTAATAGCCTTGAAGAAGGCAGTTCATCCCTCGTTAATTTCCTTCCGTTCTCATTATAAAATGATGTATTAACCAAGCTGTCACCAACCTTGCTGATATTCTCTGGTTGGTAAGCGTATTTTTTGCCTACTTCATTGATATATTCATAATCTCCATTCTTGTTGATAATATACAAGGCGTCCTTCATATTTTCCGAAATCAACCTTAATTGTTCCGCCTGCTTTTTTAATTCTTTGTTCTTTTCTTCAAAAAACTTGCGATTTTGTACATGTTCTGTTACTTCGGTAACATTTTCCACAAAATACCTTATTGTCCCATTCTCATATATGGGTACAATGGAAGAATCCCAATAGGTTATACCTCTGTCGTATCTATCGTACGGAATCTCATTTGCATAAAAAACTTCATTTGTATTCAACAAGTTTGTCCAAATTTCCTCATAAACACTTCCTTTATATCCTTTTACAAATTCCTCTGGCTTTCTCCCAATACTGTTTTCTTTTATATTAAACGGCTCATTTAAAAAGCCTATGTAAGTTTCATTTGCTCTTAGAAGAGTTGGGTCAGGTGCAGAGTAAATAGCAATACCAGACTTGTTGGCTTTATAAAGATGTTCGATATACTGAAACTTCTCTTCTAGTCTTGAGTTTGACTTTTCCTTAAAAATATATAATTGTTTATCTCTTTCCTGTATAACTTCAATGTTTACAAACCTAACTTCAAGTGATTTTGTAAACAAAAAATAGTCGGCTGAGCTATCAACTTCTTCATAGTTGACCTCTGGACTGACTCTTAAAGTTGTAAATAAATCTTCTATATTTTTATTTAGAAAATCATCTATGCTATATTCAGTCAATTGTACAAATGCCTTACTTACCTCTATAATTAAACCATCACTTTCCACAATAAAAGGAAGTTCTTTATAGTCTGTTGCGTAAGAAGTATTGTTCATAAGAATCCCCCCCCAAAAAATAAATAATTTTATACCTCATTAAAATATCATATATAATAGTTGTTCCACTTCTTCAGTGCTTAACTAAGAGTTACAATAAAGATTTAGTATCGGACTAATTTCTTGTATTTTAAATGTCACTTCAGTATAGTTTTTATTAATATGGGAATTTTTGAATATTTCTTTTTCAAGACTCCTCAAAAGCCTCTTATCTATATTTTTTATAAAAGTGCTTAACTGCCCACTATCTTCCATAATACCACTTATTTACCCATCTTAGAATATTGTTTATCAATACAAATAACGACAGAGAAACTTGCTATATCCACATTCTGTAAGGCGTTGTCCTTGCAAGTAAAAATTGATTAAAAATACTTTTAAACCCTGTGTGTTTGTCCTCAAAAACAAGGAAAACCTTTGAAATCCACCAAATTATATTTTTAGATACTAAACCACAGGAATCCTTCTATATTCATATGAAAGATAAAATTTATTATAAAAACTATAAATAAAACTATACAAATATCAAAACAATTGATATTATAATACCAAGGAACATATAATTTTATATTTGCGCAAAAACGTGTAGAGTTAACCACTTTGAAATTACTCATTTCAAAGTGGTTTTTTATTTTAAGGAGGATCTTATGATGAAGAAATTAATTTTAAAGAACATTAGACATGCCATAACATTCAATGACAGAGAAGATGTATTTGAAAATGTAGATATATTAATTGAAGGACCTAAAATTACTTCAATAGCTACTTGCCTTGAAGTACCTGCTGAAACCGAAATTATTGATTGTACTGGACTTGTGGCTTTGCCAGGGTTTGTAAATACTCACCACCACTTGTATCAAACGTTATTTAGGGGAATAAAAGAAGTTCAAGAAAAGCCACTTTTCCCATGGCTTATTGGGCTTTATGAATTTTGGAAAAATATAACTCCAGATGCTGTATATTATGGAGGTCTAGTAGGTTTTAGTGAACTTTTAAGAACTGGATGTACCTTAACTTCAGACCATCACTACGTATTTCCAAAGAACCAACCTGACACATTAATTGATGAACAAATAAGAGCAGCACAAGAAATTGGAATTCGCTTTACTGCTACAAGAGGTTCTATGTCTTTAGGTAGAGATCATGGTGGACTTCCTCCAATGTCAGTTGTTCAAGCTGAAAGTAAAATATTAGAGGATAGCGATAGACTTATAAGCAAATACCATGATACAAATGATTTTGCAATGACAAGAATAGCTCTTGCACCATGTTCACCATTTTCAGTTACCAAAGAATTAATGCTTGAAACTAAGAACTTAGCCAGAAAAAGAGGAGTTATGCTTCATACTCATCTTGCAGAAACCATTGATGAAGAGAGATTTTGTATCGAAAAATATGGAAGAAGACCCTTTGAGCTTATGGAAGAACTTGAATGGCTTGGTCCTGATGTTTGGTATGCACATGGAATACACTTTAGCGATTCAGAAATAGATAGATTGAATGGAACTGGTATTGCCCACTGTCCTTCATCAAATATGAAACTTAATAGTGGCATCTGTAGAACTTCTGAAATTTTTAAAAAAGGTGGACATATAAGTATAGCAGTTGACGGAAGTGCAAGTAACGATGGTTCGAACATGTGGGAAGAAGTTAGACGTGCGTACCTTCTAAATCATTTAAAGTATGGAGCTGACGGACTTAATGCTTACGAAATACTAAAGATTGCAACTAGAGGTGGTGCAGATGTTTTAGGAAGGCCTGATACTGGGAGACTTGATGTTGGAAAGGCGGCTGATATAATACTATTTGATCTTAACAAGGTTGAGTATGCAGGATGCCATGATCCACTTGTTTCATTAGTATGCCTTGGAAATTCAAGCTTTACCAAAATGACTATTGTTAACGGAAAGTTAGTATCAAAAGATGGAAATCTTATTTCAATGAATGCAGATGAAATTGGAAAGACAGCTCATAAAATTGCTAAAAATATAGTTAGCAATGAAAGATTACACAAAGGATAGTATTAAAGATTTTTGCTTATATTCTTATATTGATTAATTTATAGATTGTTTCATCTTTTACAAAATGGATAGGATTAGGCCGCCAGTTATAAGAAAAATCCACGACCACCTGTAAATAGCAATTTAAGCTACATACAATGGTCGTGGTTTTCATGTGGAGGCGAAGTGCGACCTTTGAAATTCACCATAGGCAAGTACCAGCTGCATCATTCCCATAGCCAACATGCTTAAAAGAACGCCTATAAAACCTATCATAGAAAAACCGCCTATTCTTCTAGAACTATTACATATCCGCTATTTCCGTCTACTCTGATTCTTTGACCTGTTTTTATCATTTTTGTAGCATCTGAAATTCCAACAACTGCTGGTATTCCATACTCTCTAGCTACTACAGTTCCATGAGTTAAAAGTCCTCCAACTTCCATAACTAATCCAGCTGCATTTATGAAAAGCGGCGTCCATCCTGGATCCGTAAATGGCGCTACAAGAATTTCCCCCTTGTTCAAGGATGCCTTTGAAGGATCAGTTATTACCTTTGCAATTCCCTCAATAACTCCTGAGGAAACAGGAATACCTGGAAGTGCTCCTTTTGGAAGATTCCCTATCTTATAGCCACCTTTTATTTCTTCTCCTTCACTTGTAATAACACGAGGAGCATTTAACTTTTTATAATGTTCATATTCTTCTTTTCTTTTTTCTACTATTGTTTTAAGACTCTCATTATTTTCAATCGCTCTATATAATTCACTGAAATTTACATAGAAAATATCCTTTTCTTCATTTAAATAACCTTTAACAACCAAATTTTCTGCTTCTTTTAGCAATTCCTTCTTAAAAATCATACAAAGTCTCATCATCATAAATTTGTGATGTTCTCTTATTGGAAAAGAATTTCTTAAAACAAATATAAGCCTTTTCACAATTTTAGCTTTAATTTTGCCATGCTTTCTTTGTATTTCTTCTACCATATTTTCTGTTGCTATTTTTGCTTTTTTTATAGTATTTTTGTATTCTTCCCTATGAGCGCCTTCCTCTGAAGTTTTAATAGTTGCAAGTATTGATTTTACAAGTGGCTCAGGATTTTCAATCCATCTATCTCTAGCTATATCTATTTCTCCTGAAGCACGCACTCCGTACATATTTATAAAATCATTAAAAAAGCTCTTAAATTCCTCATTTCCTTTAACTTCATTTATTCTTGAAACCAAAGTTTCATAATCTTCATTTTCAAATTCATCAATTAAACTTTGAGACTTTCTCACCATATCCGCCAAATCTCCAGTAAGTAATCCCATTTCTGCTGTAATGTTTCCTTCTAAACCTTTTGCAATTATATTACTATAATTATTTGTTCCTAAAAGCTTCATTTCCAGCTTTTCAAGAAGCTTAAAGGCAATAATTCCTGGAGCTAAATATGGTACTATTATTTTAGCATCCTCATAAAGACTTGCTTTTTCATGTATTATATTTAACTTTTCAGTACCTTTCTTTGAATTTAAAATAGCCTTCAAGGTATCTTCTTCACGCTGCTTAATATAATTATTCATAAACTCCACCGTTCCAGTTAGGTTAGTGAAAAGAAGGTTTTTCATAACTTTAACTGCTATTGGAGCTATATATTTTAAGAAGGGTCTTAAGTTAGCTTTCTTTCCTTTAAACTTTTCCTTAAATTCTTCTCTCTTTAAGAGCTCACCTAAAGCCTCTGCCATCAAAGCATCTGCATTTGTTAATAAAGCTAAAAGCTTTTCCTTTATTCTTTCAGAATTCATAAAACCACTTACATCTGCATAAATCCTACCACCTGCTGAAGCTAAAATTTTATATTTTTCTTCTCTTTTAATATTTCTTCCAAAAGGCAGCATATCTCTAAATAAATCAAGCCCTAAAGGGGATATTGGATCGGTCATCACTTGAAGGTGGTTTATAGAAATATATACATGTGTGTTATCATCATTGTTATTAGGGGTTGGAAGTGGAAATAATGATGTAATTGCACGACTCTGCACAATATACAATTCACCATTTTCCAAACACCACTCAATATCCTGTGGGCAGCCATAATGCTTTTCTATTTTCATTCCAAGTTCAGAAAGCCTTTTAATATCAGAATCCGCCATGACTTGGTTAGTAGATTTTTCACCTGTAATATCAACTTTTTTAGTTCCCCCACCTTGAATTGGCATTATAGCGAGTTTCTTTTCTGCTATAGTCTTATCTATTATTTCCTCTTTTTTCTTATTAAATTTATATATATCAGGAGATACAAGACCAGAAACTAACGCTTCTCCAAGTCCAAAACTTGCATCAATAGAAATAATTCCTCTATGCCCTGATACAGGATCTGCAGTAAACATAATACCAGCTATATCTGGAAGAACCATTTTTTGAACTACTACAGACATATGCACTTTTTCATGTTCAATTTTATTTTGCAATCTGTAAAGTATTGCTCTATCAGTAAATAATGAAGCCCAACAGTTTTTTACTGCATTAATTAGCGAATCTTTTCCTTTAATATTAAGATATGTATCTTGCTGACCTGCAAAAGAGGCAAAAGCTAGATCTTCTGCTGTAGCACTTGATCTAACAGCATAATAGTTATCAATCCCAATCTTATCAGCAGCTTTAATGATTTCTTCTTCTACTTTTCTAGGCATTTCTGCTTGTTCTATTTTTTCTCTTAATTTAATCCCTATGGTAGCAATATTTTCAAGATTTGCATCTTTAATTTCTTCTACAATAAAACTATAAAGTTTATTATAATTTATAAATTCCTTATAACTTTCTGTAGTTACACAAAATCCAAAAGGAACTTGAAAACCAGCCTTAGTCATCTCTCCCAGATTTGCACCCTTCCCTCCTACAAGTGATAAATCTTTTCTATCTATTTCATCAAAGTACAATGTATACTTATTTACCATAGTGATCATCTCCCCTAATTTTTTTGAAGCTTTGCTCCATTTAAAAATAATTCTATAATTTGGCTCTTTGATAATTCTAAATCGATATTATCATTTCCATAAATACTTGAAATAAAATAATTCATGTACATGAATTGAAAATTTCTTGCCATTATTATTGAAGAAATGTCATTTCTAAGCTGGTTATTTTCTTGTGCATTTTTTATAACTTCTGAAATCAAATTTTCCAATCCACTTCTATTAGGATTATCTATGGGATTAGCGTTAAAAAGTGTTTGGAGTCTGTATCTAAAATAAATTGCTGTATATTGAATATTTTCTCTAAATATATGATTTATGAAATCTAATATCTTATTCAATGTTTCTTTTATATCTCTTGTTTCTTTGAATTTTTCACTAACTTCATTAAAATTATTATCATGATTATTTATAAGGGCCTGAAAATAAGCTGATAATATTGACTCTTTATCTTGGAAATAATTATATAACGTACCCTTAGAAATATCCGATTTCGTTGCTATTTCCTCCATATAGGTTTCTTGAAAACCCTTTTCTTCAAAAAGAGCTAATGCACTATCAATTATTATTTCCTTAGTTAATTCTTTTTTACGTTCTCTTCTATTTATCATCAAAATCTCTCCCATTTTTATACTCAGTATATTCTTGAACTCCGTATAATTTTATACTACATCAAATATTTTCAGACGTCAACATTCTTTATATTAAGACTTTTAAATAAAAAAAATAACCATCTGTAAGCAGCTATTTAAGCTACATACAAATGGTTGTGGTTCATGGTGAAAGCGAAACGTGACCTTTGAAATCCACCATAGAATTTTTTTAATTCTATTTTTTAATATTATACTTTCTCCATTTTATGCATTCATGCATTATATTCCTAGTCTAATCCATTAAATGATGGATAAGCAGATTCCCCATGTTCAGCTACATCAAGTCCATCAGCTTCTTCTGAGCTATCAACTCTAATATCCATAAACATTTTCATAACTTTTATAATTAAGAAAGTCATCCCACCTGCAAATATTATTGTTATTAAAATACTCATTATTTGTGCAATGAAAAGTTTAACATCTCCATAAAAAAGACCATTCCATTGTGCTACAGGATTAATTGCAGTTTGTCCAAAAATTCCAGTTGCAATACCACCCCAAATTCCACCGATTCCATGACATCCAAAAGCATCAAGTGCATCATCATATCCAAACTTAGCTTTTACTTTTTCCACAAAGAAGAAACAAATTGGAGATACTGCTATACCAATTATAATTGATGACCAAAGTGGAACAAACCCTGCTCCTGGTGTAATTGCAACTAACCCTAACACTGCTCCTGTTGCTGCTCCAAGTAATGTTGGCTTACCATGTTTTACTTTTTCAATTAACATCCATGAAAGCATAGCTGCAGCTGCTGCAGTATTTGTTGTCATGAATGCATGTACAGCAAGTGGACCAGCTCCGAGCGCACTACCTGCATTAAATCCAAACCACCCAAACCAAAGTAATGCTACTCCAAGAACTACAAATGGAATATTATGTGGTCTATATGCCATAATTCCATGTCCATGTCTCTTACCTAACATAATACAAGCTACAAGGCCCGAAATACCTGAGCTTATATGAACTACATTTCCTCCTGCAAAATCAACGGCACCTAAAGAACTTATTAATCCACCAGCTCCCCATACCATATGTGCCATTGGATAATATACAAAAAGTGACCATATAGCTACAAATATGAACAATGCTGAAAACTTCATTCTTTCTACTAAAGCTCCAGTTATAAGCGCTGGAGTAATTATTGCAAACATCATTTGAAATGCAGCAAAAAGCTCTTGGGGTATTGTAGGTGCATATGCTGAAGGCTCTGCTCCTACCCCATTAAAACCTAAGAAATTAAGTCCACCTATTATCCCATGAAAATCATTACCAAAAGACAATGAATAACCTACTAAAACCCACATTATTGATGCTAATCCACAAACAAAGAATGAAGACATCAATGTATTTAAAACATTTTTCCTACGAACCATTCCACCATAAAAAAATGCAAGTCCTGGTGTCATTAAAAGTACAAGTGCTGAACAGATTAATATAAAACTGCAATCGCCTAAATTAATTTCCATATAAAATCCTCCTTAAGTATGTCAAATCTCAAAACAAAATTTCAGCTATTTATGTATAAGTTTTTTTAATTTTTGAATGTGCCTTAGCTTAAAAATAACTGCACATTACCTAAAAATTAATTTTTGAATTCTTTTTCTCAACTAATTATAATGGCCTATTTTTTTGTATAAAAAAACGACATCCGAAAAATATACTTTTTAAAGTATGTTTGTCGAACGTCGTCGTTCTTATTTCATAGTATATTATTCTCACAGAATTTTGTCAATATTATTTACATTTAAAAATACAAATGCTTATTTTATTATCATAATAATGCCTAAATCCTCCAGTAATATATAAAACATGGACTAATTCTAATATAGGGGCAATGGCCATAACGAAGGAAACAATTGATGCAGCTGAAAATGAAATTTCTAATGATTTGAATATCTGCATGGTAATTCATGTAGATCCAGTAAAAGAACAACCTAAAAAAATAGGCTCAACAATAGCCCATTTTCACTAATCTTATTCTTTGTCTATAAAAAGTGAGCTGTCACATAAAAAATATCACTACAGCTTTAAAAATCTTTATCAATAAAAAAGAATTTTAACAATGCTCTTGTGCATTACTAAAATTCTTTTTACATAATTATAATTTTTTAACCTTGAATTTATCCTTGTCATTTACTATTTTAATATTTAAATTATTTAATACTTTATCTAAACTTTTTATTCGATTAGTATATTTTATATTATCTTTTTTAATTACCTTTTCTATCATTTTAATTATAGATTCTTTTTCTTCAGCTTCTAATTTAATTCTTTTACATATATATTCTCTGTTAATGTGAATTAATGTAGTCCAAATTTGTTCTTCTACTATGTTATTAATATTCATCATAACCCAAGTAAAATCTTTTCTTCTATCTTTTACAGGGTATGCCTCCTTAAAGAATTTTATAAAGGCATCTTCTTCTTTAGGCTCCTTTTCAACTACATATTTGCCAAACTGATTTTTTAATTCATTTTGAAGATACATAATAGTATTCGGTTTAACTTTATCTGACATCTTCTCAATATTATCATAGATAAAATTATAAGTATCTTGAATCTTTTCCGGGTCAGCCTCACCCTTTTTTAGTATCTTAGCAATATCAATATATTCTAAAATGTTCTTCTTACAATTTAATTCTTTGTTATATAACTTTTCCCATATTTCTTCTGCATTTAAATTTTCTAAGCTTAAGTTTTCTTGCATGCTTACACTCCTTGGTATCTTTTAAGATACTATGTATTAAAATAATTGTACTCGTAAAAATATTTGTATTAAATTATTATCAAGGTACGCGATAATTTTATCACAACAGAATAAAAGGAGCAATTATAATGAATAATATCTTGAAATGAACCGTAAAAAAATAACTAATAATTATTCAAATAAATTAATAACCTTCTCATCTTTACCGCAACACTTTTTATATTTTTTTTCACTACCACATGGACAAGGATCATTTCTTTTTATATCCTTATTTTCCTTTAAGCTAACTACATTTGATTTAATATCATTAGTGGTTGAACCCTTATATCTCCATAACCTAATTTTCTTAACAAATTTATTCATCATACTAAATGCAACATATCTGGCTTCTTCATTTTCAATATTAATTAATTCTATCATTTTATCTACTGCATCTTTAGGTTCATTTTCTTGAACATCAAAAATCAAGTCTTCCATCATAGCTATCAGCATGTCTCTATCTACTCTAAACATATTAGTAAACTCTTTATAAAAAGTTTTTCCTGCTTTACTATTATAAACCCAATCTTCTTCTAACATATTTAATAATTCTTCTTTCGAAATCATGGCATAACTCAAATCTTTTTCTTTATCTATATCCTTTAATAGTTCATCAAAATTATCTATTTCATTATTAACAATAAACATTCCTTCTTCTCTATATTCATTGTAGTAATATGTTGCCTCTCCAATTAACTCTTCTAATTCATAATTTTCTATATTCAAATATCTTTCTATTATCCCTTTAGCATCTTTCAGTTTTAAAATACCATATACTTTATTCATTGCCCTAAAGATATTTACAATTTCACTATTAAATTTTATTACACGTCTATATTCAAAATTATTTCTTTCTTTGATTAATCCTTGTACTATTTCAGGCATTAAAAATATTGATACCCCATCTTTTACAGTTGGAAAGAGCATTCCTTGCTGTATAAAATATGCGCTCTTATCTGCTTCCTCTTCATCAATATCATCAAAAAGTTTTACACCTTTGCTATCCACATAACTTTTTAAAACCTTATATCTTTCTTCGTCAAAGAATAAAGCTCTTTTTTCAACTAAATTCTTATATTCTTTAAGTAATATTTCAATTAATTTTTCTTTATTTAAACCTGATATCTTATTTACTCCAAGATTTCTTGCTATATTATATATTTCATCCTTAGATAAACAATTTATTAATTCATTTAAATCAAAAGAATATACTCTTTTACTTAGCTTTTTCTCAATTTTATTAGCAAGTTTATCTAACCTATCTTCTATGCTCCTGCAATCCTCACATAGCCAACCATTATTTTCATCACTAAAATAACTTGCTTGTTCTCCACAGTTTTTGCATATATTATTTTCTTTTTCCTCTTCATTGAACTTTTTCATCTCAATGCATTTACCTGTATCTTCTTTCCCATTTTTCATTTGTTTATTATAATCATCCTTTTTCTTCAAATAATTCGATCTCCTCTGTATATAAAATCAAGCTAATTCCTAAGTACAAATTTGATTTTATATATAAATTAAATTTAAGTCAACAACTCATTAGTACTTTCTATTTTATCTGATAAAATATCAAAGGCTATTTCAAAATTGAAATTAAATTCCTATTTTGAAATAGCCAAATCTTAGTTCTTTATTAATTTTTCAAGAAATTAATCATTCCAATACAGTATCAAATTTTACACTTGCCATCTGAACAAGTTCCTAAACTATTATCTTCTTGACTTTGTTCTTCCACTGTAAATTTCTCTATTGGTAATGAGAGTTCTTCTTTTCTTACTTTCTCCAATATCTCTAAAAACAACTCAGGTTGTTGCGCACCAGATATTGCATATTTATTATTAAATACAAAGTAAGGAACACCGCTTATTTTAAGCTTTGAGGCGCTTTCTTCGTCCTTTCTCACTTCAGCTCCATACTTATCTGATTCCAATACTTGTAATGCTTTATGAGTATTAAGACCAACTTCACCCACTAGGCCAGCCAATACTTTATAATCAGATATATTTAGTGAATCTATAAAGTATGCTTTTAAAATTCTTTCTGCTAATTCATTCATCTTTCCTTCTGTTTTTGCATAGTGTGTTATCCTATGTGCATCAAAAGTATTAGTTGGGATTAAATTATCAAAATTATAGTCAAGACCAATAGCCTTAGCTTGTTCAACAATTTGATTATTTGATGCTTTAGCTTGCTCTACTGATATGCCATACTTTTTTGCTATTATTTCATGAATATTTCCATCAAATTTCTTTTTAGCTGCTAAATCAAGCTCAAAACTTCTAAAAACTAATTCAATTTCATTACTATGTTCAAATTTATTTAAAGCAATTTCTAATCTCCTTTTGCCTATATAGCAAAACGGACACACAAAATCAGACCATACTTCTATTTTCATTTCTAACACTTCCTTCCTAGTATTATATTATAAAATTTTAATTAAAAATCAAACCTTCTCTTAATTCCTACATTAAATAAATTAATAGAATTATTGCTAATATGGCTAAACCATCTTGCTTTATAAAAATACAAAAACTAAAATTTATCTTTTTTATGGCACCACTAAGTATTTATTACAATTTAATTGTAATAAATACAATTGCGCTTGTCAATGTATTTTTGCTGTAATTAGTACATAACTTCAGTAGCAATTATTCTCTATCTGCAGTCCTTTTACCAATTTCGATATCATATATACTCTACCGAACATTTAAAAGAAAACTTAATTTTCATAATGTACAATATCTAATGAAGAATAAGAGAAAGAGCCTATAACCGCATTTTTACTTATGCGTGTTATAGCCTCTTCGTCTTTGTATCTGGCCCTTTATCTAAACATTAGGCACAATCAAATAAATAATAAGCCCATTTGCCTTAACTATTTCATTTCATCAATTGCAGTTTTACCAGCAATTCTTCCGAAGGTAAATATATCAGTTAATGCATTACCGCCAAGACGGTTACCTGCATGGATACCTCCAGCAACTTCTCCAGCAGCATAAAGATTTTTAATTGGTTTATCATTTTCATCTAATACATGAGCTTTAGTGTCTATCTTAAGCCCACCCATTGTATGATGAACTGCTGGCTTTCTAGGAGTAGCATAAAACGGTGCTTTCTCTACTTTTAAGCTAAATGTATCCTTATGGAATTCAGGATCAAAACCAGCATCCACATATGAATTATATTTATTAATTGTATCTACAAGAACTGCAGGATCCATTCCAACTTTTACTGCTAGCTCTTCTAGGGTATCTGCTCTAAATAAAGTACCAGCTTCTACCTGACTGTCTAGCTTTTCTTGACTTGTATTAGCTGCAGTTTTCTTTATTTCATCATCAGCTATAAGGTAGAATAAACCACCCTGTTCAATTGCAGCTTTTGTTAAAACATCTCTTCCAGAGAATTCATTAATAAATCTTTTTCCTTCTTTATTTACCATTACAAAGTTTTCAGGAGGTACTTGAACTCCACTGAATAATTCACCAGTTTCAGGATCAGCTACAGGCATCATTTGAGTAAAGCCCATTCCTGTAAGTGCTGCACCTACAGTTTTACCAAGTAATATTCCATCACCAGTCATAGCATATGAATTAGTAGTTTTTACATCATCAGCTATTTCACTCCAGTAAGTGTTGTATTCTTTCAGCATCTTTGTGTTCGCACCAAAACCACCACTTGCAAGGACTACTGCTTTTGCATGAACAGTTATCTTTTGGCCATTGACACCAGTTGCTATAACTCCTTTTATTTCACCATCTTCTATGATAAATTCTTTTACAGGGCTATCAGTAATGATTTTTCCTGAGTTATCTTGTACATATTTTGTTAGTGCAAGTATAAATGATGAACCATGGCTTTTTGTAGGTTTATGACCACGACGCCAAAGTGCACCAACTGGAGCAAATACTATGCTCTTATCATACTCAACCCCTATATCTTCTAGCCATTTAACACTTTCTAAAGCTCTGTCTGTAAGTATCTTTACTAGATCATATTGGCCGTATATTGTGTTGCCATTAAGGTCAGTTCTTTTACCACCAAAATATGTTTGCATTCTGTGAAGTAATGGCGAATCAAATAGATGTCCCTTTTGTGTGCCAAACTTTTCCTTATAAGCAGAAAACTCTTCTCTAAGTGCACGGAAATCATCTATGTATTCTGGATGAATTAAGCTCTCATCTGTATCTAGTAGCTCTTCAATTGTATGTCTTTCTCCTTTATTTTCTTCAAACTGCATCTGCCACTCTGGATCTGCAGCATTGATAGGACCACCTGAACGTATGGTATTTCCACCTACTGCTGGGTATTTCTCAAGAACAATAGCACTTTTACCATTTTGTAGCGCTGTTGCAGCTGCACTTAATCCAGCGCCGCCTCCACCTACAACTACTACATCACAAGTATATTCTTCGTCTTCTTTTATAAGACTGCTAGCAGGTTTTGGACGTCTCTTAAGTATGTCAGGGTTAACTCCTGCAAGCTTAACTGCTTTAGCTACACCGTCTAGTACAGCATTACTAGTTTCCGAAGCACCAGAAAGAGCATCAACATTTAATGTCTGTCCTTCAATTATTTTATCTGGTATTCTTACAAAAACTACATCTGCAAGTCCTTCTGTCTCGCCATCTGTATTTATATCTATACTTTCTATTCTGTTCTCACTAAAGGATACCTTCATTGGAAGACTTCCACTATGACCTATTGCATCTACCTCATATACTCCTGGGTTAAAGGTAAAATCTTCTTCTTCATTAAGCTGATTTGAAATCTTTGCAAAACGCATAAAACGTAGAAAGCATATTTCTAAGAAGTCTATTGTTCTTTCATTGTTTAGATTACCTTCCTCATCAAACGCTTTGTGTGCGCTTCCAAGTAAAAACTCATATCCTGGCATTACATTTGCATCAACACCTGGTGCATCTAGAATTTGACGAAGATGCAATTGTGCACGTGAAGAACCTTGAACATCAAGAGATGCGCCAAGGATCATTACTGGTTTACCAGCAAGTGGATGAAGATCAAAGCTTAGCCATTCAATTAAGCT
The DNA here is from genome assembly GCF_000621745.1 of Clostridium beijerinckii HUN142. GTDB lineage: Bacteria > Bacillota > Clostridia > Clostridiales > Clostridiaceae > Clostridium > Clostridium beijerinckii_A. The sequence goes on along the minus strand of NZ_KK211339.1, from coordinate 129,861 downwards.
TTTAAGACTAGATGGAATTGAGTGATTATACTCAGGAGTGGCTATAATAACACCATCACTTGCTGTAATTTTATTATTGAACATCTGTATAACTTCACTTGAGGACTGATTATCAGATTGATTAAACATAGGAACATCAGTAATCTCTAGTATTTCTATTTCTGCCTTTGACTCAAAGTATTTTTTCATAAACTGAAGGAGTTTACGATTATATGATCTTTTTGCACTAGTTCCAACAATTGCTATAAATTTCATTGATATTAATCCTCCTACTCTTCCCAAGTGAATTTTTTAACTTTTTTATGTAAAACTTTTTCTGCTAAAAGTTTTGATGTAATATCTGTAAATAAAAGAAACTCTCTGAAAATTTCATCAAGCTCTGATAACTTATCTGAATAGATAAGATTTCCTGCGCTATCAAATGCCCCCTGTGATCTTCCTAAAAGGAATTCACTACTTGGCATGATTCTTGCAGCAAGCTCAGGTGAATCAAGTATTTGTCTAAGATGCGCCTGTGCACGAGAAGAACCAAGTGTACCAAGAGAAGCCCCCACTATTAAAACAGGTTTGTCTGTAAGTGCTTGACTAGTATAACTAATCCATTCAAGAGCACTCTTTAAAACTGCAGGTATGGCATGATCATACTCTGGAGTTGCTATTATTACACCATTTGCTTTTAAAATTTTATCCGATAATTCTGCTACCTTTTCAGGAACATCAGAATCCTCTGGTTCATTAAAGGCAGGTAAATCCTTAATTTCATATAGTTCTATCTCTGCCTCATTCGAAAAATGCTTTTGCATAAATTGAAGCAACATACGATTAGTTGACACGTCTGAGTTAGTGCCTACAATTGCTAAATACTTCATAGTAATCCCCTTTCTGTATTTCAAAATTTCATAATATTAGTAATTGTTTGATATAATTTTAACATGTTAAGTACATTATATCTAATAGTTATTTATTGAAGTTTGATAACATATTTGTTATAATCGAACACAGAATAAATGAGTTAAGGCACTATCGCATAAATAACAAGTCCAATTGCAAGGCTATTTGGGACTCGTTATTTATTTTCATATGCCTAAATATTTCGCAAAAGGATGAATTAAATGTCAAAATACTATTCTCAGGATATTTTGTATTATATTGATGCCATTTTAAAGTACAGTAATTATGGCAAGGCTGCCAAATCACTTTATATTTCTCAACCTCACTTGACACAGAGTATTAAAAGGATAGAAAGTCAGTTAAACTGTGAGCTTATAAGTCGTAACAAGCTTCCATATCGATTAACCGAGCAGGGTAAAATATATTATCAGTATTTAACTTCAATAGAAAATAATTATGCGAGGCTCATTAGGGAAATATCAGCTGTGTCAGATATAGATAGCAAGGTTATAAAGATAGGAGTGCTTCCTAGCCTTGGGACCTACCTTTTACCTCTTTTTTTACCAAAGTTTTTGGATATACATCCAAACTGTAGAATAGAGCTTTCAGAGGTTTTACCAGAAAAAAATGAGAAACTTATTCTGAATGGTGAATTGGATTTTTGGCTTGGACAAAATTCAAGAAATATTTCTCCGAACTTAAACTCGATTACTTGGGGCAGACACGGATACCGTGCTATTATTCCTCGTTGCTGTGATCTATATCAGAAAGACGTCGCCATTATTCCAGAAGGAACTATCGACATAAATAAGATATTGTCTCAAAAGCTGATACTAACTTCCAAGGGTTCTGCTATAAGAAAGCAGATAGATCAGTTATTAAGCGTTTATAAGGTTGAACCAAAGATCATAATGGAAAGCACCGAAATAAATACTGCACGTAACCTTGCAGCGAGTAATTTGGGACTGACTTTTATACCAGAAAGCGTCTATGTAAAGGAGTGTCCATCTGAATACAACATATATCAAATTCCAATTGATGAGCTGAGTTTAGATTATTTTATAGCATATCATAGTGAAAAAAAACTAACTGATATTGATAAAGACCTTATAGATGCATTTCTAATTCATGGACAAAATAATTACACTGTAGGAGATCAAAATGAATGAGTATACGAAGATAATATATCTTATGGGAACGAAAATCTCTCTCTATATAAAGGGAGAGGCTGCTGAAGAGCTTGCAGAAAAGGCTTGCAGCATGCTTATTAATTATGAAGAAGTCTTTAGTGCTAACAGTGATAAATCACAGCTTGCCATGCTTAAAAGAACAGCTTCATTGGCTCCGCAAGAAGTTGATGAAGAGCTGTATGAGCTGATAAAAATAGGAAAAAAACATAGTCTATGTGAGAATACATATTTAAATATTGCAATAGGACCATTAATAAAATTATGGAGAATAGGTTTTAAGGAGGCACATGTACCAGAGAAAGAAGCTATAGCAAAGGTACTGGAACTTTTAAAGCCTGAAAATATACAACTAGATGATGAAAAAAAGACCGTGTATTTCTTGAAAAAAGGCATTGAAATAGACCTTGGAGCCATAGCTAAGGGCTATTTTGCTGATAAAGTTATGGAATTATTTAAGGAAAATGGAGCTGTTTCAGCTATGGTAGATATGGGCGGTAATGTTCTTGTTTTTGGAGACTCACCATCAAACGGTGGTGACTGGAATGTTGGAATACAAAATCCGTTTCTACCAAGAGGAAATGCTGTGGCACTTGTCAAAATAAAAGATCAATCCGTTGTAACCTCCGGAATATATGAGAGAGTGTTTGAAAAGGATGGACGTAAATACCACCATATATTTGACAGCAAAACAGGCTACCCAATAAAAAGTAATATAGCTTCTTTAACTATTATTGCCGATAGCTCCTTAGACTGCGATATATATACTACAAAATTGTTTGGATTAGATGCTGCTTCAATTATTCATAAAGTTAATAGAATTAAGGGTATGGGTGCTGTTGTAATAACTGTGGATGGAAAACTAGCCTATACAGATAATCTTAAAGGAAGAATATCTCCATTAACAATGTAAGGCACTATCAAAAATATAACTAGAAATTTGATTGCCAGTTATATTTTTGTGGTTTTGATTGCAATGCTACCCTAATAAAAAACATAACCGCCTGTAAATACTATTTAAGCCACCTACAGGCGGTTGTGGATTTTATGGTGCAGGCGAAGTATGAGCTTTGAAATTCACTATTAACTAATATTATAAATAACATAATTTCCTTCATGTATTAATTTTATAGAAGTATATAGTAATCCATTTTTTATTTGTATTTTTGTTTTCATTATATACTCCTTCTAATTCCAATATGTTTAATTTTCTCTATAACAATGCTTTCATTTTCTGTACTATACACAAGTTGACCATTTTTACATTTTGTAAATTCCTTCATAGCTTCTCTGCCGTCTTTTATTGCTTTTATAATTGCAACTTCATCAACATATTTAGTTTTCTCATCTTCATGATATTCCACAATTTCAAATTTAACAAATTGATTTGGATACATTTCTCTAACTTCTTGCCATTTCATTTGAATCAACTCCTTTATATCAAATACTAGAATCTTATTCTTAATTTGCATTTCTATTTTATACAATCCGTTCTTATCATCTTTTATTTTAACTATAACTTACCATATAGCTTCTTAAAATAAAAATTTCACTTTGAATCAATACTAATGACATTTTAAAACAATATTTTTTGTAAATATTATTTCTACCAAAAGATATACCGCCAACAAAAAATGCACACCCCTAACTCAAAAAGAATCAGTGGTGTGCATGTCCAACATAAAATTCTATAAATTTAATCTAAAAACTCAAAATTTTCTACCACAGTTTTTCCTATAAAACACTGAAATCCACTGAAATCAGTGGCTTTGCATTGTATCAAAATTCTAGTTCTTATTTGTCTAATGACTTAAATATTGATACAATTTAGCGAGTTTTTAATGGAGTTATTGATTTTAATATCGCTAAATTGTATATGAATTATGCTAAAAGGTGCATACCTTATACTGATATATTTCCTAATACTAAGTGTGTTTTGGCAGTAAGATGATATTATTACACGAATTAAATTATTTATTTAAATAATTTTTTCTCAAATATAAAAAAAGAGCCATGCACAAATTTTCAGTGCTACGGCGTCACAAAGTCACAATAAAATTTACATTAGAGATATTTATATTTTTTCGTTAATTAATAAATAGCTTCTATTTTTCTACGGAAGTGACAGTTACATTATTAGATGAATCTTTAGCGAAGAGATACCACTTATGAGTTTCTGGTGAAACAAAACTAGTTGTCGTTCCTTTCAAGTTTCCTCGTTCAGCACATTGCTCAGCAATAGAGTTAAGATCACTCATACTAAATTTTTCTTGATGATAAGGCACAGCTGCTTTAGGATTAACTGAAGCTATGAAATCTCCAAGCATAGTAGCTACTGGATTTTCTCTATTGCCAGTATTCAATGTTGCTCCATCACCTAGATTATTAGCAGCCATTTGATAGAACATTAAATCAGGATTAGTTCCTAAATAATTATATTTTCTATATTCTGATGGTACTTGTCCACCCCAAATAAGTATAGTAAAACCTTCTTTTGTGGTTATTTTATAGTTCAATAAAATAGTGCCTGTCTCGAAAAATTCAAACATAAAAGGATCAAATTGCCCATCTTTGTTGAAATAAATTGAAATAGTTTTAGGGTCTTTAGATATAGTCTTTCTAGTCGTGTGCTTGCCCAAGAAGGTTTCAAGTGTGAAATCAGGAAATTCAAGTTTATCATTGTGTGAAACACCTTGAACATTATAATTTGAACTCATGATCTCATAGACATAGTTAAAGGATCTTATAGCTGATTCAGGCATGACGACTGGCACCCTTGGGTATTTCTTCAGTATATATGGAAAGTCTTGGCTATGATCAAAGTGAGTATGTGTAAATAGTACATAATCACAACCATCAACAATATCAGCAGCAGTCTTTGTTTTGTCAAGTATATATTTATTATCTACATTGTGATAGTAAGGATCTATAACAATATTTTTACCATTTGGAAGTTTAATCTCATTGAAAGCATAACCATTCCATTTAATACGTACTGAAGGCATTGAATTTTCGCCCCGAATTGATGTACCCATATCTTTTTCAAGAATTGCAGAAGCCGTAACCTTTTGATTTTTATTAATCGTCTCGTTGGACGAGTTGATTTCTTTTTTCATAGAAAATCCTCCTTGATTTTAATAGTCTTATCGGATTAACCCCTTCGTTTTGGACAAAACCTAATAAATTCTTTAATTTTTTTAGATTTAGACACTTATTTCAATATTAGTTATATTTTCTCTAAAATAAAGGCCATAAAATTCATTTGGTGACATAAACCTTATACTTGAATGAATCCTTCTATTGTTATAAAACTCCATGGATTAATAAGTTTCTACGTATTAGGCACTTTCTCAGCAATGCTGCCGCATCTTTAGCTTCGCAATGAAGTCCCATATGATAATCAATGATGTTTCTATCAAAAATATCAATAACGTTTATATTGTAGAAGAATTTATCCTCACCATGAATACAACCATATTTTATATCCATTTCCCAAATCTTATTTGAACTAGTTACAATGTTTAAGCTGTACCCCTTAGGCTTACCGACTTTAGGTTTAACCTTTTCTTTGCCTTCTACACTTAAATTATAGTAATATGTTGACCTACCAAGTTTAACTACTTTATAAAACAAAAACTGCATTATATCTTTGCACTATATATTTTTTAGCTATTTCTACTTTATCTTTAATTGAGGGTTTGATTTTTTTATTAAGTCTCTAAGTATTGCTATCTTTAGGTCCTTTTCTCCAAGAATCTTTTTTAGCTGATCATTTTCATTTGTTACTTCTGTTAATATTTCTTCTTTTAATTCCTTTGTATAAGTTCTTCCTCTCATGACTTACCTCCAATAACTTTCTACATTATAATAAATGTATAGGCAATTGTCCAAATCAATTTTGGGGCTTAAGGGTATTTTATCTCCACAACCTACTTGTTATCTAACCACTCTACTCAACCCTACGCACATTTTTATAGTTGACGCATTTCCTTTCAACGCAAAAAAGGATTTCCGAGTCAGAAATATACCACCATAAAACTAGCAGCATTACTTATATTCTGGAAACCCTTTATTTATCAGTGCTTTACATATTTTTATTTATCTTTTCGTGACATCTTTACTACCGTCTCAGCGTGAGATATATTGGTAAATATCAACATTTTCTTAAATAAAAAATCATTACCAGTTATGTTAACAAATTCGCTAGTTATTACTTACTTGCTACTTGTATTAGTTTAACTTATAGTAGCATTTTACCATATTCTATTTTATATTCAAACATATTTAGCCATTATCGCCAAAATGTGCACACCCAAACTTAAAAATGCACATCCCTAATTCCAAAAACATTAGGGGTGTGCATGTACAATATAGAAATCTATAAATTTACTATCTAAAACTAAAAATTTCTATTAAGGTTTATCCTAGAAAACACTGAAATCAGTGGCTTTGCATTGTATTAAAATTCTAGTTCTTATTTGGTGGAGGCGAAGCGTGACCTTTGAAATCCACCATAAATTATGTTCTTATTAATAATATTTCATTTATTATTTCAAATGCTTTCTTAAAAATTCTAATGATTCTGCTATTATTTCATGTGTTCTATCATTATCATTAAATAAATCAAATGCATGTCCACCTGTAGAATGATTAAAGATATCAATAGTTAAATTATTTTTCAATCCTTTTGTAATAAACTCATCTATTGATTCATTAATTATTTGATTATCAAGTCCTGCTCTTGCAATAAATAATGGTGGAATTCTACTTGCATTTTCATCTATAAGATTTATTGGTGAATACCTCTTTGCATCTTCTTTTGATATATTAAGCTGAAGAAATTCTCCTAAAGATGTAAAATCTCCAAAACCATAATAAGCAATAATACCTTTAATATAATTAAAATAATTACTCATTCCTGTATATAAACCAAATGGAACACCACCAGAAAAACACCAAATAGCAATTTTATTTTTATCTATCTTTAACTTATCAGCATTTTCTACTAAATAAATAATAAGTGAATCCATATCACTAATAACTTCCTTAATATTAAAGCCTTCAGCTAAAACCTTATGATTAAAATTCACTGCACTTAATCCAAAAGACGCTAGTAACTTCCCATAAGAAATATACTGCCCTGTCTCCTTAAAATTTACAGACGCAGCTTCTCCATGCACTAGAATTACTACAGGTAATTTCTCTTTTTTATCATTACTAAAAGGAGTATATAAATCCATTAATAGTTCTTCTTTATTTGTAGATTTATAAATTATACTTTTTTGTATATTAACATTTTCAATATCATCAATTTTATAAACTATCTCTTTTTTTAAAATTTCTTCAAAACTTAACATATTATTTTTCCCTTCTTAAAATATTACTATCATACACTAGTTATATATCTATAATCATGTAAAATCTAATTATCATTTAAATTACTTATTTCTCTTAATAGGTATCCAGATTTCACACCTATAATCATTAGCAGATGTATCACCTATAGGTAAAACATCCATGTCTGGTGCACAATCATGCTCATATCCCATTGAAGGCATCCACTCTGAATATATTCTTCTAAGAAGATTATGTGCTGCTTCAGGCATTTGCCCTACTGATTCAAATGTAGCCCATGTTGCAGCTGGTATGACTGTCGAAACATATCCTTTTGGAATAGTACCCTGAATTTCCTCAATTGCTATCATATAATTAAATTCATCCTTATATTTATCAAAATCTTTAGATACTCCTAATATACCAAGCTTACCTGCTTTTGATGTAAGCCAATCATATGAGCCATCCTCCATACAGTCCTGCCAAAATTCTGGAACTTGTTTAAAGTTTTTTTCATCAGCCATTGTTATTTTTCTTTGCTTCCCTATTACTGTAAAACTTCCTTTATCAAAAATTCTATAATTCATATCTTTATCTCCTTTTATTGAAATATGAAAGGATAATTTAGGATATGCTTTTAGACTTACCCCTGACTTGCGTGCTGCTGATGGACTTATTCCATACATTTTCCCAAAAGCTTTTGTAAACGCTTCAGGAGTTTCATAACTATACTTGTAGGCTACGTTTATTATTTTTTCTCCAGATATTATATCCTGTGCAGCTAATGTAAGCCTTCTCCTCCTTATGTATTCAGCTAATGTAACACCAGTTATCATATGGTACATCCGCTGAAAGTGAAATGTAGATGATAAAGCAATTTTAGCTACTTTTTCAATATCAATTTTTTCTGTAATGTGCTCCTCTATATATTCCACTGCATCTTTCATTGCATTAAGCCAATCCATAAACCTATTCCCCTCTGTTTTATCATAAATAATTTTTGATCGTTTGTCCTATCTTTAAATGCTTTCTATTGACAGATTTCTTTATACTCTTCCTCAATTAAAACTTTGTAATCTAATTCCAATTTAATTATTATAAAAATTATATCATTACAGCGTACGATATAACTAATTCTTATATACACAACTCCATTTATTATCCCAAACGAATTTCTAATTTGCCTGTATAAAACAAAAAAACCACGAAAATCCAAATTTTAGATTTTCGTGGGTTTCATAGTGGAGGCGAAGCGTGACCTTTGAAATCCACTAATAATTAGCGCTATAAGGAACACTATCTTCATATAGTGTTTCAGGTCTATATCATCCTCGTTCTCCCATTCCACTGTGTCAAAACTAACTCCCGCAGATTTGAATAAAGATAAATCTTTTAATTCTCTAAATATACCTTTTTCTAAATATGAGCTCATATCAAACAATCTTACCTCTCCATTTTCAAAAAAAATAAGTGCTGTTATTTTTAAAGGGATTAACTTCTCTTTAAAAATAACAACACCAAATAATACTGCTATGAATGGATTGATATAAAAACCCATGTTGACCTCAAAGTACATGTCCAGAGTTAACTACCCATATATAAACACCCAGTTGATACATATAACTATTTAACGAAGGCTAGAGAGACTTATTACTTTGCGGAAAGAATATCTTCTATCCAGCTGAAAATTCTCTCGTTGCCAATAAGTTTTGCACCGCACTGACAGTGTGCTCCTGCACCTTCTTTTCCTGTAAAGAGCATATAATCCTTTCTGCAAGTGAGAGCATCATAAAGTGGCTTGGCCTGTGAATCAATAAGTCCGTCCTCATCTGTATCAACAACCAGTGTCGGGCATTTTATATTTTCTGCAATGCCTTTCATTAGATATTTTCCTGCAGCTATAACAAATTCTGCTGGAGTGCTACATCCGAATACATACATGCCTTGAGATATCTTCCATCGGAATTCAGGACTTTTTTTCGTAATCTGATACAGCTTATTATTAAGAGTTTCAGGGTCTTTTTCAGCAATGGTGAGTATCTGTTCTCTTGTTAAACCAAGGCCCTTTATTCCGCCTCCAAGGAAATCGTAGATTCCACTATTTGCTATACATGCAGCAAGACGATGTTCAAAAGCTGCTGCTCTTGGTGCGAGGTATCCTCCAAAACTTTCACCCCATAGAACTATCTTTTCCGGGTCTATTGATTCATTCGCAAGGAGGTAATCTACAGCAGGGGTAACAATAGTTTCATAGTCAGCTCTGAAATATAAATGCTGCTTTTTAACAACTTCACCTTGTCCAGGACCTTCTATAGCAAGACAGTTCATTCCATGTTCAAGGGCTGTCATAGCTAGTCCATAAAATTCTTCCTTTGTACCGTCAAATCCTGTTAAAAGTATCAGAACTGGATTTGTCTCATTTGTATCATTTATCTGATAATAATGGGCAGACAGAGTTGTACCTTCATAGGGTACCATAACAGACTTAATTACCGGATTATTAAGCTCCATAACCTTTGAAAAGCATTCTGTGCTTGCGTCAAATAGCTTTTCAATTTTTTCTGGATTTGGATTTTCACGAAGGAAAAATTCTGCAGTACGGTAATAGTTACAAGCACGCAGATATGCCTTTTTGGCACTTATTAAGTGACCTTCCGCCAAGGCTTTGTTGCCTATACAATGTAATCTTTCGGCAGTTTTAGTCCATTCATCACACCAACTGTCATAATCACCTTCTGTTATCCTATTGCTTGTAGAGACAACTTCTCCTATATCAGCTGCACAATAGGCTGTTTCACCAAGTAATCTTAGTACCTGGAAATCAAATTGGTCATCTTTAAATAATATACTCATAGTGTATTAACCTCCCTAAAATTATTTGCTCAAAATAGCACAGTTAAAGTCATTAAACATTTTTTCGGCAACTGCTTCTGCTCTTTTTTCAAAGTCAGGTTTTATGCTCCATTCTGCAACGTAAGTCCCAACGACAGTAGTTTTGAATTTATCTCCTTCATTTATATCAAAAGCACGTCTAAACATTGTTTGAAGAAGATCCGCGTTGTTGGCTTCTTCACCTCCGCTAGTAACTAGTAGTGCTGAAAGTTTGCCTTTTAACAGATCCTTATTCATTAGACTGAAGTGTCTGTCAGTAAGTGGTTTAAGTTGAGAGCTCATACCATAGCAGAAAAGCGGTGTTGCATATATTAAAGCATCTGCAGCGAGCATTTTCTTAAATACCATGTCCCAATCATCCTTTTGAGGACATCCATGTTCTGAACTTTTATGTGTGCAGGCGTAACATTCTTTGCAACCGTTAATATTTATATCTATGACATTAATTCTCTCAATTTCATGGCCAGCTTTTCTCATCTGGTCTTCGAATAGTGACAGTGTAAAATCAGTTTTTCCGTTTTTCTTTGGACTTCCCATAATAGTTATAAATCTCATTTCTATTCTCCTTAAAAATCTTTTTTAATTTTAGTCAACGCATTGTCTAAAATTAAATATATACCTTTAAAATTAATTTGTCAACGCATTGTCTATATGTGATATAATATTTTTATAAACTATATTAATCGGGAGGATTGAAATTGGATAACAAAGAATTGAACGAACTAAGGTATATAATGGATCAGACATATGCCAGTCTCATGGCGGTTTCAAACAAACTTCAGACTGCTGGGGACAGTTACAGCGGTGATCTAACAAGTAAGCAGCTGTTGACACTTTTAGCAATACTTCATATACCTAAAGGTGATGCTACAATCATAAATATAGCAGGTAAATTGGGCACCACTAAGCAGAATGCAACAAGGATTATAAAAAGCCTTGATAAGAAAAACTATATATCAGTAGTGCCATCAGAAAAGGATAAAAGAGCTGTTAATGTAATGATTACAGAAGCTGGCATCAATTCTGTTTCAAAAAATGCAAGGGACGTTAAGAAAAATTTTATGACTGATATATTTAATGATTTCAGTAAAGAAGAATTGGAAACACTATGGCAACTTTTGAAAAAACTATATAGTTATGATGGTGTTCCAATGGATGGATTTGAAGAAAGAGTACAAATTCCGAATATTTCTTCTGAAGTGTTGGAATAATTGAGCAAAAAACAGTATTATTTAGGTAAATGGTGGTAGCATGTGAAAACAAAATTTTTACATGCTACCTGACACCAACGAAGTGCGTCTATTTTGATTTCATATACTCTTTATGATAATAATTCTACATAACTGTAGCAATGGAATTTTATTAATAAAATATACAAGGCACTTTACGTAAATTAAACGTAGAGTGCCTTGTTTTGCTATATCGTTTTTTTAACTTCTGTCACTAAAGATAATTTGCCATGTTAATCTTTGATCCCTTTGATATTTTTCTATTTAAATTTTAACGAAGTATTCTAAATAATAAGATTGTTTTTCACTAACATTATTATCACGAGACCAAGCTCTAACAGAAATCCCACTATATAAAAATCTGTTCTGTATGTAAGCTACTCATAACAATAAAAAAACACTACCACCTGTAAGCAGCTATTTAAGCCACATACAAATGGTCGTGGATTTTATGGTGGAGGCGAAGCATACCTAATCCCTGTCCTATTATTCAATTTTAATAACATTCGCATTCACTTATTATACATACCCTAAACTTATCTATCATTTAGTTTATTTTCTGGCTATATAACTTCCCATTGTATGAATAATGATAAGTTACATTTTATTAAAAACATACTTAATGTGCGACATTTAAAACCTATATAACTCGTTATAGCAATGACTTTACTTTTATATCGGTATCTGATTCTGAATTGGGTGTATTTACAATCAATTTTAGATTAGAATTATCTGAAACGTCAAAACTAATGAACTCAAAAAACAATTCACCCACAATTGGATGTTTGAGTTTTTTATATGTTTCACTATTTCCCAGAACATCATGTCGAGTCCACCATAAATTAAATTCGTCACTTTCTCTTTTAAGATCTTCAATAATTTTAGTGAACCAAGGTTCTTCAATGCATTTTCCTGTTGTTGCTCGAAATCGTGCTAGCATTCCTTGTGCATGAGATTCCCAGTCTATAAATAATTTCTTATAATCATCATATGTAAACATCATCTTAATCATATTTCTCTTACTTACATCTATTTTACTAAAATCAGTAAACACAACACTTGCGGCTTTATTCCATGCAATAATATTCCATCTTGTATCCATGATAAAAGACGGACTTAATAATAAGTTACTTAACACATGTTGCAAAATTGGACTAACAAATTCTTTGCATGAAGGAATATCTGTTGGAATAGCTTGCCTCGCCAAAGTATATAAATGAATTCGTTCTTGTTTACTAAGCATTAGTACCCTAGATAGGCTTTCCAGTACCTCTGCCGACACCTGTATAGCACGTCCCTGTTCAAGCCAAGTGTACCAAGTTAATCCCACACCTGCAATATGAGCCACTTCTTCCCGTCTTAGACCTGGTGTACGACGTCTCAAGCCTTCTGAAAGTCCTACTTGAGATGGTAAAATTTTAGCTCTTCGAGTTTTCAAAAAATCTCCTAATTCTTTATATCGCTGTTTCTCCATATTTAAGCTTCCATTTCTATCCTATTATAATTTATACCAGTATAAATAAGCTCCTGTTATCATCATAGAACTTTATATTATATTTATAACATATCCTAACCTTTTATAATATAGAACTGGAGGAAATTCATGTATGAATATACTATTTTTGAACGGATCACCTAGAAAAAGTGGCTATACAGTTGGTGTAATGAAATGTATTGAGAAAGGAATTGATTCACAACATTCTGTAGAATGGATACATTCATACGATTTGGATATAAAACCTTGTATTAGCTGTTTAAATTGTAGACCTAATAGAGAATGTATTCTTTCTAAAGATGATGGACATAATGTATGGCATAAAATCCGATCTGCTGATGCCATAGTTATTGGTAGTCCCACTTACTTTGGAAATATATCTGGGCAATTAAAAATTCTTATTGATAGAAATCTCACCGCCTTTGAGGAAATAGCAAAGAGCGGCTTAGAAATGCCAATTCCATTACATAATGGAAAAAAAGCTATTATGGTTACAGCATGTAATGCACCTTTTCCAATAAGTCAGCTTCCAACTCAAAGTAAAGGTACTCTACAAGCTATAGAAATAGTTTTTAAAGCTGGTGGATATAATATTATTGGAAGCATAACTTTAGATGGTGCAGCTTCTAAAAATAAAATCCCCTTAGAAATTCAAGAACAAGCAAAAATCCTTGGAACCACTCTTCAATCATAAAGAATTTTTTATATTAAAGAGATATAAAAGAAGGAGTTATTTATCATATATAAATCTCCTTCCTATTTTAAAAACCTAAATTTATTAGTAACACCTAAGTTATTAAGTACTTTTTCTACTCACATCAACTTATTATTATATGAATAATGTGAATTTGTATTCTATATATCATAATTCATTATATTAATATCAATTGATACCACTTATAACTTACTCTACAAATTGAAATTTATTGCTTAGTAATTATATCCATTTGCTATAATTTTTTAAGACTCTTATAATATTGGGATTAGTCGTTTTCCCAATTCAAATGCCTTTTTGCAATCTTGTGGAAATACTTCTTTCCTACGTTTTAATTTTTTGTCAGCCTCAAAAGCCGTTGAAACATATTTTGAATAATCATCAAATTGATATGTATCTGTCACAAAAAGCGATTCCGTTTTCCCAAAAAATCTTTCAAATAAAAATTCATTATATTTAAGAGCTTCTTTCCATTTTGTTTGCTCCAATTTTTGCTCATTAACTCCAAATGTATAAATTAATCCTACAAAAATTCTTTTAGGAAAAAGCGAAGAATACTTTTCATCATAAACTAGATATGGAAAAATTAATCGCTCCATAAAAGATTTCATTTCACCTGTAATTGAACCTAAATAAATTGGAGAACCAAGAATTATAGAATCTGCATTCTTAATTTTTTTTAGAATTGGACTTATTTCATCATTAATACAGCACTGTCCATAACTATTACCATTTTTTAATTTACATGCAAAACAACTTTTACATCCTTTATAAGTAAAATCATGTAGATTAATCATTTCTGTTTCTGCCCCATTTAATGCTGCTCCCTCAAGAGCCTTATTTAGCAAAATTCCTGTATTCCCGTCTTTTCTTGGACTTCCATTAATAGCAATTACCTTCATATTTATAACCCCATTTCCTATTTTATAAAATTTAATTATTAAATTAACTTTATTAATATAGTAAGGGTTGTAGTATGGAACAATGTCAAGAATTATTTATTAATGATTTTAAAAAATCACATTCACCTAAATGCTTATTTTCCTTTACTTTATTTAGTATCTCTATCAATTGATATAATTTTTTAATTTCATTTTCAACTCCAGTTATCTTATTATCTATGTAATCTACTAACCTATCTCTATGAGCACATTTTTCATTACTGACTATTTTAATCAGATTAGATATTTCTCTTAAGCTAAATCCATAATTTTTCATTTGAACAATAAATTTAATTCTTAATACATCTTCCTCTGAATAAACTCTATAACCACTTTCATTCCTGATTGGATTGGGTATCAAATTTATACTTTCATAATATCTCAAAGTTTCTTTTCCTATATTAAATAATTCTGATAAATCCTTTCGTGTATATTTATTCAAATTTTTTCTCCTTATTTATTACAATGCTAGGTTTATTTTATCAAAACAAATTATAATTTATCTTTCAATTAATCCTCATAACATATTTTTAAAATACTATACTAATCAATGTTCAAAGAACAATTTTTATTTGCCACTCCAAATCTCATCTTCGTATTATTAGCCTAATGGGTATTGATAATCGGAAGTTAAATATCACACTATGCAAAATTGCACTTATCAAAAAAAGAGATAATACTCTCATTAATTTTTCCCATAACTTCATTCATTTGACCAATATCATCAACCTTAACAATGTCCAAACTTGCCTCTTTATAATCATTCAATAATGCCATAATTATTTGATAAGTCTCATATAGCTCCTCTGGTATCACATCATTAAGTTTTTTGAAGGAATTTATAATATCTTCAATAACTGAACAATGAAATTTTGCCCCGTCATCACACCAATTAAAGAAAACATCGTCTTGTATCAATATCCCCTTACTATATGATTTAATATATTTCATTACAGAAGTAGTATGATTATAAAACAGTGGTAGTGCACTTAAATTTCCAATAACTCTGTATGCATTGTAAAGTGTGTTGTTTTCATCTACCGGATGATTGTTAATTTCATCGATTTCATTTTTATCAAGCGGTTGTCTATAAATCATAAATTTTTCTATTTCTTCACACACTATTAAATTTTTAAGTTCTATTTTAAAACCACCAATAATTATGTCTTCATACAAAGGTATTGTAATAATGATTTTTTGAGCATACTCATTCATAAATAAACTATCAACAGATAAATTCTTCATTTCTGGAAACTCATTTTTGAATTGAGAAAATAATCTCTCACAAAAGTCATCAACTAGTGCTAAATCTAAAGAAATATATAATTTATCATCTATTGCATTAAATTTCTGTACTGTATATTTTTCAAATATTTTATCAAAAAAGTTTTTGATTTTCTTACGAGTCTGCTTGATTGTTTCTTTACACTCATATACAAGTGAATTTTCCTTTCTAACTTTATTGTTATATAAATATCTCCACATAACGGCGAGCAATAAGAGTTGCTCATATTCTTCTTTAAAATTTATATAACTACTAGTTTTAGAAAATGTTTCAGCATATTTACTTTGCATTTCAGACAAATCGGAAATAGCCCCTACAATATTAATTAAAGAAAGCCTTGCATTTTCATTTATTTCTTCTTGTTTATATCTAGACAATATAAGATCATCCTTTTGATTGATAAAATTAGTAAATGACATTTTATAACTATTCATAAATGAAGTAATATCCTTATTACCTTTTTGTTGATTCGTATTCTGCATACTATCAATTAACTTTACTTTATTTTTGCTAACATTTAATCCATATATGTCATTAACGCACTTTGGTGTTCGATATGTTCGTGTTGATATTGTTGCTACATCTTGATTACCTTTCTTATACTCTTGGGAAATAAATTTTTCAATATTCCCTCCTTTTTTATAAAAGTATTCAATTCCATTACACATTAATTTTGAGAAGTAAATAATACTTTTTCTGTCATTATCAATTAGTTCTTTAAAATCACTCCAATTTTCAGTCCTTTTTTCATAATCATCAATTTTTATAAGCCATCCATTTATTTGTACAATCCATATTAAAGGCAAGTTTTTTGACTCTATATTTTTTTCTGTATCTGGTGTTTGAATGCCTTGCATAAGGTTAGTGCCTAATGCTTTTACTCTATATCTTTGTTTATTATAAAACAGCCTTCTCATAATACAAATAATATCCATAACAATTTCATTCATTTCTATATGATTTTCTTCTTCATTGCCTTTAAAAGCATTTTGAATAAAATCTGCCTCAATATATTTTTCATCAATCTCTAAGCGTATAATATTATATTTTTTGCAAATTTCAGGCATTAAATATTTAGCAACGCTTTCATATATTTCTATTTTGTTTTGCATTTGAATTCCTACAAGAAAGTCGAGAATGTTATCAATTGAGTAATTATCTATATTAGTAATCACATCTTTACACAAAATACTATCTATAAAAATATTCCTTTGAGCTAACCAGAATAATACAAAACCAACTTCTGACAGATTATCATTTGAAGAAATATTACAATTATTCACTTTTTCCTTTATATTATTTATAAACATATCAGTTAATAAATAATCAACTTTATTTTGTGGCAATGCATTGATTAACTCTAGCATTTTCTGAGCTAATCTTGGATTAATCGTGCCAAAGCTATTAACAATTCTTGAAGAATCAAATTCAATATAACCTGTTGCATCTCCAGTAAACATGACAAAATTCCCGCCAAACAGTTTATTGGCTTCTTTATAAACTCTTTTATTATTTGTATACAATCTGTATAAATCTAACCACAAAAGAGCGCTTAATACACTTGCATAAGCTGTCCATGACAAGTATTCATCTTCTGTTATTTTTTTTATAAATGAATCTGTTATTCTGTTATTATAAAAATATTTTACTAATAACACTTGGAAAAATTCATCTACAACACTAATAGAATACAATAGAGTTCTCTCTTCATTCATGATACTATTTTTAGATATAATGCTATATAAAATTTCAGCTCTAACTGCATGTAAGCATTCAACATATTGATAATCGTTGCTTATTTTCACCAAATACTCTTTCTCAAACTCTTGTAGCATTTTTCTACTTTGATTACAAGGTAGCTTTTCAATTAATCTTTGTAGATTTATTTTTAAATTATTCCGCCCAACATAGCATATAACTTGAAGAATGTCTAACCATCTATCAGCATTAACCTCATTAGTAATAATTCTATTTATCTGCGATTCAAGCTTGTTTTTTAAGGTATCTGATTGGTTTAATAAATACATAAACTCCATAAACGGCCCAGTTTCACCAAATTTCTCCCAAGCCTGTTCAAAATTTAAAAAATATGGCGTGTCGTACACATTAAATATTTCCTCAGCTTCTAATTTATTAAAAGAAATTTCAATAATATTAGAATTGAATATATTTGAATCAATATCTGAACGATTAAAATCTTCTTCTCTAATAGTTATAAGAAGTTTCAATTTCATCCCACGTTTATTAATTTCTTCAGCTATCCATAACCATTCAGTATCATAAGGTGATACATCTAAATAAACAGCAATATCACCAGACTTATTAATAGACAATCCACTTAAAGCTGTAACAATATCAATAGCTTGTTTTGAATCAGTAAGTTTCTCTATAACAAACACATAGTTTTCAATGTAATTATCTATTAGATATCTATATGCTAATGAAGATTTCCCTTGACCCGAAACTCCCTTAACAACCACAATATTATTATTTTTAAAGCAATCTTGTATTTTATATAACCAGTCTCTTCGTACAATATCTAAACTATTTCGTATATGCTGTGGGTGAGCATTTACACCCATTCTATACTCTTTAATTAAATCTTCATCTGTTTTTTGTGTTTTATAATCGGTTAATTTAATAATTGTTTTTCCATATTGGGCACATAATCCATTTATTGAGGATATATCTTT
Organism: Clostridium beijerinckii HUN142; assembly: GCF_000621745.1. Classification (GTDB taxonomy): domain Bacteria; phylum Bacillota; class Clostridia; order Clostridiales; family Clostridiaceae; genus Clostridium; species Clostridium beijerinckii_A. The sequence goes on along the minus strand of NZ_KK211339.1, from coordinate 111,199 downwards.
TACAAAATCATCTATTCTGTTATCCCATTTTTCTTTTGATGTATGTTTTGCATATCTTGATAAATCAGAAACATAACAAATCAATGTATCAAAGGCTATTTGTGGAGCTGCCATTGTTTCTATTTTTTCTTCTAGTTTTTTAAATATGTCATTCTTTAGATTTTCTTCATCAACTTGAATGATAGATAAATTAGATAATATCCATTCAATCTCATCATTTGAATAATCAAATCCCAACAACTTACTTTTTATGCTTTTAATTTGAGATTCATTTTTCTTTATTAATCCCTGTAGTTCTTGTCCTATATTTCCAAATGAAATTACTGTTAAAATTATGTTTTCATTTTCCTTTCTACTTTTTAGTGCGCGTCTAAAAAAAGAATCTGAATCTTTAGGCGAAAAACTTGACAAAGCCAAGTCACTACTAAGATTCTTAATTTGAACCAATTCAATAATAGAATTACCTTTTTTTATCATTAAATCTTCTACTTTTTCAGGATAAAAATCATAATCCTCACCTAAATTCATAAGCCTATGTGCAATATACGTTGTTTGTGAAGAAAACCCTTTCCAAGCTGCCTTGGCGCCAATATCCGATTTTAAATTACACATATTATTCCTCCATGTCTTTTTATTTAAGCTATACTATTTTTATTAAATTCCAATTATTAGCCTAATAACTTACTTTTAAGAGAAGTCAAATCTAGCTAGAATGTATAGTTAAACTAGTCTTCCACTACCTTAAAATCTATAATATTGTAATTGCTATCACAAGTTATATGTATCTTCTTATTCGAAGCCCTGAATTCTAAATTTAATTTTGAATTCTTCTTATGCATTTCAGCCAGAATTAGACTCCTTTCTTCCACCCTTATCCTATCAGCTACAATTTTTCGGAGTTTATTAAAATTATATTTATCCATAACTTTCATTGTTATAGATTGTATTGGAAGTGCTAAGTTTCCAGTTAAAATAGGCTTCATAACATCCCAAGTAACACCTGAAGCTGCTGAACTCATAATAAAGTAAATTAAATTTTCAGCCGCTCCGCTTGCACCTCCGTCAAAGCTTGATTTTCCAATATTTAACACCTCATATTTTACATCATTTTCATTAAATACTTTTTCTATTTCCTTATTATTTAACAATCCACTTCCATCATTCTCTGAAATACTTAGTATAAATCCATCTTCTTCTAGTAGCTTTGAAAGTTTGTCTGAGTTATTAATATTAATATCTATAGTTCCATATTTATTCTTTAACAAAAATTCCCTACATTGTAAAATAATACTTTTTACTATTTCTTCTTGATTCACGGATAGCGTTTTATTGCGAAATATAAGATATACATCTACATAATATGTTTCATTAAAAAAGGCATACTTAAAACTAATCCAATCACCCTTCACTCTCATAATTAAAGCTCTCAGCTCTTCTATTTTTTCGTTATTAAAATTATTAAGTGAACATATATAATTTTTGACTTTTACTATATTAGTAGGAGTAAAGTCTCCACTTACAAAATCCATAGTTTCAGTATAAATGTTTAAATATAAATTTGACATGCTATTCCTCCTAGTATTTATTGATATCACATACTACTGCATTCCCATTCATCCACACAAATTTAATATCATTCTCAAACTTCCCATTATGGATATAATTAGTATTTCAACTTAGTTGTAATTTCGATTAATAGTTTATCATTATTATACTACAAAATTTTATTAATTCACCTATATTTTTCCTCTAGATTTTTATATTAAATATGAAAAGGTTAGAAGTAATTTTTACTTCTAACCTTTATACATACTATTAAATAATTTCCCAAGTAACTGTTATGGTATCACTTGTAAATAAATCCTCTGCCTCTAGATCAATAGCTTGAATACTTGACTCACAGCAATCCATACTACTTTCATATATGACACTATCTTTATGATAAATATTTATATCACTTTAACTATAATCAATGTTTATAATTTCTCCTAAGGTTACTTCTGCTGCTTTTGATATTGTAAGTGCTTTATATTTTTAGCATCCGATACTGATTTTTCAAGTAAAAGTTCCTTCATTTGTGAATAGTCTTTCATTTTATACTTAATTGAAAATTCTGATGCTAAAGTGCACTTTGATAATGCATGCAGCACTTTCCCTAATTTCTTCTAATGATTCAGCAGCTGCTTCCATTGATTGTTCATAAGTTACATAATATAATAACTGTTACTTTATCTCTTTCACCCTGCCCACAATACCGTTCTTAAGCATCACTTTTATGCCACGATGATGCTCTGATGAATTGGTAAGTATCTTCTCCACTATTCCTTCTGTCAATTTTCCTGTACGTTGATCCTGCTTTTGAACAACTAAAACCGTTGCTCCTATTTTAATATTACTTCTCTTTGTTCCGTTCATCTCAATTTCCTCTCATCTATGATTAATATTTATCCCATTGTACACTAAACTAATTATTATTTAAACCTTTCATATAAAACTTCTTACCTTAGCACAGTTAATCTGTTCTACTCACTTATGTCTAAGCCTAATTACCCCCTGCCCTCTATATCCTTTGGACTGTAGTGCTTACTCTTCCTTTCCTAAACATCTGAGTTTATTAACTGTATCAATTAAATCAACATTCTTTCTGTTAAAGCGACTAATTTATTTAGCTAAAATAATATCAAATTAATTTTCATAACTATCAAAGATTATTTCTTGAAAACTAGGTCTATAGATATTTTTGCCTGACTCTGTATCTGTATAGGCTTTAAACAAAATCCAGTTAGGGTTATATCATTAATAATTCTTTGAAGTCCTTTCTTTTGAGTATCACCATTTATATGATAAATAGTCAAAGCCAAAGTTTTATTTTAATACAATCATCAATTTATATCTATCTGGATTTTTTTAGTTGATCTATAGTAATTATTTTTTTAATTTATAAATATCTGCAAACTCTATATTTATCTTTTCCACATTGCCCTCTTGTTTGATTTCTGCTTTTATTGCAGTATTTTCTTCTGTAACTGTTTTTACCGGTATTTCAATGAGAAACTCTGTGCCTTTACCGTATTCACTTTGAACTGAAATTTTACCTTCATGCATAACCACTAGGGATTTAACTAGTGATAGTCCTATACCGCTACCTTCATGATTTCTAGTAAGAGATTTGTCTACTTGTCTAAATCGGTCAAAAATAATTTTTTGTTTGTCTTCTGGTATACCAATACCCGAATCCTTTACAGAAATTTGAATAGTTTCACCCTTATCTTTTATATCCACATTTATACTGCCGCCCTGGTCACTAAACTTTACCGCATTTGATAAAAGGTTTAGTATAATTCTTTCAATGCTATCTAAGTCGCAGGCTGTAATCTTTTCTTCTACATCTGTATCAAATACCAGTTCTATGCCTTTGTTTTCAATATAGTCTGCTACTGACAAGGTAATATTTTCAACAATCTCTACAATATTATGATTCTGCTTACAGATTTCAAAAAAACCCGAATCAATTTTTGTACTATCAATCATATTATTTACAAGTCTTAACTGTCTGTAACAGTTTTGTTTCATGATATTAAAATACTTCTCTTGCTTATCAGCTATATCCTTATCCCCTATAGCTTTCCTTTGGCTTTCTAAAAGCTGCAAGGTACTCATAATAACATTCAACGGCGTCCTAAGCTCATGGGAAAGGTTGCTAAAGAAATCAGCTTTCAATTGATCTAATACAATTGCCTCCTGTAACTTTTCTTTACTTTTACGTTGACTTTCTTCTGCTTCCTTCCGTGATGTAATATCAACAAGAGAAAGAACAACACCCTTAATAACATTTTCATTTGTAAGGAATGGAGAATACCTTAGTATATACCACTTATTGCTTATGCTCTTTATTTCCTTTTCAACTGAAATTAGGTTATCCATCACATTACGGGATATTTCAATTAAATCCTCATTTTTAAAGTTATGTGCTATATGGCCAATTGGGCGTCCGATATCCTGTTCTATAAGATTAATTTCCTTTGCAATAGCTGGTGTAAACTTCCTTACACGTAGGTTGATATCTAAAAACAAAGTACCTATAGTTGTACTATTTAAGAAATTTGTCATATCGTTATTTAAATCAGCCAATTCCTGTAGCTTATACTGGTATTGTGTGTTTACAACCATTAATTCTTCATTGACGGATTGAAGTTCTTCGTTGGTACTATGCATTTCCTCGTTAGAAACCAACAATTCCTCATTGGCTGATTGGAGCTCTTCGCTTGAAGTCTCTAACTCTTCTATGGAGGATTGAAGGCTCTCCTTGGTATACTGAAGCTCTTGTTCTAAGTCAGCTATACGGCTATGCAATTCACTTACTGTATCAAAATCTTCAACATAGTCTTTGTGGCTGCCGACACTATTAACTTCTTCAAATATTACAAGAATAAGTAAACCACTCTTCTTTGTAAACAGTGGTTTAACAACAAGATTAATGTTGTTTTCTTCTCGGGCTAACCTGACTTTAATATTTGAATAAGCAACGGTTTTTCTCTCTTTTCTAACCTTGCTGATTGCAGTTCCAACAGCGGTTGATAGCTCCTTAGGCACCATCTTTTGAATATCATAGCATACCGTTCCCCTAGGCACCTTCAAATATTTATCCACATCACCACAAATTTGTACAAGCCTACCATTCTCATCAACCAGCACACTTGGTGGTAAACATTCTTCTATTAAAATTGTATTGATATCTTCCATTTCTCGCTTGTTCCTTTCCACTGGAGTAAAATAATCTTCTTCAGGTTTTGACTGAATTACCTTTATACCTGTGGATATAACGGAAAAATCGTCTATGAGTGGACGCTTCTTTATATCCTTCTTTTTATAAATTTTCCACTTTGCATCAAAGGTAGAAAAATATTTACCCACTTCTCCGGTAGTTTCACTTGTCCCTAAAAACATAAATCCATTTGTTTCAAGGGCAAACTGAAAAGTTGAAATAATCCTTTTTTGAAGATTAGGTTGGAAATATATTAATAGATTTCTACAAGTTAAGAGATCAACTTTATAAAAAGGCGGATTATTTATTACGTTATGGCTTGAAAAAATAATCATTTCACGAAGGTGTCTTGAAACATGGTAGCCGTCCCCTTTTTTTACGAAGTAATGGTTCAAACGTTCAAGTGATACATCTTCAGAGATACTATCTGGATAAATTCCCTTGCTGGCATATTCTATTGATTTAATGTCAATATCTGTAGCAAAAATCTTTATATTTATATTTCTTTGGATGCTGTCCATATACTCTTTAAATAATATTGCAAGTGAATATGCCTCCTCCCCAGTAGAGCATCCAGCCACCCAAACCCTGATAACAGCATTGTCTGTCTTCTTGCCAACAATTTCAGGGATAACTTTATTTTTTATCAGATCAAAAGCATTGAAGTCCCTAAAAAATCTTGTTACTCCTATCAATAAACTATTGTATAAACACTCAATCTCTTCTTGATTTTCCTTTAAGTACGAAAGATACCCCTCTAGTGTTTGTATTTGACATATTCTTATCCTTCTATTAAGGCATCGCAGTACATAACCCTGCTTATAGAGGCTGAAATCAGTGGAATGCAAATTTTTAATTATATTATAAATTTGCAATAAAATATCCGCTGTTTCATCAACCGTTTCCGCTTCGTCCTCTATTACATTTATCAGTGAAGATTGGTTTGTATATCTTAGCAACTTTTCAGGTATGCTTGAGGGAGATAAAATAAAATCGCAGATATTGGCGGCAATTACACTTTTAGGCATTCCGTTGAATTTTGCAGTCTTAATATCTTGTGCTATTACAATACCGCCAGCTTCCTTTATTGCCCTAGCCCCCCGTGTACCATCACTTCCTGTACCTGAAAGTATGATTCCTATGGATTTTTCATTTATATCTTCAGCTAGTGATTCAAAAAAAGTGTTTATAGCGAGATTAATCTTGTGTATTGGGTCTTGTTCCTCAAGTAAAAACTGACCCTGTGATATTTTAACATTAAACTTTGGGGGGTTCAGGTAAACACACCCCGGTGAAATTTTCATTCCATTCTTTATCTGATATACTTCCATTTCCGTTTTTCTGGATAGTATTTCTGGCATAAGGCTTTTAAAGTCAGGAGATAAGTGCTGAATTACTACAAAAGCTATATTACTGGCAGGTGTCATGTTTGCGAAAAACTGTTCCAGTGCTTCCAGTCCCCCAGCCGATGCTCCAATACCCACAACATAAAAATCCCCGGTTTCTGTAGATGAACTACTCTTATCTAATTCTGGTTGAACTATTTTAGTCTGTTCCTCATCAAAGTTGCTTAAATCTATCATTTCGTCCTCCCCATCAAGGTCATATATAAAAAATCGTCTATATAATACAAATTATACCATACATTCGACCTTTTTTACACTCTTATATATGAGTATTGAGGTCTAATAATGCCACTTACTTTCATCTTCATCCTCCTTTATTTATCAGCTTTAAAATATCAGCTTTTTAATCTATCCTCTATCTGAAAAGCAGAAATACTTTAGTACTGAATCTGAATTTAATATTGATGGAACATTAAAACACAATTACGCAAAATCCAAACCTTAGCACAATATCCCAAGTTCTGCATAAATGTTAGACCCCTAAAGCAAAATCCCCCCAAACCTAATAGTCTGAGGGAACATAAAACACACTTCAATATTTACTTAAAAACCTTCAACCCCTTTGGTATCAGCCTATTTCTCATTTATATCTAAATTTTTTATATATTTTTTTCAATTACTCCATAAATAATTGAACCGCTTTTTTTGCCACCATAATATTTTTCTATTCCTAGCTTTTCAAAATCATTAGAGCCTTGTCTTTCTTTAATAACAACTCTTTTTGAACATACTCTAAGTGCTTCCATTAAAATATTTTTTGTTAACCCTTTGTGATCTGCAAAATCCCTAAAGGAATTTATTGATGTTGACTTTCTATTTGGTTCTTTAAACATAGGATCGAAATATACTACATCAAAACTATTATCTCTTTGCTTTAAAATATAATCTTCATATGATTCATTAACAACCTTTATATTATCTATATTTTTACCATTAACACCATTATAGTTTTCTAATCCACATTTACTTAAATAGGCTATATACTTATTAATTTCCGTTCCTACTACATATCCCTTTTCTCCAACAACTGCTGAAAAGACAAGAGAATCACTTGCAAGACCTAATGTACAATCCAATATACTATTTCCTTCTTCTAATTTTGTTGCCTCTATTATAGCTTCCTTATTTCCTTGTCTTATTGATTTAACCTTAAGTTCTGACATATTTGGATGCCAAAACAGTGCACTATCTTCTCCCTTTATAACAATCTTATCTCTTTCAACTACTAATAAATAGTCAAAACCATCTTTCAAAATTGTTTCCTTTATGCTAAAATTACCTCTTTTTATATATGATATATTTAAATCTTTAGATACACCTTTTGCTTTATAATTTAAACTCTCATCTGCATCTCTTGTAGTAGTAACTGCAATCTTCATTTTTCCCTCTCTGTCTTTCTTCATATATATTGTAAAAATAATTGTGAATTTATAATTACAAAATATATTGTTATTCTTTTGTTCTAACAAACATTATACTATATTTCAGTTGAAATATGAGTTTTCTTTATAGATACTGAAATACAATAGGACATTGTGCACAAATAACTCATAGTATTCTATAGAGTTACCGCACTAAATAATTAAAAATATTCTCTTTCTTGATTTTGACATAGAAGTTAAAAGCAAAAAAAGCGCTCCATCTAACCAAGACTAGCACCTTTTCTTAATTAACGTTATTAATTTCATCCAGCACTCTGTGAAAGTGAATATGCTGTAGCTTTATGATTCTTTACGTGATTGATTTTGCATATTCCTAATAATTTCATAGGAAAATAGTTCTCATCAACTTCCATAAATTGCAATTTGATTTTATGTATACTATATCTAAAATTGCACATAGTAATATTATAAGGAACATAACAGTTGAGCAAAGATTTATATATGCTCTTGAGTTAGGGTGTATATGGGTCGAACAAAGATTATATAATGGTCATAATATTATGGCTGTTATATTAGTCGGCGATAAGATTTTATATGATGGGGAAAAGTTTTATTATAGTTGATTTATATCTATTATAATGGTACTCCAACTTATTATATAAGGTCGAGTTAACATTATTCAATGTGTTGAATTGATTTTATATAGCCGTGAGGTTATATTGAGTTGAGTAAATATGTTGTTTGGTGGAGCAAACCATGATTATTAGGTTGTGATTTGTTGTATTATTAGTCGAAAGATTATTATATGATGATAAACTATCTTTTATTGTGCTAGTTAAGATTGTTGTGCTCTTTTAAAAAACAATATTCAGTACGATAACCATACTGAATATTGTTTTTTTAATTGCTCAATATTGTTATTTATATCCACTAGCAAATCGTTAGTAAACTCACTACTATTACCCCAGAGCTCCTAATTTAAAATTCCAATTTTTTATTCTAAATAAAAAAAGCTGAACAAGTTATAAAATTCAAATTTTTACAAAATACTGATTGCAGCAATTTTAATGATACCTATTAGATGCATCTATTCTAAAAAAATTCAAATTTGTTATCTGATCCATTTGTCTTATATCATCCAATACCCATCTCTTCTCGGTTCTTATAAATTTCCAATATTCTTCAAAGTAATCGCTTTTTGAAGATTTTTTCTCTATTGTCTTCTTAGTTTCCTCATTTATTGTATAATCTCTGCATTTCGCCTTTATATGAACCCATATATAATCCTTATCAATTCCTCCTAAATCCTGTAGACCTATAGGTATTACATCAATTAAAACCATATTTTCAAGAATGTTTTTCTCTTTTAACAGCTTCATCTCCTCAGTTTGAAATTTATGTTTACCATACAAATATTCACTCATAAATTCCTTTGCCAAATCTTGATTTCTTTCTCTCCATGCATTTTGTACCATATAAAAAGCATCCTTAATGTCTTTCATTAAATTATCATAATTCCAGTTGCCATCGTATTTAGATAAATTCTGCATTACTGAAATACATGTATGCTTCTTTTTATTTAATCTTACTTTTCGAACAATTATTGGTACAAAAATAATAGCACTAATTAATACCACTATAATTATTATTGCCTCCATAAACGTAGGCCTTTTTGATGGTCTAGTTAATGGTCTGCTGCTATGGGATGAACTACTGCTGTGAGAAGAAGATGTACTACTATGAGATGAACCTGATCCTCCACCTCCTGATCTTGCAAATGCAATTGTTTGTCCACTAAATATAAGAACTATTAATAATACCGTTAATATATTTTTTATAAAATTACCAAACTTAATCTTTTTCATAATTCTCCTATATATATCTAAAAACTATTTCAACTTATATGTAGTATTTTACCAAATATGAGAATAATGTTAAATAGTATTTTAAATCAATTTTTAAGTATTTATCCATATATGGATTATTATCTACAACTTCCATAAAGATGAATTTCCACATATAGTTCTACATTTAAAGTTTCTGCTATTTCATTATCCTAATTTGCTCTTGTAAAATAATCTTCACATGCTAGGTATCGGATAAAATTTTTCATTTTTATACGTCGCCACTGAAGATATATATAAATTAACCATATATACTAGATGTAGATATAATTTTATCTTTTCCACTGCATATAGTAGTAAAATAATTTTATCTGATTATCATAAGGAGGTCTGTATGGATTTTAATTACATTGAAGAACTAGTTTATAAATGTAAAAATGGAGATATGTTATCAAAAGATAAATTGGCTGAGGAATTTAAACCTTTAGTCCTTAATATTTCTAAAAGAACTTTTATTGATGGTTATGACATACATGATCTTCATAATGAATGTTACAAATCATTGTTCAAATGTGTTTCCATGTATAATTTAGAAAAGCACAGATTTGTTGCTTATGCCACTAATGCAATTAAAAATAATATGAATGATCTTATAAAGCGAATTAAAACTAGAAGCTCTACTGAAGGATATGATGCTTTGAGTTTCCATGATGATTTTGAAAAAGATTTGCCCTCTCAGGATATCAGCCTAGAAGATTTATTTTGTGAGGAATGTGATTATACGGATTTAAGACTAGCCCTAAATAATTTAAACGATGATGAAAAAGAACTTATAGATTTTATTTTCTTTAAAAACAATACAGTTCAAAATTATGCTCACTTTAAAAAGCTGTGTTACTCTACTGCTACTCGAAAAAAGAAAGTTGCTTTAAATAAAATCTTCAACTATATTTCCCTAAATTATCAAGCTTAAAGCTCCAAGGTTGCCCTTGGAGCTCTTATTTTTGTGGTGACATTATTAAATTCAAATGTACTATCAGATGAACTTGTTATTTTTAATTGTACTTTATACTATTCAAAAATTCTTAAGAATATATATTCTTAAATTCTTAGGAATTTATATATAATGCTTTTCTCTAATACCATTATCAGTACACATTATCTTACAAAAATATTATAGCTTTTAGAGACAATTTCTTTATTACCTTAGTATTAGACCTTAATTCATTAATAATATAATTCACATCTTTTGAATAATTATTTCACTATTCTTATGAAATAAAATACTTCCTCACATATATCCAATCTGAGGAGGTGGTGAACTCATGGAAGTTAATGAACTGATTAATTTGATGGTTAATAATGGCTTTGCTATTGCTGTTGCCGCATATTTGCTAATTCGCTTAGAAAAACAAATTAACAACTTATCTGGTTCAATTAATAAACTAAATACCATAATATCAACCAAGCTTGGAGTCGTTATAGATTCAGATGGATCTGGTGACGATTCTCATAAAGTAGCTTAAAAAAAGGCGATAAACATTAATTTTCAATGTTTATCGCCTTTAAGATTAATGTCTAATGAATGTTATTAACTCATTTACCATTTGTTTGTGATGTTTTACTATCTGTAGCTTTATTCCATCTAAATTATCATATAGACTTTTTGTCATTTCCAATGAACTGATGGTAGAATTCAACATATTAAATATTTTATGTACTTTTAATATGTTTTTTTAACTCTACAGCAGTTATCAATCTAAAGATTTGTTCTGCTGTTGAAACGCCATATTCTTTGCAGATTTCTTTAATCGGTTTTCCAGTGTTATAGACCTCTATTATCATTTTCTTAAAATCTTCTGTATAACTTTTCCTTCTCATTCGGACACACCTCTCTTACTTTAATTATAATTTATTTCAAGAATGTGTCCATAAAACTATACTAGCATCAATATTATAATTTAAATACATCTCATGTTGAAGTTAATCTCTTTTATATC
>NZ_KK211339.1:0-97763 GCF_000621745.1 Clostridium beijerinckii HUN142 | reverse complement strand
TTAATTTAAATACATCTCATGTTGAAGTTAATCCGTATGCCAATCTTATCACGTACTGGATGAAGATAAATTTAAATACATCTCATGTTGAAGTTAATCCAAAGCAAATAGCCATTTCTTAAAATCAATAATATCATCAAAAGCCCTAAAAATCAACTTTCGCATAAAAATTTCCCAGCCGTTTTATAAATCTCAAAAAATACTGCAACATTACCCTCAAAATTTCATGTTTATTAGCTTACAAGAAATTTTCTTTATTTTATGGCTGGGAAAATTTCATTTATTATGTCTAGTATAGAAGTAGTGATTTCAAGATATATCAAAGAAATTTTTAGGTTAACTACTTTATATTATCAAGTCTTCTCCAGTTGCTCCTGAAGTTACCCCTAAAACTTCCTCTCCAAAAACATTATCATTCATCAGTTTGATTATACAGATAAAATCCTCATTTTTATCGATGACTTTATTTAAATCCGTTTTGAATTTTATTAATTTTGATGGTGACATCTCTCCTCTAAAAACTGACTTTTGAAAGTGAGATAAGTATTTTTTACATACTTTAAAAACTTTTTGTACTCGCTTTTCATTTACATCATAAAATACAAATGCATAATTATAATTACTTATTCTACTCATTACATCCCCTCCTTCAAACTGAAAGGAACAAATTCTTTGTCTTCCATTATATGTTTTATCAATTTATAGCAATCTAGTTTTATAGCTGTCCTATAGCTTACTTTTCTTTTTAATTTTGGATGTAAAAAAACTGATTCAAGCCTTTCTTCAAATGCTGTAATAAATATATTTCTCCCCTCTTCATTTAACAAACAGTAATTTACCTTCTTATCAAAATGTTTACTGACTTGAAGCCTCTTATTATTCACTAAATCAAAAATTGTTTTATATACAATTACAGGCTTAAAAACTTCACTTACATCTAGACTTAATGAAAATCTGCCTTCTGAAGGTTCATGTAAATAGCTTATTCTTTGATCAAGATGTGTTCTATAAATTGCAGATATTGTTTTTGTATATAGAAGAGTATTTCCGAAAGATATAAGTGCATTTATAGGATTATCTGGAGGTCTTTTCACCCTCTTATTCATAATAAAATCCTCTGGTAAAAAGTTCTTAAATTCACTATAAAATCTTTGCCAGACTTCTCCCTCCACAGACATAAGCACTTTAATATCTTTGGAATTTTCAACTCTTTCAAAAAATTCTCCTTTAATCCAATCTAAAGTCCCCTTTACTTCTTTTTTACCGTGTTTATAATAATGATAAATTACTTCTCTTATATTAATGCCTATTCCCTTTACAATAGCTTTTGCAATTGTCATTCTTGAATCACTGTATTTTTCAACCTGTTTCACTAAAAGCCTTCCGCTATTATATTGTGCTTTTGGATAAAAAGTCCCACTATAACCTTCATAATAATTAAAGAAATGTACTACTATGTTGTTTTGTGATAAAAAATCTAATAGTTTTGTGTTTATACTTACTTCATTTAAACAATAAATCTCTTTTGTGTTTTCAATTGGAATATAAACATTCTTTCCATCTTTTCTAAAGCATAAGGAGTTATCTTTTCTAATAAGCTCTCCCATGGATGATATATATCTTGTACTTCCCATAAAATTATCACCTCTTGTATTTTTTCTTTATTGCTATATCATTTCTATATATAGCAATATTCATAATAAGCGCACTTCTTACATTTAGGTTCATTCAATGCCTCTGGTATTTCCTCACTTGAAATCAAACTTTCTATTTCTTCAATATATTTATCAATTTCCTTTTCAAGATCTTCAGTTAATTCAAAATACATAATCTTTTTATCAGACTTGTTCTTTTCAATGCATTCAAGCTTACCTTTTCTTATTATCCCTTTACTTTTAAGCACCTTCAGATAATAAATAAGCTGCCACTTGCCTGCTTCAACATCTGCATCTGACTTCTTTATTTCTGTTAAATATTCAGAGGTGAGTTTATCTAATTTAATATTATCAATTGAAATTTCAGCATTTTCTGATCTTGAAGCTTTCTCTTCATGAATAGCCTTCCCAATCTTCACTATCTCACTGTTGTCTTCTAAGTTGAGTCTATTACCATGAAGATAACATTGTCTTTTGCAATGAAAATAATAATTAATTAAAGTCCCATTTACTCTCAATCTATAAACCTCCATGAAATAATCAATCAATTTTGCCTATTCTATATTTAATAAATAAGCCTATCATCCGTAAGGATTACACCTAAATCATATGTATAATCTAAATTTAATACATCATAGTAAAGTTCATTTGAATAATCTTTTTCTTTTAAAAAATACTCCCCTCTTTCTAAATATGTTGGAAGAGAAATTGTATTTTCATGCTTGAAGTCGTTTTCATTATAATCTTCCACCAATATATAGTCCTTTTTATAATATTTAATATCCCTTAAATCATATAAGTCCTCACTTTTTGAGATTCCAAAAAGTTGATCTATTGTTTTATCAAACTTATCATAACCTTCCTTAAACTTAATTTCTAATTCATTGATAACAATCTTATCATTAAATAGCTTATCATATACAGAATTTAACCATTCAGTATATTTGCTTAATGGAAACACACCTTCTTCTATAATTTCATAAGTGATTTCTAACATACGTGAATAGTAAGGTCTAATATCTGCATTTTTAAATATAAATATCTCACCTAGACTATCTGTTCTTTTTTTTCTATTTACCCTTCCAAATCTTTGTATCAATGAATCTATAGGGGCATTATCTGTATACATAACTTCAAAATCTATATCTAAGGAAATTTCCACTACTTGAGTGGCAACTAAAATAAAGGCTTCTTTATTTTTTAGTTTGTCGTATATTTCATCTTCCTTTTTAATTCTATCTTTCTTTTTAAATTGTGAATTATATAAAACCACATTAATCTTCTTATCTTTAGTTAGATTTTTAAAAGTTTCTACTGATTTTTTTACATTATTTCTAACAACTAATACGTTTTTTCCCTCATAAAATTTATCAATAATACTGCTAAGGTTATTATCTAGTGAATCTTCAACTTTATATATATGATTAGCCTTTTTATCAAATAGACTTTCTTCTTTAATGATAGGAAATTTATCAATATCCAAAAGTTTCTTCATTTTATTTGGTAAAGATGCACTCATTAAGCAAACTGGAACTTCATAACTATTACAAATTTCTAAGAATCTTTTTATAAAACCCATTAGTTTAAAATCATATGAATGAACTTCATCTATAATAATAATTGATCTAAGAAAATTAAACATAGCAACATTATATCTGCCTATATTTAAAAAATATTTAAACAAACTATCTATAGTAGAAACTGTCATCCCTTTACTAAATGTTGCACAAAATAAAATGTCATTTTTAAATTTATCATCTACTAATGCATTTTCTATTTCATACTTTTTTTCAAGATAGATCTTTGATGTGCTATGCATAAGACCTGTATTATCTCCAAATATATTAGAAGCTCTTTCATATAGTTTATTAGATGTTGTCTGTGTTGGTAGTGTATATATTATTTTGCTACATGAATTTTTCAAATTATTTATAGCCCATAAAAATGCCCCTTCCGTTTTTCCCTCTCCAGTTGGTATTTCAACTAAAATACTTCCTTTATGAACTGAAAGTTGCTGCTGAAATGCTTTAGGAATGAATTTTTCTATTTTAATGTATTTTGCAAGTTTAGTGAACATCTCTTCTTTACTTATTAAATCTTTAAACTCTATACTAGTCATACTTTCATTGAATTTTGCTGATGCTATCCAATCTGCTAAATTTATAATACCTAGTACATATGAATACAGAACTCTTAATTTTTCATATTTTTTCTTATTATTAATATCATGAATATCCACATACATAATCTCAATTTCTTCTCCTAAGTCTTTTAATCTAATATTTTTATATGTGAATTTATAATGACATTCTGTGCCCATATACTCCTTATAGAGCTCTTTATAGTTATAAAAAAATGTTTCTGCATAAGGCAGAAACTTAAAGTTAAATTTTTTATTATTACCAACAGCCTTAAATGAACTTGCATCATTAAAAATAGAGTGATGTGTTAATATGCATAGCATTAACATATTTATTTCATTATCCTTATCAAAATGAAACTCTGTTATATCAGAAAATAAACTTGCTGAATAAAGTGAATGATAGCTTTTTTTATTATCAGCTATAGTACTTTGAAATTCTTCTGTTGACTTGCCTATATCATGGAAGTATGAAATTAAAAATATTAAATCTCTAATTTTTTCATTATTCCAATTTGTCTTTTGTGAAATAAAATTTAAATCATCTTCATTAATAAGTTTTAGCGCTTCTTCTACCACCATAAATGTATGTTCATTTAAATTTTGTGTTTTTCCATCTTTTCTTACTTTTGCAACTATTTCACTCACATTAAATCTTATCCTCTCTAATAGAACACTACATTGTTATTTTCACACTTATAACTTTCTACATCCTTTAATTCAATACAACAATTTAAATATTCTACTTGCTTATATTCATCCATATTTTTTCTTGCTAGTCTAAAATCTTTATCTATAATTATCTTATATTTTAACGGAGTAATATTTGAAGTTGGTAATTCTATATAATTATCCGAGTCAGATATTTTCACTTCGTAATTGTACCCTTTATCCATGAATACAGAATTAATTATGTGAAATTTGTTTATATCTATTGTTAAGCTATCGTCTACATCAAATATCTTTATTATTTCATCATCCAACCCAAGAGCAGGAATTGATTTTGGACAAATTAAAGAATCATAAATCTCTTTACTTAATTCCTCA
Organism: Clostridium beijerinckii HUN142; assembly: GCF_000621745.1. GTDB lineage: Bacteria > Bacillota > Clostridia > Clostridiales > Clostridiaceae > Clostridium > Clostridium beijerinckii_A. The sequence goes on along the minus strand of NZ_KK211339.1, from coordinate 92,921 downwards.
TTTTCTATCATTAAGTATATTGTATACTTTGCATTATATAATTTGTCTCTTCTTATGATGCTTCTCCCATGCATATCGCTTTTACTTTCAAAAGATTTATATGACCATAAATCCTTTGCTTTTCCTTTTATAGAGTTTATAACTACAGAAACCTTAATCATATCCTCTTCTAACAAGGTATAATAAAATTGTTCAGATTTGCCCATTATGTTAGTTAGCATTCCTATTATTGTTGTTTTAGGTGGTGCTAAAAAGCTTTTTTGGTATGTTCTAAAAAATGGTATTCTAAAAGAATTAAAAATTCCTTCTACTCTAAATCTTATTACTCTCATTACAATCACTGCTTATCCTTTATAGAATCAAAAGCCTCTGTTATAGTAGTAACTTCAATACCAGAATCAGAAAGCAATTTTCTAATGTCATTTTCATTTTTAAATATATTTCTAGAAATACCAATTTTGACTTTTTCAATAACAGTCTTGTTATCATTTATCTCATCAATAATAGCTTGACAATCCAAATTATTATATCTATCAACATAAATACTGTTTAATAAAAATGGGTTACCTGTTTTCTGTTTTGTAATAGCAACAAATTTAGGTGAAATATCTTCTAAATTTCTAGATTGCTTTGCTCCACCATTAAAAAATCTTATAGAGTCAATCAATTTATTAATTCTATTAATTTTTTCTTCTTTAGAAATCATAGGAGTAGCTTCATAAGTATACTCATTAATTTCATTCCCTATCTTTTCTACATCAATTACAATGTTACCTCTCATATAATTTAATGTGTCAATTTCTACTTGAACTATATTTCCACTCTTTTCCGATTCACTCTCTACATATTTCTTTCTAGTTAGATAATCATATTCTCCTTTATATGGATGGAGGGAAACCATTGGAGCCACTTTAACTGGAGACCACCTTCTGCCTCCTTTAGGCAGCATATAGCCAAATAAATCAAGATCACAAAATTCCTTATACATTAACTCTTTATTTTGAAACTTTTCTTTCTTTTTATCATAAATTTTATCATTAAACTCCATAAAATTAGGATTTCCATTTTCACTAACTGCAGATATCCTCTCTCCAAGCTGTAATAATGTTTCTTTTAAATATCTTCTTTGTGCTTGGCCCGATATATAAGCATACTCTTCTCCCTGATTATCAGAAATCTTTTTTATAGGAGTGATATTCCCCCCCATTCCTTCACTTCCATTTAATGATCCTAAGTTAACCTTTGAAATATATGATATATTGTAAAACATCCTATTTACCTCCCTTATTTAATTTTTTTGCATATGACACAGATTTATATTTATCTACTGCATATATAGCAATATAGTCTCTTACTATTTCCCAATTTTGTGGCTTTTCCTCGAGTTCCATAAATATTTCTTCCATTATTTCATTAAATTCAGCAGAAAATCTCGCATCATCCTGCTTTCTTAAAATACTAAATTTAAAATCTTTAAAATAACTAATCATTTGTTTATGATTTTTAATATTTCGTAATTTGAACAATAAATCTTTATCATCTATATTTGCTGAAAAAACACCAATTTCTTCACCTAACTTTTTTGATTTACTGTGTAATTTCATTATATATTCCTCCCTCTTAGTTTCTTTTAAATACATATCCTCAAAGTAATATAAATAACTTCCTAAATTTCTTGAATTATTTCTTAAACTTTTGAATGCAACGTCATAATATACTTTTCTTAAATCCGCAAATTTAAGGATATTTTCACAAAATCTTTTAATCTCTAAGTTGATTTTTTCTTTTGAACTTTTTGACATATTTATCGTTGTAATCAGATCAGCAAAGTATTTAAATAGAGTAGAATCCTTAGTTCCTGTTTCCATTAATTTTTTGAAAAATATAATTAATCTATATGCTTTTGAGTATTCTTCAAGTGTTGATTTCATATTTCCGTCTTCAGTATAATTTACATAGCTAATTTTTGATAAACCATTATATAATTTTTCTTTTCTTTTTCTGATCTTTTCTTTATCTATATTTTCATACATACTTTCAATGTGATAAATATAGGACACTAAGTACATTAAAAATTTAACTTGGAATTCTTTTATATCACTTGATATATAGAAATTTCTATTTTCTACACCATCAAATTCAAGTTGCTGCATTAAATTAACATTAGTATAAATAGCTCTTATTTCATTTTTTTTCTCATCCTTTATTCTAATAGATTCATCGCTTATTTTATGTGGAAAAGATATTTTCATTTCATATAGGGATAGTAAATCAAAAGAATTTAAATAGATAAAATAGGTTAGGTTATAGAATCTTTTAACCTTAACTCCAAACCAATAAATAAGCGCATCCCATTTATCTATATAATTATCTTTATTAGACAGCATATCCCTAAAGCAAAATCCACCATCTTCAAATTGATGTATTTTAGAATCAAAATTTATTAAATCTCCCTTTACTGAATATTCAATATAGCTTTTTATAGCTTCACTTTTAGTCATAAATATTGGTATATCACATTGGTTAGACTTTTTAAACTCAGATCCCTTTTTGAAAATTTCTGTATCTGTCTTTATGCTTGATTCTTTTAAACCACTTTTTTTAGCAAAATCTATATACATATCAAATAATTCTTCTGTTGTTTTTCCCAATTCATTTGGCATAATATATTTATATAGATATTTAACATCATTTCCTGAAGATTTTCCTTGAATGTCATATTTCTTCTGATAAACAAAGTTATTATTTTCTATGTTCCAATATAATCTATCATTATCTGTATTGAAGACTATATTATTATTAATTAAAAAACCTTCCAATATATCATTATAATATTCATCTTCTTTTCCATTCTGAATTTCTAGAGTTAATTTATTAGTTGTTAATTCATACTTAACTCCTGAAATATAATTTTCATCTAGATATATTTTTAAATTTACTAGTCCATTATTATAAAAAACATCCCTTGTTATAAATTCTTTTATTACAGCATTACTCTCAACCACTTAAATTCACCTCCTTATAGCCACCTATAATTCATAAATCCATAACCCCTTGCATTCATTTCAAAGATACCTGTCCCAAGACTCAGGTATGCTAATTTCTGAGCTGTTTCATTCTCTGCAATATTCAAAGATATCTTATCTCCCAGCAATTTTATACTTTTATAATTAGTTGCAATTGGTTTATTATTTTTAAATTCAATGGTTGTGTAAAATTGAAAATTTTCATCAATTTTAATTTCCATTATGCTGTTATATTTCTTTATAAGATTTTCTTTTAATCTTCGTTCATATTCATTTAACTTGAGCTTATTTTTCCAATAGCCGTCATCATTTTTTATAACTGCTGGCGTTATTGAATATAGCTTTTCAATATGTTTCTTAGGTAATATTCTTATTTCTGATGTTAAGCCTTTTATATTAGAATTAAAATCGTTTACTAACTCATTAGCAAAAAATTCTGCCAAGCCTTTGCTAATAGTCCTAATGGTCACAGTATAGATTTTATCCTTTTTATAAACCTTATCCTTTTCTAGCGGATATGGAGCATCAAAACAATAGCCTTTAAACTTATTGCTTTCATGTAATTCTAACAATTTGCTGTCTTTACTTAACCCACTATCAATAAACCCACTTATTATCACCTGAGAATCTTCTATAGGCATATCTTTTAAAATAAAGATTTTTAACTTTACTTGAAAAACATTCATTCTCTCACCTCCAATTATAATTTTACCTCTTATGTACTTATATGTAAATAAATACAATATACTCCATTAACATGTTGTAATTAATCTCAATACTAATTAAAATAAAATTTAAATACATTCATTATGTTATGGTTAATTTATACTTCTATCTTTTTGACCAAATCTATAAAATCATCTTTTGGCTAAATCTAATTTTATACTTCTTATATCTTCTGTTGATTGCATAATTAATTTTATTTTGGTTTTTCTTATCTTTTTCACATCTCATACCTCCCATCAATATTCTCATTTATATTAATAAGTATATTGTATTTATTAGTCATTATTGCCTCACAAAAGTTTTATATTCATTAGATTAAAAATAATATTAAATTTAAAAAATCCAGCAGTAACAAATTCAAATTCATTACTACTGGACTTTCAAAACACTTTTTCCCATTTAATTTTTCCATAATAATAAGCCACTATAACAAGCAACCTATTATTTTCTATTAACTATTTAATTTTCCTTCTTAATAATAAAGCAATCTTTTTGATAGAAGCTTATTCCATACTTTAAAATATTTTTATATCCTTCACATCTAAGTTCTAAATCATATCCTTTAGTTTCTATCTGCTTTATAGCTTCTTCTGCTTTTTTCTCTAAATCATCTATATTCTTTGCAACTTTAAATTCAATGACTATTGCAATTCCACGAAGAGATACAGATTTTATGAATAAATCACTTCTTCCAGTTCCACCTTCTCTATTAGATTTTATTATATAGTCATGCATATTAGCTAATGCACCTGTTACAAAACCATGATAAAAATTTTCATAGGCATCATTGAAGCTTATGGTTTCTATAAGAAGTCTACTTAACTCATCTTCAAATATTTGATGCTCTCCATTTATTATTGCAGTATACATTCTAGTTAAATCTCTTGCTTTAACCTTATCTTGAAACCATTTTAATATTTTTGATTTAAAAATATATTTTACCTCTCTATTTGGTATACTGAGTTCTAAATAGTGATTATCTTCACTATCCATTCTTTCATTAACTTTTTTAAAGTATCCAGTAAAAAACATGAAGTTCCATAAGCTATCCATAGAGTCATAAATTTCATCATAAGTTATATCTTCATGAACTGGCTTTTCAATTGTTTTTCCTTCTATTAATAATTCTATCTCCTTTTTAGTAGCATTATCAGCTCTTTCAATTAAGCTTTTAACTATACTATTTGAACTTGTATTAGCCCAATAAGATGTTGGAAAAGCATTCTTATTCTTATATAAATCTTTAACAAACTTCACAACACTCCATGGATTATATACTTGTGCCTGTCCGAAAATATATCCATTATACCAGCTTTTAGTCAATTCCTCTTTTTCAATAAGACCATAATCATTAAGCATTATGCTGACTTCATTTTGAGTGAATCCAAAATATTCATCATAATGTTCATTTAAGATTGATATAATATCTAAATTATTTAAACCTGTAAATATACTTTCACGTGAAATTCTAAGGCATCCAGTTATAACTGCAAATTCTAAGGAACTATTAGTCTTCAATGCTGATTCAAAAAGCGATCTTATAAAAGCAATCATCCTGTCATAAAACCCTTCAAAGAAAGCATTTTCAAGAGGAACATCATATTCATCAATAAGTATTATAACCTTCTTATTATGATGCTTTTCTAAACATTCACATAAGAAATATAAAGCATCAATATAATCACCTTCTTCACCTTGCTCCATTAATATTTTTAAATATCGTTCCCTTTCATACTGCAATTGTTCATTTTCTAATAAATATTCATGCCTTTTGTATTCTTCCGCAATCCGTCTCCTAATAGAAATATAAGCCAACTCAAAATTAGGCTGCTTAGCAGATTTTAAAGATAAATTAATCACAGGATACTGCCCCATATGTGATGTATACTTCTGCTCGGCTTTCATTATATTTAAGTTTTCAAAAAGGTAAGAATTATCCTTGCTGCTATTTTCAAAAAAATATTGAAGCATACTCATGTTTAAGGTCTTTCCAAACCTTCGCGGTCTTGTAAATAAATTAACAGCTGCCTTATTGTCTAATAAATCTTTTATAAGCAAGGTTTTATCTACAAAATAATATCCTCTAGTTATCAACATTTCAAAATTATCTATTCCTATTGGTAGTGGCTTAAACTCCATCCCATCACTTCCATTCTATATAAATGATTTATTTCATCCTTTATTAACCATTGCTAATATTATATCCTATAACATATTTTTAATAAACATATAGAGCTATTCTAAATTTAAAATTCACTTTAAAATTGCTCTCCTTTTGAATGCATCTCATGTTAAAATTAGTCCACCAACGTCAAGACGTAGAGCAAGTCGTTCCTAAACTCACGACTATTACTTCAGATGTCCTAATTCCAAATACCCTTGGGCGCTTCTAAATAACGAAGTGTTGAAGTTGCTATAGGTGAATGCAGCTCTAATTATATTTAGATTATAATGTTTAATACTGTTAAATACTCTTAAACCTGTTTCAGGACTATTTCTTGACATTACAATTACTTCTACTATTGGATCTTCAAACTTATTATTCAAATTAACAAGTGCTTGTATAAGTGGAAAGCTGTCCCTTTTTCTAATATCTTTTCTTCATTTTCTACTTGAAATTTTGAGTATTTTTCAAGTCCTTCTTTCTCATACATTTCATTTTCCTTCTCCAAATCAAAAATTGCTCGTGACGATATTGCTATGACTAATTTGTCCTTTAAATTATATGGCATCTACTTTTCCTCCTTAATGTAATTTAATAGTATATTGTACTCTAAATATTCCAAATTCCCGTTATAGACATAATATTCCCTCTAAAACAAATCACAAAAAAGACAGAACATTTATTTCTAAACATCCCACCTTTATTATATAATACTTCTTACAACTTTCCCCTTATTTTTCCATAATCCACAAATTACTTTTACATATATAGTGATTGTAGTTTAATTAAGTCTTATAAAGATTTCAATTCAATTACACTTTGATATGTGGACTTTCACTCTAAATTCAATCTGCGCTTATTTGATTTCATTTTAGAAGATTTATTTTGTAAGGAATGTGATTGTACTGATTTAAGACTAGCTCTAAATAATTTAAACGATGATGAAAAAGAACTTATAGATTTTATTTTCTTTAAAAAGATGTGTTATTCTACTGCTACTCGAAAAAAGAAAGTTGCTTTAAATAAAATTTCCAATTATATTTCCCTAAATTATCAAGCTTAAAGCTCCAAGGCTATCCTTGGAGCTCTTATTTTTGTAGTGGCATTATTAAATTCAAATATACTTTCAGATGAACTTGTTATTTTTTGATTGTGCTTATACTATTCAAAAATTTTATATTTCGTTCTTCGAACTTTCCTTGTAGGCATCTATCTAATATTTGATGATGGTCGCTTACTCTGTGAATATCTAGCGAACTCATGTGAGTCGGATTTCCTTTTATATTCTAAAATTCTTAAGTTCCTAAGTTCTAAAGAATATAAATTCTTATATTGTAAAATTCTAAAATTCTTAAGAATATACACATTTGAAAAAAGCAGCTATGCTGCAACTATGATCATAAAATCAGCTCTATACTACAATCAGATCATTTTTTCTAAAAAATATATATTCTAAAATTCTTAAGAATATATATTCCAAAATTCTTAAGAATTTTAGAATCTCTAATAAATGTCCATATATCTTTTAAGAGTAAACATAAAAATACTTCTAATAAACTGCCAAAGGAGGATTTATAATTTATGGCTGGAAAAAGAGCTGCAAAGGTTCCTAAAAATGATTTTGAATATGATGAAGGTGAAGTGTGTGGTTTTTCTAGTGAAGCTCCTTTAACTGGTGACTGCATTTCTTCCTTCTCTTTTGATGATGATTCTGATATTTATAATATTCAAACTAATTCTGAATGCAAATCCATTAATCATACTGCTTCTTATGAAGATACTAAAACTAATATTCAAGTTAATACTGCTCCACCTAGTAACAGCACTATTCAAAATAATATACCTAAATCTATGGAAATAAAAAATACTCTAAGCTCTACAAAAGACATATTCGCTAATAGAAGAACGCCCTTTCCTAATGGTGCTGTTCCTGCTATTGATGGTGAGACCCCAACTATTAAAAGAAGCTACACCCTTAGAAGCTCTACTATAAGAAAAATAAATGAATTAAAAAACATACATACAGATCTTAATGTATGTGTCAGCACCATAGTTGATATTGCCATAGATTATTATCATAACCACATTGTAAATGAAGGCGGCACTCAATAATTTACTTCATCTATATATCTTCAATTCACAATGCACGATTCTAAATTCTCAATTCACTATCCATAATTACTGCTAACATTCTTACAATATTTTTAGAATTATGATGAAGAATTATTTATGCAATGTATCTATTTTAGTTCTAGGTACTATTTGTTTTCTAACGTGAAATAATACGCTTTGTATCATATATCCCTTATGGGAGGTGATGAAACTATGGATATAACTGAATTAATTAATATTATTGTTAATAATGGATTTGCTATAGCTGTTGCTGCATATTTACTAATTCGCTTAGAAAAACAAATTAACAACTTATCTAGTTCAATTAATAGACTTAACACCATAATATCAACCAAGCTTGGAGTTGTTATAGATAATAATGATTCTAATAACGTAGCTTGAATAAAGGCGATAAACACTTAAAATAAGATGTTTATCGCCTTTACAATTTATATGTAGTCTCTAAAACTAAATAGTTTGATTTAAATCTTCTTGAATCTAAATGATTCTCCAAATGTTGCACCATCTATAATAAAATTCAATTTAGAATAAATAATAATATTATATAACAATTCGATATTTTTTGTATTAAAAAAGTCGAGCATCGATAAAATACCTCTGGTATTATGTAGATATGAAAAGGAGGAAGACAATGATAAACGAATTGAATCATGTGATTGACTATATTGAAGATCATTTAACCGATGACGATTTATCTCTTGAAATAATTTCTGAATATGCTGGGGTTTCTGACTATCACTTTAGAAAGATATTTTTTTATCTTTCAGGGATGATGCTTAGTGAATATATCAAGAACAGAAAATTGTCGGAAGCAAATAAGGATTTATTACATGGAGAAAAAGTAACTGATGTCGCTTTGAAATATGGTTATCAGTCTATGGACGGCTTTACTAGAGCATTTAAAAAATGGAGTGGTTTTTTACCCTCAGATGTAGCAAAAAAAGGCATAAGTAAATCGTTTCCCAAACTTTCATTCACAATAACTATCAAGGGAGGAATTAATATGGAATTTAGAATTGAAGATAAACCAGCGTTTAATTTAGTTGGTGTAAGTAAACGTGTCCCTATGCAATTTGAAGGAGTTAATAATGAGATTATAAAGCTCGCACAAAGCATAACTAGCGAACAAAAGGAAGAAATGCATTCTCTTCAAAATATAGAACCTCATGAAATTATCAATGCATCTTATGAGGCTGACGCTAATTTCTTAAAAGAAGAAGGAGATTTAACTCATCTTATAGGCATTTTAACGACTGAAAATCAAATAAGTGATCTATTAGAAAAGGTACCAGTTGAAGCTTGTACTTGGGCAATATTCCCAAATGAAGGATCATTTCCTTCAACATTACAAGAAACAATGGCAAGAATATATTCAGAATGGCTTCCTTCTTCCAATTATGAAATAATCAATGCACCTACTTTTTCTTTTACTAAAATGGATAAAGACAAAAAAGATTACGCTTATAGTGAAGTTTGGATTCCTGTTAAGAAGAGATAAAAACAAATTTATATCTTACTTTTGCTCAAGGGGAATTATGAAGATTAGTATAAGATAACAGTATAAAAACACAGAGCCGATAACCTACGAGAATATATCATGTGGTTATCGGCTCTTTGTTAAATAATTAAACTGTATTAGCAAAATTTTACTTGGTTTTATTTTTTTCTGATTTAAATTTTTTATAGAGAATATCTTTTAAAACTAAAACAGTATCCTCGTCATTAAAATTAAATTCGTTTTTGCAGTCATCATATAACTTCGATAACTTTTCACAATAAGTATTTATTCCTTGCACACCTTGATATGATGCTAAAATCGGGTATTTTTTACTCCATGCACTAGTCCAGTCAATTTCATCAACTATCATTTCGATGCTTGTAATATCACCGCTAAGATTACTTTCGCTAATAAGATAGTCATAACTCACATTATATAGTTGGCTTAACAATTTCACTTTAATTAACTCATGAACTGTTTGATCAGTTTCCCACTTGCTCACTGTTTGCCTGGATACACCTAATTTATCAGCAACATCTTCTTGCGATAATCCAGCCTTTTTACGTAAATCTAGTAATTTATCACATAATGGCATAATAATCACCAGCCTTTCAATTATTCCAAGTTAACCTGTAGATACAGTATACTTAAAATAACAATTGTTTTCTACCAATTAAAATTGGAATTTTGTCAACTAAACTTAACATTATAATGCCCTCTTTCTTTTTTTATAAATTTATACCATTTTAGTGAAACAAATACAAATTTATAGTTTATACACTTTTATCATTTTTGCTACATCACTCAATGTCATATTATGAGTAAAAAAATAATACTGATGAGAATTACCCATCAATATATTTTATCATGTGATATATATCCTCTTCTATTAATTACTTTCCATTTATAATTTTCGCTACTTTAATACCATATAATAAAGTTTCAATCAGACTTTCAATTGCTTCCTCAGAGAGTGGATCACCATAGAGCCTAAGTCCATCAGTAGTTAATAGATATTTTTTTAAATCATCAAATATTTTAACGATCTCTTTCTGACCCACTACTGATGAAATGCGATCCTCTTTTTCCGCTGTAGCCTTTATATTTTCATTTGAAGCTATATATCCTGCTGCTTTCATAAGTTCATCATATGTAACTCCATTACGCGCACAAGCTGCAATTTTTTGTAATGTACTTGGTGCTGGTGCACAAGAATTCATCATATTAATAATTCTTGATAAAGTGCTGGAACTAATTTTACATTGCCTAGCAAAATTATTTAATGAAATATCTCCTTGTGCCTTTCTTATTAAATAGCTAAGTAATTCAGTATTAAACAATCGAATCCCCCTTCTATAGAAAAACAACTTAATAATTAAGCTTATTAGATGAACATATTAACAAAGTTGCTAAAACTTTAAGTTCGTATTTTCACTAGAAATCATAAATATATTTGTAACCACAAGGGTCATAATATGGAGAAAACATTTGAAAATGAGCTGAACAAAATATTTATGATTTTGGTAAGTTATCCCATGAATTTAAATTACATATTGTTTATCTATAGAGATTCGTATGTTTTCTGGATAGAAAAACCTGAACAAAATCTTTTATAATTAACACATCCTTATTGGTAATTTTATCATTTTCCAACAATTCTACTAAAAGTTTAATATTGTTATCTTTTTTAGAATAAATAATTCTTCCATTTTTACCCAAATTGTCATTATGATTGACCAGCTCTAAGTTTTCATCTTGATTAAAACCTAAGAGGAAATCTGTAGTAACATTATGATATGAAGCTAATCTTTTTAAGTGATCATATATAGGAGTTGCTTTACCAATTTCCCATTTAGAAAGCATACTGTCGGTAATATTAATGCTAAACATTTCATTCATTTCAGTTGCTAATTGATTTAATGTAAGATTCTTATTTAATCTAAGATTCTTAAGAATTTTCCCAGTAATATTCATATATTTCCCCTCCACAATGTAATTGATTGATTTAAAATTAAGTATACAATTATCAACATCATCAATCTAAAAATTACAATTTATAATTTATTCATTGATTAATTATAACATATTTTGCCAATGATAAATAATTCAATTTTCATTAATTACACTTTAATTTCTTTATTTTTATCATGTTTTTTATGAAAATAGGTAATCCATCAATTTTGTACATATATCCTCTATGAAAACAAAATAAAGGAGGTAAAAACTATGGCTGTAAATAAAGTTCCTAACTCTGCTTCACTTAGTATTGAAGTGCAAAAAGATGTTGATCAGGCCGGCGATCCAATTTATGCCAAAAAGACTTTTTCTAATGTCAAAACAGATGCCGCTGCTCAAAACGTCTACGATGTTGCTGAAGCAATCAAAGGTGTTTTAGACGCTCAAACTAGAGATTGCTTTATCAATGAATCTTCTAGTTTAGTAAATGCTTAAGCAGATAAGTTCAAATCGCTTACTCTGTGAGCACTCCTACGACACTGGGAGTAGGAGTTTCCTAAACTCTAAACTTAATGAAAGGGGTGAATTATATGGAATATACTTTATCTATGACTTTTTTAACTGAAGCTGGCGAAAAGAGTACTTTAAGCATTTCTGGTGTTAAATCTACGCTTACTAAAGCCGAAGTAAATACACTTATGGATGTTGTAATTGCCAAGAATATTTTTAAAACTGATTCTGGCGATTTAGTTAAGAAATCCGGTGCTCAATTAACTCAAAGACAAGTTACTAAATATGAAGTAGCTTAGGTCAAATTAAGACAAAAAAATAGAGGCTTATCAATAGACGAGCTTCTATTTTTTATTCTATTTAGTTTTAAGACTGTCATAGTTAAAATATCAAAGCCTTATATCCTAAAGCTCTAAGGTCTATATTCTTGATGTAGTTCTGTTACAACTCCATTTTTAAGAGTTATTTCAAAGATTGGACGATCTTTATATTTACCAGTGATTATGCTGTTAAAATCTTTATTAACGACTAAAACTTGTCCTTTACTATTAAAATCTATTTCACTGATATTCACATTATCAGCTACTTCCAGTGTTGTATTATCACTACTAGGCATATCAAATCCATCATCTGGAATATAATCTCCAGTATCATCATGAGCAATTACTTTATCTCCTGTTCTTCTTTCATAGTCCCTAGCTTCATCTAAATCAGTAACAAACTTATCAAAATATCCCTATATATATCTTTTATCATTCTTTTCATATCCCCTATTTATATAAAATAATGTTTTTCCTTTGCTAGTATCAATGAATGCATTTGGAACCCAAGCCCCACTTGAGTTTAAATAGTACCCATCAATTGAAGTATTACTAGCCATATACCCGTTAGAATAGAAATAATACCAATTTCCGCCAATTAATCTCCACCCTGTAGCATATGAATTACTTTCTGTATACCACCATCCCGTGCTATTTTGTTTCCATTCTGCATGTACTTCTGCTGGTGATAAGAATATACTTATACCTGCAAATGTTAGTGCTATAACCCCTTTTAAGAACATATTATTCATAGTATTTCGCCTCCTTTATATACTATTGTATTTACGCCAAAAGTGACTAATTACTTATTTCAAGTAAAAAATGCATGTCGTAATAATTTTTGACACGCATTTCTTTATAATATCCAGATATTTGCTTATTATTATGCCATTAAACAACAATTATCTTATGTTTATTACTAAATTATAAATAAGCTAAATCCCCTATCTTCTGAAACCTATCTACATATACAAATTTTAAAGTTCCAGTTCTTCCATTACGCTGCTTGCTTATGATCCATTCAATTATTCCTTTATCTTCTGACTCTGGATGATAATAATCATCTCTATACATAAACATCACTAAATCTGCATCCTGTTCAATATTTCCTGATTCTCTTAAGTCTGAAAGCATAGGTCTTTTATCTGCTCTTTGCTCCACAGCTCTTGATAATTGACATAGGAGGATTACATTCACTTCTAATTCTTTTGCTAAACCTTTAAGCCCCTTTGTAACTTCTCCTATCGCTAAATCTCTAGTCCCTCTTTCTGGGATGTTCATTAAAGTTAAGTGGTCTATTATGATTACATCTAATCCATGAGCTTGCTTTATAGCTTTTGCTTTTGCCTTTATTTGAAGTAATCCCTGATTTGAACTGCAATCTGTGAATACTTTATTTCTCTTAGCTAATTCATTAGACATCATTGTAATTTTTATAAAATCATCATTACTCAATTTCCCAAATCTTAATTTCTCTGCCTCTATATTTGCATTGTAAGACAGCCTTCTTATTCCAAGGGATTCGTATGTCATTTCTAATTCTGATAAATACACAGTATAACCATTTTTGCCTAGTCCATCCATTATATTTAATGCAGTTAATGTTTTTCCCATAGATGGCCTGCCAGCTATTATGACTAATTCTCCTTTTTGTAAGCCTCCAGTTCTCTTATCAAAAGTAGTAAATCCGGTTTGCATTCCAGGTATTTCTCCACCCTTTTGATACCTATTTTCTATTTCAGTTAATGTCTTAACCATAAGATCACTATCACTAAATATTGAACTTTTATTTCTCATATCATTTGCTAGATTTTCTGACATTTTGCTTATAGCATCTTGAGGCGCTGAATTTTCATCATACATACACTGTGTAGCTTTATATAGTTCTTTAATAGCTTTTCTTCTGTAGGACTTGTCCTTTAAAATTTTTATATATTCTTTTGCTCTTATTGGAAGCCCACCTATAGCTATATCAGTTATATATGTTATTCCTCCAGCCTTTTCAAGATTTTCTTTACCTATCTCATTTATTAAAAGTGTTATATCAATATCTTTCCCTTCAGCAAACAGCTTGCATATACCAGCATAGATAATTTGATGGGATGTTTTATAAAAATCCTCTACTTTAACTTCATTAATTATTTCCACCAATATTCTATTGTTATAGAATATCCCACTCAATATCTCCTGTTCACACCTTACATCATTTGGAGGTGTCTGTATATATTCTAAGTTCATGCTCCCCCTCCTATCTCGTATGATTTGGTTAGTCAGCTTTTAGTCAAATACTTGTTATTTTTTATGTGCCTCAATTAATTTCTAATCATCTTAATTATCTAGGACGCTTTCTCCAAAATCTTTATAAGCACCAGCATTTGCTCTTTGCACTACCGCTTTCCTATCTCTTCCATCTGCTTTCCAGTTTTGCAATATAGCCAATAAATATTTATAATTTATCTTTCCTCTTTTCATAGATTCTGTTGCTGCATCTATGAGCCACTTAGCTGAATACACTTCAATATCTGCTGCTATTAATTCCATAAACTTAGGTGACATTATAAATCCACATTTTTCAAAATGCTTAAAAACTTCATTATTAGAACTAATGACTACTGACATGAGTTTTATATTATCCTTATCTGTAATATTCTCATCTAAGTCTAAACTATTCTTCTCCGAATCTCTAATATTCTTATCTACCTCTACACTACTCTTCCCTATGCCTAAACTATTCTTATCTATACTAATCTCATCTAATCTTATCTGAGTATCCGTTTTGTATACAGATTGAATACGATTCTCCAAGCCCTTAATTTTATTAACATTGTATTCATTTCCACTTTTGCAGCTTGTCCTTTCTTCTGTGAAGATTGTGTCTGAATTATTTACAATTTGCATACTATTATCACTGTTAATTTTCCCTAGTGTATAAGCTTTATTTTCCTTTAATGACAGCATAGATTTTTCTTCCCTATAAACAGTTTCCTTATATCTATCTTTTTGAATATAATTGTGAATTTTCCAATGCTTTATAACAATTACACCACTCTCAAAAATAATTACAAACTTTTTAGCTATTAATAGCTTCAAATCATCCTCACCGCATCCTATCATTCGTTGTATTTTCCTTGGATTATTTATAAAACCATCATCGTCTGCTCTCATTGATAAATGAAAATATAAAGTCTGCGTTGATAAAGGCATATCTAAAAATGCATCACTATCAATTATTGTTTTCGAAAACATACGTTTATCTGCCATAATTTCACTTCCTTTGCTTAACGGCTTCTTTTTAATCTCTTTTAATGTCACACATAAAATCATCTAAAATTTCTAGAATTTCATTAACATCATCTTTAAGTTTATAAAATACATCTATAGCTCCTTCTAAATCACCATCATTTAAATGACCTTGAACATCTACAATATCTTGTTGTACAGTTTTAATTGACATAGACATAAATGCACCCCCTATTTAACTACTTTTAATTTTTTCTATGCAGCTCCTGCAAAGTCTAACTCCATCGACTTCCTTTAGATCACTTATTACCTTTTTGCAGCAACTGCACCCATAAGAAAATTTCTTAATTGTTACTGAATTGTTCTCCACAAAAAATTCAACTCTATCTTCTTCATTCCAGTTAAGCTGCCTTCTTAATTCTTTTGGTATAACCACCCTTCCTAATGCATCAATTGGTATTGTCACTCCAGCTTTCTTCATAATCTCATTCCCCTTTCAAATTTCTCTTAGTGTTTCAACTCTTCATTAACACATAAGTTTGAGTTCCAAGTTTGATATCTATAATAAACTCTCTTCTATTAGCTTCTTAATAATGTATACTTGTCCTTTTCCAGTTACTTTTGTAGTATGATAAGTAAACGTCTTTTCTTTGGAATTTTTAAAACCTTCAACAACTTCAAAGTATCCTCTATCAATAAATTCCTGCTTAGGTTCTGTTGTATTTTTAAGGATAATTTTCCAATCTCTAAGCTTTTGCCATAATCTTTTTTCTCCAATAATTATTCCTTGCTTACATGCTATCTTTGCAACTTCCCTAACCAATAAACTATTTTCAGAAATGGAAATTTGATTAATAAATTTGATTTTATCCTCTAACTCACTATCTTTTGATTTTAAAATTTCATCCTTCTTTGCTATAGTGTTTTGAGATATCTGTAGTGCTCTTGCCATTATCTCAAAATCGCTCATATTCTCATTTGCTTTAATGTATCCTCCTGTTATTCTTATTTGCCTAAGGACTGCCTTAACTTCCTTTTTAAATTTCTTAGCTATTACTTTTCTACTTTGCATTAAGACTTCATATAAACCATCTTCTGTTAAATAAAGTTTGTTTCCACCACTATTACTATTTGTAATAGTTACTTTTTCATCTTCATCAATGTGCATTAACATTTTTGAAACATTGTAATAACCTTCGCTTGTTTTTGAGTAATCAATCCACTTTGCTACATCTTTAGCTAAAAATAATTGATTTTCTGCTGTGCCATAAATTTTAAAATCCTTTCCTAAAATATACTGCTGTTTAATAACCTGTAAGTTCTTCACTTTTACTCACCCTGTTCTCTAGAATATTTTCTTTATTATTGGCTAAACTAACTTTGTGTAGTATTCAATAAGTTTACTTGTTTAGCAAAAAAAAGTTGTTCTATTGGCACATTTAGGTAGTCAGATATCTTTTTTGCTTCATGAAGAGAAAATTGAGTTTTCCCAGTTTCTTTTTTGCTATAGGTTGTTAATGTAATTCCTAGTATTTCTGCAATATCCTCTTGCTTAACACCTTTCAACATTCTATAAGCCTTTAATGTTTTATTTGCCATTCTATCTACACCTCCTTGAGTAAACTTTTCGTTTACTATTTATACTTAAATAATAGTAAACTTTATGTTTACTGTCAACACCTTTTTTATAAAATCATTAAAATCATATTCATTTAGTTTACTTTCGTTTAACAAAGTCAACTAAATGTTTATAATTAAATATATATGCTTCAATTCACGATTCAAAATCCACAATTGTTGTTGAAGCTCATAGAGAAAGTTCTGCACCTATAAATTAAGCAGCTATGCTGCAATTAAGAACTTTTCACTTATAGACAAATATAAAATGATCATAGAGAAAGTTCTGCTTACCAAATGTAAAAGCTCTAAATAGAAAGTTCGAATAACAAAATATAAAATTTTGATTCTCACATTTTTGACTATAGCTTTTGAGCATCTCTTTTCCCTGCAGGTTTTCTTAAATTTATAATGTGGAATTATTTTTACAAAATAAAAGATAGGAGTGAGAAATATGAATAGTACTCTTAGTGAAAGAATTAAAGAAAGAAGATTATTATTAGGATATAATCAACCAGAATTAGCTGCGATAATGAATGTTAGCAAACAAACCGTTTCTAACTGGGAAAATGGAAATAGAACCCCTGATGCTGAAACATTATCTAAGCTAAGTGATTTGTTTTCAGTATCTGTTGACTTTCTTTTAGGAAAAACAGATATTGCAACTCCCCCTTCTGTTGATGGATTGGAGCCAGGATTAACCAAAAAAGATGAGAAAGATATAGAAAAAACTTTAAATAAAACTCTTGAAATGTTAGAAAAGCAAGAGGGTCTAATGCTCTCTGGAGAACTTATAGACGAAGATGATTTTGAATTAATTAAAGCTGCTATTCAAAATGGACTTGAATATGCAAAGAAGGTAAACAAAAAGAAATTTACGCCTAATAAATTCAAAAAATAAGATCATCTGATGTCTATCCACTTATAATTTCAACTAAGGTTCAGATGAAGATCAAACTCCAACTGAATCAAGTTTTACTTAATGATGATAATGGTCAATAATTGGGGGTATTTATTTGAATAAAATTATAGATAAAAAAGTCTCTCAACTAAAGAAAAAATATCATACGAAAGATCCATTTGAGCTTTGTGAATATCTTGGAATAAAAATTTTATATGAGAATCTTGGTAAAAATATAAATGGATTTTTTCAGGCTGCTCCACGTAATAAAATAATTCACATTAATATCAATTTAGATGAATATTCAAGATATTTCACATGTTCACACGAGTTAGGACATGCTCTCTTTCATAATAAACTTAACATATTGTTTTTAGAGAAAAATACTTTTGTTATTAAAAGTAAACTTGAAAATGAAGCCGATTACTTTTCAGCTAATTTAGCTATTGATGATAACGATTTAAAAAGTGATAGTTTAGAAAGTATGACTGTTGAACAAATAGCAGCACAGCTTAATGTACCTATAGAATTATTAAAATTGAGATTAATGTTTAAATAATTTTATTATTATATTGTTAATTCAGATTATAAGTATTTACTTATGTATTTAAATTGTAATAGCAATTTATCATTAAACTTTATATAAATAAATTGTAGAATTTTTGAATTTTGGATTAAATAACTTGATTAGATAGGCATAAAGCCACTAAGCAGCTCACCTACTATGCAATGCTTCTGAAGTCTTCATTTAATTATCTATCTCCGGTCCAATTAAAAGCTTACAAATTTTTATATTTATCATGTATAGTATCATAAAATCACTTTAATTGATGTAATTATACTCGTCAAAAAATATTAACTGCTCAATTTTGTAACTTAAGCAGTTAATATTTCTAATTAATAAGTTTTTCTACCTTATTAAATATAAACGTAATAGATACCCTATTTCTTCAATTCATAAAGTCTTGGAAAAAGTATATTATTTTCTAAATGTATATGCTGAAATATATCTGATTCCATTTCTTCAAGTTTAGCATAAGTTAATTTATAAGTATTGCATCCATCTGATGGGGCTTTATAATCATTAGTCACTTTTCTTAATTCTTTAAGTATATCACCTGCTCCAGTATGCTCGTCTTGCAATTGATTGATTATATTTATTGCCTTATCTAACTCCACTTCACTGTTGCTTCTTAAATACTCCTTAATTGCTGGATATTGAATTGTTTCTTCTTCTATTAAATGAGCTTCCAATTCCATTTTTACAGTATGAAATAACTTGTGTACTTTTGAAAGTTCAGGATGATTTCCTCCATGTACTCTCAATATTTTAGTTGTTAATTCACTTATTTTAGGAAGATTCTCATAAAGATATCCATGATGGACATTTACAATATGATCAACTAATTCATCAAAAGGTGCTTCTACCCAATTTTTATTATTTGTGTAAAGCTTATTTTGTAATTTTTCATATGAAGCATTTATTTTTTCTAGTATTTCTGCTTCATTAACTCCTTGCTCATTAATTGCTGTAATTAACGGTCTATCTCCACCACAACAAAAGTCAATTTTATATTCTTTAAATATATCTGCAGCATTTGGAAACTTAGTTACTATCTCTCCAATTTTTTGATTACTATTAAATGTATTCATTCTTATTCCTCCTCAAGTTCTATCTTATGAATTAATTATATTATTAATAAGAAAATACATCTTTGATTTAAATCACGTTTTAATATTTTTCGATAATTATTTATCTATACCTTTTTGAGAACACTTACCACAATTCATTTATTCGGATTTTGATACTCTATCGAATGGACATAAGATAAAAAATTACCCTCCTCCGATAAAAAACCGAGAGAGGGTATAGTATTTCTCATTTAGGCTATCTTTGCTACCGTCTTAACTTGGTGAAGGCGAAGCCTGACCTTTAAAATTCACTATAAGTTAACATCTATTAACATTTACCACTACCATCTATAGAGCAACTATTTACAACCTTCTTAGGCTTTTCTATATCCAAATAATCAAATATGTCTAACGTTTTTGTTCCATCTTCTAAAATAAAAAATGGGATACCTATTTTCCCCTCTTTAACAACATTAGTAAACATTTTATCATTATCACGATAAGATAAAAATTCCTTTAATATTTTAGTACTCTCAGTAATATTTTTATAATCTAATTCTATATCTTTATGTTTTTCTAAAATAACTTTTGCTTCAACACAATCTGGACAAATTGCTGCCCCATACATTGTTAGTTTCATGTTATTTTCCTCCCTTTTTTTAAGTATTTAATATGCTTAGTTTTATAATTATGCTTTTTGTATTAATCTAACGAACAAATATCAAGCCTATTTATGTTTCTATTACTACCGAAAAATATGAATAGAGCGACAAGTAATGTACTCTTCAGCAATATTTTTGTTCATAATCAATTCCTAACCTCTTTATTATAGCAAATATACCATTACTAAATTCAATTATTGTCAATTTTAATTTACTATATTACTTATCTTATTATTTCCACTTAAATACCATAATTATTTTGTAAATTGGCTTATTATACGTCACCCGCTTTACTTAATACAATAATTCTTACAGAAACATTTGATTGAGTGAATTATAAAACTTTTTAAACCCTTTTTACATCTCTTAACCTAGAATTTTCTTTTATAATACTTTCTATAATTTCACAAAATAACTACCAGAAAAGCTAACTAAATTGATTTAATAATTTGCCTTTGATATACTATTATAAAAAACTAGGAGGATATATATGTTTGAAGAAGATAACTATGAAGAGAATGTAAAGTTATTTGAAAAAGTGATTTCTACACAAGCAGAAGAATTATTATCTAATGAAGACTTAGCTGTTATCTATATTGGTCGTGCAACATGCCCATTCTGCCGCAGATTTGCTAAAAAATTAAGTGGCTTGACTAATAAAATCAGCACAACAATTTACTACGTGGATAGTGCTGATTTTTCAGATAATTTAATTGACTCATTTAGAGAAAAATATAATATTGTAACTGTACCAGGATTTATTGTTAGTAAAAATAGAGAAATAGAAGTTCGTTGCGATTCTTCAATTACAGAAAACGAAATATTGGACCTGTTAAAATAAATAATCAACGAATTTAATTATTATAAACTAAAGATACGCTAATTATAATAATACAAAAAGGGTGATAGTGCTTTTCTATGGTAATCATAAAAATTTTAGCACCTGTAATATTTTTAAAGGTAGCAGTAAAATATCCTAGTAAGGCATAAATAAGCTTTACTAGGATATTTTAATATGTCTAATGTCTCAAATTCGTATTATTAACCTAATGAGAATATGAATAGTGTAAAGTTTAATTATTAAGATTTATATAAATTACAAGGTACTAAAATAGAAAAAATAATTAAGAACAGATTTATTAAACACATAAGAATTGCTTGCTTTATGTACAATTTTCTTTGATTATATCAATCCTTTATGCATGAATAATATAGATACATTTAATAAATAGTCGGTACCATTCCTCCATCCATGCGAATTGGAGAACCTTTAAATGCTCCTGCATAAGGACTGCATACAAATGTAGTTAATCTACCTATTTCACTTGGTCTAATAAAACGCTGTATTTCAGATTGAGGTAAATTTGCAGCCATAAATTTTTTCTCCTTTTCTTCAAAAGTCATATTTGTTTCAGAATATACACCATCAACTATTTCATATACATTTTCAGAAAGTGTTGGCCCTGGCATAATTGTATTAACTGTAACTTCTTTTCCTATAGTTAATTTAGATAAACTCTTTGATAGTGATAATAACATTGATTTTGTCATGCAATATTGTGGCATTTGTCCAGAAGGCATAATTGCTTCTTCACTTGCAATAAAAATAATACGACCATAATTATTTTTTAACATTTTAGGTAAATAAAATTTACATAATCCATTTGCAGCAAGAACATTAGTTTTAAAGTATTTTTCCCATATTTCATCTTCAACATCATTGTATTCCATAATTTCATAGATACCCATATTATTAACTAAAATATCAATGCTAGAATATTTCTCAAATAAAGCTTCTCTTTGTTTAACATTTACAATATCTGCTGTAGCATTTTGAGGAGAAGTAGTTGGAAATTTTGATTTAATTTCATTTACAATCTGTTCAACTTCTTCATAATTTCGTCCATTAATTAGTACATTAACACCTTCCTTAGCAAGTTCCATAGCAATTGCTTTACCTATACCTTTTGTTGATCCCGTAACTAAAGCCGTTTTATTGCTTAATCCCATATCCATGATACATTTCTCCTTTTAAATTATTTATTAAGATTTTAAAAAGTTAATGCAAATAAATACTCTTGTTCTTTTGTAATTTTTATTAGATTAACTTTTTTATAATATAGTGTTAGACATTTTACTTTTCAGACAAAGTGAATTTATCTAATTTTTACCTACATGCTCAGCACGCCAATTTGAAGGAGTATTACTTTCCCAAAGTCGAAAAGCGCGGTAGAATGAATTTTTGTCTTCATATCCAATCATAAAGGCTACTTCTTTAATGTCGAGAGATAAGTCTGTCAAATACTCTATTGCCTGCTCATGCCTGACTTGTGTTAATACATTCTTAAAGCTCGTACCTTCGTCAATAAGACGGCGCTGCAATGTACGATTGCTCATCCCCAACTCACTCGCGACGGCCTGAATATCGGGACATCCTCCTATTAGGCTACGTTTTACAATCCACTTGACCATCTCAGTAATTGAATAGCTTCGTTGTCGCTCATCCAGTGATTGTTCAAGTACTGGAGTCAGAATCTCTAGCAACTCTGCATTGTATGAAACAAATGGGCGGTCCAAATCTCCTCGATGTAACGTCAAGCGATTACAATTTGCACCGATCTGAACTCGGCAGCCAAAGTAAGCTTCAAGCACTTGTACATTACCCATAGAATCAGAGAATTCTACCAATTTAGCCCTTAAAGGTTGAGCTGTCCCTCTGCGACCTAGCTCCAGAAGAAATGCCAAAGTAATACCAACCAAAATCGGTGGACCAGGCTGTTCAACATACAACCATTCCAATTCTATTGTACACTCATCACCTTTCTCGGTAATGCGTAAACCTTCAGGAGGGCACATTTGTTTATATCGAGCCATTCGCTTTAACGCATCACGATAATCGCGAGCGTGATAAGTCGCTAAGACTGTGGGCGGATAATGGGTTGTTTCAAATACGGTCGCAAGCTTAATAATTCCTTTAGCAGTATCATCAATGATATCTGAATAAGCTTTCCAGATTGCAAAATATTGAGTGGTTGTTACAAAAGGGTCAGTAATAATTGTAAGCGGTAGTCGTGCTTTTCTAACTACATGCTTAGCATCAATCCCTAATTGATATAAACTTTCCCAAAATCCTGCAGTGATTTTAATACGGGCATGAGATGTCATGTATATAAACCTCCTTTAAATGCTTACATATTCACTGATTTAGTTATAATTACATTTTGCCTTGCTAGTTCAACATTTATTACATTATACCTATTAAATATGACTATGTAACTAGCATAATACGACAAGTTACTTGCTAATTGCGCCAAACAATATTAGTCGCAGATACAATTAACATTATTATTACCTTACTTATAAATTCAAATGTCCCTATCATATAGTGAGTACAGATATCACTTAACTCTTTCTAAGAAGTGATGCGATATATATGATTAGCGATACTTTAATATTATTATTTCAAAGTGGATTGTTCTTAATATCATTGTTAACATTAGTAGTGATTCTTATAGAAAAAACCTAAAAAAATAGTAGCCTAGGTCAAATTAATATCACTAATTTTTTTAATAAAAAAATTAGTGATATTAATTCCCTAAGCAACTAGAATTATATACTATAGTGAAAAACATATTGCAGTATGTTTTCACTACTGTTATTTAATTATATTATAATCGTGTTTTATATTTATTTTACCTAAATTTTACTTATTATTATTTATTTGCGATACAATTTACTGTATCAGTAGTAAGTGATAACCCTTTTTTCACTTAATATTATAACAAATTATCTTATTTAAAATAAAACGTACCTAAGAAATACTTCTTACCATAATATTTAAGATAGAAACCAAGAAAAAAAGGCTCCTTTCAGCAAATCTACAGTGTTATTAGTTTTTCGAAAAACTATTAAAACTAATTTTTATCTTTATTGATAGGTACTTCAGTTAATATGAGTTTTGAATTCAATTTATTTTTCAACATCTTTTTTAATATGATCTCAGTTTTATTTAAATTTTCTTTTTGCTCTTCTACTTCCTTTATCTTTTCTTGCAAGAGTTCGATCTTTGTATCAATTGAAATTATATTATCATTACTTTTTTGTATCTCTTTGATCTCTCTTAAAGAAAAACCCACAGAATGAACTGTTTTTATCATTAATAAATACTCAATTATATTTACAGAATAACTCCTATAGTTATTTGTGTCCCTGCTAACATATTTTTCAGGAATCAATCCTTCCTTTTCATAAAATCTAATAGTCGATATGGACAACCCAGTTTTTTTTGACACTTCATTTATTTTCATAAAATACCTCACTAATTTCCCTTGACTATAAACATTACTTCATAGTTTATACTATATTTAAACACTTTACTAGTTAATATAATAAAGAAATGGGGAATATTATCATGCAAAATATTAATAAAAAAACACGAGCTGTTGTATTAGGTGGTGGCGGAGTAACTGGAATTGCTTGGGAGATCGGAATAATTGCGGCATTGTTACAAGAGAGAATTAATTTAGCAGACGCAGATGTTATAATCGGAACATCCGCTGGCTCATTTGTTGGATCCTCATTAGCAAGTAGCTACAATATGAGAAAACTTTATGAGTCTCAACTCATCCAAAATGCATCTGAAGTAAATGTATCTGTTAGTTCTGAACTTATGATGTTATGGACCCAAGCCTTTCAATATGGTAAAGATAATAAAAAAGAAATTGGAAAGATGTTTGGAGATATTGCAAAAAAATATCCTACAAAAGTATCAATAGAAGAACGTAAATTAGTTGTTGAATCAAGGCTCATCACAACTATCTGGCCTTCAACGTTAAAGGTCACTGCAATAGATGCAAAAACCGGTAATCTCCATGTACTCGATAAAAATTCAGGAACAACGCTAATAAATGCAGTAAACGCAAGTGGTGCAGTTTCAGGACTCTGGCCATTAGTAAACTTTAATGGAATAGACTGGATTGATGGGGGAATGGTTTCGAGTACAAATGCACATTTGGCAGATTCATATGATAAAGTTGTAATTTTATCGCCTATGCCCCAAAAATATGGTCTAGTTCCAAGCGTTGAAGAAGATGTTGCTGAAATGCAAAAAAGCTCATCTGTTTCCCTTATTGTACCTAATAAAGATAGCATTTTAGCAATAGGAAAAAATCCTTATGATCCAACTCATACTGCAGCATCTGCAAAGGCTGGATTTAATCAAGGCATAAAAGAAGCAGAAGCTATTTATGAAATATGGGCATGATTAAAAATAAGATAGTATAATTTATATATATTGCATAAATAGTTCTTTATCATAATTCTAAAAATATTCCAAGAATTTTAGCCATAATTGCGAATTGTGAATTGCAACATATATAAATAAAACTGCCTCAAAATACAGTTTTGAGACAGTTTTATTATATGTTAATAACTTTTTTTATACTTTAAGTTATAATTTTCACTCTCATATTTTCAATTTATTAACTAAGTTGCTGTTCTAATTGCTCTAAATCATTTATGACCATATTTATAACTTCGATTTTAGACTTAGCGTACTCATTCTTAGGCATCCATTTCAACCCAGATTCTAAGCATTCCTTTGTACTCTTATATTCTTGTAATAATTGTGTTATATTTTCTACCATACCCTTCACATACCTCTCTTTATTCAATCTCTAAATTATAATTTGCTTATTTTGTAAAATAAATTACTTTATTTATATTATTACCACCTCCATATGAAAATATCATAAATTTTCAACTTTATATTTATATACATTTATTATAGCATATATTACATTTATGACTTATATATTTTCCGAAAATTTTACTATTATCAAAATAATTTACCAAAAATCACCCTATAATTGTTAATATATACGTTCTATGTATATATTTTAATTAACCTTCTGCATTTTACTCCTGGTTTTCTACTTAGCTTGATAATGCCCTATATGTGAATTTGATAATTCTAGTTGCGAGTCTTTATTTATTAGCTGCATATAAAAGCAATTTTTCATTAAAGTTTATATAGTTCACTAGCATCTTAAATTTAAATCTATTATTGCAACATATACAATAATATAAATCTAGCCACTTAAGCATGCTTTAAATTTTACCATTTAATTTAAAATTAACATTTTCAAAATAATACATACCATTTTCTACTTTTAGTAATTCCCAAAATAATTTATGCTTCTTTGATTCATTGTTAAATTCATCTTCAATACTTTTATTATTTTTCTTAATGTTGTTTATGATCGTATTAATATTGTTTCTTCTCCAATTATTATAATCAAACTCCATCTCTGAAAGCACTTTAGTAGTCGATGAAAATTCTATACTTGGCCCATTTAGATCTCTTTCAAGATTTCTTATAGTATATGAGTTTTGTCCTGGGTCTAAAATTATAAAGTATCCATAATCAAAAGTACTTCTAATAAGTCTACCATATATTTGCTTAGCTTTAATACATACCTGCGGATAATTCACATCCTGATACCCCTTCTTTTGGTATGTAGTAACTGCTCTTAAAATAGGATATTCTGGACTATAATTAGGAATTTTATCTAACATAACACAACTTAATGCATCTCCAGGTACATCTATTCCCTCAAAAAAACCCTTACTCCCAAGTATTATAACCTGCCTATTTTTATCATTTAAAGCTCTTACTGATTTTTTACTCATATGTACTTCTATTTTTGTTCCTCTAGTAAGCAGTTCAAGCTCTTCGCTCACAGCAGTTCTCCTTGCATTATTATTGAATAAAACAAGAATATGACCGTTTATTTTTAATGCAGCATTATAAATAAATTTTGAAACATTTTTAATGTATGATGGTTCATCATATCTTCCAACATCCTTTAAAGCAAATATTTTAGTCCTTTTCTTTAAATCAAAAGTTGGTGGAATTATAAACTCATTTGCTTTTTCCTGTCCTAAATGTTTTTTTATTTTATTAAAAGAATTTTCTATTCTTAATGTTGCTGATAAAAACGTTGTACTTTTAATATCCTTTAACATATGTTCATTAACCATTTCTCCAACATTTAAAGGAACATTTTTAAGTGTGAATGATTTATACTCTGAGTCTACTTCTAATATTTTGGCATAGAATACCGAACTTTCTAAAAACTTATCTAAAATATCAAATGCATTTTTAAGCTTTGCTATATAATCTGATAAATTTTTATGATCGCTGTCTCCATCTATTTCATCATCTAAAGTTATATTAGAAACATAATCATTTAAGATCTTATATAATGGATATATACTTTCTTTCAAAACTGATATTTCAGACCCTACTGCATTAGTTATTCCTTTTAAATCTTCCCTTGGAATAAAAAATTCAGTAGTAAAATTATATTCTCCACTTATAAGTCTTAAGCTTCTAAAATCATTTAATAGTATGTTTATATTCACTATAATATCATTTGTTAAATACATAATTTTATCTTTTTCTATAGTTTCTCTATAACCAAAGCCAGCATTTAAAGTTAAAAGCATAGCTATAATACTTGGATGACCTTTATCTATGAGGTCTAGTAATTCTATAAATTCAGCTGTTGAAAATTCCTCAGCAAAAAAATCATAACACTTTTCCATTAAGTTATGACCCTCATCAATAATTATGTGGTTAATTTTTTTCTTTTCAGTATATGGCCAGCACGCTAAAAGAGAATGATTAATAACTGTGATATTTTCCTCAGGCAGCTCATTATATCTTTTTCTCAAAAAGCAGGCTTTTGCACATTTATCCAGCTTACACTGTTCACTATCACAATTAACTTCCCTAATATACTTATCCAATTCTAAATGTTTTTGCACTAGGTAATTTATATTTTCTATATCTCCATAATTACCATTTTCACAAAGTCTCCTAAGAAAAAGTAATGCTAAGTTCCCTTTTTCATCCAGCAGCAATTCTTCACATTTATTTATTCGTTCTATGCAAAGATAATTTCCCTTCCCTTTCATAGCGCCATAATTTAATTTATCATCTAATCTTAATTTTTTAAGTATGGTCGGAATATCTCTCTCAATGAGTTGATTTTGCAATTCCTTTGTATTGGTAGATATAATAAAACTAGCATCATCTTTTCTATTTTTCTGCTTATTTAAATACGTTTCAATGGCAGCTATTATTACATACGCAAAAGTCTTCCCGCTTCCAGTTGGTGCCTCTATAAATATTCTCTCACCTTTTTCAAAATTTTCTCTTATCTTCTTTGCAAATTCCTTTTGATCTTTTCTATATTGGTATCCAAAATCTCCACCATTATTCCATATCTCTTCATTTTCAAGTAAATCTTCATATTTCAAATAATCTATAGGAATTTTCTTTAAATTAAGTTCTTCTTCTTTGCTTTCTAGGTAATTTACATATGTATAATCTTCATCAATGAAAAAAGGAGGCTTTAATAAGTGCTTAGTCCATGGCCATTTTTTCAAATACTGATATTCATTAATGATAAGATTATATAAGGATTTATTCTTTTTTCTGCTATGCTCTTCTCTATTCCATTGCCTTAAAATGAGCGAATTCACTACTTTTAATGTATCTATTGAATCTGATAATCCTCTATGTAGTTCATCTTTATTTAAATTAGTAATTTCTTTAATTAAAGAATCCAGATTATATTCCTTTCTCCATGGTTCTAGAATTATTGCAAGCTCCATGGAATCCATTATTGTATTTTTTATTTCAGGAATATAAAAAGATAAAAATTTTCTTTCAAAATTTCCATTATGGCATATTAGAGGCAAATCTTCTAAAAACTCTAGTACTTCTTGCTTTATAGAATTCAAACTTCTAGCACTTAGCAAATCTGCCTCCTTTAGGCCACTACAAAGACTGTAAATACTTATTGGCACGCGCCCTCTTGGTTTTATTAACGTATTATAAGTAGTTATAACTCCATTCTTAACCTTAACAGCTCCAATTTCTATAATCTCTGAGCATGTTTCATCAAGTCCAGTCGTTTCAATATCTAAATATACTACATTATCTAACACACTTATTAAATCTTCTAGCATCTCTTCCCCTACTTACTCTTTTAAATGCTGCTTTGCAATATTTAAAATTTTCTTAAAATCATCTTTATACTTTACAACATGCTCAAATAATTCTGCATGCGCTGGTTCTTTATATCTATGTGAAATTCTATTTCTAAGTAATCTTGATTTTTCTAAGAAATCAAATAATTCAGCATCTAGTACTTTTTCTTCTTTCAAAATTTCCAAACTGTCATTTAAAGTCATACCTATTTTATATTTTTTTAATGACTTAAGAGTTACTGATGTAAAGTCTTCTAGTATTGTATGGAATCCTACAAATAACTGCCTTAGACTAGATTTTGCAAGCTTAATCATTAATTTATTATCACTATTGTTTTCTAATATTTCAATGCATTCCTCAATATCACTTATACACTCTTGAAAGTCTTCAATTATCTTTATAAGTCTTTCTTGATTCACGACAACACATCCTTTCTTCTAAACCAAAAGAAATTCTCATTTTCTTTATATAGTATATCAACATCTTCTTTATACTTTTCTAAGATAATGTTATTATCATTAGAATATATAATTTTACCTTCATTTAATACATTTATTTTTAAAAATATAGTCAATTCTCTACTTCTTAAATCTATAACATCAATTTCTTTACCCAAAGCTCTTTCCAAAAATAATTCAAGTTCTAATATTTTATCTAAAGATATATTTTCTTTACCTACTACTGCTATATCTATGTCTGACTCTTGAGTGAAATCATCGTTGTTAAAGCTTCCAAAAGTGAGCATACTTGAAATGCTATATCTTTCTAGAAGATTATTTACTTCCTCACTTTTTAGTTTGCTCATAATTTGTTTTTTTTCATCTGCCAACTTCATCTTGTTCACCCGCCAATTAACAATAATTTATGTAATAAATTATAACACAATTTTATTTAAACACATTTATTATTTTGGACTTTATAAATAATACTATTCAACTTATATTTTTTCAATATAGATAAACAATATATAACTTAAACTTATGCACTGAACCACCGAAAGAAGAAAC
The DNA here is from genome assembly GCF_000621745.1 of Clostridium beijerinckii HUN142. Lineage (GTDB taxonomy): Bacteria > Bacillota > Clostridia > Clostridiales > Clostridiaceae > Clostridium > Clostridium beijerinckii_A. Next base: position 62,468 of record NZ_KK211339.1, on the reverse strand, counting down.
ATTGTTATTTCACAGGACTATGAAAACTTCGCTGAAAGTTCTAAATTGCAGGTTGCACCACTAATGCTTGCTCCCAATTTCATTGTGACAAGCATTAGTTGAACAACCTACAACTAAGAACCTTTAACAGCTCATTTTCAAATGTTTTCTTCACAAATATATTTATGATTTCTTGTGAATATATGAACTTAAAGTTTTAGAAAACTTATAAACTTTTTTATTAAATATATAAAATCTTATATTTGGTATCTATAATAAATTATTCTAATATTCTCCAGTATACATACAGCGACACATCTAGATCCTAATAGAATAAGACATTCAATCTATAATCTTCTATACAATAAAATAAGCTTGAAATAGCATCTACGTTTTCAAGCTCACCTTTTTATTTACTATATAAATTCACTAATTATCCTTAGAACTGTTTTATATTATATATGTTGTAATTGAGTTTCTACATTTTATTCTCATTTAATGCAATTACCTCACTAGAGTTCTACTTACAAATTTATTATTACAATAATATATGGCAAAAATAATTGTTCATGATAATTCTAAAAATATTGCAAAAATTTTAGCCGTAATTGTGAATTGCAACATATATCTCTAAATTAATCCCTCAACTTTTTCATTCCTTTTTGAAAACACATTTGATATTTTCAAAAATTCCTGCAAATTACAATTTCCTGTTCTTTCACCTATTCCATCCAATGTGCAATCCACATATTTAGCCCCACTTTTAACGGCTTCTAATGAAATAGGAATTGCCATTCCGAAATCATTATGAGCATGAATTTCTATTTCTATTCCGGTATTGTTTATTAAAGTTTTAACTGAATTTTTTATAAGTGAAGGCATAGATATTCCTACTGTATCTGCATATCTCGCCCGTTTTACACCCATAGGCATAATTATTTCACATAAATTTATAAGATAGCTAATGTCTGCTCTAGAAGCATCTTCAAAACCAATAGTGACTTCATATCCTTTATCCCTTGCCAAAAATACACATTCCTTGAGATTTTCTTCAACCCACTTTTTATCCTTTCCTAAATTCAAATATATTTGTATATCCGATGTGGGAACACTAATATGAATAATATCTGGCTTACACTCCATGGAATGAAATATATCATTTTTATTCATTCTATTCCAAGTGGAAATCAATGAATTTTTTCTTATTTCTAATATTCGCTTGATGCATTCTTTTTCCAAATCTCCCATTGCAGGTATTCCTGCCTCTATCTGAAAAATCTTCATTTTATCCATATATTTTGCAATTTCAATTTTTTCATCAATTGAAAAAGCTTTTCCTGCACATTGCTCCCCGTCTCTTAAAGTTGTATCTACAATATATATTTCATTATAAACCAATATATCACCACCTTATAAATTTAAATGCACAGTTTCTTATATAATCTTTTTATGTCATCATCACTTAATCCACCACGCTTTTGTGTGCTCAATTTCCTTACATCTTCCAACATAATTATTAGATTATCATACTCATATTTTATGTTTAGTTCTTCCAATTTTATTTCTAATGCATTTATGCTTGAATGCTTACCTATAATAATATTTCTTTTTCTTCCAATTTCACTAGGATCATATGGTTCAAAAGTTCTTGAATCTTTAGCTATTCCATTTACATGGATTCCTGATTCTACATTAAAAATATCTTTTCCTATAAAAGGTGCATTCCCTCGAATTTTGCTTTCAGTAATATCTTCAAATATATTCAATACTTCTGGAAATAATCTATAGTCACCCCGACTTTTGATTTTCTCTAAAAAAGAAATGCCTCCTAATATTTCCTGAAGAGGCGTAAAGCCACCAATTCCTGCAAAAGTCGTTACTACTTTTTCACCACCAGCTTTAATCCACTCTAATGTCAAAGCTGTAGATGATTTATATTTATTTCTTATACACATTTCTATATTCTTTCCAACGGTATCTATAACTGCTGCAAAAATTTTTTCATAATCATAAAAAATTCCATCATCTAATCCAATTATTCTAATGTTTCCCTTCTTATATATACTCGATTCGCTGATTAAAAAACTACTCAACTCATTGGCACTCTCTAATTTAATAATATTATTACTAGATACTATAAATTTTATATTTTGAGGCAATGGTGACAATTCTTCATAGAGTTCTTGAGTAATTTCTATATAATCACTACCTATCATATTTAACAACTTTATCAATTCTCTTATTTTAGGGATTTTTTCTTTTAACTTATCTCCGAATATTTCCCTCAAAACAATTATTGTCCTATCTATAATTTTAATTTTTCTTTCCTCCATTACTCAATCCACCCTTATATCTATATAGATAAACAATACATAACTTAGACTTATGCAATAATCCCCCGAAAGGAGAAACATTGTTATTTCACAGGACCATGAAAACTTTGCTGAAAGCACTAAATTGCAGGTTGCACCACTAATGCTTGCTTCCAATTTCATTGTGACAAGCATTAGTTGAACAACCTACAATTAAGAGCTTTTACCAGCTAATTTTCAATGCCTGCTTCATAAAAATGTTTCTGCTTTCTAGTATGGTATTTATTGCAAAGTATAAATCTAATTCTTAAGTTGTTTATCTATATAGATGTCCAAATTATTAAATAGACTTATTATGTGAACATATTTACTATATATAAATGGTTATCTTAGCTAGAAATCATAAATATATTTGTGGAGAAAACATTTGAAAATGAGCTGTTAAGATTCTTAGCTGTAGGTTGTTCCTCTTTAGCTTGTCACACTGAAAGTGGGAGCATGCTAAAGTGGTGAAACCTGCAACTTAGAATGTTCAGCGATATTTTCATAGCTTTTCGGATCAAAATATTTATGATTTCGGTAAGCTACCACATATGTTGTCTATAATTTTTAGATAACTAATTCTTCAACTACTTTTCCACCTTCAATATGTTCTTCTACAATTCTTTCTACATCTTCAACCTTTACATTTCCATACCAAGTTCCTTCAGGATAAACAACTACAATAGGACCTTTATTACATACGCCTAAACACCCTGTATTAGTTACCATTACTTCATTTATTAAATCCCTATCTTCAACTTCCTCCATAAACTTTTGTACAACATTTACTGAATCTTTAGAATAACACATTCCTTTTTGCATTCCATTAACTCTACAACTTGCACAAACGAAAATATGATGTTTTATATCGATCATTTTATTTGCCTCCTCTTTTTTATTAAACTTTAATTTAAACATGTATATTGAATATCTATAATATATCAGAAATAATGGAGGATGCCTTTGCGAAATGTTGCCTTAGAATCATCCATATAAATCTCAGGTCAATTGTAGCAAACGCATACCACATTATTTCTGTGTATATACTAATTATTCAGGTTTAAGCTCTTAGCATTTCTTTAACTTCAGTTCCTTTTAATATAGCTTCTGCTGCTTTTTCAACAGCTGTTTCAATAGTTTCACATGTCATAAAAATTTCTATATTCATACTTTTAAATTTTCTTTTTGGTTCATCACCAATTCTAAGACAAAGTACTCCATTACAGTCTGAAACAACTTTTGAAAGCTTAACAAACTTATCTTCCTCTTCTTCACAAACTTCTTTTCCATTACAATATTTTTCAACATTTCTTTTTTCCAAATATCTTGGCTCTCCATTTTTATATTCATAGATATAAAATTCAGATGCATGTCCAAAATGCATATCCACGCCTATTCCACTTTTTGATGCAATCGCAAACTTTAGTGGTTTTTCTTCTGTAACTTCCTTTATATTTGACGGCTTATTAAATTTTTGAGATTGATCATCTCCAAGTAAACCAATAGCATCTGCTCTGCATTGCTTACAATGATACATCTGTTCAATATGCTCTCCACATTTTTTTCTTAAATCCATTATTTCTTTATTACTTGTAAGTGGCATATTTTCAAAGACGCTTCCTTTTACAGGAATCATTTGCATTATATTTGTTATTCCTGCTCCAAGTTCCTTTGCTTTTTTTGTTACTTCCTCTATATGATGATCATTAATTCCCTTAAGCATTACTATATTGACCTTAACCATAATTCCTCTATCAGCTAAATACTTTATACCTGATAATTGGTTATTTAAGAGAATTTGAGCTGCCTCTTCACCAGTATAAGTAACCCCTAAGTAATCTACGAATTTATATACTTTAGCAGTTATTTTAGGATCAATAGCATTCATTGTTACAGTTACATGACTTACTCCTAAATTAATCAGCTCTTGAGCATAAAATGGAAGCATTAATCCGTTTGTTGATAGACAAAATGTAACTTCTGGATCATGTTCTCTTATAAGCTTCAAAGTTTCCCTAACATTATCAAAGTTAGCAAGAGCATCGCCAGGTCCAGCTATTCCAACAACTTTTAAGTTGTCCATTTTTGATTTTACTAGTTTGTATTTAGCAAAAGCTTCTTCTGGAGATAATACTTCAGTTGTTACCCCAGGTCTGCTCTCATTAACACAATCAAATTTTCTTAAACAATAATTGCAGCTAATATTACACTTTGGTGCTATAGGAATATGCATTCTTGCATACTTGTGAGCTGATGAACAGCTAAAACATGGATGAGTTTTTGTTTTTTCTTCTACTTCTTCTCTGCTGATAATCCTTGCTTCCATCTTTTTCTCCCCCTCAATTGCTATATCTTTATTACTTATTTCAACTTCTTCCTTATAATATTCATTGTATAAATTCTCTCTAAAAGTCATTTCAGTTTTAGCGAGCATAACATTAGTAATTTGATCACCTAAATTTAAAGATCCTTCATAGCCTATAGACAATATTCTTTGTCCACCGATCCTATCGTGAATAGGAAATGCCATTCGAATTAATGGAATCTTATGTTTTTCCTCTATTCTTCTTCCATCCGAGCTTCCAATCATTACATTTACCTTTAAATCTAAGGCGAATTTTTCTATTTCCTTAAAGTCTGCCTCATCTATGATTTTGCATTCACCTGCAAATAACTGATTTGAAAGTTCGTTAACTTCTTCCCTTAAGCTTGGTTCAAGTTTTTTACATACATCTCCACTTGCAATAAGTACTGGTACAGCTCCGTTTTCTACAGCTAATCTTGCAGTAGAGTATACAAAATCAGGTTCTCCAAATATAGCAATTCTAGCTTCTGCATTATATTTATGAGAATCAATCATAGCATCTAAATATCTTCCTCTTTGTTTTTTATATTTTTCTGGAATTGGATTTCCTGATATTTTAGCTAGCACTTTTAAAAAATTATCAGTATCTCTAAGACCTCTTGGAACATTAATTCTAAAATTCTTAACTCCAAAATTCTCCTCTAAATAACTTCCTACAGAATATTCTTCTTTAATAAAGGTAGTTAATTCAATAGTAGCTTTTGCTCCACCCATAAATTTAATTTCTTCTATACTTGTACCATTACTTGGAAGTCTGTTGTATTTTTTGCTATGAACTCCATCTAAATTCTCAGATAAGTCAGGCAGCAATATATAATCAATTTTAAACTCCTCCAATATCTCTTTTATCTCCCTCATATCTGCACTACTCATTGGCCCGGCAATAACATTTACCTTTTCATTTTTATCTGGATACATTTCTACATTTTCTACAACTGCCCTTAAAGCTGTAAAATATCCGCCATATTGAGTTCCACCATATCCCGGCGATTGTATTGGTATTAACTTAACTTTACTATCTGGATGTTTTTCATAAAATATCTTTGAAAGCCTTACTACATCCTCTCCTATGGTTTCTGCAAGGCAAGTTGTTGCAATACCTATAACTTCTGGGTTATATAATTTAATTAAATTTTCTAATCCTTTAATCAAATTATTTTCACCACCATAAACAGTTCCTTCTTCAGTTAGTGAAGATGAAGCAATATCTACCGGCTCATTATAGTGTGTTGCCATATGTCTTCTAATATATGTACTACAACCTTGTGATCCATGTAATATAGTCATACAATTCTTAATTCCATATAAAGCATTGCTAACTCCCATAGGCATACACATTTTGCATGGATTTACGGTTAGATTTACATAACTTTTAGATTCCTTCATTCTCTTCACTCTCCTTTACATACTTCCATACAGGACTATTAATTGAAAGATTAATTTCCTTTGCGAAATTAACAGCTCCCACAAAACCTCCAAGTGGATGCTTTCTTTCATGATTATGGTCACAAAAGGCAACTCCCAATTTATAAGCAAGTGGTCTTTCCTTAACTCCTCCAACTAAAATATCTACATCCTGCTCAATCATAAATTTTTCTAATTCCGAAGGATTTGCATCGTCCAAAACTACTGTCCCATCTTTAACTAAACTATTTATAACTTCATAATCATCTTTCTTTCCAGTTTGTGTTCCAACCATCACTGTATCTATTCCAAGTTCATTAAACTGTTTGATTAAGGAGATTGCTTTAAATCCTCCGCCTACATATATTGCAGCTTTTTTCCCCTTAAGATTTTCCTTATATTTCTCTAATACAGGCAATATTTTTTGTTCCTCTTCTTTAACAAAAGCCTTAGCCTTTGCTAACATTTCTTCATCTCCAAATAAGCTTGCTATTCTGAGTAATGAATTTTTTGTATCTTCAAGTCCCACAAAACTTATTTTAACGAAAGGAATATCCATTTCTGCTTCCATTCTCTTTGCTAAATATGTCATGGAGCCAGCACATTGAACAACATTAAAACTTGCGCTGCTAGACTTTAGTAATTTGTCATAGCTGGAGTCTCCAGTAATAGTTGATATTACATCTATTCCAATTTTCTTTAGATACTCTTTAACAATCCATATTTCACCAGCCAAATTGAAATCACCTAACATATTAATTCCTTTTCTCTTAGGCAGAATATTTCTAGAAAATAAATTCATTAGTGCATTACAAGCTAGTTTATATCCTTTAGATTTATTTCCAGAAAAACCTGGAGACATAACTGGAATAACTGGTACATTATATTTTTCCTCAGCTATCTTACATACGGCCTTAACATCATCTCCTATTACACCTACAATACAAGTTGCATAAACAAAAATTAACTTAGGATTATGATTTTCCATTATTCCTTCTATGGCAGCAATTAATTTTTTTTCACCACCAAAAATAACATCTTGTTCACTTAAATCTGTTGAAAAACTATTTCTATATAAATTTTCACCACTCGAAAGACTTCCTCTTATATCCCAAGTGTAGCTAGCACATCCAATAGGTCCATGAACTATGTGGTATGCATCTGTTATTGGATTTAATACAACTCTTGCTCCACAATATACACACGCTCTTTGACTAACTGATCCTGATACACTATCACCATCGCACTTCATAGATTTTTTATTATGACCTTCTTTAAAACATACAAAATCTTCTCTTTCTTCAAGAAGTGAATTACTTATTTTCTTTTCCATAATGCCACACCACCTTTTGAATTTATAATTATAGATTGAGAATTGAGAATAAAGGATGAAAGTTAACTTTACTTTAAATAATGCACATAATACATTTTTTACAAATTCCTTATAACTAAATTTATTACTCATTCTACATTCTCAATTTTCAATATTAATAAGCATTAAAAGCCTTATTAATAAATAGAGCAATTGACATGTTTTATCCATGTTCAATTGCTCAATCATTGAAATTATTAACTTTTTTGAATTTAACATATCTTCTAAAATCTTAATTGCATCATAGTTGCTTTTTTTATTCAAGATCTTAATTGCAGCATAGCTGCTTTTTTTATAGGGGTATATTTTTTATATTGTTCTATATATGTTGCAAAACTAATTCGTCATCATAATTCTAAAAATATTGCAAGAATTTTAGACTCAATTGTGAATTGCAACATATACATATGATTTGGTTTATACTATTTTCACACACTCTTTCCAAATAAATAAATTTAAAAAACAAATTTAAATTTTAGATATACACTACACCAGAAATGGTTGATACTCTTTTAAATAAATAAATCAACATTTAAACTTAACTTGCAGTGAAGACTCTATCCCAAATACACATCTTTCCACTAAATACTTATTAAACACTTACTTCACACACTATTTTTAGATAAATAATTTCAAAAATAAATTTAAGTTTTGAAATATACACTACACCAGAAATAGTAGGTACTATTTTGTAACCACAAGAGTCATAATATGCAGTGTTGCATTTAGAATACTAATGTAGGATTTCCTCATTAGAAATTACCAAAACTTTAAGTTCATATTTTCACTAGAAATCATAAATATATTTGTGGAGAAAACATTTGAAAATGAGCTGTTAAAGGTTCTTAGCTGTAGGTTGTTCCAATTTAGCTTGTCAAACTGAAAGTTGGAGCATGCTAAATTGGATACAACCTGCTGCTTAGAACCTTCAGCGATATTTTCATAGTTTTTCGGAATCAAAATATTTATGATTTCGGTAATTATACATATTTATCTACATTACTAATTCAAAATCTTCATCTTTTACGTCTCTATCTTGTCTATCCATTAATGCACCAAGCATTAATTCTAATAATCTCATAGCACCTCTATATCCAACATTAGGCATATATGAATGAACATATCTATCTAATACTGGGAATCCAATTCTAACTAGTGGAATATCTTCAGCTCTTGCTATGTATTTACCATGAGTACCACCCATTAGTAAATCAACAGGTTCATTCTTAATTAATTGATGCAATTCAAAAAGATCTGAATCTTGTTTAGCTATGCAGCCTTCAACACCAAATTCATCAAATAATGCTTTCATTTGTTTTTCAAATACATTGGATGGAGTTCCTGTAATTACATACTTAGGAATCATTCCAAGTTCTAATAAGAATTTAGATAAAGCAATTAGCACATCTGGATCTCCATATAAAGCTACTTTCTTTCCATCATAATATGGATGAGAGTCAATCATTATATCAACTAATTGTCCTCTTTCTTCTTCAAGTTCATAAGGAACTTGTTGCTTACTGAATTTACTTAATTCCATGATTAAATCATCTGTAGAACCAATACCTATTGGCATCTTTAATGTAGAATATGGAACTTTATATAATTTTTCAAGAGTAGATGCTCCTCCTTCTGAAGCAAAGCTTCCTAGTGCTAATGTTTTTTCGCAGTCACCTAATTCAATAATATCTTGAATCTTTGTACCACCCTTTGGATACATTTCATATTTCCCAGTCATTGGAGCATCTAAAACTCCAGTTGTATCTGGTAACATTGTAAAATCTACACCCATAAGCTTTAATAATCTCTTTACTTCACGCATGTCACCAGGATTAACGAATCCAGGGATTACACACATTTTTCCGTTCTTTACTCCAGTTGTTTTGGATAAACCTTTAATAAAACCTGAAACCATATTAGAGAATCCAGTAATATGTGATCCAACATAACTTGGAGTATTTGCATGCAACACATATTTTCCTTCTGGAATATCTATAGCATCAATAAAACCCTTTAAGTCATCACCAATTGTTTCTGATAAACATGTAGTATGAACTGCAATTATTTCCGGATTATACATATCAAAGATATTTTTAACAGCAGTTTTAATATTACTGCCTCCACCAAATACGCAAGCACCTTCACTAAATGATGAACTTGTTGCTATCGCAGGTTCTTTAAAGTGTCTAGATAAAACTGTTCTATGATATGAACAGCAACCTTGTGAACCATGACTGTGCGGCATACATCCATGAACTCCAAGAGCTGCATACATAGCGCCCACAGGTTGACATGTTTTACTAGGATTAATAGTAATCGCTTTTCTTTCTTTCATTTCTTTAGGAGTTAAATCTAACATTATACCTCACCTCCAAATGTTCCTTCTAATATTGATTCTGTTTTCCATGGAGCTACAGTGTATTTCCATGCTGGAGTATATAAACTCATTGTTACATCTCTACCAAAATTTGCAGCGCCCTTAAATCCTGCATAAGGTCCACTATAATCATAAGAGTGCAATTGTCTTGATAATACTCCACCTTTTTGTATTATATATTTATCCTTAATGCCTGAGAAAAACATATCAAGTTTTAACTTTTTAATAAATTCTTCTGTTTCAAATTCATTTAAATCATCAACTACAATTGAACCTTTTTTCATGTCACGCATCATACCTGGATAGTATTCTAAATTGACAATTTCTTTCTTTAATTCTTCTAATTCTTCATCTGTTTTCACTGGTTTATATTTACCTTCAATTTTTTCTACTTCTAATACTTCGATATTTTTCAAATCCGCATCTTCAATTATAGTTGGTATTACTTCTCTACCTTCATAATCGTCTCTATGTGCGAATTCAAATCCTGCAACTAATGTTTCTACACCTAAATCATTTAATAGCATTTGATAATGGTGAGATCTTGAACCTCCAACATATAAACCTGCTTTTTTACCAGTTAACTTGCTTCTATAATAATCCATATCATCTTTAATATCTTCAAGTTCTTCAGCTATAACTGCTTCAGTTCTTTCTGTGAACTCTGGATCATTAAAGAATTTAGCAATGTCTCTTAAAGTTCTAACAGTACAATCAACCCCGATAAAATCAACTTTTATCCACGCAGTACCATATTGAATTTTCATCATTTCTGCGATATAATTAATGGAACGGTGACATTGGACTAGATTTAAATCTGCAGTATGGGCTTTTCTTATATCGTCAATGCTAGCATCACCTGTCATGACTGATATAACTTCATAGCCTATTTTCTTTAGAATTCTTTCTATTTCCCAAGCGTCACCACCTATGTTATATTCACCAAGGATATTAACTGAATGAGTTTTCGGTGTGTAATCCATAGTTCCTATTACAGATTTTATCAGCTTGTTATTTGCAATATGATGTCCGGCTGATTGAGATACACCTTTATATCCTTCACAAGGGAATGATATAACATCAATTCCATACAATTCTTTAGATTCATTTGCAACCGCTGGTAAGTCATCACCTATAAGTCCAACTGGACATGTCGCACAGATAAATATTGCTTTTGGATTAAATATATCTACAATTTCTTTTATAGCAGCCTTTAATTTCTTTTCTCCACCAAATACGATATCACTTTCACCTAAATTTGTAGAAAAACAATATTGTATAAAGTTTCCGTCACCTTTCTGTGGTACTGCTTTATTTCTTCTAGTACCCCATGAATAATATCCACATCCTATCGGTCCATGAGTTAAAAGTACTATATCTTTTAATGGTCCAAGAACAACACCTTTACATCCAGCATAACAACATCCTCTATGTGTCATAACCCCTGGTATAGTTCTTCTATTTGCATCTATCTCTTGAGTTTCCTGCTCAAGTTCAAGCATATGTTTTTTTCTATTTTTGTATACTTTGGCACTATACTTGTCCAAAACACTATCAACTTTACTCATTAACTTCACCTCCACACTTTAAATTGCCTCTTCACCTATTTGTCCATCTCTGACTCTGTATACTTCTTCAACTGGTAATACAAATATCTTTCCATCTCCTGGAGTCCCAGTTGAATTTACACTTACCACGGTATCCACTACTGTTTTCACTTCATCATCTTTTACTACTAAAGTTATAAATCTTTTAGGTATTAATCTGCCTCTTTCCGATAAATTCTCACCATACGATGTTGGCGGTACTTCACCAGTTTCCATATAAGCTTCAACTAAAGCTATATCAATTGATTTCTTACCTCTTCCAAGTACTTTTCTGCAAGTAATCGATGGAAAGCCAGCTTGTGCGAGTGCTTCTTTGGTTCTATTAACTTTATTCAAACGAATAATACACATAACTTCTTTCATAAAGCTATTCCTCCTAATTCTTTTTATAATCCTGATTTTCCACTACTTACAGTGTATACTTCCTCAATTGGTGCAACGAATATTTTTCCATCTCCAAATGCGCCCTTTTCTCCTGTTCTAGAATTTCTAATTATTACCTTTATAACATCATCTTTATCTTCATCTTTAACAGCAATTAGAAGCATTTCTTTGGGAAGTTCATCATAATATATTTCTCCAACTTTGATTCCTTTTTGTTTACCTCTACCATAAACCGCCATCTTCGTTACTTCTGGGAATCCAGCATCCAATAATTCTGAAAGCACAGTACTAACCCTTTCTGGTCTTATTATTGCGCGAATCATATACATATCTCTCTATCTCCTTTTATTCTATATTTTGTTTTAGATATAAGTCTTAACATATATAAAAAATTATTTGCTTTTATATAATATTTTGCTTTTTATCTTAGATATCCATTAAACCATATTCCATTAAGATTTCTTCTAATCTTTCTTGCTTCATTGGTTTTGGAATAACAAACATTTTATTTTCGTTTATATTCTTAGCTAATGTTCTGTATTCATCTGCTTGATCAGCTTTGGGATCAAATTCTATAACTGTTTGTTTGTGTATCTCAGCTCTTTGAACCATGTTATCTCTTGGTACGAAATGGATAAGTTGACTTCCAAGTTCTTTTGCAAAAGCTTCTAAAAGGTCTAATTCTTTATCAACTTTTCTACTATTACAGATGATTCCACCTAATCTAACTCCACCAGTTTTAGCATATTTTTGAATACCTTTTGAAATGTTGTTAGCTGCATATAATGCCATCATTTCTCCAGATGCAACGATGTATATTTCCTGTGCCTTACCTTCTCTGATTGGCATTGCAAAACCACCACATACAACGTCTCCGAGTACATCATAGAATACATAATCTAAATCAGGTGTATATGCTCCTAATTGTTCAAGCATTCCTATTGAAGTAATAATACCTCTACCTGCACATCCAACTCCTGGTTCTGGTCCGCCTGATTCAACGCATCTTATATTTCCATATCCTGTTTTTAAGATTGCATCTAATTCAATGTCGTCTCCTTCTTCTCTTAAAGTATCTAAAACTGTTTTTTGTGCTAAACCTCCAAGAACTAATCTTGTAGAATCTGCTTTAGGATCACATCCTACGATCATTATATTCTTTCCCATTTCAGCTAAAGCTGAAGTTAAATTTTGTGTAGTTGTAGATTTTCCTATACCACCTTTTCCATAAATAGCTACTTGTCTCATATTAGTTTCCTCCTCTTAATTAAATAGATTATATAAGCCCAAATGGGTCGTTATAACTTATTTGTATTAATATAACAGTAAATTAGTTTAAAAAAATAAGCCTAATTTATTTAACTATTAATAGTTATAATAAAATAGACTTCTTTGTCCTTTCATTGTAAAAAAAAATCTAAGATGTTAACTTCCTCATTGAGTTAAACACTTAGACTCCATTGCCTTAATGACAGGTTAATATTTATTATTTAATTCAAGTTATATTATTTCAAAAAAACTTGTGTATAAATTACTTTTTTATTAATTTCTGTTTTTCATTTGCTTGTTTTACTTATTGAAACTATAATATCACAAAAAATCAATATTGCAAACTATTTTTTTATTTTCTATAACTTTTTTAATGATAACGATATTTTTTTATCAATTTATCAAAATCATTCGTGTTTTGTTAAATTTAATGAGAATTATTTATTTCTATCTCCATTAAGAGTAAAATGTCTTTCTCCAAATGCTTTTATCTCAAATGTATTTTCTTTAATCTCATATTCATATTGTTTATCTATTATTACCTTATCATCAATAAATTCCACCTTTAAAGTTATCGTATCCAGAACTTCACTGTTAGAATACAATCTAATTTTTTTTGGAGAATGAAAAATCGTGTCACCTTCCGATGTTTTAATTGTAATTGTATTAGTAGATGTAATAAGAGATTTTATACTTCCATCCTCATAAAATTCTAAAGAATTACTATCCCCATGAATTCCCATTGCATTAACGTCATAAGCTTCGATTTTTCCAATAGGTGTTTTTATATTTGTTGCCCTTATTGGCTCACAGGATTTTATTTTTCCACTTTTATATAAGGAGACTCCTATTCTGCCTGCAAAATTATATTCTCCAACAGTTATTTTAATTTTTTCTTTTGGCCACAATGTGATACTTTTAAGTTCTCGTGTTTCATAAAAATGAAGAGACATAATCTTAGCTTCAAATGACGAAAAATCAAAACTAAATTTATAAGTTTTTGCCAATTTATATTCATCATCTTCAGTCCAATACCCTGACAATCTTCCCTCCAAAGGAAACAATCTATTTATTTCACCATCTTCATAGAATGTTATTTTTTCAACTTCAAATACACCTATACTAGTATTTATTACTGTCAAATCATTTAATGAAATACTCTTAATATTGCCATTCTTAAATACCTTTACTGGTGGAAATTCTTTTCTTCTTTCATCTACAAATCCATACAACGGTACTAAATTATAGTCTAAAACTTTTAATTCACTGTATTCATCCAACTTATACTCTTCTGGTTCCCCAGTGGAATAATAATCGGCAATAATAGCATCATTTAAAATACCATACTTAGTTATTATTTTCTTCATAAATTTGCCCCCTAGTCTATTATTTCTTTCATTTGCCTGAAACATTTTTCTGTACAGTTACCATATAATCATTTCTTTTTATCTCATTAATGGATAACAATATTTCACCCTTGTCCATTTTTGCAACCAGCCAAGGTGGTACATGACAACAGTGTACTTTTATTTTTTTTACATCCTCTTTTTCTAAATAAGGAATTATTGCCTTTTTAGAAGTTATTTCAGGATTTATCAGCTCTAATTCCTGTAGATCTATCATGAAATATCCATCGCCAAGTTTCTTAGCAATTTCAACTTCTTTATTTTCATTCTCCTCTTGGACCATTTCATTTTTAATAATTTCGTCAAAATAATCAAATGGGTTTCCTTCCAATTCCCAAACACTAAAATCTTCTGCATAAAAAACACTATATGGAATTCCGAATGCTTTATTTACTACAACTATTCTGCAATCCTCCATTTCTGAAATCAATTTTAAAAATGTCTCTCTAATAGCCTTCATGTTGTTGACATTACTCAAATCTACATTTAATTTCTTTTTTATTAGCCAACCTCCATATTCATTTACAAATATATTTACGCATTTTGATTCTGTAAAAGATCCTATTTCATCATTTTCCTTTAAAAATACTGCTATTTTTTCCATAATGCCCTCCCTTTAATTTAAATTTGAATATTTATTATATTGAAATTGATCCCACGCAAAAAAGGTGCAGTTAACTCACTGCACCTTTGCACTTATAAAATATTCTATTAATTTTATATATTATATTACTTATCATGTTTTTGCAAGTATTTTTCCTATATCCTTTAGATCATATCCACCTAAACCCTCAAGTTCTTTTTTGAAAATTTCTGATTGTACTATTTCAATAATTAATTTATAAATAGGGTTTTTTAAACTAGACTTCTTTACAACTAAATCATATCTCTCTTGTTGTATTGGTATAAAATCAATCCCACTTACTTGAAGTGCTACTTTTTCAGTTCCTATTCCTAAATCTCCTTCTCCCATGGCAATACTACTTGCAACAGAGAGATGAGAAGATTTTTCCGTATTGTACCCTTTAATAAATTCTGAATCGATATTGTACAGTCTCAACTTTTCATCCAATAGGACTCTAGTTCCAGATCCTTTTTCTCTATTTATAATTGATATTTTTTTATTGCTTAAGTCTTTCCAATCTTTTATATTATACGGATTACCTTTTGCAACATAAAATCCTTGTGTTCTATATGCTAAATTAATTAAAATGCATGGAATACCTGGAAGCAGCTTTCTTACAAAGGCTGTATTATATTCATTAGTATCTCCATCCCAGAGATGTACAGAAGATACTGACACTTTCTCTGTATATAAATCATGTAAACTTGTATAACTACCCATATTGGAACGTAGTACTCTTATATCTTCTAAACTTCTTTCTATATGTTGTGCTAAGACATCTAATAACACATCTTGCCCTGAAATTATAATATTTTTTTCTAAATTCAACTCTATATTAGCTTTAGTAATATTTTTGCTTTCAATTTTTTCTATATCATCAACGCTATTTTGCCTTGGTTTCTTCTGATTATTTATATAATTGTTAACATCACTTTTATCTATCCTTAATTTTTTACCTACTTTATATGATGGCAATTCACCTCTTTTTACTAACTCATACACAGTATTTTTAGTTATCTTTAATAATTCAGCAACCTCAACTGCCGTTAGGGATTCTTCAATCTCCATAGAACTTCCCCTCCTTTTTAACCTTAATTAATTCTAACATCTAGAAGTAAGAATTTCTAGCAATTAAGTTATTTATTTTAAAACATGCTATTGTATTATTTTTACATTGATGCTAAAATGATAAAAATAGTCCAAACGTGTTAAAACATATTCAAACATAACTAAATATAACTTAAACATCAACTAAGGGGGTTTATTTATGAAAAAGAAATTTACATTTTTTACTTTAATAACTTTACTATTATCCGTATTAATTATGGGATGTGGCGCTGAGAAAGAGTTATCATCTTCAGCAAAAGAAATTACTACTGCCGCAGAACCTTCAGTGGAACTAAATATTTCTGCTGCTGCTAGTTTAAAAGAGGCAATGGGCGATATAGAAACTGAATTCAAAAAAGTTAAGCCAAATGTAACCTTAACTGTAAATTTTGGTGCATCAGGGTCTCTTCAACAACAAATAGAACAAGGAGCTCCTTGCGATATATTTATTTCAGCTGGGCAAAGTCAAATGAAAGCATTGGAAAGCAAATCTTTATTACTTGAAGATACGCAAAAAGATTTAGTTAAAAATGATTTGGTTTTAGTTGGACCTAAAGACACTACTATCACTGGCCTTTCTGATTTAACAAGTGATAAGGTTAAAAAGATAGCAGTTGGAGAACCAAAAAGTGTACCAGCTGGACAATATGCTGATGAAACTTTCACAAAACTTGGTATAAAAGATACTGTAGCATCGAAACTTGTTTTTGCAAAAGATGTAAAAGAAGTACTTGCCTGGTCAGCTTCTGGGAATGCTGAAGTTGGATTTGTTTATAAAAGTGATGCTTTAAGCAGCAGTGATGTTAAGATTATTGAAACAATAGCTGATGACAAGCACTCACCTATAACATATCCTATAGGGGTAATTAAAGCTAGTAAAAATCCAGATGTTGCAAAAGCATTTGAAGATTTCTTATTCACTGATACTTGTAAAAATATCTTTGAAAAATATGGTTATGGAATAGCTTAATATAGTGAAAAAATAACAATTCAAAAATATCACTTGAATTGTTATTTTTCTTATTTTAAACTATTATAATATTATCTCCAGCTTTAATATACCCCTCATCTAGTACTTTAGTAAATATTCCTTCTCTAGGCATTACACAATCTCCTACCAATTTTCTAATTTCGCAGCCCAAATGACATTCCTTTCCTATCTGAGTAACTTCTAGCGTAACATCCCCAATTTTAAGCTTTGTTCCTATAGGAAGTTCATATAAAACTATTCCCTCAGTAGTAATGTTTTCAGCAAACTTTCCTGGAGTAAGTCCTTCGACTCCTGATGATTTCATTTTATCAATACTCTCAGTTCCAAGCAAACTTACCTGCCTATGCCACTCTCCTGCATGAGCATCCCCATCGAGACCATGATTAACTCTAAAAAAACCTTTTTCTATAGGATGTTTTATAACACCTTTTTTCTCACTTATATTCACTGCAATAACCTTACTCATCATAATCCCTTCCTTTCAAATATGCCTGATTTCCCTCCACTTTTTTTTACAAGCATAATATTGTTTATAACCATTTCTCTATCAATAGCCTTACACATATCATAAATAGTTAATGCTGCAGTGGATACTGCAGTAAGGGCCTCCATCTCAATGCCTGTCTTTCCTACAGTCTTCGTGGTTGCAGTTATTTCAATTTTATTGTTTTCAACGTCAATTCGAAAACTTATATCACAGCCCGATATCATTATAGGATGGCACATTGGTATTATTTGCGGCGTATTTTTAGCACCCATTATGCCTCCTACTTGTGCTACTGATAATACATCGCCTTTTGAAATTGTACCTTTTTTTATTCTTTCAATGGTTTCTCTTTTCATTGAAACTGTTCCAATTGCTACTGCTTCTCGTACAGTATCAAGTTTTTCAGATACATCAACCATTCTTGCTCTTCCTTCTTCATTTATATGAGTTAGTTCCATTTTTCTTATTCTCCTATCTTATACTTCCTAAGTTTTTACATTCTATTGATGCATACTGCTATAACTTTTCCAACAGTATTTATCCTCCTATTTGAACCATGTTTTTTAATTCTATATTTTCCGTGTCACTGCTATTAAAACCATGGTGACTTGGTTTATTATATATTGCATTTTCAATAACTCTCTTTAATTGTTCTTTACTTATTCCACTACGTAGAAGAGGCTTTAGTGCAACTCCTTTATCATAGTGAAGACATAATTTCAAATTTCCATCAGCCGCCAATCGAATACGATTACAAGTATCGCAAAATTCATTTGAAATTGCACTTATAAAGCCAATACTTCCTTTAAAATCTGATAAATTATAATACACAGCTGGTCCATTACCATGTTTAATTTTTGAGCGTTGAAGGATTCCAAACTTTTGTTCTATCTTCTCAAATATTTGTTCATTACAAACAGGTGAATAACTTTTTCCAAAACCAATAGGCATAAGTTCTATAAAACGCACATCGATTGGATTTTCCTTAGCAATTTTCAATATATCTATTAAATCATTACCATTTAACTGAGCTATTGGGACACAATTTATTTTTGTTTTCAACCCAAGCTCCACTGCTTTTTTCAATCCAAACTTCACTTTATCTAAGCAGTCTCTACGAGTAATTTTATTAAAGTTTGTACTATTTAATGTATCAAGACTGATATTTACACTATCAAGACCAGCTTCAGCTAAACTATCCGCCATGTCACCAAAAAGTACACCATTTGTGGTCATTGTTATCTCTTCAATGCCATCAATATCTTTGATTCTCCTAACTAAATTTACAATCCCCTTTCGTACTAAGGGTTCTCCTCCTGTAATTTTGATCTTGTGAATACCAAGTTGAGAAACAGTTTTAACTATTAACATAATCTCTTTAAAAGTAAGTATTTCGTCATGTTCTAAGTTTTCAATTCCACATTCCGGCATACAATATACACATCTAAGATTACATCTATCTGTAACAGAAATTCTAAGGTATTCAATATTTCTACCACTACTATCTACCATTTTATTCACCTCATATCAACCAAGTTTATCACAGATAATTTTTAAATACTTATCCAAGATATTGATCCATAAGAACACTTTCAGGGTGACCTTACAATATTTATTAACCTTTGTCAGTCTTATTTCCCAAAACCACAATTAGGGAATGTACAAATATCGCATGAAAGACACAATCCACCATGCCCAAGGTTTGCAATATCCTCTAAAGTTATTTTGTCATTTACCATAACTCTTGGAAGAACCAAATCAAAAATAGTACGCTTGGCATACATTACGCAGCCTGGAAGTCCAATAACTGGAAGTGTATCATTGTAATATGCTAGTAAAAACATTGCACCTGGAAGCACAGGAGCACCATATGAAACAATCTTTGCGCCCGTATTTTGAATTGCAGTTGGAGTTGTATCGTCAGGGTCTACACTCATTCCACCTGTACATATTATTAATTCTGCACCTTCTTTAATAAAATCCTTTATAGCTTCTGTAATTAATTTAGGGTCATCGCTCAAAATCTTCTGCCCTAAAACTTCAACATTATATTCTGCAAGCTTTTCTCTAATAACAGGCCCAAATGTATCTTTAATTCTTCCATAGAAAACCTCATTACCCGTAGTTACAATCCCTGCTTTTTTGTGGATAAATGGAAGAATCTCCATTAATGGTTTATCACCTGTCAATTTAACTGCCTCGTCCATTTTCTTTTGTTCAATTACAAGAGGAATAATACGTGTGCCTGCTAATTTATCACCTTTTTTTACAGGAAAATTACTGTGGCGTGTTGCAATCATCATTTCGCCAAGAGAATTTATTTTACGAAGCTTTTCAATATCAATTTTAAACAGACCATCTTCTGCCGCAATTAGTTCAATTTTGCCTTCCTTCACCTTAGTTGAACTCATATAGTCACTTTTACATATTTTACAGAGAATTTCCGCTGCTTCATTTTCATGAAGCATCCCCTCCTTTTTTTCCCATACATAAAGATTATCTTTACCTATTGATAATAAAACTGGAATATCTTCCTCAGTAACAATGTGTCCTTTTTTAAACGCAACATCTTTTTTTTCTCCTTTGATAATTTGTGTAATATCATGACAAATTACATTACCTACAGCTTCTGTAGTTTTAATCTTTTTCATCTTTGTTCCTCCATCATTATTAGGTAATTTTGTATAAGTATAACGAATTATAAATAGAATTTTTTTCAAAATTTTGTTAAATATCAAGTGAAACTTCTAAAATAACCTTTCAAATTCATTCTTTGCATACTGGTGTACATTCTGTTCAAATTGCTGATATTTTTCCAAAAATTCAGTACCTTCTTTTGTAAGATAAGTTTTCCCACCATTGCTCCCACCATGCTTTCTTTCAACTACTGCATAATCTAGTTCTTGTTCCAACTGATTTAACATACTCCATGCTTTACTATAAGATAATGCCATATGTTTGCATGCACTTCGTACAGAATGGGTATCCTGAATCAGAATTAGAAGCAATTTTGTTCTTGAATCAAAAAACAAGGATTCTTTTTCAATGCTGATTTTAACAAAGGGATGAAGTATATGTTTATTATGTTTTATTAAAAGTTGATCTAATTGGTCAATATAATCAGTATCATATAGAATACCTTCATCTTCTACATCTATCCATTGTCTTTTAACTCCAATATTTTCAATGGCTCCTCGTAATCCCATATTCCCATTATATTTTAGAATTTTAGGAATCAATTCAGACGATATCAAAAGGGGATGCCCAGATTTTCCGCGATATGCTGGTGAAAGTAATTTTTCATCATATTCTATCATCATTTGAAGCGTCTCTGGTGTAAACATAGGAATATTAACTGGAGTGAATAATACCTGGTCGCATTTATTCTGTAAAAAATCTAGTCCTATCTTTGCAGAATCGAACTTTCGCGAGTTTTCATATTGATCATTTCGCAAAAATACAACTCCATAATCAGCTAAATGATGTTCTATTTCTTCAGCTTTATATCCAGTAATCACTACAATTGGTGAAATTCCAGCTTTTTGAAAAGTTAAAACAATTCTTTTTACTACAGTAATTGAACCAATTTTCAATAATGGATTTAATCCATTTCTTTCTGATGTTTTTCCTGCGGCAACAATTATACCGCCTGTTGTTCTCTTCCCTTTACTCTTCATATCTATACCTCTTGCTCTGCTTAAGTAGTATTATCTTATTCTTCCACAAAACTCAAACAGGCTTGTACATATCATTCAAACTTTAACAAATTGATTAGTGTCTTATATTTTGGTTATTAGATTCCAATTTGATCTCGTAGACTAATTGGTTATATTTTACTTTTCATACAATATTATTCTACACGTTTTTATAAAATAATTAAACCCTAAAAATACATATTATGGATTATTATTATATCAGTTTAAAATATATCCCTATTTATCAACAATTTTAATAATGAGGCATATTCAAAAAATAACGAGTCCATCTGCTACGCCTATTTTCCATCATCCCGCGTCAGCAGATTGCCCTAATAGGCACGCTATGAGACCAATCTCCTTCCTTGCTTGATGAAAAATATTCATGACATTTTGGACTTGTTATTTTCTTTCATATGCCTAAAAAGCATTCAATCCTTTTGAGATTAAATGCTTATATTCTATTTGACTTTACCTTATATCTAGCCACTAAGATTCAGACGGGAATCAAATCCCGCCTAAATAAAATTTCATTTGATGCCCGAATTTTATATGAGTTAAATTCCATTACTTTCAAGAAAATCACGTAGTAAATTCATACACACAGTTTTTCTGTATTTTGCAGATACTCTACCCCTTATTGGAACAATTTCCTTTTCGTATGCTGCTAGATACTTATCCTTGAGAGCCTTAGCTTCTTCAACAGTCTTTCCTATAAGCATTGCATCAATATCTGGACGACTTATAACAACATCACTTACTGCGCCAAATGCTGTTCTACAGTTAAAAACCTTATCATCAACTATATTAATGATGCCAACGAAAGAAACCCTTGAAATTGCCAAAGCATTTCTTTCGCCAACCTTCTTGTAATAGTAATTATTTAAATTATTTTTATTCATTAGAATCTCAACAAGGAGTTCATCTTTCTCAATCGCAGTATTCTTTCTTCCAATGTAAAAGTCAGAAATAGGAATTACTCGTTCCCCTCTGTTGTTTGCAAGACGCAGTTTAGAGTCAGTGGCAAAAAAGATCAGTGCACTATCAGCCTTTGGAGAACCATTGCATATATTTCCACCAACAGTACCAATGTTTCTAATTGCTGGTGCTGCAATCTGTGAAACTGCTTCTTTCAGTACTGCTGGAATAAGTTTATTTTCAATAATATCAGTATAAGTACATGCTGCACCAATACGAATATATTCTTTATCTTCTACAATATTTTTCATTTCTGCTACTTTATCAAGGAATAAATATGTGGCATTTTCATCTGGTTTAATCATCAAATCAGTACCTCCAGCATAAGGCGTAACACTTTCCTTTACTAGGATGTCTAATGCTTCTTTTAAAGATGTTGGTTTATAACAATCTACCATAATCCTTTTCCCTCCTTTGCTGCAATGCCAATAGCCTTAACTATGGCATTATAACCAGTACATCTACAAAGATTTCCCGAAATGCCTTCGCGAATCTCTGCTTCTGTAGGATTTGGATTCTTATTAAGGATACATTCAGTTGCAAGGATCATGCCTGGAATACAAAAACCACACTGTACAGCACTGACTGATGCATATGCTTTATCAATAACTGCAAAACGTTCAGTTTCTCTATAACCTTCAATAGTGACAACAGTACTGCCTTCAATGCTACCCATAGCCACCATACAAGAATTAACTAACCTACCATCAAGAATTATAGAACAAGCTCCGCATTCACCTTCTTTACAACCGCACTTTACGCCAGTAATACGAAATTCATTTCTAAGTACATCTAGTAAACGCTCATTTGCTTTGGAATTTGATGCGACCTCTTTGCTATTAAGAATAAATTTTATCATTATTTATGCACCTCCTGTAAAACGATCATTGTATCTTCTGTTGTGAATGGAACCTTATTTAGATTTCCACCAATGGCATTTTCCATAGCTTCAACATAAGCTGGGGCTGCACCTACGAGAGGTAACTCACCTGCACCCTTTGCTCCATATGGACCATGTGTATATGGATTATTGATGATTTCAGTAACTAGATTTGGTACATCTACTGCTGTAGGAATAATGTAATCACTAAAACTATTATTTCGAATCACACCTTTATCGTTGTAATCCATCTGTTCCATAGATGCATATCCAATCCCTTGAAGGAATCCGCCCTGCATCTGTCCTTGTATAATATTCATATCAATAGGAACACCAACATCAAAGCTTCCCCATGCTCCAAGTATCTTTGTAGTGGCAGTAAGTGTATCTACTTCCACTTCAATAGCATTTACTCCCCAAGAATAGGTTGGATATGCATCTCCCTTAAATTCATCAAGACTGAATGGAATTACAAAATCAGGTTCAACGAAATGTTCTTCTATAACCTGAACTTCTCCTGCTTTCCATTCTTTCTTAAGTCTCTCTGCTGCACGCCTTAGTAATTCTCCAACTGTCATAAGCGAACGACTTGCAACAGTTGGGCCTGAATCAGGGACAAGATCTGTGTCTGGATTATTGATAAATACTTGTTCGTAGGAAATACCAAGAGTATCCGCAACAATTTTAGAGAAAGTTGTTTTAAGACCTTGACCTATATCTGAATTACTTGCAAGAATATCTACAGTATCATCTGAATTTTTCCTTATTTTAGCAACTGCCTTAATAAAATCACGTTCTCCACTGCCAGTAAAACCGCATCCATGGAAAAATAAAGACATTCCAATACCTTTACGATATCTGCCATTTTGAATCTTGTACTGGTCTCGTTTTGCACGGTAATCGCAAAGTTTATCAATCTGTTCAATCATTTCAGGTAGAGGTACATGGAAATGATATTTGCCACTAGTAGACGTAGAATCACCTTGTTTAACAATATATTCTTCCTTAAGCTTAAGGGAATCAGCACCCATTTCTTTTGCAATATGATCCATAATCATTTCTACTGCAAAGAACGTCTGTGGTGCACCAAATCCACGATATGCGCCACAAGGTACAGTATTGGTCTTAACAGCACGTCCCACAACGCGGAGATTATCTACACGGTATACGCCGTTTGCACAAATTAAGCCACGCTGTAAAACAACTGGAGAAAGTGTAGTGTATGCACCACTATTAAATAAAACATCAATGTCCATGCCCGTAATCTTTCCATTCTTAATAGCTACCTTATAGGTAGATATAGATGGATGACGTTTTGAAGTAAACTCCATGTCTTCTCTTCTATCAAATATAACCTTAACAGGTCTATTGGTCTTTTTAGCAGCAACTGCAACCTGGCAGGCAAGTATTGAAGGAAATGCTTCTTTTCCTCCAAATCCTCCACCAGTAACATCTTGAATTATTTGTATATCCTTTGCTTCATAACCCAATGCTTTTGAAACTGCTCCATAAACATAATATGGACATTGCATAGAACCTCGTACAGTCATTCTTCCATCATGTGGATAGGCAATCATCCCCTGAGTTTCAAGGTAAGCTTGTTCTTGATATCCAGTCTGAAATGTTTCTATGAAAACACGATCAGCTTCTTTTAACGTCTTATCTATATCCCCTTTTGCATAGTTGTAATGGAAAAAAACTGTATCAGACTTACGCATATCCAAAATAGGAACTTCTTCTTCGTATCCTACAATAATCTCATTTAAAATTTTTTCAACTTCTTTAATCTCAGGTCCAACAACCATTAAAATCGGTTCTCCAACATACTCTACAGTATCTTCAGCATAAACCGGAGTATCATCCTCAACAATATGGACACGGTTTACACCTGTTACATCTTTCTTATCAACAACAAAATAACCTTCCGGTAATTTAGGAATCGAAATATTGGTGATTCGTGCTTTTGCCTTTGCTGAATGCAGTAGTTTACCATAAAGCATACCATCCATCACACGATCATCCACGAAAAGAGCACTACCCCTTATTTTAGATTCATGATCCTTTTTCTTTACAGATTCACTTATTTTTTCCATGCATAGCGCCTCCCATATATCTACTAATTATTTTTTGCAAAATTTCAAATTCTTTAACTTTATGTTATCTTACAAAAATATTTGCAATGTATTTCCTTACTTAAAATCCAATTTTAATATATTAAAATCTCAATTCTTTTCATCCATATAATGTACCAACCTATTGTAATCTTCCTTTGTATCTGCATCTATCGTACACCCAAAATCCTCAACAGGAACTGTTACTATTTGGTCTTCAAGCTGATTCCATAATTCTCTAAGACCCCCATCTCCATGAAAATTAATAATAAAATCTATGCATTTCCAAGAAATCAAAGGTGGATGTTTTCGTTGTCCATTAATAGTAGGAAAAGCCACCATAGCACCTGTTCTGCTTATTAAATCTTTCACCATAAGGAAAGTTTTTGTTTCAATTGCTGGCATATCTCCCGGAAGAAGATAAAAGGCATCACAGT
Organism: Clostridium beijerinckii HUN142; assembly: GCF_000621745.1. Lineage (GTDB taxonomy): Bacteria > Bacillota > Clostridia > Clostridiales > Clostridiaceae > Clostridium > Clostridium beijerinckii_A. The sequence goes on along the minus strand of NZ_KK211339.1, from coordinate 36,640 downwards.
TATCCAATGCTAATACTCCAAGCTTAACAGATGCAAGCATATCCGTTTCAGCATATTTTTCATTGTATATAAATGTTAATTGTGAGCAATCATATTTATTACGTAGTAAAGTCTCAACTTCTTCAGCATTAAATCCCAAAACTATAATAATCTGATTCACTCCAGCATTAAGCATACTATCAATACTGTATTCAATTATAGTTTTTTCTTTCAATTTCAGGAGTGGTTTAAATGCCTTCATACGGCTAGATAAACCAGCAGCCACTATAATGCCATTAGTTTTCATCTAAGAATCTTCCTTTCTTAACAGCAAAAGAATAAATGCTTCATCTTATATATTATTTATTCTTTTGTTTTTTATAAAATGTATCTTTTAGTGGCAACTGAGCGCGGAATTTTCCGTCTAATCTGTAATAAGCAAGAGAACAAGCTGGAGCTGTTGGAATCAAGCATAATTCTCCGCAACCTTTGGCACCATAAGTCTCTGGAATTTTATTTTTGCTCTGTACAAGAATAACTTCAAGCTCAGGAGCCTCAGTCGCTCTCATAAGTCCTAGTGTGCCTAGTTTTGTTTTAGGATAACTTCCTTCAATTTTAAATTCTTCTGTCAAAGCATAACCTAATCCCATAACCATACCCCCTTCAATCTGCCCTTCAACAGATTGAATATTAACAGGTGTTCCAACATCATATGCTGCAACTACTTTTTCAACTTTTCCTTCTTCATTTAAAATAACAACTTGAGCTCCATAACTATAGCTTACATGACTAATCGGATTTTCTTTTATAGATCCCATCGGATCTGTCTTTGCAGAATACTCTCCATAAAATTCTCTGCCTTCTAAATCATCAAGCCCTAAGCCTTTATCTAATCCTACTTTCAATTTTTCAGATGCTCGTCTTACAGCTTCTCCAGTTACTACAGTTTGTCTAGAAGCTGTACTAGTTCCTGAGTTAGGTGTACGAATAGTATCTGGTCTTTCGTGTATAATAAGAACCGGATCTAACCCAGTTGTCTCACATAATACAGTAGTGCACATTGTTGCAATCCCTTGCCCCATGCATGCTGCAGAAGTTCGAATATGAACTTTTCCATCTTCAATTGATAAAATACAACGCCCAATGTCTTTATTTCCTACACCAGTTCCGCTATTTTTGAATCCAATAGCAATACCTGCATATGGATTTGATTCATATACATCCTTAACAGCTTCCAAACACTCTGCCATAGCAACACTTTCATCTGCTATCTGACCATTTGTCAGAACCTCCCCAGGACGAATTGCATTACGATAACGAATTTCCCATGGTGAAATTCCAACCATTTCAGCAAGTAAATTAATGTTATTTTCAGTAGCAAAGCAACTTTGTATTACACCAAAGCCTCTAAATGCGCCTGATACAACATTGTTTGTGTAAACTGACATTCCCAAGATATCAATATTCTGATAATTATATGGTCCAGGTGCGTGAGTACATGCTCTTTGTAATACAGGCCCACCAAGAGATGCATACGCACCTGTATCGGCAATAATAACACCTTTCATAGCTGTCAAATAACCATTTTCATCGCAAGCTGTTGTAAACTCCATTTCCATTGGATGACGTTTAGTATGATAATCCAGACTTTCCTGTCTCGAGAATTTTACTTTACATGGTTTTTTCGTATACCATGCCATTAGCGCTGCATGATGCTGAACGCTCATATCTTCTTTGCCGCCAAATCCGCCTCCAACAAGTTGTGCATGACAATGTATCTTTTCTATTGGAATTTTAAGCATATTTGAAATCTCACGTTGCTCATCATAAACAGATTGCGAACCAGAATAAAGTAAAATACCATCATCCCCTTCAGGCATAGCAATTGCACATTCTGGTTCCATAAATCCATGTTCCTGAAATGGTGTCTTATATTTTCTTGTTACAACATATTTAGAATTTTTAATTGCTTCATTAGCATTACCCCGTTTTAGAATATCACGGCTCATAATATTTCCATCAGAATGGATTAGAGGTGCATCTGCCTTTAAAGCATCCGTCGGACAAGTAATGGGTTCCAATTCAGTATAACCAATTTCAACTAATTGACATACTTCATCAAGTTTGTCTTTATGGTAAGTTGCTACTAATGCCAATGCATCACCTACATATCTAGTTGTATCTCCTTCAGCAATCATTACATCCCAATCCTGCTTTATATGTCCAATTTTATTGTTTGGAACATCTTTTGCAAGTAAGACTTTTGCGCAGTCAGGATGTGCCTCTGCTTTCTTTATATCAATTTTATTTATAATAGCTCTTGGATATTTTGTACGTACTGCTTTTACATATAACATTCCAGGTATTTCAATATCATCTACGAAAATACCTGTCCCATTTATTTTTTCAGCTGCATCAACACGTTTAAATTTCTGTGCCATTTTCAATTCAGTAGGAGCAGTTGGGATTTTAAGATTGTCCCTAAAATATTCTGCCGCCATTAATATAGCTTCTTCAATTTTCTTATAGCCTGTACATCTACAAAGGTTTCCATTAATTGCTTTTTTCACATCTATTCTTGTTGGTTTAAGATTAATATCTAATAAGGATTTTGCGGAGATTACCATTCCAGGAATACAAAAGCCACATTGAACTGCGCCTGCTTCTGCAAAACAATGTTCATAAACTTCCTTTTCTCTAGAGCTTAATCCTTCAACAGTTAAAATCTTTTTTCCTTCAAATTTTGATATCTTTTGGAGGCAAGCCTTTACTTTTTTCCCATCTACTAAAACGGTACATGCTCCACACGCCCCTTCGCTGCAACCATCTTTTACAGAAGTGATTCTCAAATCATCTCTTAAAAAAGACATTAAAGATTTATCAATTTCAGATACTTCATCTTTACCATTTATATTTAATCTAAACATAAATAACCTCCCATTTCATATCTTTTAACAGTATTTACTATAAATAGTATAAATCTGTAAATAATTTCTAGCAAATTATTTCTCAAAAGAACTTGCTAAATATAGCTTCTAACATTTTAATTTATAGATAAACAACTTAAGAATTAGACTTATTAGATGAACATATTTACAAATTTGCTAAAACTTTAAGTTCATATCTTTACTAGAAATCAAGTACATTTTTGTGGAGCAGGCATTTGAAAATAAGCTGCTAAAAAGTACTTAATGGAAGCTTGCATACATTATAGCTTTTCACAATGAAATTGGGAGCAAGCTAATGTTGGTGTAAGCTTCCATTTAAATTTTCATAGTCCTGAGAAACAAAAATATATTTGATTTTGGTAAGCTATCAAATAACTCTAAGTTTTATGCTAGATATTTGTAAAATTCATTCTGAAACCGAATTTTGCTTTATATTGCTTTCAATATTCCTATTACCATGGTTCAAAAATGCATTTAGAATTACGGCAGTTACTGATGCCGAAACTATACCACTACTAAAAATGGACTTGAAAAATGTTGGTGTTTGGTCAAGTAACGTAGGTACAGCAGTAATTCCAAGTCCTATACCAATAGAGCAAGCAACTATCATCATATTTGCATTATTATTAAAATCTACACTTTGAAGCATTTGAAAACCTGCGACTGCAACCATTGCAAACATTATTGTTGTAGCTCCGCCTATAACAGGCTGAGGAATAATAGTAGCTAAGGCTGCAAATTTAGGAATCAATCCTAGTGAAATAAGAATGATTCCAGATGCTATAACAACAAAACGGCTTTTTACTTTACTTAAAGCTAAAAGTCCTAGGTTCTGATTAAATGTTGTATATGGGAATGAATTAAATATACCTCCTAAAAATGTTGAAATTGCTTCTGCTCTAAGTCCACGTACAATATCTTTTTCAGTGATAACCTTTTCACAGACTTTGCCAATTCCAAGAAATGTACCTGTTGATTCAATCATTACTGTTAACATAACGAATGTCATCATAATTATTGAACCAATATCAAATTGAGGTAATCCAAAATTAAAAGGATGAACAATACTTATCCATTTTGCATTTGTTACTACTGAAAAATCTACTTTTCCCATAAATGCAGCAACTATTGTTCCTAAAATAATACCATTTAAAACAGAAATTGCTTGAAAAAATCCCCTTAGAAATTTATTAGATATTAAAACAATGATCATTACAAATGATCCTAGTATAAGGTTGTCTACACTTCCAAAATCTTTAGCTCCTGAACCGCCACCAATACTAGTGACCCCTACATTTACTAAAGAAAGACCTATCATTGTAACTACTGTCCCTGTTACAACAGTAGGGAAAAACTTTAATATCTTTCCATACAATGGCGCCACTAATACAACAATAATTGCGGCTACTATTATAGAACCATACGCTGTTTGCATTCCTAAACTTTTACCAATAATAATTAGTGGACCAACTGCAGCAAATGTACAACCTAAAATTGCTGGCAGCTTAATACCAACATATGGACCTATCCCAATTGCCTGTATTAAAGTTGCAATACCACAAGTAAATAAATCTGCAGCCACCAAAAATGCTAATTGCTCAGGTGTTAGACCTACAGCACCGCCAATTATTAATGGTACTGCAACTGCACCTGCATACATTGCTAGTACATGTTGTAATCCTAAAATAGCAAGCTGACTTACTGGTAGCATTTCATTTACTTTGTCATCTTTTTTAATATTATTTTGTGACATAATAAACCTCCTCAATAAAATTTAGTAATAATTAATGTTATGGAATTAATTCTTCCTAAGGCACAGTCAAAAAAATAACAATTCCATTTGCTAGCCTATTTTCCATCAGAGGAAGCTCGACTCGCATAAGCTCCCTGAGTACTCACAGAGTAAGCGACCATCATCAAATCGTAGATTTGGGATGTCTGCTTAAGCGGATTTACACAAAATCATAGATTGCACTGTGTGAAAGTTCGAAGAACGAAATATAAAATGCCCACAGGGAAAGTTCGAGAAACCAAATATAAAATTTGGACTCTCACTCTTTGATTCTCACTTTTGGTTCACTGCTTATCACCAAATTGACCTAATAAGCCTGCCATGGGGGCAATTTGCCTCCTTGCCTGATGAAAAATAATCATAGCATTTGGACTTGTTATTTATTTTCATGTGCTTAAATTACTTCAATTAGCACTTCCATAGTTCCACCACATGCCATACCTTCAGATTCAACCACATCACCGGTCATGTCAACTTGCTCTATATAAAAACCTTTTTCTCGCATAATTTCTCTTGCCTTTTGCAATACACCAGATTCACTGCATCCTCCGCCTATACTTCCGATAGTTCTGCCATCAGGATAAGCCAACATTTTAGCTCCTGCTTTTCTCGGAACTGATCCTTTAGAAGACAGTATAGTTATAAGTGCTTTAGGTTCTGATGATTTTTTAGATATATTTTCTAATATTTCTGCATCAAACTCTGGAATGGCGAAATTTTTACCAAACTTACTCATAGAACCCTTATTTTTAAAGCTTATAAGCTGTGCTACTATAGAAATAGCTATTTCATCTGGAGTGATAGCATATATATCTATACCTATTGGAGCATTAACCAATTCAAGCTTTTCTTTAGAAAAGCCCTCCTCTAATAGCTCGCTTCTCATAGCATTTACTCTGCGCCTTGAGCCTATCATTCCAACATAACTAAGGTCATGATTTAAGACTTTACGCAAAACAACTCCATCATATCTATGCCCTCTTGTTATAATAACTACATAATCGGACTTCTTTAAGTTAATTAAATCAAAGGATTTCTCGAAACTTTCACAAATAACTTTTTCTGCTTCAGGAAATCGCACTGTATTAGCAAAGGAAGGTCTATCATCTATAACAGTAATAGAGAAACCTGCTCTTGATGCAAATTCTGATAAAGGTTTTGCTATGTGACCGCCACCAAAAACAATTAAACGTGGTTTAGGGATGAATGGTTCAATTAAAATAGTCTCATTTTCTTCTATATTAAAAGATTCAAGTTTCCCACTTTCTAAACAACTACATATTTTTTCGTAAATATAGTCATTAAGTGAAAGAGACTTTTTTTCTATATCTTCCTTTGTTAAAATAACTTTTCTGACAATGGAACCTTGTCTTGCACTATGCAAATCAAGATAAGTTAACATTACGCACTGATTACGGTTGTTAACTTCAATTAATATTTGCTTGTATATGTCTTCAAACATTTTTTCACCTTCCACCGTAAATATTCTCCTAATAATATTCTCACCATTCTCTTATCACTTTTTATAAATCTATCGTAATATTATTCCATTGTTGCAATGACTTCTATTTCAATAACTGCGTCCATTGGTAATTTAGCAATTTGAACGCAACTTCTTGCTGGTGGATTTTCTTTGAAATATGTTCCATAAACTTCATTTACTGCTACAAAATCATTTAAATCTTTTACAAATACAGTTGTTTTAAATACTTTATCCATACTTGTTCCTGCTTCTTCTAATATGGCTTTACAATTTTCTAAACTTTGTTTAGTCGCTGTTTTTATTTCAGTTTCTAAAACTTTTGTTTCCGGATTTAATGGTAGTTGACCTGAAGTATATACTAATCCTTGAACTACCACTCCTTGGGAGTATGGTCCTATTGCTGCTGGTGCCTTTTGAGTATTAATTATTTTTTTCATTTTTAATTCTCCTAATCTTGTTATATTTTATTTTTTATTACACTTACTTTTAACAAAGATGTTCATTCCCAAAATATTTTTTGATTAAATTCTATCCCATAGCTTTTGACTTACTTTTCTAGCTTCATTTAATATTTCATCTTCATTAACACTAAGAAGCTTACCATTGCTAACTAAAACATTTCCATTTACTATAGTTGTATCCACAGATTTTCCCATCATTCCAAATAAGATATGTGAATTGTAATTACTTTCATTCATTGGCGTTAATGGATTGTAATCTACTATTATCACATCTCCATTAGCTCCTCTTTCAATAATCCCAAATTTTCCTGCAAAATGCCTTTCTGCAATGCTTCTATTATTTTCAAATAGCATTAAAGGTACTTCACCCCAAGCTACTGATGGATCTTTTAAATTGTGCTTATGAATTATATTTGCGACCTTCATAGATTCAAACATATCTTGAGTATAACCATCTGTTCCAAGTCCCACAGTTACACCTTTCTTTATAAGGTTAAGTGCTGGTGATACACCTACTGCATTGCCCATATTTGATTCAGGATTATGCACTACAGACGTATTTGTATTTAAAAGTAATTCTTGCTCATTTTCATTTGCATGTACACAATGTACTGCAATTGTTTTTTCTCCTAATATATTAAAATCATTTAGTCTCTCTACTATTCTCTTGCTATGCTTTTCCACACATTGTTCTTCATCTGCCAATCCTTCAGCTACATGAATATGATATCCGCAATTTAACTTTTCAGCTTCCTTTACACATTTTTTTAAGGATTCATCAGATAAGGTAAAGCTTGCGTGCATTCCAAACATTGCAGACTTCATATTATCATGCTTTTCATTGCAATAATTTATATAATCTACATTTTCTTTAATTCCCTTTTCTAAAATTTCTTCTCCATCTCTATCAGATACTTCGTAACAAAGCGAAGTTCTTATCCCAAGTTCTTCTGCTACATTTCCAATTGTAAAAAGGCTGTCTTTAACAGCATTTGGACTTGCATGATGATCAAAAAATGTTGTTACTCCAAACTTTAAACTATCCATTAATGTTGTGTAAGCACTATACTTTATATCTTCTAGAGATAAAGTTTTATCTAATCTCCACCATAAATTATTTAATATATCTAAGAAGTTTTTAGATGTTGGACCATCTAAATTCATACCTCTTGCAAAGGCGCTATATATATGTCCGTGAGTATTTATAAGACCTGGCATAATAACTTTTCCTTTTGCATCTATATATTCTGCCTCATTATATTTATCTAAGATATCACCAGTGTTTCCATAATCAATTATCTTACCATCATTTATAACTAACGCACCATTTTCAAAAAATGGATTTTCCTTGTTTTGAGTTATTAGTCTTCCATTACCTACAATTTTCATAAAAACTCCTCCATACCTTTTTATACCAGCTTTCGCCTTTTTAAATTTTGAACTTCTACTTGGTTATTTATCTGATGTCTAGTCGCTGTAACATTCCCACGCACTTTGTGAAAGCGACTATGCCAAATTGCAAATTTAGCATATCTGCTTTTCTATAAGTGGGAGATAAGTGAGCGTCCAAAAGTGATGCTCCAAATCTTGTATTTGGTCAGCAGAACTTTCTCTGTGAGCATCTTGTATTTGGTTACTCGAACTTATGCAAATCACATTAGTGATTGTATAACAGCGGCACGACCCTAGACGAAGTACCCCTTGAGGGTATAAGTTCAACTAAGATTCACTTGATAAAACATTCATTGTGACCTAATTATTAATATTTACCATCCCAAACTATTTCTCTATATTTCTCTGGATCTGTATCTCCTTCTGTACTAAATAAAAGCACTTTAGAATTTTCATCTAACTCTAAAGCTTCTTTTAAATCTTTATATTCATCATTAGTCATAATTTCATATAAAGCACCAGTCGTTACTGCTCCTGATTCACCTGAAATTACACCTGTATCTCCCTTTAATGGATTTCCAAGAATCCTCATTCCTTTAGCAGCTACCCAATCAGGGCATGAAATAAATGCCTTTGAATAATTCTTTAATATGGTAAAACCAATTGTGTTAACTTCTCCACAAGCAAGTCCAGCCATAATTGTTTGCATATCTCCACCAACTGATCTTGCTTCCCCATCATTTGCTATTGCTGATTTATAGTAACAATCAGCAAGATTTGATTCTACTACTACAGTCTTTGGGCAGTCGTCTCCATATTGCGAAGCAAAGAAACCTTGAACAGCTCCTGCGAGTGATCCAACACCAGCTTGTACGAAAATGTGAGTAGGCTTTAAAACATTAAGTGCTTTTAATTGTTCACTTGCTTCTAAAGCCATTGTTCCATACCCTTGCATTATCCATGCAGGTATTTTCTCATAGCCTTTCCATGCAGTATCTTGAATAATTACGCCATTATGTTCTTCTGCATATTTATTTGCAAGTCTTACGGCATCATCATAGTTTAGTTCTGTAATACTAGCTTCTGCGCCTTCTGCCTTTATGTTATTCAATCTTTTAATTGAGGAACCCTTTGGCATGAAAACTACTGATTTTTGTTTCAATCTATTAGCTGTCCATGCAACTCCTCTTCCATGATTACCATCTGTTGCTGTTACAAAAGTTATATCTCCAAGCTTATCTTTAACTTCCTTACAAGTCATTTTTTCATATGGTAAATCGTCTATATCCTCACCCAACTTTTCTGATAAATATTTCCCCATTGCAAATGATCCGCCTAACACTTTAAATGCATTTAATCCAAATCTATAAGATTCATCCTTTAAATATATTCCTCCCAATCCAATCTTTTCAGCTAACTCTTTTAAATCTATTAATGGTGTTTCATCATATTCTAAAAAACTTTCATGAAATTTCTTTGCCTTTGATACTTGTTCTTTATTAAGAAATTTTACACTTTCTTCTTTATCAATTTTAGGCAAGGTATTTTCTTTCCATAATATTTTTTCCATTATAATTCCTCCTATTAAATTAATTCTTATCTTACTAAAAATTTAATTACTTTATACTAGGGCAAATTGGCTTGTTATTTTTTTGAATTTGTCCAAATATCACTTCTTCTGCTAAATCAAAATATTGATCTAGATCAAATTTCCCCTCATCAATTAAGTATTGCAGTGAAGCACCTAGCATTAAAGATACTGCTAAGTACGGTAACATGTCTAAATGATTCGTATCTTTATCTTCGATTTGATCATCTTTATATAAAACTTCACGAATACTACCACGCCAAATTTCAAATGTATTCTTAAATTTTAGTTTTATCTCTTCATTTACTGTTCCTTGCACCCAGTAATCTATTTGGGTATAATCAAATTCCTTTTTGTTGAGAATATCATTCTTTTTTTGATCAAAAAAACCTTTGATGTTTTCAACTACACTTTTATCTTCTAAGTTAATATAATTCTTTCGATCATTAGAAAATTCTTCTTGCATTTTATCTAAAAGAGAAATCAATATATCATTTTTAGATGAGAAATGGTAATGTAAATTTGCTTGACTCATATGCGCTTCATTGGCAATCATATGCATACGAGTGCCACTAATTTTCTCTTTTGAAACTACTTTCATTGTAGCCTTTAGTATTTTTTCTTTAACGTCATCAGACATAATTAATCCCATCTTTCTTGTAACATTTTAAATAGCAAATAAATCTATAAATCTAAAACTACTAAAGTCAAATAGGCCTCTTGCAGTTATTTTGAAATATGGTATTACTGGCAATGCCATAAAAGCCAATGTTAAAAATGGATCTATTTCCTTTTTAATTCCATGCTTTCTTGCTAGCAAACTTAAATTCCTAATCTTATCAATCACAATTTCCGGACGTTCACCTGTCATAAGTCCACCTATTGGTAACCTTAAAAAATTCAGCAACTTACCATTTGATACAATGACAATACCTCCATCTTTATTAATAATACTATTTACAGCAATCTCCATATCTTTATCATTATCACCTACCACGATGATATTATGTGAGTCATGAGCTATTGTTTGTGCGATTGAGGCTCCTTTTAGTCCTAAACCTTCAATAAATCCTACACAGTGTTTTCCGCTATTTTTATGTCTTTCTATCACTGCTATTTTATTAATAACTTCCCCTTCTTCTTCAACCTTTTTTATTAATCCATTTTCAATACTAATTTTTCTTTTCTCTTTCGTAGTTTCTAAAGAACCAGGTTTCACCTTTATGACATTAACTTTCTCACCAATTGCCTTAATATGAAATAAATCATCTTTTATAAAATCAAGCTGTACAGATTTTTTATTTATAACTTTTGAATATGTTTCTTTGTTAGAATATATTTTCCCATTTTTAATTACATCTTTTATCTTTAATTTCTTTATATCTTCAAATATCACAAGATCAGCTTTAAATCCTGGTGCAATCGCTCCTCTATCTCTTAAATTATAGCAATTTGCTGTATTGAAAGAAGCTATTGTATATGCTTTTATTGGCTCAAGACCTTCCCTGATTGCAATTCTTATACAGTTGTCAATACTTCCATCTTTCATAATATCTTCAATATGTCTATCATCGGTGCAAAATAAAAATCTATGATAATTTTTACTATTTACGGCTGGCAAAAGATCCATGAGATTTCTTGCAGCTGATCCCTCCCTAAGCATCACATACATACCAAGTCTTAGTTTCTCCAAAGCCTCATCTACATTTGAGCATTCATGATCTGTACTAATTCCTGAGCATAAATATGCATTAAGCTCCGCAGTACTAACTTTAGGACAATGTCCATCAATGTTTTTATGATGTTTACATACCATTATAATTTTTTGCAGCATACTTTCATTACATGAGATAACTGCATTAACATCCATTACTTCTCCAAGGCCTAGTATTTTGGGATTATCCATAAATCTATTTAAATCATCAGCTTTAAGAACTGCACCATTATCCTCAAACTCCAATGCTGGAACACACGAAGGAAGCATGAAAAAAGTGTCTATAGCTCCTTTTGTACTGTTTTGAAGCATAAATTCTATCCCCTCTTCGCCTAAAACATTTGCAATTTCATGAGGATCTGCAATAATACTTGTGACACCTCTTTTAATAACTAAATTAGAGAAAATTTCTGGTGTAACCATAGAGGATTCAATATGCACATGTGCATCTATAAAGCCTGGAGCAACAAACAATCCACTACAATCAATTTCACAAATGCCATCATAATTACCAATACCTATAATCGTATCATTGTTTATTGCAATATCGTTTATTTCAATTTTTTGAGTAAATACATTTATTATTGAAGCATTTTTTAATACAAGATCTGCATTTTTCTTTGCCATAGCAGTATTAATATTATTTTTGATTTTCTCCATTTATTAATTCCCCCATTATATAATCCAGTTATATTATTATGTAGAAATTTATATTTATCCAATTGATTTTCCTTTTATCCGATATCTGGCATCCGTAAACTCTCCCAGTAGTTAATATTTCAAACTTACAGATACTTGTTCTATCTTTAATAGAAAATATCATATTGGCTGAACTAGGTGATATAGCTTGTTTTAGGCACATGAAAATAAATAACAAATCCAAAGTTGCCATGATTATTTTTTGAATGTGACTTATTAAATCTAAACACCTAGTTACCTTATTTGGCATAGACATTTTAACTTATCTCGCAAGTTTTGTGATTACTAATGTTTTACTCATAATATACTTCCTAATAATCATTAACTGGTATATAAGTTACTATTCCATGGTTTTATTCAAAGGGAAGTAAAATATATCTAAGAATGAATAATACTGCAAGTATATACACTATTGGATGGATTTCTTTTTGTCTGCCTGTAGCTATTTTTGTTATTGGATAAAAAATCATAGCAGCTGCAATTCCATTAGCTATACTATAAGAAAAAGCCATTAACGATATAGCAAAAAATGCTGGAACGGCTTCTGTAAAATCGCTGAAATCTATATTAACAATTGCTGACATCATCAAAACACCCACTATTACAAGAGCTGGAGCTGTTGCTTGTCCAGGAACTATACCAACAAGGCCTGAGAAAAATAATGATAAAATAAATAATATTCCCACTACTGTCGAAGTAAGTCCAGTTCTTCCTCCTTCTGAAACACCAGCTGTAGATTCAATATATGTTGAAATAGTACTTGTACCTAAAACTGAACCTGCAGTCGTTGCTACTGCATCACAAATCAATGCTTTTTTCATTCTTAAAACCTTACCGTTTTCGTCAACCATTCCTGCTTTTGTAGCTGTACCTACAAGAGTTCCGATAGTATCAAAAAGATCAACTAAACAAATAGTTATAACAACCATTATAACGCTAAGAAATGCGCCTCCTATTGATGTGCCGCCTTTTGAAAAAAGTCCTGCAAAATCAAATGCTGCAAACGTAGGAGCAAGTGATGGTGGTGCACTGAAAACATGTAAATTTTCAAGTGATGTGATTTTGAATGGAATTCCCATTATTGTAGTTGAAATTATTCCAATTAAAATTGAACCCTTAATCCCCCTGGCCATTAGAACAGCAGTTATTATGATTCCTATTATAGTAAGAAGTGTTCCTGGATTTGCAAAGTTTCCGAATCCAACTAGTGTTGCTGGATTTGACACTACTACACCACCAGATTTCAATCCAATAAGAGCTATATAGAGTCCAATACCTCCAGAAATTGCATATTTTAGATTTTGAGGTATTGCATCAACTATCTTTTCTCGTATGGATGTTACTGTAATAAGTATAAATAATACACCTGACATGAATACGCATGATAAAGCCTGATGCCATGTAAAACCTAAGGTTAGACATACAGTATACGTAAAAAATGCATTAAGACCCATACCAGGAGCCTGAGCAAAAGGAAGATTTGCATACAGCCCCATTATTAATGTGCCAATGGCAGCTGCGAGACAAGTAGCTACGAAAACTGATGATACTATTGGATCAGAGCCTACACTAAACTGTGCTGCTGCATCTCCTACTGCATTTGCAGAATTCATACCAGCTATTTTTAATATATTAGGATTAACAAATATAATGTATGCCATTGTAACAAAAGTAGTAATTCCAGCAAGTATTTCTGTCTTTACATTTGAGTTATTTTCTTCCAAGTGAAAATAACTCTCCAAAAATGATGGTTTTTGTTTGGTTACATCTTTTTTCATGAAATGTCCTCCTTAAAATTATAGCTAGTGTTAGGCACAATCAAATAAATAACAAATTCATGTGCCTTATTGTTGTTTCAATTTTCTAAATCCTTGCCATACACTCCCCCTCTTGCAATGGTACATAACCTCTTCGCTTGCTATCTATTTAATTCTTAATACTAAGGCACATTCAAAAAATGACAAGTCCATTTACTAGCCTATTTTCCATCATGCTGCTTCGGCAAATTGACCTAATAGGCCCACTATGAGGGCAATTTGCCTCCTTGCCTGATGAAAAATATCCATGGCAACTTTGGACTTGTTATTTATGTTCACATGCCTAAAGCATATAATCATACTTATCTATGCACGTTTGAATTAGACTAGCCATTTCTTTTGAAACTGCTGATTGCTGCCCAACAGTATAACTTATAATATCGTTTTCTTCAGTTCTTACTAGACAAATGCCTTTTTCTAAATTTTCAATAAAGAATCCTTTGTTATCACTATTTTCAAAATCTTCTTTACTCCAAAAAACTGTTATTTTATCCTTATATGGATTTCCTTTATGAGGACAGAAAATACCACAGTTACCGCACTCATTGCACATACCATCTAAATGTACAATCTGATGATTAGAAACAAAATCACTGTTTACATTAATCATTACGTTTGCTCTATTAGGACAAACATCAACGCATAATTCACAAATGTTCTTGCACCCTAAACATCTATCAGCTTCTTCTTCACAAGACTTTGAATCTCCTAATATTCCCTTCCTTCCATATAATATCTTTTCATCAGTACAATAATCTTTTTGCTTAAAATCAGAACTTAACCCTTCTTTTGCTAGAATATCTTTTGTAACTATTTTTGCATCCGCTATTGCATTAACAATTGTAGATGGACCTTTTTTTAAATCACCAATTATATATACATTTGCAATATTTGTTTCTAATTTTTCGTTAACAATAGGAAATTCATTAGAATCCAAATTTATTTCATTTTGTCTTAATAAATTACTATCAATTTTTTCACCTGCTGCTATAATGACTGTATCTGCATCTAATGTTATTATTTCTCCAGTACCTACAGAACTTCTTCTTAAGGATGCATCTCTATCACCTAAAATCATTCTTTCACAAGTAAGTTTTCCATCATCAATAGAAATTGGGGTAAGGAGTTCTTTAAGTAAAATACCTTCAGAAATAGCAAGTTCTATTTCTTCATTATCCGCTGGCATATATTTTTTAGTTCTTCTATATATAATAGAAACCTCTTCAACGCCACTCACTCTTTTAGCTGAGCGTGCTGCATCCATGGCAACATCTCCTCCCCCAATAACGCAAACTTTTTTACCTAAAGCAATATTTTCTTCTTGTTTCTTATATTTTTCTAAAAATGAAATAGCATTAATTGCTTTATTATCGCAATCGCTTAGTGAAATTTTTCCAGGCTTCCATGCTCCTATAGCTAACACTACATAATCATATTCTTTTTTTAATTCCTTTAAGTTAATATTTTCATCTATACAAAATTGAAATTTTACTCCTTGCCTTTTAACCATTTCCAAGTCTTTTTTAATCATTTCAGAAGAAATTCTAAACTCAGGTATAACATGCTCTACAACACCCAATGCACTCTCCTTTTTATCCCTTACGGTAACATCTACACCATTTCTTCTTAAGAAAAGAGCTAATGAAAGACCTGCAGGACCAGCTCCAATAATAATAACTTTTTTACCAGTTCTAATATCTGTTGGTTGAATAGACTCAATGAATTTATCCTGTGCATTTAAAACTGCAATTTGTTTCAAATCTCTGATTGAAACAGATTCATCATAATCAAGTCTAGTACATTTAGTCTGGCATTTATGATTACAAATAGTTGATGTGATCGCCGGTAACGCGTTATCTATCGTAATTATTGAAAAAGCCTCATCATATTTTTTTTGTCCCACTAAAGCTGTATATTGTGGGATTTGCTGATTAATTGGACATCCTACAGAGCAAGGTGCAACTGCACAATTATAAAACTGAAGGTTAGAATTAAGTTTTCTGCTATTAACAAGTCGTATCTCTTTTCGATAATGTTTATCATTAATAGTTTCCTTGACTATGTCCTCCAGAATTTCTACATTAATTCCAGAAATTTTACCATTAAGCTGTTTCTCAACTTTTTTAGCCATTTGAGTTATTCTTTCGTAACCACCTGGCTTTAAGATAGATGTAGCAAATGTTATTGGACTAATTCCTGTAGATAATATCTTATCAATATTAAAGAAATCAGCTCCACCTGAATAAGAAATTTGCAAATCGCCACTAAATTCTTTAGCTAATTTACTTGCTAAAGATATAGATAGTGGAAATAATGCACGTCCAGACATATACATTTCTTCTCCTGGTAATTCATTATTAGTAATTTTAGCTGGCAGTGTATTAGTTAGTTTAACTCCTATTTCTAAATTTAAGTTATTAGCGACCGCCTTCAAACGTCTTAGCATTGCAACTCCATCTGAGTACTGCAAATCATTTGTAAAATGATGCCCATTAAGAACTATATAGTCATAACCCATAGCTGTTAAAGTTTCTTTAACAAACTTTTCTCCTAGTAATGTAGGATTCATTTTAATATAAGTATTTAATTTCTTTTCTTCAAGAAAATAACTGGCAATGCTTTCAATTTCATTAGCTGGACAACCATGAAGTGTTGATATTGTAATAGATGAGCAAATAGTTGGTGAAATTTTCTCCAAATCTTCCTTTGTAAATTCAGAAAACATATCCATATGAGAAAGAAGTATTTCTTCACATTCTGTCCAAATTTTTGTAGATGATGCGTCTTGCAACCCTTTAATATAGGTATCAATTTTAGGAGATTTTATGCCTTTTAAGTCATATCCTACGCTCATATTGAACATAAAATCTCTTTCCTTTGCAAATTTAAGCTCTTTCATTAAGACATGAAGTAAAAACCAGGCTTTTACATATTCATCAAAGGCTTCTGACACTTTTAATTCTGTAGACCACTCTACGTTGTACCCCTCATCTTGTGCATTGATGCAAGGTTTAGACACTGTAATATCTTCTCCATCAATAACTTGTACTGTTTTTAATTCAATAAAACGACTTCCAGTTAAATATGCACAAACAATATTTTGTGCTAATTGGGAATTTGGGCCCGCTGCCGGTCCAAGTGGTGATGAAAGTTTCTCATTAAATAAAGTAATTGATTTTCCAGTTTCATTATAATAAAATTTATCTTTATGCACGCCAAAAATAGATTCTTTTTCTTTTAACTCTCTAGTAATCCAAGTTAACATTTTTTCAAAAGGAATGCGTTGCATTTTATCACTCATAAATAATCCCCCTATTTTCTATTTTATTCTGTTTAAATTATGACTAAGGCACTTTCAAAAAATAACCAATCCATTTGCTAACCTATTTTCATGTACCTAAAATAAATACAAGCTAGTACTTATTGACTAGTTAATCAAATTTTAGCGTAAAAATATTCAATATTGTTTCGGTTCTTCTATCTTTTTACCTGCTACATATCTTTCCTTAATATTTCTGTCATCACCAGTGTAAATAAATTTTTCTAGTCTTTCTTCTACTGACAATGGCTTGAAGATGGATAGACTGCTATCGTCAATAATTAAGGCATCAAATTCATATCCTTCTTCAAAACTTCCCACTTTACCAAAAAACTTTCCTCCGCCCTTTGTTGCCAAGTATAATAATTCTGCTGTGGTTAAAGGCCTGTCTGCTTTATTACTTTCTAGCCATTTTAACTTTGACACCTGAGCACAACTAGCAATTACATTAGTCATCGATACACTGTGTCCACCTGATATATCTGTTCCAAGTCCTATGTTTAAGCCTTTTTTTATCAATTTTCGGATAGGAGCAATACCACTTGATAAATTGTTATTTGAATTAGGACAGTGGGCAATGAAAGCTTCTTTTTTGACCATTAGTTCGATTTCATCTTCTTCTAACCAAATACAATGGGCCATTATAGTAGGAAGATCACCAAGCAATCCCGCTTCATTATAGACACTTGCATAGTTTTTTAATTTGGGATGTAGTTTTTTCACAAAACTGATTTCGCTCAAATTTTCACTCAAATGAGATTGCACTGGAACATTATATTTTTTTGATAATTCCCCAAGACTTTTTAAAAGCTCGAAGCTGCATGTTGGAACAAATCTTGGTGTAATGATAGGCTTTACTAATTCATATTTTTTTCCATATTCATCTAATAGTTCTTGAGTATTACGAATAGATTCATCCGTACTTTCTAATAAATATTCTGGTGCATTTCTATTCATATTAACCTTTCCTACATATGCACCTAATCCCGCTTCCGCAAACAAATCCATTAATAACTTTGTTGAATTCTTATGAATGGTAGCAAAAACGCAAGATCTAGTAGTGCCATATTTCCATAAACTTTTTACAAAAGCAGAATACACTTTTTTTGCATAGTCTATATCTGAATATTTTTTTTCTTCTGGGAAGGTATATGAATCTAACCATGGCATAAGCTCCTTATCCAGTCCCAAGCCTAAATTAGGAAACTGTGGTGCATGTGAATGAATGTCAATAAATCCTGGTATTATAAGTGCCTGTCCATAATTTAAAATCTTTAATTTACTGAAATTTTCAGTCAGCTCTTTATAAACACCTTTAACAAATTTGCCAGCAATAACAATATATCCATTTTCAAATATTTCATATTTACCTAATTCTTTAGTAAAAATAATATTACCTTTAACAATATACTCATCTTGCATCACAAGACCTCCTAATAAAATACACATTACTAATGATCAAGGGTTCACTTTTATGCATTAAATATAAAACATAAAGGAAACGTTTACTATATTGTCAATATGACGAACTAGTCATTTCTTATTTTATTATCAGCTAACTGACTAGTTAATCAATTCCAATTATATTCCATATATTGGTATATTTCAATAAGTTTATATATGTTATTAATACATTTTTTCTAAGCTTATTTATTTTACATATGAGTTCCATTATTATATATATCTGATTTACACAAAATTATTACTTATTAAATTAATAATCTACAGAATGAAAGACTAATTGTTCAATTTTTTATTCATCCTTTCAAATATTTTACAGTAATATATTTAATCCTCATTATTATTTAAATAGCTGTAAAGTGAATATTTTGAAATATCATAGAACTTTGAAATTTTATCTCCCGATCTTTTAATTAAAAGCGCACCTTTACTCTCTAAATATTTAATGGCTTTCATTTTATCTTCTTTAGTCATAACCGCAACAGGTTTTCCAATTAATTGATACGATTCCTCAATTAAATCTTTGAGAAGTTGATTAACATCAGTTGGAATTGTAACATCACCTTCATCACTGCGTTCTACTTCCTTTATTGAAACAAAATCTTCTATAATCTTATTAGATACCATTAGCTGAGTGATATCATAATTAATACAAAGAAGTGCTTTCGCTTTACCATTTTCATCTGGAATACATATAGTAGTAGATTTCAAAATACGTCCGTCATTTGTACGGGTACTATAACTATAATGGTCTTTATGCTGAAGATTTGAGTGAATTGTTTCCATTGCAATTCGCGATGCGACATCCCCAACTTTACGTCCTGTAACATGACCATTTTCAATCGCTATAATGCTATGTTCATATCCTGCTTTTAGATCATGAATCGCGACTTCGCAGTTTGGACCAAACTCTTCCGCAATCCCTTTAATAAGCCTTTTAAAAAAATCCAAATCATCATATACATTCATGCTTAAATCTCCTTTATCATCTTATATTTACATTACAATATAAATATGTTTTGTTATAATTCAAAGCATACAACCAACTATTGTGGCCACTGTGCTTAATATATTAAATAAACAATATACTATTATCCAATTACTTTTCTCTTAATAAATTTTCCATCACCTTTTTTCCCTAAAAACTTATTATTTTTATAAGCTACTTTACCACTCTGTATTACAATATAAATATCTCCCTTTAATGTCATTCCTTCAAAGCATGTGTAATCTACAGCTCCATGAAGCATACTTCTTGTAAGAGTATACTCAGAATTTGGGTTAATTATAGTAATATCAGCATCCCCACCTGGAATCAAAGAACCCTTTTTAGGATAAAGTCCATAAATCTTTGCAGGATTTGTACATAAAAGTTCTACAAAACGATTAATTGAAATTTTCTTTTTCATAACGCCTTCAGAGAAAATTACCCTTACTCGTTCAGCAACGCCAGGAGCTCCATTAGGGCATTTTGTAAAATCGTTAATACCCTTTTGTTTGTCCCCTCTTAGATTGAATGAACAGTGATCAGTAGCAATTATATTAATTGCACCATCTTGTACGCCTTTCCATAGAGCATCAATATCATTACTTTGACGCAAAGGTGGAGACATTACATATTTTAGTCCATTATTGTCTGGCTCAAGATATTTTTTCTCTGTCATTGTTAAGTATTGAGTGCAAGTTTCAGAAAAAATATTCTTTTGCCCCTGCGCTCTTGCTTTTCTTATCTCATCCAATCCCTTTTCAGTAGAAATATGGACAATATAAATCGGGGCATCTCCTGCCAGTGCTGCAAGATGTAGCACTCTGCTAATTGCCTCTGCTTCACAATGGTCTGGTCGTGATTTTGCATGGTATATTGTTTCTAAGCAGCCATTTGAAACATAATTTTCTCTAAGGTAATTTATAACATCATTATTTTCAGCATGTACAGCAATAATTACTCCCAATTCTTTTGCTTTTTTTAATACTTTTAAAATTGAGACGTCATCCAGTTTAAAATCATATGTCATATAAATCTTAAAGCTAGAAATTCCTTCTTTAGCCAAAGACTCCATTCCAGATAAAACCTCATCATTTACATGCTGTATTACTCCATGGAATCCATAATCAATTACTGCTTTTCCATTAGCCAATTTATGATATTCGTCAATTTGATGGCGAAGAGCACAATTTTTAGGACCAAAGGCTACATGATCAACAATACTTGTAGTTCCACCGCAAACAGCTGCAACAGTTCCAGTATAAAAGTCGTCTATTGAACGGCTATTTCCAGATTGCAAATCCATATGAGTATGCACATCCACTGCTCCAGGAATTATATACATTCCCAAAGCATCAATGATTTTTGCATTATCATTGAACAAATTCGCTCCAATACAAGATATTTTATTATTTTCTATCATAATATCTGAACAATAACTTTCTGATTCAGTCACAATAGTTCCATTTTTAATAATAATCATTCATAAGCACTTCTTTCATTTTATGTTTTTGTGATTATTCCTTATATGTAGTTGTATTCCTCTCCTCCTAAATCTCTAGTTAAACTTATATCCTCAACGAGTACAATGTCCAACAGCTAGCTGTGGAGCAAAATATTTATGATTTCAGTGAGTTACTGCATAAGTCTAGGTTACGATTTTGATATCTATAGATATCCAATTTGAGAATTATACTTATAGCTTGAAAAATCTGCTATATCAGAAAGGACAGGTACTCTTTTGTGCAGTGTTACATTAGAGAATATGTTGCAGGCATTTCTTCATCAGAAGTTGTTCCATTTTTGCTTGTCACGAGCTTGTCTCGGGAGCATGCTGAAATGGTGCAACTTATGATGTTAGAAAGCCTCAACTTATTCTAAGTAACCGAAACAACAGAGTACCTGTCCTTTCGGTAAGTTATTGCATAAGTTTAAGTTTTGTTTTGGATATCTATAGCATAATGCATAAATTTAACTTTACATTTTAAAGTGAGTTCCTGTTTTACCTAAAATCCCATCATGTACTTTGCTTAAAAGCGTAATAATTGCAGTCCTTCCTTTTCCTGAAGAAACAAATTCTAAGGCTGCCTCCACTTTTGGCAACATAGACCCTGGTGCAAATTGGCCTTCATTAATATATCTTTTTGCTTCTTCTACCGTTAGTGAATCCAACCATTTAACATCTGTCCTTCCAAAGTTTATAGCAACCTTTTCTACTGCGGTTAGTATAATAAGGCAATCTGCATCTATCTCTTTAGCTAATAGAGCTGCTACAAAATCTTTATCAATTACTGCTGGTACACCTTTTAAATGGTTGTTTTCTGTTTGAATAACTGGAATTCCACCACCACCACATGCAATGACTATTTCTCCAGCCGATACTAGTTCTAAAATCGTTTCCTTTTCAATTATATCAATAGGTTTTGGAGAACAAACAACTTGCCTATATCCCCTACCAGAATCTTCTTTCATCACTATCCCAGTCTTCTCTAATTTTTCAGCATCCTCTTTTGAATAAAAAACTCCAATTGGCTTTGTAGGGGTTAAAAATGCGTTATCATTCGGATCCACAAGAGTTTGAGTAATGAGAGTTGTAACAGGATTATTTAAATTACGTGATAAAAGTTCTTCCCTAATTGCATTTTGCAAATCGTATCCAATATATCCTTGACTCATTGCAACACACATTGTTAATGGTATTTGAGATTTTTTAACAAGCTCCATTGCTGAGTTTATCATTCCCACTTGTGGTCCATTTCCATGAGTAATAACTACCTGATTTCCACCTTCGATTAAATCTACAATACTTTCAGCCGTTAATTTTACTGATTTCATTTGTTCCTCTAGCGTATCTCCCAGTGCATTTCCTCCCAACGCTATTACAATCTTACTCACCATATATCCCTCCAATTCTCTTTTTAAATATTTAAGGCACATGAAAATAAATAACAAGTCTAAAATTTCCATGAAATGTTCTTATATGCAGCATAGCTGTTCTTTTTAAATGTGTATATTTTTTTATTAGTTCCTAACCCTTGAATCTTATATCCTCACTTTGAGCCATTTTTTCTAAAACCTCTGCAGGATTCTTTACCTTTGCTAGAAGAATCATTGCTGCTATAATATATGGCTTATAGCTTGCTTCTTTATAAAGTGGAACTCTGTAACGATCAAATACAGAATCTTCAACTTCACCTTTCTCACATGACAAATTACTAATATCAGCTGGTAAGCAATGTAAATAAAGTGCCTTTCCATCTTTGGTTGTTTTCATTAATTCCTCTGTACATTCCCAATCTTTATGTTCTGCATTTTGAGAAAGAAGTTTTTTCTCTAATTCTTTAATGCCTTCAGAATCGCCTTCTGAATAAAGATCAGTACGTTCTTTCATTGCCGCAAAAGGAGCCCAGCTCTTTGGATATACTATATCTGCATCTTTAAATGCTTCTGCCATATCATTAGTTTTTGTGAATGTTCCACCTGATTCCTTAGCATTATTACGAGCTATATTTTCAACTTCTTCCATTACTTCATAGCCTTCTGGATGTGCTAAGCAAACGTCCATACCAAAACGTGTCATTAATCCTATAACCCCTTGTGGTACCGATAATGGTTTACCGTAAGATGGTGAATAAGCCCAAGACATAGCTATTTTTTTACCCTTTAAATTTTCAATGCCACCAAACTCATGTATGATATGTAGCATATCTGCCATAACTTGAGTTGGATGATCAATATCACATTGTAGATTTACTAATGTTGGTTTTTGTTCAAGAACTCCATCTTCATAACCTTCCTTTACTGCATCAGCAACTGTATGCATATATTTATTTCCTTTTCCAATATACATATCATCACGAATTCCGATGACATCAGCCATAAATGAAATCATGTTGGCTGTTTCCCTTACAGTTTCACCATGAGCGACTTGACTTTTTCCTTCATCTAGGTCTTGTACTTCAAGGCCTAAAAGATTACATGCACTAGCATATGAAAAACGAGTACGTGTTGAATTATCACGGAATAATGAAATTCCAAGTCCACTATCAAACAATCTTGTTGATTTATTATTCTTACGTAAATCTCTTAATGCATCTGCCACTTCATAAACTGCCTTTAACTCATCTGTAGTTTTTTCCCATGTAAGAAAAAAGTCATTTTTATACATTTCATCAATTTTTAAGCTTTTTAATTCATTAACATATTTATCTACAATACTCATAATTTTAATATCCCCCTTAATTTTCGCTAACAATATTTATTTATTTGAAGTATATATAGTTGGAACAGCAGCATAAACTGCAGCACATTTTACTAAATCTTCTTTCCATGTCTTTTCATTAGGAGCATGTGCTTGAGCTTCTGCTCCAGGCCCAAATCCTATTACAGGAATTCCGTTACGTCCCATAATTGAAACACCGTTTGTAGAGAATGTCCATTTGTCAGTAAGTGGACGAGCTTTTCTCATTGCTTCATTTTCACCAGCACCGATTCTTGTTGTGCCGTAAAGACCTTTATATGCCTCTTCTAATGCTTTTGTTACAATATGATCTTCTGGAATTACCCAAGTTGGGAAGTAGCATTCAATTGGGTATACTAAACCAGTGTAGCTTGGTCTATCATAGTTATACATACTTACTGCTGCATTGTATTTTTTAACAGCTGGAAGTTGACGAATTTCTTCTAAACAGCTTTCCCAAGTTTCACCTGCTGTCATACGACGGTCTAATGAAATTGAGCATGAGTCAGCAACTGCGCAACGGCTTGGTGAAGTATAAAATACTTGAGAAGTTGTAACAGTACCTCTTCCTAAGAAGTTAGCCTCTTTAAATTCTGGGTTGTATTTTTCATCTAACATTTTTACTAATCCTTTGATTTCTTTATTATCAGCCTCATCATTTTCGTTAAGGTCACGAATGTTCATTAATATTTCAGCCATTTTGTAAATTGCATTGTCTCCTCTTTCTGGAGCTGAACCGTGACATGAAATACCTTGAACATCAACACGGATTTCCATACGGCCTCTTTGTCCTCTGTAGATACCACCATCTGTTGGTTCTGTAGAAACTACAAATTCAGGTCTGATTTTACTTTCTTTGATTATATATTCCCAACAAAGTCCATCACAATCTTCTTCTTGAACTGAACCAACAACTAATACTGTGTATTTTTCATTTAAAAGCCCTAAGTCTTTCATTATTTTTGCACCATAAACAGATGAAACGATTCCGCCTAATTGATCAGAAGTACCACGTCCGCCTATTTCAGTTTCTGTTTCATATCCTTCGTATGGATCAAAGTTCCAATTATCTATGTTTCCTATACCAACTGTGTCAATATGAGCATCAAAGCCTATTAAAGTTTCTCCTGTACCCATATATCCTAAAATATTACCCATTGGATCTATTTCAACTTTATCAAATCCAACGCTTTTCATTTCTTGTTCTATTCTTTTTATAACCCCTTCTTCTTCTGCACTTTCACCAGGTATTGCAACTAAATCACGAAGAAATTTTGTCATATCCTCCTTATAGTTTTCAGACTTTGATTTAATTTGATCAAAATTCATATTCTCTTCCCCTATCTTAATTAATATTTTATTTGGAATCATATTTATAATGGAAACAAATGCTTGTCTACTTTATTTGTAATGATATTTAGTAGCCTATAAAATCTACTTCTAAAATATTATTATTAAATTAATCTCTTATATATTCTACAAACCATTTCTTTACCTAAAAAAAATTTTTTATACCAAATTTATTTTTATGGTAATATCATACATCTTCTTAATTAAATTGTAAATATTTTCAAGTTGTCTTTTTTAATAATATTTCTACTATTTTTTTACTATCAGAAAACAAAATTAAGCATATGTAATACACTATTGTATTTTTATAGAATTAATGCTAATATTATAAAAATCATAATAAAACCAAACTAAACATTATCAAACATGACTATATAAAACATATTTAAATATTGCATTATATATTTATTCTATTTTGCATTGATTTTTAACAGTAGTAATATGCTATAATTTAATTTTTTTAGATTGTCTGCAACAGAATTATGTTATATTTTTTGACAACTTTTTAGTTTGTCTAACTTTGAAGGAGGAATTAATATGGATTTTTCACCTTTATGGATTTCTATAAAAACCGCTACATTATCAACAGTAATAACATTCTTTTTAGGAATTATAGTTTCTTATTGGATGTCAAACTTTAAAGGAAAATCTAAAGGAATAATTGATGGACTATTTACCTTACCTTTAATTCTTCCTCCCACTGTTGTCGGCTTCTTTTTATTGCTTATTTGTGGTAAAAATGGACCTATAGGAAAGCTACTAGATCTTTTTAATACTTCTTTAATTTTCAGCTGGAGTGCTACGGTCATTGCGGCTATAGTGGTTTCATTTCCTATGATGTATAGAACTACACGTTCTGCTTTTGAGCAAATAGATATTAATATTCTTTCTGCTGCCAGGACTCTTGGCCTTAGTGAATTTAAAATATTTTATAAAATCGCCATTCCATTAGCCATGCCAGGTATTATAGGTGGACTAGTTTTATCTTTTGCAAGAGCTATGGGCGAATTTGGCGCAACACTTATGCTAGCAGGTAATATCCCTGGAAAAACTCAAACTATGCCACTTGCAATATTCTTTGCAGCCGAAGGTGGAGATATGCACAAGGCAATTCTTTGGGTTGTTATCATTGTTACTTTATCATTATTTCTAATTCTAATATTAAACTATTGGTCAGAAGTTCAGTTAAAGCTTATGGGAAGGAGTGCCAGATAATGTCATTATATGTTAATATAGAAAAACATCTTTCCTCCTTTAATTTAAATGTGAATTTTGAACATAAAAGCGGTGTTCTAGGTTTTTTAGGTGCATCAGGATCTGGAAAAAGTATGAGTTTAAAATGCATATCTGGATTAGTTACTCCTTCTAGAGGAAAAATAATTGTAAATGATAAGATTTTTTTTGATTCAGAAAATAAAATTAATTTAACTCCACAGAAAAGAAAAATCGGATATCTATTTCAAAATTATGCTTTGTTTCCTAATATGAATATAATTGATAATATTGAAATAGGCGTTTCTAAGATGAAAAAAGATCAAAAGGAATCCTTAATCAAAGAATATATAGAAAGATTGCATCTTGGTGGACTCGAAAAACACTATCCTTGGCAGTTATCTGGTGGGCAGCAGCAAAGAGTAGCTTTAGCTAGAGCACTTATAACGTCCCCTGATATTTTACTTTTAGATGAGCCTTTCTCTGCTTTAGATCAACATTTAAGAAACGATTTAGAAAAAGAACTAATGTCTATAGTAAAAGATTATAGTGGTAATGTTATCTTTGTTACTCATGATATAGCTGAAGCTTATAGAGTTTGTGACAATATAATTGTTTATGAAAATGGAGTTTCTTTAGAAAATCGAGAAAAGAAAGACTTATTTAAACATCCTAAAAATCTTACAGAAGCTACATTAACAGGATGTAAAAACATATCTAAAGCTAAAAAGACTGGGAAAAATACCATTTATGCTGAAAATTGGGGGCATGAATATGTTATTAATGACGAGATTCCAGACAATATCCAATATATCTGCATAAGAGCTCATGATATCGAAATATGTATAAACAATAATGAAAATATTAATACTTTTCCTTATACTATTGATACTATTATAGAAAATCCCTTTGAATTCACTATATATATGAAAAATAATACTAAAAAGGATGCAAAATTGATTGAATTTAAAGTAGAAAAAAAGAATATGAATTTCTCTCTAAACACTAATGTATATCTCACATTTCCAAATGACCATCTATTTTATTTTTAGAATTAATCTATTTGCTATGATATATAATTAAAAAGTCAAATTTAAAATTTATGTCAATATAATGAAAGCGTCAGAAACCTTTAAGTTGACTCTTTTATACATTTGTATAAAACTCCAAGTCTATACTGCAACAATCGTTCTTATAAAAATAGAAAAAAGATGAATTTATTATAATTTCTAAATTCATCTTTTTTCTTAATAAATACTATTTAATAACCTTGAACTCATAGCCTTGTTGTTTTAAATATTCTATAATTCCTGGTAATGCTTTTGCTGTTTCTTCTTTGCCATAAGTATCATGCATCAAAATTATTGCCTTTTCCCTACCTGCTGTAGTTTTTATAACTTCTTGTTTTAGTTGCTCCGCATTTTTAGGTGCACCTTCTGCATCCTGAGATAATGAATTCCAATCTATTTGGTGATAATCTTTTTCATGTAAAGCCTTGTCCATAGCATCCATACCAACTGAATCTTTATTCTTCCAAGTCATATGACCACCTGGAAATCTAATAGCTCTAGTTGAAAAATCTTCTCCTAAAACCTTTTTTAGAGACTCGTTTGTTTTCTCAATATCAGACATACAATTCGATAAATTTATCTTTCCATTTGGATATAAATAATTATAATTATGTGAATAAGTATGATTACCTATAGAATTTCCTTCAGATAATTCTCGTTTAACTATATTTTTAGTATTCTCATCTTTATCTAGTGCTTTTCCCACAACAAAAAATGTTGCATGCACATTCTCCGACTTCAAAATATCTAGTATTTGAGGTGTAACTGTTTCTGATGGACCATCATCAAAAGTTAAGTATACTACTTTCTTACCATCTGCTCCATCTGGCTTTTGTCCCTTCATTTGTTGATCCAAATACTTTTCAATAAATGACGAATCCTCTACTTCTGAATTACTCTCTACATTTAAAGAATCGTTGTTATCTTTTTTGTCGTTTGAATTTGAATCTCCACTTTGCTTAGTATCATCAAGTGCTTGTACTTCTTGTCTATTTCCAGAAAGCTTTGCTGTAATAAGAGAACTACCCCCAATTATTAAAAGAATTATAGTAATAAATAAAATAATTATTCTAGCTTTTTTTACATTATTATCTTTACTTTTATTATACCTATAATTTTTTCTCATATATTTATTTCCCCCTATAGCTAGATTAATTTATATCATGTATCAGTATATCACATTTATTTTGCTTATTGTATAGAAGTTCGACTTAAATAAAAATATGTAATTTTTTTGTAATAATCTATACATTATTTGTCGTTTTATTGTATGTCTTTCTACAAAAACTAATTTACTACAATATACGACATTCCTTATACTGACTTAGCTATTTACAAGCTTTAATATATGTTACTAATAGTATCTACTAATTTAGCATGTACCATACAATTATCAATCAGTATTTTAATTCCATATTACTTTAAAATAACCAAAAATAATTTATTAAGTCTGTCATCATACTGACACAATGATATATTAAAATAAGTACATAAAGTTAATAAAATCTTTTTTTCATAAATATTTACCCTATAATATAAAAACAAAGAGCAACATTCATATTACCCCTATGTATGTTGCTCTTTGTTTTTTATAGTTTTAGATAATAATTCTCTAACATTATTCCAATTTAACTTTAAATATA
Organism: Clostridium beijerinckii HUN142; assembly: GCF_000621745.1. Taxonomy (GTDB): domain Bacteria; phylum Bacillota; class Clostridia; order Clostridiales; family Clostridiaceae; genus Clostridium; species Clostridium beijerinckii_A. The sequence goes on along the minus strand of NZ_KK211339.1, from coordinate 7,487 downwards.
ATAAATACTATCTTTTTATATTTAATGCTGCATTAATAAACGTTTTAAGCTTTATATATAGTCTAAACCCAATATACGCTGATGACTTTCTAGCTGCTTCTTTATATTCATTATTCAGCCATTCGTAATCGTAAATTCGAAAAAACATATCATCAATTTCTTTATCATCCATCATCCCACCTGCTTATATATATTCACAATAAAATTCATACTTTCTCTAAATATATTTTGAAATAACTATTGCTATGCTTGTAATTGTGCATGCTTCTTAATATATTGTGAATTTAATTAAATTTCAGAAAAGTACCTCAATCTCTTATTAATTGGAATTACTTTTGAGATTATACCACTAATTACATATAATCACAATGATCTATAATATTAATTATTAAGTTCCTTTTATAATTTCCTTATATCACTCTAAGTTTGCTATCAACTTTTATCACACCAAAAAGAACCCTATTTCTAGAGTTCTTAGTTAAGTATAATCTATATATCATTTCTTATCATTATACCTTGGCACAATAATATAAAACTTATTTAAAGCTTTACATTTAGGACATTTCACTTTAATATCATATTTTCCCTCTTCAGCACTTACCAGTTTAGCGCTAGCTATTGATGTAGTCTCTCCTTCAAAATTCAATACTCTTTCTGTTTCTGGAGTTGTGTATTCCCACGCAAAACTTATATCACACTTAGAGCATTTCTGTATTGAACTTAATAACATTACCCTTCCTCCTCTTATATAACTAATTGTATATAAAGCTTTCTCCTCTTATACAGCTAATTGTCTATAAAGGCTACGCTATCCATATGCACCTTTCCTTTTTGACCATAAATATCGCCTCCTCTTATATAGTTAATTATACAAAAGTTGGAATATTCCTCCTGAAAATTTTAATAAATACGTATTAATCTATAAATATAAAAATTCAGTCTTAAATAAAACTTGCCACCAATTTGATAAGTGGTGGCAAACGGGTAGAAACTCCCGTAATATTTTTAATTAATTTCTTATACAAATAACTATTCTCATCAAGCTCTTGGATGAGTATGCATGTATATATAGTTTATTTTGTCATTATTGATTATCTCATAATACGTATCCATATATGTTAATACCTGATTACCGAGTAACTTCTGAACAGCCCTAACATTCGCCCCATTTTGAAGAAGATGAACAGCAAATGAATGTCTGAAAGTGTTTAAATTAACGTCTTTATCTATACCAGCTTTTCTAGAGTATTCTTTAACAATTCTCCAGATACCCTGTCTTGTGAGCTTATTCCCATTTAGATTTACAAAAAGATTAGTCACACCACATTGTGCAATCTTATATCTTATGCTTAAATATTCTGTTAATGCTTTACAAGCGCTTCTTCCTATAGGAATAAGCCTTTCATAATGCTTGTTATCTGTACATTTTACAAAATTTAAATCAAGATTAATATCATCTACATTTAATCCAATAAGTTCTGAAACTTTCATTCCAGTAGCGTACATTAACTCTAACAATGCATTATCACGAATTCCTTTTGAGCAGTCTTTTTCCACTATTCTAATTATCTTATCTACTTCTTCAATGGTCAAAATTTGTGGCAATTTTCTATTATTTTTTGAACTCTTATATTCAATTTTAGGAACTTCCTTAATTAAAGTTTCACTTTTCAAATATGAATAGAAATTCCTTAGACTTATAACTATTCTATTTATAGATCTTTCTGATTTTCCTTGATTAGTGAGATTTTGTATATATGACATAACCGTTGATTTATCACTTTCATATAAGTCTATCTTTTTTCTATTTAAGAATTTTAAATAGAGACTAACATCTGTTACATATGCATATATAGTATTCTCACTTTTACCACTCTCAAACAAATAATTTTTATAATTATTTATACTATTTATCATTATTAACTCCTATACCATTGATTATGATTAGCATTCGACCAAATCGTCATTTTTCTTTCCTTATCTAAAATCATCTTTTGTTTTATAAATAGAATTTATTAGCCACAAATCTTATCAAAGATGGTGATATATAAGTTTCAATTAATATACCTATTGTAAATAATATTAGGATGACAATTAATTTATTTAATACACCATCTAAAAAAGGATCTTTTATCTTTCCATGTTTGAAAAATCTTCCCTTAAACCTTTCTGTAGACATAGATAAACTAATAACACTTAATGCTATGAAACATGGAATATATATTAAATTCTGAGGAACAATAGATATTAAGGCTAGTCCAATCCCTTTTCCTTGAAAAGTAGTTATCATAAAAGAAAAAGTATACCCTAATGTAAAACCTTTTAACAAGTCCAAAATTAATATTACAGGAGCGCCAAAAAAAGTTAAACCTAATATAAATATAGGTATAATAATTAGTATATTTTTCTTTATAACCTCGAATAATAAATTTCCATAATTAATAGGGTGACTACCTATAGAATTAGTAAAACTAAAAAAATAATTTGTTAAATCCGTTTTATCTGATTCCCCCATATATTTAACAGTATAAAGCCCAAAAGATATTCCTAAACAAAACATTATCAGTACAATGAAAAAATAGGCTTTCTTATCCCTAAAAGTATCATTTAGCTTAGTAAGTAAAAAATTCATCTCTTATTCCTCCTTTAGTTACTCTACTTTATACTATGTTTTATATTTGAAGTTTATTCCAGCACCTAATTATAAATATGTAAATCCGAAAAAAAAATCTTATGAATATAGGAAATAATCTCTATATACATAAGATTTAAAATATTTTTATAACATATTAATTAATAGTTAGTGTTATCATATCTCCACCCATTATCATCGTTATATATCATAAGTTTCGTCATTCCACCATCTACATTAATATTTTCTCCATTAATAAAGCTGTTATTCTCATTACATAAAAACATAGCTGCTCTCGCAATATCTTTGGGATTCCCTATTCTACCTGATGGATGTTGCAATAAGTCATTTTCACTATACTTTGGTATATAGTCCTCATCATAATAAGCACCTGTATCAATCCAACCTGGGCTAATTGAATTTACTCTGATCTTATTAGAAAGACTAACTGAAAGTCCATGGGTTAATGCCAAAATCCCTCCTTTGGCTGCTGTATAACTCTCTGTATCAGATTGTGACATATAAGCTCTAGTAGATGAAATATTTACAATTGCTCCATTTTTGTTAAAATTATTCATAAGTAATTGTGTTAATATATATGGTGCAGTTACACCAACTTTAAGCACATAATTAAAATCTTTATACGAACATTTAGAAATAATTCCTTTTTTATTAATACAAGCATTATTAATGAGATAATCTATATGTGTATATTTTTTTATTATAAAGTCTGCAAATTTATATAAAGTATCCTCTTCTGCAATATCGCCTAGAAAAAAGTCAACTTCTCCACCTTTACTTTTTATATATTCTAAGTTCTCGTTCCCTGCCTCTTTATCTTTATCTATGAACATAACTTTCGCACCAACATTGGAAAATTCTCTTGTCAAACATCTTCCTATCCCTAAAGCTCCTCCAGTAATTATGCATACTTTATTTTTATAATCCATAATACATCTTAGTGCAAGAATTAAATTGCACTAAAAATTCACCTCCATAAACAATTCAAAATAATATAATATTATAGCTGCTAATATTATAACATACTAGTGAGTATTTAAAGATCAATATTATTTGCTACTAAATAATCATATTTTATAATTCATAAATGAATTATTTAAGAACGTGCCTGCATGGGAATTATATATTACTCTAAATATCTTATTACATAGGTTGTAAAATTCTTAGCTTTTCATAAGCCTTTTTAGTATAAGGAGTTGGAACTCCTAGATCTTTTCCCATACGACATAAATCACCGCAAAATAATTCAAGCTCAAATCTTTTCCCTGACACAACGTCTCTATGCATAGAACTTATACTTTTTTGGGATAAACTTTTTAGTGTATTAATTGCATTATCATAAATATTAGGAGGAAGATTGATTCCCTTAGTTCTAGCAACTTCTTCACATTCCTTTGCCACATTACAAAAAGTTTCAAACTTCATTTTATCTTCCAGTATTCCCTTTACTTTCACATCATAATATGAATCAGTTACATTAAACGCACAATTAAATACGTAATTATTCCATGCAAAAATTTCTGCATCTTTTCTCACTTCACATAAAATGTTTGATTTAGTTAAAACATTATAAATCCGTTCCAAATGCCTCTTATAAATAGGACGTTTTTTATTAGATGATATAAATATTCTAGTATTTTGACTAGTATGCTTAATAACTCCATTAGTTTCAATTTTAGAATTAATTGACATAATAGCATCTGTTACTTTTCCTTTTCTTAGATAAGAATATAACTTGCCTCCTGCATCCACTCCATTAATTATAGGAATAATTAAAGTATGTTCATCAATCATAGGTGAAATTGCTTTTGCAGCTGCCTTTAAAGAATATCCTTTTACGCAAACAAAGATAATGTCCACAATGCCAATTTCCTCTGAATTATCTGTTACAAGAGTAGGAAAAACAGTAAACTTCCCATTTATTTCACTTTCTAGTGATATTCCATCAGTCTTTATTTTGCTTAATGTTTTTCCATATGCTACAACATAAACATTTTCCTTACTTCTACAAAGCATAGCAGCAATATATCCACCTATCGCTCCCATTCCAATTATTCCAATCTTCATAATCTATTCTTCCTTCCTTTTATATTTTTAATATAAAATTAAATATTTTACTTAGCTTATTACTATTTTAGCTTGTCTTAATGTATAATAAAAATATATATTAGTTATGAATACTATAATTAGGAGTTATACTATGATTTTTGATTTAAATCTCTATAAAGTCTTTTTTACAGTTGCTAAATGTAATAATATATCTCGTGCCGCTGAAATTCTTTTTGTTTCACAGCCTGCAGTAAGTAAATCAATTAAAACATTAGAGAATTCTTTTAATGTAACCTTATTTTCAAGGAGTTCAAAAGGTGTAGCATTAACACCAGAAGGAAAAATATTATTTGATCACATAAAAGATGCTTTTGAAGATCTTAGGCTTGGCGAAAATATTTTGGAAAAGCTAAAAAATAAAGAAGCTGGTACAATTAATTTAGGTGTAAGTACAACCATCGGAAAAAACTATTTTTTACCTAGGTTTCGTGAATTTATAAAAGAATATCCTTATTTTAAGACTAAAATAATAAATAAACCTACATTAGATACAATAAAATTAGTTCAAGAAGAAAAATTAGATTTAGGCATTATTGGTACCACTTCTACCCAAGCTGATCTTGATTTTATAAGACTTTGTAAAATTCAAGATATCCTAGTAGCAAGTAGTACTTATTTAGAAAAACTAAATTTGAATTCTGCTGATGATACATTAGCCAATGGATCTTTTATGCTTCTTGAAAATCCTAATGCTACACGAGAGCATATAGAAACATATTTTAATAGACATGATATAAAGATTATTCCAGATATTGAGGCCAGCAATATGGATTTTTTAATTGAATGTGCAAAAATAGGTCTTGGTATTACTTCCGTTATAAAAGAGTTTTTAAACGATGAACTTGAAAATAAAATTCTTTTAGAAATTCCTCTAAAAGATAAAATTCCCCCAAGGTATATAGGGGTGATATATAAAAATTCAACTAATCTTTCAATAGCGGCTAAGACACTTATTGATTTCTTAAAAAAATGATTTAATAAATTATATAAACCTGAAAATTATGTAATTGAACTTTTATCTTAATAGCTTTAAAATAAATATAAATTATTAAATAAAAAATTTATGGGAGGCAAACATATGTCGTTTAAAGAAATTGAAATTAAAAATCTAAATATAAATCCATTCACTCTCATCGGACATGAATGGTTATTAATCACAGCTGGTACTGAAAATAAGTTTAATACTATGACTGCAAGTTGGGGTGGGCTAGGTGTATTTTGGGGTAAAAACTCAGCTACTATATACATTAGACCTGGACGTTACACAAAACAATTCGTAGATTCAAATGATACATTTACATTATCATTCTTTAGTGAAGATTATAGAAAATCTTTAAATATTTGTGGAAGTCTTTCTGGAAGAGATACTAACAAGATTGAAAAAGCAAATCTAACTCCTATTTTTGATGAGAATAATACTTACTTTGAAGAAGCTAAAATGGTGGTTGTATGCAAAAAAATGTATCATACAGAAATTAAACCTGAAAACTTTGACAATTCTTCTTTCGATGAAAAAATATATCCTGAAAAAGATTATCACACTATCTATATTGGAGAAATAGTAAAAGTGTTGGTTAATGAATAATCCTTTCCCAAAACAAAGATCATATATTAAATGCTTAATTTAATATATGATCTTCTATATTTGCCAGAGATGTTTTATATTAAAGATTCTAACTTATCAAATATTTCTTTCTTAACCTTCTTTAAGTTAATTATCCTAAAGTCATTGTTAAGAAAAATATGTAATGTACTTCCTTTAGCAATTTCTCTTTGATCATTTTCTCTGATAACAGAGTAATTAAACTCTACCTTAACCGGTGTTAGCTGTTTAACCCATGTTTTTATTATCAATTCATCTTCATATTTTGCTCCTATGATATATTTGCAATTACTTTCAGCCAAAGGTATTAGTATACCATTTTCCTCCATTTCACTATAGCTTATATGACTTCCTTTTATGAAATCAGTTCTTCCTGCCTCAAACCAAATAAAGTAGTTAGAATGATGAACAATGCCCATTTTATCTGTTTCTGCATATCTTACCACAATCTTTGTTTCACTTATATACAATTAAAGCACTCCTTTTTATCATAAATATAATATTTCTTGTAAATCGTTATTAATACGCATTTATTATAGCACACAGGCATCAGTATATTGCAGTCTTACTTTAGTAATTAGTTAACTTCATAGATTCAAAATAAACAGTTTTTATTTTTCTTTTTGCCGATAATCTATAAACTTAATTAATATTCAAGATCTTCAATACACATATAGAATAATAAATTTATATTGATGAATCTAACCAATTAAATTAGTCAGTTTAGACCAAACTTAATTGCTTATATATTACTCAGTCAAAATTTGAGAAAATAAAAAAAGATAGTCATAATAACTATCTTTTAAGCTTACCTCGCAACGTCCTACTCTGCCACACAGTCTCCCATGCAGTACCATTGGCGCTATAGACCTTAACTTTCCTGTTCGGAATGGGAAGGAGTGTTACCTCTATGCCATCATCACGAGATCTTGGCTCCGCGAAGAGGACTCGAACCTCCAACCTATCGGTTAACAGCCGAGTGCTCCACCATTGAGCTATCGCGGAACGCTATTTTAAGTAAGATTCAAAACTTAAGATTTTGCTAATCAAACTTAATCGATTTTCAAAGAAATCTTATTCTTTGAAAATTGCACACAGTTTCTTTAATGTATTACAACTTGA
>NZ_KK211338.1:124338-198634 GCF_000621745.1 Clostridium beijerinckii HUN142 | reverse complement strand
GCCCATAAAGTCTTGGGTTTTCTAAGTTATATAATCCCTTTAATACAGAGAATAATTGCTCTATTTTCAATCTGTTTTTATATAATTGGGATCCTATAGGAGATTGAATAAACAAAGCATTTTCATATCGTTTATCAGTAAATGACTCAATACTTTTAGCCTTACGCATATTTATATCAGTTAACAAATTAAATTCTAAGCTAGAAGCAATTTCAAACCATTCTACTGAATCATATGCTGCATCTGCAAGTATTAAAAATGGATTATAAATTTTAGCTTCATATAGTAAATCTGAGACTTGATTGTCATAAACATTAGCTGTTGTTAAATCAAAAACTAAGGGAATTATAATATCACTAACTGCTACAATACAGTGTAATTTATAACCTTTATAGTATCCAAGGCGGTTACCCTTGCCGGATTTAGCTTCGCTATCGTATTTTGAACTTCTTAAAGCAGTTCCATGTATTGCACACAGTCTAGTTTCAGGATTTATAAGTTCAACAAACATAGCATAAATACCATAATATATATGCTTCTCTAAAATTTTAGTTCTTAATGAGAATGTAGAATAATCTGGCACTTGATCAAGTTGAATTATAGACTGAAACACACGGTCTTGCTTTATACGATATACAAGCTCTCTTAAACTGAAAATACTACTTTTAACGCCATATAATATACATGCAACTATTTGTTCGTCTGAATACTTACGTGGTCGCCATTTAGTACTTTTGATATTCGAATTTAGTCTAGCAAATGCAATTTTAACAGCTTCAAAAATTTTATAATGGTCATTTTCACTTTTAATATTTGATGATATAATCATATTTGAGTCATTCCTTATGTGATATATTTAGGTTTTTCGCGAAATTATTATATCACAAAGGAATGACTTATTTGTTTTTACAAATTCTATTTATTCAACAACCTAGTATAGATTGAGTAATTTAAGTTCCTGTATTTTTAAAAAGTTCTGTAAAAAATTTTGTATAAAATGAATAATAGAAACTCCTTCTTGGCAATAATTTATATGACAATTTATTACAAGAAATATTTACTTTTACAGGAAACATTTCGAATGAATTATTAAAGGAATATATAAAGGAGCAGAATTTCATTAATGCAAATGATATACTAAATAGTTTAAAAAAGATATTTTACAAGAAGCTTTAGAATTAGAAATGGATGAAGTATTAGGCTATGGGAAATATGATGGCATAGAAAAAACTACTACTAAATAATAGTCATAATGGGTATTCACAGAAGACTGTTAAAACAGAGCTCGAACCTGTACAGGTCAATATACCCAAAGATCGAAACTGTGAATTTGAATCTAAGATAGTACCCAAATATCAAAAATCAATTAATGGGATTTAAGATAAAATACTAGGACTTTATAGCACCGGAATGACAACTAGAGATATCTCAGAACAAATAAAAGAGCTATATGGAGTTGATATTAGTGCTGAAACTGTATCTAATATAACAAATAGGATATTACCGTTAGTTTTGGAATGGCAAAATAGGCCATTAGAAAGGACTTATTCATTCATATTTATGGATGCTATACATTACAAAGTAAGAGAGGATAAACAAATTATAGTTAAAGCTGCTTATGTTGTAATAGGTGTTAATTTAGATGGTGAAAAAGAAGTTTTAGGAATATGGATTGGTGCCAATGAAAGCAGTAAATTTTGGTTATCTGTGTTAAATGATCTTAAAAATAGAGGTGTTCAAAATGTACTTACATTCTGCGTTGACGGGCTTAAAGGCTTCAAAGAAGCTATCGGAGCTACATTTCCGTTTTCTAAAATACAAAGGTGTATAATACATCAGATAAGATCTAGTATGAAATATATTCCGCATAAGGATAGAAAGCTTTTTGTAGCAGATTTAAAAGGAATAAACAAAGCTGTTAATGAAGAAGTAGCTATAGAAAATTTGCTATCGCTAAAAGAAAAATGGTCTAGTAAATATCCAAATGCAGTTAAGAGTTGGGAAGATAATTGGGATAATTTAAGTACATTCTTTGCATTCCCGGATAACATAAGAAGGATAATATATACTACTAATGTTATAGAAAGCCTAAATAGCCAATTCAGAAAGGTAACAAAAACTAAATTAATATTTCCTAATGATGATAGCTTATTAAAGATGCTCTATTTAGCCGTTGAACGCGTAGCCAAGAAATGGACCAGGAATTATCCGGATTGGGATCTAGTTATTAATCAGCTTGATATTGTATTTATATATTAAAGTTATCGATTATTTCTAAGAAGAAAATCAGAATACACAAAAATATTTACAGCCTCTACTTTCTAGAAATTTTTAAATTAAAGTTAATTTATTAGATTTATTCTAAAGAAATTAAAACGAACTCTAAAGAAAATCTATATTTTTTATTTCTATAGCTTTAGTAACAGGTGCAATATCTCCACCCAATATATATCAATAATTTTTATGTCATCAGAATTTTCTTAATTGAATTACAATCAACATTAACATCTAGTTATGTCATTAAAGGCGCAAGTAACCATATTCCTTATAAAATTCTCATCTACTATATCACCTGTTATCAATAATCTATAAAATAATGGACCAAAAACTAAATCCATAACTAATTCTATATCCAAATCCTCTTTCAGTTCTCCCCTTGAAATACCACGTTCTAGAATATGCCTTGAATCAAGTCTACGAGGTTTAAAATATACTGCTCGATATGTTTCAGCTAACTTTGGATCAAATTGTCCTTCTGCTATTATCTCATTAATTACCTTCCCCTCACGACTAGTCAAAAAATTTGCTAAATTACTTACTTGAATTATTATATCATTCATAGTTGACCCTGTATCTGGAACAGGAAGTCTCACAACAGCAACATCAAAAAAAGCATCCATAACAACAGCTGCTTTATTAGACCACCATTTATAAATAGTAGCTTTACTAACTCCAGCTTTCTCAGCAATCTTTTCAATTGTAACAGCTCCAAAGCCATTTTCAAGCAATAAATCATAGGCAGCGGAAAGAATTGCGTTTTTAGTTTTCTCGCTACGAGGACGTCCTAACTTTTTCTCCATATGTAGTTACCTCCATTGTAATTAACTTATAGCACCATACTTAGTAAACTATACGTCTATTATACTATATATATTATACTTATCAATTCTAAATTATATCTTTTAAACATTTGAATTCATTGTTACTCATATTATCCCTCTTATGTATTTTTAATAAACTTAAAAATAAAATTCTTATTTTTTCAAAAAACTATTTACAATACTGAACGTTTAGTATAATATATATTTATAAACTAAACGTTCAGTTTTATCAAGCACGTTATTATTATTTTATTAGAATTTTTAAGATATATGGCGGGAATAATACCTATTACTATTTTATTTAAAACAAAGTAATTAATAAATTTTATCAAATATATGTATATGAGGAGGAAAAATAAATGAAAGTTATAGCATTTAACGGAAGTCCAAATAAAGAAGGTAATACTTACCACGGAATAAAATTGGTTACTGATGAACTAGAAAAGGAAGGAATAGAAACAGAAATAATTCATGTAGGGAACAAGTCTATAAGAGGTTGTATTGCTTGCGGATATTGCACAAAAAATAAAAATGGAAAATGTGCCATTGCTTCCGATCCCGTTAACGAGTGGATTAAAAAAATGAAGGATGCTGATGGAATAATCTTAGGGTCACCAGTACACTATTCAGCAATTGCTGGAACAATGAAATCATTTTTAGATAGATCTTTTCGTGTGGCCGAAGCTACTGATAGTATGTTAAGACTTAAAGTAGGCATTGCAGTAGTTGCAGTAAGACGTGCAGGAGGAATTCCAACCTTCGATCAATTGAACAATTACATTAATCATTCTGAAATGATTATTCCTACTTCAAACTATTGGAATGTCATTAACGGAAGAGTACCAGGTGAAGTAATGCAAGATGAAGAAGGAAAACAAATTATGAGAGTCCTAGGCAAAAACATGGCTTGGCTTATGAAGCTTATCGAAAATTGTCAAGGAGTTATAAAAACTCCTGAAAGAGAAGAAAAGATTTTTACTAATTTTATTCGATAAACTCTTATTTAATCTGGCCTTCATATAATTGTAGCATTGATATTTATGAGAAATTTTTATTACTTGTAAATTAGGACTTTTGCTCAATTATATGTATTATATAATTTTAAGGAAGTGATTTATAAATGTATCAATCAAATAATACTGTAACAACAACAAATTCATCAATAGATACTATTAATACTAAAACTATATTAACTAAAGTACTAATCTTAGTTATGTCAATAGCTTGTGGACTTACTGTCGCAAATTTATATTACATTCAACCACTTTTAGGTGATATAGCAAAAACTTTTCATGTCGATCAATTAAGCATAGGCTTTGCAGCTATGCTCACACAAATAGGCTATGCAATTGGAATGATATTTATATTGCCTTTAGGAGATATAAAAGAAAAGAGAAATCTAATAGTAATAGTGCTCTTATGTTCAATAATTTCACTTATGAGCATGTTCTTCTCTTCAAATATATATATTCTCACAATCTCTTCTTTTGCTGTTGGATTTACTTCTATAATCCCTCAACTTATTATCCCTTTAGCAGCACAGCTCTCAAATCCACAACAAAGAGGACAAACTATTGGTACAATAATGAGCGGTTTATTAATTGGAATATTACTTTCTCGTACAGTTAGTGGCATCTTAGGAAGCTACCTTGGCTGGAGGACAGTTTATCTTATCGCAGCAATTATGATGTTTGCTCTCATGCTTATTCTTAGAAAATTGATACCATTATGCAACCCTATTTCTGACATTAAATATTCTGAGTTATTAAAATCAATGATACACTTAATAAAAACAGAACCAATCTTAAGAGAATCTTCTATTAATGGTGCATTAATGTTTTCCGCTTTCAGCGCCTTTTGGACATCCCTTATATTTTTACTTGAAAGTTCTCATTACAATATGGGAGCCGAAGCAGCTGGTTTACTTGGATTAGTAGGTGTTAGCGGTGCTCTTGCTGCTCCACTGGTTGGAAAAGTAGCTGATAAAAGAGGTTCAAGATTTGCTATAGGCATATGTATAGTCGTGGTTATAGTTTCCTATTTATCATTTTTCCTATTTGGATTCAAAATTTGGGGATTAGTCTTAGGAGTAATTCTTCTAGATTTAGGAGTACAATCTTGTAATGTCTCTAATCAGGCAAGAGTACATTCTTTAAATGAAGAAACACGTAATAGACTTAATACTATTTATATGGTTAGCTTTTTTCTTGGGGGGGCGTTTGGATCGTTTTTAGGTTCCTATAGCTATTCTCACTTTGGATGGTATGGAGTATGTACTTTTGGTATAATAACTCAAATCCTTGCGCTTATTATACACAAGATTAGCAAAAAAGCATAACGTTCTATTTTGCATATTTAAATTTTATTAATTAGAATTTTCTTTTTATTCACCTGAGAAATAAGCCTGGAATAATATATAAATTAAAATTATATGATAACTTATAAAAAGGACTCCCCTTTATATGGTGAGTCCTACTTTTTAATAATAACATTGTCCGCTGCATTTGCCATTAAGTAACTTATTTTTTATATATTCTTCATAAGTTTCACTTATTTCAGTATTATCTAATATAGCTATGGCCTTTTTTAGGCTTATTATATCTTTTTCCATATTCTCAATAGAATTTCCTCTTCCGACTACCTTTAAATGAGTAATGCCAGCTTTCTTTAACTTTTTTAACGAACATAATCCACATCCAGTTTCTCCAATAAAATATGAAACTTCCATTGCGTCTTCGCCTTCACTTCCATATTCATTTTCTGGATCAGATTGATTTTCTATACAGAATTCTTCCTTATCCTTGTCATCTATGTCTTTGTAATAAGACTCCATTCTCTTATCAACTTCGCAAAAACTACTCTCATTTTTATCTATTCTTAATAGTTCATATGGAACTTTACACAAATGTATCATTTCATCACAATGTAGGGAGCTGCAAAAAGCGCCAGTATAATGACATCTTTCATTTAAAATAAATGCTTCATATTCGAGATTTTTTACTTCGTTACTTCTTATGCATGATTTCATATCTTCAATTGTATTTTTCCTATGAAATATGTAACGTGATATATTTAGTTTGTTGAAAAATTCTATAGAGAGACGGTTTAATTCAGCACATTCTCCACTTAAATGTATTGAGCACTTTATATTCCTTTCCTTTAAATATAATATAAGCGCAATATCAGCTACTATAAAATTATTAAAACCAATATTTATCAAATCTTTTATTATGTTAGCTATCATTTCATATTGTTCTTCAACATAATATAAATAATTAAAAGTTATATTTACTGGCACCTTATAAAAATCAAACATTTTCTTTAGTATTTTCATATCCTCTAATGATCCTATTTGAATATTATAATAAAGTGCTTCTCTCCTATTTAAAGGAAATAAACTACCATATTTTTTATTCCATTCGTAAGGAACATATCCGCAAAATACTTCATCTGCTCCAGCCTTCACTAATTTTATATAATCATCAATACATCCCATTCCCGCTACTATCTTCATTATATTTTCCTCCTTGTATCGATAGACCTTATATGTGCACATGTGAAATGGTTACCTATAACCGTTAAACTTCTGTCCTGGATTATAAAGCACCACATAAGTATAAGCTCATATTTCGATATCTATAGAAAATTTAAAACAATTCTATCGATTCCCCTATTTATGTAATACTCTAATTCTTTTGGACTGTTAAGTAGAGTATCATCAAAAGCAAATAGTGAATTATATCTTCCAACCATTCTTAAATGCTTTGGATAAGAAAATACATAATCCCTACAATACTTTGGACAGTCGGTAACAAGCTTCTGATTTCCTCTATCCATGGTTGTACACATTGCATATAGTGGACAATATTGAGATGTATTTGTTTGATAAAAAGGAATATGAATACTATGGTGTCCATCTGCAATAGAAATTTTATAACCGCAATTTTCATATTCATATCGTTCTATTTTACATTCTTTCAAAAACTTCGTAAAAATTGAGCCATTAAGACTGTTTGTTGCTATAAGATCTTTATTTTCTAAGTATCCTTTTTTGTAAATATATCTTGGATCTTTTTTTCTCTTATTTAATAAAATACCTAGTGACAGCTTGAAAATATCTATCTTATCTTTAAGTAATTTTATCATTCCAAAATCATTTATAACAATTTCTATCTTAGTATTATTTTCATTACACCAATTATATACTGCCTCTATTATATCTTTTGTTTTTTCTATATAACACTCTCTCATATATGTAAAACATAGTGTTATCTCAAGGCTCTCTTCTTTGGCTTTCTTTATCATACCTTTTAACAATTTTATTTCTGGAAATAAGTTATGACAAAATTCATTTCCAATATAAATCCTGTTGATATCTTTCTTAAATAGCTCATGACTGCCTATAAAATTTTCATTTAAGTAATCCATCTTAAATGTTTGGATATCACTATTCATAAACTTTTTATATAATATATCATTATCTAAAGAAATAGCTATCTCCAATGAATCGACGATATCATCATCCCAATCCGCATAATTTAATCCTAACAGCCACTCTTCTTTCTGCTCTAAATAATCCTTGTGAAACTCCTCATCTAGCTTTTCCGGATAATTAACCATTTCCTTTGAAAATTCATTGCCATCACCAAAAGCTTTTAACATAATATAATTTGAATACTTTTTAAAAGCACTTCTTACATTATGTAAATATTTTTGTGATTCAATGCTGAAAATATATGTTAAACTAAAATCTTCTTTTCTTTTTTCTATTATATTATAATCTTGTATTATCACCTCTTCATATCTGTTTTCATCAAACTTATGAAATGCAACTTTTATACTGCTTATCTTTTCTATTTCGTCAGCCACACGCACTGTTAATTTTTCAGGAGATATTTTTATTATACGTACTTCTTTGTCATCTAATAAACATGTTATGAGTCCTGCTGGCAATAATTCAACTTCTTCTTTTTCCAAAATGATACCTCCTAAACTTTTTCATATATATCTTTAAAAACACTTCATATACCTTATTTTATCTGATCCCACTTAATTCATCAATTTAACTATATCTAGAGATTTTGAAATTAGCTTTTTACATTCTAACCTTAATTGAGCACTTAGCCTGATAGAATACTAAATGTAGGTCTATTATTGGAATATATACTATTAAAATTATATTTTTAATAGTACCATAATTGTGATTATTTCAATGCAAACAAGAGCCCCTGGGCTATTTAATTAGCCCAGGGGTACATATCTAGTTTTAATTTAAATCAACTTTTGAAATTTTATAGCTATACACTCTATAGATTTACAAACTGCACTTTAGTAATTTCAGCGAAATTTTCATAGTCCCGCCAAATAACAATGTTTCTACTTTCGGTGGATTATCCCATAACTTCAAGTTTAATGTTGCTTATCTATAAACTAAACTTATAAATTCTAGATTCATATGGCTTAAGTTCTATACTATCAATCGAATCATTTTCATTAACACTGTAATTTGAAATTAAAAGTTCTTTAGATTTAAATTCAATTTTTCTTTCAAGTACAAATTTTGTCTCATTTCCTGTAAAGTTGCATATAACTAGTAACATTTCATTTTCTAAAGTTCTTATATATGCAAATACTTCTTTGTTTTCTTCTAAAATCAATTCATATTTTCCATGCATAACCACTGAATTCGATTTTCTTATTTTTATTAATTCTTTATAATAATTAAATATAGAGTTTTTATCCTTTAATTGTGATTTAGCATTTATTTCTTTGTAATTAGGATTTACTTTTATCCAAGGCTCTCCATTTGTAAATCCTGCATTTTCGCTATCATCCCATTGCATTGGAGTACGTGCATTATCTCTGCCTTTTGTATATATAGATAGCATTATCTCCCCATGAGTATAACCTTGTTTTTTTCTTTCATTATACATATTTAGAGTTTCTATGTCCTTATAATCCTCTAACTCTTCAAATCTTACATTTGTCATGCCAAGCTCTTCGCCTTGATATATATATGGAGTCCCCTTCATTCCATGTAATAATGTAGCAAGCATTTTCGCACTTTCTACCCTATATTCTTTATCATTTCCCCACCTTGAGACTATTCTTGGTACATCATGATTGTTCCAGAATAAACTATTCCAGCCTGTGCCTTCTAGCTCTACTTGCCATCTAGATAATGCTCTCTTTAAATCTAATAATTCTAACGGCTTTAAATCCCATTTTTCTTTACCTGGTTGTTGATCTAATAAAATGTGCTCAAATTGAAATATCATGCTAAGTTCACTATCATCTGGATTTGAATATTTCTTGGCTATTTCTGTAGTGCATCCCCAAGTCTCTCCAACTGTTAACAAATCCTTGCCTCCAAATGTTTTCTTATTCATTTCTCTAATATATTCATGAAGTTTTGGACCATTAGCTGTGATTTTTTCATCAGGAATCTTCCCTATAAGGTCAATAACGTCCATCCTAAATCCACCAATACCTTTATCAATCCAAAAGTTCATCATTTTATAAATTCTATTACGTACTTCTTCATTTTCCCAGTTCAAATCTGGCTGCCTTTTACTAAATAAGTGCAAGTAATACTGCCCTGTAGTTTCATCATATTGCCATGCACTACCACTAAATGTTGATCTTAAATCATTTGGTTCTTCTCCATTTACCGGATCCCTCCATATATAATAATCTCTATAAGGATTATCTTTTGATTTCTTGGCTTCGATAAACCATTTATGTTCATCAGAAGTATGGTTAACAACTAGATCCATAAGAATTTTTATTCCTCTTTTATTGCCTTCCTTAATAAGATCATCCATATCTTCCATTGTTCCAAATTCATCCATTACATCTTCATAATCGCTTATATCATACCCATTATCATCGTTTGGTGATTTATATACTGGAGATAACCATATTACATCTATCCCCAATTCTTTCAAATAATCTAACTTCTCTATAATTCCTCTTAAGTCCCCAATTCCATCTCCATTAGAATCATTAAAACTCCTCGGATATATTTGATAAACTACACTTTCTTTCCACCATTTTTTCTCCATGACTTATTCTCCTTTTTAATATTACTTATTTTATTTCGTTTAAATATATCTTTTATTACTTAACTGCTCCAGTGACAATCCCATTTCTTATCCATTTTTGCGCAAAGATATATACTATAAACATTGGCAATAATGCTAGTAAGTATGATGCGAAAGCCAGATTATAATTTGTAGTAAATTGAGATTGGAATACGTATTGAACTAAAGGCAATGTAGCCATCTCTGGCTTACCTAAAATAATAAGTGGCAACATAAAATCATTCCATGTCCACAAACAAGTAGTAATTGCAACCGTAGCATTGATAGGCTTTAATAAAGGGAAAATTATTCTCCAAAATACTTGAAATGTAGATGCACCATCTATTGTTGCTGCTTCTTCAAGTGAAGCCGGAATTGATTTAATATAACCTGAATATAAAAATATGTTAAAAGGTAACCCAAATACAACATATAAACATATTATTCCAATTATATTATCCATATTTAACATATTTACTTGTTTTACAAGAGGCAGCATAATTATTGGAAATGGTACAAACATAGCACTCAAAAAGTAATAGTACAATGCATTAAAAAACTTTTTCTTTCTATTTCTAGCTATTGCATATGAAACTAAAGAATTTGAAAGTATTGTAAGAATTAATACTGAAATTGTTATTGTTAAACTATTTTTTAGAGCATCAAAGAAATTTGTCATTTCAATGGCTTCAGTAAAATTTTCAAAACGCAATGACTTCGGAAATGATAAAGCACTTGGTACCATATCTTGTGGAGATTTTACAGCTATTAATATTGTAAGATACAATGGAAATATTATAGCCACCAAAGCTCCTGCTATCATAAGCGTAGTTACTACCCAATTGGTTTTGTTTCTCCTCATAATACTTTTTCCTCCCTCTTTTCAAGGACTCTAAGCTGAAATAATGATATTGCTACAATCACGATGAAGTAAATAACAGCATTTGCAGATTGATATGCAAAACTTCCTTGGTTAAATCCTCCGTTATAAATTACATAAGATATTGATTGAGTAACAGTTCCAGGTCCTCCTCCTGTCATAGCTACAACCTGATCAAATACCATTAAAAATCCTTTCATACATAAGACCATGTTAATTGTAAAAAATGGTGCTATTAATGGAAATGTTATACTTTTAAATCTTTGCCATGAACCAGCGCCATCAATATCGCATGCTTCGTAAACATCAGTATCAATTGTCTGAAGTCCAGATAAATATATAATTGTATTAAAGGCTATGGATTGCCATGCTGCCACGAACACTATTCCAAGCCATGCAAGCTTTTCATCACCTAAGATGTTTTTACTGAGCATAGAAATGTTCATAGTCTCTCCAATGTTTGGTATAACATGAGCAAATACAAAATTGAATATAAATGCTACTATTAAAGTTCCTAATATATTAGGAATAAAATATATTGACTTTAAAGTATTTTGAAATTTGATTTTTGAGTTTAAACCTACAGCAATTAAAAGACTTAATATGTTTACTATAATTGTAGTTATAATTGCAAATTTGAAAGTAAAAATATACGCATGCATAACATTGATATCTTGAAATACCGCAATATAGTTTTTTAATCCAACAAAACTCCAATCACCATATCCTTTTGAATTAGTAAAACTATAAAATACACCTTCTAAAAGAGATAATGTATGAAATATAAAGAATAACAAAACTGCTGGTATAGTCATAATATAAAAAGCTTTTTTCTTTTTCAAAACCTTCAGCCCCCTATTATTTTTTCATTTGACAAATAAATATTATTAGCATATAGCATAGGTTGTCCTAAAATCAGTCTATTTTCATAGAGACATTATTTTTCATGCTTATCAGTAAATATCGCATCCTTAACTATCTTTTAGGACATCCTCATGCCTTTTATTTTCTCTATTTATTGTTTGCTATTGGCTTTATCGTATTCAGTATCAAGTTGTTTTAAGAATTCTGCCTTATCTTTTTTACTATAGAATCCTTGAACTAAACTTGCTGCATCAAATGAGCTTGGATAGTAGTGATCAGGGAAAACACCAATCTTTCCATTTTTAAAGCTTTCTTGTACATCTGTTACACTTTGATCATCTTGTGTAACATCTTTAACTGCAGAAAATGCGAATTGATCTTTTATATATTTTTGAGCATTCTCCTTTTCAGTCATAAATTCTATGAATTTTTTTGCTTCATCAGAATGTTTTGACTTACTTGTTATTCCAAATAATACATCTATGCCCGATACTATATTATTTTTAGATGGATCGTTACTTGCAGGTAATGGGAACATGCCTATATTAATATTAGGATTTGCTTTTTTTATTTCACTAATAGCCCAGTTACCTTGTAAATACATTGCTGATTTACCTTGTGCAAAGGCTGCATTACCATCATTGTATGATACTCCTAAAATATCTTCTTGCCCAAGAGTTCCTATAGTCTCCATCCTGTCCACTATTTCTCCATGTGTAGCTTCAAAAGTTGTTTTTCCTGCTTTTTTGTCAGCTAAGAAATTGCTAGGCTCTAAATCACTAGCTATAACATTCCAGAAACACATTCCAGTCCATGCGTCTTTAAGTGTCAAATAAAGAGGTAATTGACCTGCATCTTTGATTTTTTTCGATGCTGCCATAAATTCATCCCAGGTTTTTGGAATTTGTAATCCCAGCTTTGAAAATATATCTTTATTGTACAGAACGCCATCAGCATTAGTAGCATATGGAACTCCATATATTTTCCCGTCATCATTACTTGCTATTCCATGAAGCATATCTAAATATGGTTTTTGTATATTTTCAATGATGCTATCATTAGTAAGATCAACAAGAGCATTTGCATCTACTAGCGCACCATAGTTTACATCTGCACCTAAAGCTACCAAATCAGGCATATCATTTTTCGCAAGTCTTGTCTTTAAAACAGTACCAGCATTTGCAGGTGAATTAATTGAAATTTCAATATTAGTATTTTTCTCTTGGAATTCATTTGCTAATGATTGTAATATTGTTTTGTTTTCTGCCTTAGTTGAAAATAACTCCAATTTTACTTTTCCATTTTCTGTGCTACCTCCCTTAGAACCACATCCTGCTAATAATGAAGTTCCAATTACTGCACTAATAGTAATTGACATTAGTAATTTTAATTTTTTATTCATTTCTCTTCCCCCTACTTTCTAATTTCAGTATACGATTACGTAGATTTAATATTATATTAACTATACTTTTTAGGTATATTAACGCTAAAAAGCATATTTTAATATCTTTTTTTACTCATTAATACTTAATCGTTTACGTAAACTATAAAAATTTACGTAATAACTTTCTGCAAATCTTATATGAAATTATATTACAAAGTTTAGAACTTAGAATTGTATATAAAAACTTGTAATATAGCTTCATATCGTTTTATAAATAATCATTGAATATCTTATATTCTTATAATAATTTATATATTACTATTAATTTTCTAAATTTCAGCCACAGTTAAGCACTTAGCATACTAGAACTTTAAATAAAAATTTATTAATACAACTTATATATCTTTAATTTTTTTCACTGTTTCTCTTTCTACAATTTCAAATGGCATTATTATACTTTCAACTTTTTCGTTGTAGGAAATTCTTTTTATTAACATTTCAACAGACTTTTTCCCCATATCATATAAAGGTTGTGCTACTGTTGTTAAAGGTGGATATGACATCTCAGCTATGTTTGTGTTATCATAACCTATTATAGATATGTCATCTGGTACTTTTAAACCATTCTTATGTGCTACTGATAATGCTCCAACAGCACAATCATCAGATACTGCAAAAACTGCTGTAAATTTCTCACCTGTCTTTAGAAGTTCATTCATTCCTTCGACTCCATCTATAAAGCTAAAACCTTTTTCTTTAATAAGATTTTTCTTTATAGGTATATTATTATCTCTCAATGCTTGCAAAAATCCATTTAAACGTGGCACTCCCGCTACAGGATCTTCAGTCGGTCCAGATATAATTGCTATTTCTTTATGGCCATTTTCAATTAAATATGATGTTGCTGAATAAGCAGCTTGATAATCATCTACCTTAACATAAGGCAACGAATACTTATACGATAATCCTGAAACAAGAACTGTTGGAATATGTGAATCTATTATTCTTTTGCATAAAGTATCATCTGGAGGTATACTGCAAATAATCAAGCCATCTACCTGTCTTTCAGATAACACCTGAAGATATTCTGAGATTCTCTCCCACTTATCTCCACCATTACAAATGATAACGCTATAATTATTGCGTTGTGCAAAGTCTTCTATTCCATTTAAAATTTCTACATAATATGTAGTGCTTATTTTGGGACGTAACACCCCAATAGTTCGTGTTTCTCTAACTTTGAGATTTCTTGCAATGGCATTTCTTTGATAACCGAGTTCATCCATAACTTCAATTACCTTTTTTCTAGTTTCTTCTGAGTAACCATCTAGGTTATTTATTATTCTAGAAACTGTAGCAACAGAAACATTAGATTTTTTGGCTACATCTTTAATTGTGGGTCTTTTAATCTTACTATTCATAAAATATTCCTCTTTTTCAGTAAACGTTTAAGTAATTAAATCTTATCATAATTGCATTTAATTGTCTATACCCTCGTATAATTTTTTTTGATATTTTTAATTTCTATATTAAATTAGCTGTAATTATATTATACGTTTACGTTAATATAAACTTTGTCCCTTTACAAAATATGGTTATAAACTTCATTTAATATCTTGCAGAGCTATCCATTCAACACTATACTATATTATGTGAAGTATTCTTTGGCATGTGCTAAAGCGTATTCAAAATAGCAGTCAATAGCCAGTCTATTTTATATATAGATTCCAAACTCTTAAAATACAACATCTATAAGAAATTACGAGTTTCTAAAGAGACTCTTTTAGAGTCCAAGTATAAAATATCCACGGCAAATTTGGACATGTTATTTCATGTATCTAATAAAAACTCGGTGAAATGAGAGGGAGATTTATGAACAAAAAAGATATATTAGAATTAAAAAGACGTTTAAAAAAAGATGACTGTACATTTACTAAAATGTGTGGCTGTTATGTAGATGGTCAAAAAAATATTGTACTAAAATTTAAAGAAACTTTTTTAAATCTAAGAGAGGAAGAATTCTTTAAATATTTAGAAATTGCCAAGAAAACACTATCTGGAACAGTTGGAAATAACATTCTTGAACTGAACTTTCCTCTTGATGAAGAAGGTATAGGTGGTAGACAGCTTTCCTTAATGCAGCTAAAAAAAAGTAAATTAAAAGATGATTCTCTACTTGATAGCTTTTATAAATTAATTATAAATAGTTATGAATATACAGGTAACTTTCTAATACTCGTTTTTCACGATGCTTATGATGTTATGACAAAAACTACTGATAACTCCAAATTAGATGAATCCGAAGAGGTCTATGAATATATATTATGTGCAGTCTGTCCAGTATCACTTTCAAAACCAGCTCTTGGATATCTTGAAGATGAAAATCGAATTGGAGCCCGTATTAGAGATTGGGTAGTTGGCCCTCCAGATCTTGGATTTGTATTTCCAGCATTTATAGATCGTAGTACTGATATTCATTCCATTATGTATTACACAAAAGATGCAAAAGATCCACATCCAGAATTTATGGAAGAAGCTTTAGGTTGTAGTTCAAAGCAAACAGCTACTGAGCAAAAGGAAACATTCCAAAATATTATTCGTAAAGCTGTTGGAAGTGATGATGACAAATCAGATCATTTCTTTATGGAAATTCAAGAAACTCTTAATACTATAGTAGATGATCATACTACTGTTAACGGCAAAAATGCTGAACCTATAGTTTTGAGTAATGATAATATTCAAGATATTCTAATCGAAAGTGGAATCCCTGAAGAAATCACGGCAAAAATTGAAAAATCATATACAGAAGTATTCGGAGATACTCCACCTGTAGCAGAGAATTTAATTGATAAAAAAGCACTTGCAGCAAATGAACAAAGAAAAAAAGAAGAAAAACTCGAAAAAAAAGTACGCATACTAGAAGAAAGACTTGAGAAAACAAAATCAGATGCTCTGCTAGATTCAGAGAAAGAAGCTGCTTTAGAATCAGAAACTGAATCAGCTTTGAATAAGATCTTAGATGCAGATACCAGAATAAACTTAGAGCTAGAGTCTAATTCTGCTTTAAAGACAGAATCTGATGCCGCCTTAGAAGTAGAGGCTGACTCTAATTTAGAGGAAAGTTTTGATTCTGAATCAGAGTCTGAAACAAATAATACTACAGACTCTGAAATAGAACCTGAGGTTAGTACTACTCCAAACTATGATATTGTACTTCACGTAAAACCTCAAAAAGTCTCTCAAATAAAATCGCAAATAATAGACGGAAAGAAATGTATTATAATTCCAATAGATGATGATGAACAAGCTAAAGTAAATGGTGTTAATGCCTTACTTTAATTATCTATGAAGAATACCTTTCTCATTTAAATAGCCATAAAGATCCTGATTAAGGACCTTTATGGCTATTATAGTCTATATATACTTCAATAATGAATTTACATTTAAAATTCTAGGAAATCATGCACTTAACTAACACTAAAATGTAGAGGCTTTATTTTAATATATATAAATTTAGCATTCCTTACTTTATATACATTCCGCCAGGAGTTTCTGATAAATTAATTATAATATTTTTCTTTTGAGTATAAGCTTCTAATATAACCTTGTGAGTTTCCCTACCTATACCAGATTCTTTATATCCACCAAATGTTGCACCTGCTGGAAAAGTATTATAAGTATTAACCCATATACGTCCAGTCCTTATTCCTTTAGCAACTCTTATGGCACGATTTAAGTTAGTAGTAAATACTCCACCACCTAAACCATACTCACTGTCATTTGCCATAGCAATGACTTCTTCTTCAGTCTTAAATTTAATTACAACTCCAACTGGCCCAAATATTTCTTCTCTAGCTACTCTCATATCATTAGTGGCATTTGTAAGTAAAGTAGGTTTCATAAAGTATCCATTCTTAGCATCACCCTCAATGAATCTTTCCCCTCCTGTAGCTACTTTTGCTCCTTCTTGTTTCCCTATTTCTATATATTTAAGAATTTTCTTAAGTTGAGCTTCACTAACTTGTGCTCCCATTTGAGTACTAGGATCTAATGGGTTTCCAACTTTAACTTTTTCAAAAGCAGCAATTGCTTTTTCCATAAATTCATCATAAAAATCTTCTTGTACAAATATTCTAGAACCTGCAGAACAAACTTGTCCTTGGTTAAATAAAATTCCCAATTGAATACCTTCTAATGCAATGTTCATATTTGCATCACTAAAGAAAATATTAGCTGATTTTCCTCCAAGCTCTAAAGTTGCAGGAATAATACGTTTAGCCGCAGCAAGTCCAATTTGTCTTCCAACTTCTGTAGAGCCTGTAAATGCTAATTTATCAAGTCCTTCATGATTTTGCAAATATTCACCGCTCTTTGATCCTTTTCCTGTAATAACGTTAATTACACCATTAGGAACAATATTTTGTATTAGTTTCATAAGCTCTAATACACTCAATGAAGTAGTGCTTGATGGCTTAAATACTGAAACATCTCCTGCAGCCAACACTGGAGCTAACTTCCAAGCCGCCATTAGGAATGGAAAATTCCAAGGGACTATTTGCCCTACAACACCAATTGGCTCACTTAATATTAAATTTAAAGTATTTTCATCTATCATTGTTGCAGAACCTTCATCAGCACGAATAACACCTGCAAAATATCTAAAATGATCTGCTGCTAATGGAATATCTGCTCCTGTTGTTTCTCTAATTGGTTTTCCATTATCTAAAGTTTCTACTGTAGCTAAGTATTCTGCGTTTTCTTCAATAATATCAGCAATTTTATTTAATATATTTGCTCTTTCTACAACAGTAGTTTTGCTCCATGTAGCAAAGGCTTGTCTTGCAGAATTAACAGCATCATCTACATCCTTTTCTGTAGCATCTGAAATCTCAGCTAAAAGTTCCCCATTAGCTGGATTATAAGTCTTTATTGTAGCTCCATCTGAAGCGTCTCTCCATTCTCCATTAATAAATAATCTATATCTATTTTCTAATTTAATATTCATAATAAACACCTTTTTCCTTTATATAATCGATCCTTTATAACTTTATTATAGCATTAAATTAATTGTATTCAATATAAAATAATTATTTAACAATAATAATTATCTATATTGTATTGGTAAATATTGCAATTGTAAGGTATTCCTATAAAAATTTTTTATTTAAAAACAAAAAAGTATAATATAAAACAAAAACTTTGTTAAGAATTTATTTTATATTATACCTTTCATATTTGAAAAAGGTGCTATATTTATTCCTTACTAATAATTAAAATTTAGCTCTCTTACTTTCTTTCCCTATTCCTTTATTAAAATATCTAACGTATGTGCACTTGCTCCAAGTAAATCTGGCCTTTCACATGTAGAAAAATGATAATTAATAAAAAGCTTAAATGTCTCTTCATCCATAGCATTCAAAACAGATCTCATATAATTCGCTGGTCCATCTGCTGAAATTAATTTTATCCTTTTTAGTCTTACTTCTTCATTTAACTTATTGATATCTTCAATCCTTACATAATCATATAAATCTTTTGGTTCAGATATAACATGAAAATCATCAGTAAGCTTTCCATTTTCAATAGACGCACGAATATTATTTTCCTTAAAACCATATGTTATTACGCTATACTCATTCATGCAATAAGCTACTAAGATAACTCCTCCAATTTTTGTTACTCTCTTCGCCTCTTGTAAGGCTTTTGCTTTATCCTGAAAATTGTATAAGTGATACATCGGTCCAAATACCAATGTCATATCAAATGTATTTTCTTCAAATCTTGATAAATCTAATGCTGTCCCTTGATATGCTTTTACTGAACTTCCTTTTGATTTTAAAATACCTAGATTATGCTTTACAAGCTCAATTGCTGTAACATCATACCCATCGTTTGCTAGCTCCACAGAGTATCTTCCTGTTCCAGCACCAACATCTAAAATTTTGGAACCATTATTCTTTTCTAGATACTCATGAATATATTTCATAGAAGTTAAAAACTCAACTTGTGCATATTTTCTAGTTAATCTTTTATCTTCACAAAATTTATTATAGTATTTCTCTAATTCCATTGTCATCTCTTTACGTTCCTCACCTATCATTTATTAGAAATTATTAAATATAAATATTAATTTCTTTCCTGATTTCTAACAACTATTATACTATATATTGCAACTATTAAAAATATAGATTTATTCTTTAAACATCTATAAATAAAAATGCCCCCAAGAACCTAATTCCCAGATTCTTACGGGTTTATCATGAAATATAAATACTATCTTTACAAATACACAACTATTAGAAAAATAATATTTTATAAGTTGATATAAATATTATTCCCTATCATCTTATAATTGTCACTATATTTTCCTTCAGTATTTTTTTATCTGGCTTAACACCATCTATATAACCAATACAAATAGAACCACAAACCTTATGTTTTTCTGAAATTCCTAAGCGTGTAAGTAACTTTCTTACATTTTCATCATTGTCAAACCATGTTAATTGATTTATCCAACATGCTCCAAGTTCCAAGTAATTTGCGGTTAAAAGCATATTTTCTATAGCACAAGCACTATCTGCCATTGCATTACTATAGTTAGACTCATTCGATACTATAATTAAGGTTGGAGCATTGTAATAAAAATTGTAGTTATCTTTCTTCGATGCAACTTTACCTGCTTTTTTACTTTTATAGGTATTTTCATCAACTTCAAGCTTTTCAAAAGCTTCTTTAATATATCCATTTAACTCTAGAAGAATTTCTTTATTTTGAACTACAGTAAATTGCCATGTTTGAGAGTTACCTCCACTTGGTGCATGTTTTGCTGAATCTAAAATTGTAAATAGTTCCTCATCTTTTATTTGTTCCTCTTTGTATTTTCTTATACTTCTTCTTGATTTTATATTTTCAATTACATTTTCCATATTAATCCTCCCTTTTAATAATTATATTCTAAGTCTAATTCAAATAAAATGCTAATCTTGGATATTAGAAAAGTTATTAAAACCTTGCAATCACTTTTCTTTGCCTATTTAATGATATCTAAAGATATAAATTAATAAATAACTTGCCATAACCTATGCCATATCAACTCTTTCTTTAATATTCTCTCCTCTTTTAGAATATAAAAGAAATAAACTTAACCCTAGTGCAACTACAAAGAAAATTGTAAAAAATCTGAAACTTGAATCTATAGACTTAACTAAATTCCCACTTATATTTACATTAGCAAAGCTTCCCAAACCTATAATTGCCTTAGAGACTACATCCGCAGGTATAATAACTTCTATTGTTAATATTGCCAATGTCTGACTTAATGCTTTACCAACATTCATTATAGTATAATGCATCCCTGATGCTGAACCAGATTGTTCTTTAGGCACTGCTGACAATACAGTTTTCGCTAACGACGGCCAAGCTAAGCCATTTGCTATTGATAATAATATTAGTGGTGTAACTATAGCTTTAACTGATAGCTCTCCCCCAAGATTTCCAAGAAAGAATATTCCTATAATAAGAAATACAATTCCAAATGTAAGAGTCTTTAATGATCCGATATTATCTACAAGTTTACCTGCAAACGGACCCAATATAAGCTGCGGTACAGATAGTGAAATCATCAATAGCCCCGACATAGTAGGACTCAAATGTAATGCACTTTGCAAATATATACTCAACAATAAAGGTAATGAAAAATATGCAATACAATAAAATAATGTAATTACAAGTCCAATTGAATAATTTCTGTACAAGAGCAGCTTGAAATTAAATAATGGATTTTCTACGCGTGATTCTGTGATTATAAATGCAACCCATAATAGAATTGTAACTATACATACTCCTAAAGTTTTATATGATACCCATCCTAATGATTGTCCTTCTGAAAGTACTATCATCGTTAATATTAGACCTAAACTAAATGTTAATATCCCAATCCAGTCATTTTTTTGATTAATATTAGGTTTGGTCTCTTCCATTACTAAAAATGCTCCAATTATGCAAAGAAGTACAAAAGGTACTGTAATAAAGAATATTGATCTCCAACCAAAGCTGCTAATTAAAACACCACCAGCTACTGGTCCAATTATTGCTCCAATAACCCATGAAGTAGCATTAATACTCAAAGCTAATCCAAGTTCACTACTAGGAAAAGTCTTGATTATAGTTGGAGTTGCAGTTGCCATAGCTAATGCTGCTCCACCTCCTTGAATTAACCTATATAAATTTAAAGCCAATCCGGAGTTTGCAATTCCACAAAGTATTGTACCGACTGCAAAAATTATAAGTCCCAACATGAAAATACGCTTTGTTCCAACTGTATCTGCCCATTTTCCAGCAGGTAATATTAAAACTGTACTTGCAATAATGTAACCAGTAATTATCCACAATCCAGTAGTTACTGAAATATTTAATCCTTCCATCATATTAGGCAAACCTATTATTACAATAGTAGAATCCAAATTTGTAATAAATGAAACTAATGTAACAACAAGTAAGATGCTCCATTTGTGTGATTTAAAATTTGTCATATAATCTCCTTATCTATAAATGGAATAAATTTTCGACTGCAAATAAAACCTTATATAGTTCATCCCATCGAAGCCATTTAATTTTGTTTTCTACATATAGTTTACAGGAGATAACACATCATGTAAAATGATTATATTAGATACTAAGATTCACTTTTTGTGATTTATATATTGGGGTGATAAAATGGAAAGTAACGAATTAAGAATTTTCAGAGCTGTTGCTCAAGCAGGCAGCATAACAAAGGCAGCAAAAGCTTTAGGCTATGTTCAATCTAATGTCACAGCTAGAATTCAGCAATTAGAATCTGATTTAAATACACAACTTTTTTATAGACAGCGAGGCATGATTTTAACTCCTACAGGCGAGAAATTGTTAGCTTATGCTGAAAAAATCATTTACTTACTAGACGAAGCTGATAAAGCCTTAAATGATTGTTGTGATCCTTCTGGAAGCTTATCAATTGGTGCTGTTCACACAGTGTCTTCCATACGTCTTCCTGAACTCTTAGCGCAATATCATAAAGCTTATCCAAAAGTTGATCTGTCCCTTATAACAAGTCAATCAGATGAACTTATTTATAAGATAAAGCACTTCCAGTTAGATGGTGCTTTTGTCAAAGCCCATTCCTTTAGTGATGAGAATATCTTAAGTGAACTTGTAGTTGAAGAAACCTTAGTGCTAATATCAAATCCTAAATATACTAATATAGAAGATCTATATTCCAAGCCATTTTTGATGAGTACAACTGGATGTCCTAATAGAATTCAACTTGAAAACTGGCTTAAATCTAAAGGGGTTTATAATATTAGATATATGGAATTTAATAATTCAAATTCTATTATTGAGGGTGTTATTGCTGATCTTGGTGCATCTTTTATACCGAAATCCACCATTAAAGATTATGAAGAAAATGGCCTACTAAAATCATTCTCGGTTCCTGATAAATACAATACTACAAAAACATTTTTTATACGGCGAAAGGATTCCTTAATGACTACATCTCTTTCAAAATTCATTGAAATGATCGAACTAAATACGCCATATAAAAGAATTTAAAATGTTAGGTAAATAAAATCCCCATGAAAAATTAGACTTTCGTGGGGAATAGTTAAAACTACTCCTTGACCTATAAATCTAATATCAAATTATATTGTTCTTTCGGATCTAAAACGACCACTCACTAAATACACTTTCGCCTTTACATAAAGGCTTTCTATCTCCTTCATAAAAACCAAATTCATCATCTTCTTCCTCATCAGTAACTTCAATATCCGTATTTTTCTTTATATTTTTCTTTGACTTCTTATTTTTATTCATTCCTAAAAGTATAGGGATATTATCCATCAGTCCGCCAGTAATTTTTCCTGTACCTATTATGTTTTTACTATCCCTTATTCCTGTATTTTCAATTTCTATATTATTCTTAGTATCAATGACATTCTCCATATTACACATATTGTTATCTTTTTGCTGCTGTTTTTCACTAATTTTATTACCAATTTCTTTTTCTTCACTATCATGATTTTGATCATAAGTCTTCCCAACAATTTTAGTCTCTTCACTTTTTAAATCACTCTCTTTTGGTTTTATTTTTTCTTTATTCTCATCAATATCCTTTGTTTTTACTTTAATATTTTGATGCTTTGCAAAATTCTTTACTTTATAAACATTTTCTTCGGTAACTTCAACCATTTCTAAGTCCTTAAATGTATCTAATGCCAATTTCACTTGACTTTCATCTCTATTAAATTCTATAGCTAAAGTCTTTAATGTATATGGAATGCTTTTTGACATATATAAATTACCATCTAGATTAACTCTCCCAGCTAAAATTACAATTCTGGTCCAGATATAATAAATAACATCTCTTTCTGGCATTCTATCTATTATTTTAAACTTTGTATCCTCATACATATCAACTCTAAATCTTACATATCTTCTCTCTTTCATCTTAATTGCTCCTCCTAAAAATTTTTATTTTTCTATTCTTTTCAATTAAGATATATGTCCCAATTCATAAAATAACAGAATATTTATAAATTTTTTTCTAAAACTTTCTATAAACTAAAACAACCCACGAAAATCAAAATGTTAGATTTTCGTGGGGGTTATGATGAAGGACAATTTATATACTCTAAAGTTCACTACGCCCTCCAAAGACAGTTACCTGTATAATGGTTTTAATTATATAGTTTTATAAAATTTCGCCAATGAATTATTTATGCTTAAATATATAAGTGGTATTATATTTAATTGAATTTGGCATTAATATTGTACTTGTACTCTATTTACATCTCTTAATAAAATTACTTTTACTTAATATTATTGGAGTTACAGGTTCCCCATAAAAATCTTCTACATCTCCAATTACTTTGCATTCAAATTTCATTAACATATTTAGAGTTGCATCTCTTGCTTCGATATAAATTTCGTCAGTATAAGAATTAAAAATTTCTTTTAATGAAGCTATGGCAAGCTTTTGACCAATTCCTATGCCTCTTAATCTTTTATCAACAGCAAATCTTCCCCAATGCCATTTATCTTTTTCTTTCCAGGCTGATACCACTCCAATGATATCTTCTCCGACTCTTGCACACCACCAAATTGGTTTTAAATACTCACTCACCGGAACCAATTCTTCTGGAATGCTTTGCTCATTAGTAAATACTTCTGTTGCTAATTTAATTGCTTCTTCCATATAATTCTCAGAAATTCTTTCTATTAATATTCTAGAATCATTCTTTTTAAGATTGTTTTTTAATGCAAGAACTCTAAATACTCTAAATGCTCCTACAATATTTTCTGTGTCCTCGCTATCTCCTAAATTTAAAATTTCATTGATAAATTTATTTGCTTCATAATCTCCATTATTTATGGCATCAATACCTGATGGAAGAATACAAATATCTTTCATTCTTTTATCAGCTTCAGATTTCTTTAGTTCCAAATAATTTTTATCCTCTAGATTATTAAGTATCCTACTTAGTGAGGCTTTATCAATACCTAAATTTATTAGTAATTCATTAAAAGGAGTTTTTCCATTTTGTTTTATGTAATTTAATATATGAGCTTGAGCTAGTGTCAATTCAGAATTTAAGCAATTGTGATTAAGTAATCCTAATTCTCTTACAATTAATCTTATCTCTTTTCTAATTATTTCTTCATTCCTCATATTCGCCCCCAAATTAATTGATATTATCAACAATTATATCTCATTTTCGTTTTTGTTACAAGTTAACTTTATAAATGAGTTTGAAATTTGGTTTATATTTATAAATAATACAGAATAAAAAGGAGTATAATTCATCATTTTTCAACGCTTATCATAAACACATAATCTTATATTTATATTTCTTTTTAACACTCCTATAAAAAAAGAACCCATGAAAATTCTAATTGGATATATTCCCTTTATAGAAACAGTTTCATTATTTTAACTGTCTATTATAAAAGGAGCATATCAATTTTAGATTTTCATGGGTTCTATGTTGAAGATTAAGCATAACCTCTAAATTTATCAATAAATCTCACCTGATTTTACCTATCAATATATTACGCAATTAACAACTTTATTTATAAAATATTAGCTGAAATCGGATTACCTTATA
The DNA here is from genome assembly GCF_000621745.1 of Clostridium beijerinckii HUN142. Lineage (GTDB taxonomy): Bacteria > Bacillota > Clostridia > Clostridiales > Clostridiaceae > Clostridium > Clostridium beijerinckii_A. The sequence continues at coordinate 173,183 of NZ_KK211338.1, read as the reverse complement.
GCTTCTTTAATTGATCAGCTCTTCTTAAATGTAGATTTCACTGCTCGTTTTACCACATCAAGAAAACTTAATGAATAAACCATATGATTTGGATCAACATAATTTCTAACAGAACGAAGTACTTTCTTTGCTTCTTTAGAAGAAAAAGTATATGTTCCATTTTTCTTTGTTCGAATTGCATATCGTGGAATCCATTTTCCTTTAAATAATACAGATGCAATTACATAGTCAACCTCTTCCCAAGGGATTTGAATAAATTTACGATAATCACGAGAATTATAGAACTCAAAACCTTTGTCACCTATCATAATCTTGCCATAATTTGCAAGACCTGTAAAAGCTGTTGCTTCAATTGTTAGATCTACTTTTGTATTGAGTGATTGAACCATCTGCTCTACCTCTTTTCTACTTAAATATATGCACTTATATTTATTATATATTTTTTATATGTTTCTATCAATTATTCGAAAATCCATTAAACTTAACAGATATTTCACCAATTTAGCCGATACCTAGCATTCATAACTCTCCAACCCAAATCAAGTTTCACTTGATTTGTTAACAAAAGCCTAGGCTAAAAAGCCTAGGCTAAGTAAAAAAGTATTACATTAAACCAATCAAATGGAAAACAATACCAATTGCAAATAATCCAAGGATGATAACAATTGGAGATACTTTTTTCTTAAGTAACCACATACAAAGAAGTGTAATTAGCAACCCTGCAAGACCAGGAATTAATGAATCCAAGTTATTTTGTAATGTAGTAACCTTAGTATCAGTTAATGACATGCCAGATGATTGTTGTAATAAAGCTTGCTTAACACCCTCTGCTCCAGAAGGAAGTTTGCTCCAATCAATAAATGCACCATCACTTAATTTAACAGATGATACTATTGGTGAAAATTTAACAGATACCCATCTGTTAACTAATGACCCTAAAATGAACATACCAAGGATGGATGCTCCTTTTGTGATATCTTGCAACATATTACCTGATAAATCATCACTAATACGAGATCCTGCTTTGTAACCAAACTCTTGTGTATACCATGTAAATGCCATACGGATGATATTCCAAGCAAGGAAAAAGATAATTGGTCCAAGAATGTTACCACTCATAGCAAGTGAAGCACCTAATGCTCCTAAAATTGGTCTTACAGTAAACCAGAAAACTGGATCTCCAATACCAGCTAAAGGCCCCATCATACCAACTTTAACACCTTGAATAGTTACATCATCAATTGCCATACCATTTGCACGTTCTTCTTCTAACGCTAATGTTACACCAATAATTGGTGAAGCTACATATGGGTGAGTGTTAAAGAACTCTAAGTGACGTTCTAATGCCGCTGCCCTATCTTCTTTAGTCTTATATAATTTTTTGATTGCTGGAATCATTGCAAATGCCCAACCACCATTTTGCATTCTTTCATAGTTCCAAGAACCTTGAAGGAAAAATGAACGGAACCAAACAGAAATACGGTCTCTTTTACTTAATTTTAATTCTTTTGACATTTTCGTTTCCTCTCCCTTCTTAGTATCTATCAATTAGATCCCCTAAAGGATCACCAGTATTTGAACTTCCACCATTGCCTGAGCCACCTTGTTTGCTAAGTGCTAAATAAATAAGAGCTATAGCTACACCGATAGCGCCTAGTCCGATAAGTGTAATTTGTGAAATAGTTGCTAGTACAAATCCAATTGCAAAGAATGGCCATACTTCTTTTGTAGCCATCATATTGATTACCATTGCATAACCAACAGCTACCACCATTCCACCACCAACTGCTAAACCACCAGTTAACCAAGAAGGCATTGCAGCAAGTAATGAACTAATTGGACCAGCACCGATTGCTAATACTAGTGCTGCTGGAATCGCAATACGTATACCTTGCAAACAAATACCAGCGATTTGCCAAAATTCAATAGCTTTGATATTTCCTTCTTTAGCAGCAGCATCCATAAAATGTACAAATGCTGTAGCTATCGTACGACAAATAATTGTTAATAATAATCCTGCAACTGCTAAAGGAACAGCAATAGCAATTGCTGGAATAACTCCTGCTTCACCTTGACCTCCAAGAACTAGAATAATTGCAGATGCAACAGATGCAAGCGCTGCATCAGGTGCCACGGCAGCACCGATATTTGCCCAACCTAAGGCCATCATTTGAAGACTGCCACCTAATATTAAGCATGGTACTAAATGCCCTGTAACTAAGCCGATTAACGTACAAGCAATTAATGGTTGATGGAATTGAAATTCATCCAATATACCTTCTACACCAGCTAGAAATGCTATAAAAATGACTAATATAATTTGAACTATATTTAAAGTCATGGTTATTAATCCTCCTTTATCTCTAAATAATTAGATTATTTTAATTTTTTTAATTCATCTTGTGCTTTTTTAAGTATTTCGTTCATATTTGCTTTTGAATCATTTGGTACTTTACGCACATCAAAAGTAAGTCCAGCTTGTTTAAGCTTATTAAATATATCGATATCTTCTTGATTGAAAGCAAGCACTTTGCTTGGTTGAACCTTACCTGGAGAGTGAGCCATTGAACCAACATTGATTGTCTTTAGTGGTATTCCGCCTTCTACAGCTCTAAGCACATCTTTTGGATTTTCAAAAAGAAGCATTGCACGTTGGCCTCCAAAATGTTGGTCATCTTTTGCAAGTTTAATCATATGATCAACTGGAACAACATGAGCCTTAACCCCAGGAGGAGAAGCTTGCGTAATCAAATTCTTGCGAAGAGTATCTCTAGCTACATCATCTGACACCACAATAATTCGTGTAGGATTTACAGTTTTTGTCCAAGCAGTTGCTACTTGACCATGAAGTAAACGAGAATCAATACGAGCTAAAACATATTCGAATGATCCAGGTGTACCTGCATTAGATTGCCCTGCTCCCGCTCCTGAAGTTTTACCAGTATCTGCTGGTTCTAATTCTTCCGGCTTAACTTTAACTCCTTCTTTACCTGCATTTAAGATATAAGTTGCAATTTCATGAGCAGATTCCATTGAAAGACGTGCACCATAAGCTTCAATCAGCATTGGTAAATTCAAACCAGCTACGATTGCCCATTTATCTTTGTGTTCTTCAAATAGCATATTAGCTTGGTTGAATGGTGTACCGCCCCAAAGATCAACTAAGAATAAAACCTCATCTTGGTTGTCAAAGGATGCAATTGCGTCTTTCATTTTTGCTCTAAGATCATCAGGTCCTTCGCTAGGCATCAACGTAACAGCTTTTACGTTTTCTTGTTCTCCGAAAATCATCGCACCAGATTGCATGATGCCTTTAGCAAATTCTCCGTGACTAGCAAGAATAATTCCTACCATTTTTATACCTCCTATTTTTTATTTGTTACAAAAACAAAAGGCATAAGCATTAGAAAATAAAACAAGATTATATATTCGTATTTCGTCACAATTTTTGTACACTAAATTAAATCATAAAAAAAATATGATAATACCCTATAAAAACTGTACAAAATATGTGATATAACGAATAAATATTACTTCATTTTACTTCTCTATGCTTATGCCTGATCGAATCAGTAACATGCTAGATATTATTATTTTATAGTCCACTTAGGAATCTTAATTAGATACCCCACATCTGACTACGTTTTCATGATAACACGTTTTTTATCATTATGCAACATGTTTTTTAAAATTTTTTAACTTATTTTTATACAATAAGTTTTATACTATGATTTCACCCTTTTTATAAAAAAACACTCTCTACTCAAACTTAATTTATTTAGAAATTCCTTAACTATTTTAAAAACATCAAAAGAATAAACTGGAGTAATATTTTTAAATTAACATGTACACTATTTATATAAGGTAACAGAAGTCTAGATAGTAATTATTTATTTATATTCAAACTTTTTGTATTATTTTTGCTTATGCCAAATAGAAACCTGATTCCAGGAATTCTATAAACTACTTCGGATATAATAATTGTTACCACAAAAGACAATATCAATACAAATATATAGTTGAAAATTAATGGAAGTTTCAACTATATAGTAAGCAATAATATTCATAGGAAGGCGGTGGAATATATAAATCAAGAAACCTTTGCTACTTAAATATATTTAGTAAATCTATTAGAATAGTTAAAATAATTTTTAAAGTTTCCAATGGCTATAAACATGCATTAAAAAATAAAAAACCCATCAAAATCCAATTTTTAGATTTTCTGGGTTTCATGGTGGAGGCGAAGCGTGACTTTTGAAATCCACTATTCTCTATCTTATTATTTCCGATTTAAAAATTCATATAGTCACGTTTTAAGTATAGTGAAATTCGACTTTCATATGATTTATTAATATTAGGTTAATGTTACCAATTTCAATTTTGCAAACTATATTTACTATAATTTAAATAACATCAATGCTTTCACATAATTAGTTTTAATTAATATTTCAATCTGAACACCAAACATTTGCTTTTAATTCTACAAATCAGCTATAGATACTTTCCCAAAGACTGACTCCCAATCTGTAGCAAAATCATCAACAGCTTTTTGGATGACTGGCATTTTTAATGCATCAAATAAGATTTCGGGTGCCATTGTTGCGGTTTGTGCTCCAGCAGCGTACGAATCATTAACTTGACCTATATTTTTAAAGCTTGCCGCAAGTATTTTGGTTGGGTAGTTATATTTTTCAATCATATCCGCAAAAGCTTTTATAACTTCGCGTGGGTTAATATTCATATTTTCCATACGATTAAAATATGGGGCAATAAAATCTGCACCTGCTTCCATAGCTAACATTCCTTGAGCAGTTGTATAAATTGCTGTAGCAGTTATAGAAACTCCTTGTGCTTTAAGTATTTTAATTGCTTTTAATCCTTCTGCATTAACTGGAATCTTAATACATACTTTATTATCAACATTTTCTAAAATAGCTTTTGCTTCTCTTAATATTCCTTCACAATCCTCAGCAACAACTTGAATATGAAGTGTTTTATCCATTCCTATTATTTCACGAATCTTTTTGAAATGATTGAAGAAATCAATTTCCCCTTCTTTTTTTAGTATACTTGGGTTACTTGTAACACCTGTTATAGGAAAAATTTCATTACATTCTTTAATTACTTCAATATTAGCTGTATCTAACATATACTCCATTTTAACTCTCTCCTTTTCAAACACATACATTCGCCAGGAATATTTCCCAAAAACAGTTTTATCTTGTTCTTAATGTTTAAAATTAAGTTTCTTCTATGGAAAATATTTACCTTGAGAAATATCTTAGTGTAAAATTTGTCTCAGCTTTACAAAAAGTATTCAGCTTATAAAACCAGTTCTGTTCTTTCAATTATATCATCTTGAGTTTGCTTAGAAAGTACATTAAAGAATGCGCTATATCCTGCAACTCTAACAATTAAATCTCTATATTTTTCCGGATTCTTTTGTGCATCAAGAAGGGTATCTCTAGATACTACATTATATTGTACATGAAATCCCTCTAATCGATTAAAGAACGTTCTAATTAATAAAATTAGCTTCATTCTATCCTCTTCTTTAGATAACATTTGTGGCGTTACTTTTTGATTTAATAATACTCCACCTGTGATATCATGTGTTGGTAATTTAGAAACTGATTTAAATATTGCTGTAGGACCGTTTTTATCCATAGCATGAGATGGTGAACAGCCTTCTGCTAAAGGCTCTCCAGCTTTTCTTCCATCTGGAGTTGCTAAAGTTCCTGCTCCTTGTGGTACATTAGCTGAAATTGAAGAAGTTCCAGCATAATAGCATCCTCCAATTGGTCCTCTACCATATCTAGTATTTTTATGTTTCTTTATCTCATCAATATAGATTTCATAAGCCTCTCTTAATAATAAATCTATATAATCATCATCATTTCCATACTTAGGAGCGTCGTTAATTAATATATCTTGAATCTTTTTACCCTTTTCGCCTTCAAAATTATCAAGCAGTTCATTCCATAATTCAGCTGGGGTAAAACTTTTATCTTCAAATACGCATTTTTTAATTGCTGCAAGAGAATCTCCAAGGTTCGCAATACCTACTTGTAGATCACTAATAAAATCATATACTGCTCCACCTTCTTTTAGGTTCAAACCTCTTTCAATACAATCATCAGTTAAAGCTGAGCATAATATATCTGCTGTAACTTCTTCTATTGCTAAATCTGCGCAACTATCAATTATTACGCTATGTCTTGTAAATTCACGAATTATCTTATCCCAAGCTTTCATAACTTCATCAAAGGTCGTCATATCCTTAAAGTGGCCTACACCATCACAAAGCTTAGTTCCTGACTGCAAATCTACTCCATCATTTAAAGCTATTAGTAATGATTTAGGGAAATTTAAAAAGCTCATTCCAGTACATCTATAACCCCACTTACCCGGAACCGCAACTTCTACACATCCAATTGCACTATAGTTATAAGCATCTTTTTCATCTACACCTTTTTCTATAAATGATGGAATAATAACTTCATCACTATTAAAGGCTGGCATTCCAAAACCTAATCTTACTACTTCAATACATTCTTTCATAAAATCATCAGATAATCCTCTATGGTAACGTACTGTTAAGTTAGGTTGTGGTAATTTTGTCTCAGCAACACTCTTTAGAATCAAGTAGCTTAATGGATTTACTGCATCTTTTTTATCTACAGTCTGTCCTCCAACTGTGACATTTTGATATAGCGGACTACCTGCACTAAAACGCGTATGTGACCAGCTTCTTATCTTATTTATTGTAAAGGTCTTAAGCCACAAGTTTGTTAATAATTCAGTAGCACTATCTTCAGTAATCTTTCCAAGTTTTAAATCTTTTTCATAGAAAGGATTTAAATATTGATCCATTCTTCCATATGAAAGTGAATGTCCATTTGATTCAATTTGCAAAACTAAGTGAATTATCCATAAGGATTGAACTGCTTCCTTGAAAGTTTCTGCTGGATAATATGGAACCTTATTCAATATTCTTGACATTTCAAGTAATTCTTCTTTTCTACTTACATCAGATTCTTTTTCTGCTAATTCTAATGCTAAATCTGCATAACGTTTTGCAAAAGCTGTTACCGCATCAAGTACTATTAAAATTGCTCTATAAAAATAAGACCTATTTAAATTCCTATAATCTGTAAGATCCAATCCCTTTAATTTCTTTTCTGTTCTTTCTTTATAATTTATTAATCCAAGGTTTAATACAGTTTCATAATTTACCGCTATATGAGCATCCCCTGAAGTAATATTACCTTCTGCTTTTATAATACCTAAATCATAAAAAACTCTACTTTCAGCAGGCATCCCTGCAAGACCTCTGTCTTTTAAAGTTTTATGCTCCCAAAAAGGTGCTATTTCTCTTAAAACTTTCTTACTTTCTTCAGTAATGTAAAATATATCACCTGCACGTTTTTCAAATTCATCAAGTTCATCTATAACCCAATCCATTGCATATTCAGGAAAAATAGGAGCTGAGCGATTTGATTCTGCTTGATTTCCTGCAATTATTGAGTTATCTTCAATAAATATACTCATATTTTTTAGTATATTTTCTAAGCATAATGCTCTACGTAATACCATTGGCTTATCAGCGTGTTCTTTGTAACTTTCCGTAGTAAGTTTAGCTCTTTCTACACTCACCATAGATTTTGCATTTAATAATTCCTCTCTGAAATTATGCATTCTATCTGTCAATTCTCCAAAATGATTCATAAATATTCTCCCTTCATTTCAAGTACTTATTTCCCATTTTCATTTGAAACTATTTTATTTTCTTTCATAACTCAATTATATATCAACAATATCCTTTGTCAATATTTTTGTTTCATTTGAAACCTATATGATTATTTTCGAAATGAATTACAAATTTTTATTAATTAAAACATAAAAAATACATAGATTATAATTTTTACTCATTGAAGTAAATACTATACCTATGTATCTTATAATTTCCTATACTACGATTGATTCATATAAACCATATTAACTTACACTTACCATTTGAACATCCACTTTTTCCTTCTTTAAACTTTCTAAAACATCTTCCGTAATATTAGTATCTGTAAATAAATAGCTTATTTCTTCTGCCCTAAATTGAGCTACTACTCCACGCTCAGAGAACTTTGATGATTCTGTTAATATTATAATTTTATTAGAACTTTCAGCCATGGCTTTTACCGTTTCTGTACGCATTAAGTTTTTTCCTGTAAACCCTATTTTAGAATTATAACCATCAGTCCCAATAAACAATTTATCTACAAAAAAATCTTTCACACATTTTCTTGTAAGAGGGCCTACTGATACCTGAGATTCTGGCTGGTAATCTCCCCCAAGTAACACTACTTTCGCATTTCCTTCTCTAATATAGTTTGCAATAAATGTAGAGTTGGTGATCACAGTTATATCCCTTTTGTTATATGCAAGTTCTTCTGCAAGTAAGGCACAAGACGATCCTGATTCGATCATAACTGTTTCACCATCATTTACAAGTTTACTTGCCAATTGTGCTATTTTTCTTTTTATATCATAATTAAAAGCTAACCTACTGTTAATATCATCACTTGAAGTCATAACAGCATATCCATGTTCACGCTTCAATAATCCTTTTTCTTCTAATGCACCAAGATCTTTACGTATAGTCACTTGAGATACATTTAAAAGCTCTGATAATTTACTGACTTCTATACGCTTGTTTTCATTGACAATTTCAAGAAGCTTTGTATACCTACTTGTCATAGAAACTCCTCCTTCTCTTAGGTATATTCAAAAAAATAACTAGTCTATATACCTAAATCCAATGGTAATTATATCATAAACTACTTACAAAATGAACTATTTATATTTCGAATAAAAGCAACTCCGCTTATTATTGATTATATACTACTTCAAATAATATTAAACATCAAATTATTATTCTTATGAAATCAACACTTATTTCAAACGAAACTTTTTTTATTTACACTTATATTTTTTCATGTTAACATTGAATCATCAATTGAAACTTAAATTATTCCGGTTCAATCATAATACTAATCTTGCTTTTACTATATGGGGGTGTTTTTATGAAAGATATAAAGGCTTGCATTTTCAATATTCAAAAATACAGCATACACGATGGTCCTGGAATCAGAACTGTAGTTTTTTTCAAGGGCTGCCCCTTAAGTTGCCTATGGTGTTCAAATCCAGAATCTCAAGATAGTAAGATACAAATCATATGTGATAAAACTAAGTGCACACAATGTCTTCATTGTATAGACGTTTGTAAAAATAATGCTATTTCCTTAAATGATAATCATATAAAAATTGATTCTAACAACTGTATTTCTTGTTTTGCTTGTAAAAATTCCTGTCCTCATAAAGCTCTTTCAGCAGAAGGTGAATTTTTAACCCTTTCTCATGTTATGAATGAAGTTATGAAAGATGAAATGTTTTATGAAGAATCAAATGGTGGCGTTACTTTATCTGGTGGCGAAGTATTAATGCATCATGAATTTGCATCACAGCTTTTAAAGGTTTTAAAAGAAAAAAATATACACACAGCAATTGAAACTACGGGCTATACTTCAAATGAAATATTCTCAAGTTTTATAGATAATGTAGATTTATTATTATTTGATATAAAACACTATGATAGAGAAAAGCATTTTAAAGTAACAAATGTTTATAATGATTTAATTATTGAAAATTTGAAAATTGCTATAGATAACGATAAAGATGTCATTATTCGTATTCCTGTCATTCCAAACATAAACTCTAGCTTAGAAGATGCTAAAGAATTTTGTAAATTACTTGAGTCCGTTAATGCTAAGAAAGTAAACTTACTTCCATTTCATCAATTTGGTCAGAAAAAATACGAACTCCTGAACAAACCATATACTTTCCAAAATACGCAACAACTTCATGAAGAAGATCTATTAGAGTATAAAAATATATTCGTTGAAAACGGATTTGATTGTTATTTTTAAGAAGCAAAAGGGAGAATACTATCAATATTTTTAATTAAAGTCCTACATCATTTGTATATAGTTCATCTTTGCTAATTCTAAAATACTTTTCTATTGCTACTTTTTAATATATTTTTATAGTAATGTCTTTCTCTAAATGTCTATAAACTGAAATAACCCGCGAAAATCTAACAATTTGATTTTCGTGGGGTTCATTTTAGAGGCGAATCATAACCTTTTAAATCCACCACTTTATATAATTATATCAATACATAAATACATATTTTATTACTTTCACATTCTGCCCATATCTTGCCTCCATGTAGCTCTACAATACTTTTAGCGATTGAAAGTCCAATCCCTGAGCCTCCAGTTCGATTATTTCTTGATTCATCGGTTCTATAAAACATATCAAAAATTTTATTAAGTTCATCTTCTTTTATAGGCTTACCTTCATTTTCAATGCTTACCATTGCTCTATTTTCAGTTTTAAGAATCTTTATATTTATGTCACTTTTCTTATTACTGTACCTTATAGCATTAGAAATTATATTTTCAAAGACTCTTACCATCTTTGCTGGATCTACATTTACATTTAAATCTTCATTTGGTGCTTCAAATAAAATATTCAAATCATTTTGGTTACATACAGCTATCATTCCCTCTACAACTTGTCTCATAAGCTCATTTAATGAAATATCCATCTTTTCAAGTTTAATATTGCAAGATGTAAGTTTTGTGTATTCAAAAAGATCATTTATTAACTCTTCTAACCTATTCGACTTATTATCAATTATATCAATATACTTGCTTATGTCATCTTTTACTTTATAATTCTCTTTTATCAATTTTATGTAACCAATAATTGATGTTAATGGTGTTCTTAAATCATGGGATACACTTACTATAAGTCTGTCTTTATTTTTTTCAATCTTCTTTTCTTTCTCTTTTAAATTCATTAGTTCTTCAGCCATATAATTTATATTTTTTCCGAGAATAGCTAGCTCATCTCTTCCCTTCACTTTAACTCTATAATTTAAATTTCCTTTTGATATTTCTACAAGTCCTTTTGACAGACTATTTATATACTTTACCTTTCCATAACTTAATAATGAGAATAAAGCTACAAATATTAATATTGCTAAAGGAAAAAGGGTTGAAGCTGAAATATCTCCTTTGTATAAAACATCTGAAACTACAATATATCTATCTTCCCCCAAGGATTTTATATCATAGTACATTATGTTATTTTTATCAAAGTTAGATTTGTATTGCTCACTTAAGATTTTATTTATATCAAACTGCTTTACACCACCATTTTCAGGACTAAATAGCACTTTTCCTTGTTTATCAACTATAAATACTTTGTATTTAATTATATCTCTACTTACAATCTCTTGAAGTTTTTCATCATTATTTATGCTTTCATGTATTTCTTTATATATTTCCTTACAACTATGAGTAAAATTCCTTATTTGATTTGAATAATCTGTTTGCTCATCTCTCCAACTATCATTTATAACAAGAGTAATTACTATACTTAAAATTAAGGATACTAAAAAGATAACAAGAAATGTAAACCTAATTCCCCCCAAATTTTTACCCTTCAATTTTATACCCAACTCCCCATACAGTTTTTATATACTTAGGATTTTTTACATTATCCCCAAGCTTTTCTCTTATATTTTTTATATGAGTCATAATCGTAGAATCCGATTCATAAAACTCTTCATTCCATACACTTTCATATATCTTTCTACTGCTAAACACCACATTTTTATTTTCTGCCAACAATTTTAGTATCTCAAATTCCTTACCTGTAAACTTTATTTCCTTATCTCCTATTGTAACTCGATGCGTATCTGAATTAATTGCCAAATCATCAATTACTATTTCATCATTTTTAGGCAGTGTAGTAGTCTTAAGGTATCTTCTTAGTTGAGCTTTTACTCTTACAACAAGTTCTAAAGGATTAAACGGCTTGGCTATATAATCATCAGCACCAGTAATTATACCTAAAATTTTATCATTATCTTCTCTCTTTGCTGACAGCATTATAATAGGAACATCTAAGTATTCTCTTATGTTTCTGCAAACTTGTATTCCATCAATATTGGGCAGCATAATATCAAGAACGATAAGATGAATTGTATTTTTCTTTGCTATATCCAGTGCTCTAAGTCCATCTTCTGCTGTAATTACATTATATCCTTCATTTTTTAAATAGATTTCTATAAGCTCCCTAATTTCCTTTTCATCATCAACTACTAATATGGTGGGGTTTAGCACTTAGAATTCCTCCTTTAGTATCTAAATTAAAATAGCAAATCAATATTACAATCTTAATTATAGATACCGACCTGCTATCTTTCTAATGTATTTAATATTGTGAATATATAATTATTGGAATCATCATTAAGGTTGATATAATACTATCTCTTACCTTAAGCTTGTCCTTTCTTGTTGTTAAAAGTGTTATACCTTCACATATACAAATCACTGTAATAAAAATTATTATAGGATTTAAAGTTTTATTTCCTATTATAATAATACTACTAACTGCTACAGCCATAAACCCTATTAATACATAAAGCACTAGTTTAAAGAATTTCTTAATAGCAGCTATAACAATGTTCTTTTTACTTTTAAATGAAGCTTTCATAACAAATAAGTAATAAGTTATGAAAAAAATTACAAACCACATCATAGTTCTTGATATTAAATGTTTAAGGTTAGCTATAAATATAGTAGAAAAACTCTTTTCAAATTTACTTTCATTCACAGTACTTGTTACCTTTTCAATCTGCTCTTTGCTAATGCTATTTTTTAATATTTCTATGGCTTTATAGCTTACCCCTTCAATATGTGAGATTTCATCAGCATTTTTAAATCCATTATTTTTATCTCTATATGCAATTATTCCTTCTGCATCACTTTTACTTATACCCTTTAGTTTGAGTAAATCTTCTTTTTCGCAGGTATTTATATTAAATATATAATATGGAAACTTAAGACCTCTAAATTGATCAAAAATAATATTGCTATGTTCCCCTTCACTAATACACCATATTTCTGGAGCACATTCTTCAGTAAAATCATGACCTGTACTATCTTTAAATATCTGTAATATCCTCTCCTTTTCCTTAGGATATTCCTTTATATATCCACTAACAAATTCTATCAATTGTGGTTTACTATCCTTATTTAAATACTTATTGAAAACATTAAAAACCTTATAATATCTTTCATTTAGCTCTCCAGTATCAGTTGTTATAAGCTTAATAAAGAAATTAGAAACAACTATTTCCGTAGATAAACTCTGCTCTAAACTTTTCATCTTAGTCTTATCTTGATGAAGTCCCATATTTCTATATAAAATTGATTTCTCAGGATCCATAAAATCATAACTTAAATTTTTATATTTACCCTCTCCATTTAACCCAAGTTCATGCCTCTTTAAATTTTCATACTTTTGCTGCCAAAATCGTGATACTTCTCTATAATAATCTAATCTTAAGGGCAATGTAAAATCTCTAGATCCACTATTTACTACAGATTTAGTACTATTCTTTGTTCTTTCTATATCTTCATAGATTCCATTTTTAATTTCATTATTTTCTTCATACATTCGTGAAATAACTTCAAAATGCTCTCCAAACCCTTCACTAAACGCAGTGCTATATTCTGTTTGTATATTTGAATAATGCATATCTACTACATTTTGATTCATATTCTTATTATTGGATGTAGTAATTTGCTGCAGAACATGTCCCATTTCATGAGGCAAAATTTGTGTTATTGATTCAAGGTCATTGTACCTTTCCAATTGCTCACTAGAAAGTTCAATATAAGGTGATTTTGTCTTATCATAAAGATGTCCATTCTTTTTTAGATAAAAACCAATCCTTCCATAGCATCCTGAGTTTTCTCTAAAGGCAAAATATATATCATTACTTTCTAAATTAGAATATTGCAAAGCCTGCCCATAAAGTTCAACTGATTTCTTTATAAAAGATTTGTTGTAAATATCCATAAATAATTTATCGTCATCCATAGGTTCATAAACTGGAAATCCATCCTTAGTTTCATCTGTTCCTTTAAGTACTATTACATTTGGTGTTTCTGTTATTATTTCTTTTGCTGACACATCTTCTTCTATCGCAAAAGACATTATGCATAAAGCAAAAATTAACAAAAAAATATACTTCTTCATAATTCGCTCCTTTAGTTTTATTGATATAAAATATATAATCTTAATTAAATGCTTCCTTTATCTTCTTTAGGTACATTCAAATTGTATTTCTTAGTTTAATTGTAAAATGTATATATCAGAAAAATATGGAGCAAATCTGAAGAATTTCTGAAGAAAAATTATCACAGCAATTATAAATATCAAATTCTTTTATAAATTTCTGCAAACTAAAATAACCCAAGACAATACTAATAAATATTGTCTTGGGTTTTATAGTTGCAGTGCAGCGTAGATTTTAAACTCCACTAACATTCTAAGAAAGATTACAAAAGAATGTGTCATAAGTAATTATCTGTGTTTCAGAAGATAACAGTGGCACGACCCTAGATAAGTTCAAATAACCTTCAGTGGGAGATTTACCCTCAAGGGGCACCTAGAAAACTCCCTCTGAAGCTAAGTTTCACTTTATATTAAACAATCACCGTTTGTTTCTATTACTTTTTTATACCAATAAAAAGATTTTTTTCTTTTTCTCTCTAAAGTTCCAGTTCCATCATCTTGTTTATCTACATATACAAATCCATATCTTTTACTCATCTCTCCAGTGGATGCTGAAACTAAATCGATACATCCCCAAGATGTATATCCTAATAGTTCAACTCCATCCTCCATGGCTTCTTTCATTTCCATGATATGCTGTCTAAGATAATCAATTCTATAATCATCGTTTATTGAGCCATCCTCTTCAATTGTATCTTTAGCACCTAGTCCATTTTCTACTATAAATAAAGGTTTTTCATATCTATCATATAGAGTATTCATAGTTATTCTAAGACCTAATGGATCAATGGCCCATCCCCATTCACTAACTTCTAAATGAGGATTTTTTATAGATTTAACAACATTAGCTTCGGTTTGATTTTCCATATCCTTAGATGCACATCTAGAAGCATAATAACTAAAAGATATAAAGTCTACTGTATTTTTTAATATATCCAAATCATTTTCTTCCATTACAATACTAACTTCTTTTTCCGCAAATACCCTCCTTGAATATGATGGATACTTACCTCTAGCTTGTACGTCTATGAAAAATAAATTTTCTCTATCCTTTGTATGAGCCATCCATACATCTCTTGGATCACATGAATACGGATAAAAATCTCCTCCTGCAAGCATACATCCAACTTTATTTTCTGGATTTTGTTCATGAGCTATTTTAGTTACTAAGGCACTTGCTACTAACATATGATGCGCTGCCTGATACTTAACCTGATCCTTATTTTCACCTTCCTTGAAATATATACCAGCCCCCGAAAAAGGACTATGTATCAATATATTTATTTCATTAAATGTCAGCCAGTATTTAACCAAGCCATCAAATTCTTTAAAGCAGCATCTTGCATAATTTTCAAAAAATGATATCATTTTTCTGCTCTTCCATGATCCATATTTATTAACCAGTTCCATTGGAACATCAAAGTGACATAATGTCACTAATGGTTCCATATTATATTTTTTACATTCTAAAAATAAATCTTTGTAAAATTTAATTCCTGCTGCATTAGGTGTGCTATCATCTCCATTAGGGAAGATTCTTGTCCATGCGATTGAAGTTCTAAAAACTTTGAATCCCATTTCAGCCATCAGAGCAATATCTTCTTTATAATGATGATAAAAATCAATTGCCTCATGACTTGGATAAAATTCACTATCTTTCAAAGTCAAATCTTCTTCTAGCCCTAATTTTACTTTCATTCTGTTTATTCCATGTGGTATAACATCTACAGTGCTTAAACCTTTTCCATCTTCTCTATAAGCACCTTCAGCCTGATTTGCTGCAATAGCTCCGCCCCACAGAAATTCTTCTGGGAAACTGTATTTACTCATTGTCTGCCCCCATTATTTCAATATTATCTTCTGCTGGAATATCTTCAAATCCAAATATTAGAGTTAATACGAAAGATAATACAACTGCCAATATCATTATTCCAATTATCCAAATAAGGCTTGATGGATTTTGTGGATCAAAAAACTGAACACTTGTGAACAAACCTGGTGCAGCCATAGATCTACTTGCGAGTCCTGCTATCCCTGCTACGGCACCACATACACCACCTGAAATTAATGATGCTATCAAAGGCTTTTTAAATCTTAATGCTACTCCATACAATGCTGGTTCTGTGATTCCTGCAATGATTGCAGAAGAAGCCGCTGCAATTGCAGTTTGTCTTAACTCTCTATTTTTAGTTTTGAAAGCAACAGCTAAAGCTGCTCCTCCTAATGAAAGGTTCGCACCTATTTCCGAAGGCATTACCATTCCTTCCATGCCTGTTTCTGCTATAGTTGTTAATATAGTTGGAGTAAATACTCTATGCATACCAGTCATAACAAGTAGTGGCCATAAAGCTCCCATTATTGCTACTGATACCCATCCTAATTTGCTGTGAATAAAATAAACTAAACCTGATATTGCTGTACCAATCCATATACCGAAAGGTCCTATCAATCCAATTGCTATTGGTGCTGCAATCAATACTATAATCGCTGGTTTTAAGAAATTTTTAGTTACTTCTGGTGTTATCTTATCTACAAATCTTTCAATATATGATAATATCCAAGTCATACAAAGTGCTGGTATTACAGTATACGTATACTTAACGGATGCAATAGGAATAAACGCTAAAGTTACAGCCTTACCTTCTGATGCGCTTACCATTAGTTTCATAAAATCTGGATGTACCATAAGTCCTGCTATTGCAATAGCTAAATAAGTATTAGTTTTAAATTTCTTAGATGCTGATACTGCCACCATAATTGGAAGGAAATAAAACGCTGCATCTCCCATAGCATTCAGTAAGGTATATGTAGTACTGTCTGCTGGTAGTACTTTTAACATAGATAACATCATTACTACTAACTTTACCATTGAACCACCAATAATTGCTGGTATTAATGGTGACATTGTACTTACTAATGCATCCAATATATTAGTTCCAACTTTTTTGATAGTTAGCTTTTCTTTTTTTATTCCTTTTGCAATGTCACTTTGATCTCCAAAGTTTCCTAATTTTAAAACTTCCTTATAAACATAAGATACATTATTTCCAATAATAACTTGATGTTGTCCACCTTGGTTCACATATCCCATTACTCCATTAATCTTTTTAATCTCATCTACATTTACTTTTGAGTCGTCCTTTAAACAAACTCTTAAACGAGTCATACAATGAGTTACACTTTCAATATTTGAGATACCGCCCAAATTTTTTGCAATCGTTTTCGCAATTAATTCATAATCCTTTGCCATTTTATTACCTCACTTATATTTATTATTTTCGAATAGCTATTGAATGTATCTTAATATTAATTGAAAAAGCGTATTCTGTCACTATGTAAACCATTATAAAAAACATGTATGTTTTTTAATAATTTGTTATTCTAAAAAAACAAAATGTTTTTTTGCAATTAAAATCTAAATATGTTCTTGACATTTCATATATTTAAAAAACTGTTATTAACAAACAAAAAGAGTAATTAAAATAAGCTTTATCAACTTGAGTTAAAAACTTCAAATCAATAAAGCTCTATGTAAAATACTTTTATTTTTCGCGCATAGCTATTTACTCATCTTGTATAGATTCTTCTCGACGATTTTGTAGTTTCCTTCCAATCCTTTCTATTATACTAATGATTGGAATTTGAGTGGTAATATCATATATTCCTACCTTAACATATGGCACATAATATGGGATAT
Source organism: Clostridium beijerinckii HUN142 (assembly GCF_000621745.1). GTDB lineage: Bacteria > Bacillota > Clostridia > Clostridiales > Clostridiaceae > Clostridium > Clostridium beijerinckii_A. The sequence goes on along the minus strand of NZ_KK211338.1, from coordinate 155,275 downwards.
TATAGTCAGACATTTTCGCTATAGTGCAATTTTCAGTGTTAGTAATACTAACAATACAGCAATCATCTTTTTTAAATCTATTTATATGACCTATAATATCTTTTGATTCTCCAGACACAGAACATACTATGACAACTGAGTTTTCATAAAACTTACCTGTAGTCGGGTAATACGGATCATCAATACATAAACTAAATTGTCCAACACTTGATAGATATCTTGCTCCATATCTTGCTACAATTCCTGACATGCTACTTCCTATAAAAATTGTTCTCTTTGCTTTTAATATAGCTTTTACAATTTCCTCTATCTTTTCATCATATTCTTCAGTATTTGTTTTCTTAAAAAAATCAATTATCTCTGTATTATCTTCACTTACTTTTTTAATTTCTTTTTCTTCTATAAATAATTTAAATTTTAGTTTAAACTCTGAATAACCACTACAACCTACTTTTTTGCAGAAATTTAATATGGTTGTAGTTGATACATGAGATTCAACTGCTAATTCCCTTATTTTCATATACCGGACCTTATCTTTATTATCCATAATATAGTTATAAACAGAAATTTCTAAATCATTAAGACTTTTGATTTGACTATAACTGAACATATAATACTTCCTTCCATTGGACTATTGCCTACATTATATCAACTGATAACGTTTTTTTCAATCGATGTCTGTAGTAAGTTTGAGTCAATTAAAAGTTGGAAATAATTTTTATCTTAAGTTTTCCTCCAGTAAATTTTTCAGCTTCATTAAAAATTTCTAAGGTATTTTCAGCATAATCACCTAATAAGTCTTTACTTTTTTGAAAGTCAATCCATTCAATTGTAACTGGCAATTGAATATCAGCAGTTAGACAATCCCATAGTGCATCTAGGTTTTCTCCGTAATGATCAGGAAGCTTTAATTCCTGTTTTAAAATTTGGTGTAACATATTTTTATCAGTAAGCTTACTGCCTTGTATTACTACTTTATTCAAGCTATTCACATCCTTAAAAAACTACTTTCCTTTATATAATAATTTGAATGTTTTATAATGATCTGAGGTAGAGTAAATTAATCCATCATTTGAATAAAGAATCCTATCATCTCCGCGATGTCCTCCATTATAGTTAATATCACATTCATACCAAATTCTATTAGGCGCATCCGGTAGAGATTTTTCAGCATTCTTAAAAATATCTCCTCCTATGCTTTTACCAGGCGCTACTTTGCTAAGATCGTCTCCTGGCTTCCATCCAAGTTTATTAGCCTGCTCTTTTGTTATAAAATTTTCAGGTAAAGTTCCATTTTTATGTATATAATCTGCAACACCTTGAAAATCATTAATTATTTTTTTATTCTTTGAATCTCCATTTTGGCTGGAATCTATCTTTTTATCTTCTGACTTTGTAGTGTCCACATATTTATCCTGCTGCTTATTCTCAGCAGTTTTATTTGTTGCTGCACATCCAAATAAACCTATGAACATAAGTAAAAGTATAAAAAGAGCAAAAATTTTCTGCATAAATATTTTTTTCATTTTCATAACCATTCCTTTCACGCTTCTCTAAATGCACAAAATACAATGAAATTTTATTCATTCTTAGCTTTTAGCGAATTTATTTTATATTCCTTATTCGCAGGGATAACAGCTAGCTATAAATCATGTTGAGACGAGTGGATTACACCTATTTAGAGGAATGAGCACTTTATCAAACCCATTTGTATCAGCCGTAAAAGTGAGTAATTCTGAAAATTCTTTTTCCATATGTATCTCCATCCCATAAATTCTTTTGTATAATTCTACTCTTTTTATTATATCTAATACTTCTTGTTTTTTCTATAATTTTACACATGAATAATAAAATTTACTATTCATCTATATATTATGTAAATCATAGCATTTATCTATAAATTCTCCAAAAGTATAATCTTCTACAAAATAAAAAAGCTAGGGATATTATCCAAAGCTTTTTCTTATTTTATAGCTAACTAACTTTTTATCATAGATATTAAATAATTGTATTGATACTATTCACTCTTGAGTGCATCTATAATATTCTCCCTTTTTACTCTTGAGCTAGAATAAAGCATTGCTACACCCACAATTATAAATACAGAAACTACGGCTGATAAAATGCTTACCCATGGAAGAATAAAATGAAAATTAAATTTTCCCATGATTATTCTATGAATTAAATACATTATTCCAATGCTTACTGGAAGTCCATATGCAAGTGATTTAATGCCATAGAATATACTTTCATAGTTTATCATTTTATTGAAGCTTTTTGGTGTCATTCCAACAGATTTTAACATGGCAAACTCTCTCTTCCTAAGAGCAACACTAGTGGATATTGTGTTAAGTATATTTGCAACGCAGATAGCTATAATTAGTGCAACAAATCCATATCCAAAAACTGACATAAGTACAATGATCTGATTTTCTCTTTGTCTATTCATAAATACATTTTGAATAGACATTCTATTGTCCCCTCCAGCATTTATAATAGTTTCAATATCTGTCTGAAGCGTTACAGGATCATTACTCTTTATAAATAAGTTTGTTTCTATGCTTTCAACTATATTCCCACGAACACCTATTATTTTATCAAATACTTCTCTAGATACTATAATGTTAAACCCTGGATTTGCCTCTTGAGAAAAAACTCCTGTAGGTAATTTATCTGTAGCAGCTGCTATTTCTACTGATGTTAGCGGCTCATCTTTTTCTGTTTCAAAGTTATGATAAAGTAAATCTAGCTTTTCTCCCTTATTTACTTTTACGGCCTTTGTTTGAATATATTTTTTAGTCTGCATATCTTTATATTTAACTGTGTCAATAACTATTGCAGAAATCTTATTTGTATCTTTTAATAAGTTAAAATCTACTCCAACTTCTTTTGCATATATTTTAAGAGCTTCGTTATCTAATGCATTTACATTAATACTATAAGGATATGCTCCATTTTTCATTATACTTTTGTCGTCACCTTTCAAGTAGTCTGCCATGGAGTTTTCATTAATCCATACCCTTGCATCAAAAGTATTTACTTGGTTAAGCTCTTTTATATTATCAAGAGCGCTTATTTTTTTAACTGTATTGTTTTTTTCCTCTACATTTTTACCTGTGATTAATACATTTATATCAAAATTTATTCCATCTTGACTTAAAATAACAGACTTCTTTAAATCCGAAGCAAAAGAGTTTACACTTAAAAACAATACCATACTGATAGTCAAAGAAAATACTGTTGCCTTATATCTACCTTTATTTCTTTTTAAATTCTTAAGTCCTATATTTCCCTCAATACCAAACACTTTTTCTGTAAACCTTGAAGTTTTTATCTCTTTACCTGTTAATTTTATATCCGAGGTTTGGCGAATAGCATCGATAGCAGATATACTTGAAGCTCTTTTTGCAGGAATATATGTTGATATTAGTATAGTAAGAGCAGAAACTACAATTGCAGCAATAACAATTAACGGCGATACAACTACCCTAAAGTTTTCAGTAATTCCCAAAACTCCCCTAATCATAGAGTTTACACATAGGAACGTAAGGCCCATACCTAAAAATCCGCAAATAATTCCAATCGGAATACCTATTACCCCTATGACTGCTCCTTCAAAAAACACTGAATCTCTCTTTTGTCTTTTAGTAGCTCCTACACTTGATAGCATTCCTAAATACCTTGAACGTTCTGATACAGAAATAGCAAAAGCATTATATATGAGCGAAATAGATCCAACCATTATTATTATAATCATTATAGCTGATAGACCAAGAATCATATTGTGCATTGAATCATCCTTAACAACCCCATGATATCTAAGTAAGCTATTATTAAACTCTACTGTTTTTATTTTATTTTGTACTGCCATATCTTTTGCATGATCAAATAGTCCTCTGTTAATACTTTTTAATATTACAAACGCATTTTCTTTTTCCTGCGAAGTAACATTATTTTCATCTACATAACCAAGTACTGTAAAACCTGGAGCCCATGTGGGCTCAAACTTAGGACGCTTTATTATACCTACAATTTTATAAGTTTTTGTATTTTCCTTTGTTAAAGTTTCTCCAAGAGTATCTTTATTCTTTTGAAAATAATCGTTCTGCGTCAAAACTCTATTGTCGGAATATCTCTTTCCAATATCAGCAGTTAGAGTATCTCCTATTTTGTAGTTAACTTTAGCATTGTTTATAATGTCCTCTGAAATTACAACTTCATTTGTAGCTTCTGGGAACCTACCCTTACTTAATTCAACTGGAAACTTCCTAAAACCTTCTTTGTTGTACTCCTGTATAAATAAGTAAGGTTTACTAACATTTTCACTTCCATTTAACAATGCATATCCTAAATCCCTACTCAAAATAACATTCTTCGTATTTTTATCACTTTTTATTGATTGGAGCTGAACGTTATCAATATCTTTATAGACAACATGCCACTCCCCTTCATTAGCTATACTTTGTCTTTGCATTACATCCATAAAAGAAACTACGAGAGTAGCCACACCAGTTACCATTGCCGCTGAGATAATTACACCTATTATAGTTACAATTGTTCTCTTTTTATTTAATTTTAAATGCCTTAAAGTCAATTTATTTATTATATTCACGAGCGAACCACCTCATCCTTTTTAATTTCACCATCTTCTATTGCTATGATTCTGTCAGCTTGTAATGCAATACGCTCATCATGAGTAATTATTATAAGGGTTTGCTTAAAAGTCTTGTTAAACATTTTTAATAAATCAACTATTTCACTACTATTCTTACTATCTAGATTTCCAGTTGGCTCATCAGCAAGCATTATAGCCGGATTACTTATAAGAGCTCTTCCTATAGACACTCTTTGTTGTTGTCCACCAGAAAGTTGGTTAGGCAAATGATTGAGCCTTTTCTCTAAGTTAAGTATTTTTATTATCTCATCAAACTGCTTCTTATCTACTTTGTGTCCATCAAGCAGTAGTGGGAGAGTAATATTCTCTTCTACATTGAGTACTGGAATAAGATTATAAAATTGATATATAAGTCCGATTTGTCTTCGCCTAAAGATAGCCAGCTGTGTTTCATCTAAATTATAAATATCAGTGTTATCTACTAAAACCTTGCCACTAGTCGGTCTATCTACTCCTCCAAGCATATGAAGTAAAGTTGATTTTCCAGAACCTGATGGTCCAATAATTGCGACAAATTCTCCTTTTTCTACTGAAAAGGATACATCATTAAGTGCCTTCACCTCAGTATCCCCACTGCCATATACCTTAGATAAGTGTTCTATTCTTAGTATTTCCATCTTAAAACCTCCAAGTTTTTTATCATGGTTTTAGTATATATAGTTCAGATGACTTTACAGTGACTTTATTATTACAATTTAGTCACTTATGAATTTTTAAGCTTTAAATTTTGTTTGATATAAATATCTATCTTTTATACAGTTACCTTATAAAATTTTATAATAAAACATGTCCCCTCATTTTTCCTGCTGCTTACATTTATATCTCCATTTTGACTTGTAACAATGGTTTTAGCCATAGCAAGACCTATTCCCACGCTATCTTCACCTGCATTTTTTCCCTTATAAAATCGCTTGAAAATATATGGTAAATCTTCTTTTTCTATTCCTCTTCCGTTATCTAAAATCTTTATTTCTGTAAACAAAGGATTTTCATCAAAGAAGATAGATATTCTTCCATCTTCTCCAGTATGCTCTATGCAATTTTTTATTATGTTGATTAAAGCCTCTGTAGTCCAGTATAAATCTCCAATAAAGCTTACATTACTACCGCCTTCTATCACTAGTGTTTGATTCTTAATTTCTATAGGAATCAGAAGAGGCTCAGTTGATTTTCTAATTAGTTCTGATACAGCTACTCTATCCTTTTTAAAGCTCACCGTTCCAGCATCTATTTTAGATAGCTTTAGTAAAGAAGTTAACAGCCACTGCATACGATCAAGCTGCATTTCAATATTATTAGTAAATTCAATTCTTTTTTCCGCCTCTAGGTCATTATTGCTTAATAAGTCTGACATAACCCTCATAGATGTAAGCGGTGTCTTCAGCTGATGGGATATATCCGATATGGCATCAGCAAGCTGCATTTTCTCTTTTTTAAGAAGTTCCCCTTGCTTTGAAAGCATAAGAGTTACCTTATAAATCTCATTTTTAAGAATGCTTAGTTCTCCCTCTTCATTATCTCTAATATCCAGTGAATACTCTCCATTGCAAATACGCCTCAAATAACCAGAGAGTTTCTCAAGCTCTCCATATTCTCTTTTAATAAACCAAAAACTACTAACAAACAAGATAACAAAGGCTATAAAAGAAATTATTCCTGCTAGAACATTCAAGAAAAAAATACAGGCTGCTGCTATTGTAGATACTATAAAAGCAATAATAAAGTATACTCTAACCTCTCTATTTCTTATCATTTTAATCACCAACCTTATATCCCAAACCCCTGACTGTCTTTATAATTGTAGGCTTTTGTGGATCATCTTCCAACTTTTCTCTTATCCTTTTTATGTAAACCGTTAGCGTATTATCATTTACGAAATCTCCTGCTACATCCCATATTCCCTCTAAGATTTGATTCCTTGATAAAACCTGCCCCGGATTATTTGCAAAGATTAGCAATAGACGATACTCAAGCGCTGTTAAGGTAATTTCTGCATCATTTTTATATACCTTTGCATCAAGAGTATTAATACGAATATTATTTAATTCTAATATTGCTTTTGAACTGCTGTCCTTACCATATCTGCGTATTACAGACCTTATGCGAGAAATAAGTTCTCTGATACGAAAAGGCTTTGTTATATAATCATCTGCACCAATATCAAGTCCCATTACTACATTAACTTCATCATCGCAAGCAGTTAGAAATATGACAGGTGTATCATCTTTTCCTCTAACTATCTTACATAGTTCATATCCACTTCCATCAGGCAGGGATAAGTCAAATAAGCATAGATTAAATTTATTATCTTCTATAACACCCTTAGCTGAGGAAATATCATAACAAACCATTGTATCAAACCCCTCCTGCTTCAAGGAATATTCTAGTCCAGATGCAATAATTTTATCGTCTTCAACTAGTAAAATCTTCAAGTTATATCACCTCTCTTATAGATTTAACACTATTATAACAGCCTATACGATTTTTAAGTGACTAAATTGTAATAAAACAAAAATTGCAATTATTCTAGTCTCCTAAAAAGTAACTAAAACAACTGCAATTTAATAATTTTAATTTCTTTATATAGTAGTATCTTTTTTCCATCATTGCAAAATAAAAAAGATATTAAATTTCTTATTTTTTACAGTTCCACCATCTAAAGTTAAAGCCTCAATATATTTATTCATATGAAATTACCCCCATTCTCTTGAAAACTATATAAAAATCTTTATAGAACTTTCATATAGTTTTAATTCATGTGCGGTTATGATTTTTTCTTTTGCATTATTACAAATACTACCAAAAACACCATCACCATCATGAAGTTGCAGTATTGCTTTACCATCTTAAGTATCTCATAGAGGATATCACTAATTATTATGACTCTCCTATTTGTTGAATAACTTTACTTATCCTGTTTAAATTTTGAGTAATATTTTCTAATAGAATAATAAATGGAGACTACAAGTATGGTTAAAAAGATAAAAGGCACAATTAAGTTAATCCTATTTATAAACAGTACAAATAACATACGAAATCTAAATTATATCTTTTAGATTTTTATAGATTTTTCTAATCTCCAAATTTATAACCAACACCCCAGACAGTTTTTATATACTTAGGGTTCCTATTATCCTCTTCTATTTTATCTCTCAAATTTCTAATATGAACCATAACCGTGTTATCTACTTCGAATTCTTCTTTATCCCATATTATTCCAAAATTTTTTTCTGTAGAAAATATTATTCCTTAATGCGGTAATGGAATCTTTTTATCGAACAATAAAAAGAAAGCTTGTTCAAGATAACATTACGAGTCACCTAGATAAGCTCAAAAAGAAATCTTTAAATACATTGAAATTTATTATAATACTAAAAGAATGCATTCTTCATTGGGATATATCTCTCTATCTCAATTTGAAGAATTAAATTCATAAGGCTTACGTAACTTTGTGTCTACAAAACCTTGACAATTATAAAAAAATCTCTAAAATCCACAAGTGAAAAAAATTCAAAAAGTAAACTCTTTATTTATTCTGATTATATGTATCTTATAAGGAATTATCCTCATAAATAAAAAACCACGACCATCTGTAAGTAGCTATTTAAGCCACATACAAATGGTCGTGGTTTTTATGGTGGAGGCGATGCGTAGCCTTTGAAATCCACTACTATTCAATTATAATATTTCTTTTTTAGGAAATTTCTAAACTTATTGTTGCACAATTTTATAATAAGTGTTAGCTGTAACTCTGTAAAAGATCCCAGACAATGCTGCAAAAATAACAATAGTTACAGTAATGCAAATGAAAAATATATTAAGGTCAAATAAACCAAATACAGTTAGTACTATAATTAAAAATTTCAAAGCAAAAGCAATATGAATTATTGATACTACTAATGGTAAAAAGAACATTATAAGCATCTGTTTATTAATAGTACCCTTTATATCTTCATTACTCATCCCTGCCTTTTGCATCACTTTAAATCTATCCCTATCATCATAACCTTCAGAAATTTGTTTGTAGTAAATTATTAATGCGGTTCCTATGGTAAGTAATATTCCTAGAAAGCTTCCTATAAATATAAATCCTCCATTCTTTATATTAGCCTCTTCTCTTTCAAAAAAAATACTTCCAAAATCAAATTCTTTTGTACTACTAGAAGTATTTTTTAATGTATTACAAAATCTGCTAATGTCTTCTTTGTTACCATCAATATTGAATGAATTATAATAATCAAGATTTTCTAAACTGTTTCCCTTTGTATCTTTATATATATTCTTTATTATATCTTTATCCTTAACAATGACAAAGTACCCTTCAAGATCATTGGTAATTTTATTCGCTGTATTTAATTTATCAATTTTTTCTTTCACTTTAAACTCATTATCATTGATAATTATAGAGTCATAATTATATTCTTTGCCTACTGAGAAAATAAGTACTTCATTATCCTCAAGAGATATATTTCTATTTTCGATTTTATTATAATCATCTAGGAGATATAAGCCAATAACTTTAGGATCATTAGTAGAAGTAAATAAAACATTACTAGCAGAAGTAAATGAATTATTACTTCTTAATACTGCCATTCCCTTACCACTCTCTTCTATATTATTTTTTAGACTTATATTATTCTCTTTTGCTTCTTCTTGTAAAATATTTTTCACCTTATCTTTTTCCTCTGATGTTGCATTTTTAATAGAAATATGTGCATCAAATGGATTAGCAAGTCTTAAGCTTTTTTCCTGCCCAACATACAAAGAAACTGTTGTTGATATTGTTAGTATTACAGCTGTTGTAAGAATACATATACTAGCAAGTCCTACTGCATTTTGTTTCATCCGGTATATCATTCCAGATATCGATACAAAATTCTTTGTTTTATAGAATAACTTTTTGTTTTTCTTTAACAGTTTCAAGAAAACAATGCTTCCACCTATAATTGTACTATATGTTCCCAAAATAACCAAAATCACAGCTGCAAAAACATAATAAATCTTCGATAAAGATTCTATACTAAAATTAAAATTAAGAGCAATACCATAACCAAAAGCTAATTCAATAATACCTGAAATAGTTAATATCCAAGAGGTTTTTGATTCTTTCCTGCTCCCTTTTAATAAATCAATTGTTCTAGTATTTTTTATCTGCACTATATTTGCAACTAAAATAACTAGAAAAATCAAAGCAAATAATTCTATTGTGTTTATTACTGCACTTAATGATATTGAAAATGAAGATGAAAGATGAATATCAACTCTTAATAAATTTAACAATATTAAAAATATTAATTTTCCTATTATAATTCCACCTAAAATACCTAAAATTAAACTTGCAGTAGCTATAATTAATGTTTCAATAGAAAGAACTATAGAAATATGCCTTTTTTCCATTCCAACCACATTGTAGATTCCTATTTCTTTTTTTCTTCTCTTTATTAAAAAGCTATTGGTGTAAAATAGAAATATTACAGAAAATATGCCTATTAAGTTAACGCCAGCACTTATTAGAAACTTTAATAATCCTGAAGTACTAATACCCTCTAATTTCTCATATATCTCTTTGTTTAAGTTTATGCAATCCATAATGTAAAACATCATAACTGTACATATGCACGCTGTTATATATGGGCGATAAATTCTCCAATTTTCCTTTAAATTAGTCTTAGCTAGTTTAAAATAGAACGGATTATTCAACTTCAACACCTCCTGCAGTTAAAAGAGTTAACGTATCTGAAATCCTTTCATACATTTTATTATTATTCATAGCTCCACGATAAACTTGATTAAAAATCTTTCCATCCTTTATAAAAAGCACACGACTTGCGTGACTTGCAGCAGCAATACTATGTGTTACCATAATAATAGTTTGTCCAGATTTATTTATCTTTGAAAATAAATCTAAAATCTCCGTAGAAGACTTTGAATCTAATGAGCCAGTTGGCTCGTCTGCAAGGATTAACTTTGGATTTGTTATAACAGCTCTTGCTATTGCTGCCCTTTGCTTTTGCCCTCCTGAAACCTCATAAGGATATTCTTCTAATATATCCTTAATTCCTATCTTCGCTGCAATAGGCTCCAGCCTGCTCTCCATTTCCTTATAGTCTTTTCCTGATAGTACTAAAGGCAAAAATATATTATCCTTTATAGAAAAGGTATCAAGTAAATTAAATTCTTGAAATACATAACCAAGCTGACTTCTTCTAAATGCTGCTATTTCTCTTTCATTTATACTTATAATATTTTTACCTTCCATAAAAACTTCTCCACTTGTAGGCTTATCAAGGAGAGCCAATATATTTAGCAGAGTAGTCTTTCCCGAACCTGACTCCCCCATTATGGCAATATATTCACCTGCTTCTACAGAAAATGAGATATCAGCTAATGCTTGAACCTTAATTCCTCCAAATCTCGTAGTATAAAGCTTCTTCAAACTTTTGACTTCAATTAATGCCATATTAATTCCTCCATTTCCTAGTTTTAAACCAGTTATTTTAATTAATTTCCTCATTCATTAATTAACGTAAGCTTTACTTACAAATTAAGTATAATAAAAAAAGAAATGCATTGCCTTAACATTAGCTTACATTTCTTCCTTTAACATTACATCTATGTAAGGTTATTCGCCCGAAATTTCTTTTGCAGAAAAATCAATGGCTACCTTAGTCCCCTTTCCTATTTCCGAGGTAATAGATATCTTATGAGAAAGCCTTATGATAATCTCCTTACATAAATATAATCCTATTCCTGTTGACTTCTTATCCATTCTGCCATTATATCCTGTAAATCCTCTTTCAAAAACTCTTGGAATATCTTCCTCTGCTATACCTATACCTGTATCTTTAATTATTAAGGTTTTTTCTAAATTCTCATCCATATAAATCGAAATACTGCCTTTTCTTGTGTATTTCAAAGCATTAGATAAAATCTGCTCTAAAACAAAAGTAATCCATTTTTCATCAGTTATTACCTTGCAGTCAATTTCATTTAACTTTAATGTAATCTTATTATAAATGAAAACTGTTGCAAACTTTTTGATTGTCTGACGCACAACATCCTTAAGCGAATACTCTTCTAATTTTAAATCTGAAGACAAATTTTCTAATCTTATATAATGCATAACCATCTCTACATACTGCTCTATTTTAAATAACTCTTGATTCATAAGTTGTTTTTCCTGAGAACTTTCCATTGACTGTACAAGCATAGAAAAAGCAGCAATTGGAGTTTTTATTTGATGTATCCACATAGTATAATACTGCACCATTTCACTATATTTATAGTCAGCATTAAAAAGTAATGTTGTCTTATCTATATGTATAGATTTAATAATCTCCTGATAATCTTTTTCTATTAATTTCTCAGCATTCGGAAGATTGTCCAATTTAAATTTAATCTTATTTAATACATCTTTTAGAAAAATATGCTTATTGTAATAATTTTTAAAATCATATATACAAAACAAAAAACCTAATGTAATCACTAGTAAAGCTGCATATAAAGCAGGTTCTAACGGTATATTATATAGAAAATATACAATAAAAAATATCATTATAAAAACAAAAAACTTAACGGCTATATTGATTTTTTCTTTGCAATAACATATTGCTATATTCCAAGTAGATTCTTTTATCATATCAATCACCTATAAGATATCCTATGCCTTTTTTTGTCTTGATAAACCCCTTAATACCTATGTCCTCCAACTTTTTTCTTAGCCTTGTAACATTTACTGTTAATGTATTATCATCTATGAAACTATCACTATCCCATAACTGTTTCATTATTTCATCTCTAGAAACTGTTTTATTTTTATTTTTCAAAAGAACCTCTAATATCTTAAATTCATTTTTACTAAGTTCCACTTTGTGATTGTTATATGTAAGAGTCATATTTCCCAAATTAAGGACAATTCCATTGCTTTCTAAAATATTCATTTCTCCTTGAAACGAATAAGTTCTTCTAAGCAACGCTTGTACCTTTGCCACCATCACATTTAAATCAAAAGGCTTGGCAATAAAGTCATCAGCTCCCATATTAATAGCCATAATTAAATTCATATTATCACTGGCTGAAGAGGCAAAAATTATTGGAACCTTTGATATTTTCCTAATTTCAGTGCACCAATAAAATCCATTATAAAAAGGCAAAGTAATATCTAAAATCAGTAGTTGTGGATTATATCTTTTAAATTCATCCATAACATTATTAAAATCAGAAATTTTTTCTGCCTCATACCCCCATTTGCGCAAATAATTCTTTAATATGTCCGCTATGGTAGTATCATCTTCTACAATTAATATTTTATACATATAATTGCTCCTTTACCCTCATTCCCCATTATCAATTTAATATATACCTACAAATCAATAAAAGTATTTTACTTTTTTCTTGTTTATATTATATACCCTTTTATTAATATGAACATAATGCTTAAAAGATTTATTATGAATATTATTTTTTCTATGGTCAAGGCAAAACCTAGTGCTATAAATTCACTGCTTATTTCATATATTCTTTTATTTTATTTATAATGATCCATTTTTTTATTTTCTTCATCAGCTGATTTATTACAATTACGCAACCTTTTATATACCACTCTTATATTAGTATCACTGCACATTCTGTTTGATATAATACCTCATTTGTTCAATATCTCCATTAAATAAAGAAATACCGTTTTCTTTTTAAAATATCTGTATCTATCATCATTTTCATCTTTATAGCTAACATATTTTTCTGCACTTTCAGTAAATGTCGATGAATTTATTTCTATAAAATAAAAGGCCCACGAAAATCTTAGATTTTTGTGAGTTTAATTGTTGCGCTACCCGTGACAATAAAAAACCACGGCCACCTGTAAGCAGCTATTTAAGCCACATACAAATGGTCGTGGATTTTATGGTGGAGGCGAAGCGTGACCTTTGAAATCCACTAATAATTAGCACTATAAGTAACACTATCTTCATATAGTGTTTCAGGATCTATATCAGCCTCGTTCTCCCATTCCACTGTGTCAAAACTAACTCCCGCAGATTTGAATAAAGATAAATCTTTTAATTCTCTAAATATACCTTTTTCTAAATATGAGCTCATATCAAACAATCTTACCTCTCCATTTTCAAAAAAATAAGTGCTGTTATTTTTAAAGGGATTAACTTCTCTTTAAAAATAACAACACCAAATAATACTGCTATCAATGGATTGATACAAAAACCCATGCTGACCTCAAGTACATGTCCAGAGTTAACTGCCCATATATAAACACGCCAGTTGATACATATAACTATTGAACGAAAGCTAGAGAGACTTATTACTTTGTGGAAAGAATATCTTCTATCCAGCTGAAAATTCTCTCGTTGCCAATAAGTTTTGCACCGCACTGACAGTGTGCTCCTGCACCTTCTTTGCCTGTAAAGAGCATATAATCCTTTCTGCAAGTGAGAACATCATAAAGTGGCTTAGCCTGTGAATCAACAAGTCCGTCCTCATCGGTATCAACAACCAGTGTCGGGCATTTTATATTTTCTGCAATGTCTTTCATTAGATATTTTCCTGCAGCTATAACAAATTCGGCTGGAGTGCTACATCCGAATACATACATGCCTTGAGAAATTTTCCATCGGAATTCAGAACTTTTTTTCGTAACATCATACAGCTGCTTATTAAGAGTTTCAGGATCCTTTTCAGCAATGGTGAGTATCTGTTCTCTTGTTAAACCAAAACCCTTTATTCCGCCTCCAAGGAAATCGTAGATTCCACTGTTTGCTATACATGCAGCAAGACGATGTTCAAATGCTGCTGCTCGTGGTGCGAGGTATCCTCCAAAACTTTCACCCCATAGAACTATCTTTTCCGGGTCAATTGATTCATTTTCAATGAGATAATCTACAGCAGGGGTAACAACAGCTTCATAGTCAGCTCTGAAATATAAATGCTGCATTTTAACAGCTTCACCTTGTCCAGGACCTTCTATGGCAAGACAGTTCATTCCGTGTTCAAGGGCTGTCATAGCTAATCCATAGAATTCTTCCTTTGTACCGTCAAATCCTGTTAAAAGTATCAGAACTGGCTTTGGCTCATTTGTATCATTTAGCTGATAATAATGGGCAGGCAGAGTTGTACCTTCATACGGTACCATAACAGACTTAATTACTGGATTATTAAGTTCCATAACCTTTGAAAAGCATTCTGTGCTTGCGTTAAATAGCTTTTCAATTTTTTCTGAATTTGGATTTTCATGAAGGAAAAATTCTGCAGTACGGTAATAGTTCGAAGCTCGCAGATATGCCTTTCTGGCACTTATTAAATGACCATCCACAAAGGCTTTGTTTCCTATACTATGCAACCTTTCAGCCGTTTTAGTCCATTCATCACACCAACTGTCATAATCACCTTCTGTTATCCTATTGCTTGTAGAGACAACTTCTCCTATATCAGCTGCACAATATGCTGTTTCACCAAGTAATCTTAGTACCTGAAAATCAAATTGATCATCTTTAAATAATATACTCATAGTGTATTAACCTCCTTAAAATTATTTGCTTTGAATAGCATAGTTAAAGTCGTTGAACATTTTTTCGGCAACCACTTCTGCTCTTTTTTCAAAGCCAGGTTTTATGCTCCATTCTGCAACGTAAGTCCCAATAACAGTGGTTTTGAATTTATTTCCTTTATTTATATCAAAAGCACGTCTAAACATTGTTTGAAGAAGATCTGCGTTGTTGGCTTCTTCACCTCCGCTAGTAACTAGTAGTGCTGAAAGTTTGCCTTTTAACAGATCCTTATTCATTAGACTGAAGTGTCTGTCCGTAAGTGGTTTAAGTTGAGCGCTCATACCATAGCAGAAAAGCGGTGTTGCATATATTAAAGCATCTGCAACGAGCATTTTCTTAAATACCATGTCCCAATCATCCTTTTGAGGACATCCATGTTCTGAACTTTTATGTGTGCAGGCGTAACATTCTTTGCAGCCGTTAATATTTATATCTATGGCATTAATTCTCTCAATTTCATGGCCAGCTTTTCTCATCTGGTCTTCCAATAGTGACAGTGTAAAAGCGGTTTTTCCGTTTTTCTTAGGACTTCCCATAATGGTTATAAATTTCATTTTTCTTCTCCTTAAAAATCTTTTTCAATTTTAGTCAACTCGTTGTCTAAAATTAATATATACCTTTAAAATTATTTCGTCAACCCATTGTCTATATGTGATATAATATTTTTATAAACTTTATTAGTCGGGAGGATTGAAATTGGATAACAATAATATTAACGAACTTGGGTATATAATGGATCAGACATATGCTAGTCTCGTAGCAGTTTCAAACAAACTTCAAACTGCTGGTGACAGTTACTCAGATGATCTAACAATCAAGCAACTGTTGACACTTCTAGCAATACTTCATATACCTGAAGGTAATGCTACAATCATAAATATAGCAGGTAAATTGGCTACGACTAAGCAAAATGCAACAAGGATTATCAAAAGCCTTGAGAAGAAAAACTATATTAAAGTAGTTCCATCAGAAAACGATAAAAGAGCTGTTAACGTAGTGTTAACCGAAGCAGGCATCCATTCTCTTTCGAAAAATTCAAAGGATGCTAAAAAAAATTTTATGACTGATATATTTAATGATTTCAGCAAAGAAGAGTTGAAAACACTATGGCAACTTCTAAAAAAACTATATAGTTATGATGGTGTTCCAATGGATGGGTTTGAAGAAAGAGTAAAAATGCCGAATATTTCTACTGAAGTGTTAGAATAATTGAGCAAAAAAAGTTTGATTTAGGTAAGCGATGTAGCATGTGAAAACAAAGTTTTCACAAAGATGCCCGATACCAGCGAAATGCTTTAATTTGATCTCATATACTCTTTATGATAATAATTCTACATAACTGTAGCAATGGAATTTTATTAATAAAATATACAAGGCACTTTACGTAAATTGAACGTAGAGTGCCTTGTTTTACTATATCGTTTTTTTTAACTTCTGTCACTAAAGATAATTTGCTATGTTAATCTTTGATCCCTTTGATATTTTTTGATTTAAATTTTAACGAAGTATTCTAAATAATAAGATTTTTTTTCACTAACATTATTATCACGAGACCAACCACTAACAGAAATCCCACTATATAAAAATTTGTTCTGTATGTAAGCTGCTTATAGCAATAAAAAACACGACCACCTGTAAGCAGCTATTCAAGCCACATACAAATGGTCGTGGATTTTATGGTGGAGGCGAAGCGTGACCTTTGAAATCCACTATTATTCATACCTTACCAAATTAACATATTGCTTTTTGAAGTTTACACAAAAGTCTTGACAGACTCTTTTAAATCTCTATATACTTAGAAAAACTGTATATTCTTATCAGAATAATACAGCTTTTTTAATTGTTATTTATATTTTATCTTTTAACGACTTTATTAAAATTTCTCTATGTTAAACTGATTCTACTTGATTGAATATATTTTTACTCCATCATTACTTCTTTAATTAAATATCTTCCATCAAATCTTTTAATCCCTTTACTCTATTATGAAGCTCAGACGATTTATCTCCTCTTTGTTTAACCTCATTTTCGTTTATCCCTAAAGTTTTTGCAACTAAATCTCTAACTCTAGGTCCACAAAACGCACCTTGACACATTCCCATTCCAGCTCTTGTCCGTCTTTTTATTGCATCTAAGGATCTTACTTCAATCCCTCTATTTAACGCATCTACAATCTCAGTTTCTGTTACTTTTTCGCATCTGCATATCATATGTTTGTTAGGATCTTCTGAATTAATATCACCTTTGAAATTTTCATCTTTTTTAGCTATGATAGGTTTTCTATATGATTTAAAATCTTCCTTTTCTTCTAATGTCAACCCTGAATCTTTTAATATTGTTACCACCTTTTTAGCAATAGCTGGTGAAGAAGTTAATCCTGGTGAATCGCCTGTTACATTTAAAAATCCTTTTACGCCTGTCTCTTCTACTATAAAATCTTTTTTTGTATTCGTAGGTCTAACTCCAGCAAAAGAGGTTAATGCTTTTTTCATATCAAAACCATCTACGGATTTCCTAGCTGCTTCTATAATAGCTCTTAGTGACTCTTCATCTGTAGATACATCATCTCTATCCGTAACCTGCTGTGCATCTGGTCCTATTAAAAGATTTCCATGATAAGTAGTCGTTACTAATATTCCCTTCCCATTCTTTGTTGGCACTTGGAATATTACTTTATTCACCAAGTAAGATTGATCTTTGTTAAATATTATGTATTCGCCTTTCCTTGGTATAATATCAAAATCATTCACACCTATCATCTTTGAAACCTTATCACTATAGGCACCTGATGCATTTATAATATATTTAGTTTCAAATTCACCTCGATTAGTAATTACCTTAAAATTACTCTCTGACAGTTTTATATCTGTAACCTGATTATTAAGCTCTAACTTAACCCCATTTTCTAATGCATTTTCAGTAAGTGCTATAGTAAATTCATAAGGTGAGCATACTCCTGAATCTTTGCAATATAAAGCCCATTTTATCTCTTTACTTAAATATGGCTCCATTTTTCTTACTTCATCGCCATCAATTATTTCCATACCACCAACACCATTAGCAATTCCATTTCTATAAAGAACTTCTAAATTTTCTTTTTCTTCCTCTGAAAAAGCAAGCACTAAAGATCCTGTTTCCCTATAGCCAAAATTCAATTCTTCTTCAAGCTGTTTAAACATTTTATTTCCCTTTACACAAAGTTCAGCTTTTAAAGTACCTGGCTCATCTGAATAACCACCGTGTACTATACCACTATTTGCTTTAGATGAACCACAACTTACATCGTCTTCTTTTTCAAGTATACAAACATTAATCTTGTACTTAGAAAGTTCTCTAGCAATATTTGATCCAATTACCCCAGCGCCAATTATTATTACATCATACATAAAAATACCTCCACCTCAGATAAACGTTTACGATTCTAATTGCATACTTCTACCAATATTAGATCATCCATATTATATATGCTGAGTAAATAACTATAATTACCAACAATTTAGTTTATCTGATCTATTGCTACTTCTAACATAGTTTTGATATAACCAAATAATTCATATATATCCATTAATTTCTAATCTACAATACAAATTATAACATATAGGTAAATACAGTCCAACTTTTTAATCTGTTTTATTAACATTATAAATTTCTAAAATTTTTATATTATATAGATTGATAACACCTAACTAACCTTAAATTTGCTCACAACACGAACACCAGACTATTTTTAAGCAAATTAAAAGACACTTTGATGATAATTTCAATATATTGTTCAAAAAAACATTTTTTACAAAAGTAACATCTGCACTTTTTACGCTTTATAATATTCCTATTTGCTAAAATAGTTCAACGTTTACCTCTCAACTTGCTAGGCAATAAACTATTCGATTTTACTAATTAAATAATGTGTTCACATTTCTACTTTAATAATAACTGTTCCTCTTATCGTGGTTGTACGCGAAAAACCTTGCTCAAACATATATAAACTAAAATAAACCCACGAAAATCCAAAAATTAGATTTTCGTGGGTTTCATGGTGGAGGCGACGGGTGTCGAACCCGTGTCCGAAAGTAGATTGATTTGTCTTTCTCCGAGTGCAGTCTAAGTTTTAAAATTCCCTCAAAGTATCGCCCTTAGACAGGCTATACTTCTCAGTAGCTTCATAAATACCCCTCTAGCTCAAAGCTTTGCTAGGCTTCGTTTCCTACTTCAATGACACCAGTGATCCAAGCCGTAGGCAGCCTGGGCTGATGAACAGCTATTAAACTAAGCTGCTAATGCAAAATTGTCTTCTGCGTTTACATTTAGTGCATACTTTTTTAACGAGGCTCCATGCGTCCCTCGACTCGCTTAACAAACCCTTCTTACCCCCGTCGAAGCCAAAACGCCCCCAAGTTAAAGATGGTTTAATAACATATTTTGTTTTCAAAGAAATGTTCATCTTGTATAACCTATTCTAACTTAATAGATGCTAAGTGTCAACTGGTACATTGTTACTTAGTTAGAATCAACAATCAATAAATCCTGTATTATAGCTTAAAATCATTAAATACTTTTATTGAAAAGTTTTACAAATTTTAAGTTTTAAATTAATAATCAAAGGATAATATTTATTATAAATTTTACCCTTTGATATAAATCAATAAATCTTAATTTACTTTATTTCTATTGCAACCATTGTACAATCATCTTTTAGTTTTCCACTCTCTAAAATACTATCACTTAAGAAATCATCTAAGTAATTCTTAAATTCAAATATGCTTGCATCTCTCATATATTCTTGTATAACTTTATCCTCTTCTAGAATAAAATCTAATCCATCAGTAAAAAAGAAAATTTTATCTCCTGATTCAAAAAAGATCGTTTGCTCACAGAATTCACTATTATCAAACATACCTAGGAAAGATCCTTCTACAATCTTCTCTTCTAAACTTTCTCCTTTTTTTTGAAAAAGAAATTGATTAATTCCGGCTCCAACTACTTTAAGCTCATTACTATTAAAATCCATGCTAAAACAACATACAGCAACATAATTTTCTTCGTAATATTTTACTAACTTCTTATTTAAATTTTTTACTATCTCCATTGGATCATGATGACCCTTATTAACTTCTTGAAAACACAAAATATCAAATGCAGAAATATTTAGAGCTGCCGATATTCCCTTACCTCTAACATCAATTATCATTCCAATAATAAAGTCTCCGTTTATTTCATAAATTCTATAGAAATCCCCACTAATTGTATGGGCTGGCATATAAACACTCACAGTATCAATAAATTTTTGAGCAGGAAATTCTTTTTGAAGCGTACTCCTTTGTAACTCAGCAGCTTTCTTTATATCTCGCTTCATTTCAGTAACATCTCGTATTGCTGCCAATATGGCTTGATTACCTTCGTATAATATGTAGCTATATGAAATTTGAACATTTATTAATTTATTATTTGGAACGTAGAAGTCATAATCATAAATTTCTTTCATTTTTCGTTCAGATATTATATTTCTAAATACTTTATGCAAAGCCTTTTTATATTTGTCTTGAAAGTGTCTATATACATTACTCCCAATCAAATCATTATAAAGCGTTGCAAACAAATTACATGCTTCATTATTAGCTAAAACAATTTTATTATCTACTATAATAATTACAGCATCAGGCGAATTATCAATTATTTGTTTATATCGTTCCCTGCTATCTTTAGTTATGTTATCAAGCATTTTTTTCTCAGTTATATCTCTAAGCCTCTCAACAATAAATAATAATTCCCCATCTCTGCCTAATACAGGATTATAACATACATCCATAAATTTATTTAATTCTGGAATATACCTTTCACGAGATAGCATTTTCTTAGTCGCCACTACTTCTTCAAATGAGCAATCTAAACATTTTTCTTTTCTAGATAGTATCTCATAACACACTTTCCCCTTTATTTCTTCTGAGGTTTTATTATAAAACTCATATCCTGCTTCATTAAAAAAAGATATAGTATAATCTGTATTGTATACTTTTATTACATCAGGTATTCCATTCAATATGCCTTTAAGCTCTTCTTCTAATATTTTGTATTCAGTAATATCAGTTGCAATTACTAAAACAAAATCTTTTTCTTCATGACTAAATAGAGATATATTAGATTTAGCGTAAATACGTTTTTCATCCTTTGATTTTAATGTAAGCTCTATTTTATCGCATACTCTCTTATTACTTAAATTTTCAAATATACTAATCTTATCTTCTATATTAGTTAAATTTAAAACATTTGAAGGTAAAATTTTAATAAGTTCCTCTCTAGAATAACCCAATTTACTACAAACTTTATTATTAAAATCTATAAAATTCTTTGGAACAAATCCCTTGCTAATCTCAATTACAAACACTAACTCATTTACCTTGTCCCAAATTTCTTTGTAATTACTTTGACTTAATTCTAATCTTTCATCTAATGTTTTTATACTTTCTTTACCCTCACGCATATAATCGAAAGTCCTTTCTATCTGAATTTTACTTCATAAAAACTTCAGATATCTTTATGGACAAATTTCAAATACCTTATCTAACCTTGTTAATTTAAATAACTTCTCAACTTCTGGCTTTAGTCCTTTTAATTTTATACTTCCATTCTTTTCAGCGCATTTTTTATAAACAGCTACTAATGCACCAAGTCCTGTACTATCTATAAAATTACAATCATTAAAATTGAATATAAAATTCTTTTGTCCTTCATCTATTAATTTATTTACTTTTACTCTAAAATTTGCGACTTCATCAACAACAAAGTCTTTTGGTATACTTATTTCCATCAATTATCACCTCATATTTTAAATCTTTCTACAAGTTTAGTTAATTCTTCTGCCATAGCGCTTGTTTCCTCTGCTGTAGCTGTTAAATTATTAATTGCACTAGCTTGTTCTTCTGCTGCCGAAGATACATTTTCACTATTTGACGCATTGCTTTCTGTTACTGTTGCTATATCATTTATAAGCCCAATTACCTTATCAGACGATGCTACTTCATCACCAGTAATGTCAAGTATCTCAGTGACATGTTTAACTATATTTTCTATTGCATTAATTATATCTACAAATGCTTTATCTGTTTCTGATACTATTTTTACTCCATTGTTTACTTCTGACTTGGATCTTTCCATTGCTATTACCGCATTCTGTGTTTGCTTTACCATTTCACTAACTAGTACAGCAATCTCTCTTGCCCTATCATTTGATTCTTCAGATAATTTACGTACCTCATCTGCAACTACACTAAATCCCTTTCCATGCTCCCCTGCTCTAGCAGCCTCTATAGCTGCATTCAATGCTAAAAGATTAGTCTGCTCTGCAATAGAATTTATTATGTTTATAATACCATCTACTTTACTCGATAATCCACTTAAAGATTCTAATGCCTGCGAAGTTTCTTCACTGCCTTTACTTATAATATCCATTGCCTTTACAGTTTCCTCAACTTTTTCTCTTCCAAGATCAGCTGCTGACATTGTATTAGCTGCATTTGAACTTGTAGCTTTAGCTCTACTTTGAGCTAATTGAACAAGACTTGAAAGCTGAACTAAAACTTTTGAAACATCAACTATAGACTCATTTTGTTTTTCTGCATCTTGCGCCACTTGATTAACTGTAGCACTTATTTCTTCAGTTGCAGCACTTATTTCTTCTGAAGAAGCTGCCATTTCTTCTGATGCTGCATTCAACTGTTCTGCTGCGTTAGTTACATTTCTCACTATTTGATCTTGATGCTTTATCATTTCATTGAATGATTTTCCAAGTTCCTCAATTTCATCTTTGCTTTGTATATCAATCTTAACAGTTAGATCTCCTTCACCTGCTGATCTCATTAATCTCTCTAGTTTCTTAATTGGATTAATTATTCCTATTGTTGAATATGTATAAGCACATATCATTGCTATAATGATTGATATTAAAGAAATAATTATTGTATAGTTCCTTATACTTAAAGCCGCTGACATATATTCGTCATATTGCGCTGTAACTGCAATCACCCAGTTACCAACAGGTTGGAATACAACATATTTATATATATTCCCATATGTATAGAATCCTTCTGAAGATTTTCCTTCTTTCATTTCCTGAATTAAGACTTTTAAATCTTCTCCTGCATTATCACTTGCATTTTCTTTTAAAATCTTACTTGAATCTGGATGATAAACAATTAACCCATTTTTATCAATCATATATGCATATCCACTTTTACCAACTTTTATTTGAGATGCATAACTTGATATACTATCAAACTTTATACTTCCTACAAGTGTACCAATCAATTTGCCATTTTCCTTCAACGGATAAGCTATAAAAATAGCTGGATTTCCAGTAAATCTAGACGTTAATACTTCACTAACAACTTCCTTACCGCTACTAAGCACTTGCTTCATATAATCTCTATCACTTAAATCTATATCATTCTCTTTTGACTGAGTGTTTACAATTACCTTACCATAAGCATCTGTAATAATTAATACTTCCATAAAATCTTTATTTTTCTCTTGGACCTCTCTTATATATTCAGATGCTGTATCTAGATTGCTTGTATTTGAATTTTCAACTGCTTTTATAATATCGCCATTCAAACTTGCAACTTCCAAAGAATGTTTCGTTGAATCTATCGTTTTATTTATTAAATTAGATGTATTGTAAGTCTGTTCCTTTAATTGTTGTTGAACAGCCGTTTGTATAGATGTGCTAGACATTCTATACGAAATATACCCAAGTAATCCCATTGGTAAGGATATGAGTATAAAAAAAGTGATCATAAGTTTTATCTTTAAAGAAATTTTCATCGAGCTGCCTCCCTAGCATGTACAATATTCATTAGGTACTAATTACCAATTATATATATCAATCTATATGTCACATAAAAGACTCTTGCGCATAATTATAGAACTTCCTTCTAATATTAGTTCATCAGTATAGCAACTTATAATATACAAGCCTCTACCTGATTCGTCTAATATATTCTCTTCGTCTATTTTCTTATGCAAATTTATATTCTCAAACCCTTGCCCACAATCTTTTACTATAACACTTAGTAAATTATCTTTCAATTCCCAATCAACATAAATTGGTTTGCTGCTATCACTATTATTTCCATGAATATACGCATTATTAACAGCTTCAAATATTATAAGTTTCACTTCAAAAGATTGTTTTTTTAAATCCAAAACCTCAATAATATCATTCACCTTCTTATCAAGATCATCTAGTCCATGAAATATCACTGATCCTTTTGTTACTGACATATTAACTCCCCCTCTTTGACATAGTTAAAATATTTTTTCATAATTAACTCAAAATCCTACTTATCTTATCATTTTTCATTAATATCAACTAATTTTTCCAATTAACCAATTAAAGATAAAATATCCCCATTACATTATTACACTTATTTCATCCGCTTTCAACATATTACATCATATCCATTGTTTTTTTTAATATGCTATATTGTATGAAATATAACATATTCAAAAAATAATTTTTACAATATATTTTTCTATGAACTTCTCTTAATCAAAAAAAACATAAAGTGATAATGTATTTTCAACATCACTCTATGTTTTATATGATTCACCTTCTATTGTCCTAGTTTTATTTTATAACTAATCATATCATTAGTTTGTATTTTTCATTTAACTCCCAAAGTCTATCTCTTCTTAAAGTCAATAAGTATTACTATATCTTAAATTTTTGTACCATTTCATTAAGTTTTTGAGCAAGCTCTGCTTGACTTTGAGCAGTTAATGCTACTTGTTCAATAGCTTTTGTTGTTTCATTCATACTATCTTTTATCATTTCAGCTCCTTCACTTGATTTTTGCGATGTCTCAGCCATATTTTGAATTGCTTCACTAACTTGTCCAACTGTAGCTGTTATTTCTTCTGACATAGCAGCAATTTCTTCTGACATGTTACTTACAAAGTTTGAATCATTATAATACTTGTTCCCTACCTCACTATAATCATTAAATTGTTCTTCTACATTTTTGCTTATAAACTCTAATATATCACTGCCTGTGTTTATGCTACTATTAAATGCTAACTGAACTTTATTAATTGTATCTTGAATATTTATTACTGCATCAGATGATTGTTCTGCAAGTTTTCTTACCTCTTCTGCTACTACAGCAAATCCCTTTCCTTGCTCTCCAGCCCTTGCAGCTTCAATTGCAGCATTTAATGCAAGTAAATTTGTTTGTTCTGCTATTCCTCCGATTGTTTCTGCCATAACTTTTATACTCTCTACTACTTTTCCATCTTCTATAGCTTTTTGCATTTTTTCTTGCTTTTCAATGTATAATTTCCTAGTTTCATTAATAGCTTTTTGACTATTATTTTTAACTTCCATAGATTTTTTCTTAGACTGACTTGCATTATTGCTTCCTTCCATAGCTTTAGAAGAAAGTACATTAACGCTTGAATCTACTTCTTCAATAGATGCACTTATTTCCTCAGTAGTCGCGCTAGATTCTTGCATTGCAGAAGCAATATTATCTACTGCTTGATCTATGGTGTTGGCCTTTGAAGATATTTCTTCAACGGTTGCTGAAAGTTCTTCTGAGCTTGCACTTAAATCCTGCGAGTTCTCCATAATTACTTTAACTAAGCTACTTACATTTTCTTGTGCAGTGTTTAAAGCCACGCCAGTTTGTCCAAACTCATCTCCCCTTGTAATTGTAATTGCAGTTGCAAAATTATATATTGATAACCTTTTCGCAAAATCCTTTATCTCTCTCAATGGATTCAATATATTTTTACTTAACATATATGCCATAAAAAGAATGATTAAGAATGCTACCGTTGTAAAAATCAATATCGTATATCTTACACTCTTAAATTGAGCTATGCTATTTAAATTAGCTTGCTCCGCAGATTTTGCATTTGCATCAATACTTTTTTGAATATTTTCAAGTAAAGAATTTTTAATTGTGGTTAAATCGGAATTGCTAATTTTAACTGCTTCATCATAATTCCCAGTTTTCGCAAATTCAATTGCTTTATTTCTTACTTCTATATATTTTGACAAGTCATTTTTTAAATTATTATAAGTTTGCTTTTCTTCTGACAAAACAATTAAATTTTCGTAGTCTTTCATACTTTTATCATTTTTTGTATCCAAATCATTTATAACCTTTAAATAATCATCTAATTTTGTTCTATCTCTTTCGAAAACTAATCTATTATATGTAGCTCTCATATCATTGATATTTCCCTTTATTTCCCCTAAGTCTTTAATTGATGTTAAATTATTTCTATACAAGACCTCTGCATTATCATTTATTTTTGCAGAACTTAAAATCCCTTCTGTTCCTATTGCGGCTATAAGAATACAAATCACAAAGAACACTGAAACAAGTTTCTTCTTAACACTTAAATTAACAAGAATTTTCATTATAACACTTCCTTTTTTTAATAATATATCCCCAATTTTTCGTACAGAAATTAATTTAAATAAAATAATCCTGCGATTATAGATACATAGTTATTTTCCATTATAAACTCTAGTCATTTTTTATCGACTTATTTCATTATTTGTAATAATTTTACACCATTTCAAAATATATTTCAATATTCGCTATATAATTACTACATTTCTTACTCTAATGTCTTGTGATCAAATTACTACATTTAAATTGTTAATATACAATTAATTAAATTTAAATAATAAACTTAAATAACAATCATATATAAAAATCCGAATATAATACTAGAACCGATATATTGAATCATTTTTTATAATTAAATTATTCTATTGAATTTTATAACATATATGGTATAATGTTTACATAAATTGCATATAATTACCAAAATAATCTCTTTTTAATTAATGTAAAAATTTATGCAATTTTATATCTTCAAAGACAAAATTTTTTTAAGTTTAGTGCAACCGATTGCAGTATGAGCGAAATAAAAACTTTAGTTACACATTATTTAATTTGTGACTAATACTCCATAGAAAGGGGGAATAATTACTACTTTACATGTACAAACAAATCACTACAAGATTTCAGTATTTTTTGCAATCGGTTGCGTTACGGTAAGGAGTGTGTATCAATGAGAAAAAAATTAATATCAAGATTAATTGCTTCAGGTTTATTTTTGAGTTTAAACTTACTTCCAATTTCAATACCAGGCTTTGGAACAAACGAAATTTTAACTACAGCTTATGCCGCTAGTAGTACTAGCCTCCCATCTAATACTAAAGATGGAGCTATTCTTCATGCCTTTGACTGGTCTTTTACAACTATAAAAAGCGAACTTCCAAATATAGCTGCTGCTGGATACAAATCTATCCAAGTATCTCCTGTACAAGGGACAAAAAGTACAAGCAAAGATCCAAGTCAATGGTGGCTATTATACCAGCCAACTAATCAATCTATAGGTAATGCTCAGCTGGGAAGTTACGATGATTTCAAAGCTCTTTGCTCTGAAGCTGATAAGTATGGAATTTCAATTGTTGTAGATGTAGTAATGAATCATATGGCTAATAACGGAAATAAGGATCAACTGGATTCCAGTGTAGATCCTGGCTTCAAAGACCCTAATTTATATCATAACCAAGGGCAATGTAGTAATTGGACTAGCAGATGTGATGTGACGCAAAAAGGTATAGGTATGCCAGACTTAAATACTCAAAGCGCAACTGTTCAAAACAAGGCTATCACATTTTTAAATCAATGCATAGATGCTGGGGCTGATGGATTCCGTTTTGATGCCGCTAAACATATCGAGACTAATATCGGACTAGATTCTAATCAATCTTGGGCCGGAAACTACTGGAGTAATGTTTTAGGAAATCTACACAATAAATCTAATTTATTTATTTATGGAGAAATCCTACAAGACGGTACAGTAGATAATATTGCCTCTTACGAATCATTCATGAATGTTACTGCAAGTAATTATGGCGGAGCAGTAAGAAGTGCAGTTACTTCAACAAATTTAAGCTCGCTTGGTAATACTTTAGGTGGTGTTGATTCATCTAAAGCAGTAGATTTTATTGAAACTCACGACACTTATGAAGACGGATCAAGTAAGAACTTAACAGATAATCAAAGAAAACTTGGTTGGGCTATATCTGCCGCTCGTGCAAACGCTACACCTTTATTCTTTGATAGACCTACTGGTAATATTGGAGCTGAAGGTGATGCCCTTTGGAAGGATCCTGATATAATAGCAATCAATAAATTCCATAATGCAATGGTTAGTCAAAATGAATACCTAAGATGGACAAACAATAATACAACCATGTTAATAGATAGAGGAACTGCTGGGACTGTAATAGTAAATGATGGTGGAAGCACTTCTATTAACTCTCCTACTAATCTAGCAAATGGTACTTATACTAATAAAGGTAGTGCTAATTGTACTTTAACAGTTTTAAACGGAACAATTTCTGGAAACATTCCTGCTAATTCGGTAATTGTTCTTTACAACGATGGATCAATACCAACTCCACCTCCTGTGCCTTCTACTTATTCCCCTCATTCAGGCTATAAAGTAGATTATGATAGCAGTACTTTACTACAAGGTAGTAGTTTTACTTTATACTATAATGGTTCTTTAGCAAATTCTAATTCAGTTAAACTCCACTGGGGATATAATGGTTTTTTAAACCCATCAGATATCACAATGACTAAGGGTTCAGATGGGTTCTGGGCAGCAACTATTACGCTTCCATCGTCAGCTACAAAATTAGATTTTGATTTTACTAACGGATCTAACTGGGATAATAACTCTAGCAAAGATTGGCACTTACAAGTATGTTCATCATCTGTGCCAGTACAAGTGAATCCAGCACCAACAGCTAGTAAAACAACCACTGTATACTATAATGGAAACCTAGCAACAAATTCAACTTCAGTAATTTTACATTGGGGATATAACGATTTTACCAATCCAACTGATATTACAATGACTAAACAATCTGATGGAAGATGGGCTGCAACTATTACTATTCCATCGGGAGCTTATGTTTTAAACATGGCATTTAAAAATAATTCAGGAACTTGGGATAGCAATAATTCGGCTAACTACAACTATTCTATATCTCAATAACCGTAATTCACAGTTACGTTATGCCTATTCTTCAACTTGATTAATATATAATTAAAAACAGGATTTGCTTAGCAAACCCTGTTTTTAATTATATTTCTATTCTTTTAAACTAACCTAATCAATAAATAGTATTTATAGCTTTACTCTTATTTTTGTAAATTAACTATACAGTAGCTGTAACACTGTCTTCTACATCCGCATCTTTTTCATTTACTAGTAAGTTTACAAACTTTTCTCCATAAGGAAGGCAGAATTGTATAAATGGTCCAGTCGTTATCATTGCTATCACAGTACCAATACCAACTTTTCCTCCTAATATAAACCCTATTATTAAAAATCCAGCATCTAGTGTTATTCTAATCCAACGGTATTGCACCTTAGTCTTATCTTGTATTATAAATGGAACAATATCATTTGGAGCAACCCCTACATTTGTTGCCGATAAAACTGCAAATCCTATTGCAATTATTAAGCATCCAAATATAACTAACAAAGCTTTTATAAAATAGTTGTAAGATTCAACTGGAAAATAGGAAACAACCTTTACTCCAAGATCTATAATTGGTCCTACTCCTACAACACAAATTAAAGTTCCTATTTTTATACGCGTTCTCTCAACTAAAAGTATAATAGCAAATAATACAATTAATATAATCATATTAGCTACTCCTGGTGTTACCTGTTCTGTTCCACTTATCATTTTAACTACAGAAAAATTTCTTAATCCCGTCTTATTTAATGCAAACGCTAAACCTTGCGTAAATACAGTAAACGGATCAGAACCAATATTAGTTTTCAAAAATAATGCCACACCAAACTGAATTATACTCATTCCAACAAAAAATAAAATAATCCTTTTTAATAAGTCCATTGCTTTATTCATATTATTTCTTCCTTTTTTATTATAATTTATTGCTACATCTAAACTGAATAAACATAAAATGTAATAATTATGTATTACTTTTTATTCCATGATTTCCATATATAATCTCAAACAATATGTACATGCACAAACATAAAACCATTTTACTATTTGACATTGATTTTGTCAAAAGAAAATTTCATTTTCATTCATTTTCCATCATATCCATTCACTATAAAACAATTTAATTTATATTAAATAAAAAAAAGGATATTTGTAAAAATGGCTTTTATTTTTAGCCCTTAGAACAAATATCCTCTAATTTTTATCTAAAATATTAGCTTAAATACATATATTATTATTTACCAAAACTTAACAAAAATCTTATTTACTTTGTAAATACTCATCTATTGCCTTTGCTGCCTTCTTACCAGCACCCATAGCAAGTATTACTGTTGCTGCTCCTGTAACTGCATCTCCACCAGCATAAACTGCTTCTTTAGTAGTGAGACCTGTTTCGTCTTCAGCTACGATACATCTTCTCTTATTAATTTCTAATCCTTGAGTTGTTGATGAAATTAATGGATTTGGTGATGTTCCAAGTGACATTATTACAGTATCTACATCCATAATAAATTCTGAACCTGGAACTTCAACTGGACTTCTTCTTCCAGATGCATCTGGTTCTCCAAGTTCCATTCTTACACATTTCATTCCTTTAACCCATCCATTTTCATCTACTAAGATTTCTGT